>CAVTXQ010000005.1:0-551708 GCA_963738795.1 uncultured Gaiellaceae bacterium | reverse complement strand
GCTGAACGCGCTTCCCGACGTTGCCGGGAAGGATGTCGTCGAGCTCGGCTGCGGCACGGCCTACTTCTCCGCCTGGCTCGCCCGCCGGGGAGCGAGCCCGGTCGGCATCGACGTCACACCGGCGCAGCTCGAGACGGCACGGAGCCTGCAGCAGGAGAACGGGATCGAGTTCCCGCTGCTCGAGGCGAACGCGGAGGAGGTGCCGCTCCCGGACGCGTCCTTCGACGTCGCGCTCTCCGAATACGGCGCGTCGATCTGGTGCGATCCGTACCGGTGGATCCCGGAGGCGGCGCGCCTCCTGCGGCGCGGCGGCGAGCTCGTCTTCCTGCGCAACTCGACGCTGTCGATGCTGTGCGCGGCGCTCGACGGCTGGCACGGAAGGCTGCAGCGGCCGCAGCGCGGCCTCAACCGGCTCGACTGGGAGGACGACGGCACGACGGAGTTCCATCTGCCGCTCGGCGGGCTCTTCGCGCTCCTCCGCTCCACCGGCTTCGACGTCATCGAGATCAAGGAGCTGTACGCGCCCGACGACGCCGAGAAGGCCGAGTACTACCACTCGGATCCGGAGTGGGCGAAGCGCTGGCCGTGGGAGGAGATCTGGAGGGCGCGGAAGCAGTGAGCTCGCATGTCGTCGACCCGATCCTGCTGGCGTCGACGAGCCCACAGCGGCGCGCGATCCTCGAGCAGCTCGGCCTTCCGTTCGACGTCGTCGCCCCCGCGTACGAGGAGCACGACCCGCCGGACGCGGACGTCCACGACCTCGTCCGGGAGCACGCGCGCGGCAAGGCGCGCTCCGTCGCCCAGCTCGGCGGCGCGCACAGGCCGGTGCTCGGGGTCGACACCGCCGTGGCCGTCGGCGGCGCGATCCTCGGCAAGCCGGCGAACGCCGCCGAGGCCGAGCGGATGCTGGAGCGGCTGTCGGGGCAGACGCACACGGTCGTCTCCGGCCTGTGCCTGCTCACGCCGGGCTGGGAGGTCGTCGAGCACGAGTCGACGCACGTGACCTTCCGCGAGCTGACGCCGCGCGAGCTCGCCCGGCACCTGGCGCACGGCGAGTGGGAGGGACGGGCGGGCGCATATGCGATCCAGGGCCGCGGCGCCGCCCTCGTCGAGCGGATCGAGGGCGACTACCTGAACGTCGTCGGCCTCCCCGCCGCGCTGCTCGTGCAGGTCCTCGCCGCGCGCTTCCCCGGCGCCTACGCCTTCGGCTGAGCCGTCGCTCGAGCAGCCGACCCGCGGCTTCGAGCTCGGGGCCGCCCGCGAGCGCGAGCACCGGCGCGGACGGTCGACCGATCGGTTCGCTCGCGACCGGCTGTCCGGCGCCCAGACGAGGTTGACCTGCAGGGCGGGATCCTGCTCGGGAAAGTCCGACCGGTTGTGCGCACCGCGCGTCTCACGCCGCTCGAGCGCGCACTCGAGCGTCGCGCGCGCGGCGAGCAGCGAGCCGTGCAGGTCGAACGCGTGTGCGAGGTCGGCGTAGCCGGCGATGTCGGGCCGTACCTCGAGCGCCGGAGGCGTGCCTGCGGATCTCGGCCAGGCGACTCAGCCCCTCGCGCAGGCCGTCCTCCGAGCGGACGACGCCGCAGCACTCGGACATCAGGTCTCGGAGCGCCCGCTGCAGCGGACGGGCGAACTCCGCGCCGCGACCGGCCGAGCAGCTCGTCGACCTCCTCGCGCGCAGCCGAGATCGCGCCGCGGTCGCGCACGTGGACGTCGAGCTCCGCCGACCAGCGGGCGGCCTCCCTGCCGACGATGCGGCCGAAGACGAGGCACTCGGCGAGCGAGTTGCCGCCGAGCCGGTTCGCGCCGTGGACGCCCGTCGCGCACTCGCCGACCGCGTAGAGGCCCTCGACGTCGGTGGCGTGCGTCTCGGCGTCGACGCGGACGCCGCCCATCGAGTAGTGCGCCGTCGGCGCGACCTCCATCGGCGTCGTCGTGATGTCGAGCATGGCCAGGTCGACGAACTGCCGGTACATCCGCGGCAGGCGGCTCAGGATCAGCGTCGCGGTCGAGGTGCGAGACGTCGAGCAGACACGCCGCCGTGCTCGGTGCCGCGACCCTCGGCGATCTCGGTGTAGTTGGCGAGCGCGACGCGGTCGCGCGTCGAGAGCTCGAGCCGCTCCGGGTCGTAGCGCTCCATGAAGCGCTCGCCGGCGGCGTTCCGCAGGATGCCGCCCTCGCCGCGCACGGCCTCGGTGACGAGCGTGCCCGCCGACTCCTCCGGGAAGACCATCCCGGTCGGGTGGAACTGGACGAGCTCCATGTCCCGCAGCCGGCACCCCGCCTCGGCTGCGAGCCGCATCGCGTCGCCGGTGTTCTCGTCGCGACGCGACGACGAGCGGCGCCAGATGCGCGTGTGGCCGCCGGCGGCGAGCACGACCGCGTCGGCGACGATCACCCACCGGCTGCCGTCGTCGACGTCGAACCCGTAGGCGCCGAAGACGCGGCCGTCGTGGACGAGCAGACGCGTGACGTAGAGGTCGTCGCGCATGGTCGACGCCGACCTCGGCGCGCTCGCGCGAACCAGCGCGCGCTGGATCTCGCGGCCGGTGTAGTCGCCCGCGAAGCAGGTCCGCCGCCAGCGGTGCGCGCCGAAGAAGCGCTGCGTCAGCCGCCCGTCCTCCTCGCGCGCGAGTCTGCGCGCCCCAACCGCACGAGGTCGTCGATCGCCGCCGGCGCCTCGCGACAGAGCAGCTCGACGCTGGCCGGATCGCCGAGCCAGTAGCCCTCGCGCAGCGTGTCGGCTGCGTGCTGCTCCCAGCTGTCC
Organism: uncultured Gaiellaceae bacterium; assembly: GCA_963738795.1. Classification (GTDB taxonomy): domain Bacteria; phylum Actinomycetota; class Thermoleophilia; order Gaiellales; family Gaiellaceae; genus Gaiellasilicea. The sequence continues at coordinate 548,941 of CAVTXQ010000005.1, read as the reverse complement.
TCGGGATCCATCGTCCCGAGCGCGGCGTTGATGCCGCCGGCCGCGAGCACGGTGTGCGCGTCGTCGCGGCGGCGCTTGCCGACGCAGAGCACCTGCACGCCGCGCTCGGCGAGCTCGATCGCGGCGCGCAGGCCCGCCGCGCCCGTGCCGATGACGAGAACGCTCGTCGTTGCGCGCTGCTCGTTCATGTCGCGTACGCCGCGACGGCGAGGGCGACGACGACGAGCAGCGCCGTCGCCGAGAGTGCGCCGACCAGTGCGGTCAAGGCGACAGCGTCGTCTCCGCGGCGGCGCCGGGCTCGAGCCCGCACGGCCGAGCTTGGCGAAGCCGAACTCCTCCGCATGGATCCGCCGCTCCGGTGACGCCGAGCGCCGACGAGCTGCGCGCGCAGGCTGTCGATCATCGCGGGCGGGCCGCAGATGAGGACGTGCGCGGAGTCGAGGTCGGCGTGCTCGTCGGCGAGTCGGTCGGCCGTGAGGAAGCCCGTCGCGGTCGCGCGGCGACGACCGTGACGCGAAAGTCGTCGCGTCGCGCTGGCGATCGCCTCGAGCTCGTCGAGGAAGTGCGCCTCCTCGACGTGCTCGACGCAGTAGTAGAAGTCGATCGACTGCCCGCCGCGGTCGCCGAGGCTGCGCGCCATGCTCAGGAACGGCGTCACGCCGATCCCTCCCGCCAGCCAGATCTGCCGCGCGCCGGGCACGTTCCAGCTGCGAGAACGAGCCGTACGGGCCCTCGACGACGGCGCTCTGCGCCCGGCTCGAGCCTGCGCAGCGCGCGCGTGTAGTCGCCGATCGCCTTGACCGTCACCCGCAGTGTCGCGCTCGCCCGGCGCGGCCGTGATCGAGAACGGGTGGAACTGGTTGCCGACCTCGCCGGCCCGGAACGAGAAGACCTGTCGCTCGCACCGAGAGCTCGAACGGATGCAGCTGCTCGCTGCAGCGCGAGCGAGCGGAAGTTGACGAAGACGAACTGTCCCGGCGCGAAGACGAGCGGCCGGCCGCGCGGCTCCATCACGATCTCGGTGACGACGTCGTCGAGCCGGTTCACGGCGTGACGCGGTACGCTGGCGCCGCACGAGCACGTTGCCGAGCACGCGAGCGGTAGGCGAACGCGGCGATCCCGAGCGTGGCGAGCGACGGCCAGGTAGCGGTTCAGCGCCGACGACTGGGCCTTCGCGCCGTCCGTCGTGAAGACGTGGTAGGTGGCGCCGAGGAAGACGAACCCGAACGTGCGCTGGACGTAGACGAAGACCTCGTGGCCGACCCGGACGAAGAGCGTCAGCACGATCGCGATCGTCATCGCGGCGAACGCGAGCACGCCGGCGAAGACCGTCCAGCCGGCGCCGGCGCCGAGCGAGATCGAGCGCGGTCGCGCCGTGAGATCGTGGCCCGGCTCGCGAGGATGAGGAGGACGTGGCCGAGCAGCAGCGCGAACGCGACCTGGCCGTTGAGGCGATGCGCCGTGTACATGCGGTCGAGGCCGCCGAAGAGCGCCTCGACCGGCCGCAGCCGTGCGCCGAGCACGAGGTTGAGCGCGAATGCCGACGTTCCGGCGAGCGCGCAGAGCACGGCGATGCTCGTCAGAGTCGCGTAGGAGCCGGTGAAGCGGCTGTCCGAGCGGAGCCGCGCGGGCCCACAGCACGAGCGGCGCGGCACAGAGCGCGGCGAGCACGAGTGGGCCGCGGAGGGGAGCAGTCCAGTCAGCTTCGACCTCCTTTTCTAGACGGATGCGTCTCGTTGTCTCGTTGCAGACAGTATCACGAGACGATACGTCTCGTCTCATGATAGGCTTCGCAGGCGGCGCGGGGCCGCCGCCGCAGCGAGCAGCTCCCACGAGGCGATCGTCGCGGCGACCCAGGAGCTGCTCGTCGGAGGTCGGCTACCGGCGGCTGACGATCGAGGGCGTCGCAGCGCGAGCCGGGGTCGGCAAGCAGACGATCTACCGCTGGTGGCCGTCGCTGGCGGCGCTCGTGCTCGAGGCGTACCTCGCCGGCTCGGACGCCGTGCTGCTGCCGCCCCCCGATAGCGGGCTCGACGCGCGAGGACGTCCGCGCGCTGCTCGCGCTGGCTGGTCGCCGTCCTCGCGGAGCCGACCGGGCGGCACGGGTCGTCGCCGGGCTCGTCGCGGACCTGCAGCACGATCCCGCGCTCGCCGAGGGCTTCCATCGCGACGTCGTCCCGGCGCGACGGCGGGCGATGCTGGCCGCGCTCGAGCGTGGCCGGGAGCGGGGCGAGATCCGTGCCGACGCCGACCTCGAGCTCGCGGTCGACGCGCTGCACGGCGCCGTCTTCTACCGGCTCCTCCTCAGCGGCGAGCCGCTGGACGACGACTTCGCAGCGACGCTCGCCGACCAGGTGCTCGCAGGGCTTTCCAGCCCGTGAGCCGGAGCGCCTACGGCCTCGGGTAGCTGCGGCCGACGAGCACAGCGCGCGAGACGGCCACCCTCCGACGGTTGCAGGCTAGAGTGGTTCGCTGGTATGGGCATCTTTCGCTCGATGAGTGGCTTCGGCGGCCGGGACATGGCCGTGGACCTCGGAACCGCCAACACACTCGTCTACGTTCGCGGACGCGGCATCGTCCTCAGCGAGCCGTCCGTCGTCGCGATCGACCAGCGCACCGGCGAGGTGCACGCTGTCGGCGCCGAGGCGAAGCGGATGCTCGGCCGCACGCCGGGGACGATCGCCGCGATCCGTCCGCTCAAGGACGGCGTCATCGCCGACTTCGACGTCACCGAGCAGATGCTCCGCCACTTCATCCAGAAGGTGCACCAGCACCGCTTTGCGCACCCGCGCGTCGTCGTCTGCGTTCCCTCCGGCGTCACCGGCGTCGAGAAGCGCGCGGTCGAGGAGGCGACGCTCTCCGCCGGCGCCCGCCAGGCGTACCTGATCGAGGAGCCGATGGCGGCGGCGATCGGCGCCGGGCTGCCCGTCGCCGAGCCGACCGGGAACATGATCGTCGACATCGGCGGCGGCACGACCGAGGTCGCCGTGATCTCGCTCGGCGGCATCGTCGTCTCGCAGAGCCTCCGCGTCGGCGGCGACGAGATGGACGACGCGATCGTCAACCACATCAAGAAGGAGTACAAGCTCCTGATCGGCCAGCAGACGGCCGAGGAGATCAAGCTCGAGGTCGGCTCGGCCTACCGGATGCGCGAGGAGGTGCAGGCGGAGGTACGCGGGCGCGACATGCTCACAGGCCTGCCGAAGACCGTGATCCTCTCCTCCGAGGAGGTCCGGCGCGCGCTCGAGGAGCCGGTGGTGCAGATCATCGACGCGATCCGCTCGACGCTCGACAAGACGCCGCCCGAGCTGGCCGCGGACATCATGGACCGGGGGATCGTGCTTGCCGGCGGCGGCGCGCTCCTGAGCGGGCTGGACGAGCGCCTGCGCCACGAGACGCAGATGCCGGTGCACCTCGCCGAGAGCCCTCTGACCTGTGTCGCGGTCGGGTCGGGACGCAGCCTGGAGGAGTTCGAGGCGATCCACCGCTCCGCCCGCGCGCGCAACCGGCGCAACGGCCGAGGCCGCTACTAGCACTCATCGCCACGAGCGGCCTCCTGAGAGGGCGCTAAGATGAGCCGCTCCGTGCCACGCCACCGCTCCGCAAGATCGGCGGTGCTGGGCCTTCCCGTCCGGCGTCCCGCCCCGCGTTCGCTTTCCTCCCGCAGCACCAGTGCCCTCAGGCGCCGGATCGTGCTGGGGATCGTCGTGCTGCTCGCGCTCGCGCTGATCACCGCCTCCTTCCGCGAGAGCTCGGACGGGCCGCTGCACGACGCGCAGGGCGCGGTCGCAAGCGCGCTGCAGCCGTTCGAGGTCGCCGTGGAACGCGTGGCGCGGCCCTTCCGCGATGCCTACGGCTGGACGAAGGATCTCTTCAACGCGCGCTCGGAGAACGAGGAGCTGCGGGCCGAGAACGAGCTGCTGCAGCAGCAGGTGATCCAGAACGAGTCGGCGCTGCAGCAGAACGTCCTCCTCAAGCGCCTGCTCGAGTACCGCGACTCGCCCTCCTTCCCCGCGGACTACAAGGGCGTCGCCGCCGAGGTGATCGCGCGGCCCTCCTCTGCGTTCGAGCAGGAGATCGTCGTCACCGCGGGCTCCGAGGACGGGGTCAAGCTCAACGCGGCGGTCGTCACTGCGGACGGCTTCGTCGGCACGGTCACGAAGGTGACCGGCGGCGCTGCGCGCGTCCGGCTGCTCACCGACGAGCAGAGCGCCGTCTCCTCCGTCGACCTCCGGACGCGGGCCTCGGGCGTCGTCGTGCACGGCGAGTCCGGCAACTCGCTCGCGCTCGACCGGGTCTCGAAGCGGGAGGTCGTCCACGTCGGCGACGAGATCGTCACCGCGGGGTCGACCCCGGGCACGTTTGCCTCGCTCTACCCGAAGGGGATCCCGATCGGACGCGTCTCCTTCGTCGGCGGGCTCAGCACCGATCTCTGGCAGCAGGTGCTGGTCGAGTCGGACGTGGACTTCTCGGGCCTCGACTCGGTGCTCGTGCTCGTGCCGCGGCGTGCGACCCCGGAGCTGCCTTGAGCTTCAGCGAGAGTGCGATCGTCGCGGCAATCGTCTTCGTCGCCGCGCTGCTGCAGGTGACGCTCTTCGCGTCCCTCGACGTCGCCGGCGGCGTCGCCGACGTGCTCCTGCTGTCGCTGCTCTCGGTCGCGCTCCTGCGCGGGGCGGTCGTCGGCACGGTCGCCGGCTTCTTCGGCGGCCTGCTCGTCGACGTGCTCACGCTCGACACGCTCGGCGTCTCGGCGCTGCTCTACTCGCTCGCCGGCTACTGGGCGGGGCGCTACGGCGAGACGACCGGCCGCGACCGCGGCTACGCGCCGCTGCTGACGGTGCTCGTGGCGACGATCGCGATCGCCTACGTCGGCTACGGGCTCCATTTCCTGCTCGGCGAGGAGCTCTCGGCGCGGCGCGCGCTCTTCGAGACGCTGCTGCCGACGCTCGTGCTCAACCTCGCTGTCGCCCGCCCCGTCTTCGCGCTCTGCCGCTCGGCGCTCGGCCGCTCGTCCGTCTCCGACCGGGTCGACCGAGGTGAAGCTCCTTGGCTAACAACTACCCGGAGCGCCGCTCGAAGTCCGGCCGCTTCCTGCCGCCGGACCCGCGCACCTCCGAGCCGTACCGGTTCACGCCGCAGCTCGCGTTGCGCGTCGGCGTGCTCGCCGGGCTGGCGCTGATCGTCTTCGCGATCCTCTTCCTCCGCCTCTGGGCGCTGCAGGTCCTCTCCGGCGACCAGTACGTGAACGCGGCGCAGAACAACCAGCTGCGGACGATTCGCGTCGAGGCCCAGCGTGGCTCGATCGTCGACCGCTCGGGGCGGACGATCGTCTCGAACGTCCCCGGCACGGCGGTGCGGATCTGGACCGCCGACCTGCCGGACGAAGGGCGCTATGCGATGTTCAAGCGGCTCTCGAAGATCCTCCGCGTGCCGCTGCCGAAGCTGACCAAGGCGCTCGAGGAGCGGAAGGGCGATCCGCTGACGCCGATCCTCGTCAAGACTGCCGTGCACGAGGACCAGGTGGCGACGCTGCTCGAGCACCGGGCGGACTTCCCGGGCGTCGAGGTGACGAGCACCTACCTCCGCGATTACGAGCACAAGGCGCTGGCGGCGCAGCTGCTCGGCTACGTCGGCGAGGTGTCGCCGGAGGAGCTCGAGCGGCTGGAGAAGTCGAAGGACCGTGACATCCGCGGCGGCGAGAAGATCGGCAAGACCGGGGTCGAGGCGGCCTACGACCGGTGGCTGCGCGGCACGCCGGGGACCGACCAGCTCCGGGTCGACTCGCTCGGCCAGCCGCTGGGGCGCTTCGAGCCGCGCCGGCCCTCGCAGCCCGGCTACAACATCCGGCTGACGCTCGACGTGGGCCTGCAGCGCGCCGCCGAGCGCGCCCTCCGCGACGGGATCGAATTCGCCTACGAGGACGATCAGTTCAACGCCAACGGTGGCGCGATCGTCGCGCTCGACCCGCGTGACGGCGCCGTCCTCGCGATGGCGTCCAATCCGACCTACAAGCCGTCGGTCTACGTCGGGCGCGCCGATCCGAAGAAGCTCGAGCCGCTCGTGGTCGAGAAGGTCGCGAAGGAGTGGAACTACCCGGGCATCAACCGCGCGATCGCGGGCGTCTATCCGCCCGGCTCGACCTTCAAGCCGCTGACGGCGCTGGCCGCGATCTCGGACGGCCTCCTCTCGCCGTACGAGTACATCCAGTGCACGCCGTACGCCGAGTACGGCCTCGACGAGCAGCGCTTCAAGAACTGGAACCCGTACACGAACATGCCGATGTCGCTCGCGACCGCGCTCTCGCAGTCCTGCGACACCTACTTCTACGACGTCGGCAACCGCTACTTCGAGCGCGGCGAGCGGGAGCGGGCCTACTGGACGAAGATGCAGGCCTGGGCGAAGAAGTTCGGCTTCGGCCAGCAGACGGGGCTCGACATCGGCGGCGACGCGACCGGGCTCCTGCCCACGCCGGCGTGGCGGAAGCGCGTCGGTCAGACAGCCTGGGACAAGGCCTGGAACCCCGGCGACCTGATCCAGATGGCGATCGGCCAGAAGGACATCAACGTGACGCCGCTGCAGATGGCTCGGTTCTACGCCGCGCTCGCCAACGGCGGCAAGCTCGTGACCCCGTACCTCGTCCAGGCCGCCGAGCGGCCGGCGGCGGAAGGCGAGCCGGCGGTGCCGGTGCGGACCTTCCCGGCGGCGCTGCCGAAGGAGATCGGGGTCGACCCGGCCGCGCTCGCGGTGGTGCGCGACGGCCTCTTCGAGGCGACGCACGACGCGAACGGCACCTCGTCGGGCGTCTTCGGCAGCTTCCCGGTGCCGGTCGCGGGCAAGACGGGCACGGCCGAGAAGGTCGTCAACCTGCCGGGTTACCCGGTCGGCCACCTCGAGGACCAGGCCTGGTGGTGCGGGTGGGGGCCGTTCGACGGCAACGACTACGTCACCTCGGGCGGCGCGAAGCGGACGCCGATCGTCGTCTGTGCCGTGATCGAGAACGGCGGCCACGGGGGCTCGGTGGCGGCGCCGGCCGCGCTCAAGGTCTTCGAGCACTGGTTCGGCGAGCAGGCTGGAGCGCCAGGGGGTGGTCGCCAGTGATTGAGTACGCATCCCGCGCCGCCCGGTCGCGCGTGAGCACGCAGACGTGGTCGGCTTCCTGCGCCGGCTCGACTGGATCCTCCTCCTCGCCGTCGGCGCGATCGTCGCCTACGGGCTCTGGGCGGTGGCCGGGATCACCCGCTTCGACGTCGACGGCAACGAGAACTACTACGTCGTCAGGCAGGCGATCGCGGCCGGGCTCGGCTTTGCCGGCTTCCTGGTCGCGCTCCTGATCGACCCCGACCGCTACCGCCGTGCGCAGAAGGCGATCTTCGGCGTGACGCTCGCCGGGATGCTGCTGGTCTTTCCGCTCGCCGACGCGACGCGCGGCTCGAAGCGGTGGATCGAAATCGGCCCGTTCCAGTTCCAGCCCTCCGAGTTCGGCAAGCTCCTGTTCGTGCTCGCGCTCGCCGGCTTCCTCGCCGACCGCGTGCGGCGGCTCCACGAGCCGAAGGTGGTGCTGCAGACGATCGGCCTGGCAGCGATCCCGATCGCGCTCGTCTTCAAGCAGCCCGATCTCGGCACTGCGCTCGTCTACGGCGCGGCGCTGGTCGCCTGCCTGTTCGTGGCCGGGATCCGCTGGAGCCACCTCGCCCTGCTGGTCGGCGTCGTCGCGTTGCTCGCGTCCAGCGTCGTCTGGTTCCTGCCCGCCGTCGGCGTCGAGGTGCTCGAGCCGTACCAGGCCGCACGGCTCAACTTCACGAACCTCGAGGAGGATCCCGGCGGCACCGCCTACAACCAGACCCAGTCGATCACGGCGGTCGGCTCGGGCGGGCTCGACGGGCGCGGCGTGCAGGGGGCGACCCAGACGCGGCTCGACTATCTCCCCGAGCATCACACCGACTTCGTCTTCGCCGCGCTGGCCGAGCAGCGCGGCTTCTTCGGCGCCGCGGTGCTGCTCGGCCTCTACCTGCTGATCGTCTGGCGCGGCCTGCGCGTGATCACCGTCTCACGCGACGCGTTCTGCGCGATCGTCGCCGGCGGGATCGTGATCGCGTTCCTCTTCCAGGTCTTCGTCAACGTCGGCATGACGATGGGAATCGCGCCCGTGACGGGGATCCCGCTCCCGTTCGTCACCGTCGGCGGCTCGTCGATGGTGATGAACATCGTCGCGATCGGCGTGCTCCAGGCGATCCACGCGCGCGGCCACCTCGGCCGCAGGCGGGCGTTCTGATGGCAAAGACGCTCAGCCCGATGACGGTCTGGGGGCTCGTGCGCGAGCTCCGCGTCGCAGCCGAGGAGACGCGGCCGCTGGCCGTCAGCGGCCCGCTGGCGGAGCAGCTCGCGAAGGAGCTCTCGCGCGGAGCGGCGCCCGGAGCCGTCCGCGTCGGCGGCCGGGTCGAGGAGGCCGGCTGCCTGATCCGGCTCCTCGCCGGCGCTCCCACGGCAGAGGACGAGCGGGAGCTGAAGGCCGCCAAGCGCGCCAAGGTGCCGGTCGTCGTCGTCCAGACCGGCACCGAGGACTTCGACATCCCGTACGTGCTCGCGACCGACGTGGTCAAGTGCCGCCCCGGCGAGGGCTTTCCCGTCGACGAGATCGCCGCCGCCGTGGCCGCCCGGCTCGGCGAGGCCGGCACCGGGCTCGCGGCGCGCGTACCCGTGCTCCGCGAGCCGCTCTGCCGCGCAGCTGATCGAGTCGTTCTCGCGCACGGAACGGGATCCTCGCGGTCGCGATCTTCGTCCCCGGCGCCGACTTCCCCGTGCTGACCCTGAACCAGATCCGGCTCGTCCTCCGGATCGCAGCCGCGCACGGAGTCAAGGTCGACCAGCAGCGGCTGCCCGAGGTGCTCGCGACCGTCCTGGCCGGATTCGGCTTCCGAGCCGTCGCGCGCCAGCTGCTCGGAGCGATCCCGTTCGGGGGCTGGGCCGTCAAGGGCGGGATCGCCTACGGCGGCACGCGCGCGCTCGGCGAGGCGGCGATGCGGTACTTCCAGTCGGTCGCCGAAGGCGCTCCGACCCGATAACGGCTCCGTCCGGTCCAGGTCCTAAGGTTCTGGAAACGACGGGAGGGAGGCGAGATGGTCGGTTCCGAGCACGCGGAAGAGCTCCTGCAGATCGAGGAAGCAGACGCCTGGTTCGAGTACCTCGAGGCCACGCGGGCGCAGAACGAGACGCGCTACGCCGAGCTCGAGCCCTGGGCCTGGGCCCGCCTCTCCCAGCGGTTGCGTGCCGTCCGCGCGCGCCGGGCGCGGCTCCGTCCTGCGGCCGCATAGGCGCACCGCGGCTCGCATGAGCCTGCTGATACCCTCTCAGCAGGCCATGCCTACCGTTTTCACACTCAATCGCAGCGCGCGACCGGCCGCTTCCGCGGCCGTGTCTTTGCGCGCGCTCACTCTAGGAGAAGCATTTGTCCCCGTGGTTTCGCAGGAAGAAGAAGCAAGAATCGACCGAGCAGCCGGCGACGCTGGTCGCCCCGCCCGCTCCACAGCCCGAACGGGCTGAGCAGACCTCCGCAGCGGCTCCGGCCGATGCGGCAACCGATCCGAGGAAGCGACGTCGCGGCAACCGCGGCGGTCGCGGGCGCAAGAAGCCGGGCGCCGTCGGGACGGCGGAGAAGCCGGCCCAGTCAGTCCAGTCAACGCCAACGGCCGAGAAGCCCGAGCAGAAGCCCGCGTCGCAGCGGCGCGAGCGCAAGCCCGCCGCCGAGCGGAGCCAGCGGCAGGAGCGCCGGGCGAACCAGCAGGGCAACCGCCGCCGCGTCCCGCAGAAGCGGGCGCCGCTGCCGAAGGCGAAGCGCGAGCTTCTGATCTCGGTCGACATCGGCGAGCAGCGCGTCGCCATTCTCGAAGACGACCGCGTCGCCGAGGTGTACCTCGAGCGGCCCGAGCGGCGCTCGATCGCCGGGAACATCTACCTCGGCACCGTCGACAACGTCCTGCCCGGGATGGAGGCGGCGTTCGTCGAGATCGGCCTCGAGAAGAACGGCTTCCTCTACGTCGACGAGATCGTCGTGCCCGAGCTCGAGGGCAAGCGGCACGGCAAGAAGATCACCGACCTGATCGCCCGCGGCCAGCAGATCATGGTCCAGGCGGTCAAGGACCCGATGAAGACGAAGGGTGCGCGGCTGACGACCGAGATCTCGCTCCCCGGCCGCTACCTCGTCTTCGTGCCGCAGGGCGAGGGCCTCGGCGTCTCGCGCCGGCTCGACGACGCCGAGCGCACGCGCCTGAAGGACATCATCAAGAAGCTCGACGTCAAGGAGGGCGGCGTGATCGTCCGCACCGCGGCGGAGGGCGCCTCGGCCGAGGACGTCGAGCGCGACCTCGTCTTCCTGCAGCGGCTCTGGAAGACGATCCAGGCGCGCGCGAAGACCGCGAAGGCGCCGTCGCTCGTCTACCAGGAGGCCGAGCTGCCGCTCCGGATCGTCCGCGACCTCTTCGCCGGCGACTTCGAGAGCGCCCAGATCGACCACGAGCGCACGTACAAGCGCATCGTCGGCTACCTGAAGAAGACCTCGCCGCACATGCTCGAGCGCGTGCACCGCTACAAGGAGAAGACGCCGCTGTTCGAGGGGACCGGCGTCGACGCCGAGATCCGCTCGACCCTGAACCGGCGCGTCGACCTTCCCTCCGGCGGCTACCTGATCTTCGACTACGCCGAGGCCTTCACCGTCGTCGACGTCAACACGGGCCGCTTCGTCGGCTCGCGCTCGAAGAACTCGACCGGCCGGCTCGAGGACACGATCACGAAGAACAACCTCGAGGCGGTCAAGGAGGTCGTGCGCCAGCTGCGGCTGCGCGACATCGGCGGGATCATCGTGATCGACTTCATCGACATGGCGAACCCGAAGAACCGGGCGACCGTCGAGGAAGCGCTCCGCACCGAGCTCGAGCGCGACCGGACGAAGACCTACGTCGTCGAGATCTCCCCGCTCGGCCTCGTCGAGATGACGCGCCAGAACGTCACCGACGGGCCACGCGAGATCCTGACCAAGAAGTGCCCGACCTGCGCCGGCGACGGCATCGTCGTCTCCGAAGCGTCGGCCGCGCTCGAGGTCGAGCGGCGCCTGCGCACGCTGGCGGCCGGCTCCCGCGCCCAGGCGTTCCAGGTCGAGGTCAACCCGAAGACGATGTCGCTCCTGCTCGGCAAGGGCGGCTCGCGCCTCGCCGAGATCGAGGAGGCGTCGAAGAAGCGCTTCTTCCTCGTCCCCAAGGAGGGGGCGCACGCTCGACCACTGCCGCCGTGCTCGCAGAGGGCAAGCTCGCCGACCTGCAGCCGCCGGCGCCGATCGCCGAGGGCACCGAGGTCGACCTGAAGCTGGTCGAGCTGGACAAGCACGACGCCGGTTCCGCCGTCGGCAAGCTCGACGGGATCGACGTCGTCGTCGGCGGCGCCGCGAAGCTCGTCGGCAAGAAGGCAAAGGTGCGCGTCGAGCGCGTGCTCGACGGCGTCGCCTATGCGACGGCGCTGAACGGCGTCGAGGCGCCGGCGGAGCCGATCACGTTCGAGAGCGAGGCCGAGAAGCCGACGCGCGCGCCGAGCCGCGCCAAGAAGGCAGCCGAGACGGACGAGCAGCCCGAGGCCACGGCCGCGGTCGAGACGCTCGAGGTCGGCGACGTCGAGGTCGAGGTCGAGGTCGAGGACGAGCACGCCGGCGCGGAGGACGAGCAGGAGGAGGCGACCGAGGCTGCGGCCGAGGGCGCCGAGGCCACGCCCGTCAAGAAGAAGACGCGCCGCGGCTCGCGCGGCGGCCGCAACCGGAAGAAGAAGCCTGCAACGGCGACCGACGGTGCCGACGCCGGTGAGCCGGAGGGCGACGCCACTGCCGACGCCGATCTCGACGCAGACGCAGAGGAGTCGTCCCCGGCGTCGCCGCGGATCCACGTCCCCGAGCTCGAGCTCGGCGACGCGAAGCCGACGCGGAAGCGGACGCCGAAGCCGAAGCCGAGCCGCCGAGGACGGCGAGGACGAGGCGGCCGAGCAGGTCGCGGCGGCCGTCGCGGAGGAGACGGACGGCGACCGAGCCCGCCGCGCCCGTGAAGAAGAAGACGCGCCGCGGCTCTCGCGGCGGACGCAACCGGAAGAAGCCGGCCGCCGCGGCCGCCGACAACGGCGCCGAGCCCGCTGCTCAGGCCGCGGAGGCCCAGGCCGAGACGTCCCCGAACGGCGGCGAGCCGGCCACCGACGACTATGTGCCGATGTCGGAATGGCTCGACGACCTGGACCGCTAGCCGCTACAATCCCACGGCTCGCGGGTCATGCCCGCGTTTTTCTGCGCTTTATCGCCTAACTACCGATGAACACTTACGCGATCATCTCCGTCGGAGGCAAGCAGTACCGCGTCCACGAGGGCGAGAAGCTGCTCGTCGACCGGCTCAAGCACGGCGCTGGGAACACGTTCCAGCCGACCGTGCTGCTGATCGGCGGGGACGGCAACACCGATCTCTCGCCGAGCGCGACGGTGACGGCGCGCGTGGTCGCGGACGTGAAGGGCGACAAGATCCGGATCGGCAAGTACCGGCCGAAGAACGGCTACAAGAAGCACACCGGCTTCCGCGCCAGCCTGTCGCAGATCGAGATCGAGTCGATCGGCGGCGCCAAGAAGGCGGCTGCGAAGAAGAGCGAGCCGGCGCCGGCGAAGAAGGCCGAGAAGGCCGAGGCCGCTGCACCCGCCGCCGACGATCGCGTCAAGGGCATGCCGGCCGGCTACGAGGACCTGACCGTCGCGCAGATCAAGCAGCAGTCGGCGGACTGGAACCGCCCGATGCTCGAGGCCGCGCTCGAGTACGAGCAGGCGCACGGCAAGCGCAAGGGCGCGGTGGCCGCGCTCGAGTCGGCCCTGGCAGAGAAGGAGAGCGACTAATGGCTCACAAGAAAGGCCTCGGCTCCTCCCGGAACGGCCGCGACTCGAACGCGAAGCGCCTCGGCGTCAAGATCTTCGCCGGGCAGAAGGTGAAGGCCGGCATGATCATCGTCCGCCAGCGCGGGACGCGGTTCCGCCCCGGCGCGGGTGTCGGCATCGGCCGCGACGACACGATCTTCGCCAAGCGCGAGGGCACCGTCGAGTTCCGCACCTCGGGCGAGAAGCGCTTCATCTCGGTCGCCGAGACCGATACCGACCAAGAACTAGCTTCCGATGTTTCACGATCGCGCCCGCATCGAGGTGCTGGCGGGCCGCGGCGGCGACGGAGGCCTGAGCTTCCGCCGCGAGAAGCACGTGCCGAAGGGCGGGCCCGACGGCGGCGACGGCGGCCGTGGCGGCGACGTCGTCCTCGTCGCCGACGACGAGCCTGCGCGATCTCTCCTTCTTCCGCGCGAAGACGAAGTTCAAGGCGGGCAGGGGCGAGCCCGGCCGCGGCGCGCGCAAGCACGGCGCCGACGGCGCCACGATCGAGCTCGCCGTCCCGGTCGGCACGCAGGCCTACGGGCCCGAGGGCGACCTGATCGCCGATCTCGCACGTCCGGACGCGCGCGTCGTCCTCGCCCGGGGCGGCCAGGGCGGTCGCGGCAACGCACGCTTCGCGACGCCGGTCCGGCAGACGCCCCGCTTCGCCGAGGTGGGGGAGCCGCCGGGGGAGGCGTGACGTCGAGCTGCGGCTGAAGCTCCTCGCCGACGCGGCGATGGCGGGCCTCCCGAACGCGGGCAAGTCCTCGTTGCTGCGCCGGCTCTCGAACGCGAAGCCGAAGGTCGCCGACTATCCGTTCACGACGCTCGCAGCCGGTGCTCGGGACGGTCGAGTCCCCGGACGGCGCGCAGCTGACCGTGGCCGACATCCCGGGTCTGATCGAGGGTGCGAGCGAGGGAGTCGGGCCTCGGCCACGAGTTCCTCGCCCACCTCGAGCGCGCACGGCTCCTCCTGCACGTGATCGACGCGTCCGAGGACGACGTCGAGGAGCGCTTTCGCACGATCGACACCGAGCTGGCGCTCTACGGCGCCGGTCTCGACGAGCGGCCGCAGGCGATCGTGCTGAACAAGATCGACCTGCTCCTCGAGCGCGCCGGAGTTCCCGGTCGAGGACGAGCGCGTGGTCGGCGTCTTCCCGGTCTCGTGCGCGACCGGCGCCGGGATCGACGAGCTCAAGCTCGCGCTCTTCCGGCTCTGCCCGGCCGCGCCCGAGCCGGTCTTCGAGGAGGCGCCGGAGCTGCCGGACTTCCTCGAGTACCGGCCACAGCCGCCGGCGCGGCGCACCTACCGGATCTACCGCACCGACCGCGGCTTCCGGATCATCGGCGAGGCGCCGCAGGGCGAGGAGCTCGAGGCCGTGCTGAGGGCGGCGGGCGCCCGCAAGGGGCAGGAGGTCGAGATCGGCGAGGAGACCTTGGAATGGCAGTGATGCCGATCTGGGTCGCCATCGCGCCGAAGCGCCGAGTCGTCGAGCCACCCCGGCGGCGAGAGGCGGCGTCCTCAGTCGCGTCGATAGCGCTGCTATCGACGCTCCCTGCGTCCTTGCCTCGCACCACCCGGGGCGCATCGACGACGGGCCGTCGTCGCAATGACGACCCAGATCGGCATCCTCGGCGGCCGTTTCGACCCGCCGCACCTCGGCCACGTCGCGCTCGCGCGGGCTGCGGTGGAGCGCTTCGGGATCGACGACCTCCACGTTGCGGTCGTCGTCGACGCCGCGCACAAGCACTCGGAGGCCGACGCCGCCGATCGCCTCGCGATGGCTCGGCTCGCGTTTGCGGAGCTCGACGCGACGGTCGAGCTCGAGGAGCACCGCTACACCGTCGACGCGCTCGAAGCGGCCGGCTACGACGACCCGATCTTCCTGGTCGGCGCCGACGAGCTGGTCGCGTTCCCGACCTGGAAGAGCCCCGAGCGGCTGCTCGAGCTGGCGCGGCTCGGGGTCGCCACGCGCCCGGGTTACGCGCCGGCGACCGCCTCGCCGCGCATTCAGCTCTTCGATCTCGAGCCGTATCCGGTTTCCTCGTCCGAGATCCGCCGGCGGGCGCGCTCCGGCGAGCCGCTCGACGGCCTCGTCGCGCCCACGGTCGCTCGCTACATCGAGGAGCACGGCCTGTACCGCCGCCGTTGACGTCCGGGTTTCGTGGCTACACTGAAAGCTCTGACTTCGCTCGAACAAGCACGCCGGATCGCCGCTCTCGCGAGCGAGAAGCTGGCAGAAGACGTCGTCATTCTCGACATGAGGCCCGTGTGCGTCTACACGGACTTCTTCGTGCTCGCGACCGGCCGCAACGCCCGCCAGACGAAGGCGATCTTCGACGAGGTGCACGGGCAGCTGAAGCAGGACGGCAAGATCCTCCCGCGCGCAGTCGACGGCCAACAGGAAGCGGAGTGGATCATCGCCGACTACCTCGACGTCGTCCTGCACGTCTTCACCCCCGAGACGCGGGCCTTCTACCGGCTCGAGGATCTCTGGGGCGACGTCCCCGCGGTCGACGTCGAAGCGGCGACGGCCTAGCTACAATCCCCGGGACCCAGGGGCCATAGCTCAGCTGGGAGAGCGTCTGGCTGGCAGCCGAAGGTCGCCGGTTCGAGCCCGGCTGGCTCCACTGCTAGCGCAGGTCACAGGATCTGCAGGAGCAGATCCTGTGACGCGCGAAAGACCCCTGAAGCTGCGAGGGGCGTGGCCGCGGTCGAAGGCGGCCGTTCGGGCCTGTTTGAACACAGGCGCCTGGAGGTAGAGCTTCGATAGCGGAGACCACTCGAGAGGGAGGATTCGATGTGCGTCCCAGGGACGATCGAGGCCGTTCGCAGCCAGGTCGAGCAGGAGGAGGAGGCAACGGCGTCCGCGACTCGACCGGCGCTCGGCGCTGCTCGCGGGCGCGGGTGCCGCGCTCGCAGCGGCGCTTCCGGGCGGCGCGCTCGCGGCCGGGCGGCGCGGTGGCGGAAACAAAGCACAAGACCTGACGCATCTCTTCCGCGTCGGGATCCCCATGTTCCCCGGCGTCCCCCGGCCCTCGCGCCAGACGCACGTGACCGTGCCCGTCAATGGCTTCTACGGGCAGATCTGGAACTTCTGGGAGCACACGGGGACGCACCTCGACGTGCCCGCGCACTTCATCGTCGGCGGCCGCACGACGCCGCAGCTCACGCTTGAAGAGCTGATGGCTCCGATCGCGGTGATCGACATCTCCGAGCGCGCCGCGCGCGAGCCGGACACCGTCGTCACGACCGACGACCTGCGCCGCTACGAGCGCAGGCACGGGAAGATCAAGCGCGGCTCGCTCGTCGCGATGAACTCGGGCTGGGACGCGCGGGCGGGGAGCGAGGCCGCGTACCGGAACACGGACGCTTCGGGGACGATGCACTTCCCCGCCTGGAGCGAGGATGCAGTCGAGTGGCTGATCGGCGAACGCAGGATCGCGGCGATCGGGGTCGACACGCTCAGCCTCGATCCGGGAAACGCGACCGCGTTCGTGGCGCACGTGGCGCTCCTGGCCGCGGACCGGTTCGGGATCGAGAACCTCGCCAATCTCGGCGAGATCCCGCCCGAGGGCGCGACGGCGTTCGTCGGCGTGATCCCGTGGGAGCAGGGGTCGGGCGGGCCGGCGCGGGTGGTTGCCACCTGGTGAGCTGAGCGACGAAATGTGAGACGCTCGCCGCGTGAACCGGCAGATCACGCTGGCGGCGCGGCCCGAGGGGTTTCCGAAGGAGTCGGACTTTGCGCTCGTCGAGCGTGACGTGCCCTCGCCGGGGGCGGGGGAGGTGCTCGTGCGCTCGCAATGGCTCTCGCTCGACCCGTACATGCGCGGGCGGATGAGCGCGGCGCGCTCGTACGCGAAGCCGACCGAGGTCGGCGAGCCGATGACCGGACAGGTCGTCGGGGAGGTCGTCGAGAGCGAGGACCCGCGCTTCGCGCGCCGGCGACACGGTCGTCGGGCAGCTCGGCTGGCAGGACTACGCGGTCGCCCGCGGCGGCACGCTCCGGAAGGTCGACCCGGCGCTCGCGCCGCCCCAGACCGCGCTGCACGTCCTCGGCGCGACCGGCCTGACCGCGTACTTCGGCCTCTTCGACATCGGCTAGGCGAAGCCGGGCGACGCCGTCGTCGTCTCCGCGGCCTCGGGCGCGGTCGGCCAGATCGTCGGTCAGCTCGCGAAGATCGCCGGCTGCGGCCCGGTCGTCGGGCTCGCCGGATCGGCGGAGAAGGTCGAGGACCTGACGCGGCTCTACGGCTACGACGTCGGGATCGACTACAAGCGCGACGACGTCAACGCGCGCGCTGAAGGAGGCGTGTCCGCAGGGCGTCGACGTCTACTTCGACAACGTCGGCGGCGCCCTGTCGGAGACCGTCTTCCGCCGGCTCGCGCTCGGCGCGCGCATCCCGGTCTGCGGACAGGTCTCGCAGTACAACCTCGCCGAGCCGGAGCTGGCGCCGCGCAACCTCGGCTTCGTGATCGTCTTTCGCGCCCGACTCGAGGGCTTCCTGATCACGACTACGTCCACCGCTTCCCCGAGGGCCTCGGCACCGGCTCGGCCGCTGGCTCGCGGACGGCAAGCTGACCTATCCGCGAGACGTCACCGAAGGACTCGAGAACGCGTCCCGCCGCGTTCATCGGCATGCTCCGCGGCGAGAACCGCGGCAAGGCGCTCGTCAAGATCCGCTAGCGAGCAGGCGCTTCAGCATCAGCGCGTTCGCCGGTGCCTGCGCGACCTCGCCCTTGGCCGGATCGCCCGCGACCTCCTCCGGCTCGAGCCCTTCGAGTCCGGTCGACGGCATCGCCGAGCGGCCGTTGTTGTTGAACATCGCGTAGACCGACTCCGTCTCGCCGGCGAGCTCGCGCAGCGGCTCGACCCACTCTGCGAGCTCCTCCTCCGAGTAGAGGTAGTCGAACCGCTCCGCCGCGCTGCCCGTGCGCTTGTTCCAGGTCGAGGCGTTGCGGCCGTGAAAGCGGACGTAGGCCGTCGTTGCTCGTCCTCCCGATCACCGTCGGGACGAGGTTCTTCGCGTCCGTCCGTGGCGCGTCGACGATCACGTACGTCGCGCCGATCGACTCGAGGAACGCCAGCGTCCGCTCGCGGTTCTCCTCGTCGAGCCAGCTCCGGTGCCGGAACTCGACGAGCGCCTCGTCGCCGTCGAGCTGCTCGACCGCCCAGGCGAGATAGTCGAGCGAGATCGGCTTGTAGACGACGTAGGACGGGAACTGGAGCAGGACTCCGCCGAGCTTGCCGCGCTCGCGCAGCGGCTCCAGCGCCCGGTGGAAGCGGCGGAACACCTCCGCGCGGAGCTCCCGTGGCGGCCGGTCGACCCGGCCGCGCTCGTCCACGGGCATCACCTCGCGCAGGTCCTCCGGCAGCGACTCGAGCTTGACCGGATGGCGTGTCATCAACCCGAACGCCTTCACGTGCATCGTGAAGTCCGCCGGAGTCCGCTCGGCCCAGTTGGCGACGAGCTCCGCGTCCGGAAGGCGGTAGTACGGTCGAGTTCGCCTCGACGGTGTCGAAGCGCTCCGCGTAGTGGCGGATCCGCGCCTCGCCCGAGCGGACGTTCTTCGGATACCAGACCTTCGTCAGCGTCTCGTCGGCCCACGAGCAGGTGCCGACGCGAACGGTGGCGCTCATCCCGCGATCGTAGACCGCGGGATGAGCGCTGTGCCGTCAGCGCAAGCTGAGCATCCGCCGGAGCGGATGCTCATCGCGCGAAGACCCCTGGGCCGTCAACGAGCTCAGCTGGCCACGATCGTGAGCTCGCGCGAGGCGGCGCCGCCGTTGGCCGTGTTGGCGTCGAGGCGCACGACGTACGTCGAGCGCTTCGCGGGCTTGAAGCCCGCCAGCCGGAAGCGGGCGATCGCGTCCGGGCCGAGCCTCGTCGCCGGCTGGCCGGCCGCGACCTGCTTCCCGCGCAGGAAGACGCGGAAGTTGATCCCGACGGTGTCACCGGAGCGGGCGTTCGCCGCCAGCTCTCGGAGCGGCACGGCGACGGTCGGCGAGGCGACCCCGCCGCGAACCTTGACCAGCGGGTTCCTGGCGTCGACGGACTTCGCGGCCGAGCGGAAGCGGGCGAGCGCGGGCTTCGCGGCGCCGCTCTTCGTCAGCAGGCCGCTCTGCCAGACGCTCGTCTCGTCGTCCCGGAAGATGAACCAGACGAACATGTCGACGCGCGGATCCTTCTTCGCGAGCCCGATCGCCTGCGTCGTGTACGCGGCCTGCTGGGCGCGCGAGACGCCCTTCGGCTCGCCGTCGGGCTTCGTCTCGTAGCCGAACTCGGTGATCCAGATCCGGACGTTCTTGCGCTTGAACCACTTGTCCAGCGACTGCTCGAAGCGGGGCAGCGAGGACAGCGTCACGTTCGGCCACTTCACCTTCTGCGTCGGCTTCAGGTTCTGCGGCGTCGGATACGGGTGCTGCGCCCAGGCGGCGAACTTGAGTCGCGGGTTGGCGGCCGCGACGAGCTGGGCGAAGCGGCCGGGCGAGTGCGTGTCGGAGTTGCCGGCAAGGTTCTTGTCGCGCCCGTGCGACGAGGTCGACCCGATCGCGACCTGCGCGCGGGAGTTACCGGCCTTGATCCCGGCGTAGGCGGCCGCGTACATCTTCGCGTACAGCCGCGGGCCGACCGAGCGCCCCTTGGCGTCGAACTGCGGCGTGAGGAAGAGCTGCAGGTTCGACTCGTTCCAGACGGAGTAGCGCCCGACCCATGGGTACTGCGGCGTACCGGCCGGAGTACCGCGCCGCGACGGCGCGGGAGAAGTTCTGCAGGTCGGCGACCCGCGTCGGGACGTTGTTCGGCGTCTTGCCGCCGTTCGCCCACTTGGGCGTGCCCCAGATCGTGATGATCACTTCGAGACCGCGCTGCTGCGCGTTGCGGACGAGCTCGTCGATGTCGGAGAACCGGTACGCCGGGTCGAAGGGGTTGGCCGCGTTGGCGGGCCGGGTCGGCGCGGTCTTCGACCAGTCGACCAGCGTGCGCACGATCGTGGCGTTCGCGGCACGCGCCTGGTCGAGCACCTGGGTTCGATTCGGATTCCAGCGGAAGGCAACATCGTCGTGGAAGCCGACATACATCCGCGGCGCCGAGCTTGCGACCGCCGGTGAAAGCAGCGCTGCAAGGGCCGCGACGAGGAAGAGCTGCGTCACTCGTCTCACGGGCATCTCCTTTGCAAATGATATGGAGTGCAACAGGGTAGCGACCCCGTGTGAGGACGGTGTTAGCGCGGTTTCTGGCTTGTTTCTGCGGCTCAGGCGGCGGTGCGAAGCGCTTCGATCTCGCGCGAGACCGCGAGCCGCTCGAGCGCGGTCGCCTCGATCTGGCGGACGCGCTCGCGCGTGATCCCGAGCCGCCGTCCGATCTCCTCGAGCGACTGCGGCTCCTCCACGCCGAGGCCGTAGCGGAGGCCGAGCACCGTCTGCTCGCGCTCCGGCAGGCTCTCGAGCGCCTTGTGCAGCGTCGACTCGGTGAGGCTGACCTCGACCTCCTCCTCGACGCCGCCCTCGGCGACGCCGACGAGGTCGCCGATGTTCGCGTCGTTGTCGTCCCCGAGCGGCTTGTCGAGGCTCGTCACCGCGCGTGCAGCCTCCCGGACCTCCTTCAGGTGCTTCAGCGAGATCTTCGAGGCCGCGGAGACCTCCTCGTCGGTCGGCGGCCGGCCGAGCTTGGCCATCAGCTCGCGCTCGGCCCGCCCGATCTTCTGCTCGCGGTCGGCGATGTGGACCGGGATCCGGATCGTGCGCGACTTGTTCGCGACGCCGCGCTGCACCGCCTGCCGGATCCACCAGGTCGCGTAGGTCGAGAACTTGTAGCCGCGGCGCCAGTCGAACTTCTCGACGGCGCGAATCAGCCCGATCACGCCCTCCTGGATCAGGTCGAGCAGCGAGAGCCCGTGGCCCTGGTACTTCTTCGCGATCGAGACGACGAGGCGGAGGTTCGAGTTGATCATCCGGTTCTTCGCGTCGCGGTCGCCGCGCTCGATCCGCTTCGCCAGCTCGACCTCCTCCGCGGCGGTCAGGAGCGGGTAGCGGCCCGCTTCGTTGAGGAAGAGCTGCAGGGAGTCGGTCGTCGCGGCCGCCAGATCGCCGTTGACGTAGGTCGCGCTCGGAGGCCGTCGCGCGCCCGCAGTCGTCGGTGAGACTGATCCCCCGTTCCTCGAGCTCCTGGTAGAGCGTCTCGAGCTCCTCGTCCTCGAGCTCCAGCTCCTGGATCGCGGCGCTGAACTCGGACAGGTTCAGGCAGCCGACCTCCTCGCCGGCGTCGAGCATCGGTGCTGAGCGTCTCGCGACTCATCACTGTCGTCTTTCCCGCGTCGCGGTCACCGTAACCCCCTGTCCGAAATGGACATCTAGGCGCGAGGCTCGTCTCTTGCCATCGTGACGAAGATGGCACGGTCCCGTTTCCCACCCGTTCGATGCCCGTCCCTAGCGTGGACGGTGTCGTCGAAGAGGAGGTTGGGAGATGCGAATGCTCTCCGTGCGAGCCGCGCTGGCTCTCGTGCCGGCGCTCGTCTCGCTTGCGGGTGCCGGCGGAGCCCAGGCCCACAACCTGGTCAGGTCCGGGAACGTCTACGACAACGGGAACCAGTGCGTCTACAACTTCACGGCGCAGGCCCACTCGTACAACTCCGTCAACGTTCGCTCGCTGACGAACACGCCTCCGTTCCACTTTCCGGTCTCGAATTGCACGTACAGCAACTCGAAGCCGCACGGCTACCTGGCGGGGCGCTGGGAGTCGTGGAAGTGGGGCCCGAACGTCGGGGCGTGGTTGGTCTGCGGCACGCAGGGATGGAACTACGGCGGCGGCGTCGAGATGCACGTCGGCCGTTCCACCACCGGGTGCGGCGGCGGCTACTACCTGGTCCAGGGTGGAGCGTTCGTCTACAACGGCGGGTGGCTCGGCGGGTGGCTGACCACCGACTACGAGTGGCTCTGGTCGTGAAGGGGGTGACGGAATGAGACAACGACTGCTGCTGCTCGGGCTCGCGGGACTTCTGGCCGCGGTGCTGGGAGTCGGCTACGCCGCCTCCCGCGGGCACGAGCAGCCCACGCATGCCCCCGATCCCGCGCGCCGACGAGGTCTACGTCGCGGGACCGGATGGCGAGGCGCTGAAGTGCAACGGCAAGCTCGCGAAGGTGAAGCGATCCGCGCTCGGCGGCCGGACGCCGCCGCTGACGCCGGCTCAGGCGGCGCAGCAGAGCGTCCTCGTCCAGCCGCGGGTGAAGGTCGCCCGCTGCGAGAAGGGCGCGAAGGGCAAGGAGACCGGTCGTGTGGTCCTCGTCGACGAGGCCACGGCCGACGCCCCTAGCGCGCTCCGATCGAGAGGTGGGCGCCGGGATTTCGCGTCCACCTCTCGTTTACACTCCCGGTGTGATCTGGGAGCTCGTGTTCATGCTCGTGATCCTGAAGATCCCGGTCGTCTATCTCTGCTGGGTCGTCTGGTGGGCGGTCCGAGCCGAGCCGCAGCCGCTCGAAGGAGCCGGGAGGCTCGTGCCCGTGCAGCCGCGGCAGCCCGACTGCGACTGGCGGCGGCGGCGGGACGCGCGGATGCGCCGAGGCCGTCCCGGGCCGCGCGGCGGCGGACGCGTGGGCAGGCCGGGACGCGTCGCCTACGCTCGCGGTAGGCTGGGGTCGTGAGCTCGTACGAGAGCAGCGACGCGCACCGCTGGTCGACCGCCGACACCGTCGCGGGCTTCCTCGCGACGCTGTCGATCTTCGCGAGCGCGATCGGCGCTGATCTGGCGTCCGCTCCGGATCGTTCCCTTCGCGATCCTGATCGCGCTGATCGCCGCCCGGATGTCGGCCCGCAACGAGCGGATCGCCTTCTACGCCGTGATCGCAGGCGTGATCTGCTGGACGGTCGGGATGGCGATCGCGGTCGTCACCGAGAATCCCATCTACTAGATGTGAGCGGGCACGACGTCGACGGGCTGAACGCCGGGTATGCGCGGCTTCTGCTCGAGGACTACCTCGAGAATCCGGACGCGGTTCCGCCCGAGTGGCGCGAGCTGTTCGAGAGCGGCGACAGCGAGCTCGTCGCCTCTCATCCGGGGCTGCTCCGCCTGCTCGAGACGCTCGAGCGCGACAACGGCGCCAACGGCGGCCCGGCCCAGGTCGCCGCGCCACCCGACGCCGGTCCCTGCACCTGCCGCAGAGCCGGCGAAGCCGGCCGCAATCGACGAGACCCTGCTCGGCGCCGTCGCCGCGGCGATGGCGCTCGTCAAGGCGCATCGGATGCACGGCCATCTCGCCGCGCGCCTCGACCCGCTCGGCTCCGAGCCGCTCGGCGACCCCGCGCTCGACGAGACGCGGCTGATCCCACCGCTGACGCCCGAGCTGCAGGAGCGCATTCCCGCCTCGCTGCTGCGCGTCCATGTCCCGGGCGAGACGCTGAAAGAGGCGCTGCCGAACCTCCGTGCCGTCTACAGCGGCACGATGGCCTACGAGATCGAGCACATCTCCGACCACGCGGAGCGCGTCTGGCTGCGGCAGGCGATCGAGTCGAGCCGCTACCGCCAGCCGCTCGACGCCCGAGGAGCGGATCCGCCTGCTCGCGCTCGCTCGCACGGGCGGAGGGGTTCGAGCAGTACCTGCGCCGCGCGTTCCTCGGCCAGAAGCAGTTCTCGCTCGAGGGTCTCGACGCGATGATGCCGATGCTCGACGAGTCGATCGAGCTCGCGGCGGACGCGGGCGCCCACGAGGTCGTGATCGGGATGGCGCACCGCGGCCGCCTGAACGTGCTCGTGCACACGGTCGGCCGCTCCTACGAGTCGATCCTGCGCGAGTTCGAGGGCGAGCGGACGATCGACGCTGTCGTCGTCAACGACGAGGGCGGCACCGGCGACGTCAAGTACCACCTCTCCGCGACCGGGACGCGCAAGACGGCGTCGGGCGAGGTGACGATCACGCTCGCCCCGAACCCGAGCCACCTCGAGGCGGTCGACCCCGTCGTCGAGGGCTGGACGCGCGCCGAGCAGACCGACCGCTCGAGCGGCGCCGGCATCCACGACCCCTCCGTCGCGCTGCCGATCCTGATCCACGGCGACGCGTCCTTCGCGGGCCAGGGGGTCGTCGCCGAGACGCTCAACCTCTCCAGCCTCGACGGCTACACCACCGGCGGCACGCTCCACCTGATCGCGAACAACCAGGTCGGCTTCACGACCGAACCCGAACGAGGGCCGCTCGACGCGCTACTCGAGCGACCTCGCGAAGGGCTTCGACATCCCGATCGTCCACGTGAACGCGAACGACCCGGAGGCCGCGATCTCGGCGATCCGGCTCGCGCTCGCCTACCGGCAGGAGTTCGGCCACGACATCGTCGTCGACCTCGTCGGCTACCGCCGCTTCGGCCACAAC
The DNA here is from genome assembly GCA_963738795.1 of uncultured Gaiellaceae bacterium. Lineage (GTDB taxonomy): Bacteria > Actinomycetota > Thermoleophilia > Gaiellales > Gaiellaceae > Gaiellasilicea. Next base: position 524,658 of record CAVTXQ010000005.1, on the reverse strand, counting down.
GAGCAGGACGAGGCCGCGTACACGCAGCCGCTGATGGTCGCGCAGATCGCCGCGCAGCCGACCGTCGGCCAGCTCTACGCCGCGCAGCTCGTCGCCGACGGCGTGCTCACGCGAGGAGGAGGCGAAGGCGCTCTTCGAGGAGACGCAGCAGGAGCTCCGCGCGGCGCACGACCAGCTGAAGGCCTCGATCGCGGAGCCGCGCCCGATCAAGGAGAGGACGATTCCCGCGGACACCGGCGGCGCCGTCGTCACCGCGGTCCCGGCCGACCGGCTGCTGACGCTGAACGAGCAGCTGCTCCAGCGTGCCGGACGGCTTCACAGGGCAACGAGAAGCTCGCTGAAGCAGCTCGAGCGCCGCCGCGAGCGCGATGCACGAGGGCGGGATCGACTGGGGCCAGGCCGAGGCGCTCGCCTTCGCGAGCCTGCTCGTCGACGGGATCCCGATCCGCCTCTCCGGCCAGGACACCGAGCGCGGCACGTTCTCGCACCGTCACGCGGTCCTGCACGACGCAGCGCACGGGCGAGACGTACGCGCCGATCCAGGCGCTCCCCGACGCGGGAGCGTCGTTCGAGGTCTACAACTCGCCGCTCTCCGAGTACGCCTGCCTCGGCTTCGAGTACGGCTACGCCGTCGCGGCGCCGGACGCGCTCGTGCTCTGGGAGGCGCAGTTCGGCGACTTCGTCAACGGCGCGCAGATCGTGATCGACCAGTTCCTCGTCGCGCGGCCTCTCGAAGTGGGGCCAGACGTCACGGCTGACGCTGCTGCTCCCGCACGGCTACGAGGGCAACGGCCCCGAGCACTCGAGCGCGAGGCTCGAGCGCTTCCTCCAGCTCGCGGCCCAGGAGAACATCCGCGTCGCGAACGTGCACGACGGCGGCGCAGTACTTCCATCTCCTGCGCCGGCAGGCGCTCGACGCGACGCGCGCGCCCGCTCGTCGTGATGACGCCCAAGGGGCTGCTGCGGCTGAAGCAGGCGGCCTCGACGCTCGCCGACCTCGCCGAGGGCCAGTTCGAGCCGGTGCTCGACGATCCGGGCGCCGACCGGAACGCGGTGACGAGGCTCGTGCTCTGCTCCGGCAAGCTCTACTACGACATCGTCGGGCCACGAGGAGCGCGCGCACGCGGGCTCCGTCGCCGTCGCCCGGATCGAGCAGCTCTACCCGTTCCCGGTCGAGCGCGGCTGCGGCGCTGACCGCCTCGTACCCGCACCTCCGCGAGGTCGTCTGGGCGCAGGAGGAGCCGCAGAACATGGGCGCCTGGCGGACGATCCGACACCGGCTCGAAGCGGCGGCTCCGGACGGCGTCCCGGTGGCGTACGTCGGGCCGGCCGTGGCGCGCGAGCCCGAGCGAGGGCTACCCGACCGCCCACCGCGTCGAGCAGGACCGGATCGTGCGCGAGGCGCTCGGTCGAAGCGGGTAGCTAGGGCTTCTTGCGGCGGGCTGCGAGGACGGCGGCCGCGATCCTGGGGCCGTGCGTGCGCGCGGCCAGCGTCATCTGTCTGCGCTGAGCGGGCGGCAGCCTGCGCCAGAGATGGAAGGCGCCCGAATGCGAGGCCGAGCGGGCTGGTCGGGCGGATGCGAGGCACGGCGGTATGTTCGCACATCCGGTGCCGTGCAGCCGCCGCTATGACTCCGCGCTCTCGCTCGCCTCGCCGCCGGCGAACAGGTTCTGCTCGCCCGGATCGCATTCGTCCTCGTCCTCGGGCTGCTGCTGCTCGACGCTCGGAGGGAGCGCGGACTCCGCACCGAAGATCGGCCCGTCGCTGTCGTCCGTGCGACGCTCGACGGGAACGTCTTGTCCCGCTTCGGCTTCTTGTCCTTCTTGCCCTCGACCTCGACCACTCGACCTCGACCTCGACCTCGACCTCGACGACGGTGGCGAGCGGCCGCGGCGCCGGCTCCGGGGCGGCCGCCGGCGCCTCGGCCGGGCCGGGCGTGGGCGCGGGAACGGGAGCGGGCGTGGGGACTGGCGCGGGAGCGGGCGTAGGTGCGGGGGTCGGGGCGGGGCGCGGGGTGGGCGCCGGCGTGGGAGCGGTGCGAGGCTTCGCCGGCTGCGGCGTGGGCCGCGGGAGCCGGGCGGGCAGGAGCCGCCGGGGCGGGCGTCGGCGTCGAGACGACGGCGAGGCGGATCGGAGCTGACGTGACAGGACGGGGCTTCGCCACGACGCGGCGCGGCGCTGCCGGGCGCGGGCGCGCACGGCAGCGAAGGCGCGACGCGGATCACCGTCACGGCGGACGGCGTCCGTTCGGAGATCGCGGGCGGCCCGGCTTCCGGCACCGCCTCGGCGATGATCAGCACTTCGGAAAGGCCATTGCGGCTGCCCCGCCCAGTATCGCGAGCGCTACCGTGAGCGCGCGCGCACACATCAGTCTCATGGAACTCCCCCTCCCTGCCGAAAACACCTACAGGGGACTTATCGGCAGCGAGTCGGGGAACTGAAGGGCGAACATGCTGGGGAGCTTCAAGATCAAGCTGGTCGGCACCTTCCTGGCGCTGTCGGTCGTGCCGCTCGCGGCGGCATTCTGGGGTTTCAGCGCCGTCGCCGAGCGCAGCGTCACCAGCAGCGTCGACGATCGTCTCGAAGCCGGGCTCAACGCCGCGCTGGCCGCCTTCGAGGACGAGCGCCAGAACGCGGAAGCGGCCGCGCAGCGCCTCGGCCGCGACCCGGAGTTCCAGGCAGCACTCGCGAGCCGTGATCGGGCGGCGATCAGAAGGCTGCTGCCCGACGTCGCCGCCGCTGCGGGTCGAGACGCCCGACGGCTTCGCGGTCGGGCGGGTCCCTGCCAGCGCGGCCGAGACGACCGTCGCTCTCGTCGGTCCGGGCGACCGCTCCGCACTGATCATCGCGTCGGTGCCGCTGACGCGGCAGCTCGCCGAGCGGCTGCACACGCGCTCCGGCCTCTCCACGCCGGACGAGCTCGTCTTCGTCGACGAGCAGCGGCAGGTCGACGCCGCCTCGATGCCCGATGTCGCCGGCTCGACCCGAGCTCGCCCGGGACGGGTCGAGACCTCGTTGATCGGCGACCACGAGTATCGCGCGATCGGCTCGCGGCTGCGTGCCGGAGAGCACGTTGATGCTGGCCGCGGTCACGCCCAGCTCGGTGATCGCGTCCGAGAAGCGGAGCGTGCTCGGGCGCCTGCTGATCGGCTTGCTCGGCTCGCTGCTCCTGATCGCGTGCGTCGCGTACCTGGCGGGGCCGCTCGATCGTCGGCGCGCTCGGTCGGCTCGCCGACGCTGCACACTCGATCGCAGCCGGTCGGCTCGAGGAGCGCGTGCGATGTCGCGGACGGGACGAGTTCGCGCAGCTCGGACGCGCCTTCAACCAGATGGCCAGCCAGCTCGAAGGGCGGCTCGAGGACCTGGAGGACGAGCGCCGCCGGCTGCGCGAGGCGAATGCGCGCTTCGGCGACGCGCTGGCCTCGGCGCTCGACCCCGAGCAGCTCCGCCGCGTGATCGTCGAATCCGCGGTCGAGGCGACGCAGGCGGACGGCGGCGTCGTCATCGCCGAGGACGGCTCGTACGTCGAGACCGGCAACGTCGGCGCCGGCGGCGAGCGGCTCGACTTCGAGCTGACGAGCGGCCGCCGCAGCTTCGGCCGCCTGCTGCTCGTCGGGGACGAGCTTCGACGCCGAGGAGCGGATGACCGCTGCGATCGCTCGCCGGGCCAGGCGGTCGTCGCGCTCGAGAACGCGCGGCTGCACCGGATGGTCGAGCGGCAGGCGCTCGTCGACGGGCTCACCGGCCTCGCAAACCGGCGCCAGGCCGACGAGGCGCTCGCGAGCGAGATCGCGCGCACCGAGCGGTTCGGTGGACCGGTCGGGCTGATTCTCGCCGACGTCGACGACTTCAAGGCCGTGAACGACAGGTTCGGGCACCCGACCGGCGACGTCGTGCTGCGCGACCTCGCCGAGACGCTGCGCGAGAACGTCCGCGAGATCGACACCGCTGCGCGCTGGGGCGGGGAGGAGTTCGCGGTGATCCTGCCCGGGACCGACCTCGAGGGTGCGGCGCAGGTCGCCGAGCGGATCAGAGCCGCGCTCGCCGAGCGGGAGATCCTCTCGGTCGACGGCGCGCCGCTCCACGTCACCGCGAGCTTCGGAGTCGCGACCTCGAACGCGACCACGACGGTGCAGCAGCTCGTCGAGGCGGCCGACGAGGCCCTCTACCGGGCGAAGCGAGCCGGCAAGGATCGTGTCTACGCCGGGACGGATCCGGTGACGCGCTTGTAGCAAAAGCGGCGAGAGCAGGTGAATTTTCCGGGACGTGCGCTAGACTGCGACCTTTCGTTCGACCGTTCCTGACCCCCATCACGGAGACCCATATGCCGGTTGAGACCCCTTCGCTGTTTGCCCGCGTGATCCAGGACCATCTCGAGCTGAAGCGCCGTAACGCCGAGCTCGAGCCCGCGATGCCGCTCGAGGGCTATCGCATCGACGATCCGTTCAACAACCACCCGCTCTTCAAGACCGAGGAGCAGGCCCGTCTCGAGGAGACGATGGACGGCGACGAGCCGGTCGTCGCTCGACTCGATCCCGCTGACCTGGCCGGGCGAGGAGTCCGTCGAGCACGTCACCCCAGGCGGCGAGACGTCCGAGGACTCCGGTCTCTGGTCGAAGTCCCGCGACTTCGACTGGGGCGACTAGCCCCAGCGCCGGCGACGCCTGCCCGGCCGGCGGAGCCGGCCTCGCGGCGCTCCCTCGCGCCGCTCGCCGCGCTCGTCCCGCCGCCTTGACGGCCCGATTTCCAGACGTCACGTGTCTCGCACGACGAGCGACACGCGGAAGTTCTGCTCACTCGCCTGGCGCTGTCGAGCGCGTCGCGCCGGCGACGCGCGGCGAAGGGCGTGACTGAAGATCTCTCGGCCCGATCGTCAGCCGTCGCGTCGGTGCGCGCGAGGACCCGTCGGCGACGCGATCCTGACCTGTGCGGTCCGAGCGCGGCCGGCAGCGAGCGCTCGAGGTCGGCGACCAGGTGCGGATGCTTCGTCCGCACCGCGGCCGCCGGGCGAGCTCGTCGCCATCGCGCGGCTGGCAGCGCCAAGCAGCCGAGGAGCCGGCCGTCGACCAGCGTGAGGCGTCGGGCCCGACGTCGAGCTCGACACGGCGGCGATCGTCGTCCAGTCCTCCGAAGGCCGGCTCGCGTGCCGCGTTCCGGAGGAGAAACAGGGCAGCTCGAAGGCCTCACCGTCGTCGACAAGGTCAGGATCCGGTGCGCCGGCGGCATGCTCGCCGCGATCGAGCGTTCCCAGCCGGCCGACAAGCCGGCGGGTGAAGAGGTGCAGATCTCCGGCGTCATCCGGCGCTGTCGCGCGCGTCCGTGACGGTCCAGGGCGAGGCGGGCTCGATGACGTGCTCGGTGCCGACGGTCTCGCCGCAGCCGGCGGCGGCCTCCCGCAGTCGGCGACCGCGTGAGGATGATGTGCCGCGGCTCCGAGCTCACGTACCTCGAGAAGACTGCGCTAGGCCGCCGGGAGCGAGTCTTCGACGAGTTGGTGGGCCAGGCGGCGGAAGGGGCCGTCCTGGCCCATCAGCTCGCGTTCGGTCCCGCGCTGGACGATCCGGCCGTGCTCGAGCACGAGGATCTCGTCGGCGCGGCGGACGGTCGCGAGGCGGTGGGCGATGATGATCGACGTCCGGCCCGCCAGCAGCCGGTCGAACGCCTTCTCGATCACGATCTCGGTCGGCCGGTCGATGTTCGAGGTCGCCTCGTCGAGGATCAGGATGCGCGGGTCGGCCAGCAGCGCCCGAGCGATCGAGATCAGCTGCCGCTCGCCCGCCGAGAGGCCCGCGCCGCCCTCGCGGACGACGTGGTCGAGGCCGTGGTCGAGCCGCGCCGCGACCCGGTCGACGCCGACCGCCGCCGCGGTCGCGCGCACGTCCTCGTCCGATGCGTCCGGCCTGGCGAAGCGGATGTTGTCCGCGATCGTGCCGCTGAAGAGGAACGGATCCTGCAGCACGACGCCGAGCTGGCGGCGGTAGCCGACGAGCTCGACGTCGCGGAGGTCGGTCCCGTCGACGCGGACGGCGCCCTCGTCGGGGTCGTAGAAGCGGGCGATCAGCTTCGCGGTCGTCGACTTGCCGCCGCCGGACTCGCCCACGAGCGCGATGCAGCCGCCCGGCGGCACCGAGATCTCGATCTCGTGCAGCACCGGCTCCTTGCCGTACGCGAAGGTGACACGGTCGAGCTCGAGCCGGCCGTCGATCCTGCCGAGCCGGCGGGCGCCGGGCTTGTCGGCGACGTCGATCTCGGCATCGAGCACGGAGCTGATCTTGTCCATCGCCGCGCTCGCCGCCTGCACCTGGCCGTACAGCTCCGAGAGCTCCTGCAGCGGCTGGAAGACGAGCGCGAGCAGCCCGACGGCGGCGATCAGCGTCCCGATCTCCATCGAGCCGCCGCCGATGAACTGCGCCCCGGCGAAGAGCACCGCTGCCGTGGCGATCGCCCCGAGCAGCTCGATCGCCGGGAAGAAGACGGAGTAGATCTTCTGCACGTGCACGTTCGCGATCCGGTTCTCCTCGTTCAGCCCGTCGAACTCGGCCTGGAAGGCCCGCTCGCGGTTGAACGCCTGGATCACCGCCATCCCGGCGACCGACTCCGCCAGCTGCGCCGTCACGATCGCGATCCTCGTTCGCACGTCCGCGGCGGCGACGTGGGAGACACGCTGGAACCAGCGTGTGATCACGATCGCCGGGCGGCAGGATGCACAGCGCGACCAGCCCGAGCCGCCAGTCGAGCAGGAACAGGCCGCCGACCGCGGCCACGAGCGTGAGCGTGTTGACGACGAGCGTCGTCAGTCCCTGGTTGAGCACGTCGGAGAGCGCGTCGACGTCGCTGTTCAGCCGCGAGATGATCCAGCCCGCTTTCTGCTGCGAGAAGTAGCGCAGCGACAGCGACGTGAGGTGATTGAAGAGGTCGCGCCGCAGCTCGAGCACGATCCGCTGCCCGATGCTCGCGAGCCCGAGCCAGGTCAGCGTTCCGAGTACCCACGCGGCGGCGTTGACGCCGACGTACGCGAGCACTGCGAGCGTGAGCCGTCCCTCGTCGCCGGCGCGGATGCCGTTGTTGGTCGCATCCTCGACGAGCAGCCAGCCGGCGACGGGCGCCGCGGCCGAGAGAGCGGCGAGGATGGCGATCAGCGTCATCTGGCCCTTGCGCTCGGCGGCGTAGGGGATGCAGGCGCGAGAGCCCGGTGTGGTGCTTACGCGGCAACGGACTCGTCCCCGAAGAGCGCGGTGAAGAGGCCGCCGGCGGCGAGCAGCGCGGCCGGCCGGCCCTGCTCGACGATGCGGCCCTCGTCGAGGACGACGGCGCGATCGGCGACGCCGATCGTCGAGAGCCGCTGCGTCGCGACGAGCACGGTCCGGCCGGCGACCGCCGGGCGGAGGTTCTCGACGAGCAGCCGCTCCGTCTCGGTGTCGACGGCCGACATCGGGTCGTCGAGCACGAGCACGCGCGCGCCGGCGAGCAAGGCCCGTGCGAGCGCGACGCGCTGCCGCTGTCCGCCCGAGAGATTGACGCCGCGCTCGCCGATCAGGGTGTCGTAGCCCTCGGGCAGGTCGTCGACGAAGGCGGAGACGCCGGCGGCGTCGCAGGCGGCGAGCACGTCGTCCCAGTCGGCGTCCGGCCGTGCCGAGAGCAGGTTCTCGCGCAGGAGGACGGAGAAGAGCACCGGCCGCTGCGTCACGAGCGCGACCGCAGTCGCGCAGCTCCCGCGACCGGGACGTCGCGCGTGTCCACGCCGCCGACGAGCACGCGGCCGCCGGTGGGGTCGTAGAAGCGGGGAAGCAGGTTGAGCAGCGTCGTCTTGCCGGCACCGGTCGGGCCGCAGACGGCGACGATCTCGCCCGGCGCGACGGCGAGGTCGACGCCGCGCAGCACCTCGGCCTCGGTGCCGTAGGCGAAGTGGACGGCCTCGAAGTCGACGCGCAGCGGCCCCTCCGGGAGCGTCCTCGGCTCGGCCGGCTCGGGCAGCGGCTCGATCCCGTCGAGCCAGGCGAAGCTGCGCCCGGCCGACGCGACCGCGCGCTGGCCGAGGTTGATGATCCAGCCGAGCGCCTCCAGCGGCCAGACGAGCATGAGCAGGAGCGAGATGAAGAGCATGAACTCGCCGATCGTCAACTCGCCTGCGATCACGTCGCGGCCGCCGAAGAGGAGCACGGCGGCGATCCCGAGCGAGGGCAGGAAGAGGAGGCCGGGCAGGTAGTGCGCCTCCACCGAGGCGGCGCGCATCGTCTCGTGCCGGACCGCCTCGGCGCGACCGAGGAAGCGCGTCCGCACGTCGTCCTCGCGGCCGAACGCCTGCACCATCTCGATCCCGACGACGGCCTCGTCGGTCGCCTCGGCGAGGTTGCCCTTCCGCGCCTGGACGAGCCGCGAGATCGGGAAGAGCCTGTGGGCGAAGACGAACGTCAGGATCGCGATCGGCGGCATCGCCAGCGCGGCGTACAGCGCCAGGCGCGCGTTCACGGCCGTGAGCACGATCGCCGCCCCGGTGATCATCATCGCGCTCTGGACGCCCTGGACGACGCCCCAGCCGATGAAGTAGCGGACGGGATAGATGTCGTTCGTCGCGCGCGAGATCACCTCGCCCGTCGCGTGCCGGTCGAAGAAGGCGCGCGGATAGGTGAGGTACGCGTGGTAGAGCATCCCGCGCAGCCTCGCCTCGACGGCGATCCCGACCCGGGCGGTCGCGAAGCGGCGGCAGAAGTTGACGACGAAGCGCAGCGCCGCGAGCACGAGGATGGCGGCGAGGTAGGGCAGCAGCAGCTCGTCCTGCGAGCCGACGATCGCGTCGTCGACGACCCGCTGGATCAGGATCGGGATCGTGATCGAGAGCGCCGTGAAGGCAAGCGCGAACGTCAGGCCGAGGCCGACCAGGCGGCGCTGCTCCCACCAGAGCGGGAAAAGCCGACGAAGCGTCGGCCGGAGGGCGAGATCGGGCGGGTCAACGTGGTCCATCGGGCTGCCACCGACGCTATCAGCCGTGTGCAGACCGACATCAGCGACGATGTCATTCCGACTTGACACGACATCAAAATGATGTCATAGTCGCGTCATGCAGATGGCACCGTATGTCCAGGCGCTTCAGGAGGACCTCGCGAACGCGGCCGCACTGGCCGGAGGCGAGGCCGCTCAGGAAGCCGGGCGGCGACTCGCGCAGGCGCTCGAGTCGTCGCTCCAGCTGCGGCTGCTCGACCTCCTCAGCGAGGTCGCGCTGTCGCTCAACTCGCAGGTTCCGGGCCGGGTCGAGGTGCGCCTCGCCGGCCGCGAGCCCGAGCTCGTCTACGTCGAGGACGAGGAGGCCGAGCCGGCCGCCGCGTCCCCCGACGACGCCCTCACCGCCCGCATCACGCTCCGCATCTCCGACTCGCTCAAGGCGCAGGTCGAGCTTGCCGCCGCACGCGAGAGCCTCTCCGTCAACTCGTGGATCGTGCGCGCGCTTGCGCGCGGCCTCGAGACCCGTTCCGTCCGCGCGGGCCGGCGCCTGACCGGCTTCGCAGAGAGCTGAAAGGAGCTCACATGTCCCGCCTCCACCCGATCCCGTACGGCGCAGGCGTCCTGCTCGTCCCCGACTACTGCGCGCCGCACGTCCCGGTCCACGACGACCGCATCGTGAGGCCGACCCGCCGGCGCCGGGGGAAGCGGCATGCCTAGCTTCCCCACCGAGCGCGCCCGCCTGAAGGTCCGCAATCCCGCCGGCGACGTCCAGGTCGAGACCGCGGACGTCGCCGAGACCACCGTCGAGCTCGTGCCGCTGAACGACTCGGAGGCGACCCGGCACGCGATCGAGAAGGCCAACGTCGGCGCCCGCGGCGACGAGGTCTTCGTCGAGCTCGAAGGCCGCAGCTGGACGATCTCGATCGGCAACTGGGGCGTCGGCTCGGCGAAGGTCAGCGTCCGGATCACCTGCCCGGACGGCTCGGATCTCGAGTGCGACACCGCCTCGGCCGACGTCCGCGTCAGCGGCACGCTCGGCGACGCGTGGCTCCGGACGGCGTCCGGCGACCTCCGGCTCGACCGCGTCCAGGGTGCGCTCGAGGCGAAGAGCGCCAGCGGCGACGTCCGCGTCGAGCACGTCGACGGCCTCGCGAGCCTGAACACCGTCTCCGGCGACCTCGGCCTGCGTACCGCCATGAGCGGGCTCGCCGTCAACTCCGTCTCGGGCGACGTCGTCCTCGGCGAGGTCTACGGCGACCTCACCGTCGGCACCGTCTCCGGCGACCTGATGGTGCGGGCCGCCGGTCCGGGCGAGGTGGGGTTGAAGGCCGTCTCCGGCGACGTCGTGGTCGCGATGCGCCGCGGGCTTCGCGTCCGGCTCGACGTCAGCTCGGTGAGCGGCTCGGTCGGCTCGGAGCTCGACGTCAGCGACACGCCGTCGCGCGCGGACGGGCCGGAGGCGAGCCTTCGCGTCCGCACCGTCAGCGGCGACGTGCGGATCACGCGCGCAGCCGAGGCCGTCGCGTAGAGATGCGACGGCCCGGCGGTCTTTGGCGGCACCGCGACTTCCTCTCGCTCTGGGGCGCGGAGACGATCAGCCAGTTCGGCACGCAGGTCACGCTGCTGGCGCTCCCGCTCGTCGCGATCCTCGCGCTCGAGGAGAGCGCGTTCCGCGTCGCGGCCCTGACGAGCGTCGAGTTCCTGCCCTTCCTCCTCTTCACGCTGCCGGCCGGGGTCTGGGTCGACCGGCTGCGGCGCCAGCCGATCCTGATCCTCGGCGAACCTCGGCCGCGCCGCCGCGCTCGCTCTCGGTGCCGGTCGCCTACTGGCTCGGTGCGCTGACGATCTGGCAGCTCTACGTCGTCGGCTTCGTCGTCGGCGTCTGCACCGTCTTCTTCGACGTCGCCTACCAGCTACCTTCCGCGCTCGTCGGGCGCGAGGAGCTCGTCGAGGCGAACTCGAAGCTCGAGACGAGCCGGTCGGTCGCGAAGTCGGCGGCCCCGGCACTCGGCGGGCGGCTCGTCGTCGGCGCTGACCGCGCCGGTCGCAATCGCTCGTCGACGCGGTCAGCTATCTCGTCTCCGCGCTCCTGCTGGGCGGATCCGCACGCCGAGGAGGTCGCCGCGCGTGACGAGCGGCGTTCGCTGCGCGCTGAGCTCGGGAAGGGCTCGGCTACGTCTTCCGGTAACGCGTACCAGCGCGCGATCGTCGCCGCGGTCGCGATCTCGAACTTCTTCGGGCAGGTCGTCTTCTCGATCCTGCTCGTCTACGCCGTGCGCGAGCTCGACCTGACCGCGGCCACGATCGGGATCGTGCTCGCCCTCGGCAGCGTCGGCGCGCTCGCTCGCGGCCGTCACGAGCGCGAAGCCGGATCGGCGACGCGGCTCGGCGTCGGGAGGACGATCCTGCTCGCGTCGCTGCCTCTTCGGCCCCGGCACGCTGCTGATCGCCGTCGCGCCGCTCAGGACGCGCGATGCCGTTCATCGTCGCGAGCATGCTGGTGTCGGCTTCGGCGGCATCCTCTTCAACGTCACCGCGATCAGCCTGATCCAGGCGATCACGCCCGACCGGATCCTCGGCCGTGCGAACGCGTCGCGGCGCTTCGTCGTCTGGGGCGTCGTGCCGCTCGGCGGCTTCACCGGCGGCGCGCTCGCGTCGACGATCGGCCTGCGCGAGACGATCGTCGTCGGCGTCGTCGGCGGCCTCCTCGCCGTCGTCCCGATCCTCGTCTCGCCGATCCGCTCGGTCGGACGGATGTGCGAGCTCGAGCCGTCCGAGCCTCAGTCCTCCCCGATCGCCTCGGCGAGCAGCGCGCCAGCGTAGCTCCGCCAGGCGAGGTCAGGCTGCGCACCGCAGCCGCGCCAGCCCGTCGCTCACCGCCGCCAACCCCTCCGAGTCGGCGGTGAGCCGGGCCAGCGCGTCCTCGAGCCGGTCGCGCGCCCCGGGATCGTCGAGATCCTCCGCCATCGACGAGACGGCGCGGCCGTCGAGCTCGAGCTCGCGGCGCGGGTCGCCGCCGGTCGCGAGCAGCAGCTCGGCGCGGCGCGTCGCCGCCTTCACCTCGTCCGGTTCGAGCTCGACCTCCCGCCCGGCGAGCCAGGCGAGGCCAAGCAACAGACTGTTGCTTGGCCCCGCTTCCAGCAGTTCCAGCAGCTCACGCACGCCGGAACCCTACGGCTACGGGATGAAGGCCAGGTCCTCCGGTGGCGCGCCTGCGATCGGCGTCTCGAAGAGCGGGCCTGCTCCGTCCGGGTCGATCACGAGCGTGCCGCCCGACGCGAAGAACTGCGCAATCTGATCCTGTCCGGCCAGCGCGACGGCCGCCGCGCCCGCGGACGTGGTCAGGCCGGGGATCCGGGTCAGGAACGTGTGTGGGTTCGTCGGGAACGTCGGATCGGCCGCGAACGCGAGGTCGTTGCGGAAGAGCGTTGTCCGGTCCTGGAGCCCGCCTGCCCTGATGATCGCCGAGGTGGTCGGGTTCGGCACGGTCTGGTCGCCGCGGGCGTACTGGAGGATGATCGACTTCGCCGGAACCTCGGCCAGCGGGGAGGCACGGAGGTGCGGCGCGTACGCGGCCGGGTTGCCCGACTGCGACGCCCACTCCGTCCACTCGAGCACCTGCTGGATCGCCGACGCGCCCGGGACGGTGTCGACGAGGGGAGGGAGGTTGCGAAGCGGCATGTTCTCGTTGAACGCGAAGCCCGGCAGGTTGGTCAACGGCGGTGTGCGTCCGAGCAGGCTGAGCGTCACGAGCGGCGGAACGCTGGGCTGAGCCGTGCGATCTCGATGATCGCGCCACCCGGGACGTTCGGCACGCCGAGCCTGACGTTCGGCTCGACGGCGAGGAACTTCGTGCCGTAGATGCCGCCGAACGACTGGCCGAAGTACGAGATCCGCGCCGGGTCGAGGTCGCGCGTGCCGTCGCCGTCGACGTCCATCCCGACCTCGATCTCGCGGACGAGCTGCATCAGGTCGATCACCGTCTGCCGGAGGCCGTCGCGGCTGCCGATCAGCGTCTGTGGCGGGGCCGCGTTGACGCCCTCGGTCGAGTCGATCGTCGTGTTGCCGTCCTGGTTGATCCCGCGGCCGCCGGCGGGGAGGACGACCGGCGCGCCGGCGGTGCGGTTGACGATCAACGTGCCGAGCGGCGCCGCCGCCGTGGCCGACGACGTTGATCGCGATCGTGGCGATGCCGCGCCGCGCCAGCGACGACGCGACGACGAACGGGCTCGAGTTCTTGTTGTCGCCGAAGCCGTGGCCGAAGATCGCGACCGGCCAGCCGCCGGCGGGCGCCGTGCCGGCGGGGAGGAAGAGGTTGAAGTAGAGCCGGTTCGTCCCCTGGACGCGGTGGAGCCGTGCGATCCCGTCGGCGGGATCACCTTCGACGGCGTCTCGTAGTCCGGCGAGTCGTAGGAGCCGAACGCGACGGTGCCGACGCTGCCGGGATAGAGCGACAGGAACGGCGTCCCCGTCGGGGAGACCTGGAACGTCGGTGCAGTGCCGGTCTGGCGTGAGAAGAGGATCGAGCTGATGCTCGAGAGCGGGAACACGGTGCGCACGCCGCCGGCTCCGAGCACGAAGTCCGCGGCGGCCGGGGTCGACGCCTTGATCTGCGCTCGCACCTGCTCGAGCTGCGGCGTCACGCTCTGTGTCGTGAACACGGTCGCCACGGCGACGTCCGCGAGCCGCAACGTGGCGGGCAGGCCGCGCACGAGCTCGGACATGTTGTGGTGGAGGTCGCTGCGGAACGGCGCCGATTCGATCGGCTGGCCGTTCGCGTCGCGGACGCGGTTCGTGACGACGAGGATGTAGGTCGTGTTCTGCCGCAGCAGCTGGTCGGACTCGACGTGGAGCGTGTCGGCGGCCGGCTCCCACGCGATCTGGTTGATCCCGGTGATCGCATGGTCGGGGATCCGGATCAGGAAGACCGAGGAGCTGGAGACGCTGCTCGGGTCGATCGGGCCCGTGAAGGGGATCGAGATCCGCGGCTGGACGTTGAAGCCGTCGAGCATGTTGAGGACGTCGATATCGGCGCAGTCGGAGGGCCGCACCGTGCAGTCGGGCTTCGGCAGGTCGACGCGCACGCCGGTTCGCTGCGACCAGTCGACCGCCGTCCAGCGGTCGCTCGGGAACGGGCTTCCGTCGGGCGTGGACAGGTCGTAGCTCGGCTGAATCCGCCGCCTGCGCGAGCGACGGCAGGGCGAGTGAGACGAGCAACGTGACAAGTAGGACGCGCGGCGACAGCATGGGACAATCCCCCTCTGGTCGATGGAGCGCGGCGGGCGCGACGCTAACAGGCTCAGCCGACCGGCGCGGCGCTGCCCGAGCGCTCGTACCAGTCCGACCAGCTGCCCTCGTACGAGCGCGCCTCGCCGTCGCCGACCTCGACGATCCGATCGACGATCCGATCGAGGAAGTAGCGGTCGTGCGAGATCACGCAGACCGTGCCCTCGAACTCCTCCAACGCGGCCTCGAGCGCCTCGACCGAGTCGATGTCGAGATGGTTCGTCGGCTCGTCGAGCACGAGCAGGTTCGGGCTGCTGCAGCATCAGCAGGAGGAGCTGCAGCCGCGTCCGCTCGCCGCCGGAGAGGAGCTTGTTCGCGCGCCGCACCTGCTCGTACGGGAAGAGGAACTTCATCAGCAGCGAGACCGCCTCGCCCTCGGAGCAGCGGTGCGCGAGCCGGACCGTCTCGAGCGGGCTCGACTCGGGATCGAGCGTCTCCTGGTCCTGCGCCAGGTAGCCGATCCTGATCGAGGGGCCGACCCAGACCTCGCCCTCGGTCGGCTCGAGCTCGCCGACGACCGTCTTGAGGAGGACGCTCTTGCCGGCGCCGTTCGCGCCGACGAAGCCCACCCGCTCGCCGTGGACGACGGTCAGCTCGACGTCCGCGAGCACGACGTCCTCGCCGAACTGCATCCCGACGTGACGGAGCTCGAACACGCGCTGCCCGCCGCGCTACGTGCGGGTGCAGGCGCAGCGCGATCTTGCGACGCTCGAGCACCGGGCGCTCGACCTTGTCCATCCGGTCGATCTGGCGCTGCTTGTTGCGCGCCTGCTTGATGTGGCGCTCGTCGACGACGCGATGCGCCCAGTCCTTGAAGCGGCGGATCGCCGCCTCGAGCCGCTCGATCTCCTTCTGCTGGGTGACGAACTGCTGTTGCTGGCGCTGCAGCTCCAGCTCGCGGGCGAGCGTGTAGGCGGAGTAGTTCCCGGGCCACATGCGGATCCGGCCGCGGTTCAGCTCCGCGATCTGGCTGACCGTCTCGTCGAGCAGGTAGCGGTCGTGCGACACGGCCACGGCGGCGCCGTCGAAGGTGGCGAGCAGGCGCTCGAGCAGCGAGCGGCCGACGGCGTCGAGGTGCGCCTCCGGCTCGTCGAGCAGCAGCACGTCCGGATCCTGCGCGAGGCACGCTGCCAGCGCGATCAGCTTGCGCTGGCCGCCCGAGAGCGCACTCGTCGGCAGCGTCAGGTCGGCTTCCTCGATCCCGAGGTCGAGCAGCATCGCGCGCGCCCGGCCGTCGATGCTCGGCCCGCCGGCCGCTTCCCAGCGCTCGACCAGCTCCTCCTGGCGGCGAAGCACGCGCGACATCCGGTCGAGGTCGGACGCGAGCTCGGGCGAGGCCAGCTGCTCGGCCACGCGATGCAGGTCGCGGTCGAGCTCGTCGAGATCGGGACGGGCCGCGCGGACGGTCTCGAGCGCGTTTCGCTCGTCGCCGAGCGGATGCTGGGGGAGGAAGGAGACGACGATGCCGCGCCGCCGCACCGACGTGCCGGCGTCGGGCTCCTCGAGCCCGGCGATCAGCCTCAGCATCGTCGACTTGCCCGAGCCGTTCGCGCCGACGACGCCCACGCGGGCGCGCGGCTCGATCGCGAAGTCGAGGCCGTCGAGCACGGTTCTGCTCCCGAACGACTTGCGCACGGCGTTCAGCGAGACGAGGGCCACCTCGCGACTCCTGGCCGGCTGCGCCTCGCGGCCGGCGGAGCCGGCCTCCGGCGTAGCCTCGCGTCGCTCGCGGCGCTTCGCCCGGCGGCCCGTACGTTCGTACTGTTCCACCGGGCTACGCACCGCGAGCGACGCGCCAGGAGCCGCTGAGGAACGCATTAGGTGGATGAACGGACGACCGAGAGCACGTAGTCGTCCCGGCCCTCGCGCAGCGCGTCCGCGAGGCGGGCGTCGCCCGAGATCCCGGTGCGCGCCGCGAGCACCTCGTAGAGGCGCTCGTCGCTCATCCCGGCGCCGCGAGCCGACGTCACGAGCTGCCGGATCACCGGCCGCGGCTTCCCGTCCGGGGCGAACTGCCAGCCGGGGTAGAGGAAGTCGTGGCCGCCGGGGCGGCGGACGCCGAGCAGCTCGCCGGCGCGGCGCATCGCGTCGAGCCGCTGCGTGCCGACCCCGAGCCGGGTCGACAGCCAGGAGCCGGAAAGCGATTCGTCGGCGAGGGTCACGTCCATGACCCTTTCATCATGCCGTGGCGATGCGGGCGCGTCGACCGGTGAGCGCCCAGCGGGCGCCCTCGACGGCCCAGCCGCCGATCGCGAGCACGAGCAGCAACAGGGCAAGCAGGAAGAAGCTCAGGCGTCGGCGTCTCATGCAGCGAGACTACGGCGCGGATCGCGGCCCGGGGCATCAGCCGTGACGACGATTCGACGTCATCCTTTTGGCTGATCTGCAGCATCTATATTGGGCCGCATGCCGGGCCACTGGGAGCTGATCGTGCTCGGTCTCGTCCTGCTGCTGCTGTTCGGCGCGAAGCGGGTGCCGCTGATCGGGCGGCAGCTCGGGCGCAGTGTCCGCGAGCTGAAGGACACCGTCAGCGACGTCGATCCGCGCGAGGACTCCGGCGGACGATGGAAGCGCCCGAGGACGAGGCGCGCGCCGCCGGCACCGACCGGCGCGACGACCCGCCGGCCAAGCCGTCCTAGCCGTCAAAACGAGTTGCGGTGTCTGGGCCGCCGCGAAGCCCGGCCTCTTCAGGGTCTTCGCGACGCCGGATCCGCTTGCGGATTCGGCGTCTGCGGGCAATGCCGCCGACGGTGTCTTGCCGCCGCGAAGCCCGGCCTCTTCAGGGTCTTCGCGACGCCGGATCCGCTTTTGCGGATTCGGCGTCTGCGGGCCAATGGAGCGTGCCGGGATCGAACCGGCGACCTCCGCCTTGCAAAGGCGGCGCTCTCCCAGCTGAGCTAACGCCCCATGCCCCCTTCGGGCGGCGAAGCCGCCCCTTCCGGGGTCTTGCGCGCCGAAATTCTAGTGTAGAGGCTCGTCCGGCCTGCGGAGGCCGCGTTCCTGGAGGGCGCGGAGGCCGGCGCTGAAGCTCTGCGTGTCGTCGGTGTGCGAGCGCCGCCCGCCCTGCTCCAGCCGCCGGATTCTCGCTTCGAGGATCTCGAGCTCGGGTGACACGGCCGGTGTCTCCTCCGCCGCCAGCGCCCGCTCGCGCTTCGCCAGCGCCGCCTCCTGCTCGGTCAGGGCCTCGCTGCGCGCGGCGAGCTCATGTTGGGTGCGCGCGAACGCCTGCTCGGCCTCGCGCAACTCGGCGAGCTTCCGCCTCGACGTCGGCGAGCGTCGACAGGACTTTGTGTCTGATAGACACTTGCGCGCTCGGGCTCCACGTCGGGCTCCGGCGTGGCGGCAGCCCGAGCGTCAGCCGCCGCCGTTCGCGCGTCGAGCGCGACCTCACGCTCGGCGAGCACGGAATCGCGCTTTTCCAGCGCTTTCGCCGCCTCGTCGAGCGCCCTTTCACGGGCGTCGAGTGCGTCGGCCCGCTCCGCGAACTCGGCGTCGCGCTCGTCAGGGACCGCGGGCGGCGGTTCCGAAGAGGAAGCTTGTGTCTGATAGACACTTTCTTTCTCGCGTGCCGCGAGCGCTCGTTCCCGCGCGTCGAGCTCGTGCCGGCGGGCGTCGAGCGCCGCCCGGGCCTCCTTCGCCTCGGCCAGGCGAAGGCGAACGGAGTCGAGGCGCGAGCCGCGCTCGCCGGTTGCGTCGAGCTTCTGCTCGCGCTTCTCGACGCGCGCGAGCGCGTCGGCGAGCTCCCGCTCGCGCTGCTGCACCTGCGCGACGCGCTCCGAGAGCGTCCGCTTGAGCGTGGCCAGCTCGTTCGCGGCCTCGAGCCGTTGTCGGTGCAGCGCCTCACGCTCCGACTCTGCGTCGGAGGGCTCGTCGTTGCGGTCACGCAGCCCTTTCAGACCCATTCGGGCCTGATGGTACTTCAGCTAGGCGGCGCGCTCCAGGCGCTCTTCCTGGCGGGCCCGGCGCACGATCTCATCGCGCTCGCCGAAGCGAATGCGCGCGCGCTCGGCGCGGTGCTCGTCCCAGAGCGTCAGCAACTGCTCGTCGATGTGCTTGATCTCGTCCACGAGCGTCTGCTTCCGGCCGTACGACAGCTGCTGCCACAGCTCGCCGCGCTCCTCGCTCAGGCGCTCGATTTCCGCATGAATCTCAGGAATCGTTCTCATGTCTCTAGAAAACGAGTTCCTGGGGCGTTTTAGTCCAGCTCTCCAAGACCCTGAACGGAATCGCAACATTCTGCGCATCACTCGTAGCCGAGGTCCGAGATCCGGCCCTCGTCCATGCCGAAGTAGTGCGCCAGCTCGTGCAGGACGGTGATCCGGATCTGCTCCTCGAGCTCGGCCGGGTCCTCGAAGTCCTCTTCCAGCGGCCTCCGGTAGATCGAGATCTTCGCGGGCATGTACTCGGGCCAGTCGAAGAGCCCGTAGAGGTCGGGCTCCTCGCGGTTCGCGTCCTCGATCACGACCGCGACGTTGTCGAGCGCGCCCGCCAGGTGGGCCGGCAGGGAATCGAGCGCCGCGGCGACGTGCTCCTCGAAGGTCATCAGTAGGTGGGTGTGAGCGGTTGGCGCTGTTGCAGCGGCTTCACGGCCAGCGCGCCGAACACGAAGCCGCCGACGTGGGCGAAGAACGCGATTCCGCCGCCTTCCTCGGGATGCGCGAGCGCGAGCGCCTCCATTCAGGAGCTGGAAGCCGAACCAGAAGAGCAGGAAGAACACGGCGGGGATCTCGCGCAGGATGAAGAGGATCAGCGTCAGCACCTTCGCGTGCGGGAGCAGCACGAGGTAGGCGCCGAGAACGGCCGAGATCGCTCCGCTGGCGCCGATGTTCGGGATCGTCGCGTCGAGCTCGCTCGCGAACGCGAGTGTGACGAAGGTCTGCAGCGCCGTCGCCGCGAGGCCGCCGACGAGGTAGAGAAACAGAAAGCGGACCCTGCCGAGCGCGTCCTCGACGTTGTTGCCGAAGATCCAGAGGAAGAGCATGTTTCCGAGCAGGTGCTCCCAGCCGCCGTGCAGGAACATCGACGTGACGGCCGTGACCGGCCAGGACTGCCCGATGGTCGGGCAGGCGCCTTCGACCTCGCACGGATGGAAGGCCAGCTCGTTGACCGAGCCCTGCAGGTCGGGAAGCTCATAGAGCACCCAGACGAGCACGTTGGTGAGGATCAGCGCGTAGGTGACGAGCGGCCGCGACCGGGTCGGAACGTTGTCGCGGAGCGGCAGCACGGCGCGATGCTATCCCGTTAGAGTCGCCGTATGGCCGCCTTTCCCGGACGGGTTGAACGCGCAGGTCGGGCACGAGTACGCGGCCTCGCACCAGTACGTCGGCGATCGCCGTCCACTACGACGCGCAGACGTTGCCGCGGCTCGCCGCGCACTTCTACCGCCAGGCGGTCGAGGAGCGCAACCACGCGATGATGATCGTCCAGTACCTGCTCGACGCCGACGAGCGCGTCGCGATCCCGGGCGTCGCCGAGCCGCAGACGGCGTTCGCCGACGTGGTCGAGCCCGTCCGGCTGGCGCTGGAGCAGGAGAAGCGCGTGACCGAGCAGATCTCCGACCTCGCCAAGCTCGCGCGCACCGAGGGCGACCTGGTCGGCGAGCAGTTCCTGCACTGGTTCCTGCAGGAGCAGCGCGAGGAGGTCTCGTCGATGGGCGCGCTGCTGACCGTCGTCGAGCGCTCGCGGGACAACGTGATGCTGATCGAGGACTACCTCGCGCGTGAGAGCGGGGGCGTGAACGCGCTCGAGCGGCGCGCGCTGCCGGCGGCGCCTAAGGCCAGGCCGGGCTCCGCGACGGCCCGGCGCGACGCTCCGCTCGCGGCCGCGACGAACGCCGGACGCCGCTCTAGGCGGGGAGTCGGGATCGCCGAGCGCGACGTGCTCGGCGACGGCTTCCATCTCGACCGCCGCGCCGGTGACGTCCTTCAGCAGCTCGTCCGCGTTCGGCTTCTGCCCGAGCGCCCACAGCTCGACGAGCAGCGAGCCGGCCTCGCGCCGCTTGAACCAGTCGGTGCCGAACTCCTCGCGCATGAAGCTCGTCATCTGAGCCGCGAACGCCCACGCGCGCAGGTACGACGTCACGTAGTAGCCGGAGTCGATGTCGGCGAGGTAGTCCGTCGGGCTCGGCTCGACCTTGAGCGCGTCGCCGAGGAGCTCGACGTAGCGGCTCCGCATCTGGGTCACGTCGGGCGCCGCGTGGAACTCGATCTCGTAGAGCAGCTTCGCGCAGTAGCGGCGGACGTAGAAGAGCAGCTGCACGGCTCCCTCGGCCGCGAAGACGTCGGGCTTCGGGAAGCTGAGCATGCTCGAGAGCCAGGCGCGGTCGTCGATCAGATGGTCGAAGAGCATCGCCCAGCCCTCCGTGACCGCGTTGTCGCCGAGCCGCTTCTCCTCCATCCTCAGGTTCGGGTCGGTGAAGGCGAAGTGCTCGGTATGACCCGGCTTCGTGGAAGAGCGCGTACCAGTCGTCCGGCCCGCCCTGCGGCTGGATCACGAGCATCACCTTGTCCGGGATCTCGATCGGGGCGCAGAACGCGCGCGGGCTCTTCGTCGGGCGCTCCTCGACGTCGAGATGGACGTTGGCCTGCGAGTCGAGATCGATCCCGAGGCCGGAGAGCGTGCCGCGCAGCGCGGGCAGCATCCGGTCGGCGGGGAAGGCATCGTCCCAGCCGGAGCCGCGGAAGAAGCGGCGGACGTCCCAGCGCTCCGCCTCGGCGAGGCCGATCCCGACGCGTTCCCGGAGGACGCGGTCCATCGAGTCCTCGTACAGCCGCTCGGTCGAGTCGAGAAACGCCCGGCACTGAGCCGCGAGGCCCTCGAGGTCGTACCCGAAGCGGTCGCGGTAGAGGTGGAAGTAGGTCGGCGCGCCCAGGTCGGGCATCGCGCGCTGCGTCGTGTGGACGGCGTCGAGGTAGAGCGGGTTCAGGTGCTCCTCGGTGAGGTCGTTCCGCGCCGCCTCGAGGCGTGCCCGCGTGTCGCGATCGGCCGTGTTGGCGATCGTCGGCGGCAGCATCCGGTACCCGACCGCCTCGCCCTCGTGCTGGGTCTCGAGCTTCGTCTCGCTCTCCGCGATCTTCTCCGCGTGCTCGCGCGTGAGCTCGCCGAGGAAGCCTTCGCAGCCGAAGCGGAAGAGCTCGAGATTCTCCCTTCCCGTCGACCGCGGTGCCGATGCGCCGGATCGTGTTCAGGTCGGTCAGGTCGGCGTGGCGCTCGTAGATCGGGCGCAGCTCGAACTCCGGCTTCAGGCCGGCGTAGTGGAGGTAGTACTCCTCGTCCAGCTCCGCGATGAAGCGGTCGGCGCCGGTGCGATAGCCGTCGAGCTCGCGCTCACTGGGAGTGCCGTCGTTCACGGCTGCCTAGGATACGCGCCGTGCGCGAGTTCAGTGTCACAACCCAGAAGCGGAGCCAGCTCGTCGACATCACCGAGCTGGTGCGCGGCGCTGGGCGAGCTCGACGGCGCCGGGGCCGCCGCTCGTCTACGTCCCGCACACCACCGCGGGCGTGACGATCAACGAGCACGCCGATCCCGCAGTCGCGCGCGACTTCGAGATCGCGCTCGAGCGGATCGTGTCCGAGGACTGGCCCTGGCAGCATGTCGAGGAGGGCGAGGAGAACGCGCCGACGCACATCCGCGCCGCCTTCATGGGGTCGAGCGTGCTCGTGCCGATCCGGGACGGCGCGCTCGCGCTCGGCACCTGGCAGGGGATCTTCTTCTGCGAGTTCGACGGCCCACGGGAGCGCACCGTCTACGTGACCACATTGTCTTGATCGAGGTCGAAGGGCTCAGCAAGCGCTTCGGCAAGACGCAGGCGGTCGCGGGGCTCAGCTTCCGGGTCGAGCCGGGCACGATCACCGGTTTCCTGGGGCCGAACGGGGCCGGCAAGTCGACGACGCTGCGCTCGGTGCTCGGGCTCGTGCATCCGGACGCGGGCAGAGCGACCGTCCTCGGCGTGCCCTACCGCGAGCTCGACCGGCCGCTGCACCGGGTCGGGGCCGTGCTCGAGGCGAGCGAGGTGCACCCGGGCCGCTCCGGGCGGAACCACCTGCGCGTGCAGGCCGCTGCGGGCGGACTTCCCGCCTCGCGCGTCGAGGAGGTGCTCGCGCTCGTCGATCTCACCGCGGCCGCAAAGCGGCGCGTGAAGGGCTACTCGCTCGGAATGCGCCAGCGGCTCGGGCTCGCCACCGCGCTGCTCGGCGATCCGGAGGTGCTCGTGCTCGACGAGCCGGCGAACGGGCTCGACCCGGCCGGGATCAGGTGGCTGCGCGATTTCCTGCGCGCGCTCGCCGCCGAGGGTCGCACGATCCTCGTCTCGAGCCACGTGCTCTCCGAGGTCGCGCAGACCGCGGACCGCGTCGTGATCATCCATCGGGGCAAGCTGATCCAGCAGGCGGCGATGGCCGACGTGCTCGCCGGCGCGAGCGGGCTCGACCCGGGTGCGGACGCCCGACGCGGAGCGCCTGCGCGCGCTCCTCGCCGCCGAGGGCGTGACGGTCTCGACGTCCGAGGACGGCGCGCTGCTCGTGAGCGTGCCGCCGAGCGGATCGGCGAGCTCGCGGCCGCGAACGGGATCGTGCTGCACGAGCTGAGCGTCGAGCAGGCAACGCTCGAGGAAGTCTTCCTCGAGCTGACCGGCGGGGAGACGACCCAGGCGGCGGAAGAGTGACCGCGCTCGTCCGGTCCGAGCTGCTGAAGGTCCGCACGACGCGTGGCTGGTGGGCCTACCTGATCGTGCTCGTCGGCCTGGTCGGCATCGGCGGCGGCGGCGGAGGTCGGCTCCCGCTCGGTCGCACGAGCGCAGCGGTACGACTTCCAGCTCGCGCTCGTCGACCTGATCGGGATCACGTCGCTGCTCGCGATCATCCTCGGGATCACGATCGTGACCACCGAGTTCCGGCACGGCACGATCACGCCGACGCTGCTCGCCACGCCCGGACGCGAGCGGGTGCTGGCCGGCAAGGCGATCGCGGGCGTGCTTATCGCGATCCTCTTCGCCGTCCTGGCGATCCTCGTGGTGGCCGTCGTCGCACGATCTGGACGTCGATCGACGGCGGAGAGCTCGACCTCGCGAACGGCGACGTCGCCGAGCGCGCGGCCTCGACCGTGCTCGGCGTTGTGCTCTGGCTGCTGCTCGGGCGTCGCGATCGGCGCCGTTGTGCACAACCAGGTCGCGGCGCTCGTGGGCACGCTCGTCTGGATCTTCCTCGTCGAGACGCTCCTCGTCGGCCTCGTCGGGCTCGTGGACGTCGACGAGCGCGGCGGAGTACCTGCCCGTTCCATCGCACTCGACGGCGCCGATGGCACGGGTGGTGACAACCTGCTCGACTACGGGCCGGCGCTGGCCGTCACCCTCGGTTGGATCGCCCTCCTCGGCGCTGCCGGCGTCGTGCGGACGCTCCGCCGGGACTTGACGTAGGCCGGGACTCGACCACGATGTGAGCGTGAGGGGTCTCGCGCTCGCCGCCGCGTTACTGGCTTCCGCTGTGCTCTCGGGCTGCGGCGCGACCGCGGTCGAGGACGCGCCGTCGCTTGACGAGGTCGCAGCCGCGACGAGGTCGGATCCGTATCGCTTCGAGATCACGCTGACGTCGGAGGGCCTGTTCGACGACGTGACGGCGAAGGCGACGGGGCGGCTGATCCCGTCGCCGAGCGCGGCTTCGTTCGCTACTCCTTCGACGAAATGTCGAGCGAGATACGGCAGATCGGGCCGGACACATACGTCAGGTTCGCGGCTTCCGACGGCGCGGACGGCGGCTGGACGAAGGAGCCGACCGCCGGTGCGGAGGTGCTCGCAGGTCCGTTCGGTGCGTTCTCGCACCCGCACCACGCTGCGGATGCGCTCGCCCGGCACGGTCGAGACGTCGTGACGGGGCCTGGCGGGCCGATCGACGGCGCCGCCACGACGCGCTACCGCGGCACCGTCCCCACGCTCGAGCTCTTCGGGTGGCGCGCGACGGGATCGGCACGCGAGGAGCTCGAGCAGGACATCCGCGAGTCGCGATCCGAGTCGACGGCGTTCCAGGCGTGGGCGGGGCCGGGCGGCATCTTCCGCAGGCTCGAGCTCACGATCCCCGTCACCGAGGACGGGCGCGCCGGTCGGGTGATCGCTTCGGTTCGGTTCTTCGATTTCGGCCGGCCCGTCGAGGTGGAGGCTCCCGCTGCAGCGGAGGTCTCGGAGTACGGGATCTTCACGGAGGAGGGCGAGACCCAACCGTGCACCTGGAACGCGGCTCCGCACACCGCCGAGGAGGTGATCGACGCCCTTCGCGGCGCGGGGTATCACGCGAGTGGCTCGTGCGACGACGACGAGACGGTCGTCTTCGCCTTCCCGGAGGAGGAGGACGGCGACGACGACAACGACGCTGTCATGTGCTTCGTCACGCCGAGCCCCGAGCCCGATCAGAGCCGGGAGGGACTCGTCGTCGACGGGAACGTCGCGTGCGCCGCAGAGCCGTCACAGCGCAACACGCTGAGAACCCTCCTCGACGGTCTGTAGCAGCGGTACCCTCCGGCGATGGCCGCGCCCGTAAAGCTGCACGACGAGGTCGAGCTCCAGGTCGACTCGCTCGCGTACGGCGGCAACGGCGTCGCCCGCCTGAACGGGTTCGTCGTCTTCGTCCGCCGCGGGCTGCCCGGCGACCGTGTCCGCGCGCGCGTGACGAAGGTGAAGCGCGGCTTCGCCGAGGCGCTCGCGGTCGACGTGCTCGAGCCGTCGCCGAGTCGCGTCGATGCGCCGTGCGAGCACTACCCCGCCTGCGGCGGCTGCCGCTTCCAGGACCTCGCCTACGAGGTGCAGGCGGCGGCGAAGGAGGAGCAGGTGCGCGACGCGCTCAAGCGGATCGGCGGCATCGCGGACGCGCCCGTCGAGCCGATCCTCCCGGCCGAGTCGCAGTTCTTCTACCGCAACAAGCTCGAGTACTCGTTCACGCAGACGCCGTCGGGACCCGCGCTCGGCTTCCACAAGGCGGGGCGCTGGGACGAGGTGCTCGAGATCGAGAAGTGCTGGCTGACGACCGACCTCGGCAACGCGATCCGGAACACCGTCCGCGACTGGGCGCGCGAGGAGAACCTCGAGGCGTACGACCAGGCCGAGCACACCGGCTACCTCCGCCACCTCGTCTACCGCGAGGGGCGCAACACGGGCCAGGTGCTGGTCGTGCTCGTGACCGCGCCCGGCGAGAAGTTCGAGCGCGACTACTTCGTCGAGGTGCTGCGGCGCTTCCCCGAGGTGAAGTCGATCCACTGGGCGATCAACGACCAGCCCTCGGAGGTGACGAACCTCCCCTCGACGCTGCTCTGGGGCGACGACGCGATCGAGGAGGAGCTGCTCGGCCAGCGCTTCCGCGTCCGCCCGAACGCCTTCCTGCAGACGAACACGGAGATGGCGGAGAAGCTGTACGCGCTCGCGATCGAGTACGCCGGGCTGACCGGCACCGAGACGGTCTACGACCTCTACTGCGGCACCGGCACGATCGGCCTCTCGCTGGCGCGCCACGCGCTCAGCGTCTGGGGCGTCGACATCTCCGAAGAGTCGATCGCGTGCGCGCTCGAGAACCTCGACCTGAACCAGATCGGCAACGCGGCCTTCTTCGCGGGCAACGTCGGCCAGGTGCTCGAGGAGCTGGCCGAGCGCGCCGGAGCGCCCGACGTCGTCGTCGTCGACCCGCCGCGAGCCGGTCTCGCCGGCAAGGCGCTACGGCGGACCGGTGAGCTCGGCGCGCCGAAGCTCGTCTACATCTCCTGCAACCCGACGACGCTCGCATCGGACGTGAAGGTGCTGCGCGAGCAGTACGGCTACGAGCTCGTGCGCACGAAGCCCGTGGACATGTTCCCGCACACGCCGCACGTCGAGACGGTCTCGCTGCTGACCCGCGAGCGCGCCGACCTAACGCCAGATCGCGCCGAGCCGTCCAGCGTGGTCGGACGGCAGGGTGCGCGCCGTCCCCTCGGCGTAGCGAGCGGCCGTCCAGGCGCCTGCCGCCGCGTCGAGCAGGTCCGCCTCCGGAACGCCCGGAACGGCGCCGGGCAGGACGACTCCCGCCGCGGCGAGCAGCTCGCGCCGCCGGGCCAGGCCGGCGGCGGTGTGCTTGGACTCGAGCACGGGCTCGCCCGCGAGCTCGCGGAACGAGACCTCCGGATGCATCTCGATCACGCGCTCGTCCACTTCCGCGAGCGCGTGCACCTCGAGGATCTTCCGTCCGAGCGCGAAGGCCTGCTGCGAGATGCCCTTGCCGGTGATCGTGCGAGCGATCTCGTTCGCCTCGGCGAAGGTCCGCGCCTCGAGCGCCGCTCGCGGCGGCGTCGGGAAGACGCTGCTCGCGCGGCTGCCGCCGACGAACGCGCGGGCGCCGGCGTCGGCCGGGCGGACGCCGAGGCCGGGCGGGTCGATCGGAATGTCGACGGCGATCACACGCGCCTGCGACGAGAGCACCTCCGAGAAGCTCGGATGCGTCGAGACCTGGACGTCGCCGCTCGGGTCGAGCGCGACCGCGACCCAGCCCTTCCGGTAGCCGTCGACGCCCGCGACGAGCACGCTCGTCTCGGCCTCCGGGAGCGGCGGCGGCGCCGACACGTCGCCGAAGCCGAGCTGAACGAGCCGTGCAAGCGCGACGTTCATCGCCTCGGGGCTCTCGAGCGGCACGCGCGCGACCGTCGCCCCGCTCGCATCCGCGAGCAGGAGCGCACCGCGCTTCGTGCCGTCCGGCCCTCGCTGAAACTCGAGCGAGAGGTCGAGCCGCGCGTCGTGCAGCGCCCGCCGGACGGGGCCGTCGAGGTCGTCCATCGGCGGAACGCTAGCGCCGTTCGCGCTTCAGGCGCTCGACCTTGTCCTCGTCGGCGGCGAGCTGCTCGGGGTGGGTGACGGCGAGGTACGACGAGATCTCGTCCTGAGGCTCGACGACGAGGCCGTGTGGGAGGTCGTGGACGAGCGCCGGGATCGGCTCTGCGTCCCCGATCGTGACGCGGCCGGGATCGGGTCGCCTCCCGCGGGCTCGTCCGGGAACGTGCCTTCGACGACGGCCGTCACCGGCGGCCGGTCGCGCGTGAGCAGCACGATCTTCGCCGGCGTCCGCTCGATCACGTCCGCGTCGAGGTCGTAGAACTGCGTGTCCGTCCGGCCGTAGATCCGGCCGGGCGCGCGGCCGCCCCGGCGCAGCGCCGTCCAGAGGATGTCGGCGTTCGGGAGCAGAAAGCCGATGCAGATCGCCGGCAGCGCGGGCAGGCCGCTGACGTCGGTGGTGGCCGTGACGATCAGCGTCGCGCCGAGCAGCGCCACCATCGAGAGCCAGGTCCAGACCACGCGGAGGCCGAAGCGGTCGGCCGCGGCGAGGAAGAGGGCGAAGAAGAGGATGTCCGGCGGGCCGAGATTCGCGGTGCTGTCCTCGCCGGGGACGCGGAAGGCGATCGAGACGTCGTCGAAGACCTGCGGCTGCTGCTCGACGACGTACTCCGTCGGCCCGCGCCAGACCGAGATCGCGTCGACCCACGGGATGATCACCGCGATCAACGCCGCCCACATCACGTTCTCGAACCAGGACAGGAACCAGAAGCCGACGCAGACGAGCGCGAACAGCTTGGCGAGGTTGTTGAGGACGTCGAGCTCGGTGAAGTGGAACAGCACAGCGAGCGCGGCGAGCACGAGCCCCGCCGGCAGCATCGCCCGATGGTCGCGGAGCGGCAGCAGCAGCCAGATGAGCGCGAACGTCGCCGGGAAGAGGACGAGCGTGAGGAAGAGCAGGTCGGGCCAGAGGCCGCTCTCCCAGAGCCGGTCGGCCCCCGCGGTGTAGAGGGCGAGCGCGGCGGTCAGTCCCGCGAGCGCGGCCCAGCGTTGCCGGCTCAATACGGTGGCAGCTCGGAATACCAGACGCCGACGGCCTTGAACGCGTTCCAGAAGGCCGTCTTCGCCGGCGCCTCGTCGAGCGCGGTGTCGATGTCCGGGACGACGAGCGCCTCGACCGTCGCCGTGAAGCGCTGCAGGCCCTCGGCGGCGGGGTCGAGCTCGTCCGAGAGCGGGAAGTGGAGCTCGTTCACGAACCCGACCGTCTCCTCGCCCATCAGCACGAGCAGCTTCGGCTGGACGATGTGCAGCTCGCGGGTCAGCCAGGGCGCGGCCTCCTCGAAGCTCTCGCCGCCGAACTTGAGGCAGTTCGTCCCGTAGACGACCATCGGGTCGACGTGCAGCCGCTGCAGCGACTTCTTCAGCGCCTCACCTGCGCGGCCGAAGAACGCGACGCCCTTCCTGGATCTCCGACGGCTTCGGCGCGTGCTTGAGGAGGAAGACGTCCGCGAGCGGATGCCCGGATCCGAGCACGGGAACGTGCGTCTCGTCACCAGCACGGCCGATCTCGTGTCCGAGCTCGTTGATCTCGGAGATCGCCTTCTGCAGGTAACGCTCGTAGATCTCGTCGGTCGATGCGGCAGCCACAGGCGTCGTCTCCCGGTTCGCTCCTAGCGCACCTTCTCCTTGACTTGGGCGACCCACTTGAGGCTCTGGAGGTACGCCAGCGACTTCGGCCGGCGCAGCACCTCGGCGCTGCGGAGCGAGAGCATGAACTCCTCCGGGCCGTCGAACGCGCGCATGCGGAGCGCGCCCGTGCCGACCCCCTGGAGCACGTGCGCGTCGGAGCCGGCGCCCGCGGGCAGCCCGTACTTGCGCGCGAAGCGGACGCGCCTCGTCGTTGTAGCCCTCGAACAGGAGCCGTGCGTTGTAGACCTCGAGCACGTCGATCTCGTGCAGGTGCCGGTGCAGCGTCGCCGGGAACGGGATCGCGTGCATGCGGTCGAAGGGGTGGGGGAGATAGACGATCCCCTCCTGCTCGCGGATCGCCGCCACCGTCTCCGCGAAGGACATCCCGCGCGGGATCTCCTCCTTCAGGAAGAGGCCGATCACCTCGCCCTGGTCGTCGGTCTTGACCTCCTCGCCGGGGATCACGATCAGGTCGCGCCCGCGCGCCTTCTCGACCGCCTCGCGCGCGCCGCCGAAGACGTTGTGGTCGGTGACGGCGATCGCGCCGAGTCCCTCCGACTCGGCGTGGTCGAGCAGCTCGTCGACCTCGATCGAGCAGTCGTGCGACCAGGACGTGTGCATGTGCAGGTCGGCGAGGATCCAGTCGCGGTCGGCGAGCAGCTCGCTGGCACGGCGGCGAGCACGCTTGCGGCCGCCGAGGCCGCCGTAGATCTGCTCGAGCTCGCGCGCGACGGCGGCGAAGCTCTGCGCCTCGGCCGCCACGCGAGCTTCCGCGGCCCTTGCGCTCGCGCAGCTCGTCGTTCTCCGCCAGGCGCTGCAGCGCGGCGGCCGCGAGCTCGGGCTGGTCGAGCACGCCCGGCGGATCGGCGAGCGCCGCACCCGGCGGCCGCGGCCTCGAGACGCAGGCGGGCGGAGCCGGTCGGAGCCGGGACGACGACGGCGGCCTCGGCCAGCACGGCGGCGCGGGCGTCGGCCGTCCGTCCGGAGCGGACGCGCACGCGGTCGCGGAGCGCGAGCGGGATGCCGGGCCGCGTCGAGAGCGGCTTCGTCCGCAGCAGCACCGCCTCCCAGCCGGGCAGCTCCCGCAGCGAGCGCAACGCCGTGCGCGCGACGGGCAGCGAGCCCGAGTGGAGCTCGATCGCGACCAGCTTCCGCTTCGCGGCGGGCCGGAAGAGCTCGGTGTCGACGCCGGGCGAGAGGATCCGGTAGTCGCCGGGGAAGCGCTCCGCCGCCGCCGCCGCAGTCGTCTCGGACGAGGCGATCAGCGCGTCGACGCGGGCGAGCAGCTTCTCGCGCAGCGCCCGCCGCGGCGGGTAGCCGAGCCGGTCGGGTGAGAAGAAGCTCGCGACGCCGAGTGCCTCGGAGTCGCGCAGCGCGAGGTAGGAGATGCTGGGCAGGCCGGGCTCGAAGCCGTGGACGACGTCGAAGCGGCCCTGCTCGAGCGCGAGCCGCAGGTTCGCCCGGACGCCGACGGGGACGCCGAGGCTCGAGCGGCGTGAGACGGGCACCGCGGTCCCGATCGCGATCATCTCCGCGCCGTCGCCGCGTGCGAGCGCGCGACGCCCGGCGGCGAGGTCGGCCGGCCGCCCCGAGGGGGCGAGCACGGTGACGCTGTGGCCCAGCGCCCGCAGCTCCTTCGCGATTCCGGCGACGTGCTGGTTGACGTCGTGTGGCAGCGACCACGCGAACGGGGTCACCAAGCAAATCTTCACTCGACCGAGTGTAGAGTCGAAATCGTGGCCGCGGTCACGATCACGGTGCGCGAGAACGGCCCCTACCGGATCACCGGCCCGTTCCAGCTGATCGACGCGGACGGGAACGCCTACGAGCTGCCGGCGGGCGAGACGGTCGCGCTCTGCCGCTGCGGCCGCTCGGCGACGAAGCCGTTCTGCGACAAGTCGCACCGCACGATCGGCTTCGCCGCGACGGAGCGAGCGGCCGGGTGAAGATCCGCGCCGCCGTGCTGGAGCAGTTCGGCGCGCCGCTCGAGGTGCAGGAGCTCGAGCTCGCGGAGCCGAAGGCGGGCGAGGTGCTCGTCCGCCTCGTCGCCTGCGGCGTCTGCCACACCGATCTCTACACCGCGTCGGGAGCCGACCCCTCCGGCTACGCGCCGACGGTGCTCGGCCACGAGGGCGCGGGCGTGGTCGAGCGCGTCGGCGACGGGGTCGCCTCGGTCGCGCCCGGCGACCACGTCGTCACGCTCTTCTCGCCCCAGTGCCGCGAGTGCGTCCACTGCCGCTCGACGCGCACGAACCTCTGCCTGGCGATCCGGGAGGAGCAGGGGAAGGGGCACCTTCCCGACGGCACCGTCCGCCTCTCCCGCGACGGCGAGCCGATCCGCCACTTCATGGGCACGTCGACGTTCGCCGAGTACACGGTGATGCCCGAGATCGCGCTCGCGAAGGTGAATCCGGAGGCGCCGCTCGAGGGTGCGGCGCTCTTCGCCTGCGGGCTCTCGACCGGCCTCGGCGCGGCGATGAAGACCGCGGCGGTCGAGCCCGGGACGACCTGTGCCGTCTTCGGCGCCGGCATGGTCGGCCTCGGCGCCGTCGCCGGCTGCCGCCTGCAGGGGGCGGAGCGGATCATCTGCGTCGACCTCTCCGAGGACCGGCTCGAGCTGGCGAAGGGCCAGGGCGCGACCGAGACGATGCTCGGCGGCCCCGACACGGTCGAGCGGATCGTCGAGACGACCGGCGGCTTCGGCGCCGACTACACCTTCGAGGCGACCGGCAACGTCGCCGTCATGCGCCAGGCGGTCGAGTCGGCGCGGATGGGCTGGGGCCTCTGCACCGTCGCGGGCGTGGCCGGCAAGGGCGAGACGCTCGACATCGTGCCCCGCTTCCTGATCACCGGCCGCCGCGTCGCCGGCTCCTCGTTCGGCGGGATCAAGGGCCGCGACGAGGTGCCGCAGCTGGTCGAGCGCTGGCTCGCCGGCGAGCTCGACGTCGCGCCGTTCCTCTCGCACACGCTCACGCTCGACGAGGTCAACCGCGGCTTCGAGCTGATGGAGGCCCAGGACGGGATCCGCAGCGTGATCCGCTTCGACTAGCTGTCGGGCGCTCGCGTCCGTGGCGTCTCCCTGATCTCGCCGCTATAGGGTTGCCGGGCATGCATACCGCCGCCGCCTCGCTTGCGCTCCTGCTCGCGCTCGGGTGGGTCGCCGGGTGCGGCGGACGACGACGGAGACGGCGGCGAGGCAGGGTCGTTCGTGGGCGTCCCCTGGGTCGTCAGCTCCGGCATCGATCTCGGCGGCAGCGAGGCGGTGCCGAGCGCTGACTTCGCGGACGAGACGGTCGGCGGCTCGACCGGCTGCAACCGCTTCACCGCGCCGTACACGGTCGACGGCGACGCGCTGGAGATCGGGACGGTCGCGTCCACCCGGATGGCCTGTCCGCCGCCGGCCGACGCGGTCGAGCGCGCCTACCTCGCCGCGCTCGGTCGCGTGGCAGGGTGGCGCCTCGACGGCTCCGAGCTCGTCCTCGTGGACGACGACGACGCCGAGCTGCTCCGGTACGAGGAGGCGTCGCCGCTCGGAGACTGGGAGGTGACGGCGTTCCTGAGCGGCGACGCGGTCTCGAGCCCGCTGCCCGGGACGACGATCACCGCGAACTTCGCCGACGACGGCACGCTCACCGGCTCGTCCGGGCTGCAACACGTACACGACGTCGTTCACGGTCGACCGCGGCAGCATCGAGATCGAGCCGCCCGCGTCGACCGAGATGGCCTGCGCCGTCGCCGGACGGCGTCATGGAGCAGGAGGCGGCGTATCTCGCCGTGCTCCCGACCGCCGTTCGCTACCGGGTCGACGGCGGCTCGCTTGCGCTCCTCAGCGCCGACGGGACGTACGTCGCCTCCTACACGCGCGCGCGCCGTTGAGCCGACACCTCGTGCGCCCCGCACGCGTGTCGGCGATCGTGGCCGTGCTCGCCGCGCTCGCGCTCGCCGGCCCCGCCGCCGCCGACCTCGCCGACGAGACCGCGCTCGCAGAGCGACACGCACCGGTCGTCCGGATCGTCGAGCAGCTCGAGGAGTGCGGCCACGGCGAGCCCTACCGGCCGACCGACGTCGACCTGCTCTTCGACGAGCCGACCGTGGCGCTGCGGGGGCCGTGGAATCCGGTCGACCTGGTCGAGATCGGGCCGACGGCCGCAGACCTCGCCGACCTCTACGAGTACCACCTCGACTTCCCCGGCAACGCCCTCGACCCCGGGCTGCGACTACGAGCGCTGGGACCGGCGGCTCCGCGAGGGGCATGAGCCGACCGTCTACGCCCACGTCGCGTCCGACCCCGCTCACCCCGGGAAGCTGGCGCTCCAGTACTGGCTCTTCTACACCTACAACGACTGGAACAACCTGCACGAGGGCGACTGGGAGATGATCCAGCTCCTCTTCGACGCCGACGGACGCACGGGAGGCGCTCGGCGAGGAGCCGGTCTCCGTCGGCTACAGCCAGCACGAGGGCGCCGAGGGTGCGGACTGGGGCGACGAGAAGCTCGAGCTCGTCGACGGACGCCGGCCGGTCGTCTATCCCGCCGCCGGCTCGCACGCGAACTTCTTCGACCCGGCGCTCTACGTCGGCAGCTCCGGCGAGCAGGGCGTCGGCTGCGACGACACCCGCGGGCCGCACCTCGAGCTCGAGCCGAAGGTCGTCACGATCCCGAGCGACGCCGCGGCGGCGCGCGCCGCCCTGCCGTGGATCACCTTCGAGGGTCGCTGGGGAGAGCTCCAGGACGCGTTCTTCAACGGTCCGACCGGCCCGAACCTGAAGACGGCAGTGGACCGAGCCGGTCACCTGGTCCGAGGGCTGGCGGCCACGCGCCTACGCCGTGCCGACCAGCGGCGTGTTCGGCACGAGCGCGACCGACTTCTTCTGCCAGGCGGTCGAGACGGGCTCGCGCGGCCTGGTCAGGTTCCTGCGCGACCCGGGAACGACGCTGCTCATCCTCGCCGCGGTCATCGCGATCGCGTGGTACGGCGCCGCCCGGACGACCTGGCGGCCGGTCGCGCCGCTCCGCCTCGGCGCGTCGCCGGAGCTGGGGCCAGGTTCTCTCCGCCGCCGGCCGGATGTACGTCACGCACGCACGGCTGTTCCTCGGTATCGGGCTCCTGCTCATCCCGCTCGGCGTCGCTGATCTCGATCCTGCAGGCGCTCGTCCTCGGCGGCTTCGGCCTGGTCGGGGTCGATACCTCCGGAGAGGGAGCCGGCGCCCTCGTGCTGCTCCTGGTCGCGATCGGCCTGACCCTGACCCTGCTCGGGCTCGCGCTCGTCCAGGCGGCCACCGCCTGCGCGCTGCTGCGGATCGACGCGGGCGAGGCGATCGGCCCGGTCGAGTCGTACCGTCGTGCGCTCGCGCTGGTCCGTCCGCTGCTCGGCGCGCTCGGCATCGCCGTCGGCGTCTGGGTCGGGCTCACGGCGACCGCGATCCTGTTCCCGGTCGCGCTCTGGCTCGCGGTCCGCTGGTCGCTGCTCGCGCCGGTCGTCGAGATCGAGGGTCGGTCGGCGGTCGACGCGCTCCGCCGCAGCAGCGAGCTCGTCCGCGGCCACTGGCTGCGCGTCGCCTCGCTCGTCGGCGTCGGCACCGTGCTCGCGCTCGCCGCCGGCCCGTTGCTCGGCGCGCTGCTGATCCTCCTCACCGACGCGCCGCCCGCGCTGCTCAACGTCGTCGCCGGTGTCGTCTACGCGCTGGCGATGCCGTTCGTCGCCCTGACGACCGCGTACGTCTACTTCGACGTGCGGGCGCGGTTCGAGCTCGAGCGCGCGAGTGAGCCGAGCGAGCTTCCGGCCGAGATCCAGCTCAGCTGAACCGGTTAGAGCGCCAGCCGCATCTCGTGCTGCGTCCACGCCCGCGTGCCGCCGAGCGCGGCGATCGCGGCGCTGAACGGGTCGCCTTCGGGGCTGTTCAGGAAGTTCAGCGCGCTCGTCTCCGCGGGGAGCGCCTCGACGAGCTCGCGCGCCGCCTCCTCGTCGCCGGCGACGCCCTGCAGGAGGGAGATGCGCTCGCCGCTGCGCCTGAAGAGGATGGCGCCGCGGTCGCTTTCGAACGCTTCGACGCCCTCGTAGTTCGCGACCGACTCGTCGGCCCGCTGCCACGGCTCCCGCTGCCGGCGCTCGCTTGCGATCCTGGCCTGCGCCTGCTCGAGCGGGACCGAGCGGACCTCGTGCTGGCGAGAGACGCGGTTCTCGAGCGTCCACACCTCGACGTCGCGCACCGTCTCGAAGCCGAGCTTCTCGTAGAGCCCGATCGCCGCCACGTTCGGGGTCGAGCACCTCGAGCCAGAGCTCGCGCACGCCGCGCGTGCGCGCGACGTCGATCACCTCGCGCATCAGCGTCTCGCCGAGGCCCTTGCCGCGGTGCGGAGCCGCGACGCCGACGCCGCCGATCCAGCCGCGGTCGGCGCGGATCGCCAGCTTGCAGATGCCGGCCGGCTCGCCGTCGACGAGGACGACGCGCGACGCGTCGAGGTCGTCGTCCCAGGTCGTCGACATGAAGCGGAACGTCGCCTCGTCGAGCGTGAACGGGGTGAAGTAGCCCTCGTAGGCGGCGTTGAAGATCTCCGCCAGCTCGGCGTACGACCGGGCCGAGGCGGGCTCGAGCGCGACGGATCCCATCGCGCTCGAGCCTACCGCGGTGAACCTAGGCGGAGGCGGGCGCCTTCGCCTGCTTGAGCGCGTTCTGGGCGATGAACTTCTCCGTCGCCTCGTACGCCTCGTCGTCGACGATCTGCACCGGCGGCGACTTCATCAGGTAGCTCGACGGGCCCTCGAGCGCGCCGGCGACGCCGTTGTTCAGCGCCAGCTTCGCCATCCGGACGGCGTCGATCACGATCCCGGCCGAGTTCGGCGAGTCCCAGACCTCGAGCTTCAGCTCGATGTTCAGCGGCACGTCGCCGAAGGAGGAGCCCTCCATCCGGATGTACGCCCACTTGCGGTCGGTCAGCCACGGCACGTAGTCGGACGGGCCGACGTGCACGTTGCCCTCGCCGAGGTCGTAGTCGAGCATCGAGGTGACCGCGTTCGTCTTCGAGATCTTCTTCGACTCGAGGCGGTCGCGCTCGAGCATGTTCAGGAAGTCGGAGTTGCCGCCGACGTTCAGCTGCATCGTCTTGTCGAGGTGCACGCCGCGCTCGCGGAAGAGGCTCGTGAGGACGCGGTGCGTGATCGTGGCGCCGACCTGCGACTTGATGTCGTCGCCGATGATCGGCAGGCCCTTCTCCTCGAACCGCTTCTGCCAGTAGCTCTCGCGGGCGATGAAGACCGGCATGCAGTTGACGAGCGCGACGCCGGCGTCGAGGCACTGCTCGGCGTACCACTTGGCCGCCGCCTCGGAGCCGACCGGGAGGTAGCTGACGACGACGTCGGTCTGCGTCTCGCGGAGGATGCCGACGATGTCGTCGGTCTCGCCCGGCGCCTTGGTCACGACCTCGGAGAGGTACTTGCCGATCCCGTCGTGGGTCATCCCGCGGTTGACCGTGATGCCGGTCTTCGGCACGTCGGCGAACTTGATCGTGTCGTTCGGGTGCGCCCACATCGCGTCGGCGAGGTCCTTGCCGACCTTGTCGGCGGTGACGTCGAACGCGGCCGTGAACTCGATGTCGGAGATGTGATAGCCGCCGAGGTTGACGTGCATCAGGCCGGGGACGAACTGGTCGTCCGGCGCGTCCTTGTAGTACTGCACGCCCTGGATCAGCGAGTTGGCGCAGTTGCCGACGCCGACGATGGCGACGCGCACCTTGTCCTTGCCGCGCTTGCCGTTGACCGAGCCGTTGCCCGAGCCGTTGGTCGAAGCCATGGTGTCCTTTCGATTGGAAGCGAACGGGATCTCGAGCGCCTCGGAGAGCGTGAGGAGGACGAGATCGTTGACGTTGAGCTTGCGGCGCCGCGCTCCGGCCTTGAGCTCGCGGCGGAGCTCCGGCGGCATGCGCAGCACGACCGCGCCCGCCGCGCCCGGGATCGCCTTGCGGCGGCGGCCGCTGGGGGAGAACGGGATCCCGAAGCGCTCGGCGAGCAGCGCGACGGCGACGTCGTTCAGGTTCGACTCGCGCCGGGCGACCTCGCGGACGAGCGCACGCTTGAGCGAGCCGGGCATGCGGACGAGCACGCTCGTCCGTTCGGATGAAGAAGTGCTAGCAGCCAAACTGCTAGCACTCTAGCGCAGATCGCTAGCCGGTGCGCGAGCGAGCTCGCGGCGCACGTGCAGGATCCGTTGCAGCACCGTGATCCACGCGGTCAGCGCGAGCAGGCCGATCGCCCACGGCAGCACGCCCCACGGCGCGAGCGCGAGCCCGACTGCGATCACGGCGACCCGCTCGGCGCGGGAGCCGATCCCGACGTCGCCCTTGATCCCGAGTCGCCTCCGCCTTCGCCCGCGCGTACGGGACGAGGAACGAGCCGCCGAGCGCGGCGAGCGCGAGCGCGAGCGCGAGCTCGTGGCCTTGCCGCATGAAGACGAGGGCGATCGCGCCGAGCATCGAGCCCCTCCCCGACGCGGTCGAGCGTCGAGTCGAGGAAGCCGCCGAAGGGCGTCTGCTTCCCGCCCGCGCGCGCGAGCGCACCGTCGAGGATGTCCAGCACCGAGCCGACCACGAACGCCAGTCCGCCGAAGAAGAAGAACCACTCGCTCCGGTACTCGAAGTAGACGAGCACGGCGCCGACCGCGCAGAGCGAGACGCCGGCGGCGGTGAGCATGTTCGGCGTCACGCGCGTGCGCGCGAGGCCCGTCATCGAGCGCGACGCGATCGCCCTCGCGCCGCCGGTGTACGCCTCCTTCAGGCTCATGCCGGGCGCGCGCGGAGCAGCCGCCAGGGGCGATACACGATCGCGGCGGCGGCGCCGGCCACGAGCACGCCCGCGGCGATGTCGAGCCAGAAGTGGTTGCCGGTCGCCATCACCGCGAACCAGACCCACGGCGCCCAGGCGAGCCAGAGCAGCTTCGCCCAGCGGCGGCGCACGACCGTCGCCATCACGACGCTGACGATCAGCGCGTCGAGCGCGTGCAGGCTCGGCATCGCGGCGTAGGGGTTGGAGGAGAAGGCGACGAAGGTCGAGGAGTGGTTGACGGTCGAGTGCGCCGCGAGCGTGTCCGTGAACCCGGCTCCGGGAAACATCCGCGGCGGCGCCGTCGGGATCAGCACGTAGCCGACGAGCCCGATCAGGTTCCCGACGATCAGCATGTTGCGGAAGCCGTAGAAGCGGTCGTGTGCCTTGAGGTAGACCCAGATCAGCGCGATCCCGACGACGGCGAACTGGGAGAGCCAGTAGGTGATCGAGGTCGCCTGGATCAGGACGGTCGAGCTCTCGACCGCCCGCTGCAGCGTCAGCTCGAGCATCGAGCCGAGCCTGCGCTGGAAGTCGATCACCCACTCGCCGTTTGCGAACGCCGTCGCGGCGCCCTCGCGGTCGGCGACGCCGCGGGCGAGCTGGTAGGCGACGTAGAACGCGATCCAGAAGCCGAACTGGAGCGCGAGGTGCGCCCAGCCGCGCGGCAGCCGGCGGGCGACGGTTGCGGTGCTGGCGGCCATCGAACGTCGGATTGTACCCCTGGCTCGGTCGGGAGCCGTCCTCCGAGCGAGGCATCCGGTCGTGGCGTATCGTCGTAGTAGAGGAACGAGTCGTCGACGTCGAGGAGGCACCCGTGAGGAAGCTCGTTCTGGTCGCAGCGCTCGGAGCCGTCGCTGTCTTGGCCGTTGCCGTGTCGGCGCTCGCCGCCGGCGAGCGCGGGTCGGCGACGCCGCAGCGGGTCACCGTCGGAATGTCGGAGTTCAAGTTCGCGGTCGCGCCGAAGACGGTGAAGAAGAACGCCGTCATCACCTTCGCCCTCACGAACAAGGGCACGATCGGGCACGACTTCAAGGTCGGCGGCAAGAAGAGCGCACTCGTCGCCGCCGGCAAGAAGGGCACGCTCAAGGTCACCTTCAAGAAGGCCGGCCGCTATCCGTACCTCTGCACGCTGCCGAGCCACGCCGCGGCCGGGATGAAGGGCGTCCTCGTCGTGAAGTGATCGTCCCGGATCATTGACTTGTGTCCAGCCCGATGGAGGGGTAGGCTCGGGGGTTGCGCCGCCCGCCGCCGCTCGCGCGCCCCGGCGACGCTGATCTGTCGTCGTTCGAGGGAAGGGACAGATGGCCAAGACAGTGAGATTGACGGTGAACGGCAAGCGCCACACCGTCCAGTCCGCGCCGGACACGCCGCTGCTCTACGTCCTGCGCAACGAGCTCGACCTGCACGGCCCACGCTTCGGCTGCGGGCTCTCGCAGTGCGGTGCGTGCACGGTGCACGTGAACGGCGACGCCGTCCGCTCGTGCATCGTCCCGGCCAGCGAGGTGGCCGGCAAGCAGGTGACGACGCTCGAGGGCCTCGGGGAGAAGAATCCGGTGGTCGAGGCGTTCGTCGAGGAGAGCGCCGCCCAGTGCGGCTACTGCATCAACGGGATGGTGATGCAGTCGATCGTGTTCCTGAAGAGCAACCCACGGCCGACCGAGGCGCAGATCAAGAAGGCGCTGAACGCCAACATCTGCCGCTGCGGGACGCACTACCGGATCGTCAAAGCAGTCCAGCGCGCCGCGCGGGCGACGGCCTAGGAAGGGGGAGAGATGACCAGCATGATCGAGAAGCCCCATTCCCGCCGTGACTTCCTCAAGGGGAGTGGCGCTCTGATCGTC
Organism: uncultured Gaiellaceae bacterium; assembly: GCA_963738795.1. Lineage (GTDB taxonomy): Bacteria > Actinomycetota > Thermoleophilia > Gaiellales > Gaiellaceae > Gaiellasilicea. Next base: position 485,310 of record CAVTXQ010000005.1, on the reverse strand, counting down.
GCGTTCACGGTGCCGCTCGGCGCGGGCACCACCCGGGCGCGGGCGGCCTCCGCCGCGATCGGGCCGGCGCTGATCGACGCGACCCAGATCGACTCGTGGGTCGTGGTCGGCCAGAACGGGCGCGTCACGATCCACGTCGGCAAGGTCGAGCTCGGCACGGGCCTGCGGACGGCGCAGATGCAGATCGCCGCCGACGAGCTCGACGTCGCGCTCGACAAGATCGACCTGCTCGAGAGCGACACGTGGTTCACGCCGGACCAGGGCACGACGTCCGGCAGCCAGTCGATCAAGACGAACTTCCGGGCCGGTCTCCGCCAGGCCTGCGCCGAGGCGAGGAAGGCGCTGATCGATCTCGGTGCGAAGAAGCTCGGCGTACCGGCGAACTCGTTGACGACGCGCGACGGATCCGTCGTCGGCGCGAGCGACTCCTCGAAGAGCGCCACCTACGGCGAGCTGATCGGAGGCCAGCGCTTCAACCTGAGGATCTCCGGCCGGGCGCCGCTGAAGAAGCCGTCCGAGCTCAAGGTGGTCGGCAAGTCGGTCCGCCATGTCGACATCGCGGCCAAGGTCAACAGCAAGCAGGAGTACGTCCAGAACGTCAAGGTGCCGGGGATGCTCCACGGCCGCGTCGTCCGGCCGCCCGGGATCAACGCGAAGCTCGTCAGCGTCGACGGGTTCCCGAAGCGGATCCCGGACCTCGTCAAGGTCGTGGTCGAGAAGGACTTCGTCGGCGTCGTCGCCCGCAGCGAGATCGGGGCGATCCGCGCCGCCGAGACCCTGAAGGTGACCTGGAACGACCCGGGCGGCGCCCCGAAGAGCCACGACGAGCTCTACGCCCAGATGCAGACGCTGCCCGCTCAGGCCCGGCTGCTCGCGAGCGACGGCAACGTCGACAAGGCGCTCGCGGGAGCCGCGAAGGTGCTCGAGGCGACCTACTACTACCCGTACCAGCTGCACGGGTCGATGGGGCCGTCCTGCTCGATCGCCGACGTCAAGGCGGACGAGGCCACGGTCTGGTCGCCGACGCAGGGCGTCTACCCGCTCCGCGCAGCCGTCGCGAAGGTGCTCGGCTTCAAGGACCAGCAGGTGCACGTGATCTACAAGGAAGGCTCGGGCTGCTACGGCCTCAACGGGGCGGACACCGCCTCGATCGACGCGACGCTCCTGTCGAAGGCGGTCGGCGCTCCGGTCCGCGTGCAGTGGATGCGCTCCGACGAGCACGTCTGGGAGCACTACGGGACGCCGATGGTCCTGAAGGTGAAGGGCGGCCTCGACGCCGACGGCAACCTGATCGCGTGGGACTACGAGAGCATCCAGGCCTCGCGGGGCGGGCGCCCGGGCAACATCGGCGCGGCGAACCTGCCGACCGGCGCCCTGATCGGGCTCACGCTCGCGCCCGTGCGGGCGAGCGCTCCGACGTTCCCGCCGCTCGGCGCGGACACGTCGAACACGGAGGCGGGGTACCTGAAGGACGAGGAGGGCCTCGTCCCCAATGCCCGCGTGGTCGCGAAGACGGTCTACTCACAGTTCTTCACCGGCCCGCTCCGCTCGCCGGCGCGGATCCAGAACTCGTTCGCGAACGAGAGCTTCATCGACGAGCTCGCGGCCGAGGCGGGGGTCGATCCCGTCACGTTCCGGCTCCGTTACGTCGGTGACGAGCGGCTCCGCGACGTGATCGAGGTGGCCGCGAAGAAGGCGGGCTGGGAGCTGCGCAACTCGCCCAAGCCCGCGTCGAAGGGCGACATCGCCACGGGCCGCGGCTTCGCCGCGATGCAGTACGAGGGCATCGACGGCTACGCAGGCGTCGTCTGCGAGGTCGAGGTGAACAAGAAGACGGGCAAGGTCCGCGTGACCCGCGTCGTCGTCTCGCACGACGTCGGGATCATCATCAACCCGCGCGGGCTCAAGGCCCAGATCGAGGGGAACGTCGTCCACGGCGTCTCCCGCGCGCTCAAGGAGGAGGTCGTCCTCGACGGCAAGACCTCCAAGAGCCGGGACTGGGAGAGCTACCAGGTGCTCCGCTTCACCGAGCTGCCCGCGATCAAGATCGCGCTGATCAATCGCCCCGGCGAGCCCCCGACGGGCTCGGGCGAGAACGCGATGACCGCGATTCCGCCCGCGGTCGCGAACGCGATCTTCGACGCGACGGGAGCCCGGATCCGCCGGCTGCCCTGACGCCGGCGCGCGTGAAGGCGGCGATCGCCGAGCTCTAGCCAGAACGTGAGGGGCGGCCCTCGGGCCGCCCCTCCTTCACCAGGGGAAGCCGCGCTCGGCGACCGCTTCCTCGACGAGCCCGCGGGCGAGCGCGAGGAAGAGCGCGTCCTTCGGTGGGTGCGCCGGCATCGGCTCCGCGAGCAGGCGGTCGATCGTCGCCGCGGTCAGCGGCATCTCGACCTCGACCTCCTCGGCGAGCACGCCGAGGAAGCGGCGCATCGCGAGGCGGGCGTCGTCGCCGTCGAGCGTCATCCGCCTCGTCAGCCAGCTCGCGGCCATGCCGACGACGTCGACTCCCTCGGAGCCGTCGGGTGGATAGCTCGCGACGTAGCGGTACCCCTCGTCCTTCAGCAGCTCGAGGTCGACCGCGAGCGCCGGCGCTGCGGCGCGTGCGAGCACGGGGCCACGCTCGACGCGCTCCTCTTCGTCCATCCCGCCGAGCAGCGGTTCGACGTCGGCGAGCGCCTCCTTGATCGATGCGTCCCTCGCGAGGTAGGGGAGCGCGAGCCGGTAGGCGAGCGCGAGCCGAACCTCGTCGTCGCCGGGCGCCTCGACGGCGTCGGCGGCGGCGGCGAGCTTCTCGCGCAACACGTCAGCGGGCTCGCGCGCGGCGAGCGCCTCGGCCACGGCGGCGACGATCCTGCGGGGCTCGCCGCGCGGCACCTCGACCTCGATCGCGTCGGCGCGCTCGAGTGCCGCGGCAGCGGTGAAGGGCGACAGCGGCTCGAGTGCGTGCTCAGCCACCGATGTAGCTCATCTCGACCTTGGGCAGGTTCACCGTCGCCTCGGAGCGCAGCTCCGAGTAGCGGTCGGTGCGCTTGCCCCAGATCGCGCTGAGCGCGTCCTGCAGCTCCTCGTCGGAGGCGCCGGCGCGAATCCGTGCACGCAGGTCGTGGCCGCGGAGGCCGAAGAGACAGGTGTAGAGCCGGCCCTCGGCCGAGATCCGCGCGCGGGTGCAGTCGCCGCAGAAGGGCTGCGTCACGGACGCGATCACGCCGATCTCGCCGCTGCCGTCGGTGTAGCGCCAGCGCTGCGCCACCTCGCCGCGGTAGCTCGCCTCAGCCGGCTCGAGCGGCAGCTCGGCCGAGATCCGCTCGATCAGCTCGGACGCCGGGACGACGTCGTCGAGCCGCCAGCCGTTCGTGGCGCCGACGTCCATGTACTCGATGAAGCGGAGCGTGTGGCCCTTCTCGCGGAAGTAGCGGGCCATCGGGACGATGCCGTCGTCGTTGAGGCCGCGCTTGACGACCGCGTTCACCTTCACGGGCAGGCCCGCCTCGGCGGCCGCGTCGATTCCGTCCAGCACCTTGGACACGGAGAAGTCGACGTCGTTCATCTCCCGGAAGGTCGCGTCGTCGAGCGAGTCGAGGCTGACGGTGACGCGGTGCAGCCCCGCCGCGGCGAGCGCGTGCGCCTTCGCGGCGAGCAGCGACGCATTCGTCGTCAGCGTCAGCTCGGCGCCGAGCGGCGCGAGCATCGCGATCAGCCGGTCGACGTCCTTGCGCACGAGCGGCTCGCCGCCGGTCAGGCGCAGCTTCGTCACCCCGAGGCCGACTGCCGCCCGCGCGACTCGCTCGATCTCCTCGAAGGTCAGGAGCTCCTTGCGGTCGAGGAAGCGGTAGCCGGCGCCGAAGACCGACTTGGGCATGCAGTACACGCAGCGGAAGTTGCACCTGTCCGTGACGGAGATGCGCAGGTCGCGCAAGGGGCGTCCGAGCCGGTCCAGCGTCATGGAGAGAGCCTAGCGCCGAACGGCGTGCCTGCCCAGAAACTCGCACTTGTGTCCAACTGGTTGGATGGATAGTCTCCACCCCGTTGGACGCCGATCCGTGTCGGCGCGCCCCCTGGGTCGAATCAGAGAGAGAGGCGATGGCGAACACACTCAAGATCAAGGTGAACGGACGCGTTCACGCCGTGGCGGCGTCGCCCAACACGCCGCTGCTGTACGTCCTCCGCAACGAGCTCCGGCTGAACGGCCCGCGCTTCGGCTGCGGCCTCGCGCAGTGCGGCTCGTGCTCGGTGCTGCACGACGGCAAGGAGATTCGCGCCTGCATCACGCCCGTCGCCGCCGTCGGCAAGGGCACGGTCACGACGCTCGAGGGCCTGCCGGCGCTCTGGAAGGCGAAGTCGCGGACGACGGCGAAGACCGACGACCTGCATCCCGTCCAGCAGGCCTGGATCGAGGAGCAGGTGCCCCAGTGCGGCTACTGCCAGAACGGGATGATGATCAAGGCGACGGAGCTGCTGAACAAGGTGAAGCGCCCGACCGAGGATCAGATCAAGTCGCACATGAACACGCACCTCTGCCGGTGCGGCACCTACCCGCGGATCACCAAGGCGATCAACCGCGCCGCCGCGACGATGGCGAAGGGGGCGTAGGACGATGCTGCTCAGCGAACAGACAATCGACCTCCTCGACCCTGCTGGCCCAAATGCGGGCAAGCTCGACGAGCTGATCGAGGGCTCGGAGTTCTCCCGCGCGACGTTCCTCAAGGGCGGCGGCGCGCTCGTCGTCGGCTTCAGCCTCGTCGGCGCGGCGCTCGCCGGCTCGGCCAAGGGCGCCTCGGCGCGGGTGGCCGCCGCCGGTCCGCCGAACGCGGCGCTGGTCGACTCCTGGGTCGCCATCCATGCCGGACAACACGGCCACGATCGCGACGGGAAAGATCGACATCACCGGCGCTCCCACCGGCCTGCTGCAGATCGCGGCCGAGGAGCTCGACCTGACGATCCAGCAGGTCAAGCTCGCGCCCTGGAACACCGACATCTCGCCGAACCAGGGCATCACCGCCGGGTCGAACTCGATCTCGGCGGCGGCCCGCAGGTGCGCCAGGCGGCCGCCGAGGCGCGCGCGGTGCTGCTCGGCCTCGCGGCGAAGCAGCTCGGCGTCGCCGTCTCGGACCTGCAGGTCACGCGCCGGCGTCGTCTCGTCGAAGAGCGACTCGTCGAAGAGCGTCACCTACGGCGCGCTGCTCGGCGACAAGCCGTTCTCGGCCCCCAACACGGGTCGGGCGCCGCTGAAGCCGGTGACGGAGTACCGCCTCGTCGGCAAGCCCGTGAAGCGGAAGGACACCGAGGCGAAGGTGCGCGGGCACGCACCCGTACGTGCATCAGCTCCGGCTGCCGGGGATGCTGCACGGCCGCGTCGTCCGCCCGAAGGGCCAGGGGCCGTTCGCGGTCGCCGACAAGGCGCTCTCGGTCGACGAGAGCTCGATCGCGAACATCAAGGGCGCGAAGGTCTACCGCAAGGGCGACTTCATCGGCGTCGTCGCGGCGAACGAGCAGGACGCGATCCAGGCCGCGACGCAGCTGAAGGTGACGTGGTCGGAGTCGAAGACGATGCCCGGCAACGGCAACCTCTGGAAGCACTTCCGCGAGGTCAAGTCCGGCGAGCGCTATGCCCGTAACACCGGCTCGATCGACAAGGGCCTCGCCGGGCGCGGCGAAGACGCAGGCGCAGAGCTACTCGATCGGCTACCAGTCGCACGCCTCGTTCGGGCCTTCGTGCGGCGTCGCCGACGTTCGCCCGGACAAGGTCGACGTCTGGGGCGCGAGCCAGGGCATCTACGGCAGCCGCAACGCTCGTCGCGACGCTGCTCGGCGTGCCGTTCCAGAACGTGCACCTTCCACTTCGCGGAGGGCTCCGGCTGCTACGGCAAGAACCTGCAGGACGACGCGGCGCTGGCCGCGGCTCTGCTCTCGCAGCTGGCCGGCAAGCCCGTGCGCGTCCAGCTCACCCGCGACCAGGAGCACGGCTGGGACTTCTACGGCCCGGCCACGCTCGTCGACATCCGGGGTGCGGTCGACGACGAAGGGGATGATCACCGCGTACGACTACGTCTCGTACCAGCAGGCGTGGGTCTCCGCGTCGAGGCGACCAGCCACCACTCCGGTGCGCGCGGCCGACCCTCGGCGGCTTCGGCGGCGCCGACATCGAGAACGCGGGCTCGCAGTACAAGATCGCGAACCACCGCGTGCTCGGCCGCTCGGTCCCGAACGACAGCAACCTGCCCAAGGTCGCCTACCTCCGGGCGCCGGCGGCACCGCAGGCGCTCTTCGCCTCCGAGCAGATGATGGACGAGCTGGCCGTCGCGGCCGGGCTCGACTCGCTCGCGTTCCGGAAGCAGAACATCGAGAACTACCGCTGGCTCGGCGTGCTCGAGGAGGCGGCGCGGCTCGCCGGCTGGGAGCGCGCGCGTCTCCGGCTCGGCGGTCGGCAAGGGCCGGATCAAGAAGGGCCGCGGAATCGCGATCGGCGGCTTCGCGAGCACGCTTCGCGGGCGATCGTCGCCGAGATCGAGGTCGACACCGTCACCGGCAAGATCCGCGTCGAGCACGTGTACGCGGCGCACGACTGCGGGCTGATCATCAACCCGAACATGGTCGGGCAGCAGGTCGAAGGTTGCGTCGTCCAGGGCGTCAGCCGCGCGCTCCTCGAGGAGGTCACGTTCTCGAAGAGCCGCGTCACGTCGCTGGACTGGGAGGGGTACCAGATCCTCCGCTACAAGGACGCGCCGGAGATCACGTACACGCTCCTCAACCGGCCGGAGCTGCGTTCGAGCGGAGCGGGCGAGCCCGCCACCGCGCCGGTCGCCGCTGCGATCGCGAACGCGTTCTTCGATGCCACGGGCACGCGCATCCGCACGATGCCGATGACCCCCGCCCGCGTCCGCGGCGTCCTCAAGGCGTAGGGCTGCCAGCCGTCCAGTACGGGCCGGGTCGCTCCAGGCGCCCGGCCCGGTTTACTCTTCGTGCCCGTGCTCAGGCTCGCCCTCGTGCTCACCCTGGTGCTCTCCGTCCCGGCCGCCTCGGCGGCGCCGGACGCCGGCGGGACGCGCCCCCGCGCGGAGTGCTCGCTCCCGGCAAGAGCCTCGGCGGGATCGAGCTCGGCTCCACGCGGGCGGAGGTGCGCGCCCGCTGGGGGAGCCGCTACACGCTCTGCGCCGTCTGCAGGCGGACGACGTGGCTCTACACCTATCGCGGCAGCACCACGGTCGGCGCTGCGGTCGCATTCCGGAACGGCCGCGTCGCCGCCGTGTTCACGCTCGGCGTCCCGTCCGGCTGGCGCACGAGCCGCGGCATCACGCTCGGCGACCCGGCGGACAAGGTGCACAGCGTCTACGGCAACCTGCCCTGGAGCCGCTGCATCGGCTACGGCGCGGTCAGCATCAGACGAGCGGGAGCGGTCGCGTCGATCTACACCTACGGCGACTCCGTCTACGGCTTCGCCCTGACCCTGCCCTCGGAGCCGGTCTGCCAGTAACGGACGTCGCCCCGGGCCTCTGGATCTGGAGGCTTCCGTATCCCGACTGGCGGCCGGGGGTCGGCTGGGAGCAGCACGTGAGCTCGACCTGCGTGGAGTCGGGCGGCGAGGTGGCGCTGCTCGACCCGCTCGCGCCGCCCGACGACGACGATGAAGTGTGGTCGCGGCTCGACGCCCGACCGCCGACGCTCGTCGTCGTGCTCAAGCCCGACCACGTCCGCGACGTCGACCTGTTCGTGCGCCGCTACGGCGCCCGCGCGTTCGGTCCCTGGCTTTTCTGGCGGACGAACGTCCCGGAGACGGAGCTGGAGCCGATCGAGCCGGGCAGCGAGCTTCCCGGCGGTCTCGTCGCCCTGTACGACGGCCGCGGCCGCAACGAGACGCCGCTGTGGCTGCCCGAGCAGCGGACGCTCGTCTTCGCCGACGCGACTGACGGCCCCGGGCGGCGAGCTGCGCGTCTGGGCGACGCCCGCGCTCGAGGAGCGGGCGCTGCCGGCCCTGCGGGCGCTGCTCGAGCTGCCGTTCGAGCGCGTGATCGTCTCCCACGGCGCGCCGGTGCACGATCGCGCGGAATACGAACGCGCGCTCGAACGGCCGCCGTGGACCGGCGAGGCCGGCTAGCGGAGCCGCGGCCGGCGGATCACGATCACCATCGACGTGACGGCGTCGACGAGATTCGTGTGCCGGTGGCCGCCGTCGCCCGAGACGTAGGTGGCACTGTCGCCGGCGGCGAGCTCGAGCTCGCGGCCGTCCGCGAACTCCGTGCGAACCCGTCCTTCGATCACGTGCGTGAACTGCTCGTTCGGCTGCGGGATGTAGTCCAGCATCCTCGCGAGCGGCGAGAAGGTGACGAGGAGCGCCTGCATCGTGTGCGGTCCCTCCGGGACGAGCACCTCGACGTCGATCGCCTCGGCCGTGTAGCGCAGCAGCTGCCGGTCGTCGGCGCGGACGATGATCGGGTCCGGATGGCGCGGCTCCGGCACGAGCTCGGCGAGGCGGAGCTCGTAGAGCTGCGCCAGCCGTGTCAGCCGGCCGATCGTGATGTCGCTGCGGCCCGTCTCGATCAGCGAGAGCAGCGAGCGGGAGATTCCCGTCGCCTTCGCCACCTGGGCCAGCGAGAGCCCTCGCGAGGTCCGGATCGCTCGAAGCGTCGTCCCCAGCGAGTCCTCGACCATGGAGGATGCCCCGATCTCCGTATGCAGTCGTGCCGGCTCGATACTGAGCACCATAGTCCGATTCCCGGCCGGAAGCGACGGAAGGTTGTCCAGGATGCTGGAGGTTCGTCTAAGCTCCGAGGCAGTAGCGTTCAACCGGGAGTCCGCACACGAGGAGGGTTTCTTGAGCACGTTTCGGAAGGGGTCTGCGCTCGTCGTCCTGATCGCGACCGTGTCGCTCGTCGCGGCCGTGTCCGCGTTCGGCGGTTCGAGCTCGACCGACGCCACGACGGTCACGGTCACGCTCGGCAAGCCGAGCGAGTTCAACATCACGCTCTCGAAGAAGACGATCGTCAAGGGCGTGACCACCTTCAAGGTCACGAACAAGGGCGCGATCGCTCACGACTTCAAGATCGCGGGCAAGAAGACGGCCAGCCTGAAGACCGGCAAGGCGGCGACGCTGAAGGCAACGCTGAAGAAGGGCAAGTACCCGTTCCTCTGCACGCTTCCCGGCCACGCCGCGGCGGGCATGAAGGGGACGTTGACCGTCAAGTAGGCCGGTCGGTCGCACACCCAGGCTCGAGCGAAGGCGCCGGCGACGGCGCCTTCGGCGTTTCTGCGAGCGCCCTTGTGACTTGCGTTGCGTTCCACGATGGTGGAGAATCGTCCCGTCCGATGGCCGGGGCTTGCCCCGGCGCCGCGTTCTCGTCGATCTGGGGGTACCTCGCCGATGGGGAAGAAGCTCACGATCACCGTCAACGGGCGGAGCCACGGCGTGCAAGCTGCGCCGGATACGCCCCTCCTCTACGTCCTGCGAAACGAGCTCTACCTCTCGGGGCCGCGCTTCGGTTGCGGGCTCGCGCAGTGCGGCGCCTGCACCGTGCATCTGAACGGCGCCGCGATCCGCTCGTGCATCACACCCGTCTCGGCGATCGGCGCCGGGAAGGTGACGACGCTCGAGGGCCTGGGCACGCCCGCCAAGCCCCACAAGGTCCAGAAGGCATTCATCGACGAGCAGGCCTCGCAGTGCGGCGTCTGCCAGAACGGCTTCATCATGACCGGCGCCGCGCTCCTGGCGAAGAAGCCGAAGGCGACGGAGACCGAGATCCGCAAGGAGCTCGCGAGCCTCCAGTGCCGCTGCGGGACCCACATGCGTTACATCCGGGCGATCAAGCGCGCGACGGAGATGAAGTGATGACGAACAACAACGACAACGGCACAGCGCAGCTCGACCGCGCGGACTTCCTCAAGGCCGCCGGCGCCGGCGCACTCATCGTCTCCTTTGCGATCCCGAGCCTCGCCGACGTCGCGTCCGCAGCGACGACCCGGCTCGCGGCGTCGCCCTACCCGGCGCTCGCGCCGACGAGCCTCGACTCGTGGATCACGATCGCCGCCAACGGCGACGCGATGTTCTTCACGGGCAAGAACGACAACGGCCAGGGCCTTCCGACGGCGTTCACGCAGATCGTCGCCGAGGAGCTCGATCTCGCATTCGAGCGCGTCACCTACGTCGGCTCCGACTCGTCGCGAACCGTCAACCAGGGCGGCGCGAGCGGCTCGACCGGCGTCTCGAACGGCGGCATCGCGGTCCGCAATGCCGCGGCCGAGGCACGCCGCGTCCTCGTCGACCTCGCGTCGAAGCGGCTCGGCGTCCCCGTCTCCGGCCTCACGGTCGCGAACGGCGTCGTCAGCTCCAAGACGGATGCCTCGAAGAAGGTCGGCTACGGCGAGCTGATCGGCAACCAGAAGTTCAACGTCAAGCTGACGAGCAACAACCAGCTCGGCAACAACCTGACAGCCGTCGGGGTGGCGAAGCCGAAGGACCCGGCGACCTACACGATCGTCGGCAAGTCGATCAAGCGCGACGACATCGAGCAGAAGGTGTTCGGGACGTTCGAGTTCCCGGGCGACAAGCGCGTGCCCGGCATGGTCCACGCACGGGTCGTCCGGCCGCCGGCCGCCGGGGCGAAGCTCGTCAGCGTCAACGGGTTCCCGAAGAAGATCCCGGGGCTCCTCGAGGTGCTGCCGATGGGGCGCGACGCAGTCGCCGTGATCGCCGAGCGCGAGGAGAACGCGATCAAGGCGGCGCAGACGCTCCGCGTCAAGTGGTCGAATCCGGCCGCTCCGCCGTTCTCGACGAGCGAGACACTGTTCGCCCACATCCGGAACGCGCCGACGCGGTTCGATCGCGCCACGGGCACGGTCGGTGACGTCGACAAGGCGCTCGCCGGAGCGGCCAAGACGATCGAGGCCGAGTATCTCTGGCCGTTCCAGTCGCACTCGTCGTTCCAGCCGGGCATCGCGCTCGCCGACTACAGGCCGGACGGCACGATCACCGTCTGGTCCGGCACGCAGAAGTCACATCAGGTGCAGATCGGCGTCGCCGAGCTGCTCGGGATCGACATGGCTGACGTTCGCGTGATCTGGCTCCAGGGGGCAGGCTCCTACGGCCGCAACGACGCCGACGACGCCGCGCTCGAGGCGGCCTGGCTCTCGAAGCAGATCGGGCGCCCCGTGCGCCTGCAGTGGATGCGACACGAAGGCCATGCCTGGGATCCGAAGGGGCCCGCGAGCATCGTCAGGATGCGCGGCGGCCTCGACGCCTCCGGCAAGGTCGTCGCCGTCGACTTCGACTGGAAGGGCTTCTCCGGCCAGGAGGTCGGGACGAGCGGCCAGGACGCAGGCGACACGCTGATCGGCATGGCCGTCGGGTTCGAGCGGCCGGAGCGAAACACCGGCGGCACGCCCGCCGACCTCTACACGTTCGCGAACAAGCGCACGCGGACGCGGATCATCAAGGCGTTCCTGCCGCAGTACAACCCGCTCCGGAGCACGCACATCCGCGACCCGCAGGGGCCGCAGTCGGCGTTCGCATCGGAGTCGTTCATGGACGAGCTCGCGTATGCAGCGGCGGAGGATCCGGTCGCGTTCCGCCTCGCACACCTGAAGGACGCCCGTCACATCGGCGTGATCCAGGCGGCGGCGAAGCTCTACGGCTGGGACGCGCGCGTCTCGGCGAGCAAGGTGAACCGCTCCGCCAAGGTGTTCACCGGCCGCGGGATCTCGTACGCGGAGCGGGGGCCGACGGTCGTCGCGGTCGTCGCGGAGGTCCAGGTGACCCGGGCGACCGGGAAGGTCTGGCTGAAGCGCGTTGCGGTCGCCGTCGACGCCGGTCTGATCATCAACCCCGACGGGATGCGGAACGTGATCGAGGGCAACGTCATCCACACGGCGAGCCGGACGCTCAAGGAGGAGGTCAGGTTCTCCAAGACCAAAGTCCTCAGCGTCGACTGGGAGACGTACCCGATCCTGAACACGTCGGAGATGCCGGAGCGGATCGACAGCGTGTTCGTCAACAACCTCCCGGGGAAGGCGCCGGGCGCGGCCGGAGAGCCGATCACACGCCCGGTTTCCGGCGCGATCGCGAATGCCGTCTTCGACGCCACCGGTGTCCGTGCCCGCCAGGTGCCGTTCACGCCGGCGCGCATCAAGGCGACGCTGAAGGCGGCCGGGATCGTCTGACCGTCGTGCCCGGGGGCGGCCGGCCGCCGCCCCCGGGCGCACGTCAGTCCGCGAGCAGTGAGACCAACGGCGTGACCGCGCGGCGTCGGGCGGCCGTCGCCTCGACGATCTCGGCGCCGATCGCGATCGCGACCTCTTCGGGCGAGCGGGCGCCGATCGCGAGGCCGATCGGAGCCTGAATCCTGCCGAGGCCCGGCGTCGTCGACGCCTTCGGCGCGCAGCCGCTCCTCGCGGTCTGCGGTCGTCACCTTGCTGCCCATCGCGCCGATGTAGACGGCCGGCGTCTCGAGCGCGGCGATCAGGGCCGGGACGTCGAACTTCTCGTCGTGCGTGAGCACGCAGATGACGGTGCCGGCGTCCACGGGCGCGCCGCGGAGGAAGCGGTCGGGCCACTCGACGACGAGCTCGTCCGCCTCCGGGAATCGCTCCGGGGTGACGAAGGCGGCGCGCGCGTCGCAGACGGTGACGCGGTAGCCGAGCAGCTTCCCCACCCGGGCGAGCGCGGCCGCGTGGTCGATCGCGCCGAAGACGTACATCGCCGGGCGGGGCCTCAGCGCGTGCACGAAGACGGCCTCGCCGTCGAGGTCGGCGAGAGCGCTCTCGCCCGCCTCGACCAGCCGCGCGACCGGTCCGGCGGGACGCTCGTGGAGCTCCTGCGCGCCGATCCGCTCACCGCTCGCGACCAGCGTCAGCGCCGTCGGCAGGTCGTTCTCGACCGCGCGGGCGAGCGCCGGGACAAGCGTGGTGTCGAGCGTGGCGATCAGGATCCCGACTGTGCCGCCGCACGCGAGGCCGACGTCGAAGGCCGTGTCGTCGGCGATCCCGTACTCGCGGAGCCGTGCGCCGCCGCCGTCGAGCACCTCCTGCGCCTCGCGGATCACGGCCGGCTCGACGCAGCCGCCGGTGACCGAGCCGGCGATCTCGCCGAGGTCGTTCAGCGCCAGCGACGCGCCCGGGTCGCGCGGCGCGGAGCCCCGCCGCTCGACGACGGTCGCGATCGCGACGCGGCGTCCGTCCGCCTGCCAGCGGGCGAGGGTGGGAAGGATGTCGCGCATGGCCTCACGCTAGCCGTTTCCCGGACGGTTCGGAACCCGCCGGAGGGGGAAGAACCATGCTTGCAACCGAGGAAAGGGGTACTCGTGGACAAGGATCGGATCGAGGGCAATCTCAAGGAAGCGGAAGGCAAGCTCACCGGCGACGAGAAGCTCGAGCGCGAGGGCGAGGCGCAGGACGCCTGGGGCAAGGCGAAGGACAGCGCCGACGACGCCTGGGAGAAGACCAAGGACGCCGCCGACGACGCCAAGGAAGCCGTCGACAAGCGGATCTAGGGCCGGCTCGGATCGAGCGAAGGCGCCCCCTCGGGGGCGCCTTCGGCGTTCTCCGGCAGCTCCCGGAGCCCGAGGATCGGCGACGGCAGCAGCCAGAGCACGCCGAGCAGCCCGCCGGCCGTTGCGATCCAGAGCGTCTCGCGCAGCCCGATCCAGCTGCCGAGCGCGCCGCCGACGAGCGCGCCGAGCGGGCGGACGCCGTAGTTGACGACCATGTACGCGCCGGAGACGCGCGAGCGAAGCCGTTCGGGCACGACCGCGGCGGCGATCGCCCCCGAGCTGATGTCGAGCATCATCACGCCGAACCCCGCGCCGAACTCGGCGAGGAAGAGGCAGGCGAGGATCACCCACTGCGGCCCTTCGGCGAGCGGGACGAGCAGGAGCGGCGCAGGGAAGAGGACGCAGCCGAGCGCGAACGCCGGGCCGATGCCGATCCTGCGGGCGACGCGGGTGGTGACGAGGGCGCCCAGCACGCCGCCGAGCGCGCCCGCACCGAGCACGAGGCCGAGCGTCCCCGGCGCGACGTCGAGCGACGTCGTCGCGTAGAGGATGAAGAGCGCGAAGAAGACGAAGTTGAAGAAGTTGATGGTGGCGGTCGCGCCGAGTGCGGCGCGCACGATCGGGCTGCCGAAGACCCAACGCAGGCCCGCGACGACGTGGCCCTTCCCGGGCGTCTCGGTCGCCGGCTCCTCGACCTCGACGCGACGGAGGAAGAGGGCCGAGACGACGTAGGAGCACGCGTCGACGACGAGCGTCACCGGCGCCGAGAGCGCCTGCACCATCAGACCGCCGATGCTCGGCCCGGCGACGTAGGAGAGGGCTCGGCTCCCGTGCATGATCGAGCCGCCCTCGACCAGCCGCTCACGCGGCACGAGCGCGGGGTAGAAGGCGCTGTAGGAGACGTGGAAGAGGACGGTCAGCGTCCCCATCAGGAACGCGACGGCGAGCATGTGCGGGAACGTCAGTGCGTCGAATGCGTAGGCGAGCGGGATCGAGCCGATCAGGAGCGCGCGGCCGAGGTCGGTCGCGATCATCGTCCGCCGCTTGTGCGCGCGGCGGTCGGCCCAGGCGCCGGCGTGGAGCGAGAAGAGCAGGTTCGGCGCGAGCTCGGCGGCGACGAGGTAGCCCATCTGCGCCGCGCTCGCGTCGAGCACGAGCACGGCGACGAGCGGGAGCGCGATCAGGCTGACCTGGTCGCCGACCAGCGACACGGTCTGGCCGGCCCAGAAGCGCCTGAAGGTCGGGCTCTCGCGCAGAAGCGGCGGGATCAACACGGCCGCGGAGCCTAGTAGCCTCGCGCGATGCCCGCGCTGCTCGCCCTGATCGCCGTCACCGCCGTCTGGGGCTACACGTTCGTCCCGATGAAGGACGCGGTGGCGATCTACCCGCTCTTCGCCTTTCTCGCCGTCCGGTTCGCGATCGCCGCGGTCGTGCTCGCCGTCCCCGCAGCGGGACGACTTCGCTCACTGGGGCGGCCGGGCTGGGTCGCGGGCGTCTCGCTCGGCCTCCTGCTGGCGGCAGGCTACGCGCTCCAGACCGCCGGGCTCCAGCGGACGACCGTCTCGAGCGCCGGTTTCATCACCGGCCTCTACGTCGTCTTCACGCCGCTGCTCGGACTGCTCCTCTTCCGGACGCGCGTCGGCCGCGCGATCTGGCTCGGGGTCGCCCTCGCCGTCGGCCGGGCTGGCGCTGCTCTCGGGCGTCGGCGCGGGCGATCCCGTCGGCGACCTGCTCGTGCTCGCCGGCTCGGCCGCGTACTCGCTCCAGATCGCGCTGATGGAGCGCTACGCGCCGCGCTACGACCCGCTCGCGTTCACGCAGGCGGAGATGCTCGCCGCATTCGCGGGCTTCGCCGCCGTCACGGTGGCACTCGGCGACGTGGAGGTGCCACGAGGCTGGACGGTCTGGTCCGCCCTGCTCGTCACCGGGATCTTCGCGAGCGCGCTCGGCTTTCTCGTCCAGACCTGGGCGCAGCGCCGGATCAGCGCCTCCCGGACGGCGATCGCGTTCGCGATGGAGCCCGTCTTCGCCGGCATCTTCGGCTTCTGGCTCGCCGGCGACCGGCTCGGCGTGGTCGGCTGGGGCGGCTGCGCCCTGATCATGGCTGGGATCCTCGTCGCCGAGCCGGAGGCGGGGAGGACGCTGCGCCGGCTCGTCGGCCGGCGCCCGGCTCGAAGCCAGGTAACAGACTGTTACGTTGGCTAGATCAGCCAGGCGCCGTCGCGCTGGACGGGCTCGCCGTCGACGGAGATCTCGCCGCCCGGGCGCAGGTCCTTGACCATGTCCCAGTGGACGGCGCTCTCGTTCTTGCCGCCCGTGTACGTGTAGCTCGCGCCGACGGCGAGGTGGACGGTGCCGTCGATCTTCTCGTCGAAGAGGACGTTGCGCGTGAACCTGGTGATGCGCGGATTGCAGCCGAGCCCCAGCTCGCCGAGCCGGCTCGCGCCCTCGTCGGTGGCGAGGATCTGCTTCAGGAACTCCTCGCCCTCGTCGGCCGACGCCTCGACCACCTTGCCCTCGCGGAAGACGAGCCGTGCGCCGACGACGTCGTGGCCGAGGTAGACGGCCGGGAACTCCGCGTAGGTGATCACGCCCTCGGCCGAGTCCTCGACGGGGCTGTAGAAGACCTCGCCGTCGGGCATGTTGCGGAAGCCCGCCGAGACGACGCCCTCGCGTCCCTCGATCCCGAGCGTCAGGTCGGTCTCCTCGCCGACGATGCGCACCGACGCGGCGCGGTCGAAGCGCTCCTTGATCTCGCCCATCCGCTCCTCCTCGGCGTCCCAGTCGAGCAGGCAGGCGTCGTAGACGAACTCCTCGTACTCCGGCAGCGTCATCCCCGCCTCCGCGGCGGCCGCCTCGGTCGGGTACTCGACGAGCGCCCAGCGGACGTCGAGCGCGCGGGCGCGGCGGCTCGCGGGCTCGCCGGCCCGCTGCAGCAGCTTCCGCCGCTCCGGATCGAGCTGCGAGCCGGCGTGGACGTCCTCCGGTGCGCGGATCGTCAGCCGGGCGTCCTCGTTCGCGACCTGGTAGCTCTCGATCGCCGGCAGCTCGCCGAGCAGCTCGAGCGGCGCCTCGAGCGCCCAGTCGAGATCGGCGCGGAAGCGCTCCGGCCCCCAGTTGATCCGGGGGAGGTAGTAGGCGCCGCGGCGGGCGATCGCGCGCGCGACCTCGCGGACGAGCGGGCGTGCCAGCGGGCGTGGCGCGGACGGAGACCTGCCAGCCCGGCTGCACGTCGAGGCAGCGGTTCACCATCAGCTCGGCCAGCTCGCGTACGCGCGGGTCTTCCACGGCGGCGGATCGTAGTCGCTGTAGCGTTTCCATGTGGACGCGGTCGTGCTCGCGCTCGGGTCGGCCGCGCTGTTCGGCTCGATGACGGTCGCGCTCAGGTTCGCGCTCGCGCGCGAGCCCGACGCGGAGGCGGGCGCGCTGCACACGATCGTGGCCGCGCTGCTCGTGACTCTGCCGTTCGCCGCGGCCGGCGACGTCGACCTCACCGGGATCTGGCCGTTCCTGCTCGCCGGCGTGCTCGGGCCGGGCGGCTCACAGCTCCTCTTCACCCTCGCCGTCCGCGATGCCGGCCCCTCGCGCACGTCCGTCACCGTCGGCACGGCGCCGCTCTTCTCCGTCGCGATCGCGCTGCTGCTCCTCGACGAGCCGGCCAAGGCGGGCGTGATCGTCGGCGCGATCCTGATCGTCACGGGCGGGATCCTGCTCGTGCGCGAGCCGGGGCGGCCCGAGCACGTGAAGTGGATCGGGCTCGGCTTCGCGCTCGCGGCGACGATCATCTTCGCCGTCCGCGACAACCTCGTCCGGCACCTCTCGCTCGACACCGACGTCGAGCCGGCGCTCGCGGCAGCGGCGACGCTCTTCGCCGGCGGGCTGACGGTGGCGGTGTGGCTGCTCGTGACGAGGCGGCGGCTCCCGGACGGGCGGCTTTCGCGCCTTCGTCCCTGCCGGGCGTGCTGCTTCGGCCTCTCCTACCTCTGCCTCTTCGAGGCCTACTACCGCGGCCCGGTCTCGGTCGTCTCGCCGCTCGTCGCGACCGAGTCGCTCTGGGGCGTCGCGCTCTCGGCGCTGCTGCTGCGCCGGCACGAGCTCGTCGGGCCGCGCCTCCTCGGCGGCGCGGCCCTCGTCGTCGTCGGCGGCGTCCTGATCGGCGTCTTCCGCTAGAAGGGACAGATCCCCGGCGACGGCGCGTCGATCCGCGGGGGCGTTCCGGCGGCCCCGGGCACGAGATACGTCGCCCAGAGCTCGAGGTTCGACGGCGTCCGGTTGAGCGCCGTGTGGATGATCTCGTCGCCGCGGTCGACGAAGCTCTCGCCGGCCCGGTACGTGCGGCCCGTGCAGCTCGTGTCGTCCGCGTAGACGAGCGTCAGCTCGCCCGACTTCACCGTGACCAGCACGGGGCCGGGATGGCTGTGCCAGCCCGTCGTGCCGCCGGGCGCGATCACGATCTGCTGCGTGACGAAGTCCATCGGCTGCTTCGTCTGCAACTTCACGCCGGCCTTGCTGTGGATGTTGAGCAGCTCCGCGTGGGTCCCGCGTGCGTGCACGGGCGCGGAGAGGATCCCGATCCCGGGCGTCGCCAGCGCGATCCCGGCCAGCAACGGCACGACCAGCCCCGGAACGATGATCAGCAGCGTTCGCCGCACGACCTACCTCCTTGTCGATGTCCGCCTTGTCGATGTCCGCGTCGAGGATCTGAGCTCCGGCTCGCAAATCGCTCGCATTCGGCTCGCTCGCGTGATTTGCTGCGAATGTGACGAGCGGGGATGGACTGCGGCTCCTCGGCCCGCTGGAGGTTCGGCGCTGCGGCGACGCGATTGCCGTCGGCGGCGCGAAGCAGCGCGCCGTGCTCGCGCTGCTCGCGCTGCACGCTGACGAGATCGTCCCGATCGACCGGTTGATCGACGAGCTGTGGGGCGACGATCCGCCGCCGTCGGCCGCGCACAGTCTCGAGGCGTACGTCTCGCGCCTGCGACAGCTGCTCGCGGGGATCGGCGTGCGGCTGCTCCGCCGTGGCGTCGGCTACACCCTCGTGCTCGGCGACGCGACGCTCGACGCGCGCGAGTTCGCGGAGCTCCACGATCGCGCGGTTGCCGCGGCAGCCGCGGGTGACGACGAACGCACGGCCGAGCTCACGGCCGCCGCCCTCGCGCTGTGGCGCGGCACCGCCCTCGCGGACATCCGGCTCGGCCCCTGGTCGCGGGTCGAGGCCGAGCGGCTCGACGAGCGTCGCCTGCTCGTGCTCGAGCAGCACGCGGACGCGGAGCTGCGCCTCGGCCGTCACGAAGTCGTTGTGGGCGAGCTGCGGGTTGCCGTGGCGGCACAACCCGTACCGCGAGCGGCTGGTCGCGCTGCTGATGCTCGCCCTCTACCGCTCGGGGCGCCCGGCCGACGCGCTCGAGGCTTATGAGCAAACTCGGGCCCGGCTCGCGGAGGACCTCGGCCTCCAGCCGGGCGCGGAGCTGCAGCAGCTGTCGGCGCGGATCGTCCGACACGAGCCGGAGCTGCGCCTCTCCGCGGTGCCCGGAGCCGCGACCGCCACCGGTCAGCCGCTGCGCCGGCCGCGTCGCTGGATCGCGCTCGCCGGCGCGATCACCGCCGGCCTCGTGTTCGTCGGGGGCGGCAGCGTTCGTCAGGTGGCGGACGCAGCAGCCCCGCCGGGCGGCGTGCGGATCGCGCTCGTGCTTCCCGCGCGCGCCGGGGTCGGTCTTGGGCGACGGGCTCGCCGTCTACAGGGCTCGCGTGCGCGACTACCCGGCGTTCGAGCCGACGCTCGCAACGCCGACGATCTTCGCCGGCGACGTCGCGCGCGCGGCGACGGCCGTTGCGCGTCGCGACTTCGATCTCGTCCTCTGGGCCGGCGGCGGGCCCGAGACCCGCGCGTTCGCGCCACGCGTCCGCGACCTGCCTCGGACCCGGTTCGTCTTCCTCGACGCTTCGGTCGAGGCGCTCGGTTTGAATGGGGTCGCCAACGCCGCGGCGGTGCGCTTCGCGAAGGAGGAGTCGAGCGAGCTCGTCGGCTACATGAGCGGCCTCGTCGACGCGCGGGGATCGGAGGAGCGCGCCGACGTCGTCTCGGTCGTCGCCTTCGGATCGACGCGCGCGGCCCGGCGGGCCGTAGACGGTTTTCGCCGTGGTGTCCGGAAGGCGGGACCCGAGATCGAGGTGCTCGTCGACTTCGTGCCCGACGGCGCCGGCCGCGGCCTGTGCGAGCGCCTCGCGAACGCCCAGATCGACCGAGGCTCGGACGTCGTCTTCGTCGCGGCCGGGCGTTGCGGCGCCGGCGCCGCGGCGGTCGCGCGGATCCGCGGCGTCTGGGCTGCAGGCGGGAACGACTCGATCGACGCCGGCTCGCACGTGCTGATCCGGACGTACGCGGAGCACCTCCGCGCCGTCGACCACGCGATCAGCAGGTTCCGGGACGGCACGCTGCCGGTCGGCGGCGACCTCGTTCTCGGCCTCGCAGA
The DNA here is from genome assembly GCA_963738795.1 of uncultured Gaiellaceae bacterium. Lineage (GTDB taxonomy): Bacteria > Actinomycetota > Thermoleophilia > Gaiellales > Gaiellaceae > Gaiellasilicea. The sequence goes on along the minus strand of CAVTXQ010000005.1, from coordinate 465,359 downwards.
CGACTACGCCGTCGGCATCGACGTCAACTCGGCGGTCCCCGCCTGGATCGGCTCCGCGGTCGTCCGGCTCTGCTCCACGATCCGCGAGCACACCGAGCAGTCCTCCTGATCTGATACGCTTCGACTCAGATTTTCTGAACGGAAGCACACTCAGCACGAAGGAGAACACGCAATGGCAAAGACGATCGGAATCGACCTCGGCACCACGAACAGCTGCATGGCGGTGCTCGAGGGCGGCGAGCCGACCGTGATCCCGAACGCCGAGGGCGGCCGCACGACGCCGTCCGTGGTCGCGTTCACGAAGGACGGTCAGCGGCTCGTCGGGGCGCCCGCGCGGCGCCAGCAGGTGACGAACCCGGAGAACACGATCTTCTCGATCAAGCGCTTCATGGGCCGCAAGTCGGACGAGGTCTCGGAAGAGATGACGATGATCCCGTACGAGGTCACGAAGGGCGACAACGGCGACGCGCGCGTGCAGGCGGACGGCAAGGAGTTCGCCCCGCCGGAGATCAGCGCGATGATCCTGCAGAAGCTGAAGGCCGACGCCGAGGCCTATCTCGGCCAGCCGGTCACCGACGCGGTGATCACCGTCCCGGCCTACTTCAACAACGCGCAGCGCGAGGCGACGAAGGACGCCGGCAAGATCGCCGGCCTGAACGTCCTCCGGATCGTCAACGAGCCGACCGCGGCCGCGCTCGCGTACGGGCTCGACAAGGAGGGCGGCGACCAGACGATCCTCGTCTTCGACCTCGGCGGCGGCACCTTCGACGTGTCGGTGCTCGAGCTCGGCGAGGGCGTCTTCGAGGTCAAGTCGACGAACGGCGACAACCACCTCGGCGGCGACAACTTCGACAAGGCGATCGTCGACTGGATGGTCGCGGAGTTCAAGCGCGACCAGGGGATCGACCTGGCCGCCGACAAGATGGCGCTGCAGCGGCTCTACGAGGCCGCCGAGAAGGCGAAGATCGAGCTCTCCTCGACGATGACGACGCAGATCAACCTGCCCTTCGTCACCGCCACCCAGGAGGGCCCGAAGCACCTCGACCTGCAGCTGACGCGGGCGAAGCTCGGCGAGATCACCGCCGACCTGATCGCGCGCACCGTCGGCCCGACGAAGCAGGCGCTCGCCGACGCGGGCCTCGACGCCTCGAAGATCGACCACGTCGTCCTCGTCGGCGGCATGACCCGCATGCCGGCCGTGCAGGAGCAGGTCAAGGAGCTGCTCGGCAAGGAGCCGCACAAGGGCGTCAACCCGGACGAGGTCGTCGCCGTCGGCGCGGCCATCCAGGCCGGCGTGCTCAAGGGCGAGGTCAAGGACGTGCTCCTGCTCGACGTCACGCCGCTGTCCCTCGGGATCGAGACCAAGGGCGGCGTCTTCACGAAGCTGATCGACCGGAACACGACGATCCCGACCCGCAAGGCGGAGACGTTCTCGACCGCCGAGGACAACCAGCCGTCGGTCGAGATCCACGTGCTCCAGGGCGAGTCGGAGATGGCGACCTACAACAAGACGCTCGGCAAGTTCCAGCTGGTCGGCATCCCGCCGGCGCCGCGGGGCATGCCGCAGGTCGAGGTCGGCTTCGACATCGACGCGAACGGGATCATCCACGTGACCGCGAAGGATCTCGGCACCGGCAACGAGCAGCAGATCCGGATCGAGGGCGGCTCGGGCCTGTCCGAGGACGAGGTGCAGCGGATGGTCACCGAGGCGGAGGCGCACGCCGACGAGGCGCACAAGCTGCGCGAGCTCGCCGACGCACGCAACACCGCCGAGCAGCTCGCCTACCAGACCGAGAACACGCTCAAGGAGCACCGCGACAAGCTCGACGAGTCCGAGGCCTCGACGATCGAGGGCCGGATCATGGAGCTCCGCGGCTCGCTCGAGTCGACGGACGTGAACGAGATCCGGCAGAAGACCGACGCGCTCAACGAGGCGTCGCGGAAGCTGGCGGACGTGCTCTACGCGCAGGCGAGCGCCCAGGCGCAGTCGCAGGCGCCCGGCAACGGCGACGCCCCCGTCGAGGACGAGGTCGTCGAGGACGCCGACTACGAGGTGATCGACGAGGAAGAGGCGAAGACGTCGTGACCGACGAGCCTCGCCTCGAGCGAGGAGCAGGAGCTGGAGGTGGTCGAGGAGCCGGTGGCGGAGGAACCCGCCCCGGCTCCGGACGACTCCTACCTCCGCCTCGCCGCCGACTTCGACAACTACCGCAAGCGGGTCGCGCGCGAGCAGCTCGAGCTCACGCAGCCGCGCGAACGAGCGGCTCCTGAACGAGCTCCTGCCCGTGCTCGACGATCTCGAGCGCGCGCTCGAGGCCGCCGCCGAGCACGAGGAGGCGAAGCTGGAGGAGGGCGTCCGGCTCGTCCACCGCTCGCTGCTCGGCCTCGTCGAGCGGCACGGGCTCTCGGAGATCGAGACCGAAGGCGCGTTCGACCCGCACGTCCACGAGGCGCTGCTCGCGCAGCCCGGCTGAGGGGGCCGAGGAGGGCGCGGTGCTGCAGGTGCTGCAGAAGGGCTACCGGCTCGGCGACAAGGTGCTCCGGCCGGCGCGCGTGATCGTCGCGGAGTAAGGCATGGCGACCCTGTACGACACGCTCGGCGTTCCCAAGAACGCGTCGGCCGACGAGATCAAGAAGGCCTACCGCAAGCTCGCGCGCGAGCACCATCCCGACGCGAGCGGCGGCGACGAGGCGCGCTTCAAGGAGATCCAGGGCGCCTACGACGTGCTCTCCGATCCCGAGAAGCGGCAGCAGTACGACGCCTTCGGCTCCGCGAACGGGCGCATGGGCGGCCCGGGACGCCGGCGGCGCGGGCGGACCGCAGTTCGCCGACTTCGACCTCTCCGACCTCTTCGGCGGCATCTTCGGCGGCGCCGCGCGCCAGCGCGGTCCCGTGCCGGAGCGCGGCGCCGACGTCGAGGCGCACACGACGCTCTCGTTCGACGACGCCCTGCGCGGCGCCGAGGTGCGCGTGCCGGTCGAGCTCGAGACCGCCTGCCGCACCTGCGGCGGCACCGGCGCCGAGCCGGGGACTGCGCCGACCGTCTGTCCGCAGTGCGGCGGCCGCGGCGTCGTCTCCGACTCGCAGGGGCTGTTCTCGCTCTCGCATCCGTGCCCGCGCTGCCGCGGCAACGGCACGATCGTCGAGCACCCCTGCAAGACCTGCCGCGGCTCCGGCCGCGAGCGGACGACGAAGAACTTCAACGTCAAGATCCGGCCCGGGATCAAGGATCGCGCGCGCATCCGCGTCGAGGGCAAGGGCGAGGCGGGGCGGAACGGCGGCCCGGCCGGCGACCTCTTCGTCGTCGTCCACGTCGAGCCGTCGCCGCTGTACACGCGCCGCGGCGACGACCTGATCGTCGACGTCCCCGTCGCCTACGCCGACGCGGCACTCGGCGCCTCGATCGACGTTCCCACGCCCGACGGCCCGATCTCGCTCAAGGTTCCCGCCGGCTCGCAGCCCGGGAAGCTGCTCAAGGTCAAGGGCCGCGGCGCGCCGAAGTCGAGCGGCGGCGGCAAGGGCGACCTGCTCGCACGCGTGAAGCTGACCGTGCCCGAGAAGGTGTCGAAGCAGGAGCGCAAGCTGCTCGAAGAGCTGCGGAAGGTCGAGCCGCTGATGGACACGCATCCGCGCTACGGCATCTCCGTCGCGGCCGAGCTCGTCGGCATGCACCAGCAGACGCTGCGCATGTACGAGTCGAAGGGCCTCGTCCGGCCGCAGCGGACGCCCGGCGGCACGCGTCGCTACTCCGAGGCCGACCTCGAGCGGCTGCGCGTCGTCCAGCGGCTGACGACCGAGCTCGGGCTCAACCTCGCGGGCGTCGAGCACGTGCTGCGGCTCGAGGACGAGCTGCGCCGGCAGCGCGGCGCGGGCCGAGCGGCTCGAGCGCGAGCTGCGCGAGGAGATCCGGACGGTCCACCGCTCGTACAAGCGGGAGATCGTCCTCTACCAGTCATCCCCCCAACACCCAGCAACGAGGAACTAGATGGACTTCAACAAGCTGACGATCAAGAGCCAGGAAGCGGTCGCCGCGGCGCAGGAGCTCGCGCGCCGCGCCGGCAACCCGGAGCTCTACCCCGAGCACCTGCTGCTCGCGCTGCTCGACCAGGAGCTCGTGCAGCAGCTCGTGCCCGACTCGGCCGCGCTCCGCGCCGAGACGGCGGCGAAGCTCGCGCGCGAAGCCGGCGATCGAGGGCGCCTCGCAGCAGCCGTCCGCCGGCGCCGCGTTCTCGCGCGTGCTCGACCGCGCCGTCCGACGAGGCGCGCAAGCTCGAGGACGACTACGTCTCGACCGAGCACCTCCTGCTCGCGCTCGACGCCGTCCCGCGCGAGCAGCTGCTCGCGAGGATCAAGGAGGTCCGCGGCGGCCAGCGCGTCACGAGCCAGGATCCCGAGGGCACCTACCAGGCGCTCTCCAAGTTCGGCCGCGACCTGACCGAGGCGGCCGAGCAGGGCAAGCTCGACCCGGTGATCGGCCGCGACGAGGAGATCCGGCGCGTGATCCAGGTGCTCTCGCGCCGGACGAAGAACAACCCGGTGCTGATCGGCGAGCCCGGCGTCGGCAAGACGGCGATCGCCGAGGGGCTCGCGCAGCGGATCGTCGCCGGCGACGTCCCCGAGGGGCTGAAGGGCAAGCGCGTCTGGGCGCTCGACGTCGGCGCGCTCCTCGCCGGGGCGAAGTACCGCGGCGAGTTCGAGGAGCGGCTCAAGGCCGTCCTCGCCGAGATCAAGAACGCCGAGGGCCAGATCGTCCTCTTCATCGACGAGCTGCACACGATCGTCGGCGCCGGCGCGGCCGAGGGCGCGGTCGACGCGGCCCAGATGCTGAAGCCGATGCTCGCCCGCGGCGAGCTGCGCACCGTCGGCGCGACCACGCTCGACGAGTACCGCAAGCACATCGAGAAGGACGCCGCGCTCGAGCGCCGCTTCCAGCCCGTCTTCGTCGGCGAGCCGTCCGTCGCCGACACGATCGCGATCCTCCGCGGCCTGAAGGAGAAGTACGAGTCGCACCACCGCGTCCGCATCCGCGACGCGGCGCTCGTCGCCGCGGCGGTGCTCTCCGACCGCTACATCGCCGACCGCCAGCTGCCCGACAAGGCGATCGACCTCGTCGACGAGGCGGCGTCGCGGCTGAAGATGGAGATCGACTCGAGCCCGCTCGAGCTCGACCAGGCCGACCGCGCCGTCCGGCAGCTCGAGATCGAGCTCGCCGCGATGAGCGACGAGTCGAACGACGTGCAAGCGAGCCGATCGAGCGCCAGCTCGCCGACGCGAAGGAGCGCCACGCCGAGCTCGCCGCCCGCTGGGCCGAGGAGAAGGCGGCGCTCGACCGGATCGGCGAGATCACCGAGCGGATCGACGAGCTGCGGATGGAGGCCGAGCGCGCCGAGCGCGCCGGCGACCTCCAGCGCGTCGCCGAGATCCGCTACGGCGAGCTGCCCGCGCTCGAGCAGGAGCTTCGCAGCGCGAGGCGCCGGCCGAGCCCGATGGTGAAGGAAGAGGTCGACGAGGACGACATCGGCGCGGTCGTCGTCGAGTCTGGACCGGCATCCCCGTCTCGCGCCTGCTCGAGGGCGAGACCGAGAAGCTGATCCACATGGAGGAGCGGCTGCACCGGCGCGTGATCGGCCAGCACGACGCGGTCGAGGCCGTCTCGAACGCGCTCCGACGCGCCCGCTCCGGCCTGCAGGATCCCGACCGGCCGATCGGCTCGTTCGTCTTCCTCGGCCCGACCGGCGTCGGCAAGACCGAGCTCGCCCGCGCGCTCGCCGAGTTCATGTTCGACGACGAGCGGGCGATGATCCGGATCGACATGAGCGAGTACCAGGAGCGGCACACGGTGTCGCGCCTGGTCGGCGCGCCGCCCGGCTACGTCGGCTACGACGAGGGCGGCCAGCTGACCGAGGCCGTGCGCCGCCGCCCGTACTCGGTCGTCCTGCTCGACGAGATCGAGAAGGCGCACGCGGAGGTCTTCGACGTGCTCCTGCAGGTGCTCGACGACGGCCGCCTCACCGACGGCCAGGGCCGCACGGTCGACTTCCGCAACACCGTCCTGATCATGACGTCGAACATCCGCTCGGCCGAGGCGATGCGCGAGCACTTCCGGCCCGAGTTCCTGAACCGGATCGACGAGATCGTCGTCTTCGACGCGCTCGACAAGGAGCAGCTGGCCGAGATCGCCGAGCTGCAGCTCGAGCGGCTGCGCGCGCGGCTCGCGGAGCGGCGAGCTCTCGCTCGAGCTAACCGACGCGGCGAAGGAGGTGCTCGCGGAAGCCGGCTGGGATCCGACCTACGGCGCGCGGCCGCTCAAGCGCGCGCTCCAGCGCCTCGTCGAGAACCCGCTCGCGCAGCGACTGCTCGAGGGCGAGTTCGCCGACGGCGACACGATCCGCGTCGACGCCCAGAACGGCGAGCTCGTCTTCGAGCGCGCGCAGGCGCCCACCGCCGCCACAGCCTAGGATTCGCCCATGTCTGCCGCGATCGTCGGCAGGGAGGGTGAGCTCGCCGCACTGGCGCAGTTCCTGAACGGGGACGACTGGCCGCGCACCCTGCTGCTCGAGGGGCAGCCCGGAGCGGGGAAGACGACGCTCTGGGAGCACGCGGTCGAGGCTGCGCGCGAGCGATTTCACGTGCTCACCGCCAGGCCGCTCGAGGCGGAGGCGAAGCTGGCGCACTCAGGTATCGGCGACCTGCTCGACGGCGTCCACGCGGCGTTCGACGAGCTGCCCGCGCCGCGGGCGCACGCGCTCCGGGCCGCGCTCCTGCTCGAGGCGCCAGGTCCGGGCGAAGTCGACCAACGTGGCGTCGCGCTCGGCTTCCTCGGCGTCCTGCGGACGCTCGCGGCCGAGCGGCCCGTGCTCGTGGCAGTCGACGATCTCCAGTGGCTCGATGCCGCCTCGTCCCGTGTGCTGCTCTCGGCGGCGCGACGGCTGAGTGAGGAGCACGTGGCGCTGCTGATCGCGCTGCGCGAGTCGGAGCGCCGCCGGCTCGGGTTCGCGCCGGAGCGCGCTCTGCCGGCGTACGGCCGCCTCGCCGTCGAGGGTCTGAGCCTCGAGCAGCTCCACCGCGTGCTCCAGGACCGCGGCATCGTCCTGCCGCGACCTGCGCTCCGAACGATCCATCGGACGGCGGCGGGCAATCCGCTGTTCGCGCTCGAGCTGGGACGGGCGCTGCACGAGGGTCACGCCGCCGGAGTGCCGGACTCATTGCACGAGCTGGTTGTTGCAAGGGTGGCAGCGGTGCCGCCGGAGACCCGGGCCGCGTTGCTCGCCTGCGCCGCCCTGGCAGACCCGACGCTGGCGCTGATCGAAGCCGCGACCTGCGGCGACAGTACTGCGGCGCTCGGGCCCGCCGTCGACGCAGAGCTCGTCACCGTCGCCAGCGGGCGCGTCCGGTTCAGACACCCGCTGCTGGCCGCCGCCGCGTACGCCGACGCCGGCCCGGCAGAGCGCCGCGACGTCCACGCAGCGCTCGCGGTTCACGTCCGCCCCGAAGAGCGTGCCCGTCACCTCGCACTCGCCGCCGACGGCCCCGACGCCGAGGTCGCGGCCGCACTGGACGACGCCGCCGGTCTCGCGAGCGCGCGCGGTGCGCCCGACGAGGCAGCCGAGCTGCTCGAGGAAGCGCGGCGCCTGACGCCGCTGGACTCGACGGCCGACGCGCTCCGCCGGGCCGTCGAGGCGGCGGGCCATCACTTCGAGGCGGGCGACGCCCGCCGGGCGCGGGCGCTGCTCGACGACGCAGTCGCGGAGCTGCCGGCAGGCGTCGAGCGTGCTCGAGCGCTGATCGCGCTCGCGCGCGTCCGCTCGTACGACGACGACATCCGCGCCGCGGTGGAGCTGCTCGAGGCGGCCGTTGCCGAGGGCGCGGAGGAGCCGATCGTCCAGGGCCGCGCGCACGAGATCCTCGCGGGGATCCTCTTCCGGCTGCGCGAGCGGCTCGGCGAGGCGGTCGCACACGCGCAGGCGGCGCTCGAGATCGGGAGGCGCCACGACGACCCGGGGCTCACCGCAGCCGCGCTGGGCTCGCTCGTGCTGGCCGAGGCCACGCTCGGGTCCGAGGCTGCCGCGGCGACGCTGGCCGCGGCGGCGGCGGCCGGTGCCGTCGGCCGCGGCACGCGCGCGATGGGCGGCGCCGAGTTCCAGGTCGCCGTCGTGCGGATGTGGTGGGAGCAACTGGACGAGGCGAAGACGTCGTTCGAGCAGATGCTCGCGGTCGCCGACGAGATCGGCGACGAGAGCTCGGTCCCGTACATCCGCGTCCTGCTCGCGCAGACGGAATGCCTGCGCGGGCGCTTCGACGCGGCGGCGGCGCACGCCGACGAGGGAGCGCTGCGCGGCGAGCAGGTAGGCCAGGCGACCGTGGTCGCCTACTCGCTGGCGTTGCGGGCGCTCGCGGACGCCTACCGCGGCGACGAGGACGCAGCGCGCGCGACGGCGGCGCGGGCGCTCGCGCTCGCGGGCGGCACGGCCGGCCGCCCTGCCGAGCACTTCGCGACGGCAGCGCTCGGACTGCTCGAGCTCTCGCTCGGCCGGAACGCCGAAGCCGTCGGCGTCCTCGCCCCGCTCGTCGCGTTCGCGCGGCAGCAGGAGCTACGCGAGCCGGGCGTGTCCCGATTCGTCCCGGATCTGGTCGAGGCGCTCGTCGCCGGCGAACAGCTCGACGAAGCCGAGGAGCAGCTCGCCTGGTTCGAGGCGAACGCCGCGCGGCTCGAACGCCCGTCCGGGCAGGCAGCGTCGGCACGCTGCCGCGGGCTGCTTGCGGCGGGACGCGGAGACCTGGCAGGTGCACTGGCCGAGCTCGAGCGCGCGCTCGAGCTGCACGACCGCTCCCCGATCCCGTTCGACCGCGCCCGCACGCTGCTCGCGCTCGGGGTCGCCCGCCGGCGCGCCAACGAGCGGCGCGAAGCGCGGTCGACGCTCGAACAGGCGCGGACGAGCTTTCAGTCGCTCGGGGCCGCGGTGTGGGAGCGTCGCGCGGCCGAGGAGCTGACGCGAATCGGCGGGCGGGCTCCGAGCTCCGGCGAGCTGACGCCGGTCGAGCGCCGCGTCGTCGAGCTCGTCGCGTCCGGGAGCACGAACCGCGAGGTCGCGGCGGCGCTCTTCCTCAGCACGCGGACGGTCGAGGGTCACCTCTCGCGCGTCTACGGCAAGCTCGGCGTGCACTCGCGGGTCGAGCTCGCGCGCAAGCTTGCGGACGACGCGAGCAAAGTCACGTAGTTCCCCCGTTTTTCGCGGATCGGCCGCTGCCTAGCGTCGAAGCATCACTCGACGAACCGGATCCAAGGATCCGGAAGGAGGCGGACACGATGCAGATTCGGACCTCACTCGCACTCGCAGCGGCGGCGCTGACCCTCGGCGTGCCGGTCGCAGCAGCGGCTCCCGACGGCTACCAGCCGCAGCTCCGGGCGAACGCTCAGACGGACGTGATCGATCGCTATCTCGCCAATCACGGCCCGGACGGATTCCAGCCCCAACTGCGCACGGACGCCGGCCCGGACGCGGTCGACCGCTACCTCGCAAACATGTGGCGGAGCGCCTCGACGTGCTGATCGTCCTGCTCGTCGCCACCGACGCGGGCGCCTTGACCGGCGCCCGCGATTCGTGGTAGTACCACCTGTCACGAGCGTCGACGTTCCGGTCCTGCGGCCCCGGAGAAGGAGGGCCGAGCGTGAGCTGAAGCACCGACCTCGGAGCAGCGACCTGCGGTCTCTCCTGCTTCTCACTCTCTCTGGGGAGGACCCATGCTGGACACGGATCCCACCGCGACGGTGGACGATCTCGAGCACGATCTCGCCGATCTCGACGAGGCCGAGCTCCCCCTCGAGCAGCACCCGAACGGTGGCTCGGCGACGACGACCGACGACGAGGCCGCGACGGCGATCTCGGTGGCGCTCGCGCCGCCGGTCGAGGAGCCGACAGAGGTCGGCGACCTCGATGCGGTCGCGCTCGACGGGCTCGGCGCCCATCCGCTGCCGGCACCGCCGCTGCCGTACCTGAAGCGCAAGGTCTACGGCCGCTACCGCTCGACGGGGTCGCCGTACCAGGTCGAGCTGCGCGTCGATGTCGACGGCCCGTCGCCGACGATGCGGATCAGCGCCGACTACTACGCAATCTCCGGCGCGACCGTCTCGTACTTCGGCTCGATGCGCGTGGATGCGCCGGCCGTCTCGATCACCGCGAGCCATGTCGTGATCAAGGGCCTGGGCCGCTACACGTGGGCCGCAGGAGCGACGCGCGTCAAGGTGACGATCCCGCGTGTCCCGTACACGTCGAATCCGGCCGCCGCGACGATGCAGCACATCCTGCCGAGCGGTAACACGGGTGCGACCTACATCTGCCGTTATCTCGGCTCGGCCTTCCGGGCGATGGTCTTCGAGCAGGACTGCCAGGACACGGTGCCGGCGCCGTTCGTCTCCTACAACACGGGCTCGCTGCCCTCCGGCGGCCCCGCGCGGACGCTCTCGGCGTTCTCCGCCTATACGGAGGCGGGCGTGCAGCTGCTCTCGACCGGCGCCAACGACATCGTCTCGACGGCGGAGGCAGGCGCGGACGCGGCCTGGAGCGACGCCGAGCTGCACGCGTCGATGATCCGGCACTTCTCGCGCTGGCGCGACCTGCCGCAATGGGCCGTCTGGCTCTTCCACGCGCGTCTGCACGACATCGGCCCGAACCTCTACGGGATCATGTTCGACCAGCAGGGGAAGGAGCGGCAGGGCTGCGCTCTCTTCTACGCCGGGATCGGCGGCACGTCGGCCGACGCACGCCGGCTGCAGCTCTACACGTGCATCCACGAGCTCGGGCACTGCTTCAACCTGCTCCACTCGTGGCAGAAGTCGCTCGCGACGCCGCCGCAGCCGAACCGGCCGGCCTCGCCGTCGTGGATGAACTATCCGTGGCGCTTCCCGGGCGGCCCGGCCGCTTTCTGGACGGCGTTCCCGTTCCGGTTCGACGCCCAGGAGCTCGTCCACATCCGGCATGCGTTCCGGAACGACGTGATCATGGGCGGCAACCCATTCGGCACCGGTGCGGCCCTCGAGGATCTGGAGAGCTGGCGCGAGCCGGTCGAGGATCGCTCCGGGATCCGGCTCGAGCTCGCGGCGCCGACGAGCTTCGCGTTCGGCGCCCCGGTGACGATCGAGGTGAAGCTGACCTCGGCGGACGAGCGCGGCGTGCTCGTGACGAAGCACATCCGCCCGCGCAACGGCAACGTCGAGATCGCGATCGCCCAGCCCGGCGGCCGCGTGGTCGAGTACGAGCCGCTGCTCAGCCACTGCATGAGCGACGAGGACGCGATCTTCCTCGGCGGCGAGCAGCAGGCGTACGCCGACCGCGCGTTCATCCACTACGGGAAGCAGGGCTTCTACTTCGAGCGGCCGGGGACGTACCGGCTGCGGGCGCGGTACACGGCTCCCGACGGCTCCGTGATCCTCTCGGAGACGCTGACGCTCCGGGTGCGGCCGCCGGCGACGGCCGAGGACGTCGAGGTGGCCGACCTGCTCTTCGGGGACGAGCAGGGGACGCTGATGTACCTCGTCGGGTCCGACTTCGACGGCCTTCGGCAGGGCAACGACGCCTTGACGCGCATCTGGGAGGAGCATCCCGAGCACCCGCTCGCGGACGTGGCCCGGCTGATCCAGGGCGTCAACGCGGCGCGGGCGTTCAAGGAGATCCAGCCGGACAACACGGTCCGCGTCCGGGAGCCGGACACGGAAGCGGCGGTCGGCCTGCTCGGACCCGTGCTCGACCTCGCCGCGGTGAAGAAGACGACCTCGAAGCGGAAGGACGAGCTGGCGAACACGACCGCGGTGGCGCGGCAACTGCGCACGGAGATCGCACCGGCGCAGTCCGACACCGCGCTCGAGGGCTACATCGTCGCGCGTCGGCGTGAGATCGCAGCCGAGGTGGCGACGTCGCTCGACTGACCGTTCGGGACTCACGGGGAGCGGCTCCGGCCGCTCCCCGGCCAACTCGACGTGGGAGGCTTTGGGACGTGGCGACGCTGAGGATCGATCTCCAGGGAGGCTTCGACAGCGACACGGTCGAGATCTGGGTCGACGAGGAGCGCCGCTGGCGCGAGGAGGCGGTGACGACCAAGTTCACGCTCGACCTGGCGGCGTCGGTCCCGCTCGAGGTGCCGGAGGGGCCGGCAGACGTCCGCGTCGTCCTGCCCGAGCGCGCGATCGAGCAGGCGCTCGAGGCGCTCGTCGCGGGCGAGACGTACGTGATCGCGCGGGTCGAGGACGACCGGCTGCAGCTCGAGCAGCTCGCGGAGGCGCCCTACTACCTCTAGTCCGGCCGACCGGCGTCGTACCCTCGAACGCATGCTCCCGCCGATCGTGAACAGCGATCCCGGCGACGAGACCGGCTCCGAGTAGCCCTCTCGTCAGACCGGATCGAGAACGCCGCAACGGACATGTCCCGGGGACAGACCCTGGGACACGTCCGCTTCAGGCAGGGAGAGTGGGCGACGAGGGGAAGGGGAGGCGGAAGGTGCCCGTCACGCCGGCTCGGAGGGGAGAGGAGCCGGCGGTGGCGTAGGTGGGGCCTCGGTGGTCGCCTTTCAGCATGGCCCCACTCTTGCGTACCCGTCCGGACTGGACGATTCGGCGTGCCGGTGTTCTCGGGTGCGGTTTACCGCACTACTTGAGATAGCGGTCGAACCACTCGAGCACGAGCTCGAAGCGCTGCACGCGGTGCACGGGGTTCCCCGACCGCGTCAGCTCGTGGCTCTCGGCCGGGAAGCGGACGAACTCGACCTCCTTGCCGAGCAGCCGCAGCGTCGTGAAGAGCACCTCGCCCTGCTCGATGTTGCAGCGGAGGTCGTTCTCGGAGTGGAGGATCAGCAGCGGCGTCTCGATCTGCTTCGCGTACGTCCAGGGCGAGATCTTGAGATACTTGTCGACGTCGTCGTGGACGAAGTCGCCGTGGTAGCCCTTGAAGACCCAGCCGACGTCGCTCGAGCCGTACATCGAGACCAGGTTGTTGACGGCCCGCTCCGAGATCGCGGCCTTGAACCGGTTCGAGTGCGAGACGATCCACGAGGTCATGTAGCCGCCGTAGGAGCCGCCGAGCACGCCCAGTCGCTCCGGGTCGATGAAGCCGTAGCGCTCGAGCGCGGTGTCGACGACGGCCGTCAGATCCTCGTAGTCGACCGACCCCCAGCCGGGGCCGAGCTCGCCGGGGCCCATGATCGCGCGGCCCCACGCCTCGGCGTAGCCGGACGACCCGCGCGGGTTGGCGTAGACGACCACGTAGCCGCCGCCCGCGTAGACCTGCGTCTCGTCGAAGAATCCGTTGCCGTACTGGGTGAACGGCCCGCCGTGGATGTTCAGGAGCATCGGGTACGTCTTGCCCTCCTCGAAGCCCGCCGGCCGTGCGATCCAGGCCTCGACCTCGGAGCCGTCCTTCGAGATCGCGGTGAAGCGCTCGGGTTCGCTCAGCTCGCGGCCGCCGGCGAACTCCTTGCCGACCTCCGTCAGCTGCTTCCCGTCGACGTCGAGCTCGGCGAGCTTCGGCGCGGTCGAGCCGGTGCGCGCGACCTTCCCGTCGAGGACGTCGTAGCCCGAGAGGACGGTGTCCCCGCCCGCGACGCAGCTCCGGCGCGCCGCCGTCCGGCGAGACACGATAGACGTGGATGTTGCCGCGGTCCTCGATCGCGAAGACGATCGTGCCGCCGTCCCAGATCGGCTCCCTGATCTCGGGGTACGGATCGCAGGTGCGGTCGAGGGAGGCGGTCAGGACGCGGAAGTTCTCGCCCGAGGCGTCGAGCACGCCGATCTGCGTGTGGCGGGGAAAGTCGAAGCCGCCCGGATCCCACTTGACGGCGAGTTGCTTCCCGTCGGGCGAGTAGCTCGGCGCGTAGTAGCTGGCGTCGTTCGGCGTCAGCCGCTTCGGCTCGCCGCCGTCGGCGGGGACGACGTAGATGTCGCCCTTCAACTCGACGTCCCAGCTTCTCCTCGCGCGCGGAGGAGAACGCGATGCTCTTGCCGTCGGGCGACCACACCGGGCGCGAGTCCTCGAAGTCGCCGTCGGTGATCTGCTTCGCCTCGCCGGAGCCGTCCGCCGGGACGACGTAGATGTGCCGCCGCCGGTCGCCGGTCCAGCCGACCGAGTCGAGCTTGAAGAGCAGGCGCGTGAACCGCCGCGGCGCCCGCTTCTTGTCGTCTTCCTCTTCGTACGCCTCGTCCGGCACGCGGGCCGAGAAGACGATGCGCGTGCCGTCCGGCGACCAGGTCGGCTCGCCGACGTCGTCCTTCAGCTCGGTCAGGCACTGCGCCTCGCCGCCGCCCATCGGCATCACGTACAGCTGCCGCTTCGCCTTCTCGTCGCCGCGCTTGGCGACGAACGCGAGGCGCTCGCCGTCGGGCGACCAGCGCGGCTGCGCGTCGTTGTCGCCGCTCGTCAGCCGGCGCGGTGACCCGGAGCCGTCCGTCTTCGCCAGCCAGATCGACTGGCGGTACTCGTTCTCCTCGCCGTCGATCGACCAGACGACGTACGCGACCTCGTCTGCGCCCGGCCGCAGCCGGGGGTCGGTGACCCCGGTGAGCTGGTAGACGTCCTCGGGCCGCATCCCTGCCACGGACGCAACTATGGCAGGTAGGTTCGCACTCGTGCGCATCCTGGTGATCGGGGCGGGCGGGGTCGGTGCGGCCGCGGCCGCCGTGGCTACCAGGCGCGACTTCTTCGAGCGGCTGGTGCTCGCCGACGTCGATCCGGCCCGCGCCCAAGCCGCCGCCGGCCAGACCGGCGACGAACGATTCGGCGCCGCGGCCGTCGACGCCTCCGACGCCGCCGCGATCGCCGCTCTCGCCCGGGCCGAGCGGGCGGACGTGATCCTGAACGCGGTCGATCCCCGCTTCAACCCGCCGATCTTCGAGGCGGCGTTCGACGCCGGCTGCACGTATCTCGACATGGCGATGACGCTCTCGGAGCCCCACCCCGAGCGGCCGTACGAGGCGGTCGGTGTCAAGCTCGGCGACGCCCAGTTCGCCGACGCCGAGCGCTGGGAGCAGGCCGGGCAGCTCGCTCTCGTCGGGATCGGAGTCGAGCCCGGGCTCGCGAACGTCTTCGCCCGCCACGCCCGGGACGAGCTCTTTGCCGAGATCGACGAGATCGGGATCCGCGACGGCGCGAATCTCGTCGTCGAGGGCCACGACTTCGCGCCGACGTTCTCGATCTGGACGACGATCGAGGAGTGCCTGAACCCGCCCGTGATCTGGGAGCGGGAGCGTGGCTGGTACACGACGGCGCCGTTCTCCGAGCCGGAGGTATTCGACTTCCCGGAGGGGATCGGCCCGGTCGAGTGCGTCAACGTCGAGCACGAGGAAGTGCTGATGGTCCCGCGCTGGATCGAGTGCAACCGCGTCACCTTCAAGTACGGGCTCGGAGAGGAGTTCATCGGCGTCCTCCGCACGCTGCACAAGCTCGGGCTCGACTCGAAGGACCCTGTGCGCGTGCGGGGCGTCGACGTGGCGCCGCGCGACGTCGTCGCCGCCGCGCTGCCCGACCCGGCGACGCTCGGCGACCGGATGCGCGGCAAGACCTGCGCGGGCACCTGGGTCACCGGCACCGGCAAGGACGGGCAGCCACGCGCGACCTATCTCTACCACGTGCTCGACAACGAGCACTCGATGCGCGAGTGGGGCCATCAGGCCGTCGTGCTGCAGACCGCGCTCAACCCCGTCGTCGCGCTCGAGCTGCTCGCGAACGGCGTCTGGACGGGAGCCGGCGTCCTCGGCCCCGAGGTCTTTCCGCCCGGTCCGTTTCTCGAGCTCCTCGCGGAATACGGCGCGCCGCACGGGATCGAGGATCGGTAGGTTCTCGGCATGAGCACGATCACCACCGGCGCCGAGAGCATCGAGTGGAATCTCGACGACCTCTACGACGGCCCGGACGACCCGCGGATCGAGTCGGAGCTCGAGGAGTCACTCGGCGCCGCGAAGGCGTTTCGCGAGCGGTACCGCGGCAAGCTCGGCGCGCTCTCCGCAGCCGACCTGAACGCCGCGGTCGAGGAGCTGGAGCGGATCGAGTCGACGGCGACGCGCGTCGAGACGTACGCGCGGCTGCGCCAGGCGGCCGACAGCTCCGACCAGGCCCGCGGTGCGCTCGTGCAGCGCGTCCGCGAGCGGAACACCCAGGTCGAGACAGAGCTCCTCTTCTTCGACCTCGAGTGGAGCGCCCTCGACGACGACGTCGCCGAGCGGCTGCTCGCTGACCCTGCGATCGAGCGCTACGCCCAGGTGCTGCGCTCGCAGCGGCGTTACAAGCCCCATCAGCTCTCGGAGCCGGAGGAGAAGATCTCCGCCGAGAAGAGCCTCACCGGCGTCAGCGCCTGGGGCCGCCTCTTCAACGAGCTCGTCTCCGACCTCAGCGTCTCGCTCGACGGGTCGGACCTCTCGCTCGACGAAGTGCTGGCGAAGCTGGCGCGCGAGACCTCCCAGGAGGAACGCGGGCGCGTCGCCGAGGCCGTCACGGAGACGCTGCGACCGGGAGTGCGGACGCGCGGCTACGTCCTCAACACGATCCTGAACGAGCGCGCGATCGAGGATCGCCTGCGCGACTACGACACCTGGATCTCGGCGCGGAACCTCGCGAACGAGATCCCGGACGAGGCGGCCCAGAGCCTCGTCGATGCGATCCAGGCGCGCTACGACATCCCGCAGCGGTTCTACGCGCTGAAGGCGCGGCTGCTCGGCCTCGAGCGGCTGAAGGACTACGACCGCTTCGCGCCGCTCCAGGAGGTCGGCGGCACGATCGCGTGGGAGGAAGCGCAGGAGATCGTGCTCGGCGCCTTCCACGACTTCGCCCCGCAGGCGGGCGAGATCGTCGGCGACTTCTTCGAGAAGGACTGGATCGACGCGGCCGTACGGCCCGGGAAGATGCTCGGCGCGTTCTGCGCGACGGTCGTTCCCGGCGTGCACCCGTATGTGCTGATGAACTACGCGGGCGAGCGGCGCAGCGTGCTCACGCTCGCGCACGAGCTCGGCCACGGGCTGCATGGTTCGCTGGCGCAAGACCTCGGGCTCCTCAACGCGCGGACGCCGCTGACGCTCGCCGAGACGGCGTCGGTCTTCGCCGAGGCGCTCACGTTCGAGAAGCTGAAGGAGCGCGAGGACGACCCCCGCGCGCTGCTCGACCTGCTCGTCGGCCGGATCGACGACACCGTCGCGACCGTCTTCCGCCAGATCGCGATGAACCGCTTCGAGCACGCGATCCACACCGGCCGGCGCGAGGAGGGCGAGCTGACGATCGAGCGGATCTCCGAGCTCTGGAGCGCCGAGCAGCGGCGCATGCTCGGCGACGCGGTCGAGGTGACGGACAACTACGGGATCTGGTGGAGCTACGTGCCTCACTTCATCCAGGTGCCGGGCTACGTCTACGCGTACTCCTTCGGCTACCTCTTCTCGCTCGCGATCTACCGGCGCTACCTCGACGAGGGCGACTCGCTCGTCGAGCCGTATCTCGACCTGCTGCGCGCGGGCGGCTCGGCGCCGCCGGCGGAGCTTGCGTCGCGGCTCGGCTTCGACATCGGCGACCCCGCGTTCTGGTCGGCCGGGCTCGATGCGATCGGCGCCCTCGTCGACGAGGCCGAGCAGCTCGCCGCCCAGCTCGACGGCTAGGAGAGACGGTGAGCCCCCGTCGCCGGGGGCTCACGCGGTTCGGCTCAGCCGCCGCCGACGATGCCGCCGCCGTCGCCGGGCTTGACCTTGATCAGCGCCCGCATCCACGGATGGAAGCAGCACATGAACCGGTGGTTGCCCACCGCCAGCCCGGACACGCGGGTGCTGCCGCCCGGGAGGACGTTGACGGACGCAGGACACTCGGGCGCGGTCTGCAGCCCCTCGTTGAGCGCCGGGTTCGGGGCGATCCCGCCGCCGAACGCCGCCACCTTCGTGAACGTATGGACGCGGCCGCCGTCGTTGCGCACGGCCACGGTCGTGCCGCGGTGGATCTCCAGGTACGACGGATCGTTCCGCCATGCCTGATGCCCGATCACCGCCGCCGCCAGCGGTGAGTCGTTCTCGCCTGCGAACTCCGCGAGCGTGACGTCGCCCTGCCGCAGGGTGCAGCCGCCGACCATGTTCCACGCCGGGTCGCGCGGGTCGCAGTCGTCGAGCATGGCGATGTAGAACCGCCCAGTGTCGTTGGAGCGGCCGGCCGGTGTCGCGACCGCCAGCACCACCGCAACGAGTCCCAGCAGTACGGCGAGGCCCAACAAGCGCCTCCCGATCATGGTCTCCCTCCTTGCTCGGGGTGACCCCAAGGCCAGCGCGCGCGATCATCCTCCTTGCGCCGGTACGTGTCAATGGCTTGTCTAGGATCAGTCTGTGCTCGTCGTCGCCGCCACCGAACGCGAGCTGACGCGGCTCGACGGGATCCGGACCGTGGTCTGCGGAATCGGCCCCGTCGAGGCGGCGGTCGCGACGGCTCGTGCGCTCGCGGAGGAGCGGCCGAGCGCCGTCCTCCACGTCGGGATCGCGGGCGCCCGCGGGCTCGAGCCGCTGACGCTCGTGCTCGGCTCGGAGGCGGTGTACTGCGACGCCGCGGGGCCGCTCGTGCCGGCGCGGGCGCTCCCGGACGCCGGCCTGCTCGCGCGGCTGCACGACGGCTTTCCGGAGGCCGACGGTGCGTCCGATCGGGACGAGCGCGCGCGTCGGCGGCTCGCACGGCGTCGACGTCGAGGCGATGGAGGGCTTCGCGGTGCTGCGCGCCTGCGAGCTCGCCGGCGTGCCGGCCGTCGAGGTGCGCGTCGTCTCGAACGCGATCGACGAGCCGGACCGGAGCCTGTGGCGCTTCGACGATGCGTTTGCGACGCTGGCGGAGACGCTGCCGCGGCTCGTGGCGGTAGCTTCCCGCGCGTGAGCTCGACCGCAAAGCAACTGCCGCCGCCGCTGCCGCCCGAGACCCGCACGGTCGGGCAGGTCGTCGCGGAGTCGATCCGGCTCTACAGCCGCAGCTGGCGGCTCGCGCTGCCGCTCGGACTGCCGCTCGCGGCCGCCGACACGCTCGCCGTCGGAACGACCACGGCGGCGCGGATCGTGATCCTCGCCGCGGCCGCGCCCGCGTTCACGCTCGCGTTCGCCTGGGCGTCGGCGATCGCGGGCGACGTCAGGCCCGGCCGCGCGACCTGGATCCGCGCGCTCGTGCTCGGCACGCTCGCCTTCCTGCCCGCTGCGTTCTTCTTCCCCTGGTTCGCGCTCCTCTCGGTCGCCTGGCTCGCGCTCGTCGGGCTCGTCGTCCCGGTCGTGATGCTCGAGGACGCGCCTCCGCGCCGGGCGCTGCGCCGCGCCGTCGAGCTCTGCCGCGCCGACTACATCCACGCGCTCGGCTCGCTGGCGACGCTGGTGATCGTCTTCGTCCTCTCCCGCGTCGCGCTCGCGTTCCTGCTCCGCGAGCAGGCCGACAACACGATCCGGGTCGCGGTCTTCATCGCCGATCTCGTCATCTCGCCGCTGCTCTACCTCGGCGGGGCGCTCCTCTACTTCGACCAGGCGGCTCGCGTAGGATCGACCTCCCGAGCGAGGAGGAGCCGCTGATGCCGACCTATCTGATGCTGTCGACACTGACGCCGCAGGGCGTGCAGACGCTGAAGGCGAACCCGAGCCGTCTCGGCGAGGTCAACCGGGACGTCGAGGAGCTCGGGGCGAAGGTGCTGCACCAGTGGGCGACGCTCGGCGAGTACGACTTCGTCAACATCGTCGAGGCGCCCGACGCGGCCACGGTCGCGAAGATCTCGCTCGCGCTCGGCGCCCGCGGCAGCGCGAAGCTGCAGTCGCTCGAGCTCGTCGACATCGAGACGCTGATCGGGGCGCTCGACAGCTAGCGGAATCCCGGCTCGCTCGACGCGGGCGGGAGCGGGCTCTGCGGGAGGCCCGGCCTGGGGCCGCCGTCGTTGTACTCCTTCGGCGCCACGTCGTTCGGCGCATCGGCGTGGAAGAGCGAGGCGAGATGCTGGATCTGGCTGCGGCCTGGGCCGAGCTCGAACTGGCCGCCGCCGTAGACCTCGATCCCCTTCGCCTGACAGTGGTCGTAGAAGTCGAAGAGACGCTCGACGCTGCCGAACCGCGACGGCTTCGAGTTCAGGCAGCTTCGGTGCGTGCTCGAGCGCCTCGACGTCGTCGACCGAGTGGATCGGCAAGTCCCACGTCAACCTGTCGAGGTGCGGCTCGAGCACCGGCCGCGTCTCCTCGTTCAGCCGTGCATCCTCGAGCCAGGCGTCCGGGAACGCCTCCGCGACGCGGCCGTAGAGCTCGGCCGACGGTGTCGCGTCGAGCCAGTCGCCCTCGTACAGCCCCTTCAGGTCGACGACGTCGACGGCGCCGGTCGCCGCGAGCTCGGCCGCGATCTCGTCCGTCCACTCGTCGAGCGCGTCGAGCTTGAAGCGGAGCTCCGGATAGAGCGCGAGCAGCTCGTGCACCTTGCGCTGCGAGACGACGAACCGCACCGGCTGCAGCTCGCGGCCGACCGCCGTCGCGAGCGACAGGCCGGCCTGGCGGAGTGCAAGGTCGAGCGCGGCCGACTCGAGCCCCCAGCGGCGGTACCCCGGGGCATCGGCGGCGAGCTCGGAGAAGGAGCCGAGGGTGCGCGCGCCCGTCAGCTCGGGGAGCTCGAAGCCCTGGTGGTGCTCCTCCTCGTAGGTGACGTCCTCGCCGACGCCCTCGTGGCCGTTGCCGTGGAGGTGGAAGACGGTCGTGCGGCGGGTCATGAAGCCGAGCGGGAGCGCGTGCGGCTCGTGCTCGACGCGCTCGATCGTGAGCGGCAAGTCCTTGACGGCGTCATAGAGCGGCATAGGCGACTGCGACCTCCCCGGCGAGATAGGCGTTGGCGGCGATCAGCTCGCGGTTGGCGGCAAGCGTGCGCCCGCCGGACTCGCGATGAAGGAAGGAGAGCACGAACGGCGTCACCTGCTGCCCCGCGACGCCCTGGTCGTGCGCGTCGGCGAGCGCCCGCTCGATCAGCGGCTCGACGTTGTCGAGGCTGTCCTCGGCGGGGCGGCCGAGCAGGATCGAGGTGTGCCGGCCGAGCCCCCAGTGGGTGCGCGCCACCTGTGCCGCCTCCTCGGCCGACTCGACGCGCGCCGAGACGGGCGGGCCGCCGTGGGCGGCGTAGAAGAGCGGTAGGTCGTCCGTTCGGTAGCCGAGGACGGGCACGCCGAGCGTCTCCAGCAGCTCCGCGGTCGCCGGGACGTCGAGGATCGACTTCACGCCCGAGGAGACGATCAGCGCCTCGGTGCGGATCAGCTCGCCGAGGTCGGCGGACACGTCAAGTGGATCCGGGAAGCCGCGATGGACGCCGCCGAGACCGCCGGTGCCCATGAAGCCGATCCCGGCCGCGCGGCAGGCGGCGAGCGTGCCGCCGACCGTCGTCGCGCCGACCGCCTTCTGGACGATCGCAGCTGCGAGATCGCGCGGCCCGACCTTGCGCGCGTCGGCGGTGAAGCGGCCGAGCTCGTCCTCGCTCAGGCCGATGCGGAGCGCACCGTCGAGGACGCCGATCGTCGCGGGAACCGCACCCGCCTCGCGGACGCGCCGCTCGCTCTCGAGCCCGACCTCGACGCCTTCGCCGGGCGGGAACCCGTGCGCGACCAGCGTCGTCTCGAGTGCGACGACGGGGTGTCGGTCGGCGAGCGCGTGGCCGACCTCGTCGGAGATCGCGAGCAGTTCGTTCACGGCATCGAGCCTAGTTGCGCGACGCAGCGTGACGCCGCGGCGAGCGCAAGCTCGGCGCCGCCGACGAGCCAGCCGGCCGCGAAGGCGTCGCCGGCGCCGGTCGTGTCGACCACCCGAGCCGGCTGGGCGGGACGCACCTCGTCGCCGATCCGCGCGCCGCGCTCGCCGAGCTTCACGATCCAGATCGAGTTCCCGACGCGGCCGCCGATCGCCTCGTCCTCTGCCTCGTTCGCAAAGACAACGTCCGGGTCGATCGCCGCGATCCGCTCGCGGAGCCGCTCCGGCCCGAAGTCGCGGATCGCGCTCCACGACGAGAGGTCGACGGAGACGAACTCGGCGAGCTCGGCTGCGCGCAGAGAGGCCGTCGCGATCGGCTCCCGCACGAGCGAGTAGACCGGCAGGTGCAGGTGGTGGTCGCCGAACCAGCCCTCGTCGAGCGCAGCCACAGTCAGCTCCGGCGAGACGCCGCGGTCGGAGGCCATCGTCCGCGAGCCGTCTGCGGCGACGAGCGAGACGATCGTGCCCGTTCGTCCCGCCACGATCGGGCCGCGGACGTCGACGCCGTAGCGCTCGAGTGCGGCGCGCGCCGTGCGGCCGGCCTCGTCGTCCGCCGTCGCTCCGACGAAGCGGGCTTCGCCGCCGAGCTCCGCGATCCACGCGGCGACGTTCGCCGCCTGGCCGCCCGGCCCGAGCTTCGTCACTGCGTCTGCGTCCGCGCCCTCGGCGAGTGGCTGCGAGAGCCGCACGATCACATCGAGCAGCAGGTCCCGAGACACACGATCATGAGCGGCCTCCGGCGCGAGAGGCCATGTCGACGCGCCGCGCTGGGCGGCGCGATGCGGCGTCCTCGGAGCATCCATAGCACCACTATGGATGCTCCCTGCGTCCTGCCTCGCACCACCCAGCGCACCGCGTCGACGGGCGCCCGCACCGGAGGCCGCTCGCCTACGATCCTTCCATGGACGACGAAAGACGCCGCTCGCGAACGCGCTCGTTCCTCGTCGGCGCCGCCGTCGGTGCGTCCGCGGCGATCGCCGCCGCCCGTCGGCTGCGGCCGAAGGACCGGAAGCGCGAGACGCCCGCAGGGCTCGCCGCCTTCGAGGAGGCGCCCTGCTACCGCGAGCTGGTCGAGAGCGAGCGGCTGGCGCCGTAGCCGCGCAGCGCCCGCGCGGCGCGCTCGATCGTCGGCAGGTTGATGTCGGCGTCGCCGAGATAGAGACGCTTGCCGACGAGCATCGCCTCGCCCGCCCGCTCGAGATAGCGCTTCGGCGTCACGACCGGCTCGCGCGTGCGGATGACGAGGAACGGCCCGAAGTCGCGCACGTCGAAGGCCGACTCGGGCCGCGGCGAGACGCGCGGGATCTGCAGCGAGCGCTCGATGTTCGTCGTCTTGCTCGAATCGAGCACCCAGACGCCGTGCCCGAGCGGCCGGTCGAGCGAGAGCAGGCTGTGGAGCGCAAGGTCGGCGTCGGCGCGCGGCAGCACCACGAGCGGCACGTCCGGATTCTGCTCCCAGGCCTGCAGGAAGAGCGGGTCGTAGCCGAGCAGCACGTCGTCGCTCGAGGTCGTCGCGGCGACGTACGCGGCCGCATCGGCGCGGGCCTCCTGGCGCACGTCCGGCTCCCACTCGAACAGCTCCGGCGTCCGGTCCCACGTCCACGCCAGCTGCGCGAGCACGAGCGCGGCGAGCGCCGCCGTGCCCCAGAGCCGGCCGAGCCTCGCGATCCCGGCGCCGACCGCGAGCGCGACGAACGGGAGCAGGAAGATCAGGTGCCGCGTCTCGGGTGAGCCGGTGCTGCGCGCGACGACGAGCGCCGCGAGCGGGACGACGGACGCGCACGCCGTGAGGATCCGCGCCTCGCGCGGGAGCACGGCGAGCCCGGCCGCCGCCGCGACGAGGACGGCCGGCAGCACCGGGAAGCCGGCCGTGAAGTCTCCGGCCGCCTGCCAGACGTACTCGACGACGTCGAGCCGGCTGCCGGCCGCGACCCCCGCGTCGAAGCGCCCCGCGAGCACGAGATCGGTGAGCCAGAACGGGATCCCGAGCACGGCGACGGCGGCGAACGCCCACAGCGACTCGCGCAGCCGCTCGCGCCGGGCGATCACGACGAACGCTCCCTGCGAGGCGAGCACGAGCGCGCCGTACGGATGCGTGGCGACGGTGGCGAGGATCGCGAGCACCCAGAGCGCCCACGCGCGGCGGCCGCCGCGTTCGAGCGCGCGCAGCAGCGCCAGGTACGAGAGCGCGGCGGTGAAGAGGAAGAGGCTGTACATCCGGCCGTAGACGCCGTGGAAGAGGAACGTCCAGCTGGTCGCGACGACGAGCGTCCCGACGAGCGCGGGCACGCGGCCGGCCAGCCGCGCCAGCAGCAGCGCGACGACGGGCAGGCTCGCGACCGCGAAGACCACCGACGCCGCTCGCAGCCCTTCGAGGCCGAGATCGAGGTGCGCGACCGTCCACGCGAGCAGGAAATGCAGCGGCGCGCCGCCGCGCTCCTCGAGCACGACCTGGAACATCTCGTCGAGCGGGTGGCGGCCGATGAAGAGCGGCAGCGCCTCGTCCTCGTGCGGCGGCCACGCGAGCAGCTGGTGGAAGAGGAAGACGGCGGCCGCGACCGTGATCGACGCGACCCCGAGCGGGAACCAACGCGCCGCCAGCCACGGTCGCGCGATCGCCCACTCGCGGGCGCCGAAACGGGTTGCCTGTGCGGTTTCGCTCATCTGCGCCGTCAGTCTGCCTGGCTACACTCCCTCGCCATGCCGATCTACGAGTACCGGTGCCCCGACGGGCACACCTTCGAGGTCTTCCAGCGGATGAGCGACCCGCCGTCGGAGGCCTGCGAGGTGTGCGGCAAGAGCCCCGTCGAGAAGGTGCTCTACCCCGTCAGCGTGCACTTCAAGGGCTCCGGCTTCTACTCGACCGACTACGGTCGCGGCTCGGGGAAGAAGAAGGACGGCTCGAAGGACGGCGGCGACTCCGGCTCGTCGGAGAAGAAGTCCGACTCGGGCGAGAAGAAGCCCACGCCGGCCGCCGACTGACTCACGACGCCGTGCAGTAGCGCGGCGCGTAGACCAGTTGTGACTCGTCGGCCCGTTCGAGGACTGACGCCGTTGCGACGACCGTCCGGTTCGGGCCCGAGCCCGGCCCGACACGTTTCCCGAGGACGAGGCCGACAGCGCTCCCTGCGGGCCGCTCGCCCGCCCACGACGGGGAGACCGAGTGGACGTGGACGAAGAAGCGGCCCGGGAAGCGACAGGCGAGCGTAGTCCTCGTCGCGACGATCTCGTACCGGAGCCGTGTATCCCAGCCACGGTGCGCCGCCGTCTCCTTGCAAGCGCTGTGGTTGAGCCCGCGTCGCGTCACGTCCGCCGACGCGACCGTGATGCCGCGGACGCGGGCGTCGACTCCGGCGTCGGGATCGAATGCGAGCTCGACCACGGATCCGGCGCAGTCGATCGTCGCCGGCTCGTCGGCGCGCTCGAGCGACCGGAACCTGTCGCCGCCGTTCAGCTCTCGCACGGCAAACGCGGCTGCGAGCACGCCGAGCACGGCGACGGCTCCGACGGCCACACGCGTTCGCGCCGCTCGAGTCACGGAGTCGCGATACCCGCTTTCTCTCGACCGGGAACTAGCGGCGCGAGAGCGCGTTCAGCCCGAGCAGGAGCACGACCGAGCCTGCGACCGCAAGCAGGAACGGCTTCAGGTCCCAGCCGAAGCGGACGTCGGTGTCGAAGACGGCCTCGCCGAGGAAGCCGCCCAGCAGCGCGCCGACGACGCCGACTGCGAGCGTGCCGAAGCAGCCGATCGAGTGCCGCCCGGGCGTCAGCGCCCGCGCGACCGCACCCGCGAGCAGCCCGAAGAAGATCCAGCCGATGATCCCCACGCGGCGACCCTATTTTCTTTCGGGCGCAATCGGAAACGGGATCCGCGGCAGCGGATCCCGTTTCGCGCCAAGACCCCTAAAGGGTCGCTTCGCTCCCGAACAGGCACCCACGGCTCTCACAGTCCCCTGCCGACCCGGCAGCCGGCGCCGAAGGTCGTTCCCGGCGGCGGCGGCTGCGGCGCCGACTGGCCGGTGAACATCGAGAGCGTGGCGCTGTTCTCCTCACCGCCGACGAGCACGGACTCGCCGCCGATCGACTGCGGCTCGCCGCCGAGGCGGCAATGCAGCGAGCGATCCTCGTTCGAGCGGAACCGCGACCAGCCGAGCTGCAGCAGCTGCCCGGCGGAGAGATCCGTCGTCAGCGGCTCGACGAGGTCGTCGCCGATGAACGGCAGCTTGAGGAAGGTGCCGAAGGACACGAGCTCGTTCGTCATCGCCTCGACGACATCCTGCTGCCGTTCGCCGCGCGTGAGGTCGTTCTCGGCCGGGTCGAGCTGGTTCTCGCGGACGCGCGAGTAGATCAGCGCCCGCTTGCCGTCCATCGTCTGCGTGCCCTTCTCGAACCGCCAGCCCTGCCACTCCTGGCAGCGGGCGTCGGTCGCGTAGGGGCAGTCGAAGCGGTTGGAGAGGATCGGCTTCGGCACGTCGACCTCGACGCCGCCGAGCGCGTCGATCACCTCCTTGAAGTTGTCGAAGTCGACGAGGACGACGTGGTTCGGCTGCAGGCCGGTGAGCGCGCGGACCGTCTTCATCGTCAGCGCCGGGCCGCCGAGCTGGAAGGCGGCGTTGATCTTGTTCGGCCCCTGGCCGGGGATGTCGACGCGGAGGTCGCGCGGGATCGAGAGATACGCCATCCGGTGCCGCTCCGGGTCGGTGCGGACGAGGAGGATCGAGTCGGAGCGGCGGAAATCCTGGCGCGCGGCGGTCTTGTCGCCGTCGGTGCCGAGCAGCATGATCAGCGACGGCTTCGAGGTGAGCAGGCCGTCCTGGGCCGCCAGGCTCGCCGCGACCGTCTTCGGCAGACGCTCGTTCGCCTGCTCGACGCCCTTCCGGAAGGAGAGGTAGCTGGCGACGATCCAGACCACCAGCAGGACGCCCAGCAGCAGCACGGCAAGGCCGATCCGACGGCCCCAGCGCGGCTTGCCGGGCTGCTTCGCGCGGCTCGGCTCCCGCCGGCCTGCGCGCTCCGGACGCGGCGCTGTCGGCACCTTCCCCTTCGTGCGGCCGCCCTTGTAGAGCCGGTAGGGCTTCTCTGCGTCCGCCATTCGGCGCGTTATGGTAGCCGCCTCCCGTGGGCGCTCAACGAGTCATCGGTGTCGACCTCGGCGGCACGAAGATCGCGACGGGGTCGATCGCCGCGGACGGCACCGTGCACCGGCGGCACGAAGTACCGACGCCGACCGAGTCGCAGGAGGCGCTGCTCGAGGGCATCGTCGGCGCGATCGAGCCGCTCGCGGACGAGAGCATCGGTGCGATCGGCTTCGGGATTCCGTCCGTGATCGACCGCGCTGCCGGCCGCGTGCTCGGCTCGACCAACATCCCGCTGAGGGACCTCGCGCTCGTGGAGGTGATCGAGGAGCGGTTCGGTGTCCCGACGAGGATCGAGAACGACGGCAACGTCGCCGCGCTCGCGGAGTGGAAGCTCGGCGCCGGCCGGGGCGCGGACGACCTCGTCATGCTCACCCTCGGCACGGGTGTCGGCGGCGGGCTCGTCCTCGGCGGCGCGCTCTACCGCGGGATCGCCGAGCTCGGGCACGTGGTCGTCGTCGCCGACGGGCCGCCCTGCCAGGGCAACTGCAACGGCCGCGGCCATCTCGAGTCGGTCGCATCCGGCAATGCAGCCGACCGCGCGGCGGAGAAGCTGTGGGGTGAAGGAGCGAACGCCGAGCTGCTCGTCGGCCGCGCCGAGGAGGGCGATCCGGAGGCCCTCGAGGCGCTCGCCGGGATCGGCCATCTGCTCGGCGCTGCAATCGGCTCGTTCGTGAACACGTTCGCGCCGGAGCTCGTGATCGTCGGCGGCGGCTTCGGGATCGCCGCGTTCGAATTCCTCGTCCCGTCCGCGCTCGAGATCGCGCGCCGCGAGACGGTAGAGCCGGACGTGCTGCCTCTGAAGATCGTCATTGCCGAGCTCGGCTCGGAGGCCGGCCTCGTCGGCGCCGGGCTACTCGCGTTCGAAGCCCTCGAGGACTAGCCGATGCCGCTCGCCGTCTGCGCGACGCCGATCGGCAACCTCGAGGACGTGACGCTGCGCGTCCTGCGCGAGCTGGCCGAGGCGGACGTGGTGCTCTGCGAGGACACGCGCCACACGAGGGGCCTACTCGAGCGGCACGGGGTCGAGGCGACGCTGCTCAGCTATCACCGCCACAACGAGGCGGCGCGGACTGCTGCGCTGCTGCCGCGGCTCGAGGCGGGGGAGCGGATCGCGCTCGTGTCGGACGCGGGACTGCCGGGCGTCAACGACCCGGGCGGACGGCTGATCGAGGCGGCGCTCGAGGCCGGGCTGCCGGTGACAGTGCTGCCGGGTGCATCCGCGGTCGAGACGGCGCTCGTCGCGAGCGGGCTGACCGGGGAGCGCTTCCAGTTCCTCGGCTATCTCCCGCGGGGTGAGGGAGCGCTGCGTGCGCTCTGGGAAGAGCTGTCGGCGTGGCCGCATCCCGCCGTCGCGTTCGAGTCGCCGCGGCGGCTGCCCGCGACGCTGCGCTCGCTCGCCGCCGCGCAGCCGGATCGTCCCGTCGCCGTCTGCCGCGAGCTGACGAAGCGGTTCGAGGAGGTCGTCCGCGGGCCGGCGCGAGAGGTGGCGTCACGGTTCGCGGAGCCGCCGAAGGGCGAGGTGACGATGGTCTTCGGCGCTGGGGAGCCGGCCGAGGGCGTCGGGGAGAGCGAGGCCGTCGCGGTCGTGGACGAGCTTGTCGACGCCGGCGTGCCCCGCCGCCAGGCAGCCGACGTCGTCGCCCGCCTCTCGCGCATTTCCCGTAACACTCTCTATGCAAAATCGTTGAAAAGCCGCTGAACCGCCCCGCTAGCGTGGACGCAGTTGCCCTCCACGTCACGAAGGCGGTGCTTCCATGCGGCGCGTGCTCTCCCTCGCGGTCGTTGCGATCGCGGCCCTCACAGTCGTCCCGGCCGCGGCCGCCTGGACCTGGCCCGCCGACGGACCGGTTCTGCGGCCATTCTCGGTCGCCGAGAACGAGTACGCGGCCGGCCAGCACCGCGGAATCGACATCGGCGCTGCCGTCCGGCAGCGACGTCCGCTCGCCCGTCGCCGGCACCGTCTCGTTCGCCGGCTCGATCCCGGGAGGCGGCCGCGCGCTGACGATCCAGACCGCCGACGGCTACGCGGTGACGCTGCTCCAACTCGGCTCGGTCGCCCTCGCGCGCGGGAGCGCGGTCGTCGAAGGCGCGGTCGTCGGAACGGTCGGCGAGAGCGAGGACCCCGCGACGAGTGCGCCCCACGTCCACCTCGGCATCCGGGTCGCGGCCGAGCCGAACGGGTACGTCGACCCGACGCGGCTGCTTCCTGCGCGGACGCCTCTGTCCGCTCCCGAGCCTGCGCCTGCAGCCGCTCCTGCGCCCGCGTCGGCGCCGGAGTCTGCGCCCGCCCCGGCGGTCGAGAGTCCGGCCGCGCCGGTCGAGCCGGGTCCCAGCGCCGCCCTCGCCCACGATGTCGTCGCCGCACCCGTGGCCGAGCCGGCCCGCGCGGCCGCGGTGCCACGCCGCTCAGCGGCTCGCGAGACGGCCCCGGCCGCCAGTCTCGAAGCACACGGTCTCGCGGGCACGGCCGTCCGTTCGCACGCACCCGACCGACATCGCCGCAACCCGCCGGCGTCCCGCGCCTCCCGACCCCGCACCCGAGTGCGCCGGCGGCGCCGAGAGGCTCGTGTGTCGGCGCCGCGTCCTTCCGTTGCGCCGGCCGTCCGTCCGGTTCAGCGCGCCGTGCACCTGCGCGAGCTCGACCGGCCGCCCGCGATCCCGCGCCGCTCCTCGCGACGCGATCAGGCCCGCCGCCGAGCCGCGACGGCGCGAGCGGATCCGCGGGCGGCGAGCCGCTCGGATTGCCGCTGATCCTGCTCGCGGGCGCGGCCGTAGCGGCCGGGATCGCGGCCCAGGTCGCCCGCAGGGCTGCGCCTATCATTGACGGCGATGAGCTTCTATCTGACGACACCCATCTACTACGTCAACTCGACGCCGCACATCGGTCACGCGTACACGACCATCATCGGCGACATCCTCGTGCGCCATCACCGCCAGCGCGGCGAGCGCACCTACTTCCTGACGGGGGTCGACGAGCACGCGGACAAGGTCGCGCGGGTGGCGAAGGAGCAAGGTCTGACGCCGCAGGAGTACGTCGACCAGATCGTCGTCTCCTGGCAGGAGCTCCCCGCCCGCGTCAACGCGTCGATCGACTACTTCATCAGGACGACGGATGACGGTCACAAGGCATTCGTCCAGGACTTCCTCCAGAAGATCTACGACAACGGCGACGTCTACCAGGACGTCTACGCCGGCCTCTACTGCGTCGGCTGCGAGGCGTTCAAGACCGAGGCCGAGCTCGTCGACGGCAAGTGCCCCGACCACGGCATCGAGCCCGAGTGGCTGGAGGAGAAGAACTGGTTCTTCCGGCTCTCGGCCTACCAGGAGCGGCTGCTGCAGCTCTACGACGAGCGGCCGGACTTCGTCCTGCCCGCGCTTCCGCTCCAACGAGGCGCGGAGCTTCATCGCCGGCGGACTGCGGGACTTCTCGATCAGCCGCGCCACGCAGACGTGGGGCGTCCCGATCCCGTGGGACCCGGATCAGGTCGCCTACGTCTGGGCCGATGCGCTGATCAACTATCTGAGCGCGCTCTCGTACGCGCCCGACGCCGATCTTCAGCTCTGGCCGGCGAGGCACCTGCTGGCGAAGGACATCCTTCGCTTCCACTGCGTCTACTGGCCCGCGTTGCTGCTCTCGGCCGGCTACGAGCCGCCGCGGCAGCTGTTCGTCCACGGCTACCTCAACCTCGACAACCAGAAGATCTCGAAGTCGCTCGGCAACGTGCTCGACCCGCTCGACCTCGTCGACGAGTACGGCGTCGATCCGGTGCGCTTCTGGGTCGCGCGGGTCGTCCCCCTCGGGCAGGACGGCGACGTCACCCTGGACGGCTTCCGAGAGCGGTACGAGCGCGAGCTCGCGAACGACCTCGGCAACCTGCTCTCGCGGACGACGGCGATGATCGCCCGCTACCGCGACGGCGTCCTGACGCCGGCGCCGGACGAATCGAGTGAGCTCGCCGCCGCTGCGCAGGCGCTGCAGGAGGGAATTCCGGCCGCCTTCGACCGCTGGGATGTCAGCGGCGCGCTCGAGACGATCTGGGACTACGTCCGCCGGCTCAACCGTCACGTCGAGCAGACCAAGCCGTGGGAGCTCGCGAAGGATCCCGAGCGCTGCGGACGCCCTGGACCGGGCGCTCTACGAGCTCGCCGACGGCCTCCGGATCGCGGCGATCGCCCTCTCGGCCTACCTCCCCGAGACGTCGGAGCGCATCCTCGAGGCGCTGAGCCAGCCGCCCGACGTCGCCTGGGAGAACGTCGCGTACGGTCGCACGCGCGGCGACCTCCGGGATCGAGCCGGCGCAGCCGCTCTTCCCGCGGATCGACGAGCCCGCAACCGCGCTAGCGTGATCGACACGCACGCGCACCTCGACGCGCTCGAGGAGCCGGAGGCCGCGCTGGCTCGCGCCCGCGCGGCGGGCGTCGCGCGGGTGATCACGATCGGCACCGGGATCGACTCGTGCCGGCGCGCGCTCGCGCTGACCGACGCGGACGGCGTCTATCGCGGCGCTCGGGATCGACCCGCACCAGGCCGCCACGCCCGAGGCGGCACGCGTCGACGAGCTGCGCACGCTGCTCGAGCATCCGCGCGCGGTCGCGGTCGGCGAGGCGGGGCTCGACTACCACTACGGCGCCGATGCGAAGGACGAGCAACGCGCGCCTCTTCGCGGCCCAGCTGGCGCTCGCCTCCGAGCTCGGCCTCCCGATCGTCGTCCACACCCGCTCCGCGAACGCCGACACGGAGGCGATGCTCCGCGCTCACGACGGCACCGTCGTCATGCACTGCTTCTCCGAGCCCGACCTGCTGGCGGCCGGACTCGAGCGCGGCTGGTACTTCTCGTTCGCCGGCAACGCGACCTATCCGAAGGCCGAGGCGCTCCGCGATGCCGCGGCGCGCGGTTCCCCCGGACAGGATCCTCGCCGAGACCGACAGCCCCTACCTCGCGCCGCAGCCGGTGCGCGGCCGGCCGAACGAGCCCGCGCACGTCGTCCACACGATCGCGGCGCTCGCGCGACGCCCGAGGCGAGGATCCGCGACGAGCTCGCGGCGCGCATCGACGCCAACGCCACGGCCGCGTTCCGGCTCCCGTGAGCGTCCGTCCGAAGAAGCGGCTCGGCCAGCACTTCCTCGCCGACGAGAACATCCTCGGCGTGATCGAGCGCCTCGCCGAGCTCGGGCCCGACGACGTCGCGCTCGAGATCGGCCCCGGCCTCGGCGTCCTCACGCGGCGGCTCGCCGACCGCGCAGCGCCATGTCCACGCGATCGAGCTCGACCGCTCGCTGGCGCCGCACCTCGCCGAGCTCGCCGACCGCCCGAACGTCGACCTCCACTGGGGCGACGCGCTCCAGCTCGACCTGGCCGCCCTCGAGCCCAGCCCGACGAAGCTGGTCGCGAACCTGCCCTACAACGTCGCGACGCCGATCGTCGCCGAGAGCCTCGCCGGCCTGCCGAGCGTCGAGCTCTGGACGGTGATGGTGCAGCGGGAGGTCGCAGACCGCTTCTTCGCCTCGCCCTCGACGAAGGCGTACGGCTCCGTCTCGGTGCTCGTCCAGCTCGCGACCGAGCGCACCGGCTTCCACCCGGTCGCGCGCACGGTCTTCCGGCCGCCGCCGAACGTCGACTCCGCCCTCGTCGCCTTCCGCCGCGTGCCGCTGCCGGACGGCTTCGCCCGGATCAAGCAGGTCGTCGAGGCGTCGTTCGCGCACCGCCGCAAGACGCTGCCGAACTCGCTCGCGCTCGTCGGGCTCGGCTCCCGCGCCGAAGCCGCCGCCGCGCTCGCTGCGATCGGCCGGCCGCCGGAGACGCGCGCCGAGGCGCTCGAGCCGCACGAGTTCGTCGCGCTCGCCGAGGCGCTTGTGAGAGCGCCGGCGCCCGCGAAGATCAACCTCGCGCTCGTCGTCGGGCCGACCCGCGCCGACGGCAAGCACGAGGTCGCGACCGTGCTGCAGCGCGTCGACCTCGCCGACCGCGTCGCGATCGCGCCCGGCGCCGCGCTCACCGTGACCGGCTTCGCGGGCGACACGATCGTCCGCGACGCGCTGACGGCGCTCGCAGCCGCGGCCGGCGTCGAGCCGCGCTGGACGGCGACGATCACGAAGCGGATCCCGGTCGCGGCGGGCCTCGGCGGCGGCAGCTCCGACGCGGCGACGGCGCTCCGGCTCGCGAACGAGACGCTGGAACGGCCGCTTCCGGTTGCCGAGCTCCGCACGCTCGCCGCGACGCTCGGCGCCGACGTCCCGTTCTTCCTCGGCGACGGGCCGCAGCTCGGCCGCGGCGACGGCTCGACGCTCGAGCCGCTCGATCTGCCGCAGGACTACTGGATCGTGCTCGTGCTCCCGAACGGCGCGGCCAAGGCCTCGACCGCGGCCGTCTACGCCGCCTTCGACGAGCGCAGACGGCGAGCGACGGCTGGGACGAGCGCCGCGTGGCGCTCGAAACGGCGCTCGCGGCGGTCCGGCGCCCGCGCGACCTCACCGCCCTGCCTCCGAACGACCTCGCATCATCGCCGCTCGCGGACGCGCTGCTCCGGCACGGCGCGTTCCGCGCCGACGTCAGCGGCGCCGGGCCGATCGTCTACGGCCTCTTCCACCACCGCCGCCAAGCGGACGTCGCCCGCCGCGAGCTCCGGAACGCCGGCACGACCTGGCTGACCGTGCCGGTCTGGTACGGCTGAGCCGCGAGCCGGCGCGCTACCGTTCTGCCATGGACCGCCCGCTGACGATCGAGCACGGCAGCACCCGCTTCGGCCGCCGGCTGCGCGAGAACCGGCTGCGGATCGCGCTCGTCGTCGCCGTCATCGAGGGCATCCTCGTCCTGATCGGGTCGATCGACTGGTGGGTCGTCCTCGTGCTCGCGATCGCCGCCGTCGCCTTCTACGTCCTGCGCGGGCGCGCAGCGCGCCGCGAGGAGGTTCGCGAGGGCTCGTGGATCCTCGCCGTCTCGCAGCTCGCCGTCGTGCTCGTGCCCGTGCTGGCGCTCGTGCTGACCGCGTTCGCCGTCGTCGCGCTCGTCGCTGATCGCCGTCGTGGCGCTCGTCGTCCTGCTGCGCGACCGCCGTTAGGACTCGCGCCTGCAACCGAGCCGTGGGGCGTGGCCAAGCGGTAAGGCAACGGGTTTTGGTCCCGTGATCCCAGGTTCGAATCCTGGCGCCCCAGTCGTCCCGTGACCGACATTTCACTAGAGGCCGCTTCGAGATGACGCTCTGTGCCGCCGGATCGTGCTGGGCGGCGCGATGCGGCGCCTCAGGCGCGCCGACTCTGGTCGCCTTTGTCCCCCTTCGCGCCGGGTGCGCCGTCCGCGCCGGGAAGGCCAACTGCTCCGTCGGCGCCTGGGCTGCCGTCGGCGCCTGCCGCTCCGGTGTCGCCCTTCGGACCGGCCGCTCCGTCGGCGCCAGGCGCACCCTCGGCGCCGGCCGCACCGGCATCGCCCTTGGCGCCCGGGCCGCCCGTCGCGCCGTTCGCTCCGGCCGGGCCGGCGGCTCCGGTCGCTCCCATCGGGCCCGCCGCGCCGGCAGGAACGACGGACGCCGGGAACCGCTTCTTCGCGTCCAGGGCCAGCAGCTGTCCCGCGCGCGGCGTGCGCGACGCGTTCAGGCCGTCGACGCGGTCGGCGTTGCCCGACTGCTTCGCAAACTCGACGAGCGGGCCTGCCACGGCCGAACCCCCGGCCACGAGAGCACCGACGATCCCGGCGACGATCACCGTCACCAGGTGTGAACGAACACGTGCGCGCATCTCTTTCCCCCTCCTCGCTCGGCCACGAGCGGCCCTGGGCAATCCGTTGAACCCCCTGTCGTCAACGTAGGCGGCCCGCCCGCATCTGAAAGCTGGCCGATCGGGGGGATTGACGGCTAGACCGGTAAGGTCTCGCGACGATGGCGGGAGCGAGCCTCGCAGCCGTGGTGATGGCCGGAGGGCTCGGCACGCGCATGCGCTCGGCAACGCCGAAGCATCTGCACCCGATCCTCGGCCGGCGGATGGTCGACTGGGTGCTGGAGGCGGCGCGGCCGCTCGGCCCGAAGCCGCTCGTCGTGATCGCCTCCCCCGAGAGCCGGGACGCGTTCGGCGACACGCCCGTGGCCGTGCAGGAGCGGGCGCTCGGCACCGGCGACGCCGTTCGCTCGGCGCGCGACGCGGTGGGGGAGAGCGCCGAGCATGTGCTCGTCCTCTCCGGCGACACGCCGCTGCTGACGACGGCGCTGCTCGACGCCCTCGTCGCGGAGCACCTCCGCGAGCAGGCTGCCGCGACCGTGCTCTCGTTCGTGCCCGGCGACGCCCGCTCGTACGGGCGCGTCGTTCGCGGCGCCGACGGAACGGTCGAGGCGATCGTCGAGGCCGGCGACGCGACGCCCGAGCAGCTTGCGATCGAGGAGTGCAACTCGTCGATCTACGTCTTCCGCAGCGATCTGCTCTGGCCGGCGCTCGACCGGCTCGAGCCGCACAACGTCCAGGGCGAGCTCTACCTGACCGACGCCGTGCGCGACCTCGTCGCCCGCGGCGAGCGGGTCGTGGCGCACGTCGCCGCCGATCCGGCCGAGACCGAGGGCGTCAACACCCGCGTCGAGCTCGCCGGCGCTGCGGCGACGCTGCGCGACCGGATCAACCGCGAGCACATGCT
The DNA here is from genome assembly GCA_963738795.1 of uncultured Gaiellaceae bacterium. Classification (GTDB taxonomy): domain Bacteria; phylum Actinomycetota; class Thermoleophilia; order Gaiellales; family Gaiellaceae; genus Gaiellasilicea. Next base: position 429,878 of record CAVTXQ010000005.1, on the reverse strand, counting down.
CGCCGGAGTCGCGATCGCCGATCCCGTGTCGACCTGGATCGAGCCCGGAGTGACGATCGAGCCCGACGCGGTCATCCTCCCGTTCACAGTCCTGCGCGGCGCCACGACGGTGGCGACAGGCGCCGAAGTCGGCTCGCACGTCGTCGCGATCGACGCCGAGATCGGCCCGGAGGCGACGGTCGGCCCCTTCTGTTACCTTCGCCCCGGAACCGTCCTCGGCCCGCGCACGAAGGCCGGCGCGTTCGTCGAGATCAAGAAGTCGACCATCGGTCAGGACACCAAGGTGCCGCATCTCTCGTATATCGGCGACGCAGAGATCGGAGAGGGAACCAACATCGGCGCAGGATCGATCACCGCGAACTTTCCGCATCGCCCCGGCCAGCCCAAGGGCAAGACGTCGATCGGCAGCAACGTCCGCGTAGCAGTGGACACTATGTTCGTTGCTCCGGTCACTGTTGGCGACGATGCGTGGACGGCGGCCGGTGCCGTCATCACCGACGACGTCCCCGGTGGCGCGCTCGCCGGCTTCCCGCCCCGGCAGGTCAACAAGGAAGGGCGCGGTGGAAAGCGGAACGATTGAGCAGACGCTGCCCGGCCTCGAGGGAACGGGGTCGACGGCGCCGCAGCTCGCCGTCGGTCGCGCCGTGGCGCTGACGCCGACGAAGCGGCTCGCGGTCGTCTCGGGCAGCTCGCACCCGGAGCTCGCGACGAAGATCGCCGGCCACCTCGGCGTCGAGCTGACCCGCGTCGAGCGGACGACGTTCGCCGACGGCTCGCCCTACTTCCGCTTCGAGGACTCAGTTCGCGGCGCCGACATGTTCATCGTCCAGACGGCGGCGCCGTCGATCGGCGAGCACCTGATGGAGCTCTTGATCATGGTCAACGCGGCGAAGCTCGCGTCCGCGAAGCGGATCACGGCCGTCATCCCCTGGTACTTCTACGCGCGCCAGGACAAGAAGTCGCGGCCGCGCGAGCCGATCACGGCACGCCTCGTCGCCGACCTGCTCGAGACCGCGGGCGTCGACCGCGTGATCACGATGGACCTGCACGCCGGCCAGGTGCAGGGCTTCTTCCGGATCCCCGTCGACCACATGGTCGCCGTGCCGATGTTCGCGCAGCACATCCGCGACTACCTCGGCACCGAGGTCGAGCGGGTCGCGGTCGCCCCCGACACCGGGCGCGCCAAGCTCGCCGGCAAGTTCGCCGAGATGATCGGCGGCGGCCTCGTCGTCCTGAACAAGGAGCGGCCGGGCCACAACCAGGCGAAGGTGACCGGCGTGATCGGCGACGTCGCCGGCAAGGTCGCCGTCATGACCGACGACATCATCGACACCGCCGGCACCCTCTGCGCCGGCGCCGATGCGCTCCGCGAGGCGGGCGCCACGCGCGTGATCGCGTGCGCGACGCACGCGCTCTTCAACGAGCCGGCGCTGCAGCGGATCGCCGACAGCGCCTTCGAGAAGGTCGTCGTCACGGACACCGTCCCGGTCGACGAGCTGAACAAGCCGCACAACATCGAGGTGCTCTCGATCTCGGGCCTGCTCGCGGAGACGATCCAGAACGTCTTCTCGGACGACTCGGTCTCGGCGATCTTCGCCGGCGAGAACCAGCTCTTCTAGAACGCCCGCATGGGGCAGCCGTTCGCGGCTGGTTTAACCACGATCTTCTGCCGATTTTCGGCCGGCGGCGCCGACGACCTCGCGGGGCATCTGGCAGACCGTGCTCATCCGCGGACGCTTCGGCACCCTTTCGCGGCTGGTCGTGCTTACTACTTGCCGCGGTGCAAGTCCGCGATCAATGCATCGCGGAGATCGAGAAGCTCTTGCGGGATCGGCTCGTACCCGTTGAGGTCGAGAGCCCAGCTCTCGAGGACGCGGAGCAGCGCGGTGCGCTGGCCGGGGCGGAGCTCGACCGGTACCGCGGGATAGACGGCGCTGAAGCTGGCTCTGAGGTGCGAGTTCTCTTGGACATGCTGGAGTCGCCGCAACAACACTTGGCGCGCGGTCGAGCTGAGGATCAATGGGCCCTGGTTGAGCGCGAGTGTGGCGAGGTTGAGACGCACAGGCACGGTGGCGACGGTAGGCGGACCCGTCGCCAACGCCTAGGACCCAGATGGGCTATTCCGATGGCGCCGCCACCGATGCCGGAGAGCCGGCTTGCTCGTTGCAAGATCGAGGTGCCGCGAACCAGCTCTTCGAGCGCGGTTGAAAGTCGCGGCGCGGGGAACGCCGGGATCCATGCTGGTCCGGCGCAAGCTCCTCGGCGTGATCTACCTCGCGATCGGCGTGTTCGTTGCGGCCTCGAAGGACTACCTCGAGAACGTCGAGACGGTCAAGCGCGTGCTCTCCGCGATCCTGGCGATCCTGCTCTGGCCGCTCCTCCTGCTCGGGATCGACCTGCACGTCACGTAGCGCCAAGTAACAGACTGTTACTTGGCTTGCGCTACAATCCGCCGCCGTGGCCGGCGACAGATTTCGTCTCGAGGTGAAGGAACGGACCGGGCTCGGCACGCCCGAGTCTCGGCGCCTGCGCAAGCAGGGCTTCATCCCGGGCGTCCTCTACGGCCGCTCGACCGCACAGGCGTTCGCCGTCGGCGAGCGCGAGCTTCGCGCCGCGCTGACCGGCCCATCGGGCCTGCACGCCGTGCTCGACGTCGTGCTCGAAGGCCAGACCACCGAGCATCCGTCGATCCTGAAGGAGTACCAGCGGGATCCGATTCGCGGCCACGTCCGCCACATCGATCTGCAGGAAGTCCGGCTCGACGTCGCGATCCAGGCGACCGTCAACGTCCACCTGCACGGGGCCGAGGATGCGCCCGGGATCAAGGAAGGCGGCGTCCTCAACCAGCCGGCGACGACGCTCAACGTCGAGGCGCTGCCGATGGAGGTGCCCGAGTCGATCGAGGCCGACGTCAGCGGGCTCGAGATGGGCGGCGCGCTGCGGCTCGAGGATCTGCCGACGCTCGAGGGCGTCGTGTTCCTGGACGACCCGCACGAGACCGTGATCGCCACCGTCTCCGCTCCGATCGTCGAGGTCGAGCCCGAGCCCGAGGAGGGCGAGGAGCTGGCCGAGGGCGAGGAGGCTCCTGAGGGCGAGGCCGAGGGCGAGACCCCCGAGGGCGAGGCTGCGGCCGAGCCCGGTTCCGACTCCGAGTCCGCCGAGAGCTAATGCGCCTCTTCCGTCGGGGCGAGAGCGCCTCGACGCTGGACCTCCTCGTCGTCGGCCTCGGCAACCCCGGCCGCGAGCACGCGCGCGACCGGCACAACGCTGGCTGGATGGTCGTCGACGAGCTCGCACGGCGCCACGACGGCTCCTTCCGCTCCAAGTTCTCCGGCCAGCTCGCCGAGGTGCGCGTCGGCGAGCTGAAGCTCGCGCTCCTGAAGCCGGAGACATACATGAACCTCTCCGGAAGCTCGCTCGCCGCCGCCGCTCGGTTCTTCAAGCTCCCGACCGAGCAGATCGCGGTCGTCCACGACGACGTCGACCTCGACCCCGGCCGGATCCAGGTGCGGCTCGGCGGCGGGCTCGCCGGCCACAACGGCCTCCGCTCGATCAGGCAGGCGCTCGGCTCGGCGGAGTTCCTGCGCGTGCGGGCAGGCGTGGGCCGTCCCGGCCGCGGCGACCGTCGCCCCGTCGCCGACTACGTCCTCAGCCCGTTCGTGCCGGAGGACGACGCGGAAACGTTGATCTCGCGCTCGGCGGACGCAGTCGAGACGCTCGCGGGTGACGGCCTCGACGAGGCCCAGCGCCGCTTCAACTAGCGGGAACGCCGCCGGCGAAAACGCGGTACGTGTCCGTTCCGGACCTGGCCCGGGTCTGACCCCGGCCAGGTCCCGTTCGGCCGCCGCCGCGGCTCCAAGGCGGCAGGAGCATGGCGAAGGGAAACGATTCTGTCCGAGCCGGACATGGCCGGGGTCTGACCCCAGACGTGTCCGTTTCGACCGTCCACTGGCGCTCGCTAAGCCGAGCGGACGCTGACGATCCTCGCCGTCCAGGCGCCCTTCGGCGCCTGCACCTCGACCGCGTCGCCGACCTTGGCCCCGACGAGGGCGGCGCCGAGCGGCGAGTCGGTCGAGACACCGCCGGTGACGCTCGAGATCTCGACCTCGAAGCGGCCGCCGCTCTCGTCCTCGACCTCGACGACCGAGCCGACGCCGACGACGCCCTCGGCCGCCTGCTCGACGACGACCGCGTTCTCGACGCGGTGGCGGAGGATCGCGATCCGGCGCTCGAGCAGGCCCTGCTCGTTCTTCGCGTCGTGATAGGCGAAGTTCTCGGAGAGGTCGCCGAAGCCGCGGGCGGCCGCGATCGCCTCGATCAGCTCCGCCCGCTTCGGGCCCTCCAGCTCGGCGAGCTCGGCGGCGAGCGCGTCGCGCTGAGCGGCGGTCATCGACTCGGGACTGCGCTCGCTCACGGGCCGCATGATCGCGGTTCGTAGACTGGCGTGTCGGATGAAGCAGCTTCCGTTCGACGATCCCGGCAGCCCCGACATGCGCTCCCCGACCCGGTTTCTGATCTGGGTCGGCAGGCAGCAGCTCGGCACGCTCGCGCTCGGGATGACGTTCGGGATCGTCTGGATGCTCTCGCAGGCGCTGCTGCCGTGGGTGCTCGGCCGTGCTATCGACGAAGGGATCGCGACCGGCGACTGGCGCTCGCTGCTCGCCTGGGCCGGCGCGCTCCTCGGGCTCGGCGTCGTCCAGGCCGTCGCCGGCACGCTCCGGCACCGCGTCGCGGTCAGCAACTGGCTCCAGTCGAGCTACAGGATGATCCAGGTCGTCGCGCACCACGCCGCGCTGATCGGGCCCGCGATTCGAGCGCGGCTGACCACGGGCGAGGTGGTCGCGACCGTCTCGAACGACGCGCTCCGGGCCGGCGGCGCGTTCGACATCACCGCGCGGCTCGCCGGCGCGGTCGCTTCGTACTTCGTCGTCGCCGCGGTGCTGCTCTCGACGTCGACGCTCCTCGGTCTCGTCGTCCTGCTCGGTGTCCCCGTCCTCGTGGCGACCCTCTCGCTCGTGATCCGGCCGCTTCAGGCCCGCCAGCGGGAGCAGCGCGAGGAGGTGGGCCAGCTGACCGCGGTCGGGGCCGACACAGTCGCCGGCCTGCGCGTCCTCCGCGGCATCGGCGGCGAGCGGGTGTTCCTCGACCGCTACCGGCGGCGCTCGGAGGAGGTCCGCCGCGCCGGCGTCAGGGTGGCCCTGCCGCAGTCGACGCTCGACTCCGCCCAGGTGCTCCTGCCCGGCATCTTCATCGTCATCGTCACCTGGCTCGGCGCGCGGCTCGCGATCGACGGCAAGATCAGCGCCGGCGAGCTGGTCGCCTTCTACGGCTACGCCGCCTTCCTCGTGATCCCACTCCGCGTGGCGGCCGAGGCGGTCGACAAGGTGACGCGGGCGCTCGTCGGGGCGCAGCGGATGCTGGCGATCCTCCGGATCGAGCCGCTCGTCGGCGAGCCCGAGGCGCCCGTTGCCGCGCCCGACCACGGAGCACCGCTCGTGGACGCGCAGTCGGGCCTGATCGTCGAGGCGGGGATCCTCACGTGTGTGGTCGCGGCGGACCCGCACGAGGGCGCGCGCCTCGCCGACCGCCTCGGCCGCTTCGCCGACGACGGCCTCGTCACGCTCGGCGGCGTTCCGGTCAAGACACTTCCCCTAGAGGCGATGCGCCGCCGTGTCGTCGTCAGCGAAACCGATCCGCTCCTCTTCTCAGGGCCGCTGCGCGAGGAGCTCGACCCTTGGGGCCGCGCCTCGGACGAGCAACTGCTCGCGGCGATCGCGGTTGCGAACGCCGAGGACGTGCTCGACTCTTTGCCGGAGGGTCTGGACGGTCACATGGAGGAGCGCGGCCGGTCGTTCTCGGGCGGCCAGCGGCAGCGCCTCGTCCTGGCCCGGGCACTGCTGGCGGACGCCGAGATCCTCGTCCTCGTCGAGCCGACGAGCGCCGTCGACGCGCACACCGAGGCCCGAATCGCGCGCCGGCTGCGCGACGCACGCCGCGGCAGGACGACCGTCGTCGTGACGGGAAGCCCGCTCGTGCTCGACCAGGCCGACCGGGTCGTCTTCCTCGAGGACGGGCGCGTCGCCGCCACGGGGACCCACCGGGAGCTGCTCGAGTCGAGCGCCGCCTACAGGGACGTCGTCGCACGCGAGGAAGCCGCATGAGCGAGCGGCTGCCGATCGCCGGAGGTCCTGAGGTGCGCCGGGATGCAGCCGCACTCATGCGCCGTCACCGCGGCGCGCTCGCGATGGTGCTCGGCCTGAACGCCCTTGCCGCGGTCGCCGGCCTCGTCGGCCCGTGGGTGATCGGTCAGCTCGTCGAGGCGGTGAAGGAAGGCACCACGACCGGCTACGTCGACCGCCTGATCGCGCTGCTGGCGGCGTCGGTCCTGGCGCAGACCGTCCTGACCTGGTTCGCGCGCCGCGCGGCGTTCGTCCTCTCCGAGACGGTCTTCGCGCAGCTCCGCGAGAACTTCATGCGCCAGATCCTCGCCCTGCCGCTCTCGGTCGTCGAGCGGGCAGGCACAGGCGATCTCGTCTCGCGCACGACGGCAGACGTCGACACGCTCGCGCGCACCGTGCGCTTCGCGATCCCCGAGACGCTGATCTCGGCTGTGACCGTGTTGCTCACAGTCGTCGCCGCCGTCGTCGTCAGCCCGGTCGCAGCTCTCTCCTGCATCGTCGGGCTGCCGGCGATCCTGGTCGGGATGCGCTGGTACCTGCGGCGGGCGCCGGCGGGGTACCTCTGGGAGCGGGCCGCGTACGCGACCATGACGGGAACCGTCGGCGAGACCGTCGACGGCGGCCGCACGGTCGACGCGCTCTCGCTCGGGCGGCAGCGCATCCAGCGGATCGACGCCGACCTCGCCGATGCGTACCGCGCCGAGCGGAGGACGCTCTACCTGCGGACGATCCTCTTCCCGACCGTCGAGGTCGCGTACGTGCTTCCCGTCGCGGTGGCATTGATCTGGGGCGGCTGGCTCGTCTCCGCTGGTTACGCCTCGATCGGCGAGGTGACAGCGGTCGCGCTCTACGTGCAGCAGCTCGCCGATCCCGTCGACCGGCTGATCTCGTGGCTCGACGAGATCCAGGTCGGCGCGACGTCGTTCGCCCGGCTCGTCGGCGTGACGCAGGTTCCCGACGACCGCGCCGCCACCGGCGAGGAGCCGGAGCACGAGCGGCTCTCGGCGTCGGATGTGCGCTACGCCTACGTGCAGGACCGCGACGTGCTCCACGGCCTCGATCTCGCGCTCGAGCCGGGCGAGCGGATCGCCGTCGTCGGGCCGTCGGGCGCCGGCAAGTCCACGCTTGGACGGCTGCTCGCCGGGATCCACCCGCCGCGCACCGGCCGCGTCGAGGTCGGCGACGTCCGGCTGGTCGACCTCGAGCTCGAGACGCTGCGGCGGGAGGTCGCGCTCGTGACGCAGGAGCAGCACGTGTTCGTCGGGACGGTCGCGGACAACCTCCGGCTCGCCCGGCTCGACTCGAGCGACGACGATCTCTGGGCGGCGCTCGACGCGGTCGACGCGCGGCCGTGGGCGGAGGCGCTGCCCGACGGGCTGGAGACGGTCGTCGGCGCGGGCGGCCACCCGCTCTCGCCGCCGCAGCAGCAGCAGGTCGCGCTGGCGCGACTCGTTCTCGCCGATCCCCACACGCTCGTGCTCGACGAGGCGACGTCGCTGCTCGATCCTCGCGCCGCACGTCATCTGGAGCAGTCGCTCGCAGCCGTGCTGGACGGCCGCACGGTCGTCGCGATCGCGCACCGCCTTCAGACCGCGCACGACGCCGACCGCGTCGCCGTGGTCGAGGACGGGAAGCTGACCGAGCTCGGCACCCACGCCGAGCTCGTCGAGCACGACGGCTCCTACGCCGCGCTCTGGGAGTCGTGGCACGGCCGCCGCTGAGCCGGGCAGCTCAGCCTGCGCGCCAGTCGGCGCCGACGACGTCGGCGAGGTCGCGCGACAGTCGCGCGGGGCGCCCGCCGTCGGCGGGCACCACGTAGAGCTCCGTGCGGCCCGACCCACCGAATGCCGGCCGGGAGTAGTGGCCGACGAGGCCCGCGACGAGGAGGCGACGGCCGTCCGGCGACCACGCGAGCGGCACGCCGCGGAGGGGGACGTTGCGGTGCGCGCCGTCGGGGGTCGCGAGGACGATGCCGGCGCGGGTGCCGACGGCCAGCCTGCGGCCGTCGCGCGCCCAACGGATCGGGCCAAAGGCACCGGCCGCAGGCCCGAGGTCGACCGCCTCGCCGCCGGTGGCGCTCCCGAGCCGCAGCCGTCCTCCGCTCAGACGGGCGATCGTACGGCCGTCGGGTGACCATGACGGCGCCGAGCCGACCCCGACCGTCCGGCGCGTGCCCGAGGCGACGTCGACGACGAGCAGGCGTCCATCGTCCTCCACCGCGAGTTCGCGCCCGTCGGGCGACCACGAGGGGCGACCTGCCGGGCCGTTCGTGAACTGCCGCTCGCGGCGCGTCGCGAGGTCGACGACGACGAGCCCGAACTCGTCCTCGTTGCTCAGCGAGACCCGCTCGATCGCGATCGCGTTCCCGTCCGGCGACCACACCGGCTGGCGGGCGGCCGTCGCCGTCAGGCGGCCGAGGTCCCTGCCGGAGGCGGAGACGAGACGCACCGTCGGGTCGAATGACGCGACGCAGCCGTCGGCGTGCGTGTTCGGCCTGCTGCTCTCGTAGGCAACCGCTCGTCCGTCGGGCGACCAGGCGGGGTTCTCCTCCCAGTCGCGGCTGGTCGTGAGCCGGCGGAGCAAGCGCCCTGCGGACGTGGCGAGCCAGAGATCGGCGTCGTTCTGCCCCGCGCCGCCCTGCGTCAGCACCATCCGGCCGCGGTCGAGCCACGCGAGGTCACCGACACCGGCGTCGCACCCGGAGCGGTAGTGCAGCGGCGCGACGACACGAGCCCGGCCCCCGGGACGTCCGACCGCGAGACCACCCGCAGAGATGCCCGCGAGCGCCCCGGCGGGCGACCACAGCGCATTGCCAACGGGTGAGGGTCGGACCCGTCCATCTAGCCTGACGACAACCGTGCGGAAATCGGGGTCGTTGGCGAGCAGGAATCGGCCGTCCGGCGACCACGAGACGCCGGCGAGCGTGCGCGAGAGCGTCCGAGTGCGACCGTCGAGGCCGACGAGCACGATTCCGCGGGTGCGGGCGACGGCGAACAGGCGCCCATCCGGGCTCCACTGGCCCCCGGTGCCGGGAACGCGCGCGAGCCGGCGGCCGCGCGCGTCGAACAGTTCGACGTCGCGGCCGCGCACCAACGCGAGCTGGCCGGTTGCGGTCGCGTCTGCGAGGCGACCGGCCCGGCGGCCGAGCAGGCGGCCAGCCGCGTCGCGGATCACCAGGCCGTCCGAGGTGTTGACGCCGAGGCGGTTTCCTGCCAGCCACGCGACCTCGTAACCGCCCCGCTGGCGGATGACGATCCGCCCCGCGCGGGTGACGACGCCGACACCCGACGCGGTTGAGCTCGTCCACGCGTACGCGAGCGCGCGACCGTCCGGCCGCCACAGGAGATCCGTCAGGTACGACTCGTCGTCGCGGAAGAGCTCGGGAGAGACGCGCTGCGCGGGGCCGCCCCGGGCCGGCACGACCCAGATCGCCTCGCCGCCGCTGCGGTCGCTCGCGAACGCGACTAGCCGGCCGTCCGGCGAGGGCGTCGGAAGCCGGTCACTCGCCGCATGGCGCGTCAGGTTGCGCAGCCGGCCCGTGGCGGCGTCGACGACGAAGACGTCGTCGTGAAACAGGTCCGCGCGTGTCGTCGCGACGACGAGCGGCGCCTCCACCGGCGCCGCGGCGCCGCCCGCCGCGAGGAAGAGGAGCGATGCGAGGGCGAGGACGAGGGCCAGGCGCATCCCTTCAGAGTTCCGCGGCCGGCGCTCGCGGTCAAGGAACGTGTCGCCCACTACAATGAACCCCGCGGAACCGCCGGTTCCGCCTGTCGTCATGGACCGTCCGGTACTCCATTCGTTCGTCCGGGAGCTGCTGGCGCTGGAGCGCCTGCAGGCGTTCGCGGCCGCCCTGCCGTCGCGGGCGCGCGTCTCCGAGCCTGTACTGCCGCTGCTGCTCGCGACGCTGCACGAGCAGCTCGAGCGTGGTCTCGTCGTGCTCCTGCCCGAGGATGCGGACGCGCGCGACGTCGCCGAGGCGGCCGGCTGGTTCATCGGCGCCGACAACGTCGCGCTGCTGCCGGGTCGCGGCGTCCGCTGGGGCTCGGGCCTCGAGCCGCCGCCGCACCTCGTCGGCGAGCGCGCCCGCGCCCTCGACGTCCTCGCCGGCGGCGGCCTCGTCGCCGCGTCGGCGACCGCGCTCGCCGAGGGCGTGCCGCCGGCGGCTGCACGGCCCGAGCCGGTCCGGCTGGAGGTCGGCAGCGAGCCCGGCCTCGACGGCCTGGCGGAGCAGCTCGCGCGCGCGGGCTACGAGCGGGTCGAGCGCGCTGACGAGCGCGGCCAGTTCGCCGTCCGCGGCGGCCTGCTCGACGTCTTCCCGACCACCGGCCGCGAGCCGCTCCGCGCCGAGCTCTACGGCGACGAGATCGAGCAGGTGCGCGCGTTCTCGCCCTTCACGCAGCGCGCCCTCCACCCGGTCGACGGAGCCGTGATCTACCCGGCGGCCGAACGACTTAGTGTGACAGTCACACTAAGTCCCGACGAGTGGGACGAGCCTGTCGCGGCCGAGATCCCGGACGACCTCGTGCCTGTGCTCGACCGCCCGCCCGACTTCGTCTGGCAGCCGGAGGAGGTGCGGCGCGTCTGGGCCGAGGAGGGGCTCGACGAGATCTCGCTCAAGGGCGCGTCGGAGCTCGACCCGTTCCCGCAGGCGCAGCCGTTCTCGTTCGAGGCGCAGCGGCCCGCGATCGCCGCGCGCGGCCTCGCCGAGGCCGAGAACGAGCTGAACGGCTTCGTCAACGGCGGCAACCGCGTCGTCGTCGCGTTCCCGCACGCCGGCGAGGCGCTCCGCACCGACAACCTGCTCAAGCGGGCCGACGCGCGCGTCCTCGACGCGGGCCAGGACCTGCCCGAGCAGCCGGAGCTCCTGTTCGCGGTCGCCCCGGCGCGGCGCGGCTTCGTCTGGCGCGAGCTCGGCCTCGTCCTGCTGCCCGACACGCAGGTCTTCCGCAAGCGGCCGCCGCGCGCCGACAAGCGGCTCGGCCGCGCGCTCGCCTCGTTCGCCGACCTCCGCAGCGGCGACTTCATCGTCCACGAGGATCACGGCGTCGGGAAGCTGCTCGGCTTCGAGACGAAGGAGGTCGCCGGTGTCACGCGCGACTACCTCTTCCTCGCGTTCCGCGGCGAGGACCGGCTCTACGTCCCGCACGAGCAGCTCGGGAAGGTCTCGAAGTACATCGGCGCCGACGCCGGTGCGCCGTCGCTCTCCAAGCTCGGCGGCAAGGCGTGGCAGAACCTGAAGGCGCGGGCGCGCGAGAGCGTCCAGGAGCTCGCGACCGAGCTGATCGCGCTCTACGCCCAGCGCCAGCAGGCGCCCGGCACTGCGTACGAGCTCGAGAACGAGTGGCTCGAGCGGCTCGAGACGGAGTTCCCGTACCGCGAGACCGAGGACCAGGCCCGCGCGATCGAGGCGGTCAAGGAAGACCTGGAGGCGCCGCGGCCGATGGACCGGCTCGTCTGCGGCGACGTCGGCTTCGGCAAGACCGAGGTCGCCGTCCGCGCCGCGTTCGCCGCGGCGGTGAACGGCAAGCAGACGCTCGTCCTCTGCCCGACGACGATCCTCGCCGAGCAGCACTGGAACACGTTCAAGGCGCGCTACCGCGACTTTCCCGTCCAGGTCGAGATGGTCTCGCGCTTCCGCAAGCCGGCCGAGACGAAGCAGATCCTGAAGGACTTCGCGCGAGGGGAAGATCGAGGTGCTCGTCGGCACGCACCGCGTCCTCTCGCGCGACGTGATCCCGAAGGATCTCGGCCTCGTCATCCTCGACGAGGAGCAGCGCTTCGGCGTCGCCCAGAAGGAGCTGCTGCGCAGCCTCCGGCTCGAGGTCGACGTGCTCGCGCTCTCCGCGACGCCGATCCCGCGCACCCTGCACATGTCGCTCTCCGGTCTGCGCGACATCTCGATCATCGAGACGCCGCCCGAGGGCCGGCGGCCGATCCGCACGACGGTCGGCGAGTACGACGAGGAGCTCGTCAGGACGGCGCTCGAGCGGGAGATCGAGCGCGGCGGCCAGGCGTTCTACCTCCACAACCGCGTCGAGACGATCGAGGAGGCGGCCGAGAAGCTGCGGCAGCTCTGCCCGAAGCTGCGCTTCATCGTCGCGCACGGGCAGATGAGGGAGCGCGAGCTGGAGGAGAAGATGCACGCGTTCCTGCGCGGCGACGCGGACGTGCTCGTCTCGACGACGATCATCGAGTCGGGGATCGACATCCCGCAGGCGAACACGCTGATCGTCGAGCGGGCCGACGTGCTCGGCCTCAGCCAGCTCTACCAGATCCGCGGCCGCGTCGGCCGCTCCGACGTGACCGCGCACGCGTACCTGCTCTACCCCGACGCGATGGAGCTCTCGCCGGAGGCGCGCGCACGCCTCTCGACGCTGGCCGACCACACCGAGCTCGGCGCGGGCTTCCAGATCGCGATGCGCGACCTCGAGATCCGCGGCGCCGGCGACCTGCTCGGCGCGGAGCAGTCCGGCCACGTCGCCGCGCTCGGCTTCGAGCTCTACGTCGAGATGCTCGCCGAGGCCGTCGCGGAGCTGCAGGGCCAGCGCCGGCTGGCGACGCGGCCCGTGCGGGTCGACGCCCGCGTCGACGCCTACGTCCCCGCAACCTACGTCGCCTCCGAGGCGCTCAAGATCGACATCCACCGCCGGCTCGCGCTCGCCGAGTCGGACGACGAGCTGCGCGAGCTGCATGCGGCGCTGGAAGACCGCTACGGCCCGGTCCCCGAGCCCGTCGAGCACCTGTTCGCGATCCAGGAGGCGAAGCTGAAGCTCGCCCGGCTCGGCGCCGACTATCTCGTCTACCGGGGCGGCAAGGCGACCGTGGGCCCGCTCGTGCTCGGCTCGGCCGAGCTCCGCGCGCTCAGGGACGTGTCCGACACCGCCGTCTATACGTCAGCGAAACGTGAAGTTTCGCGTAGAACAGATGAACTCGAGGGAGCGATCGAACTTGTCGATGCTATCGTGATAGCCCGTCAGGCGGCCTGAGTCCGCCCCCACGCGAACACCTGGAGCTTTCTTACATGAAGATCTCTCGTCTCGTTCTCCTCCTCTGCGCGCTCGTTTCGCTTGCGCTCGCCGGCTGCGGCGGCGGCGACGAGGACGTGCCCGCCGACGCCGTCGCCATCGTCGACGGCGAGGAGATCGCCCGCAGCGACTACGAGGCGCTGATCACGCAGGCGAAGAAGAGCTACAAGAACCAGAAGCGGGACTTCCCCGCCGCCGGCTCGCAGGAGTTCCAGACGCTGCGGAACCAGGCCGTGCAGTTCCTGGTCCAGCGCGAGCAGTTCGCGCAGGAGGCCGAGAACCTCGACGTCGACGTCACCGACAAGGCGATCGACGCGCGGCTCGAGCAGATCCAGAAGCAGTACTTCGGCGGCGACAAGGCGAAGTACGAGAAGCAGCTGAAGGAGCAGGGCATCACCGAGGAGCAGGTGCGCAACGACATCCGCGCCCAGATCATCTCCGAGAAGATCTTCGCCGAGGTCACCGGCGACGTGAAGGTGACCGACGAGCAGATCGCGGCGTACTACGAGAAGAACAAGGCGCAGTACAGCCAGCCGGAGAGCCGCGAGGTGCGCCACATCCTCGTCAAGACGAAGGCGAAGGCCGACGACCTCTACACGCAGCTGCAGAACGGCGGCGACTTCGCCGCGCTCGCGAAGAAGAACTCCGAGGACACCGGCTCGAAGGCCAACGGCGGCAAGCTGACGATCTCGAAGGGGCAGACCGTGGCGCCGTTCGACCAGACCGCGTTCCTGCTGGCGATGAACGCCATCTCGAAGCCCGTCAAGACGGAGTTCGGCTACCACATCATCCAGCCGCTCGGCGCCACGCAGGCGGCGAAGGTGACGCCGCTCGGCGAGGTCAAGGAGTCGATCAAGCAGCAGCTGCAGCAGACCGAGAAGAACGAGGCGATGACGAAGTGGGTCGACGACCTGAAGAAGGACTACGAGGACAAGGTCTCGTACGCCACGGGCTTCACGCCGCCGCCGGACGCCAAGAGCACGACGACGAACGCGACCGAGTAGCCGCTTGCCTCTCGGGGAGGCGTTAGACGAGCTGCAGGAGCTGACGCGGCGCTTGCGCCGCGACTGCCCCTGGGACCGCGAGCAGACGGCGCGGACGATCGTCCCGCACACGGTCGAGGAGGCCTACGAGGTCGCGGACGCGGCCGAGGCGGCCGATCCGGCGAAGCTGCTCGACGAGCTCGGCGACCTCCTCTTCCAGGTCTACTTCCTTGCGCTGCTGCTCGAGGAGCGAGGCCACGGCGATCTCGAGCAGGTCGCGCGGACCGTCCACGAGAAGCTCGTCCGGCGGCATCCGCACGTCTTCGGCGAGGTCGAGGCCGACACCGCCGGGCGACGTGCGACGACCGCTGGGAGGGGATCAAGCGCGAGCAGGAGGAGCGCGAAGGGATCTTCCACGACGTGCCCGCGTCGCTGCCGGCGCTGCTGCAGGCGCGGAAGCTGCAGCGGCGTGCGGTCGCCGTCGGCTTCGACTGGCCCGATCTCGAGGGCCCGCTCGCGAAGGTGCGCGAGGAGCTCGGCGAGCTCGAGGCGGAGATCGGCGCGCACGGGCGAGCCGAGCCCGGAGACCGAGGCCGACGCCGAGGTCGCGCACGAGGTCGGCGACGTCCTCTTCACGATCGTGAACCTCGCGCGGCGGCTCAACGTCGACCCGGAGCTGGCGCTGCGCGGTACGAACGCGCGGTTCGTCGAGCGGGTCGAGCGCGCCGAGGCGCTTGCCGCCGCGAGCGGCGAGCGCTGGAGCGAGCTGCCGCTGGCCGAACAGGACCGCTACTACGACCAGGCAAAGGAGCAGCTTCGATGAGCTCGATCGCGCGCGTCCACGGCCGACAGATGCTCGACTCGCGCGGCAATCCGACCGTCGAGGTCGACGTCGAGCTCGAGTCGGGTGCTCTCGGCCGCGCCGCAGTTCCCTCCGGCGCCTCGACCGGCGTCCACGAGGCGGTCGAGCTGCGCGACGGCGGCGCGGACTGGGGCGGCAAGGGCGTCTCGAAGGCGGTCGCGAACGTCAACGGCGAGATCGCCGGCGAGCTCGGCGGGCTCGACGCGCTCGACCAGGCCGCGCTCGACGGGAGGCTGATCGAGCTCGACGGCACGCCCAACAAGGGCCGCCTGGGCGCGAACGCGATCCTCGGCGTCTCGCTCGCCGTCGCGAAGGCGGCGGCGGCCGAGTCGGGGCAGCCGCTCTACCGCTACCTCGGCGGCGAGGACGCGGCCACGCTGCCCGTGCCGATGCTGAACGTGATCAACGGCGGCGCGCACGCCGACAACTCGATCGACCTGCAGGAGTTCATGGTCGTCCCGGTCGACGCGCCGAGCTTTCGCGAAGGGCTGCGGCTCGGCGTCGAGGTCTACCACTCGCTGAAGAAGCTGCTGTCGGAGCGCGGGCTCTCGACGCTCGTCGGCGACGAGGGCGGCTTCGCGCCCGACCTCGAGTCGAGCGAGGCGGCGATCGAGGTCATCCTCGAGGCGGCCGAGCGCGCCGGCCACCGCGAGCGCGTTGCGATCGCGCTCGACCCGGCGACGAGCGAGGTCTTCTCCGACGGCGTCTACCGCTTCGAGGGACGGGAGAAGTCGAGCGGCGAAATGCCGGCGTTCTGGGCCGGGCTCTGCGAGCGGTTCCCGATCGTCTCGATCGAGGACGGGCTCGCCGAGGACGACTGGGACGCCTGGGCGCAGCTGACGGCCGAGCTCGGCGACCGCGTCCAGCTCGTCGGCGACGACCTCTTCGTCACCAACCCGGAGCGGCTCCGGCAGGGGATCGAGCGCGGCGTCGGCAACTCGATCCTCGTCAAGGTGAACCAGATCGGCACGCTGACCGAGACGATCGAGGCGGTGCGGCTCGCACAGGCGAACGGCTACACGGCGGTGATGTCGCACCGCTCCGGCGAGACCGAGGACGCGACGATCGCCGACCTCGCGGTCGCGCTCGGCACCGGCCAGATCAAGACGGGCGCGCCGGCGCGCTCGGATCGAACGGCGAAGTACAACCAGCTCCTGCGGATCGAGGGCGAGCTCGGCGAGCGGGCGGTCTATCCGGGGTGGGACGCCTTCCCGAAGTACCGGCCGAGATGATCGATGCCACGAGAACGTCCGTCTCG
Organism: uncultured Gaiellaceae bacterium; assembly: GCA_963738795.1. Taxonomy (GTDB): domain Bacteria; phylum Actinomycetota; class Thermoleophilia; order Gaiellales; family Gaiellaceae; genus Gaiellasilicea. The sequence continues at coordinate 413,571 of CAVTXQ010000005.1, read as the reverse complement.
GGGCGTGAGCTGGCTGCTCTGGGGCGCGGACCGGCCGCGGCAGGGCTGAGCGGCCGCTAGGCCGATCAGCCTCGCCGGGAGCGGCCCAGACACGCCAGATCGCGTTCCGAGCGCCCGGAATCGTGGCATCGATCATCTAGTCTCAGGGCATGGCCGTCATTCCGCGCCGCACGAAGATCGTCGCCACGATCGGGCCAGCCTCCTCCGATCCGGACGTGCTCGCGCGGCTGATGCCGATCATCGACGGCGCCCGGCTCAACTTCTCGCACGGAACGCAGGAGGATCACGCGCAGCGGGCGGAGGCGATCCGCGCCGCGCAGGCGGAGACGGGCCACCCCGTCGCGCTGATCGCCGACCTGCAGGGCCCGAAGCTGCGCATCGGCGAGCTGGCCGAGCCGGTCGAGCTCGTGCGCGGCGAGGCTGTGACGATCTCCGGCGAGGACGGTGCGAACGACGGCGACCTGCCGATCGCACCGGCCGTGCTCGGGTCGGTGCTCCAGCCGGGCTTCGACATCCTGATCGACGACGGCGCCGTCCGGCTGCGGGTCGGCCGGGTCGACCGGGGGCGCGCGAGCTGCGAGGTGCTCGTCGGCGGCACCGTCACGTCGCACAAGGGCGTCAACCTGCCGGGGGTCGCGCTGCCGATCCCCTCGCTGACGCGGAAGGACATCGACGACCTCCAGTTCGCGCTCGAGCTCGGCTGCGACTTCGTCGCGCTCTCGTTCGTCCGCTCCGCGTCCGACGTGCAGGCGCTGAAGACGCTGATCGAGGCGTCCGGCTCGACCGCGCACGTGATCGCGAAGATCGAGAAGGCCGAGGCGGTGGGCGTGCTCGACGAGATCCTTGCGACCGCGGACGCGGTCATGGTCGCGCGCGGCGACCTCGGCGTCGAGATCGGCGCCGCGGAGGTGCCGCTGCTGCAGAAGCGGATCATCCTGCGCGCGCTCGAGCGGGGGAAGCCCGTGATCACGGCGACGCAGATGCTCGAGTCGATGATCCACGCGCCCGAGCCGACGCGCGCCGAGGCGTCCGACGTCGCGAACGCGATCCTCGACGGCACGAGCGCGATCATGCTCTCGGGCGAGACCGCGGTCGGCGAGTTCCCGGTCGAGTCGGTCGCGTACATGGACCGGATCGCCCGGGCCGTCGAGCCGAGCCTCGGCTACCGGCACGAGATCCCCGAGGCCGAGGAGAAGCCGACGGTCGGTCAGGCGATGTCGAACGCCGCCTGCGACATCGCCGAGGCGCTCGAGGCGACGGCGCTGCTGGTGCCGACGTTCACCGGCCGCACGGCCTCCGCCGTCGCGCGGCTGCGCCCGCGCCGGCCGATCATCGGGCTCACGCACCACGACTACTCGCTCCAGCACATGGCGCTGGAGTGGGGGGTGACGCCGGTCCCGATCGCCGAGGCCGCGGACGTCGAGGAGCTGTGGGCGGCCTCGCTCGAAGCCGCGGTTCGGACCGGGATCGTCGAGCCGGGCGACCGCGTCGTCCTCACCGCCGGCACCGCGGTGAACATCCCCGGCTCGACCAACGTGATCAAGGTCGAGATCGCCTAGAGGATCCGGCGGCCGCTTGCGGAATCGTTCCGCGTGGCCACCCGCAGGAGATCCCGCGCCGGCAGGCGTTCCCGGCGCACGACGCTGATTCTCCGCTGGAGCATCATCGGCGTCGCCCTCTTCGTCGCCTTCCTCTACTACCAGCCGCTCGCCAGCTACCTGGAGACGCGGTCGGCGCTGAACCAGCGCGCCGACGAGGTCGAGCGGCTGCGTGACGAGCGGACGCGGCTGCAGGCGCGGCTCGCCGACTCGGAGACCGTGACCGCGCTGGCGCGCGAGGCGAGGCGGATGCGCCTCGTCCGGCCCGGCGAGCGGATCTTCATCGTCAAGGGCGTCGCCGAGTGGCGGCGTGCGCAGGCGCAGCGAGCGAAGGCCAAGGCTACGCTGGGCGGCGATGGATGACCGTGCGCTCGTGGAACGACAGCTCGGCCGGCCTCCGCGCGCATTTCGCCGCGTAGCCGCGCGCTGCCCCGGAGGAGCGCCTGCGGTCACGGAGCAGTGGCCCTACGACGACGCGGGCGATCCGTTCCCGACCACGTACTACCTCACCTGCCCGCACCTCGTGGCGGCGATCGCGCGGCTCGAAGCCGCAGGCGGGGTCGAACGCTGGAGCGAGGAGGTCGAGCGCGACCCCGAGCTCGCGGCCGACCTCGAGCGGGCGACGGCCGAGCAGCGGCGGATCCGGAGCGAGCTCGCCGCCGGCAGAGTGGGCCGCGACGACGGCTCGTCGCTCGAGCTCGGGATCGGCGGCAGCGGCAACCCGCGCCGGCTCAAGTGCCTGCACGCACACGCCGCCTACGCACTCGCCCAGCCGGGCTACCTCGTCGGCGAGCGGATCCTGGCCGAGCTCGACCCACGCTGGCCGCCGGAGTGCTGCCTAACATCGACCTCGTGATCACGGAGGCGGAGGTCGAGAGCGCGCGGCGCGAGTGGGAGGAGGGCCACCGGCGCCTGCACGAGGATGCGCGGGAGGACCCGCGGCCCGAGCGGCTGTTCGCGCAGGTCGACGCGGTCGCGGCCGAGCTGCGCCGCCGGGTCGGGGGCACGTTCACGCTCGCCGAGCTCGCCGCGGCGTACGCGGGCGCCGAACGGTGGAGCCGCGCGGTCGTCTCCGAGCAGGCGCCGGCGCCGGGCTGGCCGCGGACGCTCTCGCTCGTCGAGGCCGCGGCCTTCCACGAGTACGCCCGCGGCGCCCAGGACTACGAGCCTTGAGCACGTCGCACGCCTTTCGGCGCGCTCCCGTGGGGGAAACCATGTTTCCCCCACGAGCCCCCTTCTTTTTGTCTCGTGTGGGGGAACCTCCCGGTTCCCCCACGCCCCCTCCCCGTGCTCACACGCCGCGGTGCGGCGCATGAGCACGCCGCAACGGCGCAACCCACTCCCGCCGCGGCGGAACCCGCTCGTCCGACCGGCGCTGATCGCGCTCGGCCTGCTCCTGCTCTTGCTCCTCGGGATCTCGATCGGCCGCGCGCTCGAGGACGGCCCGAATCCCGGCGGCACGCAGACGAACGTGCGCACGCTGAACCCGCAGCCGCTGCCGCCGGCCGAGCGCACGGTGACGGTCACCGTGACCACGGGTTGAAAGTGCCTGCAGTTGGTCGCGTTTCAGATACCGTCAGGTTTGGGTAGGTTCACCGCCGATGGCTTATGACGCCACTCGAGACGCCGCCGCAGCCCAGCCCGAGTGGCTGACGCTGGGGCAGGCCGCGAAGTACCTCGGCGTCGCGCAGAGCACGATGCGGAAGTGGTCGGACCTCGGCCGCGTGTCGGCGTTCTACACGCCCGGCGGCCACCGTCGCTACCGCCGCGCCGACCTCGACCAGTTCCTCGACCGGTCGGGCCCCGGCGGCGCGCCGCCCGTCGCCGGCTCGGCGGGACCGCTCGTCCTGATCGTCGACGACGACGAGCGCCTGCGCGAGTACGTCCGCGTCAACCTCGAGGCCGAGGGCTACGAGGTGCGCGAGGCGGGGAGCGCCGAGGAGGGGCTCGAGGCGCTCGGCGAGCGCTCGCCCGACCTGATCCTGCTCGACGTGATGATGCCGCAGGTCGACGGCTGGGAGACGCTCCGCCGGATCCAGGAGCACACCGGGGTCGGTGCGATCCCGGTGATCATGTTCTCCGGCAAGGTCGACGAGGAGTCCGCCTCCGAGGCCGCCTCCCGCGGCGTCCAGGGCTTCATCGGCAAGCCGTTCGATCCCGCGCTCGCTGATCGAGTCGACCAAGCAGCAGCTTCCCCCGGGTCTTGCGCGATGAGCATCCGCTCGGCGGATGCTCATCCGCGCTGGGCGGGCTCGACCGCGAGCTCAGGGACTGGGTCGTCGACAACCGCGTCGGCGTGCTCGATCCGCTCTTCGAGGCGCTCTCGTACGCAGGCTCGTTCGGCTTCGTCTGGCTTGCGATCGCGGTCGCCATCTCGGGCTTCTCCTGGAGCCGGCCGTGGCTCTGGACGCGGGTCGGCGCGGCGATCCTGATCGCCGAGAGCCTCTCCGGGGCGCTGAAGGAGTGGATCGAGCGCGACCGTCCTGCGGTCGCGGATCCTGATCCCGAGACGCTGGTCGAGCTTCCCGCCACGTACTCGTTCCCGTCGGGCCACGCGACCGTCTCCTTCGCGTGCGCGACGGTGCTCGCGCTCGCCGTGCCCCGGCTCGCCTGGCCGCTCTTCGTCCTTGCCGGCCTGATCTCGTTCTCGCGCGTCTACGTCGGCGTCCACTACCCCTTCGACGTGCTCGCGGGTGCCGTCCTCGGCGTCGGTGTCGCTATAGCTCTTCGGATGCTTGCAACAGCCCTGCGCCGATCAGCGCCACCGATGCGAGAAGGCTGATCCAGAGCCCGATCCCGCGGCCGGCGAAGAAGAACTCGTCCGGGATCGAGATCGCCCGCACGAGCACGAAGATGGTCGCGAGCGCACCGAGCGCGACCACGACGAGGCTCTCGGGCACGGCGGCCGGCAGCTCGATACCCCACTGCCGCAGCGCGACGACGAGGATCGCGAGCAGCCCGATCGCGAGCACGAGCTTCCCGAGCACGCCCGTGTGCCAGCCGATCACGCTCACCGTCACACCCTCACCCTCGCCCGAGTACCAGCCGGTCAGCGCCGACAGCGCGAGCACGAGCCCGGTGATCCAGGTGACCTGCTCGCCGAGCCCCCAGAGCGAGGGGCCGCCGCGGCGAGGCGCGGGCTCCGGCTCGCCTGCGGGCTCCCAGCTCGGCTCGGGCACTGTCTCCGGCGTTTCCACGGACGAGAGTATGGGCATATCTGCCGTGAAAGTCACGCACGTACGGTGCGGGACAGGGGGTCGCGAAGCGGTGCAGATCGAACCGAGACGCTCAGGGGGCACGGCGCTCGAGAGGGACGGTGTGCCGGTCTTCCACGCAGCCGGAAACGAGGCGACCGGTGAGTTCCGCTGCGCCGACTGCGGCTACGGGGTCACGGTCAGGCTGCTGCTGCCCGTCTGTCCGATGTGCCGCGGGTTGTCCTGGGAGGGGCCCGCGACCAGCCCGTTCTCGGTCTGAATCGCGCCGACGCGGACTACACTTCGCACATGGCCGAGCCTGCGACGGACTCTCGGGCAGGCGACGACGCGCCGGCGTTCGACCCGGTCGCCGTCGATCGCGCCTACCTCCAGGAACGGGCCCGGCGCCGCGCCCGGATCGAACGCTCCCGCGCAAAGCGCCGTGCCGCGCTGCGCTTCTGGCTCGTCCTCCTCGGCCTGATCGCGATCAGCGTGCTGCTGACGCTGACGATCTGGCGCGAGGTCGAGCGGCTCTTCGGACTTTGATCGGCAGCCGGGCGAGCTCCGACGTCGCCGAGGCGCTCGCGGTGCTGGCGCGCGCCGCCCGCGCGCTCGCCGCAGGCGCGCCGGTCGAGCAGGCTCTCGCGGACCTGGCGCACGCGGCGGCCCGTGGGACCGGGGCGGAGGTTGCGGTGATCTGGCTGCCCGAGGGAGACGGCGCCTTCGCCGCCCGCTCGGTCTCGTCGGCGTCCGCCGGCCTGGCGGCGGAGGTCGAGGGTTTGCGCGCCGAGTCGCTCGAGGGCGCGGCGACGATCGTCCGGGCCCGGCTCGACGGGAGCGTCGAGGGGTTGACCGTCCCGTTCGACGCAGCCGGAGGGGAGGGAACGATCGAGCTCGCGCGTCGCGGCGCGCCGTTCGACCCGGACGAGCTGCGGCTGGCGACGGTCGCGGCCGAGCTCGCCGGGCTCGCCGCCGGGCTCGACGGCGTCGCGGCGCGACCGGGAGGCAACGGCACCCTCGGAGTCGTGGGCGACGCGCTCGCCGCGCTCGCCTCCGAGGACGCCGCCCCTGCACGGTTGGCGCGGCTCGCGGCGATTGCGTCCGGTGGTGACGCCGCCGTCGTCTGGCGGCTCCGCGACAAGGCGCTCGAGGTCGCCGGCTCGTACGGGCCGATCGTGGCCGACGAGGCGCTCGCCCGGGCTGCGAACGCTGTGATCGAGGAGCCCGACACGGTCTCGGTCGACGGTAGGGCGGCCGCAGAGGTCGTGACGCTTCAGCTCGGCGAGCCTGCCCTCGGTGCGCTTCAGGTTCGCTTTGCGGCCGGCCGGGCGCCGGACGAGCACGCGATCGAGCAGCTCGCGAGCTTCGCCGTCCGCGCCGCGCACGCGCTGCGCTCGTCCGAATTGGCCCGCGACGCCGGGCTCGAGCTCGAGCGCAGCCGCGCGCTCCTCTCCGTCGTCGGCGAGGCGATCTCGCAGCTCTCGCTCTCCCACACGCTCGAGACCGCGATCGAGCGCGTCGCACATCTCCTCGACGCGGATCGCGTCGCGATCTACCTGACGGAGAAAGACGAGATCGCAGTGGCGGCGAGCCGCGGGATCGACGGCCCGCACGGGGCGGTCGCGCACGCGCTCCTCGCGGCGGCCGTCCACTCGCGCCACGCCGGCCCGATCGTCGAGATCGACGCGGCCGACGAGCGGCTCGATCCGGTTCGCGCGCAGGTCGAGGAGTCAGGGATCGGCTCGGTGCTGGCGCTCGGCCTCGTCGTCCGCGACGATCCGATCGGCGTCCTCGCCGTCTATCCGCGCCGGCGGCGCTCCCTGACCGAGAACGAGCGGGCGCTTGCTGACCGCGCTCGCGGGCCAGCTCGCAGTCGCGGTGCAGAACGCGCGGCTCCACGAGCGGCGTGACGACCCTCAACAACGACCTCGAAGGGCGCGCTCGCCTCCGAGAAGCAGAAGTCGAGCCGGCTGCACGCGCAGCACGAGATCTCGCGCACCTTCGCGCAGAGCCTGTCGCTGGAGACGACGCTCGACGTGCTGGCGTCGTCGATCGTCGAGCTGCTCGGCGTCGACGCGGCCGTGATCCGGATGCCGGACGAGCGCGGGATCGAGCTGGTCGCGCGCTCCGTGCACGTCGACGACGAGCGCGTCGACCCGGCGGCGCGAGCGCTGCTCTCGCGGGCGCAGCCGCTGCCGCGGCGCGAGCTGCTCGCGCTGCTCCGCCGCAGCGAGCCGCTGATTCTCGATCCCGAGCTGGCGGAGTCGTTCGGCGGTGCGCTGGCGCTGCTGGCGCCGTTCCTGCGCAAGGGCTCGAGCGCCGCCCTGATCCCGATCGCGACGCCGGCGGAGCTGCTCGCGACGCTGACGATCATCTCGCTCCATCCCGGCCGCCCCGTCGCCGGCGAGATCGCCGAGACGGCGCTCTCGATCGCCGGCCAGGCCGCGCTCGCGATCGACAACGCGCGCCTCTACGGCCAGCAGAAGGCGTTCGCCGACACGATGCAGCGCGCGCTGCTTCCACGCGCCGCCCCCGAGCTGGCCGGCCTCGAGCTCGGCGACGTCTACGAATCGGCCGCGAGGGTCGAAGTCGGCGGCGACGTCTACGACTACCTCACGCTCGACGACGGCCGGCTCGCGGTCGTCCTCGGCGACGTCACCGGCCACGGCGTCGACGCGACCGCCGACATGGCGATGGCGAAGTACGTCTTCCGTTCGCTCGCCCGCGAGCATCCCGACCCGGGGACGTTCCTCGCCGCCGCCAACGAGGTCGTCTCGTCGGAGATCGCGCCCGGCCGCTTCATCACCATGGTCATGCTCGTCTTCGACGCCGCGGCCGGAGAGGTGGCGTGCGCGAGCGCCGGTCATCCGCCGCCGCGGCTCGTGCTCCCGGACGGGACCGTGGAGTCGATCCCGGCACGCGGGCTCGCACTCGGCATCGACGCACCGCAGGAGTACGAGACGGTCACGCAGCCGTTTCCGCCCGGCGCGATCGTGGTCGTCTACACCGACGGCGTGATCGAGGCGAGGAGCGGCGGCGAGCAGTTCGGCCTCGAGCGGCTCGACGCGCTGCTGGCCGAGCGGAGCAGCCTGCCGCCGCAGGCGATCGCGCAGGCCGCGCTCGGCTCGTGCCGCGACTGGACCGAGGGCGAGCTGACGGACGACTTCGCCGTCGTCGTCGTCAAGCGGGCCGTCGAGGCATGAACCGGAAGCAGGCAGCACTCGCGGCGCTCGTCTTCGGCGCCGGCACCGGCTCGCTCGCGACCGAGATCGCGGCCTCGCGGATGCTGGCGCCGTACTTCGGCTCGTCGACGATCGTCTGGGCGAACCTGATCGGGATCGTCCTCGCCGGCCTCGCGGTCGGGTACTGGCTCGGCGGCAGGCTCGCCGACCGGCGCCCTGAGCGGCGGCTGCTCGGGCTGATCGTGCTCGCGGCGGCGCTGTGGGTGGCGATGACGCCGTTCGTCGCGCGGCCGTTCCTGGACGCGGCCGTCGGGAACCTCGACGATGCGTCGGCCGGCGCAGTGATCGGCTCCTTCTTCGCCGTCCTGCTCCTGTTCGCTCCCGCCGTCGTCCTGCTCGGGATGGTCTCGCCGTTCGCGATCAGGCTCGCGATCACCGACGTCGCGACCGCGGGCGCGGTCGCCGGCCGCTTCTACGCGCTCTCGACCGTGGGCTCGCTGCTGGGGACGTTCGTGCCGGCGTTGATCTTGATCCCGCTGGCCGGGACTCAGCGGACGCTGCTCCTCACCGCTGCGCTGCTCGCGCTCTCGGCGTCCTTCCTGCTCGGCCGAAAGGTGCTCGTGCTGGCTGCGGCGATCGCCGCGCTGGGGGCGCTCCCGCCCGGCGCCGTGAAGGCGGAGGCTGGGCTGCTGCACGAGGAAGACTCGCTCTACCAGTTCATCCAGGTCGTCGAGCGCGACGACGGCCGGCGGCTGCTGCGGCTGAACGAGGGCGTCGCCGTCCACTCCGTCTGGCGCGAGGACACCGTCCTCACCGGCGGCGTCTGGGACGCGTTCCTCGCCCTGCCGGCGCTACTCGAGCGGCCGCTCCAAAAAGTCGCGATCCTCGGCAATGCCGGCGGCACGACGGCGCGCGCGATGGGTGAGTTCTATCCGGACGCGCGCATCGACGGCGTCGAGCTCGACCCGGCCGTGAGCGACGCCGGGTTCGAGTACTTCGGGATGGGCGACAACCCGAAGCTGACGGTGCACGACGCCGATGCGCGGCCGTTCCTGCGCCGCACCGACGAGCGCTACGACCTGATCATCGTCGACGCCTACCACCAGCCGTACGTGCCCTTCTATCTCGCGACGCGCGAGTTCTTCGAGCTGGCGCGGAACCGGCTCAGGCCGGGCGGGATCGTGGCGCTGAACGTCGCCTCCGTCCCCGGCGACGACAGCCTCCTCGACGGGATCGCCGGCACGCTGACGCACGAGTTCGATCACGTCGCCGTCTGGCCGGCGCTGCGCTTCAACCAGATCCTGCTCGCGTTCGACGACGAGTGGGCGCTCCGGCCCGAGCTCGTCTCGAACGGACCCGCGGCGCTGCGGCCGCTCCGGGAGCTCCTCGCCCGTCAGATCCGGCCCGTGACCGAGAAGGCGGACAGACCGTGGACGGACGACCGCGCCCCCGTCGAGTGGGTGACCGACCGGATGATCGTCGAGTACGCGGCGCGCGGCGGCGAGCTCGACGAGGACTTCCTGCCCACCAGGCCATGAACCACATCAGACCTCCTCGCGTTCCTGGCGCGACCCTCGCGGTGCTCGGCCGGAGAGGACAGTACGGAGGTACGGCCTCGGAGAGCCGAGTGCCGCGAGGGACGCGAGGCGGCACCGGAGGCCGGCTTTGCCGGCCGGGAGGCGACGCCGCCCAGGGATGCGAGGGGCCGTGAACCTGCTCCGGGATGCACGCGTGATTCGTGTCGGGCACCGCGGCGCGGCCGCGCTCGCGCCCGAGAACACGCTCCAGTCGTTCGAGGCCGCGCTCGACCACGGAGTCGACGCGATCGAGTTCGACGTGCTCGCGCTCGCGGACGGGCCGCTCGTGCTCGGCCACTCGCTCGACGAGCTCCCTGCCGACCGCGCGACGTTCGACGACGCCCTCGAGTTCCTCCGCGACCGCGACGTCGCGCTGCACGTCGACCTGAAGCTGACGACGCGGCTGGACGAGGTCGCCGGCGCGATCGAGCGGCACGGCGTCGGCGAGCGTACGGTCGTCAGCTCGTTTCACCTGCCGAGCCTGCGCGCGGTCGCGGCGCACGCGCCGCAGCTCCCGATCGGCTTCACGTATCCCGAAGACCGTTACGGGGTCTCGAAGCGGCGCGGGATGAAGCCGGTGATCCGGCTCGGCACGCTCGCGCTGCGGCGCGCGGTCGTGGCGCGGATCCCGCAGATGATCGCGCGGGCCGGTGCGACGGCGCTGATGCTCCAGCACGCGGTCGTCTCGCCGGCGGCGGTCGCCCGTGCGCACGCGGCCGGCGCGGCCGTCTGGGCCTGGACCGTCGACGACCCGGACGAGCTCGCGAGGCTCGAAAGGGCAGGGGTCGATGCAGTGATCTCAAATGATCCCAGGATCTTTTCGGGCGTGGCTACACTGCCGCCGTGAGGCGCGGACTCTCATTTGCCCTGCTTGCGGCGTGCTCCGCCGCGGGTTTGCTCGCGGCCGGACTGCTCGTCGGGACCCCGTCCGCCGACGCCCAGCAGCCGCCGACGACCGGGACGACCCCGATTCCGCCGCCTACAGCGCCGACCACGACGACCACCACCACGACGACGCCGACAACGCCGCGGCCGACGACCATCGCCGCGGGCGTCACGATCGGCGGGCAGGTGCTCGTTGGCGGCCTCTCACCGGCGGAGGCGACCGCCGAGGTCAAGGCGTTCTTCGCCCGCCCGGTGACGCTCAGGCTCGGGAAGGTGTCGCTCCGCGCGACGCCGAAGCAGCTCGGCGCGGCCGCGTACGTCGGCGACGCGGTCAAGCAGGCCAGGCTCTTCGCGCCCGGCGCGAACGTGCCGCTGAAGGTCACGGCGCCGCTGCCGCGGATCGAGCGCTACGTCGCCACGCTGGCCAAGCGCTTCGACCGCACGGCCGTCGACTCGGAGCTGTCGCTGCGGAACGGGAAGCCGTTCGTGACCAAGGAGCGCGACGGCCGCCGGATCCGGCAGTCGACCGCCGTGCGCGCCGTCTTCCGCAGCCTCAAGACTCACGACCGCGCCCCGATCGCGCTCCGCGCCGACGCGATCAAGCCGCAGGCGACGCGCGCGACGTTCGGCGACGTAATCGTGATCCGCCGCGGCTCGAACAAGCTCAACCTCTACGCCGGCATGAAGCTCCGGCGCACGTTCGGCGTCGCGACGGGCGAGTCCCGCTACCCGACCCCGCTCGGCCAGTTCCACATCGTCGTCAAGTGGCGGAACCCGTGGTGGTACCCGCCGCAGTCCGACTGGGCCAAGGACGCGAAACCGATTCCGCCAGGCCCGGGCAATCCGCTCGGCACCCGCTGGATGGGGATCTCGTCACCGGCGGTCGGAATCCACGGCACTCCCGATCCGGCCTCGATCGGCTACTCCGTCTCGCACGGCTGCATCCGCATGCTGATTCCCGAGGTCGAGTGGCTGTTCAACCAGGTCGACATCGGGACGCCCGTCTACATCGTCCGTTGACCTTCGCTCGCCTTCGGCTCGCTCGCGCGGGGGAAACCATGTTTCCCCCGCGAGCCCCCTTCTTCGGTCTTGTGGGGGGACTTCCAAGTCCCCCCACACCCCCCAAAGCTCATGGGGCAAACAGCGCCCCATGAGCGCCGCCCGGCTCCGGCTCGCAGCGCAGATCGCGGCGGTCGTGATCGTGGCGGCGCTGCTCGGGCTGCTCGGCTGGAAGCTGACGCGCGGTGAGAGCGAGGTGACGTCGGAGCTCGACCGCGGCGGCTCGCCCGCGGCGCCCGCATTCACGCTCGAGCGCCTCGACGGCAAGGGCGAGCTCGACCTCGCGTCCCTGCGCGGCAAGGCAATCGTGCTCAACTTCTGGGCCTCGTGGTGCGGGCCGTGCAAGGACGAGACGCCGCTGCTCCAGGAAGGCTGGAAACGCTGGCAGGACAAGGGCGTTGTCTTCGTCGGCGTCGACGTCAAGGACTTCCGCGGTGATGCCAGGGACTTCCTCGCCCGCTACGGCGTCACCTATCCGAACGTCTACGACGGGAAGGGCTCGACGGTCGGGCGCTACGGCGTCACCGGCTTCCCCGAGACCTACTTCGTCGATGCGGCCGGCAACATCCGGTTGCGCATCGCCGGTCCGGTCGAGGACGCTGCGGAGCTCGACGCCGGCATCGAGCGCGCCTTAGCGCCGGCATGACGAGCGATCACTCGCCGGCCGCGCCTCCCGGCCGGCGGAGCCGGCCTCCGGCGCGGCCTCGCGTCGCTCGGGGCGCTCCAGCCGGCGGCCCGTACCACCGTACTGTTCCGCCGGCCTACGCACCGCGAGCGACGCGCGAGAGACCGCTCGCCTGGATAGTTGTTCCCTTTCTTGCGGCGCTCGCGTTCGCGGGGCCGGCTGTCGCGAGCGAGGAGCGTCCCACCGCAGCCGAGCTCGAGTCCGAGCTCGTCTGCCCGGTCTGCGAGTCGACGCTCGACACCTCGAACGCGCCGGTCGCGCTGCGGATGAAGGCCTTCATCCGCGAGCGGATCGCCGCCGGCGACACGAAGAGCGAGATCAAAGCCTCGCTGGTTGACCAGTTCGGATCGAGCGTGCTCGCCGTGCCGCCGAAGAGCGGCTTCGAGCTGATCGCGTGGCTGCTGCCGCTCGCCGGGCTGGCGCTCGGCGTCGTCGGGGTCGGCTTGCTCGCCTGGCATTGGAGCCGCGGGCGCGGCGGCGACGAGCCTCCCGACGGCGGAGCCCCTCTCGATCCCGCGCTGGAGCGCCGGCTCGACGACGAGCTCGCACGCTTCGAGCCGTGAACGGCACCGCAGTCCTCGTCGCGTTCGGCGCCGGCTTCGTCTCCTTCCTCGCCCCGTGCGTGCTGCCGCTCGTCCCGGGCTACCTCTCCGCGATCTCCTCCGTCGAGGCTGAGCGGCTCGGCGACCCCGGTTCGTCGCGGCGTGTTCTCGTCTCGAGCCTGCCGTTCGTCGCAGGCCTCGTTGCCGTCTTCGTCTTGCTCGGCGCCGGCGCAGCCGCCGTCGGCCTCTCGATCACGAAGGACCAGTTCCTGCTCGAGCAGATCGCCGGCTTCGTCCTGATCGTCTTCGGCTTCGCGTTCATGGGCCTGCTGCCGTGGCCGCAGCGGCTGCTCGGCGCCGGCCTCGTCCAGGACGCGCGCAGGCGCGGCTCCGGCTTCCTGCTCGGAGGTGCGTTCGCGATCTGCGCTGCGCCGTGCATCGGCCCGGTGCTTGGCTCGATCCTCGTCCTCGCCGGCGACTCCGACACCATCTGGGAGGGCTCACTCCTGCTCGCCGTCTATGCGCTCGGTCTCGCCGTCCCCTTCCTGCTCGCGGCGGCGCTCTTCGTGCCGGCGATGGGTTTCTTCCGCCGCGTCCGCGACCACTACGTCGCGATCCAGTTCGTCAGCGGGATGATCCTGGTCGCGCTGGGCGCGCTCCTCTTCGCCGGCGAGTTCTGGCGGCTGCGGGTCTATCTCAACCGGCTCTTCGAGGCCCTCGGGATCGCCGGGTAGGAAAACAGCCCGGGTCGCTGCTAGATTCGCCTCTGTGGCGACGATCCTGCTCGCAGGGGTCGACCTTTTCTTCCGGGGGAAGCTCGAAGCGATCCTCGACGGCCATCATCTGGTCACGACCGACAGCGTCGATCCGCCCGATCTGGTCATCGTCGACATCGCGCGTGTCGAGCCCGACGAGGTCGTCGACTCGTGGCCGGACATCCCGATCGTCGGCTTCACGAATCACACGGACACGACGGGTCTCCAGCGGGCGCACACGGCGGGCTTCGACCAGGTGATCGTCAAGTCGGCGCTGGCCGAGCGGGTGCCGGAGATCGTGGCCGAGCTGACCGCGCCTCTGGCGTAACCCCGCGCTAGACTCGCCGCCGTGACGTACATCATCGCCGAGCCCTGCATCGACATCAAAGATCGCTCCTGCGTCGACGTCTGTCCGGTCGACTGCATCCACGAGTTCGACCGGATGTTGATCATCGACCCGGAGGAGTGCATCGACTGTGGGGCGTGCGAGCCGGAGTGTCCGGTCGAGGCGATCTTCCCGGAGGACGCGCTCCCGGACAAGTGGGAGCCGTTCGTGAAGATCAACTACGCCTACTCCGAGGGGCCGGCCGCGCTGAATCCGCTCGTCGACGCATACGCCACCGAGCACGACGTCAAGAACCTCCCGCTCGACTCGGAATAACCCGAGCCGAAAGCGGGAAAGACCCTCGTTCACGACAAGGAGGGTCACATGCCGCCCAAGGCCTGGAGCGCGAAGCGAGAGCGCCAGTACGAGCACATCAGGGACGGCCTCGAGGATCGGGGCACGTCTGAGGACAAGGCCGAGGAGATCGCCGCGCGGACGGTGAACAAGGAGCGCGCACGCGCCGGCGAGGCGAAGACGTCGTCGCGCCTCTCGCGCACGGACATCTCGTCCAGCCGTCGCGGTGGGCTTCGATCCGGCACGGCCCGTGCCAAGGGCCGCACCCGCGACCAGCTCTACGAAGAGGCGAAGAGTATGGGGATCGAAGGACGCTCGAAGATGTCGAAGGAGCAGCTGCGGCGGGCGGTCGACCGGCGCAAGTAACCTCGGAGCATGCAGCCGCAGACCCTCGATCATGTCGCGCTCTGGGTGAGCGAGCGCGAGCGCATGGCGAGCGCGGCGGTCGAGCGGCTCGGGGTGCGCGTGATCGAGCGCACCGATCGCTTCACCCTGCTCGGCGCGGACGCGCGCCGGGGGAAGCTGACGCTCTTCGACGCCGAGGGGCAGCGCGAGCGCGGTGCGCTCGAGCGGATCGGCCTGCGCGTGACGTCCCTCGACGGCCGTGAGCCGCTCGTCGACCTGGGCGAGGGGCTCACGGTCGCGCTGGTCGAGGCGGAGACCGACTCCGAGCTCGATCTCGACCACGTCGCGCTGCGTGCCGGGGATCCCCATGCCGCGGCGCGTGGATGGGAGCGGCTCGGCTTCACGCCCGCCGGTGCCGGGCGACTCGAGGTCGGCGGTGCTTTTCTCGACCTGACCCAAGGTGATCCGGGCGAGCCGGAGCGGCCGCTGCTGAACCACCTCGGCGTCCTCGTCGGCTCGGTCGAGGAGCACCGGGTCGAGGCGGAGGAGCTCGGCGTCGAGATCGACGACGTCGTCGACGCGCCGAACACGCTCGCGCTCTTCGTCTGGGGGCCCGACCGCGTGAAGCTCGAGTACATCGAGCACAAGCCATCGTTCTCGCTCAGCTGATCCGGTGATCGTCGCCGGCGCCGGCATGGCCGGCCTCGTCGCGGCGGCGCGAGCGCGCGAGCTCGGGGCGCAGCCGGTCGTCTTCGAGAAGGGGGATCGCGCCGGCGGATCGATGCTGCTCTCGAGCGGCGTCGTCTGGAGGCACCGGACGCTCGACGATTTCCGTGCAGAGTGCCCCGGCGGCGACCCGTCGTCGCAGTCCCGGATCGTCGAGGAGCTCGACGATGCGCTCGACTGGCTCGAGTCGCTCGGAGTCGAGCCGGTGCGGCGTGAGACGGGCAATCCGCTCACGGTTGGGCGCCGCTACGACCCGCGCGCGCTGACGGACACGCTCGTTCGGTCGGCCGGCGACGTGCGGCTGGGACAGCCGTTCGGCGAGGCGCAGGTGCTCGCCACCGGCGGCTTCGGGGTCCGGCTGGCGCGAGAGCGCGGGCTGCTTTTGCGGGCCGCGCCGTGGAGCGAGGGCGACGGGCTCGCATTCGCGCTCGCCCGCGGCGCCACGACGACGGCGGGGATGGAGGAGTTCTACGGGCGCGCGCTGCCAGGGCCTGTGAGCGAGGACGAGTACGTACGTGCGTCGCAGCTCTACGCCCGGCACGCGCTCGTGCTCGACGACGACGGCCGTGATCTCGGCGACGCGGCCTGGCACGAGAGCGACATCGTGCAGCGGTTTCCGGAGGGGCGCGCGTGGTACGTGCTCGATGCCGGGGCGCTGCGGCAGCCGGTGCGGGAGCGGACGGTGGCCGACCTCGTCGAGGCCGCGCGTGCGGCGGGAGGCGACGTGCGCCCGGCGGAACAGCTGCCGTTCGCGCTGCCCGCGTCGCCGAAGCTCGCCGAGCCGCCGTTCCTGGCCGTGCGGGTCTACGCGGGCGTGACGCACACGATCGGCGGCATCCGGATCGACGACAAGGCGCGCGTGCTCGACGGCGACGGCTCGCCGATCCCGGATCTCTACGCCGCAGGCGCAGACGCAGGCGGCATCTTCACCGGCGGCTACGGCAGCGGCCTCGCGGCCGCACTCGTCTTCGGCCGCATCGCAGCGCAGTCGGCGCTAGGGCATTGAGCTGGTGGGCCGCGAAGCGGCCCCTTCAGGGGTCTTCGCGCGGTGAGCATCCGCTCCCGCGGATGCTCACCTTGCGCTGGCTAGCTCCGTGTACGCGCATGGGCGGCGGTCGCCGGGGAACGGCGACGGGCCGATCTTGCTGATCCGCAGCAGCGTCTCGTTCGCCTCGACCGTCGAGCCGACGGCGGGGACGTCGCCGTCGCGCTGCTGCACCGTCCAGCCGCTGGACGACCAGACGAAGAGCAGGTGCCCGGCGGGCGCGTGGTGGCCGTTCTCCATCGGCGGCGATTCTAGTCGGAGTTCGGACGACCGGCGTAGGCCGGCAATACGACCCGGATCGCGGTGCCGCCGTCCGCACCCTGCTCGACCGAGAAGCGCCCGTTCAGCGTCGACGCGCGCTCGCCGATCGCAGCGAGTGCGGCCGTGCGCCGCTCGCCGGTGCCGTCGTCGGCGACGATCGTCTCGATCTGTCCGCCCGTCGTCTCCTGGATCGTGACCGAGATCTTCGAGGGCGGCCCGCGCCGGACCGCCTGGTTCAGCGACTCGCGGACGATCTGGTAGAGCCCGACCTGCTCCTTCTCGCCCAGCCGCGCGGCCGGCGCGACATCGACCTCGATCCGGACGCGGTGCTCCATCCCGAGCTGGTTCGCGAGCTCGTCGACCGCCGCTCCGAAGCCCTGGTCGCGGAGCACGACCGGCTCGATGTTGAAGGAGAGGTCGCGCAGCGAGCGGATCGTCTCCCGGTGCCGCTCGAGTGCCGACGCCATGATCCCGCGCGCCGCCTCCGGCCGGCCGTCGTCGATCGCCTGCACGGCGGCGTCGAGCATGAGCGCGATCCCGGCGAGGTTCTGCACCGGCCCGTCGTGGAGGAAGAGCGCCAGCCGCCGCCGCTCGTCCTGCTCGGCGGTGATGATCCGCTCGACGAGCCGCTCGCGCTCGTCGTCGGGGACCCGTTCCGTCACCTAGTCGATGATCGCGTCGCGCAGGGCGATTGCGACCGCATGGGTGCGCGTGTCGGCCTCGAGCTTCGCGAGGATGTGGCGGACGTGGCTCTTGACCGTCTCCTGGCTGATGAAGAGTCGGGCGGCGACGTCGGCGTTCGACATCCCGTCGGCGAGCAGCTGCAGGATCTCGCGCTCGCGCGAGGTCGAGCATCTCGTTCTGCTCCTTGCCGGTCAGGAACGCCGGCATCAGCGCGGGATCGACGAAGCTCTCGCCGCCGGCGACCTTCTCGATCGCGCGCAGCAGCGTCGCGTGCGGCGCCTCCTTGAGGATGTAGCCCTTCGCGCCCGACTCGAGCCCGCGGCCGAGCAGCGAGCGCTCGCTGTAGGCGGTGAAGATCAGTACGGCCGTCTCGGGGACTTTCTCCTTGATCTGCTTCGTCGCCTCGAGCCCGTCCATGCCGGGCATGCGGACGTCCATGATCACGACCTGCGGCCGGCGCCGCTCGACGAGAGCGACCGCACCGGCGCCGTCGGACGCCTCCCCGATCACGCGGACGTGCGGGGCGCGCGAGAGCGAGAGCCGGAGGCCCTCGCGGACGACCTCGTGGTCGTCGACGATCAGGCAGGTGATCTCTTCAGGCATCGCCGGGGAAGTGTATTCCGCGGGTCGGCCTTTACACCTTCAGCGCAGAGCTGCACCGGCTCCGGCGGCGGTCGCAGCGGCGCGACGCGGCGGTCGCGGACGCCGTGCTCCCGGGCGAGCCCTCGCACCTGCTCGCGCACCGGATCGACCGTCGCGCGCGGCAGGTAGGCGCCCCTCGCGTAGAGATCCTCGTAGTGCTCGAGCTGCTCCGGCCAGTCGCGCGAGAGCGCCTCGAGGAAGTGCTCCCTCGTGCCGGGTGCGAGGTAGAGCAGGTTGGCCCAGATCCCGGTCGCGCCGGCGGCACGCGCCGCCTTGACGACCTCCGCGAGCTGCTCCGGCCGGTCGGAGAGCCCGGGCAGGATCGGCGCCATGCCGACGCTTGCACGCACGCCGGCGTCGACGAGCGTCGTCAGCGCCCGCAGTCGCTGCCGCGGCGGCGCCGTGCCGGGCTCCGTCGTCCGCCAGACGTCGGCGTCGAGCGTCGGCACCGAGAAGGTGACGCTGACGTCGGCCCGCCGCGCCGCCTCCTGCGAGGACGTCGACGTCGCGGACGATCAGCGGCCCGCGCGTGATCAGCCCGAACGGCGAGGCCGCGCGGCCGAGCGCCTCGATGCAGGCGCGCGTCAGCCGGTAGCGCCCCTCGGCCGGCTGGTACGGGTCGGTGGCGGCGCCGATCGCGACCTGCTCCTTCGCCCACGAGCGGCGGCGCGAGCTCGCTGCGCGAGCACCTCGGCGACGTTGACCTTGACCCGGATCGAGCGTCCGTAGCGGTCGTCGGACGGCCGGTCGGCGCGCCGCTCGAACGCCCGCACGTAACAGAACGTGCAGCGGTGCGCGCAGCCGGTGTACGGGTTCAGCGACCAGCGCGAACGGCATCCCCTTGACCCGGTTGAGCGCGCTCCGGCACGCCTCCTCGCGGTACTCGACCCGCATCTCTCAGACTATAGAACATATGTTCGTGTTAGCGCGGGACTCGGGCTCGTACGATGTCGGCATGTGGGTCCGTCTGCTCCTGGTCTGCGCGGCGCTCACGGTGGTCCCGGCCGCGTCAGCCGCGTCGTTGCCCGCTTCCGGCCAGCTCGTGGTGCCGCAGGTGACGGTGCGCACGGCGCCCGACCGGGCAGCGAAGGCGGTTCGCGTCCTGCGCGAGTTCCGCGCCGACTTCCGGCCGCAGGTCGTGCTTGCGCTCGAGGCGCGCACCGGCCCGCGCGGGGACCTGTGGTACAAGCTCAGCCTGCCCGGGCGGCCGAACGGGCAGCGAGGCTGGGTGCCCGCCCAGGCGCTCCGCCTGCGGCCGACGCCGAACCGCGTCGTCGTTCGCCGAGGCTCACGCCGGCTCGAGGTGCGGCGCCTCGCCGACGGCCGCATCCTCTTCCGCGCTCCGGTCGCGGTCGGCACGCCGGAGGCCCCGACGCCGCTGGGACGCAACTTCTACGTGCAGTGGCGCTTCACGCCGAACGACCCGTTCTTCGGCCCGTTCGCCCTCGAGACAAGCGCGTACTCGCGCCTCAGCGACTGGCCGGGCGGCGGCATCGTCGGCATCCACGGAACCAGCCTGCCGGGGTTGATCGGCCAGGCCGTGTCGCACGGCTGCATCCGGATGCGGAACGAGGACGTCGTGCGCCTCCGGCGGCTCGCCGCCGTCGGGACGCCGGTGGACATCCTCGCCTAGCCGGTCACGCTGGTCACGCCCGGTGCGAGACCACCTGCGGTGGCGCCGAGGACTCCCATCCGGGCGGTGCAGAGCCTGGCCCCGACGGCGGTGAGGGTGCGCGCTCCGACCGTGAACCGGACGATCCCGGGTCGGCTCGGCGCCAGCTGGAACGTGGCGACGCCGTCCGCGTTCGTTCTCGCCGACGTCTGCTGGCCCGCGCCTCGTGCGGTCACCCTCACGCCCGCGAGCGGGCGGCCGAAGACATTGCGGACACCTGCGCTGACCGGAACCGTGGCGCCCGCTCGCGTCACCCGACGGTCGACCGACATCTGGCCGCACTGCCGCTGGAGCGGCGGCGTGAACGACGAGAGCACGCGAATGAGCGCCGACGCGGCGTTGTTCTCGGGCACCGAGTCCGACTGCCCGCCGCGGACGGCGACGACGTTCAGCCGGGCGCCGACCCTCAGCATGCGAGTGCGGGCGACGATGCGCACCGACCCACCCGGCGGGATCGTGCCCAGAGCGCAGCTGGTTCTCCCGCACGTGCCCTGTGGGATCTGCAGTGAGACGATCGTGGCGCCGGCGGCGGCCTCATCGGTGATCGTGACACCGGTGGCCGCCAGCGGGCCGTTGTTGGTGACGACCACCGTCCACTCGACGATGTCGCCGCGAGCGGCGACTCGGGCGCTGACGAACTTCTGCACCGCGAGGTCCGACGTACCAGGCTGCGGCGGCGGGGGCGGCGTCGGTCCCGGCGGCGTCGGTGTCGGCGGCACCGGCGGCCCCGTGCGGCGCGTGTTCACGATCGTGCACACGACTTCTTGCCCTGCGGCCACGGCGACGATCAGATCCGGGCCGCGGAAGGTCGACACGACCCTGCCGCGTCCGCGGTTCTCTCGACAGGCAATCGTCGTGTCGTAGTCCGCCAGCGACGTCCCGTCCACTCCCTCTTCGCCGACCCGGTGTCTCCCGACGGGAACCGCCACGTCGCCGGTGGTCCCGAGGTGCCCGACCCCGCGCCCGGTGCCGGCAGGCACACCGTCGATCTCGAGGTTGAACCGCCCCGGATCGTCGGCCGGGCGCAGGATCTTGTCGATCCGCAGCCACCCCGTCGTCGGAGCGCAGCGCTGCGAGTCTGCGCTCGCGGTCGACGTCCGACCGCGGAGCGTCCACACGATCGTCCGCACGAAGTCGACCTGGAAGACGTCGGGGGCGCGGCCGGGTTGGAAGCGCACAGGCTGCCCGCGGTTCTCCGGCTCCGGCGTGAACGCGTTGCGGGGGCCGACCGGAAAGCCGACCGCGCTGCTACCCCGGTTCAGGTACCCGAAGTGCGCGCGGTAGCGGCCGCCGGAGAGCTGATCGACGCACTCGAGCACGGGAGTGACGTCGACCTCGTCGCCGCTCGTCACGACCACTTGCGCCGACGCTGCGTTGTCGGCCGGATTCGGGTCGGTCTGGTCGGCGTCGACGGTCACCGTGTTGGTCTTCGTGCCGACCGCCGTCACGGTGGTGACGAACCTGGCGGTCACCGACGCACCCGACGCAAGCGAGGGAATCGTGCAGACTGCGCCGACGCACGTCACGTTCGAAGGCTTGTCGAGCGAGCCGTCCACGAACGAGACGTCGTCCGGCAGCGAGTCCTCGATGACGACGTTCGTGGCGGCATCCGGCCCCTTGTTCGTCACCGTCACCGTCCACGTCACGCGCTCTCCGACGCGAAGGCTCGCCGGGCTCGCCCTCTTCACGATCGCCAGATCGGCCCGGCCCGGCCCGGGCGTGTCGCCCCGCACGTTCGAGATCACGCAGACGATGGCCTGGCCGGCTCTGAACCGTCACCGGGAGGCTCGTACCGCTGCCCTCTGCCACGTCGCCCTCCGCTGCCGCCGTTGTCACGGCAGACGATCGTCGTCGCGTAGTTGGCGAGCGTCGTTCCCGTCGCGGCGCGCTCCGAGACCGTGTACTGCGTTCCGGCCGGTGCGGCAATGACGTTCTGCGTGTTCGTCGTGCCTCCGTTACCGACGTGCGTGGCGAGCACGGCGCCGTTCAGCAGCAGGTCGAACCGACCCGCGTCGTTCTCCGGCTTCAATGCCTTGTCGATCCGGATCGAGGCCTGACACCGTGCAGACGCCGACGATGCCGTCACGAACTTGCCCGCGAGACGCCACTGGAGCGAGCCGGCGAACGGCACCGGCAGGATGCCGTGTGTTCCCGGCTCGAACGTCTTCGGCTGACCACGGTTCTCGGGCGCCGGCGCGAACCTGTTGACGAGCCCGATGTCGATCGTCACGTCGCCGTTCTGCGAGTTCCGGTAGCCGAAGTGGGCGAAGAGGCCGTCCGACCGATCCTCGACGCACTCGAGCCTCGGCGTCACGTCAGGGATGTTCGCGGGCTCACAGTCGTAGTACCACGCGGCCTCGCCTTGCAGGTTCCAGTTCTTGCCGGGATAGGTGCCACCGTCGTACGTGAAGGGCGGGATGACGTCGTCCTTGTGACCGTCGTGACCGTTGTCCCCGAAGATGCTGCTGACGCTGACGTCCTGCCGCTTGGGGGCGGGCGGGTTGTGGCAGATCTCGACCTTCCTGACCACGTCGTCGGGCGCCGGTGGAGTCTGAGCCAGGCTGAGGCCGGCTGCGGCGACGGCAAGCACAGCGACAAGCGTGAAGACGGCGGCTCGCTTCACGTTCCCCCCAAGTTACAAACGGAACAACAAGAGTAATCAGAGCTGGATCGTCTGTCCAGGACACCCGAGTAGCATCGGCGTGTGGACGAGCTCCCCTTCGGAATCCGCCGGATCACGACCCCACTGCCGACCCGTCCCGGTCACGTGCACTCGTATTTGCTGCCCGGCGACGACGGCTGGACGCTCGTCGACACCGGGATCGGGCTGCCCGACGCGCAGGAGGTCTGGCGCGAGTCGCTCGCCGGCGCCGAGGTGGCGCGGATCTTCGTCACCCACTTCCATCCCGACCACGTCGGTGCGGCCGCCGACGTCGCCGAGCTGACGCGGGCACCTGTCTACCAGGGTGCGCTCGACTATGCGCAGTGCGAGCTCGTCTGGGGGAACCCGAACTGGCCCGAGC
The DNA here is from genome assembly GCA_963738795.1 of uncultured Gaiellaceae bacterium. GTDB lineage: Bacteria > Actinomycetota > Thermoleophilia > Gaiellales > Gaiellaceae > Gaiellasilicea. Next base: position 391,017 of record CAVTXQ010000005.1, on the reverse strand, counting down.
GGATCGCCGAGTGGTTCCGCACGCACGGCGTTCCGAGCGAGATCACCGAGGAGCTGATCGGCTCCGGCGACGTCTACCGGCCGTTCATCCGCTTCCAGCGCGACCCGGTTCTCGTCGACGACGGCGACCGGCTCGACGGCTGGGAGCTCGTCGCCGCTCCCGGCCACGCCGACGGTCAGCTCTGCCTGCTCAAGGATCGCGTGCTCGTCTCGGCCGACCACCTGCTCGCCCGGATCTCACCGACGGTCGGCCTCTGGCCGGCCAGCCGGCCCGACCCTCTCGGCGACTTCCTAGAGTCGCTGGAGCGGACGATCGAGCTCGAGCCCGAGCTCGCGCTCCCCGGCCACGGAGACCCGATCGAGGACCCGGTCGGCCGCGCCCGCGAGCTGATCGAGCACCACCACGAGCGGCTCGCGTTCGCGGAGGCCACGCTGACCGACGTTCCGCGCAGCGCCTACGAGGTCTCGCTCGACCTCTTCGGAGCGGAGCTGAAGCCGGCGTCGCGCCGTTTCGCGGTCGCCGAGACGCTCTCGCACCTCGAGCGGCTCGTGCTCGAGGAGCGCGCGGAACGGGCCGAGGACGTCGGAATCGTCGCCTATACTGCGCGCCTTGGACGACGATCCTTCTAGTCCGCGGGCCCCGGAGAGCGGGGCATGAGCGACACCCTCCGCATCCTCGCGATCTTTCTGCTCGTGCTCGGAAACGCGGTCTTCGTCGCGGCCGAGTACGCGCTCGTGACGGGGCGGCGGACTCGGCTCGAGCCAGAGGCCGCGGCCGGCAGCCGGCGCGCCCGTGCTGCGCTCGATCTGATGGACCACCCGGTCAAGTTCATCGGCACGGTCCAGATCGGGATCACCGTCTTCGGGATCGCCCTCGGTGCCGTCGGCCAGCCGCTCCTGACCGACTACATCGACGGGCCGCTCTCGTACGGGATCGCCTACGTGCTCGCATTCCTGATCCTGACCTATCTCAGCGTCACCCTCGGCGAGCTCGTCCCGAAGGCGCTCGCACTGCAGCGGGCGGAGCCGATCGCGAAGGCGCTCGCGATCCCGCTCGAGATCCTGCAGGGGATCGTGAAGCCGTTCACCTGGCTGCTGCAGGTGTCCGCTGACGCCGTCACGCGGCTCTTCGGCGTCAGGCCCGCTCCGGCCGGGGAGCTGGCGCACACCGAGGAGGACATCCGTCACATCGTCGCCGGCGCCGAGGACGCGGGCGTGATCGCGACGACCGAGGAGGAGATGCTCTACAAGGTCTTCGACTTCGCGGACAAGGAAGTCCACGAAGTGATGGTGCCGCGGCCGCAGGTGGTCGCGATCTCGATCTCGATGCCGACCGAGGAGGCGCTGGCGGCGCTGCTCGAGTCGCCGTTCACGCGCTATCCGGTCTACCGCGACTCGCTCGACGAGATCGCCGGGATCCTGCACGTGCGCGACCTCTTCACGGCGCTGCACGACCGCGGGATCGCGAACGTCGACCTCGAGGAGCTGCTCCGGCCCGCATACATCGTCCCCGAGACGAAGGATCTCGCGGCGCTGCTGGCCGAGTTCCGGAAGCAGAACCAGCACATGGCAGTCGTCGTCGACGAATACGGCGCGATGGAGGGGATCGTCACGCTGGAGGACCTGCTCGAGGAGATCGTCGGCGAGATCGAGGACGAGTTCGACCTCCCGGACGAGTCGGTCGAGCGGATCGACGAGACCCATATCCGCATCGACGGCACCTTCCCGATCGACGACTTCAACGAGCAGTTCGGCAAGGGGCTCGAGGCGGAGGACTACCACACGATGGCCGGGATGGTCTTCGGCGAGCTCGGCCGCGCGCCCGAGGTGGGCGACGAGGTGCAGGTCGACGGCCTGGCGCTGCGGGTGATCGAGATCGAGGGCTCGCGAATCCAGCGGCTCGAGGTCGAGTTCCACGAGCCGGTGCCCGAGGCCGAGACCGTCGAGGAATAGCTAAGGCGCCCAGAAGGAGTCGAACGCGCCCGGGTCGCTCGGCAACGCGAGGACTTCCGTGACGAGGCCGTCGCGGATCGTGAAGAGAAGCAGCTGGTCGATGTCGATCGTCCTGCCCTCGCGCTCGCCCTGCGCCCGGTAGAGCCCGGCGCCGCGCTGCTCGCTCGCGAGCGCGTCGATGAAGGTCGAGCGGTAGGTGCCGTCCGTCAGCTTCGGCAGCCGCGCGAGGAAGCGGAAGATCTCCGAGCGGCCGCGGTAGGTGCCCGACATCACGCCGGCGCCGGGAACGTGCCAGACGGCGTCCTCGGCGAAGCACTCACGGAGCGCGAAGCCCTCCTTGTTCGCGAACGCCTCCATGATTCTGCGGACGAGCGCAACGTTGCTTTCCGCGCTCAGCGCCCTTCCTCCCAGCGGTCGATCAGGCCGTCGACGTGACGGCGCTGCGCCTCCGTGAACTCCATTCGCGCGACCAGCCGGCGAGCCTCGACGGGATCGTCGTTCGCGACCGCCGCCTCGAGGTGCTCGCGCCACGGCGTCGGCTCGCGCAGCTGACGCCGCAGCCAGCGGAGGAGGCTCACGCTTGCCTGGTCGGTCATCGAACAGGCAGGCTACAACGGTGAAGGAGATTCTCAGCGAGATCGACCGCTGGCAGGGCGAGGGCGAGGAGGTGGTCGTCGCGACCGTCGTCGCGAACCGGCGCACCGCGCCGAGGCCCGTCGGCTCGAGCCTCGCGATCTCGCGCAGCGGCAAGCTCTGCGGCTCCGTCTCCGGCGGCTGCGTCGAGGGCGACGTCTTCCAGCAGGCGCAGGAGGTCTTCGCGAGCGGGGAGCCGAAGCTGCTCTCGTACGGGATCAGCGACGAGGAGGCCTGGGCCGTCGGCCTGCCCTGCGGCGGCGAGATCGACGTCTTCGTCGAAAAGCTCGCGTGATCGACCGGCTGCTCCAGCTCCAGCGCGACGGCGGCCGCGCGGTCGTCCTCACCGTGGTCGAGGGTGACGGGGTCGGCTCGAAGCTGCTCGTCGTCGAGGGCGGCGAGACAACCGGCGACGGGCCACCGGAGCTGGCGGCCCACGCGGCCGAGCTGATCCGCGGCGCCCGCAGCCGGACGGTCGAGCTGGAAGGCAGAACGGTCTTCGCGGAGGTCTACGGGCCGCCGCCGCGCTTCTTCGTCTACGGCGCCGTCGACACCGCCGAGGCGCTCGCGGCCGCGGCGAAGCTGCTCGGCTGGCAGACGATCGTGGCGGACGCGCGCGCCAAGTTCGCGACGCGCGAGCGGATGCCGAGCGCCGACGAGCTGATCGTCGCCTGGCCCGAGGAGGCGTTCGCGCAGGTCGCGCCCGACCACGCGACCGCGATCGTGATCCTCACCCACGACGACAAGTTCGACCTGCCGGCGCTCGAGCTCGCGCTCGCGACCGACGCGTTCTACATCGGCCTGATCGGCGGCCGCCGCAACCAGGAGCGGAAACGGGAGCGGCTGCGCGAGGCAGGTGTCGGCGAGGACGCGATCGAGCGGATCTCGGGGCCGTCCGGCCTCGACCTCGGCGCCGACTCCGTCCCCGAGACGGCGCTCTCGATCTTGGCCGAGGCGCTGGCCGTGCGAAACGCGCGCGCGGGCGGGCCGCTGAGCCGCTCGACGCAGCGCATCCACGCTTGATGCGCACGGCGATCGTCACCGGCGCCGCGCGCGGGCTGGGGGAGGCGATCTCGCGGCGGCTGGCGGCGGACGGCGACCGCGTCCTCCTTGCCGACGTCAACGTTGCCGGTGCGGCCGAGGTCGCCGCGGAGATCGGCGGCGAGGCGGTCGAGCACGACGTCCGCAGCCTCGAGTCGTGGGAGCGGCTGCTCGCGGCGGCCGGCGACGTCGACGTCCTCGTCAACAACGCCGCCCGGACCGAGCTCCGCTCCTTCTGGGAGATCGACCTGGACGAATGGGACGATGTGCTGGCCACGAACCTGCGCGGCACCTATCTCGGCATCCGCGTCGTCGGCGCGCAGATGCGCGACCGCGGTGCCGGCCGGATCGTCAACCTCGCCTCGATCGCCGGCCAGGCCGCGCGGGCGGTGACGGGCGTGCACTACGCGACCTCGAAGGCGGCGATCATCTCCCTGACCCGGCACGCGGCGAGCGAGCTCGCAGGCACGGGTGTGACGGTGAACGCGATCGCGCCTGCAGCAATCGACGGGCCGATGGTCGCGTCGGTGGCGCCCGAGCGGATCGAGGCGATGCTGAAGACGATCCCGGTCGGCCGGCTCGGACGGCCGGAGGAGGTCGCGGCAGCGGTCGCCTACCTCGCCTCGGACGCGGCCGGCTTCGTCACCGGCGCGACGCTCGACGTCAACGGCGGGATGCTGATGCGATGAGGACGCGCGCGGCCGTGATGCACGAGCCGGGCGCGCTCGTCGTCGAGGAGCTCGACGTCGAGGAGCCGTTGCCGGGCGAGGTCGTCGTCCGGATGAGCGCCGTCGGCGTCTGCGGCACCGATCTCCACTCCTACAAGGGCGAGTGGGACCGGCCGACGCCGATCGTGCTCGGGCACGAAGGGGCCGGGCTCGTCGAGGCGGTCGGCGCCGGATGTCGACGGGCTGCGCGAGGGCGATCGCGTCGTCCTCTCCTGGGCGCCCGCCTGCGGCGAGTGCGGGCCCTGCCGGCGCGGGCGCCCGGCCGCGTGCGGGCCGCTCTCGTCGGCGATCGGCAAGGGGACGCTGCTCGGCGGCCGCACCGGCCTCTCGCTCAACGGCGAGACCGTCTTCCGCGGCACCGCGACCGGAGCGCTGGCGGAGCACGTCGTCGTCGCTGCGGCGGCGGCGATGCTGTTCGGCGACGCCGTCGAGCTGGAGCAGGCGGCGCTGCTCGGTTGCGCCGCGCTCACAGGCGTCGGCGCCGTGCTCAACGCCGCGCGCCCGGAGCCCGGCTTCACCGCGCTCGTGATCGGTGCCGGCGGCGTCGGCCAGTTCGTCGTCCAGGGCGCGCGGATCGCCGGCGCGGCCGAGATCCTCGTCGTCGACCCGGTCGAAGGCCGGCGCGGCCAGGCGCTCGCGCTCGGAGCCACCCGTGCCTGCGCGCCGGACGACGTCCGCGAGGCGATGCAGGAGCTCGACCCCGAGGGCGTCGACTACGCCTTCGACGCCGTCGGTGCCGCCGCGACGACCAAGCTCGCGCTCCGCTGGACGCGCGGCGGCGGCACCGCCGTCGTCGTCGGCCTCCCTGCCGGCGGCGAGAAGCTCGAGCTCGACCCGTTCGAGTTCTCGAACCGCGAGAAGACGCTGACCGGGACGATCTACGGCTCCGAGGATCCGGCGGTCGCGCTGCCGCGGCTGCTCGACCTCGTCGCTGCCGGCGACCTCGAGCTCGCGAGCCTCGTCGGCCCGTCGTTCCCGCTCGAGCAGGCGGACGATGCCTTCCGCGCCAGCCTCGCCGGCGAGCCGGGCCGCGTGCTCGTGCGGCCGTAGATCTTTCGACGCGAGTCTCCTACGATCACCGCATGGGTGTAGCTGCGGCGGCCGCGGGCGCGCGCCTGCTCGAACGCGAGCCGGTGCTGGCCGGGCTGCGCGAGGGGCTGGACGAGGCGCGCTCGGGCCGCGGGCGCCTCGTGCTCGTCGCGGGCGAGGCCGGGGTCGGCAAGTCCGTCGCCGTCCGCGGCTTCTGCGACGCGGCCGGCGGAGCGCGCGTGCTGTGGGGCGGCTGCGACGCCCTCTTCACGCCCAGGCCGCTCGGGCCGTTTCTCGACATCGCCGAGGAGGCCGAGGAGCTACGGGCGGCGCTCGATGGCGGGGCCGCCGGGGTTGTCGGGGCGCTGCTCCGGCTGATCGCACCCGGTGAGGCGACGATCGTCGTCCTCGAGGACGTCCACTGGGCGGACGAGGCGACGCTCGACACGCTGCGGCTGCTGGCGCGCAGGGTCGGGCAGTTCCCTTTGCTCGTGGTCGCCACCTACCGGGACGACGAGCTCGACCGCGCGCATCCGCTTCGGGTCGTGGTCGGCGAGCTCGCAGCCCGCACGGAGGTCCAGCGACTGTCCGTGCCGCCGCTCTCACAGGGTGCCGTCGCCGAGCTGGCCGCACCGGGTCAGGTCGACCCTGTCGAGCTTCACCGGCTGACCGGCGGGAACCCGTTCTTCGTCACCGAGGTGCTCGCGGGCGACAACGGCGCCGTTCCGGCGACGGTGCGCGACGCGGTGCTTGCCCGGGGAGCCCGGCTGAGCAGTGGCGCGCGCGCCCTGCTCGACGCGGTGGCGATCGCCCCACCGCGCACGGAGTTGTGGTTGCTCGAGGCGCTCGCCGGCGAGCACGTCGACGCGCTCGAGGAGACGCTCGCGTCGGGGATGCTCAGAGAGCGCCCGGGCGCGGTCGAGTTCCGCCACGACCTCGCGCGGCTCGCGATCGAGGAGTCGCTCGAGCCGCGGCACCGGCTGAGCCTCCATCGCCGCGCGCTCGCCGCCCTCACCGCGCGGGGCGAGACCGCGCGCGACGACACGAGGCTGGCCCACCACGCGGAGGCGGCCGGGGACGGAGACGCCGTGCTGCGGTTCGCGCCGGTCGCGGGCGGTCACGCGGCGGAGGTGGGTGCCCACCGCGAGGCCGCCGCACAGTACGCGCGCGCCCTCCGCTTCGCCGATGGCCTGCCGCCCGAGGAGCGGGCAGCGCTGCTCGAGCGTCAGTCCAGCGCCTACTACTACATGGACGACCAGGTTGAGGCGATTGCGACGCTGGAGCACGCGATCGAGCTCAGGCGCCGCGCGGGGGACACCCGCGGCGAGGGCGAAGCACTCGCAAGCATCGTCTCGTATCTGATCTGCCGCGGCCGGATGGTGGACGCCGAGCAGGCCGGCGCGCAGGCAATCGAGCTGCTCGAGCCGTTCCCGGCGAGCCGCGAGCTGGCAAGAGCGAATGCCGCCTTGGCGCTCATCGGCATCAACGCCCCCGATTACGAGCGTGCGATCGAGTTCGCCGAGCGGGCGGCCGAGCTTGCGGAGCGCTCGGACGATCCGGTCACCCTGGTCGAGGCGTCGATCACGGCCGGCACCGCGGAAATGCTCCGGGACGGCTACGGCGGTCGCGCTCGGCTCGAAAGGGCGCTCGAGCTCGCCCGCGCCCACGAGCTGCCCTCGCAGACCGTGCGGGCGATGCACAACCTCGCCGTCGGCGCCGTCCAGTGTCGGGCGCATGCGGCAGCCGAGTCGTGGCTCGAGGCCGCCCTCGGGTTCAGCGAGGAGCTCGAGCTCGACCTGTGGCGGCTGGCGCTGCTCGCGCTCCGTGTCGACTCGAGGCTCGAGCAGGGACTGTGGTCGGACGCCGCCGCGACGGCGAAAGTGCTGATCGACGAGAACCGCGACTCGCCCCATCCGCACATCGTCGGCTACGTCACGCTCGCGCTCGTCCGTGCCCGTCGCGGCGATCCGGACACGCGGCAGCCACTCGATGCGGCGCGCAGCGTCGGCGGCTCCGAGGAGGACATCGATTGCTGCGCGCCGCTCGCCCACGGTTTGGCCGAGATCGCGTGGCTGGAACGGCGCGACGAGGACGTTCGCGAGGCGACCCAGGCGGCGTTCGATCTTGCCGTCCTCCGCGGCTCGTCCGAGTTCGCCGGCCGCCTCGCCTACTGGCGGCGGAGGCACGGGATCGTCGACGAGCTGCCACCGTGCCTCGACGAGCCGTGGGCCTCGCAGCTCGCCGGCGACTGGCGGACCGCGGCGGCAAGGTGGAACAAGCTGGGCTGCCCGTACGAGGAGGCGCTCGCGCTGAGCGAGAGCGACGACCCCGACGCGCTCGCGCGTGCACTCGATCTCTGCCGGCAGCTCGGGGCCAAGCCGCTAGCCGCGATGGTCTCCCGCCGCCTGCGCGAGCTCGGCGTCCGGGGGGTCGCGCGCGGTCCCCGCGCCTCCACGCTGACGAACGGCGGCGCGCTGACCGCACGCGAGGTCGACGTCCTGCGGCTGGTCGCCGAGGGCCTCCGGAACGCGGCGATCGCAGAGCGCCTGTTCGTCTCTACGCGCACGGTCGACCATCACGTCTCGGCGATCCTGCGCAAGCTCGCCGTGAAGACGCGCGGCGAGGCCGTCGCCGCGGCCGGGCGCCTCGCGCTTCTCTGACGCGCCGTTCCGTAGGATCGTGACGTGGACTTCGGCGACAACGTCTGGGAGGTCGACTGGGACGAACCGGGCGACTACGAGGCGGACGCCGAGCGGGCCGGCTTCGGCGGTGTCCGGGGCAAGCGGCTGCGGCGCCAGCTCGGTGCGACGCTGTCGGCTGCGGTCTGGGAGCTCGAGCCGGGGGCGACACAGGCGCCGTACCACTTCCACCACGGCGGGGAGGAGTTCCTGATCGTCCTGCGCGGGACGCCGACGCTGCGCACCCCGGACGGTGATCGCGAGCTGCAGGAAGGCGAGGTCGTCCACTTCCCGCGTGGGCCGGAGGGTGCGCACCAGCTCTCGAACCGCTCGGCCGGCGTCGTCCGCTACGTGCTCGCGGCGTCGCAGGGGACGCCGGAGATCATCGAGTACCCCGACAGCGGCAAGATTGCGGCAATGGCGCGCACCGAGACGAGCGCCGGCGGGCCGCTCTTCACGGTCAACCGGCTCGCGGACGGCGTCGACTACTACGACGGCGAATCGGCCTAGGCGCCCGCGGAAGCACTGGTTCGGCGCCTGGGGCGACTTTGTGTTCCTGTAACACAAGCCTCGCAACGCCGCACGGACAGCGGGCTCGAGGGGTTTGTGTTACTGGAACACAAGCGCTTAGGGTCGCCGTTTCAGGACGGGGGTAGCGACTCGCGGAGGAATCGGAGCAGGTTCTGCGAGAGGAGACGGTCGAGCTCTGCGCCCGCCCAGCCACGCTCGCGCAGCGCCGCCACCAGCGCCGGGTAGTCCTCCGAGCCTGACAGCCCCGCGATTGTCGTTCCCTCATCCATCCCCGGCGGCATCAGGCTGTCAGGCGGCGCCGGAGCCGGCATCAGCTCGTGCAGCCGCTTCGTCCAGTCGCCGCCGAGGCAGATCCGCTCCGGGCCGACGACGGCCGCGGCGTGGTCGAGATGGTCGATCACGCGGTCGATCGTCGGGCTCGCCGGGTCGATCGTCAGCGGATGGAGCATCAGGCCGAAGATGCCGTCCCGGTCGGCGAGCGCGCGCAGCTGCTCGTCGGAGAGGTTGCGCGGGGTGTCGTTGACTGCGCGGCAGCCCGCGTGGGTGACGCAGACGCGTCCCGCATACGACGCGAGGCACTCGTCGAAGACCCGCGGCGAGGCATGGGCGAGATCGAGGATGACACCGAGCTCGGCGAACCGCGCCAGCAGCCGACGCCCCAGCCCGGAGAGGCCGCCCTCGTCGGCGGCGCCGTCGGCGAACGGGTTGCGGCGGTTCCACGTCAGCCCGGCCATCCGCAGCCCTAGCTCCCAGAAGAGATCGGCGGTCGCGACCTCGTAGCCGAACGGTTCGACGCCTTCGAGCGCGAGCACGAGCCCGATTCGCTCGCCCCGCTCGACCGCGTCGAGATCGGCGCGCGTCCGCACCTGTGTGACCCGGCCGGCATTCTCGTGAGCCGCGTGCTGCAGCGCCGTCACCTGCCGCAGCGCCTCGCGCAGCGAGCCCTCCGGCTGGTACTCCAGGTCGACGAAGACGGGGCAGACTTGCAGCCCGACGCCGCCGGCCTCGAGCAGCGGCAGCCACGTCCGCGCGAAGACACAGGTCTCGCCGAGCCTGTGCTCGCGGTGGGCGAGCTCGAGCAGGATGTCCACGTGGGCGTCGGCGATCACGGCGCATCTATCCTCTCAGCGATGACCGCCGTCGCCTCCGCCGAGACGTTCGCCGTCACGAATCCTGCCACGGGCGATGTGCTCGAGCGGATCGCGCGGCACGGCGTCGAGGAGACGCGCGTGGCGATCGCGGCGGCCGAACGCGCGTATCCGGCCTGGCGGGCGCGCACCGCGAAAGAGCGCGCGGCCGTGCTCCGCCGCCTCGCCGACCTGATGCTGGAGCGGCAGGACCAGCTCGCCCGGCTGCTGACGAGCGAGCAGGGAAAGCCACTGGCCGAGGCCCGCGGCGAGATCGCCTACGCAGCTTCCTTCTTCGAGTGGTTCGGCGAGGAGGCGAAGCGGGTCTACGGCGACACCATCCCCGCGCACCAGCCCGACAAGCGGATCGTCGTCCTCAAGGAGCCGATTGGCGTCACCGCCGGGATCACGCCCTGGAACTTCCCCGCCGCGATGATCACGCGCAAGGCCGCGCCCGCGCTCGCAGCCGGCTGCACGATCGTGATCAAGCCGGCCGAGCAGACGCCGCTGACGGCGCTCGCGCTCGCCGATCTTGCGGCGGAGGCGGGTGTCCCCGACGGCGTGCTCTCCGTCGTCACCGGCGACGCCGAGGACGCGCCCGTGATCGGCGGCGAGCTGACCTCGAACCCGGCCGTGCGAAAGCTCTCCTTCACCGGCTCGACCGAGATCGGAAAGCTCTTGATGGCGCAGTGCGCCGGCACGGTCAAGAAGGTCTCGCTCGAGCTCGGCGGCAACGCGCCGTTCCTCGTCTTCGACGACGCCGACCTCGACGCGGCGGTCGACGGCGCGATCCTCTGCAAGTTCCGCAACTCCGGCCAGACCTGCGTCTCGGCGAACCGGATCCTCGTCCAGGACACGGTCCACGACGAGTTCGTCTCGCGCTTCGAGGCCGCCGTCGGCCGGCTCGTCGTCGGCAACGGGCTCGACGACGGCGTCCAGGTCGGGCCGCTGATCGACGGGAGCGCGGTCGAGAAGGTCGAGCGGCACGTCGCCGACGCGACCGGCTCCGGCGCCGAGCTCGTGCGCGGCGGCCGCCGGCTCGAGGGGACGTTCTTCGAGCCGACGGTGCTCACGGGCGTGGACGGCTCGATGGCGATGACGCGCGAGGAGACGTTCGGGCCGGTCGCCGGGATCCAGCGCTTCGCCGGCGAGGACGAGGCGGTCCGGCTGGCGAACGACACCCCGTACGGCCTCGCCGCGTACTTCTACAGCCAGGGCCTCAGCCGCGTCTGGCGCGTCTCGGAAGGCCTCGAGTACGGGATCCTCGGCGTCAACACGGGGATCATCTCGACCGAGGTTGCGCCCTTCGGCGGCATGAAGGAGTCCGGGATCGGCCGCGAGGGCTCGAGGTACGGCATCGACGACTGGCTCGAGCTGAAGTACGTCTGCCTCGGGGTATGACGTCCCTTTCCCTGTACGAGGACCTGCTGGCGCCGGGTGAGTCGATCCGGCTGCCGGCGGGCGGCCGGATGGTCTACGTCGCCTCCGGCGAGCTCGCCTCGCTGCACGCGGGCACGGCCGCGTTCGGCGACGACGAGGCCGAGCTCTCGGCCGGCGCCGACGGGGCGACGGTGCTCCGCTGGGAGCTGACCGAGTGGTCGGTCGAGGACGCGAAGCTGTCGGCGCCCGTCGAGCTCGACCCGTGGGCGGACTACGCGATGCGCTGCGAGCGCGACGGTGGCCCCGCCGAAGGGCAGGGAATCGGCTGCGTCCTCCGCGGCGAGCTGTCGGTCGACGGCGAGACCGTGCAGCCGTTCGGCGCGTTCGTCGAGCCGGCCGACGTCTCCGGCCGCGGCTCCTTCGTGCGTGTCGTCCTCGTCCGTGCCGAAGACTCGAACGGCGACGCGCTGGCCCAGGGCGCGATCCACCTCTGATGCTCCGCACCGGCGGCAAGGTGCTGGTCGACCAGCTGGCGCTGCACGGCGCCGAGCTGGCGTTCTGCGTCCCCGGCGAGAGCTACCTGGCCGTGCTCGACGCGCTCCACGACGCTCCGATCCGGCTGATCACCTGCCGCCACGAGGCGGCCGCGGCGAACATGGCCGAGGCGTACGGCAAGCTGACCGGCCGGCCAGGCATCTGCCTCGTCACGCGGGGCCCCGGGGCGACCCACGCGTCGATCGGCGTCCACACCGCCTACCAGGACTCGACGCCGCTGATCCTGCTGGTCGGCCAGGTCGGCCGCGACATGCTCGAGCGCGAGGCGTTCCAGGAGATCGACTACCGCCGCATGTTCAACTCGATGGCGAAGTGGGTGGTGCAGATCGAGAGCGCCGAGCGGATCCCGGAACTGCTGGCGCGCGCCTTCTCGGTCGCGACCGCAGGCCGACCGGGGCCGGTCGTGCTCGCGCTGCCGGAGGACATGCTCGTCGACGAGGTCGACGTCGCCGATCCCGGCCCGTACCGGCCGGTGCACACGCATCCCGGGCGCGAAGAGCTCGAGCGGCTGCGCGAGCTCCTCGACGCGTCCGAACGGCCGCTCGCGATCGTCGGCGGCGGCAAGTGGAGCGCCCAGGCGGCCGAGGACACGATCGCGTTCTGCGAGGCGAACGAGCTGCCGGTCGCGACCTCCTTCCGCCGTCAGGACTACGTCGACAACCGCTCCCGCGTCTTCGCCGGCCACGTCGGCGTCGGCATCGATCCGGCGCTCGCGACTCGCGTCACCGAGGCCGACCTGCTGCTCGTCGTCGGTCCGCGCCTGGGCGAGATGACGACCGGCGGCTACACGCTCGTCGAGCCGCCGTTGCCGCGCCAGACGCTCGTGCACGTCCACGCGGGGGCGGAGGAGCTCGGCCGGGTCTACCAGCCGGCGCTCGCGATCCACGCCGGCTCGCCCGAGTTCGCGGCCGCGGCACGGGAGGCTTGTGTTTCAGAAACACAAAGTCCCTCCCGCCGCGCCTGGGTCGAGGCCGCCCGCGCCGACTACCTGAAGACGCTCGCGCCCGTACCCTCGCCCGGGTCGCTCAACCTGAGCGAGGTGATGGCTCTGTTGCGCGAGCGACTGCCGGAGGACGCGATCATCTGCAGCGGTGCCGGCAACTTCGCCACCTGGCCGCACCGGTTCTGGCCCTTCACGCGCTACCGCAGCCAGCTCGCGCCGACGAGCGGGGCGATGGGTTACGGCGTCCCGGCGGCGATCGCCGCCAAGATCGTCCACCCGGAGCGGACCGTGGTCTGCTTCGCCGGCGACGGCGATTTCCTGATGAGCGGCCAGGAACTCGCGACCGCGGTGCAGGAGCGCGCGAAGGTGCTCTTCCTGGTCGTCGACAACGCCATGTACGGAACCATCCGCATGCACCAGGAGCGTGAGTACCCTGGGCGCGTGATCGGCACGAGCCTCACCAACCCCGATTTCGCGGCGTACGCCGCGTCGTTCGGCGTCCACGGTGCGCGAGTCGCCGCGACTGACGAGTTCGCGCCGGCGCTCGAGCGGGCGCTCGAGACGGACGGCCCGGCACTGCTGCATCTGCTCGTCGATCCCGAGGCGATCACACCTCACACAAGCCTTACGGCCGTCCGGGAGGGCAAGGCCGCCCGCGAGAGAACGGAGACCGTATGAGACTGCTGCCTGCCATTGCCCTCGTTGCGCTCGCACTCGCGGGCTGCGGCTCGGACGACTCGAGCAACGCCCTTCCGACGACGCCGACGGTGCCACCGGAGGCGACGGGCGCGTTCACGGTCACCGAGCCGCCGGACACGACCCCGGCCGACACCACGTCCGAAGGCGAGGGCGCCTGCTCGACGTCGGCCCTGCGGCTGACGCTGCCCGAGCAGGAGCTGCCGGCAGCGGTCGCCGACGTCCGCAAGCGCGTCTTCGACGCCGCCGTCGCGTGCGACTACGACACGCTCGAGGAGATCGCGCTGGAGCAGGGCGAGGGCTTCACCTTCAGCTACGGCAGCGGGACGGATGCGTCCGAGTACTGGCGCGACCTCGAGGAGAACTCGACCGAGCAGCCGAAGCCGATGCGCGCGCTCGCGGCGATCCTGACGATGCCGTTCACGCGCAACGAGTCGGGCTCCTACGCGTGGCCGACCGCCTACAGCGAGAACCCGACCGAGGAGGCCTGGCGCGAGCTCGTCTACGCCGGGCTCTACGACGCCGACGTCGTCGAGCAGATGAAGACACAGGGCACCGGCTACCTCGGCTACCGCACCGCGATCACCGCCGACGGCGACTGGCAGTTCTTCGTCGCCGGCGACTAGCGCACGATCCCTGGCCGGCTATGCCTCCCGGCCGGCGGAGCCGGCCTCCGGCGCAGCCTCGCACTGCTCGCGGCGCTCCAGCCGGCGGACCGTACCTCCGTAGTGTTCCACCGGCCTACGCACCGCGAGCAGCGAGCCAGGAACCGTGCGCTGCCGCCGGAACCAGGCGACTAGCGCTAGTCGATCCGCTCGTACGCCGGCAGCGTCAGGAACTCGACGAACTCGTCGCCGAGCGCCACCTGCTCGAAGAGCTCGCGCGCCTCGGTGTAGTCGCCGTCGAGCTTCGCGAGCTCCTCCTCGATCGCGGCCTCGACGTCTGCGCGCGCGACCTTGGCGTGCTGCAGCCACTGCCAGACCTGCGAGCGTGAGATCTCGGACGTCGCCGCGTCCTCCATCAGGTTGAAGATCGCGACCGCGCCGGAGCCCTGCAGCCACGCGGCGAGGTACTGGATGCCGACCGAGACGTTGTTGTGCAGGCCCTCCATCGTGATCTCGCCCGGCGTCGCCGCGACGTCGAGGAGATCCGCGGCCGAGGAGGAGACGTCCGGACGCTGCCGGTCGACCTGGTTCGGCCGCTCGCCGAGCACGCGGTCGAAGATCTCCATCGCGACCGGCACGAGATCGGGATGCGCGACCCAGGTGCCGTCGAAGCCCTGCCCGGCCTCGCGCTCCTTGTCCTCGCGCACCTTCGCGAGCGCGGCGGCGTTCACCTCGGCGTCGCGGCGGGAGGGGATGAACGCCGCCATGCCGCCCATCGCATGCGCACCGCGCGCGTGGCACGTCTTCACGAGCAGCTCGGTGTAGGCGCGCATGAACGGCACCGCCATCGTCACCGCCGCGCGGTCGGGCAGCACGAACTCCGGCCGGTGGCCGAGCTTCTTGATCACGCTGAAGATGTAGTCCCAGCGCCCGGCGTTCAGCCCGGCCGAGTGCTCGCGCAGCTCGTAGAGGATCTCGTCCATCTCGAACGCGGCGAGGATCGTCTCGATCAGGACGGTCGCCTTGATCGTCCCCTGCGGCACGCCGAGCTCGTCCTGCGCCCAGACGAAGACGTCGTTCCAGAGCCGCGCCTCGAGATGCGACTCGAGCTTGGGGATGTAGAACCATGTACCGCCCCGCGCGTGGTTGCGGAAGAAGTAGAGGCCGAAGTCGAAGAGGCTCGCCGAGATCGGCGCGCCGTCGACCTCGAAGTGCCGCTCCTCGAGGTGCCAGCCGCGCGGCCGCACGAGCAGCGTCGCCGTCTCCTCGTTCAGGCTGTACTGCTTCTCGCCCGTATCGAGCGAGATCGTCCGCTCGAGCGCGTCGGTCAGGTTGACCTGGCCCTCGATGCAGTTCTGCCAGGTCGGCGAGTTCGAGTCCTCGAAGTCGGCCATGAACATCTTCGCGCCCGAGTTGAGCGCGTTGATCACCATCTTCCGGTCGACCGGGCCCGTGATCTCGACGCGGCGGTCCTGCAGCTCGGCCGGCACCGGCGCGACGCGCCAGTCGCCCTCGCGGACGTCCTTCGTCTCCGGCAGGAAGTCGGGCAGCTCGCCGTCGCGCAGCCGTTGCGCGCGCTCGTGCCGGGCGGCGAGCAGCTCGCGGCGGCGCGGGCCGAAGCGCCGCTCGAGCTCGGTCAGGAACGCGACCGCGTCCGGGGTGAGCACCTGCTCCGCCATGCGGGGACTCTACGGCGTCACGGTCAGCACGCGGTCGGCGGCGACGTCGGTGAGCCGTCGTCTCGCGGCCGTCCGGGTAGCGCACGATCGAGCTCGGCGACGCGCGTCGCGGCGCCGAGGCCGAAGTGGACGCGCGGATCCTCCGAGGAGAGGTAGCTGCCGCCGGCGTGCAGCTCGCGCACGAGCCGCCGTCCGCCCGGCAGGACGGCGGTGACGCTGGTCCCCGGCGCGAAGCGGCTCAGCTTCACCGTCAGCCAGTGGCCGGCGGCGCCGTCGTTTCGGAGCAGGATCAGGCGTCCGCCGATCGAGTTGACCGCGACGTCGAGGTCGCCGTCGTTGTCGTAGTCGGCGGCGGCGAGACCGCGGCCGTTGCTCGGCCGGACCGCGTCGATGCCGACCGCAGCGCCGGCGTCGGCGAACTCGCCGCGCCGTCCCTCGCCGGTCTGGTTCTCGAGCACCTGGATCCGCTCGGCGTCCTGCGCCAGGCTCTCGACCGGGATCGCCCCGTTCGCGAGCACGAGGTCGAGATTCGTGTCGAGGTCGAGATCGATCCACGACACGCCCCAGCCCGTGTAGTCCGTCCCGAGCGCGGGGGCGAAGTCGGGCCGCGCGTCCGCGAATGCAGCCGGGGTGCTGCGGTAGGCCGCGTGGAGCTGCCGGCGCGAGTTCGTCACGAACAGGTCCTCGCGGCCGTCGCGGCTGTAGTCCGCGGCGGCGATGCCCATGCCCGCGTTCGGGTCGTCGACACGCTCGCGGCGGCCGCGCTCGACGAAGCGGAAGCCGAGCCCGTCCGGCCGCGCGACGTTCAGGTAGAGCCGGTTCGGGTCGAGGTCGTTCGCGACGTAGAGATCGAGCCGGCCGTCGTCGTCGACGTCGGTGAAGACCGCCCCGAGCCCGTGGTCGACCTGGGTGCGCTCCAGCCCGGCGAGCCGGCCGACCTCGCGGAAGCGGGAGCGGCCGTTCGCGTCTGGACCCTGGTTGAGGTAGAGCCGGTCGCGCACAGCCGCGACGTTGGACGGGAACCCGCCGGCGGCGCCGGGCACCGGGATGGTGACGTCCGCATAGCCGGCGACGAAGAGGTCGGGGCGGCCGTCGCCGTTCACGTCGCCGACGGCTGCGCCCGAGTGCCAGCCCGGCTCGTTGATCCCTGCGGCCCGCGCGCCCTCGGTGAAGGTGCCGTCGCCGTTGCCCCAGAGCAGCGCGTCGTAGCCGTTCGTGGCGGCGTTGTAGCCGGCCGTCGTCACGAAGAGATCGGTCTTGCCGTCCAGGTTGAAGTCGGCCGCGACGCAGCCGCTGCCGCGGAGCTGCAGGTCGGCGCCGGAGCCGCGGCTGACGTCCTCGAACCGCCCGCCGACGTTGTGGAAGAGCGCGCTGCGCGGCAGCCCGCCGCGCTCCGTCCACTGGACGTAGTCCTCGTCGCCGTAGGCGTTGACGACGAAGAGGTCGAGCCGGCCGTCGTCGTCGTAGTCGAGCCAGCAGAGGCCGCCGCCCATCATCGCCGCTTCCTCGTGCGTGATCCCGAACCGGAACGCGGCGTGCCGGAAGTCGAGCCCGACCTGGGCGGCGACGTCCCGCAGCCGCACGCCGCCGAGGTCGTCGGAGCGGGCTGCGACCGGTGCCGCCGACCCGCGCGCCCCGGTGATCAGATAGCGCCCGTCCTTCAGCACGAGCTCGAACGTCTCGGCGAACACGCCCGTCGTGCCGCCGCGCTCCACCGTTCCCGCCGTCGTCGCGACGACGAGCGGCGGCGACTGGCCGTCGGCCGGCTCGAGGTTGACGCGCACGCGCTCGACCGTGTAGCG
The DNA here is from genome assembly GCA_963738795.1 of uncultured Gaiellaceae bacterium. Classification (GTDB taxonomy): domain Bacteria; phylum Actinomycetota; class Thermoleophilia; order Gaiellales; family Gaiellaceae; genus Gaiellasilicea. Next base: position 373,638 of record CAVTXQ010000005.1, on the reverse strand, counting down.
AGGGACGTCGATCGTGCCTCCAGCCGCCGCGTCGATCTGCCGCCACAGCCCGGCGAGGCGGGCGCCGTCGGCACCCGCCGTCGCACGCTCGCGGTCGCGGCGGCGCAGCGCCTCGGACTCGTTCTCGAGGTCGGCGACGAGGTCGAGCGCGATCCGCTCGGCCGTCCGGCGGTCGATCGGCGCGATCCCCGGCGCCGTTCGGACGCTGACGTCCGGGATCGGCCCGGCCGGCGCGGGGAGGACCGTCGCCTCCGCGCTCGACCGAGCCGGGATCCCGGCGACGACCAGCAGGCTGACGAACGCCGACCGCGCCGGCGAGCGCACCCGCGCCGACTGTGCGCGTCGACCAGACGCGGCGCCGCAGCAGGGGGGCTGCGAGAACCGAGCATCGGCCGCGCCGCGCAGACGATCGCGAGCGCCGCGAGGAGGGCGACCTTCGAGCCGAACTCGGTCGTCTGCGGCGCGATCAGCAGCGCCGCGAGCAGCCCGATCGCGACGGCGTAGACCCGGCGCCCGGTCTTGCCCGCCGGGATCGTCTTCGGGTCGGTGATCATGAAGAAGAGGAAGACGAGGATCTCGGGCGAGAAGGCGAGCACCCGCCAGAAGTGCCAGTCGCTGACGGGGCCGAGGTGCCAGCGCGCCGTCATGTCGTGGCCGCTCGCCGCGAGCACGGCGATCGACGCGGCGAACGTGACCCAGAAGGTGACGGCGATGTGGAGCAGGCGCAGCCGCCGCAGGATCGCGAAGCCGCCGCCGACGATGATCGCGAGCGCGAGCGCGAGCCAGAACGACATCGGCCCCCACCAGAACTCGAGCGGGTCGGCGAGCTCCGGGCCGAGCAGCAGGAAGCAGAGGACGAGCCCGAAGTTCGAGGGGTTGAAGATGTGGCCGCCCCGGAACTGGATCAGGTGCTTCGAGAGCAGCGAGACCGCCGCCGTGCCCGCGAAGACCCACCAGCCGTGCATGCTCCACCAGTCGCCGTGCTCGGTCCCGGGCACGCGGAGGATGAACGCGACCCCGTTCCCGGTCAGGAGCGCGCTCGCGGGCCAGAGGATCACGTGCTGGCGCCGGAAGGCGATCCCCATCTCCAGCACCGCGCAGGTGAGCAGCGAGACGAGGATCTGCGCGATCGAGAGCCGGAAGTCGAACGCCACCTGCCCGAGCACCTGCAGCGAGACGATCACCGCCGCCAGGTGGAGTCGCGGGTCGCGGATACTCGGCAGCAGCACGGGGTACGACGTGCCTCGGATCCGCAGGGTCGGCTTGCCCGAGCCGGGAGCGCTCATCGCGCTCATGGTATGCCGGAAATCGCCTGGTGCCGTAGCCCGCGAGGGTTTACTGTTGCCGCACGATGATCGAGTTCCACCTCGATCCCCGCTCGGGCGTGGCGCCCTACCTGCAGATCGTGCAGCAGGTGAAGGAGGCGCTCCGGCTCGGCCTGCTCGACGTCGGCGACCAGCTGCCGACCGTGCGCGAGGTCGTGGCGGAGCTCGCGATCAACCCGAACACCGTCGCGAAGGGATACCGGGAGCTGGAGGCGACCGGCCTGGTCGAGGCGCGCCCCGGCAAGGGCACCTTCGTCACCGGCACGCTCGTCGCTCCGTCGCAGAAGCACCACGAGGCGCTCCGCCGCGAGCTCGAGCGCTGGCTCGAGTCCGCCGAGCGGGCCGGCCTCGACGAGGAGAGCATCCGCGCGGTGATCTCGACGACGCTCCGGGAGGCGTTCGTCCGCCGCGTGGCATGACCGCCCCGCTCTCGCTGTACGGGGTGGGGAAGCGGTACCGACGGCGGTGGGCGCTGCGTGACTGCACGCTGGCGGTACCCGAGCGGGCGATCGTCGGCCTCGCGGGGCCGAACGGCGCAGGCAAGTCGACGCTGCTCGGCCTCACGGTCGGGCTGCTCGCGCCGACCGAGGGCCGCGTCGAGGTGCTCGGTCGCGACCCGCGGCTCGAGCCGGACGTGCTCGCCGGCGTCGGCTACGTCGCCCGTGAGGCGCCCCTCTACCGCTCGTTCAGCGTGCGCGACACGATCGAGTTCGCCCGCGTGACGAATCCGGGCTGGGACTGGTCGATCGCGAGCGAGTACCTGACCCGGCTCGACCCCGGCCAGCGCGTCTCGTCGCTGACGGCGGGCGAGCGGAGCCGCCTCGCCCTTGCGGTCGCGCTCGGGAAGCGGCCGGCTCTCGTCCTCCTCGACGAGCCGTTCGAGCGGCTCGACCCGCTCGCCGCGCGGGAGTTCCTGCAGCTGCTGATGGACGGGGTCTCCGAGCTCGAGGCGACCGTCGTGATCGCCTCGCACGTGATCGCGGACATCGAGCGCGTCTCCGACCACATCGTCCTCCTCGGCGACGGGCACGTGCGGCTCGAAGGCAGCGCCGAGGAGCTGATCTCGACGCATCGCCTGCTCACCGGCGCTGCGCGCCCGCTCGGACGGATCGCCGGGGTCGAGGAGATCATCCGGAAACGGCACAGCGGTCGGCAGATGACGCTGCTCGTGCGCATCGACGGCCGGGTCGTCGACGCGTCGTGGTCGGTGGACGAGATCGGGCTCGAGGACCTCCTCCTCGCCTACATGGCGCCTGAGCGCCTGCCCGGGCCGCAGGAACCGGAGAAGGGACGGCTGCGATGGCATGGGTGACCTGGCGGCAGCATCGCCACCAGCTGCTCATCGGCCTCGCCCTGATCGCCGGACTCGCCCTCGCCGCCCTCGTCACCGGGCTGCCGATGCGGTCGGCCTACCAGCGCGAAGCGCTCTCCTCCTGCCTGCCGCCGACGGCGCGCTCCGGCTGCGACATCATCGTGCGCCACTTCCAGGCCGAGTTCGGCAGCCGCGTCGACGTTGCGGGCTACCTGATCCTCCTGCCGGCGCTCGTCGGCATGTTCGTCGGCGCCCCGCTCCTCGCGCGCGAGCTGGAGCACGGCACGCATCGGTTCGCGTGGACGCAGACGGTCACGCGCCGGCGGTGGCTGCTGACGAAGACGCTGCTGCTGGCGCTCGCCGTGGTGCTGGGCGGCGTGGTGCTGAGCGCGATCGTGATGTGGTGGCGGCAGCCGTTCGACGGGCTCGAGGGCCGCATGAGCCCGAGCGGCTTCGAGATCCAGGGGCTGGTCGTGCCCGCGTATGCCCTCTTCGCGCTCACGCTCGGCGTGCTCGCCGGCGGCGCGCTTCGGCGCACCCTGGCCGCGATGTCGCTGACGTTGGTGGTGTTCGTCGCGGTCCGGCTAGCCGTGGCCGAGCTGCTGCGGCCGCGCTACCAGCCGCCTGAGCGCGAGACGATGACGGGGCTCGTCCCCGGCGCCAATGCACGCGACTGGGTGCTGAGCAACTCGCTCGTCGACGCCGTCGGGCGCCACATCTCCGCGGCCCGCGAGGACCTCGCGATCCTGCACGCGCAGCAGGCCAGGATCGATCCACAGGAGTACCTGCTCTCGCTCGGCTGGCGGCGTGCGCTCGAGTTCCAGCCGGCCGATCGATTCTGGACGTTCCAGGCGATCGAGGCGGGGATCTTCTTCGCGCTCGCCGCGGCGCTCCTCGTCGCGACCGTCTGGTTCGTGCGGCGGTCGCCGTCGTGACGCAGGACACGCTCGACCGCGGCAAGCTGCTCCGCTCGCTCGGAGTCGCTGCAGCCGGACTCGGCCTCCCTGCCGCGGCCGGCGCGGCCTCGGGTCCGGCTTCCTCGAGCCACACCCGCGCTGGCGCTTCGTCTTCGTCAACCACGCGACGACGAATCCGTTCTTCGTCCCGACGCGGTACGGCATCCAGGACGCGTGCAAGCACTACGGCACGACGTACGAGTGGACGGGCTCGAGCCGCAGCGACGTCGGCGAGATGGTCCGCGCGATGCGGCGGGCGATCGATCGCGGCGCAGCCGGGATCGCGGTGTCGGTGATCGACCGGCGGGCGTTCAACAAGCCGGCGGCGGAGGCTCTGAGCCGCGGGATCCCGGTCGTCTCGTACAACGCCGACGGCGGCGTCGGCAACCGGCGGCTCGCCTACATCGGCCAGGATCTCTACCAGTCCGGCCTGAAGTTCGGCGCCCGGATCGCCCAGCTCGTCCAGGACGGCGAGGTCTTCCTCTTCATCGCGACGCCGGGGCAGCTCAACATCCAGCCTCGGATCGACGGGGCGCTGGATGCGATCAGAGACTCCGGCAAGCGGATCCGCACGAGGGTCGTCGCGACGGGACCGGGCGTGGCCGAGGAGCGAGCCCGGATCGAGGCAACCTACGCCGCCCACAAGAACCTGCGCGGCATGTTCGCCGTCGACGGAGGCTCGACCCAGGGAGTCGCCGACGTGATGCGGAAGCACGGGCTGCGGAAACGAGGCGTCCGCGCCGGCGGCTACGACCTGCTGCCGAGAACGTTGCGCGCGATCGCCGGCGGCCATCTCGACTTCACGATCGACCAGCAGCCGTACCTCCAGGGCTTCCTGCCGATCTTCCAGCTCTTCATGGTCCGCTACAGCGGCGGCCTCGTCGCGCCGTCGGACACGAACACGGGCCTGCTCTTCGTCACGCGCGGCAACGTGCGGCCGTACCTGACGACGACCACGCGCTACGAGGGGAGCTCCGCGGTCTCCGAGTTTCCGGTCACCTGACGCGGTCGCGTCATTTCCCGACGGGCGCACATTGAACTAAACCCCTAGAGGAGTAGTATTGCCGCGATCGCCACGTTGACTCGACCCTAGAGCAGGCTTAGGTTTGTGACGCCGATGAGGAGGTGGCCCTCGCGGACGAAAGTGCTAGAGCAGTATCTGACCGGGTCCTATCCGAACGACATGGAGGGAAGACTGTGAAGAAAACGATCGTTGCACTCGTAGTCGCGGCTCTGGCGGTGAGCGTCACCGTCACGGCGGCGGTTGCGAAGCCGACGAAGCGGGCCGGCGGCGCGGACATCTGCGTGCTGCTGCCGGATCCGAAGTCGTCGGTGCGCTGGGAGACCCAGGACCGGCCCGCACTCGTGGCCGCGTTCAAGAAGGCGAATGTCTCATACGTGATCACCAACGCCGACGGCAGCGCCCAGAAGCAGAAGACGCAGGCCGACCAGTGCCTCGCCAACGGCGCCAAGGTCGTCATCCTCGTCTCGCTCGACAAGGGCTCCTCGATCGCGATCGAGGCCGCTGCACGCTCGAGGCAGGCGAAGGTGATCGAGTACGACCGTCAGGTGATCGGCGGCACCGCCGCGATCTACATCTCGTTCGACGGCAGGGCCGTCGGCGTCCTGCAGGGCAAGGGCGTCGTCGCCGGCCTGAAGGCGAAGGGCCTGTACACGAAGAAGCCGGTCGTGGCCGAGCTGCACGGCGGCCAGACCGACAACAACTCGTTCCTCTTCAAGGGCGGTTACGAGTCGGTCCTGAACCCGCTCTACAAGAACGGGACCTTGAAGAAGGGCCCGCAGCAGTTCACGCCGGACTGGGACAACCAGAAGGCGGGGACGATCTTCGAGCAGATGCTCGTGAAGACGAAGAACAACATCCAGGGCGTTGCGGCGGCCAATGACGGCCTCGCGAACGCCGTCGTCGTCGCGCTGAAGGCGCGCAAGCTGAAGCCGATCGCGCTCAGCGGCCAGGATGCGACCGAACTGGGTGTCCAGAACATCATCTCGGGCTGGCAGACGATGACGGTGTGGAAGGACACGCGGAAGCTCGCGACCGCGTCGGCGGTGGCTGCCGTCGCGCTGCTGAACAACCAGCCGCCGAGGACGACCGGCACGGTGAAGAACGGCAGCAGGAATCTGCCCGCCTTTATCATCCCGCCGGTGTCGATCACGAAGGCGAACTACAAGCAGCTCTTCAACGGCTACTTGAAGAAGTCGAAGGTCTGCGTCGGCGAGTACAAGAAGTACTGCACCTAGGAAGTGACCAAGGTGGGGGCCGCCCGGAGGGCGCGCCCCCACCTTTTTGCACCCATGACCACGACCGCCGAGGCCACGACGACCCCGCTCCTGGAGCTCCACGGGATCTCGAAGAGCTTCGGCTCGGTCCAGGCGCTCAGCGAGGTCGACTTCGAGGTCCGTCCCGGTGAGGTGATGGCGCTCGTCGGCGACAACGGCGCCGGCAAGTCGACCCTGATCAAGTGCGTCGCCGGCACGCACTCGCCCGACGAGGGCGAGATCGTCGTCGACGGCGAGACGGTGAACATCCACGGCCCGAAGGACGCCGCCAAGCTCGGGATCGAGGTCGTCTACCAGGACCTTGCGCTCTGCGACAACCTCGACGTCGTCCAGAACATGTACCTCGGCCGCGAGGCCCGCGACTGGCTGTACCGGCTCAAGGAGCCGGTGATGGAGGCCAAGACGGCGGAGACGATGTCGAGCCTCGCAGTGACAACGATCCGCTCGATCCGGCAGCCGGTCGCGACCCTGTCGGGCGGCCAGCGGCAGTCCGTCGCCGTCGCCCGCGCGGTGATGTGGAACTCGCGGCTCGTGATCCTCGACGAGCCGACCGCCGCGCTCGGGGTCGCGCAGACGCAACAGGTGCTCGAGCTGGTTCAGCGGCTGGCCGAGCAGGGTCTCGCCGTCGTCCTGATCTCGCACAACCTGCACGACATCTTCGAGGTCGCCCACCGGATCACGGTGCTGCGGCTCGGCCGCAACGTCGGCGTCTACGAACGCGATAAAGTCACCCAGAACGAGGTCGTCCACGCGATCACGGCGGGTGTTCCGACCAAGGTCGCCGGAATCCCCTCGACGGCGCCGGAGCCCGCGTGAGCACGGACGCCACTGCCGCCGCGCCCGCGGCCGTGCCGGAGAGCTTCTTCGGCCGGATGGGCGACAACATCCGCGGCGGGAACCTCGGCAGCTGGCCCGTGCTGATCGGGCTGGCAGTGATCTTCATCTTCTTCTCCTTCAAGGCGGAGAACTTCCTCAGCCCCGGCAACTTCAGCAACATCCTCACGCAGATGGCCGGCGTCACCCTGCTGGCCTACGGCGTCGTCTTCGTCCTCCTGATCGGCGAGATCGACCTCTCGATCAGCTACATCAGCGGCATCGCCGGCGTCGTCGTCGCGAAGCTGACCATTCCGGACGGCAACGAAGTGGCGGGGATCGTCGCGATTGTCCTCGCCGTGGCGGCCTGTGCGCTGATCGGCGCGTTCCAGGGCTCGTTCGTCGCGTTCATCGGCGTGCCGGCATTCGTCGTCACCCTGGCCGGCTACCAGATCTGGCAGGGGGTGATCCAGAAGTCGATCGAGGCCGAAGGCGTGATCGTGATCCAGGACACGACCGTCAACAACACCGCCAACTACTTCTTCTCGGAGAAGGCCGGCTGGATCCTCGCCGCCGTCGTCCTCGGCATCTACATAGCGAGCGTCGTCGGCACCTTCGTGTCCCATCGGCGTCACGGCGTTGCGGTCCGCGACCCGTGGCTTCTGGTCGCGAAGGCCGCCGTCGTCGTCGCCGCGACCGTCTTCGTCGTCGTGGTCAGCAACCGCGACCGCGGCGTCCCGTTCGTCCTGCTCCTCATGATCGCGGCACTCCTCGTTCTCACGTTCGTCGCCAAGCGAACGACGTTCGGGCGGCACGTCTATGCCGTCGGCGGCAACGCCGAGGCAGCCCGTCGCGCAGGCATCAACGTCGCCCGCGTCCGCTTGATCGTCTTCATGATCTCGGGCGCCATGGCCGGGCTCGGCGGCGTCGTGCTCGCTGCACGCCTGAACAGCGTTGACCTGAACGCGGGCGGCGGCACGCTCCTGATCGACGCGATCGCCGCCGCGGTCATCGGCGGCACGAGCCTCTTCGGCGGCCGCGGCGAGGTGAAGGACGCGCTCTTCGGCGCGCTCGTGATCGCGACGATCGCGAACGGCCTCAACACGCTCAACCTGACGCAGGGCGTGATCTACATCACCACGGGCGCGATCCTGCTCTTCGCCGTCACGCTCGACACGATCCTGCGCCGGCGCCAGCGCAAGGCTGGGCGGTAACTGCCAAGTAACAGTCTGTTACTTGGCGCGATCGCAGCGGCGCCCGGCTGAGCGCCTAGACAGTCTGTTACGAGGCTTCGCGGTACTCGACGGCGACGCGCGTTCCGGTCTCGCCGGAGCGGACGATCGCGTCGCAGACCTCGGCGGCGCGGTAGCCGTCCTCGAACGTGGCGCCGTACGGGAGCGACATCCGTGTCCTCCCGCGATCGCGCGGAGGAGGTGAAGAAGCTCGTGCGTGAACGTGTCGCCCCAGCCGACGATGTGGCCGGGCGGCCACCACAGATCCCAGAACGGATGGTCGGTCTCGGAGACGAGCACCGTCTTGAAGCCGCGGGCCCGGTCGCCGTCGGCCCGGAAGACCTGCAGCTCGTTCAGCCGTTCCATGTCGAACGCGAGCGAGCCCTTCGAGCCGTTGACCTCCCACTGGAACGCGTTGCGCCGCCCGAGTGCGAGCCTCGTCGCCTCGATCGTGCCGATCGGCCCGCTCTCGAACTGGACGGCGGCCTCGAGCGCGTCGTCGACGCGACGCCCGGGCAGGAACGTGTGCACGAAGCCGGCGACGGTGGCGATCTCGCCCACGAGAAACCGCGCCAGGTCGACGACGTGCGTGCCGAGGTCGCCGAGCGCGCCGGAGCCGGCCTCGTCGGGCTGGAAGCGCCAGGTGTCGAGGCTCGGGTCGTCGCCCCAGTCCTGCAGATAGCGGCCGCGGAAGTGGCGGATCTCGCCGAGCTCGCCTGCGTCGATCAGCTCGCGCGCGAGCCGAACCGCCGGCACGAAGCGGTAGTTGAAGCCGCAGAGGTGCTTGACGCCCGTCGCCTCGACTCGCTGCCAGATCTCGTAGCTCTCCGCCGCGTCGCGGCCGAGCGGCTTCTCGCAGAGCACGTGCTTGCCGGCCTCGGCGGCGGCGATCGTCGGCTCGGCGTGGAGCGAGTTCGGGCCGCCGTTGTCGAAGAGGGTGATCCCCGGGTCGGAGACGAGGTCGTGCCAGTCCGTCGTCCAGCGCTCGTAGCCGAAGCGGGCTGCCGTCTCCGCGACCGCCTCCTCGTTCCGGCCGGCGATCGCGACGAGGCGCGGCTGCAGCGGCGAATCGAGCCGCGCGATCTCCCGGAACGCGCGCGAGTGCGCCTTGCCCATGAAGGCGTAGCCGAGCATCCCGATCCCGATTTCGTTGGTCATTCGAGTGGCGTAGTGTGTCACGGTGACGCTCGAACAAGCTCAGACGATCGTCGAGACCGTGGTGAAAGAGGCAACCGGGCGCGTCTCGGTGTACGTCGCCGACGAGCACGGTGAGCTCGTCGCGGCGGCGACGATGGACGGCGCCGCGCCCGACACGCGGCTGAACGCGCAGCGGAAGGCGTACACCGCCGCGCGGAGCGACGCCGTCTCGACCAAGGCGCTCGCGGAGAAGCTCGGCGCGAAGCCGCCCGCGGAGCTCGCCAGCTTCGATCCCTTCTTCACGTTCTTCCTCGGCGGCGTCGCCGCCTTCGAGGGCGACCGGCGCGTCGGCGCGGTCGGCATCAGCGGGCTGCCCGGGGCGGACGACGACGCGCTCGCGCGCCGCGCGCTCGCCGAGGCGGGACTGGAGGCGCGATGAGGCTCGGGCTGATGTCGACGGCGAACATCAACGACGCGCTGCTCGGGGCGACGCCGGCCGAGGTCGAGATCGCCGCGGTCGCGAGCCGCGACGGCGCCAAGGCGCAGGCCTACGCGACGAAGAACGGGATCCCGCGCGTCGCACGGGAGCTACGAGGATCTGCTCGCCGACGACGAGCTCGACGCCGTCTACATCTCGCTTCCGAACGGGATGCACCACGAATGGACGCTGAAGGCGATCGCTGCCGGCAAGCACGTCCTCGTCGAGAAGCCGTACTCGCGGCGCGCGGCCGAGGCGGAGGAGGCGTGGGACGCAGCGAAGCAGGCGGGCGTCGTCGTGATGGAGGCGTTCATGTGGCGCCATCACCCGCAGGCGGCCAAGGCGAAGGAGCTCGTCGAGTCGGGCGCGATCGGCCGGCTGCGCGAGCTCCGGACGACGTTCAGCTTCCCGCTGTTCGACCACGCCAACGTCCGGATGGTGGCCGAGCTCGACGGCGGCGCGCTGATGGACGTCGGCTGCTACTGCGTCAGCGGCGCGCGGCTGCTCGGCGGCGAGCCGGAGCGGGTGTACGGCGAGCAGGTCACCGGCCCCACCGGCGTCGACGTCGACTTCTACGGGACGCTCCGGTTCCCGAACGACGTCGTCGCGGTCTTCGACGCGTCGTTCACCTTGCCGAAGCGGCAGCGGCTGGAGGCGGTCGGCGAGGACGGGACGCTCGTGGTCGAGGCGCCCTGGCGCTCGGACTGGGGCGGCCGCGTGCTCGTCGACGGCGAGCAGGTCGACGTGCCGGCCGCGAACCCGTATGCGCTCGAGCTGACGAACTTCGCCGCCGCGATCGCGGGCGAGGCGGAGCAGCTGCTCGGTCGCGACGACGCCGTCGCACAGGCACGGGTGATCGAAGCGCTCTACCGCTCGGCGGAGTCGGGAGAGGCAGTCTCGCTCTGATGCCGGCGGAGCTGGCGGCGCAGCTGGTCGCCGTCGACTCCGTCAATCCGACGCTCGTCGCCGAACGGTGGCGGCGAGGCTGCGGCTGCGCGCGTGCTGGCCGAGTGGCTCGATCGCGCCGGGCTCGAGGTTCACGTCGAAGACGTCGTGCCGGGCCGGCCGAACGTGATCGGGATCGCACGGGGAAGCGGCGGTGGCCGCACGCTGATCCTCAACGGGCACCTGGACACGGTCGGGCTGCTCGAGCCGGACGGCGGCCTGGCGCCGCGGGTCGACGGCGGCCGCCTCTACGGCCGCGGCGCCTACGACATGAAGGGGAGCCTCGCGGCGATCGCGAGCGCCGGCGCCGAGTGCGCGCGGCGAGGGCTGCGCGGCGACGTGATCGTTGCCGCGGTCGTCGACGAGGAGGCGGCGAGCATCGGCACCGAGGCACTGCTCGAGCGCTGGCGTGCCGATGCGGCGATCGTCGCCGAGCCGACCGACGAGCGCCTCTGCATCGCGCATCGCGGCTGGCTCGCCTTCGACATCGAGACGGTCGGCCGCGCCGCTCATGGCTCGCGGCCGGATCTCGGCATCGACGCGATCGCGAAGATGGGTCCCGTCCTGACGGCGATCGAGGCGCTGGACGGATCGCTCCAGACTCGCCCGGGACACGCGCTACTTGGCACCGGATCGGTGCACGCGTCGCTGATCGAGGGCGGCCAGGAGTACTCGAGCTACCCCGCGCGGTGCCTGCTCCAGGGCGAGCGCCGCACCATCCCCGGCGAGCGCCGCGAGGAGGTCGAGGCCGAGCTGCGCGGCCTGCTCGGCGACTCGGACGGCTCGATCGCGTTCCCGTTCGGACGCGAGCCGATGGAGGTCTCCGCCGACGAGGAGATCGTGCGCGCCGTCCAGGCGCAGACGCGGTCGGACGAGGTGTTCGGCGCTCCCTTCTGGACCGACGCCGCGCTCTTCGTCGAGGCCGGGATCCCGGCGATCCTGTTCGGTCCGCGCGGCGACGGCGCGCACGCGGCGGTCGAGTGGGTCGAGCTCGCGAGCGTCGAGCGCTGCCGCGATCTCTACGTCGCCGTCGCCGCCGAGTTCTGCGGCTAGCCGAGCGCCCGCTCGAGCGTTGCACGGCCGTCGGCGAGCACCGGCTCGCCGTGCGAGACGAGGATCCGCTCGATCGGACGGTCGAGCAGCGGCGCGAGGGCGGCCCGGATCGACGCCGGCGACGAGCGCTCGTCGAGCCAGGAGTCCGGGCAGACGCCGATCCCGCCGGGCGCGCCGACGAGCACGTCGCCGGCTACGAGCGTCCGGTGCTCGGGCAGCCACCACAGCGTCTCGTCCACCTCGGGCACGCGCGAACGGCTCGACGCCGCCGGGCGGCTCGTCCGCGGCGGCGTAGCGCTCGACGAGCTCGGCCGCGCTGCGCTCGTGCCAGGAAACGGTCAGCAGCACCGAGACCGGCAGGCCGCGGCGTTCGACGTCGCGGTCGAGCGCCTCGAAGAAGCGATCCCGCTCCGGAGGCACGAGCGGATCGATCAGGACGGTCGCCTCCGCCGCCTCGTAGTAGACGCAGCCGACCTCCTGCTCCCAGTCGTCGCCGTCCTTCCAGTCCGGGTGCGGCGCCGTCCAGCGCCAGAGGCCGGGTGTGATCTCGTCCACGTTCACATCGTCGATCATGACGATGACGACGCCCGTCGGACGGCCGGGACCCCAGGTCCGACGCAGGCATCTGCGCGGCCCGGCCCGCAATGTCTGCTTCGAGTCTGGGTCGACAGGCGGCGCAGCGGCGAGCGGCTCGATCCGGCCGTCCTCGATCGTCCAGCCGGCGAGCGAGTCGGAGCCGAGCGAGAGGATCAGGTACGGCTTGCCCTGCCAGAGGCCGATGTTCTCGACGTCCGTGCGCGACGGGCGCGGCGGCGAGGAGAGGTGCGAGTGGAAGACCGCCAGCTCGTAGCCCTCGTCCTCGAGGAACCACGTCTCGGGCGGCACTTCGAGCTCGAAGCGGTACGGCGACTCGGCGGCGTTGCGGCCGCGGACGTAGCGCTCGGCGACGCCGTCCTTGAGGACGACGAGGCCGCACGCCTCGTTCGGCGACTCGGCCTCCGCGTGCGCCCGCAGCTCGGCACGAACCTCCGGCCCGATCACCACCAGACGGTGCGCTCCATCGACTCGGCGACGTCCTCGGCCTCCCAGAACGGCGCCGAGATCTCCTTCCAGCCGCCGTCGGCGAGCACGCAGACGACGACTCCTTCGTCCAACTCCTCGGCCAGCCGGCGCGCGACGTGGACGACCGCTCCGGACGAGACGCCGCCGAGGATCCCCTCGCTCGCGAGCAGCTCCTTCAGCCCTACGACTGACTCGGCATTCGAGACGAGGATCTTCCGGTCGAGCTTCTCGACGTCGAGGATCGGCGGCACGTAGCCGTCGGCGAGCGAACGCAGCCCCATCACGGCCTCGCCCGGCAGCGGCTCCGCGGCTGCGACGACGACGTCCGGGAAGCGCTCGCGCAGCCGCGCGCCCGTGCCCATCAGCGTTCCGCCCGTACCCAGCCCGGCGACGAGCACGTCGACGCGGTCGAGCGCCGCCGCGATCTCGGCGCCCGTTCCCTCGTAGTGCGCGCGCGGATTGGCCTCGTTCGCGTACTGGAACGGCATGAACCAGGACGGGTCGCGCTCGGCGAGCTCGAGCGCCAGCCGCACGGCGCCGTTCGAGCCCTCCTCGCCGGGCGACTCGACGATCTCCGCGCCGAACCGCCGCAGCAGCAGGCGGCGCTCGGGGGTCGCGTTCGCGGGCATGACGCACGTGAGCGGATAGCCCTTCAGCTTCGCGACAAGAGCGAGCGAGATGCCGGTGTTGCCGCTCGTCGGCTCGAGCAGGCGCCGGCCGGGCTCGAGCTCGCCCGAGGCCTCGGCCGCCTCGATCATCGCCTTGGCGACGCGGTCCTTGATCGAGCCGGTCGGGTTCTGCGCCTCGAGCTTCGCGTAGACGCGCACCGGTCCGGGCGCGAAGCGGGAGAGCTCGACGAGCGGTGTGTTCCCGACGAGGGCGAGGAGGGAGTCGGCGGTGCTCAGCACCCGCCGGCCATGGCCGGGAGGAGAATCATCGAGGAGCCGTTGACGCGCGTCTCGAGCCCGTCGAGCGTGCGCACGTCCTCGCCGCCGACATAGACGTTCACGAACGGCGCGAGGCCGCCGTCCTCGAACAGCTGCGCCTCGAGCGCGGGGTAGCGGCCGGAGAGATCCTCCAGCACCTCGCGGACGGTCTCGCCGGTGCCGACGAGCTCGCGCTCGCCGCCGACCTCGTTCCGCAGCGTCGGGGGGATCCGCACCTTCGTCACGCGCGTGCTCCCTGGCAGAACTCGACGTAGTCGACGTACTCGGTGATCGTCGGATGCTCGCCGCAGACGGGGCAGCCCGGGTCGCGCTGCACCGAGACCTCGTCGATCGTCGTCCCGAGCGCGTCGAGCAGGAGCAGCCGGCCCTCCAGCGAGTCGCCGATCCCGAGCACGAGCTTCAGCGCCTCGTTCGCCTGCAGCGAGCCGACGATCCCGGGCAGGACGCCGAGCACGCCGCCCTCGGCGCAACTCGGCGCGAGCTCCGGCGGCGGCGGGGTGGGGAAGAGGCAGCGGTAGCACGGGCCCTCGCCCGGGTTGAAGACGGTGACCTGGCCCTCGAAGCGGTAGATCGAGCCGTGGACGACGGGGATCCCGTGCCAGACCGACGCGTCGTTGACGAGGTAGCGGGTGGGGAAGTTGTCGGCGCCGTCGACGATCACGTCCCAGCCCTCGCCGAAGATCCGCTCGACGTTCTCCGACGTGAGCCGCTCCTCGTAGGTCTTGACGACGACGTCCGGGTTGAGCGCCTCGATCGTGCGCTTCGCCGAGAGCACCTTGGCCTCGCCGAGCGTCTCGGTCGAGTGGACGATCTGGCGCTGCAGGTTCGAGTCGTCGACGACGTCCGCGTCGACGATCCCGAGCGTGCCGACGCCGGCCGCCGCGAGGTAGAGCGACGCGGGCGAGCCGAGCCCGCCGGCGCCGATCAGCAGCACGCGGCCGCCGAGCAGCCGCTCCTGGCCGGCCTCGCCGACCTCGGGGATCAGCAGGTGGCGCGAATAGCGGCGGCGCTGGTCGGGCGAGAGCGAGCGCGGGGTCTCGATCGGGAAGCCGTTCCGCTTCCAGTCGGTGAAGCCGCCGGTGAGGGAGGTGACGTTGTCGTAGCCGAGCTCCTGCAGCGCCTTCGCTGCGAACGCGGAGCGCGAGCCGCCCGAGCAGTAGAGGACGAGCTCCCGCGAGCGGTCGGGCACGAGGCCCTCGATCCGCGACTCGAGGTTGCCGCGCGGGATGTGGACGGCGCCCGGGACGATGCCCTCGTCCCACTCCTCGCGCTCGCGGACGTCGACGAAGAGCGCGTCGCCCCGGCGCTCGCGCGCCTCGGCGGCGCCGATCTCGTCGATCTCGGCCTTGACGCGCGCGAGTAGCTCCCTGTAGGTGGCCATCTCTTTCCTAAACGGTAGCGCGGCCTCCCCGATTCCCGCGAAGATCGGTCGATGCGGTTCCTCTTCAGCACGAACCCGCAGGATGGCCACTTCAGGCCCATGGTGCCGCTCGCCCGGGCGCTCGAAGCGGTCGGACACGACGTCGTGTTTGCGACCGACGCAGGGTGGCTCGTCCACGTGGAGGCGGAAGGGCTGGCGGCGATCCCGGCCGGCCGGCCGCACGCGGACGCCGCCGCCTACCTCGCGACGTTCCGCGAGGAGATCCTCGCCTTGCCGATCGAGGAGCGGCGCCCGTACCTCTTCACGCACCTCTTCGCCGAGTTTCAGGCGCCTCGGAAAGTGTCCGAGCTGATCGAAGCCGGCCGCACGTGGCGGGCGGACGCGATCGTGTGGGAGAGTTGCGATCTTGCGGGACCCATCGCGGCGGCCGTGCTCGGGGTGCCCTCGATCAACCACTCGTTCGGGACGATGGTGACGTTGGCGTCGCTCGAGCGTGGTGCCAAGGCCGTCGCACCGCTCTGGGACGCGGAACGCCTCGAGCCGGATCCGCACGCGGGAGCTTTCCGCGGTCTCTACCTCGATCTCTCCCCGCCGAGCTTCTCCTGGGAGCGCCCGCTCGGAAACAGCCTTCCCCTGCGGCCGGTTGGCTCGGCCGGGCAGCCGCTCGAATGGGCGACCGAGCTCAACCGCCCGCTCGTCTACGCCACGCTCGGCACCGTGCACAACGCGCCGACGCTCTTCCGGACACTCCTCGACAGTCTGGACTCCGGCGCGGATGCTGTCCTCACCGTCGGCCGGAACGTCGATCCGCGCGAGCTGGGGCCAATCCCGGCGAACGTGCGTGTCGAGCAGTTCGTGCCGCAGGCGCAACTCCTGCCTGTATGTGACGCGGTCATCTCGCACGGCGGGTCGGGTACGACGCTGGCGGCGCTCGCCCATGGCCTGCCGCTCGTGCTCGTGCCACAGGGTGCCGATCAGTTCGACAACGCAGCGAGAGCGGAGCGAGCGGGCGCCGCGATCGTGCTCCGACCGGGAGACGTGACCGCGGCGGCAGTGCGCGCTGCAGTCCGGCGTGTGCTCGAGGACCCGGCGTTCCGCGCTGGAGCGGAGGCCGTTCGCACCGAGATCGAGGCGATGCCCGACGCCGACGAGGTCAGTCGGGACGTCGAGGCGTATGTCCGCGGCTAGTGTGGCCGCGTGTCTGCCCGTGCCCGCACCGCGCTGATCGTCGCCGTGCTGGCGGTGGTCGCCGCCGCGGTCGTCGCCGGCGCGGCCGTCCTCACCGCCGAGGAGGTCGAAGCGCCGGCGGCGGCCGAGCAGCAGCCGCAGCCGCGCGAGGGCTTCCCGCCGCTCGAGCTCTCCTTCGGTATCCGCGACGACGCCGAGACCGCCGAGCTCAGACGCGCGGCCGAGCTCTTCGAGGCGGGCAAGCGCCGGCAGGCGGCGGCGGTCTTCGCCCGCTACGACTCGCTCGAGGCGAAGCTCGGCGCCGCCTTCTCGGCCTGGCCGGCGAGCGAGGACCGGATCGAGCAGCTCGGCGCGCTCTACCCGCGCAGCGCGCTCGTGCAGCTCCACGTCGGCCTCTCCCGCTTCTGGGCCGGCACCGGCGGCGCGCTGTCCGCGTGGCGCGAGGCCCGCGACGTCGAGCCCGACACGCCGTACGCGGTCCGCGCCGACGATTTCATCCACGCGCGGGACTTCGCACCGGGGCTGCCGGGCTTCATCGTCAGCTTCGACTACCGGATCGAGGGCGAGACGCCGGCCGAGCAGTTGCAGCTGCTCGCGGCCGACCGGACGCTGCGCGGGCGGCTGCTGCACGGGATCGCGCTCCAGGGCCTCGGCCGGCCGGTCTCGGCCCGGCGAGCGTTCGGGGAGGCGCTCGAGCTGGCGCCGAACGACGTCGACGCGCTCGTCGCCGACGCCGTCGGCCGCTACGACAAGGGAAATCCGTCGGCGGCGTTCTCGCGCCTCGGGCCGCTCAGCCGCCGTTTTCCCGAAGCCGCGACCGTCCGTTTCCACCTCGGCCTGCTGCTGCTCTGGCAGAAGGACCTCCGCGAGGCGACGCGCCAGCTCGAGCTGGCGCGCAAGGCCGAGCCGGGGAGCAGGATCGCCGCCGAGGCGACGCGGTTCCTCGATGCCGTTCGCAACGCAGGGACCTCCTGATCGCAAGATAGGCCGAACGGCCCATGGCGCTTTCCGGCGGTCTTTGGCAAGCTCTCGCAGCTTGTTAGGAGAGTGTTGCGAATTGCCGAAGTCGCGACTACTCTCAGAGCGCGATCGGAGGGGGAGCCGAAGTGAGCGCAGGGGGAACTACCAGCACCGTCGAGCAACAAGGATTCGACGTGCTCGCGAGCAGCGAGGCGAGAGCCCTGCTCGAGAGTGGCAAGCAGGCGGGCAAGCTGATCGCCGAGGACATCGCCGTCGCGCTCGACGAGCTCGATCTCGACGCGGCGCAGCTGGACGAGTTCTACTCGGCGCTCGAGGAGCTGAAGATCGAGGTCGTCGACCGGGACGAGCCGGAGGCCGAGGTCGAGGAGGCGCGCGAGGTGTCGACCGACACGTTGCAGCTCTTCCTCAAGGACATCGGCAAGGTGCCGCTCCTGACCGCGGCGCAGGAAGTCGAGCTGGCGAAGCGGATCGAGCGCGGCGAGCACGCCGCCAAGCAGGCGATGGTGGAGGCGAACCTCCGCCTCGTCGTCTCGATCGCGAAGCGCTACCGCAACCAGGGCCTCCCGTTCCTCGACCTGATCCAGGAGGGGACGATCGGCCTCGTCCGGGCCGCGGAGAAGTTCGACTACCGCAAGGGCTTCAAGTTCTCGACCTACGCGACCTGGTGGATCCGCCAGGCGGTCGCGCGGGCGCTCGCCGACAAGGCGCGGACGATCCGGATGCCCGTGCACGTCGTCGAGAAGCTGAACAAGATCGTGCGCACGGAGCGGGCCCTGCGCGCCAAGCTCGGTCGCGAGCCCAGCGCGATCGAGATCGGAATGGAGCTCGACCTGCACCCGGAGGAGATCGACCAGATCCGGCGCAGCGCGCAGACCCCGATCTCGCTCGAGAAGCCGGTCGGCGACGAGGACGAGTCCGAGTTCGGGCACTTCCTCACCGACGAGACGATGCCGCTGCCGGACGAGCAGGCGGAGGAGACGCTGCGCAACGAGGCGCTCCGCTCGATCCTGAAGTCGCTCTCGCACCGCGAGCGGCGCGTGCTCGAGCTCCGCTACGGGCTCGACGGCGAGCAGCCGCGGACGCTGGACGAGGTCGGGAAGGCGTTCAACGTCACGCGCGAGCGGATCAGGCAGATCGAGAACCAGGGCCTGAAGAAGCTGCGGGCGCTGGCGCTTGCCGCACAGCTCCGCGACGTGGCGTAACTAGACTCGCGGCGTGACCGCGATCGACCCCGCCTGGCTCGACGAGCTGCGCGCGCTCCTGCGCATTCCGTCGGTGAGCGCCGACCCGGGGCACAAGGATGACGTCGTCGAGGCGGCGGAGTGGGTCGCCGACAAGGTGCGGCGGAGCGGTGGCGAGCGCCGAGCTCGTCCCGTACGGCGAGCGGCCGCTCGTCGTCGGCGAGATCCCGGCCTCGAACGGCGCCAAGGACGCGCCGACCGTCCTCTGCTACGGGCACTTCGACGTGCAGCCGCCGGCGCCGCTCGAGCTCTGGGAGTCGGATCCGTTCGAGGCGACGATCCGCGACGAGTGGCTCTACGCGCGCGGCGTCGCGGACGACAAGGGCCAGCTCTGGATGCTGCTGCACGCGGCCGGCCTGCTCGCCGCCGACGGAGCGCTGCCGATCAACATCCGCCTCGTCTCCGACGGCGAGGAGGAGGTCGGCGGCCAGTCGATCGTCGAGTTCCTCGAGCAGGACGAGCGCGGCGCCGACGCCTGCGTGATCTTCGACGGCGGCATGGAGTCCCGCCACCTGCCGGCGATCTCGGTCGCAACCCGCGGGCTCGCGGCCTTCAACCTGCGCGTGAAGACCGGTCAGCGCGACCTCCACTCCGGGATGTACGGCAACGCGGCGCTGAACGCGATCCACGCAATGCACCAGACCCTCACCGGGATCCTGCCGCGCGACGGCCGCGTGCCGGACGCTCTCCGCGTCGGGATCGCGCCGGTCACGGACGAGGAGCGCGCGGGCTGGACGATGCAGCCGACCGGCGCCGACGTCCTCCGCGAGGCCGGGGCCGTGCCGTACGACCCGAAGGCGGCGGAGGAGTTCTACCTCCGCACGACCGCCGAGACCTCGGTCGAGGTGAGCGGGATCCTCGGCGGCAAGCCCGGGCTCAAGAACACGACCGTGATCAGCGAAGCCCAGGCGAACTTCACCGTGCGGCTCGCGCCCGGGCAGACACCGACGGCGGTCGCGCCCGAGGTCGAGCGCCTGCTGCACGAGGCCGCGCCCGACGGCGCGACGATCGAGGTCGAGGAGCTGCCCGGCTCGACGCGGCCGGGACTCGTCGCCGCGGACGCACCCGTGATCAAGATCGCGCAGGACGCGTTCGAGCACGCCTTCGGGATCAGGCCGATCCTCACCCGCTCCGGCGGCACCCTGCCGATCGTGCCCGCGCTCGCCGACAACGGCATCCCGACGATCCTGACCGGCTTCGCGCTGCCCGAGAGCAACGTCCACTCGCCGAACGAGCGGATGCTCGTCGAGTTCTTCCCGCGCGGCGTCGACACGATCAAGGAGCTCTACACCCGCCTTGGCGACCTCTCCTAAAGCACAGTTCGTCACTCCGCTCGCGGAGGAGCTCGCGGCCGACGTGCTCGACCGCTTCCTCCGCTATGTCGCGCATCGACACGCAGTCGGCGTACGAGGTCGACGCCTCACCGTCGACCGAGAAGCAGCTCGACCTCTGCACGGCTGCTCCGCGACGAGCTGAACGAGATCGGTCTCGACGACGTGCGCCTCGACGAGCACGGCTACGTCTACGGCTCGCTGCCCGGGCAAGGAGTCGGCCCCGGCGATCGGCCTGATCGCACACGTCGACACCTCGCCCGACGTGACCGCCACCGGCGTCGACCCGATCGTGCACGAGGGCTACGACGGCGGCACGATCGAGCTTCCCGGCGAGGGCGTCGTCCTCGACCCGGCCGAGCTGCCGCTGCTGCAGAGGAAGGTCGGCCACGACATCGTCACGACCGACGGCACGACGCTGCTCGGCGCCGACGACAAGGCCGGCGTCGCCGAGATCATGGCCGCGGTCGCGTACCTGAAGCGGCACCCGGAGCTCGAGCACGCTCCGATCAAGGTTTGCTTCACGGTCGACGAGGAGGTCGCAGGCGGCGCCGACCACCTCGACATCGACGCGTTCGGCGCCCGCTACGCCTACACGCTCGACGGCGCCGAGCTGGGCGAGATCGAGGCGGAGACGTTCAACGCGACGAAGGTCGTCGTCGCCATCCGCGGCAGGTCGACGCATCCCGGGACGGCGAAGGGACAGCTCGTGAACGCGGTCAAGCTCGCCGCCGACTTCGTCGCCGCCTTCCCGCGCGACGGGCTCTCGCCCGAGACGACCGAGGAGCGCGAGGGCTTCGTCCATCCGCACAAGATCGTCGGCGGCGCCGAGGAGACGTGTGTCGAGTTCATCGTCCGCGATCACGATGCGGCCAAGATGGGCGAGCATCTCGAGCTGATCCGCCGGCTCGCCGGCGAGATCCGCGAGCGCGAGCCTCGCGCGGCCGTCGAGATCGAGGAGGAAGAGCAGTACCGGAACATGGGCGAGGTGATCGACCGGCACCCCGAGGTGATCGAGGCGGCGGTGGAAGCGGTGCGCCGGCTGGGCGTCGAGCCCGTGCACACGATCATCCGCGGCGGCACCGACGGCGCCCGCCTCTCGCAACGCGGCCTGCCGACGCCGAACCTCTTCACCGGCGGCTCCGAGTACCACTCCCGCCGCGAGTGGGCGAGCGTGCAGGACATGGCCGCCGCGGCCGCGATGCTCGTCGAGCTGGCTCAGGTATGGGCCGAGCGCTCCTGAGCTCGGGGCCGCGAAGCGGGCCCCTTTAGGGGTCTTGCGCGCTTCGGATCTGCTTCTGCAGATTCGAAGCCTGCGCAGCTAGTTCAGTCCCAGGGCGGCGGGTTGTGCACCCAGCGGCCGCCGACCATCGTCGCGACGACCTGGAGGTCGCGCAGCTCCTCCGGCTCGACGGCCAGCGGGTCGCGGTCGAGCACGACCAGGTCGGCGAGCAGGCCCGGGATCAGCCGGCCGCGGCGGCGCTCGTCGCCGGAGAGGAAGGTCGGGGCGACGCAGGTCGCGTGCAGCGCCTGCTCGACCGTCAGCGCCTCCTCCGGCCGCCACGCCGGGCGCTCGTCGATCGAGCGGAGCACGCCGGCGGCGATTCCGGCGAGCGGGTCGAGCTCCTCGACCGGCGCGTCGGAGCCGTTCGCGACGAGCGCGCCGGAGTCGAGCAGCGAGCGGAACGCGTAGGTTCCGTCGAGCCGGTCGGCCCAGAGCCGGTCGGCGAGGTCGCGGTCGGACGGCGCGTGCGAGAACTGCACCGAGCACGCGATCCCGAGCGCCGCGAAGCGAGGCAGGTCCTCGGCCGCGAGGCACTGCGCGTGCTCGATCCGGTGCCGCAGGCCCTTCGGCTCCCACGCCTCCCGCGTCGCCTCGAACGCGTCGAGCGCGTTGCGGTTCGCCTGGTCGCCGATCGCGTGGACCCCGACCGGCCAGCCGCGCTCGGCGGCGCGCCGGACGATCTCCTCCAGCTCGGCGCGGCTCGTGATCTCGACCCCGGTGCCGTCGGTCATCAGTGCGGTCTGCGAGCCCAGCGTGCCGTCCATGAAGCACTTCAGGTAGCCGATCCGCAGGTGGTCGTCGCCGAAGCCGGAGCGCAGCGAGAGCGCGGCGGCCGAGTCGAGCTGCTCGTGCGGGATCGAGCCCCAGACCCGGAGCGACAGGTTGCCCTCGTCGCGCAGGCGCTGGAAGATCCCGGGCGCGCCGAGCCAACCGTCCTTGTCGTGGATCGCGCCGACGCCGCGGGAGCTCGCCAGCTTGAGCCCTGCGCGCGTCGCATCGACCCACTCGTCCTCGGTCGTGAGCACGTAGCGGTCGCGGAAGCGCCACGCCGACTCCTCGCGCAGGATCCCCGTCGGCTCGCCCGCCGCGTCGCGCTCGACGACGCCTCCGTGCACCTCGAGGTCGCCGCCCGCAGCGGCGAGCGCCGCCGAGTTGAGCCAGACCGAGTGGTAGTCCTTCGAGATCAGGATCGCCGGTGTCTCGCCCGTGACGGCGTCGAGCAACTCCTTCGTCGGCGCGGCGCCCGGGCTCCAGTCGCCGTCGCGCCAGCCGTACCCGCGCAGCCAGCGCCCCGGCGCGACCTCGGCCGCGCGAACGCGGTCGAGCGCCTCCTCGATCGACGCGCAGCCGTCCAGCTTCACCTGCCGCTGCGCCAGCGACCACGTCGGGAAGTGGACGTGGGAGTCGGTGAAGGCGGGGAGGACGCACCGGCCGCCGAGATTGACGACCTCGGGGCTGGCGAGCGCGGTCTCGTGGACGCCGACGCCGCCGGCGACGTACGCGCCGGCGATCGCGAGCGCCCGCCCCGCCGGGAGCGACGGATCGAGCGTGCGGACGACCCCGTTCTCGAGAATCACGGCGTTGACCGTACAGAAACCTTCCACTCTCCTAGCATCGTCTTAACGGCGGCACGATTTGCTTCCGCCATCCGCAGGAGTCTCCTGATCGCAGGTCTCCTCACGGCCTCGGCGCTGGCCTGGGTCGTCGCCGGCGCTGCGGCAATCGCGGCGGCACCGACCGCGATCACCGGCCCCGTCAGCGCGGTCGGGCCGACCTCGGCGACGGTGAGCGGCACCGTCAATCCCGGCGCGCAGGCGACGACGTGGCACGTCGAGTACGGCACGAGCACGAGCTACGGCTCGCAGTCGGCGAGCGCGAGTGTGGGCTCGGGCTCGGCCAACGTCGCCGTGTCCCGCGCGCTCGCCGGGCTCGCCGCCGGCACGACCTACCACTACCGCGTCGTCGCGACCAACGGCGCGGGCACGAGCCGCGGCGCCGACGGGATCTTCACGACCCTGGCCGCACCGGTCGTGGCCACGAGTGCGGCGACCGGCGTCACCCCGACCTCCGCGACGCTCAACGGCAGCGTCGACCCGAACGGTCGTGCGACGACGTGGTTCTTCGAGTACGGGACGAGCACGAGCTACGGCACGAAGACGGCCGTGAAGGACGCCGGCTCCGGCGGCAGCGCGGTGGGTGTCTCCGCCGCACTGGCGAACCTCGCCCGCGGCCGTACCTACCACTTCCGGCTCGTCGCGACGAGCGATGCCGGCACCAGCCGCAGCGCCGACCGGACCTTCGCGACGTTCGGAGCGCCCACCGTCGCGACCGACGCAGCGTCGTCGGTGACGCCGACGTCGGCGCGGCTGAACGGCACGATCACCCCGAACGGCCAGGCGACGAACTGGTACTTCGACTACGGGACGACGACGAGCTACGGCACGAGGACGCCGGTCAGGAGCGCCGGCTCGGGGACAGGCGCCACGCGGGTGAACGCGTCGGTGACGCGGCTGCGGACGGGCGTCACGTACCACTATCGCCTCGTCGCGACGAACGCATCCGGGACGACGGCCGGCCGCGACCGGACCTTCAGCACCGCCCTGCAGCCGGTCGTTCGCACCGAGGCGGCGCGGGACACGACCGCGACGACCGCGACGCTGGTCGGCTCGGTCGACCCGCGCACACGGTCGACGAGCTGGTGGTTCGAGTACGGCACGACCACGGGCTACGGCTCCCAGACGACCTCGCGGAGCGCGGGCTCGGGCGGCACAGCGCGCGCCGTCAGCGCGGCGGTGTCGGGCCTCCGGCCGGGAACCACCTACCACTACCGGCTCGTGGCTCGGAACGACGCCGGTACGACGCGGGGCGCCAACGCCTCGTTCACCACCGTCGGCGTCACCCTCACGATTCCCGCGCTCCGGGTCGTCTACGGCCGCGGGATCCTGCTCTCCGGGCTCGTGCCGACGCGGCGCGCCGGCGAGACCGTGACCATCTTCGCGCAGCCGCTCGGCGAGGGCTCGCCCCGGTCGGTCGCGAACATCCTCACCGCGGCCGACGGCAGCTGGCGCTGGCTCGCGAAGCCGCGCATCCGCACGTCGTACGCGGCACAGTGGGGCGGCGCCCTGAGCGCCGCAAGTGTCGTCGCCGTGCGTCCGGCGATCTCGCTTCGCCGGACCGCGAGCGGGCTCTACTCGACCCGCGTCCGCGGCGCGAGGTCGTTCGCGGCACGGGGCGTCCAGCTACAGCGGCGCACCGCAAACGGGCGCTGGGTCACGATCAAGCGCGTCCGCCTGAACGCGCGCTCGGCGAAGCTGTTTCGGGCGACGGTCCCGCGCGGGACGTCGCGGCTGCGGATCGCGATGAGCGTCAACCAGGCCGGTGCGGGCTACCTCGCAGGCTTCAGCCGCACGATCGTCGTCCGCCGAGCCTGACCTCGGCGTATCCTGCGCCGATGCGCAGCCGGACGCCGTTCCTCCTCGTCCTGCTGGCGCTCGTGGCGTCGGGTTGCGCGCAGGCACCGCACGGCGGCGGCGCCGAGCCGCTGCGCGTCCTCTTCGTCGGCAACAGCCTCACCCACACGAACGACCTGCCCGCGGTCGTCGCGACGCTCGCGCGCGGCGTCGGCACCGAGATCGAGTACGAGACGATCGCGCCCGGCGGGATGAGCCTCGAGGATCACTGGAACGCCGGCCGCGTCCCCGCCGAGATCGCGTCCGGCGACTGGGACGCGGTCGTGATGCAGCAAGGCCCGTCGGCGCTGCCCGAGAGCCAGGCGAACCTGATCGAGTGGGCCGACCGGCTCGCCGAGCACGCCCGCAAGCACGGCGCTAGGCCTGCGCTGCTGACGGTCTGGCCCGAGGGGTACCGCGTCAACGTCCTCGGCGACGTGATCGCGTCCTACGCGAACGCGGCGAAGGCGGCGGGCGCCGAGCTCTACCCGGCCGGAGTGGCCTGGCAGGCCGCGTGGAGCCGCACCCCGAGCCTGCCGCTCTACGGCCCCGACGGCTTCCATCCCAGCCCGCTCGGCACCTACCTCGCGGCACTCGTCGTCACCGCCGGGCTGACCGGTCAGCCGCTGCCCGCCGTCGAGTTCTCGATCGACCGGCCGGGCTTCAAGCTGACCGTGTCGTCCGCGCGCGCACGTCTGCTCCGGACCGCGGCCGCCGACGCACTGGCGGCACGGTGAGCGACGCCCGCCGCGCCGCGCTGACGGCGCTGATCGACCACGCACCGACCTTCCCGCCGGCGAGCCTCTCGGCGCCCGATGCGCTGGACGAGGACCGCCGCGCCCGCGCCGGCGAGCACGCGTGGATGCTCGCGCGGCTCGTGTGGCCCGCGTCGCGCCTGGACGAGCTCGAGGGCGAGGATCGCGCGCTGTCCGTGCTGCTCGACGGTCCGTACGGCGGCGACCTGCGGGCCGAGGCGGTCGAGACGCGCTGGGACGCGGGACTGGACGGCCTCCACGGCGAGGCGTACGTCGAGCTCCCGCTCGGCGAGGGGCTGGAGGAGAGGATCGCCGCCCTGGCGGAGCGAGGGCTGCGGGCGAAGGTGCGCTGCGGCGGCGCCGAGGTGCCGACCGCCGACGCGCTCGGACAGTTCCTCTCCGCCTGCCGCGCCGCCGGCGTGCCCTTCAAGGCGACCGCCGGCCTGCACCACCCGCTCGCCGCGGCGGGACGTCACGGCTTCCTGAACGTGCTCGCCGCGTGCGCGTTCGACGACGCGGCGGCGCTGAGCGAGGACGTCCGGCTCGGGCCGGACGGGCTGCGCTGGCGCGACCGCTCCGCAGGCCCCGCCGAGCTCGAACGCGTTCGCCGCGAGCAGCTCGTCGCCGTCGGCAGCTGTTCGTTCGCCGAGCCGGTCGACGACCTGAAGGAGCTCGGCGTCCTGTGATCCAGGGCTTCGGCACGTTCGTCCGCGGCGGCGGACGCGCATCTCGGCTTCCGCTCGGCGACGCGGTCGTCGACCTCGGTCGAGGGCTCGCTCGACGAGCTGCTGCCGCAGGGGCGCGACGCCTGGGAGCAGCGCGACCGAGCGGGCGCTCCGGGCCGACGGCGACGTCGCTCCCGCTCGCGGAGGTGACGCCGCAGCTGCCGTTCACGGTCGCCGACTACGTCGACTTCTACTCGTCGCTCGAGCACGCGACGAACCTCGGCAGGATGTTCCGGCCCGACTCGGAGCCGCTGCTGCCGAACTGGCGCCACCTGCCGGTCGGCTACCACGGGCGCGCCGGCACGGTCGTCGTCAGCGGCACGCCGATCCGCCGGCCGCGCGGCCAGGCCAAGCCGCCCGACGCCGATGCGCCCGCGTACGGCCCCTCGCGGCGCCTCGACATCGAGCTCGAGCTCGGCTTCGTCGTCGGCGTCCCGAGCACGCACGGCGAGCCGGTGCCGGCGAGCGCCTTTGCCGACCACGTCTTCGGCGTTGTGCTCGTCAACGACTGGAGCGCCCGCGACATCCAGGCATGGGAGTACGTCCCGCTCGGCCCGTTCCTCGGCAAGAGCTTCGCGACGTCGGTCTCCGCCTGGGTGACGCCGCTGGCGCTGCTCGACGACCGCCGCGTCGCCGCGCCGCCGCAGGACCCGGAGCCGCTGTCCCACCTCCGCGTCGACGGCGAGTGGGCCTACGACCTGCCGCTCGAGGTCGAGCTGAACGGCACCGTGATCTCGCGCGGCAACGCCCGTGGCCTCTACTGGACGATGCCGCAGCAGCTCGCGCACGCGACCTCGAACGGCGCCAGCCTCCGCACGGGCGACCTGATGGCGTCGGGGACGATCTCCGGCGCCGAGCGCGGCAGCGAGGGCAGCCTGATCGAGCTGAGCTGGAACGGCAGCGAGCCGGTCGGGCTCGAGGACGGCAGCGAGCGGACGTTCCTCGAGGACGGCGACGAGGTCGTCCTCCGCGGCGACCCGCTCGGCGAGGTGCGCGGCCAGATCGTCGGATGAAGCTCTTCGGCGCCCTGCGTCACCCGGCCGAGCCGCGCATCCTCCTGCTCCGCTCGGACCGGGCGTGGCGGCTGCCGCGTGTCGTCGCCGGCGACCTCTGGATCGCGCAGGCCGACGCGATCGGCGACGCGTTCGAGCGCCGGCTCGGGACGCGGCCGTGGCTCCTGCGCCAGCTCCGGTTCGACGACGACGAGGCCGTCTTCGAGCTCGAGCTCTCCGACCCGAACTGGAGTGCGCCGGCGCACGGGCGCTGGGCCACGCGCGGCGATCTCGACGGGCTGCGGCTGAAGGACGACGACCAGCGACCGCTGCTGGAGGGCTATCTCGACGCGCTCGAGCGCGACGACGTCCCGCCCGAGCGGACGCCGTGGGCGCGCCCTGGCTGGCTCGGCGGCGTCCGGGAGTGGCTCGAGGGCGAGACGGCGCGGCTCGGTCACACCGTCCTCGCGATCGAGCAGGTGAAGACGTGGAGCATCTCGGCGGTGCTGCGCGTGCGCACGGACGGTCCCACCCTCTTCTTCAAGGTCTCGGCGCCGCTGCCGCTGTTCGTTGACGAGGCGGCGGTGACGGCCGAGCTCGCCGCGCGCTTCCCCGGCTACGTGCCGGCTCCGCTCGCCGTCGACGCCGATCGCGGCTGGCTGTTGCTCGCCGAGTTCGACGAGCCGCTGGGCTGGAGCGAGCCGCTCGAGACGCGCCGCGAGCTGTTCAGCCGCTTCGCCGGGCTACAGCGCCGCAGCGAGCCCCTGGTCGACGAGCTGCTCGCGGCCGGCTGTCTCGACCGCCGCCTGCCCGTGCTCGAAGCCCAGCTCGACCTGCTCTTCGCGAACCCTGTCGCGGTCGGGCGTCTCACCGCCGAGGAGACGTCCGAGCTGAAGCGCCTGGCTCCGAGGCTGAAGGAGGCGTGCCGCCGCCTCGACGCCCTCGGGCTGCCGGCGACACTCGTCCACGGCGACCTCCATCCGGGCAACGCTGCGCGGATCGACGGCGAGCTGGCCTACTTCGACTGGACGGACGCGTGCATCGCCCATCCGCTGATCGACCTCCACTCGCTGCAGTGGGTGGACGACGAGTCGGTGCGGGCGGCGCTGCTCGACGCGTACCTGGCGGCCTGGGACGGGGCCGTCCCGGCCGAGGCGGTCGAGCTGGCCCGGATCGTCACGCCGCTCCACCACGCCGTCTCCTACAGCACGATCGTCGCGAACGTCGAGCGTTCGGGGCAAGGCGAGCTCGACGCGACGCACGGCTTTCTGCGCGAGGCGCTCGCGCGCGTCCGGGACTGGCCAGATGGCTAGACGTTCTGGACGCCGTCTCACTTTCGTCGAATACTGAGGCGATGCGGCCGCCGCTACCGCTCCTCGCGTTCGTGCTCGCCCTCATCGCCGCCACGAGCGCCTTCGCCGGCGGCGGCGCGGTCAACGAGCCGCTGCTCGGGATCGCCGGCCAGCCGGACCGGTTCGAGCGCCA
Organism: uncultured Gaiellaceae bacterium; assembly: GCA_963738795.1. Classification (GTDB taxonomy): domain Bacteria; phylum Actinomycetota; class Thermoleophilia; order Gaiellales; family Gaiellaceae; genus Gaiellasilicea. The sequence continues at coordinate 345,267 of CAVTXQ010000005.1, read as the reverse complement.
GACGGGCCAGGAGTCGCAGGTCCGCCAGATCTTTCTCGGCTGGGGCCAGGGGAGCACGTGGGGCTCGCCGTTCGCCCGGCTCTTCGCCGGCCTGAGGCCGATTCCGATGATCCACATCGGCACCGACCAGGGCCGCGTGCGTGGCGAGGCGATCACACCGGCGCAGATCGCGGCGGGGCGTGGCGACGCCTACCTGTTCGCGCTGAACCAGGCGATCGCGGCCCACGGCGGCCCGATCTACGTCCGGGTGCTGGCGGAAATGAACAACCCGAAGAACCTCTACTCGCCGACGCGGCCGAACGGGACGTCGAAGGGTCCGTCGCACAGCGCCGCCGCGTACAAGCAGGCATTTCGGCGCGCGTACCTGATCCTGCACGGCGGCGAGGTCGACGCGAAGCTGCGCCGGCTCGGCCTCAGGCCCGTCGGCCGCGACCTGGCCGTGAACCCGCCGTCGGCGCTGACCGTGATCTGGAACCCGATCGCGGGCTTCGACGCCCAGAGCCCGCGGCCGGCGCAGGAGTTCTATCCCGGCGACGCGTTCGTCGACATGGTCGGCAACGACATCTTCGCGAGCCGTCGCGGCGTCGCCTCGCACGCCGCCAACGAGGCGCTCTACCGCGCCCATCCCGACAAGCCGTACGCGCTGGCGGAGTGGGGGCTCGAGGTCGACGATCCCGGCTTCGTCAGGAGGATCTGCCGCTTTCTGACCTCGGCGAGCCGGACGAGGCTGGCCGTCTTCTACGACGCGAGGCCGCGCTCGCCGTACGACCTTGGCTCGAAGCCCGCTGCGCGGGCGGAGTACCGACGCTGCATCACGCCGCTCGGCGGACCGGCCCAGCTGACGATCACAGCCGGCCCGGACCGGGGTGACGCGCCGCTCGCGGTCACGTTCTCGCCGCGCGCGACGCTGGCGAAACCGGTCGTGCGCTGGGAGGTCGCGTTCGGAGACGGCAAGGTGCAGCAGGGCACCGGCCCGCCGCCGGCCACGCTCTCGTACACCTACGCGAAGGACGGTGTCTACACGGCGACGTTCGTCGCGTACGTGCAGCCCCCGTTCGGCGGAATCGGGATCCGCCACCTCGCGCAGGCGCAGGTGAGGGTCGGCAGGAAGACGGACCAGCTGCTGCGGCTGGCCCCACCGCAGCGGACCGGCAAGGCGCCCTTCTCGCCCAACTTCCGCGCCAGCGCCACCGCGCCGCGACGAGCTGGGAGTTCATCCCTGGCGACGGAACGAGCCGTACCGGGGAGGGGAGGCCGCCGCGCCTCCTCGGCCACACCTACAGGACGCCGGGTACGTATCGCGCCGTCCTGATCGTCCAGCTCGGCCCGGGCGAGCGCGTGCTCGCGTCCGTCGAGGTCCGGGTGCGCTAGCCGCCCGGAACGTCCGTACAATCGCCGCGTGGCCTGGGACGTCCTCACCGACGAGCAGCGTGAGATCCGCGAGCTCGTCCGCACGCTCGCGCGCGAGCGCGTGGCGCCGCGCGCGGCCGAGATCGACGAGTCGCACGAGTTCCCGTGGGACATCGTCGAGCTCTTCCGCGAGCACGAGATCTTCGGTCTCCTCTTCGACGAGGAGCACGGCGGCTCGGGCACTGGGACGCTGCTCGCGCTCGTCGCGATCGAGGAGGTCTCGAAGGTCTGCGCGACGAGCGGCCTCCTGCTCGCCGTCCAGGAGCTCGGCTCGCTCGGCCTCAAGCTCGCCGGCTCGCAGGCGCAGAAGGAGGCGTACCTGCCCAGGCTCGCGAGCGGCGAGTGGCTGCCCGCCTACGCGCTGACCGAGGCCGGCTCCGGCTCCGACTCCGCTGCGATGCGGACGACAGCCGTCCGCGACGGCGACGAGTACGTCCTCAACGGCAGCAAGCGCTTCATCACGAACGCGGGCGTCGCGAACCTCTACACCGTCTTCGCCAAGACCGACCCGGACGCCGGTCACTCCGGCATCTCGGCCTTCCTCGTCGAGTCCGACGCGCCCGGCTTCGCGGTCGCGCGGCTCGAGCCGAAGATGGGGATCTCGGGGTCGACGACCGGCGAGCTCACCTTCGACGACTGCCGCATCCCCGCCGCGAACCTGCTCGGCGAGGAGGGCGAGGGCTTCAAGATCGCGATGCGGATCCTCGACCGCTCGCGCCCCGGCGTCGCCGCGCAGGCGCTCGGGATCGCGCAGGGCGCCACCGACTACGCGCTCGAGTACGCGAAGACGCGCGAGACGATGGGCAAGCCGATCGCGCAGCACCAGCTGATCGCGGCCAAGCTCGCCGACATGGAGACCGAGACCGAGGCGGCGCGAGGGCTCCTCTACCGCTTCGGCCAGATGTGCGACGCCGGCATCGACGGCGCCGAGCTGACGAAGGCCTCGGCGCAGGCGAAGCTGAAGTGCGGCGACGTCGCGATGTGGGTCGCGACCGAGGCCGTGCAGATCCTCGGCGGCTACGGCTACATCAAGGAGTACCCGGTCGAGCGCTTCATGCGCGACGCCAAGATCACGCAGATCTACGAGGGGACGCAGGAAGTGCAGCGGCTCGTGATCGCCCGCGAGATGCTGCGCGAGAGCCGCGCGTTCCTCCTCGCCGGCGTTGGGTAGCTCCATGCTGGGAGTCGCGCGCCCGCGGCGGCGAAGCCGCCGCCTTCAGGGGTTTGCGCGTCGTGGACTCGCGTGAGCGAGTCCACGACATGCGCCGCAAGCTCGCCGTCAGCTTCGACCGCGCGGCGGAGGAGTACGAGCGGGGCCGGCCTGGGTACGCGGAGGCGGCGCTCGACGCCGTCGGCCTGAGCGCCGGACGCCGTCGTGCTCGACCTCGCCGCCGGCACCGGCAAGCTGACGCGCCAGCTCGTGCCGCGGTTCGCGCGCGTGATCGCGGTCGAGCCGCTCGACGGGATGCGGGCCGTGCTCGAGCGCGTCGTGCCGGAGGCCGAGGCGCTCGCGCGGCACGGCCGACGCGATCCCGCTGGAGGACGACGCCGTCGACGCCGTCTTCGTCGGCGAGGCGTTCCACTGGTTCGCGACCGCCTCGACGCTCGACGAGATCGCGCGCGTGCTCCGGCCGCGCGGGACGCTGGCGATCCTCTTCAACCAGGCCGACGGCGACTTCGAGCCGCTGCTGCCGGAGGCGTTCTGGGAGGCGTACCGCGCCGCCGCGATCGAGAAGCCGCCGGAGCAGACCGTCCGCACCGGGCTCTGGAAGACGCCCTTCCCGGGCCCGTTCGAGTCGCTCGTCGAAGAGAGCTTCCCGAATCCGATCGAGCTCGACCGGGCGCAGATCCTGCGCGCAGGCTGCGTCGTGGAGCATGATCGCCGCGCTGCCCGACACCGGAGCGCGCCGGCCCTGCTCGCGCGGCTGGGCGAGCTGTTACCCGACGGCGTCTACCGGCACCCGCTCCGCACCGAGCTCTACCGCACGCGGCCTGCGCAGCTAGGGCAGCCGGCCGATGCAGTACGGATCGGGCGGCGGGTTCGGACGCAGCAGCTCGTTCAGCTGCCGGCCCGCCTGCATCGCCGACCGCGAACCCCCAGCCGAGGCGGGCGCTGATCGCGCCCATCGTCGCGAGCGCGCGCTTGTCGGCGTCGCACTCGTCGCCGAGGCCGATCGCGTGGGCGGCCTCGTGCGCGAGCACGAACAGGCCCCTGGCGAACGCCTCCGTGCCGATCTTCTCCTGGGCGATCCCCTCGCAGCGCCAGGTTCGCATCGTGATCTCGGAGCCGCCCCAGCGCCAGTAGCCGGTCGCGCTCGCGAGCTGCGGGGTGTCCTGCGGCCAGGCGGCGTCGGTGCGGCAGAACACCGTCTTCACCGCAGGACGGCGACCGCGGCGACGAGCTCGGGCCGGTGGTACCCCTCGGGCGGTGGCGCCGGAATCGGGATCGGAGTCGTGCTGGGCGGCAGCGTCGGCTGCGGCTCAGGCGGCTGCGGGACGGGCACCGGCACGGGCGCCGGAACCGGCTGCGGCTTCGGCACCGGCGCGGTCACCGGCGGCCGGACGTGGATGCCGGGGACGCGCGGCGCACCCTCGCTCGTGAGCGGCCGGCCGTCGCCGTCGAGGTAGACGCCGGCCCCGCCTGACAGATACGGGATCGTCAGCCGCTCCGCCGGGGCCGTCGTGGCCGAGCCGATGCCGGCCGTCGCGGTCGCGACGACCACGGCGAGCAGGAACAACCGACGCCTCATGAACCGATGCTAGCGCGGATGCGACTGCGATTCTCTACGCCTGTGCGAGCCGCTCGGCCGCGAGCCGCTCGGCCGCCTCGCTCGTCGTGATCCCGGCCGCGTCGGCCTGCCGGTAGATGCCCGCTGAGCGTGTCGCCGATCCCGGCGACCTCGCGCTCGAGCCGGTCGGCGTCCCAGCCGAGCGCTCTCGAGCCCGATCCCGTGCAGGGCGCCGCCGCCGTTGATCACGTAGTCGGGCGCGTACAGGATCCCGGCGGCCCGCAGGCGCTCGCCGTCCGCCGGCGTCGCGAGCTGGTTGTTCGCGCCGCCGGCGACGACGCGGCAGCGCAGCCGCGGGATCGAATCGGCGTTGAGCGTCGCGCCGAGCGCGCAGGGCGCATAGACGTCGCACTCCAGCTCGAGCGCGCTGTCGGGAGCGACCGGCGTCGCCGCCTGTCGCCCGCGCGCGCTCCTCGTCGACGTCGCTGACGAGCACGATCGCCCCCGCGTCGAGCAGCAGCCGCGCGAGCTTCGCGCCGACGGAGCCGGTGCCCTGGACGAGCACCGTCCGGCCGGCCGGATCGTCCGATCCGAGCGCGTGCGCGAGCGTCGCGCGGATGCCGTGGAAGACGCCGAGCGCGGTGTGCACGCTCGGATCGCCCGAGCCGCCGTTCTCGAGGCTGCGGCAGAAGACGTGGTCGGTCCGCTCGCCGATCACGTCCATGTCCGCGTCGCCGGTGTTGACGTCCGGGCCGGTCACGTAGCTGCCGCCGAGCGACTCGATCAGGTCGCCGTAGCGCTCGAAGCAGGCGCCGCCGCTCGTCACCGGCAGGGCACCTCCGGCACCGCGAGCACGGCCTTGCCGCCGCCGCACGGGAGGCCGAGCACGGCCAGCTTGCGCGTCATCCCGGCCGCGAGCCGGAGCCCGTCCTCGAGTGCCTGCGCCGGCTCCTCGTACGTCTTCAGCCGGGTGCCGCCCATCGCCGGGCCGAGCCGGGTCGAGTGGATGCAGACGAAGATCCACGTCCCCGTCGCCTCGTCGTAGCGGACGACCACGTGCTCCCCGTCCCACTGCCGCAGCAGATCCTCGAACACGGCGCGGACTCTACTCGCGCGCGAACGCCTGCCGAAGCCGCGCGAGACCCTCGTCGAGCGCCTCGTCCGTGGGTCGCGAGCGAGATGCGGGCGAAGCCGCGGCCGCCCTCGCCGAAGCCCTCGCCCGGTGCGACGGCGACGCGGTGCTCGTCCAACAGCACGCTCGAAGGTGAGCCCGTTCGGGAGCGGGAACCAGACGAAGAACGTGCCCTCGCAGCGTGCGCCCGGGATCGCGGCGAGCACGCGGTCGCGCCGCCGCTCGTAGAGCGCGCGCCGCTCCTCGACCGTCTCCTGCGGCCCGGTCAGCGCCGCGATCGCGGCTCGCTGGAGCGGCACGAAGATCCCCGGAGCGGGCGTGCTCGGAGACGAGGTTCAGCCGCGCGACGATCTCGGCGTTGCCGACGACGAAGCCGAGCCGCCAGCCGGCCATGCCGTAGCTCTTCGAGAGCGAGAACATCTCGACGCCGACGTCGCGCGCGCCCGGGCTCGGCGAGGAAGCTCTCGGGACGGCGGCCGTCGAAGACGAGGTCGCCGTAGGCGAAGTCGTGGACGATCGCGGCGCCCGTCTCGCGCGCGAAGGCGACCGCCTCGGCGAACACGCCGGGCGGCGCCGCGACCGCGGCCGGGTTCGCCGGGTAGTTGAGATAGACGGCGGCGACGCGCTCGCGCGGCGCTCCCGCCCAGTCGGGTCGGCCGTCCTCGCCGAGCGGCAGCGCAACCCGCTCGGCGCCGGCCAGCGCGACCGCGGAGTTGTAGTCCGGGTAGCCGGGGTCCGGGAGCAGGATCCGGTCGCCGCGCTCGCGCGAGCACGAGCGCGAGCTCGACGAGCGCCGTCGTCGTCCCGGGCAGGAACGCGACCTCGCGCTCCGGGTCGAGCTCGACGCCGTAGACGCTCGCGTAGCGGTCGGCGATCGCCTCCTTCGTCACCCGCAGCCCGGCGAACGGCGGGTAGCCGTGGATCGGCGGGCGGCTCGCGCGCCGACTCGACGAGCGCCTCGACGCACGTGCGGCGGCGGCGGCACGTCGGGGTTGCCGCGGCCGACGTCGATCACGTCCGGCCCGGCCGCGAGCACGCGCGCGAGGAGCGTCGTGAAGTACTGCTCCGGCAGGCGCTCGATCCGGTCGGGGCGGGGCCGCACGGGCCGGATGCTACGGCTTGGGCTCAGCTTCGTCCCGTCGACGACCTCGAAGGCCGAGCCGGGGACGCGGTGCAGCGTGTGCAGCTGGTCGTTCGACCACTTCGGGTGCGGCGCGCCGCTGAGGTACCAGTTCGAGCCGTTGTCGGAGACGATCATCCCGTACTCCTTCAGCGCCTGGAGCACGATCCGCGCCTGGCGCGGGAAGCCGCCGATCGGGTAGCTCTTCTTCAGGCGGAAGCGCATCCCCATCGGCGGCAGGCTCGGATCGGTCTTGTCGCTCGCGAAGTGGCGTGCCGGCCAGACGTAGGCGCGGCGCGTGTCCCGGACGGTGAAGCGGAGCGCGTGGTCGATCCGGCCGCGGGCGACGTCCTCGTAGCGCGCGAGGCCGGGGAGGATCGCGAGCCCGGCGGCGTCGGCGGACGTCCAGCCGGCCGGCCGCAGCTTGTTCGAGCGGAGGTCGAAGATCGCGCCCGAGCCGGCGCGCCAGCCGCCGCCCGCGGTCGGATAGAGCGCGAACAGCTCGTAGAGCTTGCAGCTGTCGCGGTCGACGATCAGCGCGTGCCGGTCGCCGTCGGCCTGGCGGCCGCCCTCGATCGCGACGTTCGTCGGGATCGGATACGGGCCCTTGTCCGACTCGCCCGCGTACTCGAAGGAGACGCGCGAACTTCGCCTGGCCCTTGCCGACGACCGTGATCGGGATCCCGATCGGGCCGCCCTCCCAGAGCCCGGAGCCGAAGTCGGCGTGCACGTGGTCGTCGACGCCGATCGCGGCGACGACGCGGTCGGAGTTCGGCGCCACCGGCAGCTTGTCGACGCGCTGGTTCCACGCGCTCGACGCCGGGAAGACGGGGCACGCGGGCGCGCCGGCGACCCGGCCGGCCGAGGCGGCTGCGGCGCCGAGCGCGAGCGCGGCGAGGCAGAGGACGGCGATTCTCGTCACAGAAGGGGAGATGCCGCTGCGACCTGAGACTTGTCCTCCGGAAGGGTGACGAGCGGATAGAGCGCGCGGATCTCGTCCACGAACGCGGCCAGCCGGTCCGCGATCGCGGCGTCCTTGATCTCGAGCACGTTCTCGGCGTTCAGCTCGCCGGAGTGGGAGAGGTTGAAGCTGCCGAGGAAGGAGATGTCGTCGGCGACGGTGATCTTCGCGTGCATGAAGTCGTGCACCGTGTCGGGCGCCCACTTCGTCGACGGCTTGCCGGCGAATCCCGCCGTCTCGAGGAACCGCCGCAGCGCCGGCACCTTCCAGCTCGCGTTCCCGTTCAGCCGCCACTGGTAGAGGACGCCGTCGACCTGCGTGTCGTCGACGACACCGGCGACGTCGACCTTCCCGTCCGAGCAGACCTCGGCGAGCGTGCCGAGGATCGGGCCGGAGCTGAGCACGGGCGACGCGATCCGGACGCGCCGCTTCGCCTGGCCGATCCGCTTCGCGATCCGGTGCGCGAGCGCCTCGCCGTGCTCCGGCGTGAACCACGGCCGCACCTCGATCCCGCCGACGTCGACCGGCCGCGGCTCGACGTGCCCGGAGCCGATCACGTCGCCGGTCTCCCAGAGCTCGTCGAAGTTGAGCCCGTACGCGTGCGCGAGCTCGCGCGAGTCGACGATCGCGATCACGTTCTCCTGCCGCGACCAGCGAGTCCTGCGACCAGTTCATCGAGCCCGTCCAGATGCTCTCGCGGTCGCGGACGACGTACTTGTGGTGCATCAGGTCGGGCACGCCGGGAATCGGCCGCGTCTCGATCGGCAGCGCCTCGAGCGAGCTCCGGCGCGGTCTTCGGAGGCGGCGGCACCGGGACCGGCCCGGGATGGTCGACGTTGTAGACGAGCCGCACGGTGACGCCGCGCGCCTGCGCATCGACCAGCGCCCCCTTGAGGATCTCGGCCGCGTCGTCGTGCAGCCGGATGTCGTAGAGCGCGAGCTCGAGGCTCGTCCGGGCGGCGCCGAGGAACTCCGCGACCTGGTGTGCGACCTCGACCGCGGTCTGCCCGCCGTCGCGGTAGAGCCTGAGCTCGATCAACCCGCCGCGGCCCGGAGCTGCGCCTTGTACGCGCGCTTCGCGGCCTGGTACTCGGCCAGCGCCTCGGGCGAGTCGACGTCGCCGAGCATCGGGTGATCCGGGACGAGCGGCTCCGCCAGCTCGTTGCCGTACCGGCGCGCCAGCACCGACGCGAGCGCCTTCACCTTCATCTCGCCGAAGCCGGGCAGCGCCTCGATCCGGCGCTTCAGGTCGGCGGTGTCCGTGGCGTCGCCCCAGACGCGGCCGGCGTCGCCGTCGTAGTCCTCCGCGACGACCGCGCAGAGCTCCTGGACGCGCTTCGCCATGTTGCCGGGGAAGCGATGGATCGCCGGCTTCTCGCGGAACACCTCCAGCAGCCGCTCCGGGTCGGTCGCGGCGATCGCGGCCGCGTCGAGCGCGCCCAGCCGCTGCTGCAGCTTCAAGCGGACCGAGGAAGGCGGTCGGCACCGTCACCTGCTGGTCGAGCACGAAGCCGATCAGGAGCGCGAGCGGCTCGGCGGCGATCAGCCGGTCGGCCTCCGCGTTCCCGGTGAAGTGCAGCGCAGCAGGAAGTGACGAGCTGTGCACGGTTCGATCCTACCGCCGCGGGGTATGCCTCCGACATGGCCGACCCGATCCAGAAGACCGAGGAGCTCGTCGACGAGGCCGAGCGCGGACAGAGCGAGCGGACGCCCTGGCTCGCTCTCAGCGGCGTCCAGATCGCCGTCGCAGCGCTCGTCGCCGTCGTGCTGGCGATCGCCTTCTCGGTCTATCTGCTGGCGTAGTACGGTGCCGACGGGATGAAGACCGGTGTGATGAGGCTCGTCCTGGCGGTCGCGTCGCCTTCGTGGCGGCCGGCCCGGCGCAGGCGGCGCCGTCGACGGAGCTCGAGTTCCTCGGCGAGCAGATCTTCCCGACCGCGACCCAGTTCCAGGGCACGACGTTCGGCGGCCTCTCGAGCATCGCCTACGACGAGCGCCGTCGACGTCTTCTACGTCATCTCCGACGACCAGGTCAACGCGCGCTTCTACACGCTGCGGATCGACGTCACCGGCGGCGCTCCTGCGGTGCGGATCGCCGGCGTGACGACGCTGCGCGACGCGAACGGGCAGCCCTTCGAGGCGTTGAGCCTCGATCCGGAGGGGCTGACGCTGACGAGGGACGACACGCTCGTGATCACCTCCGAGGGCTTCGCGAGCCGGCTGATCGACCCGTGGGTGCGCGAGTTCGGGCTCGGCGGGCGCCAGTTCCGCGAGCTGCCGGTGCCCTCCGCGTTCTCGCCGAACGCCGCCGGGACGCGCGGCGTGCGCCAGAACCTCGGCTTCGAGAGCGCCGGGATGACGCCGAACGGCCGCTTCCTCTTCACCGGCACCGAAGCGGCGCTCGTGCAGGACGGCCCGCCCGCGACCGTCGCCGCCGGCAGCCCGGCCCGCATCCTCCGCTACGACTTCCGCAGCCCCGGGATCGTCGCGCGGCGCGAGCTCGACCGGCAGTTCGTCTACCCGACCGATCCGATCGCCGAGCCGCCCGTGCCTGCGAACCAGTTCGCGGTCAACGGCCTCGTCGAGCTGCTGCCGCTCGGCAACCAGAACCTGATCGCGATGGAGCGTTCGTTCTCGGTCGGCGCGCCGGGAACGGGGAACACGATCAAGCTCTACGACGTCGACCTCTCGGGCGCGGACGACGTCAACGGCTTCGACAGCCTCGCGCTGCTGCTCGGCACGATCGAGCCGGTCGAGAAGGCGCTGCTGCTCGACCTCGACGCGCTCGGGATCCCGCTCGACAACATCGAGGGAATGACGTTCGGCCCCGACCTGCCCGACGGCCGCCGCTCGCTGATCCTCGTCAGCGACAACAACTTCTCGCCGGCCGCCTTCACGCAGTTCCTGCTCTTCGCCGCGTCCTAGTAACAGCGCGGAAACCGCCCTACACTCGCCTTTATGGTCCGGAAGACGGTGACGCTCGTCTTCTGCGACGTCGCGGACTCGACGCCGCTCGGCGAGCAACTCGACCCGGAGGCGCTCCGGGGCGTCTGGTCGCGCTATCACGAGACGGCGCAGGTCGTGCTCGAGCGCCACGGCGGCACGATCGAGAAGTTCGTCGGCGACGCGGTGCTCGCCGTCTTCGGGATTCCCGTCGTGCACGAGGACGATGCCCTGCGGGCCGTGCGCGCCGCCGTCGAGCTGCGCGGCGAGCTCGCGCGCCTGAACGACGAGCTCGAACGGGCTTTCGGGATCCGGATCGGCGTTCGCACCGGCGTCCATACCGGCGAGGTCTTCGCCGGCGACCCGGCGCAGGGCGATCCGTTCGCCACCGGCGACGCCGTCGTCGTCGCGCAACGGCTGGAGGCGACCGCGACTCCCGGTGAGATCCTCGTCGGCGACGCGACGATCCGCCTCGTTCGCGACGCCGTCACCGTCGAACAGGTGCCCGCGCTCGAGCTGAAGGGAAAGTCGGAGCCCGTCGACGCCTGGCGCCTGCTCGACGTCGAGCCGGAGGCGGCCGGGGTCGCGCGCCGGATGGACTCGCCGCTCGTCGGCCGCGGCGCCGAGCTCGACGCGCTCCTGGCCGAGCTCGAGCGGGTGGTCGCCGACCGCGCCTGCCGGATCGTCACGATCGTCGGCGAGCCGGGCGTCGGCAAGTCGCGCCTCGCTGCCGAGCTGATCGCGAGCGCGGGCGAGGACACACTCGCGCTCGAGGGACGCTGCCTCCCGTACGGCAACGGGATCACGTACTGGCCGCTCGTGGAGGTCGTCCGCGACCTCGACCTCGAGCGCGTCCTCGGCGGCGAGCCGGACGGGGTGACGGCGCACGAGCGGATCCTGGAGGCGGTCGGCCGCGCCGAGCCGCGCTCCCGCAGCGACGAGCTCTACTGGGCGATCCGCCACCTGCTCGAGACGCTGGCGCGCGAGCGGCCACTCGTGCTCGTGCTCGACGACATCCAGTGGGCCGAGCCGGCGTTCCTCGACCTCGTCGAGTACCTCGCCGGCTGGAGCCGCGACGCGCCGATCCTCGTCTGCTGCCTCGCGCGGCCCGACCTCGCCGAGGTGCGGCCCGCCTGGGCGGGAACGACGATCCAGCTCTCCCCGCTGCCGCGCGAGCACGCGCGCACGCTGCTCGAGAACCTCGCCGGGCCACTCGACCCGGAGGCCGCCGACGCCGTCGGCCGGGCGACCGGCGGCAACCCGCTCTTCCTCGAGGAGATGCTGCGGATGCTCGTCGAGGACGGCGTCCTCGTCGAGCGCGACGGCCGGCTCGAGCCGCTCGCGGCCGTCGACTCGCTGCGCGTCCCCGAGACCGTGCAGGCGGTGCTCGCGGCACGCCTCGACCGACTCGACGAGGCCGAGCTGTCCGTGCTGCAGCGGGCTGCGGTGATCGGCCAGGTGTTCTGGTGGGGCGCGGTCGCCGACCTCTCGCCGCCGGAGGAGGTGGGCGAGGTCGCGGGCCGCCTCCAGGCACTCGTCCGCAAGGGGCTGATCAAGCCCGACGTGCGCACGTTCGCCGGCGAGGACGGCTTCCGCTTCGGCCACATCCTGATCCGCGACGCCGCCTACGACTCGATCTCGAAGCAGCTCCGCTCCGAGCTGCACGAGCGCTTCGCCGCCTGGGCCGAGCAGCGCGAGGGCTCGGAGCTCGACGAGATCATCGGCCATCACCTCGAGCAGGCGCGGTCGTTCCGGCTCGAGCTGGGTCCGGCCGGGCCGGTCGAAGCGGCGCTCGCGGCGCGGGCCGCCGACCGGCTGACGCGGGCCGGCCGCCGCGCGCTGATCCGGGGCGACGCGTCCGCGGCGTCGGGCCTGCTCGGCCGCGCCGCCGCGCTCGAGCCGACGCCCGAGCGCCTGCTCGACCTCGCCGATGCGCAGATGCAGCTCGGGCTCGCCGGCGAGGCGGAGTGGACCTTCGAGCGCGCCGTCGAGGGCGCAGTGGCTGCCGGTGACGAGCGGAGTGCCGTTCGAGCACGCCTCGGCCTGGCGCGGATCGGCTTCCTCTCGCGGGGCGAGCTGCAGATGGACGAGCTGGCGGCGGAGGTCGCGCGCGCTCTGCCGGCGTTCGAGGCCGGCGGCGACGACGCGACCGTCGCCAGGCTGCTCGCGCAGCTGGCCGAGGCGTACTGGTGGCGCTGCCAGATCGTCCCGATGCAGGACGCGCTCGAGCGTGCGCTCGCGCACGCCCGGAGAGCAGGGGACGAGCGGCTGGAGGCCAACGTCGCGGTTCAGTTCGGCTTCGCCGCGATCATCGGGCCGCTGCCCGTCGAGGACGGCCGCCGCTCGATCGCGCGCACGGTCGAGCACATGAGCGAGGACACCTCGGCGAAGGGGATGCTCCTCCTGATCGCGGCCTTCCTAGCGGCGATGGCGGGCGACTTCGACGAGGCGCGCCGCCAGGCGGCGGCGGGGACGGAGATCCTGGACTCGCTCGGCCGCAGCGTCGGCCTCGCCGCGATCAGCACCTGGACGAGCGCGATCGACCTGCTCGCGGGCGACGGTGCGGCTGCGGAGCAGGCGCTCCGCGACGCGCTCGCTCAGCTCGAGCGGGCAGGACAGGTCGCGAACCTCGCTTCGGTCGCAGCACAGCTGGCGGAGACGCTGGTCGCGGAGGGCCGCTTCGAGGAGGCGGCGCGGTTCGCCGCGACGAGCGAGCGCAACGCCGCTTCGGAGGACATCCACGCGCAGATCGCCTGGCGGGTCGCCCGCGCGAAGGCCTCTGCCGGCCTCGGGGCGGGAGCCCGCGCGGAGACGGTCGCCCGCGAAGCGGTCGAGCTGGCGACGGCGACGGACTCGCCGTACTTCGCGGCGGAGGCACTGGAGGCGCTCGCGGCGTCGCTGACCGCATCCGGCCGCGACAGCGAGGCCGGCCTCGCCGCAGCTGGCGCGCTCGAGCTCTACGAGGCGAAGGGGAACGTCGTCGCCGCCGGGCGGCTCAGGGCCGATCGAGGGGCGGGACGTACAGCGTCGACGCCGGGGTAACGGCGGCGGCAAGGTCAGCGAGCGGCGTCGGCCGGATCAGCGGCGCTATCCCGACGAAGGACGACGCCTCGTAGACGACGACCTCGTGCTCGGCGGGATACAGCTCACGGAGGCGGTCGACGAGCTCACCGAGCCGCGGCGCGACCGGCTCGGCCGAGTGGTTCGCCGTCCCGACGACGCCGATCTGCCAGAGCACGAGCGCCGCCCGCGGCTCGATCGTCGGCCGTCGCTCCAGGAAGCGTGTCGCCTCGTAGCTCTGGCAGCCGGCCTCGGCGGGATCGACGCCGAGGTCGGCGAAGAGGCAGTCCTCGGCGGAGATCCCCGGCAGCATCGTCGCCTCGAAGCCCTCCAGACGCGCCTGCTTGACCGCGTCGTGCGAGGGCAGGACGAAGACGCCGGGATGGCCGTAGAACGCGGCGCAGACGCGCTCGCCGGCCCGGACCGGCTCGAGGATCTCCTCGACCATGCGCGTGTACGCCTCGCGGCGGTGCTGCCCCTCGACGTAGCAGTGCTCGAGCGACTGCGCGCGCGGGTTCAGGCGTTCGACCGCCTCCACCGAGATCGGGTCCGGGATCAGGTGCAGCACGCGGTCGGCAGCCTCGATCGCGGCCCGCGCCTCGGCGGTCAGCCGCGCTGGCCCGATCCCCGTGCCGACGACGACGAGGCTGCCCGTCACATGGGCGGGCAGACGACGTAGACGATCACCGCGCGCTGGCTCTGGATCTGGCCGATGTGCCCCTCGATCTCGCGCAGGTCGCCCGAGGAGATGAGCCGCCAGGCGTCGTCACCGAGGCCGCTGCGGCGCTGGCTGAGGTACTCGTCGCGGCTTTCGTCGCCGCCCTGGTAACGCTTGAGGTTGTCGCCCTCTAGCAGCTCGAGGAAGAAGCGCTGCAACTCTTCGCCGATCTCCCGGCTCGGCGGTGGCCGGTTGCCGCCCGTGATCGGACCAGTGTCCTCGTCGTCGCCCATGATCAGCCTCCTCAGATATCAGTACGGCGGGCAGACGACGAAGAGCACCTTCGCCCGCGCCGAGCCCTTGACCGCCAGGATGTGCTTCTCGATGTTGATGAACGCCGCCGACTTCAGCAGCTTCTTCGCCTCGACGTTCGTCACGTGCTCGTTGATGTAGGCGCCGCGGTCCTGGTGGTACTCGTAGAGGTTCTGCTCGTCGAGGAGGCTGAGGAAGAAGGCACGCAGGGCCTCGCCCACGACAGCGTTCCCGCCCTTGTAGGGCGCTTTCAGCGGTTCGGGCTTGTTCGTCGACATCTAGCTCCTCCGCGTCGGTGCCGCTACCTGAGCCGGTCGTTGTGCGCGACGCTACAAGCCTCTTCGTGGCGAGTCAACGCCTCGCTAGGCTGAGTGGGTGGACCCACTCGCGCCCTTCTCCGAGAAGACGCGGGACTGGTTCGAGCGTGCGTTCGCCGGCCCGACCCCGGCGCAGACGGCCGGCTGGCCCGCGATCGCATCCGGCGGCCATGTCCTGATCCAGGCGCCGACCGGCTCCGGGAAGACGCTCGCCGCCTTTCTGTACGGGATCGACCGGCTCGACCGTGCGCCGGGAACGGGCCTGCGCCTCCTCTACGTCTCGCCGCTGAAAGCGCTCAACTACGACGTCGAGCGGAACCTCCGCGGGCCGCTCGCCGGGATCAAGTCCGAGCTCCGCGTCGGCGTCCGCACCGGCGACACGACGCAGAAGGAGCGCCGCGAGCTCGTGAAGGAGCCGCCCGACATCCTGATCACGACGCCGGAGTCGCTCTACCTGATGCTGACCTCGCAGGCGCGCGAGACGCTCCGCGGAATCGAGTCCGTGATCGTCGACGAGGTCCACGCCGTGGCGGGCACGAAGCGCGGCGCCCACCTCGCTCTCTCCCTCGAACGTCTTGACGCACTTCTGGACAAACCGATGCAGCGCATCGGTTTGTCAGCGACGCAGCGTCCGCTCGAGGAGATCGGCCGCTTCGTCTCCGGGGATCGGCCGATCCAGCTCGTCGACGCCGGCACGCGCAAGGAACTCGATCTCGAGGTCGTCGTCCCCGTCGAGGACCTGCGCGAGCTTGGGACATCGAACGAGCTCTCGCAGCCGATCGTGAACGACGACGTCGTGATGGCGTCGGGCTACGAGTCGACCGCCCGCTCGATCTGGCCGTCGATCTACCCCGCCGTCCTCGAGCTCGTCAGGCAGCACCGCTCGACGATCGTCTTCGTCAACAACCGCCGCCTCGCCGAGCGGCTGGCCGTCCGCCTCAATGAGCTGGCCGAGGAGGAGCTCGCCCGCGCGCACCACGGCTCGCTCGCCCGCGAGCAGCGGGTCCTGATCGAAGAGGACCTGAAGGCGGGGCGGATCCCGTGCCTCGTCGCAACCTCGAGCCTCGAGCTCGGGATCGACATGGGCGCCGTCGACCTCGTGATCCAGGTCGAGAGCCCGAAGTCGGTCGCCCGCGGCCTGCAGCGCGTCGGCCGCGCCGGCCACGAGCTCGGCTCCACCTCGAAGGGCCGTATCTTCCCCAAGTTCCGAGCCGACCTGCTCGAGTCTGCGGTCGTCGCGCGGGCGATGCGCGGCGGCGAGATCGAGGAGACGAGGATCCCCCGCAACCCGCTCGACGTGCTCGCGCAGCAGATCGTCGCGATCGTGGCCGAGGAGGAGATCGAGGTCGTGGCGCTGCACAAGCTCGTCCGCGGCGCCTACCCGTTCTCCGACCTCTCGCTGCAGCAGCTCGAGAACGTGCTCGACATGCTCGCCGGCCGCTACCCATCCGACGAGTTCGCCGAGCTGCGGCCGCGGATCGTCTGGGACCGCACCGCCGGCGTCATCCGCGGACGCACCGGTGCGCGCCGGCTCGCGGTGACGAACGCGGGCACGATCCCGGATCGCGGCCTCTACGGCGTTCACCTCGTCGACGGCGGCGGCCGCGTCGGCGAGCTCGACGAGGAGATGGTCTACGAGGCGCGGCAGGGCCAGACGTTCATGCTCGGCGCCTCGACGTGGCGGATCGAGGAGATCACGCGCGACCGCGTCATCGTCTCGCCTGCGCCCGGCGTTCCCGGCGCCGTCCCCTTCTGGAAGGGCGAGGGCGTCGGTCGCCCCTTCGAGCTGGGCGAGAAGATCGGCCGCGCCTCCCGCGAGCTGATCGCCCGCAGCGACGAGAAGGCGCTCGCGCACCTCGGCGACGAGTACCACCTCGACGCGAAGGCGGCGCAGAACCTGCTCACGTTCCTGCGCGAGCAGGCCGCCGCGACCGGTGTCGTCCCCTCCGACCGGGCGATCGTCGTCGAGCGCTTCCGCGACGAGATCGGCGACTGGCGCGTCTGCATCCTGACCCCGTTCGGCGGCCGCGTGCACGCGCCCTGGGGGATGGCGCTGACCGCGCGGCTGCGCGACTCGCTCGGGCTCGACGCGCAGTCGATCTGGTCGGACGACGGGATCGCGCTCCACCTACCCGAGGCCGACGCGCCGCCGAGTCTCGCCGACCTCGTGATCGGCCCGGACGAGATCGAGGAGCTCGTCGTCGGCGAGGTCGGCCAGACCGCCCTCTTCGGCGCCCGCTTCCGCGAGAACGCGGCCCGGGCGCTGCTGATCCCGCGGCGGCGGCCGGGCCAGCGGACGCCGCTCTGGCAGCAGCGGCTGAAGGCGCAGAACCTGCTCCAGGTCGCGCGCAAGTACGGCTCCTTCCCGATCATTCTCGAGACCTACCGCGAGTGCCTGCAGGACGTCTTCGACCTGCCCGCGCTGAAGACCATCCTCAAGGGCCTGCAGACGCGCGAGCTCGACCTCGTCGAGATCGAGACGGCCTCGGCGTCGCCGTTCGCCAGCTCGCTCCTCTTCGACTACGTCGCCACCTACATGTACGAGGACGACACGCCTCCGGCCGAGCGCCGCGCGCAGGCGCTCTCGCTCGACCGCGACCTGCTCCGCGAGCTGCTCGGCCAGGAGGAGCTGCGCGAGCTGATCGACCCCGACGCGCTCGCAGAGGTCGAACGGCAGCTGCGCGGCGATCCACGCGACCCCGACGAGCTGCACGACGTCCTCCGCCGTCGCGGCGACCTGCGCGCGGGCGAGTACGACGAGGGCCAGGCGGCGATCCTGCTCGCCGAGCGGCGCGCGCTCACCGCCCGGATCGCGGGGGACGAGCGGCTGATCGCGGCCGAGGACGCCGGCCGCTACCGCGACGCGCTCGGTGTGATGCCACCCGGTGGGCTCCCCGAGGCATTCCTCGAGGGCGGCGCCGACTCGCTCCGCCAGCTCGTGCTCCGCTTCGCGAAGAGCCGCGGCCCCTTCACGACCGGCGAGGCCGACGAGCGCTTCGGGCTCGAGCTCGAAGGGCTGCTGCACGAGCTCGAGCGCGCCGACCTGCTCGTCCGCGGCGAGCTCCGGCCCGGTGGCAGTGAGCGCGAGTGGTGCGACCCCGACGTTCTCCGCCGGCTCCGCCGAGCCTCGCTCGCGGCGCTGCGGCGCGAGGTCGAGCCGGCCGAGCACGCCGCGCTCGGCCGCTTCCTGCCCGCGTGGCACGGGATCGGCCGCCGCTCGACGCTGCGCGAGGCGCTGGTGCCGCTGCAGGGCCTGGCGCTCCCGGTCTCGCTCTGGGAGAGCGAGGTGCTGCCGCGCCGCGTGCCCGGCTACCAGCCGGCCTGGCTCGACGGGCTCTGCGCCGCCGGCGAGCTCGTCTGGGTCGGCGCCGGGCTCGACCGCGTCGCCGTCTACTTCCGCGAGGACGCGCCTGTGCTCGGCCGTCCCGCCGGTGCGCCGCCGCCTGAGACGGTGGAGGCGGACGCGATCCGCGCGGCGCTCGCGCGTGGGGCGATGTTCTGGGCCGAGCTGCTCGAAGAGACGGAGCTCGAGGCGGAGGCGGCACTCCCCGCTCTCTGGGAGCTCGTCTGGTCCGGCGAGGTGACGAACGACGCCTGGACGCCGCTGCGCGCCGGCCGCCGCTACGAGGCGCCGCGGGCGCAACGCCGCCCGCGGCGCTTCTCGCGCACGCGCGGCGCCGCGATCACGTCGACGCAGGGTCGCTGGTCGCCGACCGAGCGGCTCTTCCCCGGCACGCCCGACCGGCGCGCGCTCGCCGAGCTGCTGCTCGAGCGCCAGGGGATCGTCACCCGCGACGGCGTCCGCGGCGAGGGGATTCCGGGCGGCTACAGCGCCGTCTACTCGGAGCTGAAGGATCTGGAGACGATCGGCGCCTGTCGCCGCGGCTACTTCGTCGAGGGCCTCGGCGGCGCCCAGTTCGCGCTCGCAGGTGCGGTCGAGCGTCTGCGGGAGCTCAGGTCGGAGGAGGAACCGGAGCCGCTCGTGCTCGCCGCCGCCGATCCCGCCCAGCCCTACGGGGCCGCGCTGCCCTGGCCGAAGCGGGCGGGTGCCCGTGCCGCGCGAGTCGCCGGCGCACAGGTCGTCCTCCTCGGCGGCGAGGCGGCGCTCTTCGTCGAGCGGGGCGGCCGGACGCTCGTGCCGCTGCGCGAGCCCGACGAGGAGTGGCTGCGGCCCGCGATCGCCGCGCTCGTCGAGCACGTCCGCGCGGGCGGCGCCAAGCGCCTGGCGGTCGAGCGCTTCGACGGGCAGCCCGTGACGGAGACGGAGATCATGTCGCTCCTGGTCGAGGCCGGTTTCCTGGCCGGCCCGCGACGCGCGGTGCTTCGCCCCTGAGCGACGCCGTCAGCCGCGTGGCAGCGAGCTGGCCGTGCGCAACTCGGCGACGGCGGCGGCGAGCCGCGGCGGCGGCTCCTCGTCGGCCCCGCCCGTGACGACGACGAGCTTCTCGGGCAGCTCGACGTCGGCGAGCGCGGTCTCGAGCTCCGCACGCATCGCGGCGTCGCTGGCGCTCAGGCAGAGCAGATCCGCGTTCGTCCGCAGGGCCGTCGTCACCGCGGCCTCGAGCGGCGTGTCGGCGCCGAGATAGACCGCGAGCCACCCGTCCGCCTGGAGCAGGACGGCCAGCGCCAGCAGCCCGAGCTCGTGCCGCTCGCCCGGCGCGCACGCCAGCACAGCCGTGCCGCGCACAGCGGGACGCCGGTCGCCGAGCAGCGTTCGCAGCCGCGCGAGCACGACCTCGCTGAGCATGTGCTCCTCCGCGATCCGCTCCGCGCCCGCCTGCCAGCCGTCGCCGATCTGCCGCAGTGCGGGCGCGACGATCTCCTCGACCGCCGTCTCGACGTCGTACAGCGTGAACGACTGCTCGACGAGCGACGCCAGACGCCGGGTGTCGGTCTCGGCGACCGCTGTCACGATCGCGTCGCGCAGGCCGGTGGTCGACGACGTCGGCGTCCGCGTCCGTCTCCAGGAGCGCCGCCGCCTCGCCGATCCGGAAGCCCTCCGAGAGGCGGTCGCGCAGCCATTCCACCCGGGCGACATCGCGCTCGTCGTAGCGGCGCTGGCCGCCGGCGGTGCGGCTGGGGCGGAGGACGCCGTAGCGGCGCTCCCACTTCCGGAGCGTGTCGGCGCCGATGCCGGTGCGCCGGGCGACGGCCGCGATGTTGAATCCGGACCCGGCGTGCTGCGGCGCCGGGCGCGCTTCGAGGTAGGCCGTCACCGTTGCGGCGAGATCCTGGAGCACGCGCACGTTCTCCTCCGTCCACGCCCGCGGTGTCGTGTCGATCGCGCAGAGCGTGCCGATCGTGTGGCCGCCGGGACCGGTGAGCGGGACGCCGAGGTACGCGACGATGCCGAGCTCGCCGATCGCCGGGCTGTCCCGCACCAGCGGGTCGGTGCGCGCATCCTCGACCAGCAGCGGCTGCCTCGACTGGATCGCGTGCTGGCACGCGGAGTGGGAGAGGGGAATCCCGGCGGTGGATCCCCACGGGTGCTGCGGCCCGACGCAGCTTGCAAAGTGGAGTCGGTCGCCGTCCGCGACCGTGATCAGCGCGACCGGGACGTCGAGCAGCGAGGCGGCGAGCCGTGTCGTCCGGTCGAACAGCTCGCGCGCGGCCGCATCGTGCGTGTGAGTCGGAGTGGACGCCGCAGCGGCTCCCGTGCGCACGCCCTGTGGGGTCAGGGACGGTGCCATCAGCGGAAAACACTAGCTCTAAGCTGGGTCTCGTGCCCGAAGGGGACGCACTTCACCGCGCCGCGCTCCGGCTCCAGCCGCTCGTCGGGCAGCGGCTCGAGGTGGAGGCGCCGAACCCGCGCGCCCAGGCGACCCAGGTCGCACCGCGCATCGACGGTCGGGTGCTCGAGTCGGTCGAGGCGGTCGGCAAGAACCTGCTGCTGCGTTTCGAGGGCGGGGTCGTCGTCCGGAGCCATCTGCGGATGACCGGCCGTTGGCGAGTCGAACCGCGCGGGAAGGCGAGGACCGGGCTGCCGTGGCTCGTGCTCCGCGGCGAGACGCTCGAGGGTGTGCTCTGGAACGGGCCGGTGCTCACGCTCGAGACGCGGAACCTCCGGCGGCTCGGCCAGGACGTGCTCGGCGACGAGCTCGACCTCGACGGTGCCGTCGCTCGGCTGCGGGCCGGCGGAGACCGCTGGCTCGGCGAGGCGCTCCAGGATCAGCGGTGCGTGGCGGGGATCGGGAACATGTGGATGGCCGAGGCGCTCTGGTCGATCCGGGCCTCGCCGTGGGCGCGGGTGCGCGACGTCGAGGACGGCGTGCTCCGCGATGCGGTCGCGGCCGCGCGCAGGCTGATGCTGGACGCGCTTGCGACCGGACGGCAGGGGCGGCAGGTCTACCGTCGTGCCGGCCGCCCGTGTCCGCGCTGCGGCGCGATCGTCCGCTCGCGCGGTCAGGGCGACCAGAACCGCACCGCCTACTGGTGTCCCGAGTGCCAGGCAGGAGGCTTGCCGCCGGGGGAGTAAGCAGACGGATGGCGGTACGAGCCCCGCACCTGCACCTGACCCTGCACGGCTTCTGCCTCGGCGCGTTCGTCTTTCTCGGCCGCGCGCTCGAGGAGGGCGACGATCTGCCGTTCGCGTTCGAGGAGCACGTCCAGCGCGGCGGGCCGGCGCTGTACGAGTACCGGCCGCTCGTGCGCACGTTCGTCGAGTCGCACGCGAACGAGCTCGCGAAGCGGGACGACGCCCGGATCGCGCTCGACGAGCTGCTGCGCGAGCCCGCCGCCGCGATCTTCGCGCGCGCTCACGCCGGGCCGAAGCCGACCGAGGAGCAGGCGCTCTTCCGTACCGTGCTGCTCTCGCTCCTGATCTCGACCGCGGAGTCCTGCGGCGGGTTCGACTGGGACGACCGCGCCTTCGAGCGCGCCTACGCCGAGCTCGAGGGCTCGCTCTTCGGCGGCCGGCACGCCTACGCGGCGGTCGCGCCGCTCGTCGGCCTCTCGGTCGTGACCCAGGTCGAGCTCGGCGGCGGGATCCGGCTTCGTGCCGCCGCCACGGGCGAGCTCGCCCATCACTGGCCCGAGGCGCAAGGCCTCTTACCTCCGGGTTTCGGCCGCGAGGTCGACCGCTACTGCGTGCTCGAGCTCGAGCGTGACCTTGACCCGGGCGAAGAGCCGCCGGACGCACCTTCCGAGCTCGCCGACGCCGTCTCCGCGATCCGGCTGGCGACCGCTGCGCCCGTCGCTGCCGGGCCCGTGCTCTTCGAGCGGCTCGACTGGCGGCCCTTCGGGATCCGGCCGGTGCTGCCGATCGCGGCGACGCAGCCACCGGGCGAGGCGACGAGGCTCGACTCGTTCCGCGCCGAGGTGACGCGGGACGTCCTCGGCCGGCTCGCGCTCGCCGACGCCGACACGGCGCTGGCGGAGGCGCTCGACCGCTGGGAGCTTTCGCTCTTCCAGAACGAGCCGTTCCGCTCCGAGCAGCTGCGCGGCGCGTTGGCGGGACTGCTCGGCGAGACGTGGGAGCTGCGAGCGGCCGTGCTGCTCGGCGACGCCAGCGAGGAGAGGCGGGCGATTCACACTGCTCTCCGCGCGCTGGCCGCGGGCGAGCAGGCGTCCGCGCGGGCGGAGGACACGGTGCGTCGATCGCTCGTCGAGACGCTGCGCCACGGCGACCGGGCGGCGCTCGTGCGCTCGCTCGACGACGCGCTCCTCGGGCTCCGCGCCGCCGCCGGCGCGTAGACACTTCGAATTCACTGATTCGCGAATTCACTGATTCGCGACGAAGCCGTATCGGTTTCGTCGCGGGAGCGCCGCTAGCGTCGAGGCATGGACGACACCAGCGTGCTCGCCCGGCTCGAACGGATCGGTGCGCTCGACCGGAGCGGCGCGGCGCCCGGCGAGCTGCTCGCCGAGTTGCGCGGTCTCCTCTGCGAGGCGGAGCAGGGGGCGCGCGGGCCGTCGGCGCGGAACGACGCAGAGGAGGTGGTCGAGCGCCTCGGCACGGCGCCGCACGGGACATAATCGGCAAGTGATCGCCAACTGGGACGAGGTCGAGAGCGGCCGCGCGGAAGCCGGCCACCTCGCGGGCTCGTGGACCGATCTCGGCTCGGCGGCCGGAACGAAGACGGTCGGCGTCAGCCGGATCCAGGTCGATCCCGGCAAGTGGTCGACGCCATTCCATCGTCAGACCGGGGAGGAGGAGATCTTCTTCGTCCTCGGCGGGTCGGGCATCTGCCTGCTCCGGAGCGGCGGCTTCGAGGTAGGCGCGGGCGACTGCATCGTGCACCGGGTCGGGGAGACGCACACTCTCCGCGCGGGCGACGACGGTCTCGACGTGCTCGCGTTCGGCGAACGCGGCGAGACCGAGGCTGCGCACCTGCCGCGGGCGGGTGTCTCGTGGCTCGGCGGCTCCTGGGTCGAGGCCGGCGTCGGTCAGCACCCGTGGGAGCGTGAGGCGGCCGCCGGCGAGCCGGAGTTGCCGGAGCTCGGACCGCGCGCTGCGAGCGTCGTCCATGTCAACGACGTCGAGGGCGACCACGACGGCGGCAGCTGGCGGCGGTTGGCGCGGCAGGCCGGATCCGAGCGGACGGGCCTCAACTGGGGACGGCTTCCCGCGGGCGCCGAGGGCGCGCCGCCGCACAGCCATTCCGCGGACGAGGAGATCTTCGTCGTGCTCGACGGCGACGGCGTGCTCGAGCTGCATCCCAGCCCTCAACGCGCCCGCGGCGGCGACGTCTACGAGGAGCAGCCGCTCCGCGCCGGTCATGTGATCTCGCGTCCCGCCGGGACGGGAATCTCGCACGCGCTCAGAGCGGGCGAGCAGGGCATGACGTTCCTCGCCTACGGGACCAGGCGTCCCGACGACGTCTGCTACTACCCGCGCTCGAACAAGATCTACTTCCGCGGGCTCGGCCTGATCGCCCGGCTCGAGGACCTGGACTACGACGACGGCGAACCGCGCTGAGCTGCGGGTGAAGGAAAACCGAGGCTAGGCTTGAAAGGCGCTTGCACATGGGACTCATGCGCCTGCTACCGCGCCCGAATACGAGGGCACATCAAGCCACCGAGGAGCCGAGCTTGCAGAGGGTGATCGTCTTCGCGAACCAGAAGGGCGGCGTCGCGAAAACGACGACGACGCTGAACCTCGCGGTCGCCTTCAAGGAGCAGGGCTTCCGCGTGCTCGTGATCGACCTCGACCCGCAGGGCAACCTGACGATGAGCCAGGGGATGAACCCGGACTCGATCGAGCGGTCGATGTTCGACGTGCTCGTCCACCGGCTGCCGATCTCCGAGATCATCCACCAGGCCGAAGTCGACGTCGCCGTCTCGTCGATCGACCTCGCCGGCGCCGAGCTCGCCCTGAGCTCGATGATCGGCCGCGAGCGCGCGCTCGAGAAGTCGCTGCTCGAGGTCCGCGACCGCTACGACTTCATCATGATCGACACGCCGCCGTCGCTCGGCCTGCTGACGATCAACGCCTTCGTCGCCGCGACCGGCGTGATCGTGCCGGTGCAGTGCGAGTACCTCTCGCTGCGCGGCCTCGTCCAGCTCGAGAACACGCTCGCGATGGTGCGCGAGAATCTCAACCCCGACGTCAAGATCGAGGGGATCCTGCCGACGATGTTCGACCGGCGCACGCTGCACTCGCGCGAAGCCGTCGAGATCCTGGAGGAGAACTTCGGCGAGCTCGTCTTCAAGACCCGCATCCGCAAGACCGTCCGGTACGCCGAGGCTCCCGTGAAGGGCTCGTCCGTGCTCAAATACGATCCGAGCGGGACGGCTGCCGAGGCCTACCGCGAGCTGGCGAAGGAGGTGCTCGATGGCGCGAAACCGCGCGAGCATGCGTGAGGGCCCTCTGGCGGAGCTCTTCCGCGCGACGGAGGCTGCACAGCGACAGGCCGAGCAGGCGCCGGAGGCTGCGCCGCCCGCTCCGGCGCCCGAGGAGCCGCAGGAACTGACGGTCGAGCACGTCCCCGACTTCGCGAAGGAGGAGCCGCGCGCGGCCGCGCCTGCCGCGCCCTCCGAGCCGGCGGCGCCGCCGGTGAGCGCCCCACGCGACGAGCCGAAAGCCGCCGCGGTCGCTCCGCCTGCGCCGCCGCCCGTCAAGGAGCAGCCGGTCTACGAGCCGCCCGTCACCCGCTACGAGGTGATGCCCGAGCCCGCCCCGCGGCTCGAGTACGCGGTCCCGCGCGACAGCTCCAGCTACCTCGCCGTGATCCGGGTGATCGGCGTCGGCGGCGCCGGGCTGAACGCCGTCAACCGGATGATCGACGCCGGCATCTCGCAGGTCGAGTTCGTCGCCGTCAACACGGACATGCAGCAGCTCCAGCTCTCGGATGCCCCCGTCAAGATCCACATCGGCCGCGAGCTCACCCAGGGCCTCGGCTCGGGCGCCGAGCCCGACATCGGCCGCCGCGCCGCCGAGGAGAGCTACGACCAGATCAAGAACGCGCTTCGCGGCTCGGACATGGTCTTCGTCACCGCCGGCGAGGGCGGCGGCGACGGGCACGGGCGCCGCGCCGGTCGTCGCGCGCGTCGCGCGCGAGCTGGGTGCGCTCACCGTCGGCATCGTCACGACGCCGTTCCGGTTCGAGGGCACGCGCCGCAAGGCGTCCTCCGACCAGGGCGTCGAGGAGCTTCGCTCCGCCTGCGACACCGTGATCGTGATCCCGAACGACCGCCTGCTCGAGGTGCTCGACCGCTCGACCTCGATGCTCGACGCGTTCAAGATCGCCGACGACGTCCTCCGCCAGGGTGTCCAGGGCATCACCGACCTGATCACGATGCCGGGCCTGATCAACCTCGACTTCGCCGACGTCCGCACCGTCATGCGCGATGCCGGCTCCGCCCTGATGGGGATCGGCTTCGCCACCGGCGACGACCGCGCGAAGCAGGCCGCCGAGCGGGCGCTCAAGAGCCCGCTGATCGACACCGAGATCGTCGGCGCCCGCGGGATCCTGCTCTCGATCGCGGGCGGCGAGGACCTGACCCTGCTCGAGGTGAACGACGCCGCCGAGACGGTCCGTCAGGCCGCCACCGACGACACGAACATCATCTTCGGCGCGACAGTCGACGAGCGGCTCGCCGGCCAGATCTGGGTGACTGTCGTCGCAACAGGCCTCGGCGGCACTCGCCGCCGCACGACCCCGACCTTCACCGGCGACACGAGCCCGCGCCGCACCGAAGACCCACTCGAGCCCCCGAGCTTCCTGCGCAGCTAGCGCGCGGGGAGCCGGATCGGCCGCGTCCGTCGCCGACAGGTGGTGTCAGAGACGACTCTGACACCGTGTCGGAGACGAGTCTGACACCGTGTCAGAGACGACTCTGACACCGCATGGCCGTTCCAGACGGGTAGTGCGGCGCTAGACCATCGGGAAGAGCACGGTCGCGCCGAAGGCGGCGCCGACCATGAAGCATCCGGCGAGTCCGACGGAGACCGTGTGCCAGCGGCGCGCATCGGTGCGGCGGCCGAGGAAGTAGAGGATGCTGGCGGAGCCGAGGCCGAGCGTCGTCAGCGTCTCGACGGCGCCGAGCGCGATCCCGGCCGAGACGGCCACGTTCGAGCCGACGCCGTGCGCGGTCAGCGCGAACGCGACCGCGGCGCTCGAGACGCCGACGTTCCCCGGCGTCAACGGCAGGATTCCCGCCAGGTCGAGCGCCGGGATGATCAACACCGCTGCCGCCAGCGGCTGGTCGATCCCAAAGGCGGCGGCGATTCCGGTCGCCGCAAGCACCCGCAGCCCCATCGACAAGCCGACCCAGCCGGCGATCTGCGCCGCGGCGCGCGGGCAGCGGCCGAGGACGCGGAAGACGTCGAGCGAGTGGCCGAACTTCGTCCCCGGCCGCGAGTCACGCGCGCGCCACGCAATCGCCGCGGCAACAGCGGCGGCGAGCAGCAGTACCGCGATCGGCCAGCGCGGCAGCACGCCGCTCGCCGACGCCAGCGCAAGCACGACGGCGAGCCACACGGCCCGAACCGCGCTCAACGAGCCGGCGATGCCGCCGACCGTCCAGAGCCGGCCCTCGTTGTGGAGCACACGCGAGAAGAGGGCGAAGCGCACGGCCGTGCCGATCCGGGCCGGCGCGAGTGCGTTCACGATCGAGCCGGTGCAGTAGCGCGCGGACGCATCGGTCCGCGAGGTCGTCCCGCCGCACCGCGTCAGCGCCGACTGCCAGCCGCACGCCGACGTCACGAGCGAGCCTCCGAAGGCCGCCGCGGCGAGCCAGAGCCAGCCGGCCGAGGCGTCCGAGAGCCCGTCGACGCCGTCGGCGACGAGGTCGCCGAGCAGTCGCGGACTCAGCGCCAATGCGATCAGGGCTGCGACCGATCCCAGGAACACGGCAGCGTGCCGCTTCCCCAGCTCGAGGTCGAGATGCATCTTCTGACAACGTAGCCGGGATCCCATCGGGTTCCCAGTCGTTATCGGCATCCGTACAGCATCTTTACCCTGAGTTTCATGCAAGGAGCAATTGCCGCCGGAAGCCGCCCGACCGCCGAGGCCGGCGCCCGCGTGCTCGAGGCGGGCGGAAACGCCGTCGACGCGTGCATCGCGGCCGCCTTCGCGGCGGCTGTCGTGGAGGGCCCGCTCACCGGTCCGACGGGCGGCGGCTTCTTGCTCGCCTGGGTCGACGGCGAGGCGACCGTGCTCGACTGCTTCTTCGCGGCGCCGTCTCGCCCGATCGGCGAGATCGAGGACATCACCGTCGACTTCGGCGACTCGACGCAGAGCTACCACGTCGGCGCAGGCTCGGTCGCCGTGCCGGGGCTCGTCGCCGGGTCTCGAGGACGCGCACCACCGCTTCGGCAGCGTGCCGTGGCCGCAGCTTGTCGAGCCTGCGATCGAGCTGGCCGGGGAGGGATTCGATCCGACGGACGCTCAGCGCTTCCTCCATCTGATCCTCGCCGCGGTCCTGCAGCGTGACGAGGGCGGGCGCCGGATCTACGGCGTGCCCGGGCGGATCGAGACGACCGACTTCGTGGCGACGCTCGAGCGCCTCCGCGACACGGGCACGGCAGCCGTCAAGCGAGCTGATCCCCGAGCTCGCCGACGACATCTCGAGCTACGCCGTTGCCACGCCCGAGCCGCTGCGCGCGCGGATCGGCGCGCTCGAGATCCTGACGACGCCGTCGCCGTCACGTGGCGGCACGATCGTCGCCGCGGCGCTCGAGCGTCTCGTCACCGCGGAGACGCTCGAGGACCGGGCGAGCGCGCTCCGCCACGGCTACGACGCGGCACCGCCGCTCGCGGTCGCCGGGACGACGCACATCTCCGTCCTCGACGTCGACGGCAACGCCGCCGCCTTCTCGTCGACGCTCGGCGCCGGCTCGGGGATCTTCCGCGGCGGCACCCAGCTGAACAACATGCTCGGCGAGCTCGACGTCGTCGGTCACGCCGTCAAGGAGCCGGGCGAGCGGCTGCCGAGCATGATGACGCCGACGCTCGTGCTCGAGGACGGCCACCCGCGGCTCGCGCTCGGCAGCGCCGGCTCGGTGCGGCTCGCCGGCGCGATCGCCCAGGTCGCCGACGCGGTCCTGCGCGGCACGCCCGTCGACGAGGCGATCGACCGGCCGCGCCTCCACGTCGACGGCGACGTCCTCCACCTCGAGGGCGGGCTGATGGACGTCGCGCCCGAAGGCTGGAAGGCCGTGCGCTGGACCGGCCGCAACCTCTACTTCGGCGGCGTCTCCGCGGTCGAGCGGCGCCCGGACGGCACGCTCGCGGCGGCCGGCGACCCGCGTCGCGGCGGTCACGGCATCGTCGTCGGATGACGATTCAGATCCGCTCGGCCCGGCCGGAGGACGCAGCGACGCTCGTCGCGCTC
The DNA here is from genome assembly GCA_963738795.1 of uncultured Gaiellaceae bacterium. Taxonomy (GTDB): domain Bacteria; phylum Actinomycetota; class Thermoleophilia; order Gaiellales; family Gaiellaceae; genus Gaiellasilicea. The sequence goes on along the minus strand of CAVTXQ010000005.1, from coordinate 316,849 downwards.
GGCGCCGCGATCGGGCGCGAGCCCGAGGCGTGGCTGCTGAACACGGACGGCTGGCGCACCGTCGGCGAGGAGCGCCGCTACCTCCGGGCGCTGCGCCGCCATCCCGACGCCGCCGTCTTCGTCGCCGACGACGACGGCGCGATCGTCGGCCGCCTCTCCGTCGCCCGCGACCCGCACAGCGCCAGCCGCCACGTCGCCGACCTCGGCCTGATGGTCGCGGCGAGCCATCGGCGGCTCGGCATCGGCCGCGCCCTGCTCGAGCAGGCAACCGCCTGGGCGCGTGACGCGGGCGTGTCGAAGCTCGAGCTGCACGTCTTCCCCTGGAACGAGCCGGCGATCCGGCTCTACGAGCAGTTCGGGTTCGAGCGCGAGGGCCTGCGCAAGGCGCACTACCGCCGCGGCGACGAGTACGTCGACGCGATCCTGATGGCCTACCGTCTCGGCTAGAGCTCGCGCCGCAGCACCGAGGCGACGGCGCGCAGCGCGACCTGGGTGTCGGCGAGCGCCGGCTCCCGCGTCGTCAGCCGCTGCAGCGCCAGACCGGGGAGGAGCAGGCCGCGCAGCAGGCCGGAAGGATGCTGCACCGCCTTCCAGAGCTCCATCGTCACGCCGAGTCGAGACCACGGCCACGAGCGCGCTGGTCAGCGTCGGCGCGAGGAAGCGGGGCGCGAGCTGGTCGAAGACGGCCGTGACGGGAATCGCGAGCGCCGCGAAGTTCGTGCCGCAGCGTGCCGAGAAGCGGCTCGGTCGCGCTCGGCCCGCCCAGGTCGCGGCGAGCGATCCCGCCTCGGCCGCGGCGATCGCGCGATGCTCGGCGCCGTGCAGGCGCAGGGTGCGGCCGCGGAAGAGCCAGCCGACGATCAGCAGCGTCGTCAGGATCCCGGCCGCGAGCTCGAGCCGGCCCGGGAGCGCGACGAAGGCGAAGGGGAGAAGCAGCGCGAGCAGGAGCACGAGGCGTTCGCGGGAGCGCGCGACGCCGCGGCCGCGGACGAGCGGCGCGAGCGACGACGCCAGCTGGAGCAGGCCGCGAACGAGCGGGATCCGGGCTGCGCGCGAGCGGCGCACCGGCATCTCGCCCTCGTGCAGCTCACCGGCCTTGGTCGCGAACGCCCAGTAGCGCTCGCTCACGATCACGACCCCGTTCGGCCGCGCCATCCCGCCGAGCTTCGGCAGCGACGACGGCAGCGTCGGCGCGCGCGAGCAGGTCGGTGACCCGAGCGTCCACCCCGACATGGTCGCGCAAAAGAGGCCGCCCGGCGAGAGCCGGACGGCCTATTCCCCAGCGAGCTGCGGCCTACTAGAAGCGGCCGCGGCCGAAAAAGCCGAGCAGCGCAAGCACGAGCACGACGATCAGGATGATCCAGAGCAGACTCATGTGGTGCTCCTTTCGTGACTCTTGCTACTCAGGTCGTTGTTCCCCTAACGCAGAACGCCACACATTGGGTGTGACGAAAGCGAGAACCGTGGCGTATAACCAGAGTGATGAGGATCGGTAGACGCGTCGCGCTCCTCACGGCGCTGGCGGTCGTCCTGGCTGTCGCTGCAGGGGGCACAACGGCTCGCTCGGCTCCGGAAGCCCCGGGCAAGACGCGGCTGACCGCGTTCGGCTCCTGCGGCCAGCTGCTCGGCTACGCGAAGGGGCAGATGAAGCGCTTCGTCGGCCCGTACGGGTACGGCGGCCTCCCGCCCGGCGTCGTCGAGACTGCTCTTCCGACGGCCCGCGCGCGCCACGCCGGTCCAGGGCGTCGACTTCTCCGGCACGAACGTCCAGGAGGAAGGCGTCGACGAGCCGGATCTCGTCAAGACGAACGGGAAGACGCTCTTCGCGGTCGCGAACGGGAGCCTGCGCGCCGTCGACGTCTCCGGCCTTCGGCCGCGTCTGCTCGACTCGCTCCCGCTCGAGCGCGCGCTCGAGCCACGAGCTGCTGCTCCACGGCGACCGGCTGCTCCTGCTCTCGCGCGGCGGCTACTGGATCGAGCCGCTGCCCGCGACAGCGGCGCGGATCGCCCCGTACCAGCCGGCGAAGTCCGTGCTGGCCGAGGTGGACGTATCCGATCCGTCCCGGCTCCGGCTCGTGCGCACGCTGACGCTCGACGGCGCCTACGTCGCCGCGCGGCTCGTCGGCTCGAGCGCGCGGATCGTCGCCGCCTCCCAGATTCCGACCGCGCTCCCGTTCAAGCAGCCGACCGACGGCTCGCCGGAGGCGATCGCCGCGGCCGAGCGTCACAACGAGGGCGTCGTCGCGCGCTCGAAGGTCGCGAGCTGGCTGCCGTCCTACCGCGTCAAGCGGGCAGGCGCCAAGGCCGGCAAGGCGCGCCCGCTCGTCCAGTGCCGCCACGTCCGCCGCGCGACCTCGTTCTCCGGCCTCGGCATGCTCACCGTCCTCACCGTCGACCTGGCCAAGGGCCTCCAGCCGGTCGACTCGGCGGCGGTGATGACCGACGGCCGCATCGTCTACGCGTCGCCCGAGAGCCTCTACGTCGCCACCGAGCGCTGGGCCGACCGGCCCGATCCGGCCAAGCCGACCGAGCAGCAGAGCGGCGTCCAGACCGAGATCCACAAGTTCGACATCTCGAGCCCGGTGAAGACGCACTACCGCGGCAGCGGCAAGGTCTCCGGCTTCCTGCTCAGCCAGTGGTCGCTGTCCGAGCATCGCGGCGTCCTCCGCGTGGTCAGCACCGAGAGCCCCGCGTGGTGGGGGAACGGGCGGCGAGAGCGAGTCGTACCTGACGACGCTGCGCCCGTCCGGCGGCAACCTCGTCCAGGCCGGCCGTGTCGGCGGCCTCGGCAAGGGCGAGCGCGTCTACTCGGTGCGCTTCGTCGGCGACACCGGCTACGTCGTCACGTTCCGCCAGGTCGACCCGCTCTACACGCTCGACCTCTCGCAGCCCGAGCGGCCGCGCGTGCTCGGCGAGCTGAAGATCCCGGGCTACTCCGCCTACCTGCACCCGATCGGCGAGGACCTGCTGCTCGGCGTCGGCCAGGACGCGGACGAGGACGGGCGCGCGCAGGGGACGCAGCTCTCGATCTTCGACGTCTCCGACCTGCGCAAGCCGACGCGGCTGCACACGGAGCGTCTCGGCCGCGGCTGGTCCGAGGCCGAGCACGACCACCACGCCTTCCTCTTCTGGCCGCGCACGGGGCTCGTGATGATCCCGTTCGAGCAGCGTGCCGTCGGCTTCCGCGTCGGCCGCGCGCGCGGGATCGACCCGCTCGGCCGCGTCGAGCACGACGTGCAATGGCCGATCCGCCGTTCGCTCGTCGTCGGCGACGGCGTGCTCACGGTCTCGGAGAACGGCGTCAAGGAGAGCAGCCTGACGACGCTCGGCGAGCGCGGCTGGGCTGCGTTCCCGCCCGCGAAGCCGTAGCTCGACTTGACCTCGCTCCCCTCGTAGACTCGGCGCGGATCGGGCTCCGACCGGAGCCCGTCAAAAAAGGAGAGATCCATGCGTAGGCTCTTCTTCATTGCTGCGAGCGTGGCGGCACTCGCGACCGTCGCCGTGCCGGCGACTGCTGCACCGCAGCGGGTCGCGCCCAGCAGCAGCTACGTCGTCCTCTACGACGACGCCACCTCACTTGCCTCGGCGCGTCTGGCGGTACGCGCGGCCGGCGGGTTCATCGTCACCGAGAACCGGCGCGTCGGCGTCGCCACGGCGACGTCGTCGAGCCCGACATTTGCCGCCGACCTGATCCGCCAGGGCGCCGTCGCAGGCGTCGCGCGGAACAAGCCGGTCGGCTACAACGCACCCGCTCAGCGGCGCAAGTCGGCTGAACGCCTGACCGCGGCCGAGCGTGCCTCTGTCCGGGCGAAGAAACCCGGCCCTGCCCCGCCCCCGGCGGCCGACCCGCTGGCCGGTATGCAGTGGGACATGGCGATGATCCACGCGACTCCGTCGGGCTCGTACGGCGTTCAGCAGGGCGATCGCCGTGTGCTCGTCGGCGTGCTCGACACGGGCATCGACGGCAGCCACCCGGACATCGCGTCCAACTTCGACGCGGCGCTGAGCCGCAACTTCACCGTTGACATCCCGCTCGTGGACGGGGCGTGCGCCGCCGAGGCCGACGGCTCCTGCAACGACCCGGCCAACGTCGACGAGAACGGCCACGGCACCCACGTGGCCGGGACGATCGCCTCGCCGCTGAACGGTCTCGGCATGGCGGGAGTCGCACCGAACGTCCGGCTCGTGAACCTGCGCGCCGGCCAGGACTCGGGCTACTTCTTCCTGCAGCCGTCGGTCGACGCGCTCACGTTCGCGGCCGATCACGGCGTCGACGTCGTCAACATGAGCTACTTCATCGATCCGTGGCTCTACAACTGCACCGACAATCCCGCCGACTCGGCGGCGCAGCAGCTCGAGCAGCGGACGATCATCGAGGCGACGACGCGGGCGCTCGAGTACGCGCGGAAGCAACGGCGTCACGCTGATCGCCGCCGCCGGAAACGAGCACACCGACATGGACAACCCGACGCTCGACCAGATCAGCCCGGACTTCCCGCCAGGCACCGAGTACGACCGCAATGTCGACAACTCGTGCCTGACGATGCCGACCGAGGGACCGAACGTGGTCAGCGTCGGCGCCGTCGGCCCGAGCACGACGAAGGCCGACTACTCGAACTGGGGCGCGGAGGGAGTGGACGTGACCGCTCCGGGCGGGTACTTCCGCGATCTCCTCGGGACGCCGGCCCACCGCACCCCCGCGACGCAGATCCTCGGGCCGTATCCGCTCAACGTCGCCCAGGACGAGGGGACGCTGAATCCGGACGGGACGCCGAACACGCCGTTCGTCGTCCGTGACTGCCAGGCCGGCACCTGTGCCTACTACCAGTTGATCCAGGGCACCTCGATGGCCTCGCCGCACGCCGTCGGCGTCGCGGCGCTGATCGTCAGCGAGTACGGGCATCCGGACCCGCAGCGAGGCGGGCTGGAGCTGCTACCGCATCAGACGGAGAAGATCCTCGCGCGCACGGCGACACCGCACGCGTGCCCGACTCCGCCGGTGCTCGACTACACGAACGTCGGCAGGCCGGCCTCCTACACGGCGACCTGCATCGGCACCGCCGAGGAGAACACCATCTGGGGCGCGGGCATCGTCGACGCGCTCACCGCGGTCACCGACCGCAACGGCTGATTCGGCTCCTTGGGCAGGCTCGGGGCCTCTCGCTCCGGGCCTGCCAGCGGGCATAGGATCGGCGCATGCCCGAATTCACCTCGTACGCACACGGAACGCCCTGCTGGACCGACGTCACGAGCACCGACCTGCCGCGCGCGGTCGCGTTCTACCAGGGCCTCTTCGGCTGGGACGCGGAGGTCGCGTCCGAGCCGGAAGCGGGCGGCTACACGATGTTCACGCTGAACGGCAAGAACGTCGCGGCGGGCAGCCCGCCGCAGCAGGAGGGGATCCCGTCCCACTGGACGACGTACATCGCGAGCGACGACGTCGACGCCACCGCCGAGAAGATCCGCGCCGCCGGCGGCACCGTGCTGATGGATCCGTTCGACGTCTTCGACGCCGGCCGGATGACGATCGCGCAGGATCCGACCGGCGCCACCTTCGGCGTCTGGCAGGCCGGCAGGCACATCGGCGCCGAGCTCGCGAACGACCCCGGGACGATGAACTGGAACGAGTGCCAGACGCGGGATCCCGAGGCCGCCGGCCGCGTTCTACGAGGCCGTCTTCGGCGTCGAGGTGAAGGCGTTCCCGAGCGGCGAGGGCCGTCCGCCGTACCACGTCATCCACGTCGACGGCCGCGGTGTCGCCGGGATCCTCGAGCTCGACGAGAACATGCGCGACGTGCCGCCGAACTGGGGCACGGTCTTCGCCGTCGCGAACACGGACGAGACGGTCGCGAAGGCGCAGGAGCTCGGCGGCACGGCGCTGATGCCGGGAATGGACCTGCCGGAGATCGGCCGGCTCGCGGTGCTCCAGGATCCGACCGGCGCCGTCTTCCAGGTGCTGCAGCCGCCGCCCGAGTGATCGCCGCGCTACCGAACGGCTAGGAGAGGGCCGCGCGCCGCGGCCCCCTCCCGTCAGCCTCAGTTCTGGATCAGCTTGAAGCGGGTGCCGGTGGGATCGCTCGCCGCGGCGAGGCGGCCGTACGGCGTGTCCTCGGCCTCACGCTCGACCTTCCCGCCCAGCTCGACGACTCGCTCGAGCGTCGCGTCAACGTCCTCGACCTCGAAGTAGACCGTCCACGCGGCGGGCGAGCCCTCGGGCGCGTACGTCGTCGAGTCCATGATCCCGGCGAGCGCGCTCTCGCCCTCGCCCTGGGTCGTGTAGCGGAAGTCGTCCGTGTCGCCCGCGGTGTGCGTTTCCCAACCGAAGACGTCGCGGTAGAAGGCGACCGCGCGCTCGTAGTCGGGCGTGTGCAGCTCGAACCAGGCGGCGGCACCGGGCTCGCCGCGGATCTCGAAGCCCTTCACCTCACGAGGCTGCCAGGCGCCGATCGCGGCGCCGCCCGGGTCGGAGAGCAAGGTGAAGCGCCCGTTCTGGGTCACGTCCATCGGCTCGAAGTGCACCTGGGCGCCCTTCGCTGCCGCGTCGGCGGCGGTGCGGTCGGCATCGTCGGTGTTGAGATAGATCGTCCAGGCGTCGGGCGTGCCTTGCTCGCCGTCGTTCCCCATGCAGCCGGCGACGGCCTTGCCGTCCTTCTGGAAGATGAAGTAGCCGCCGTACTCGGGGCCGGGATCCATCGTCGACCAGCCGAACAGCTGGCCGTAGAAGTCCTTCGCGCGCTCGGTGTCGGAGCTGAAGAGGTCGATCCAGCACGGGGCGCCTTTAACGAGAGTCGGTGCGGGCATGTGTCGCTCCTTCCGTCGGGTGTCGTTGGTAGGACGGGCCGGGCCGCATGAAATCATCGCCGAGTGGGTCGAAAGCCGCTGCTTGCGTTCCTGACCGCCGTCGTGCTCGGCGGGATCAACTTCGTCGGGGTGCGAGTCAGCAACGAGGAGCTCGACCCGATCTGGGGCGCAGGACTGCGGTTCGGGCTGGCGGCACTGGTCTTCGTGGCGTTGTGCGCGGCGCTGCGGCTGGCCCTGCCGCGCGGACGTGCCCTCGCGCTCGTCGTGATCTACGGCCTGATCGGCTTCGGCCTCGCCTACGGCGCCCTGTACTGGGCGATGCAGGACGCGCCCGCCGGGCTGGCGGCGGTGGTGCTCGCGATCGGCCCGCTGCTGGTCCTGCTGCTGGCCGTCGCGCACCGGCTCGAGCGCTTCAGCGGGCGGGCCGCGGTCGGCGCCGTGATCGCGCTGGCGGGAACCGCCGTGATGTTCTTCGACCCCGGCGACGCCGACGTGGGGTGGACGTCGTTCGCACTCCTTGGCGTCGCCGCCCTGGGCGCGTCCGAGTCGGTCGTCGTCTCGAAGCTCGTCGGCCGCGAGCACCCGATCGCGATGAACGCCGTCGGCATGACCGCCGGGTCCCTGGCGCTCCTGGCGGTCGCCGTCCTCGGGGGCGACGAGCTCAGGCTCCCGCGCGAGCGCGACACCCAGCTCGCGGTCGCGTACCTCGTCGCCGCGACGGTCGGGCTGTTCCTCTGCATCCTCTACGTCGTCCAGCGCTGGACCGCGTCCGCAACCGCGTACGCGTTCGTCTCGATGCCGGTGGTCGCTGTGCTCGCCGGCGCGGCGCTGCTCGACGAGCCGATCACGGCCGCCGTGGTGGCCGGTGGCTCGATCGTGGTCGCGGGCGTGTACGTGGGCGCGCTTGCCCGCCGCCAAGCGGCCGATCCCCCGTTTTGAGGACGCGCGGCATGGGCCGCCCGAGGACGCTGAGAGCGAGGCGTTGCCTCCTGCGGTCATGTCGGCAATCGAGCATCCATCCTTCGCCCTGCGGGCGCCGTCTTCCGGACGGCGGCTCGAGACGATCGCGATCGCGATCGGGATCTGCCTGCCCGTCCCGCTGCTCGCGGCCACCGGCCTCTCGGTGCCGCTCCCGAACGTCGTCGAGCGGATCGCAGCGGCGCTCGTCCCGTGGGCCGAGCCGGTCGCGGTCGAGACGGCTGCGGTGCGGGGCACGATCGTGCCGACTGCGGCCGAGACTGCGCCTGGCCGGCGTCGCACCGACCGTGGTGCAGCAGGCCTTCGCGACACCGGCGGCATCGACGGCGCAGCGCACGACGACCTCGGCTCCGCGCGCGGCAGCCCCGGTCGAGCGTGAGCGCGGATCGCGCCCGGCCGCTCCCGCCGCATCCACACCTTCCGCCGCTCCCGCAGCGGCTCCAGACTGCCGTCCCGGGCGAGATCGACCGCACCGGCACGGCCACCCCGGCGGCGGGCGGCGATGCGCCCGCCCCGACCCCACCGCGTGCGGAGACGCAGCCGGCACCGGCGCCGGCTGCGCCGACGCGCTCGGATCCCAGTCCGGCGACGCCGCCTCCGGCTCCCACGCAATCGACGCCCGTGTGTCGTCCCGGTCCGCCGCAGGTTCCCGTGACGGTCACCGAAGTCGTCGACGAGGTGACGACGGTCGTCGCCGACCCGGTCGGCACCGTCGTCGCCGATCCCGTCGGCACGTCGGGATCATCACCGTCGCTCCAGACGCCGCTGCTGCCCGGCCTCGGCAAGAAGAAGTAGCCATGCACGAGCGATCCGCCGCGACTCGTCCTCCGCTTCGCCGTCTGCACCGGGATCGGGCTCGCGCTCGCCGCGGCCGCGATCCTGCTCGTCGTCCGCCACTTCGACACCGTCCAGGCCGAGCGGGGCGCGACCGCGCAGGCGCGCGTGCTCGCGAGCACGGTGCTGCGCGAGTCGCTGCAGGCCGCCGACTTCGAGCGGCCGGACGCGGCCCGCCGCGCCGAGCTCGACAGCCTCTTCGCCGGCCGCGTGCTCGACGAGGGCGTCCTCCTCGCCGCGCTCGTCGCGGCCGACGGCACCGTCGCCTACAGCACCGACCACCGTCTGATCGGGACGAAGATCGCGTCGCCGGAGCATGTCGCCGAGGCTCGGCACGGGATCGTGCGCGGCGACGTCGCCTCCGTCGGCGACCGCAAGTCGCTCCGCACGTACGCCCCCGTCGCCGTACGCGGCGGCACGGGCGTCGTCGTCATCCACCAGGACTACGAGCCGATCGCGCGCGCCGCGAACGCGACCTTCCTCCCGGTCGCCGGCATCTTCGAGGCCGTGCTCATCCTCCTCTTCGTCGCGCTCGTGCCGATCCTCCGGCGCGTCACCCTCCGGATCCGGCGCCAGATGGAGGAGATCCAGCGGCGCGCCGACTTCGACGACCTGACCGGCCTGCCGAACCGCACCCTCTTCCGGCTCCAGGTCGAGGCGGCGCTGGCGGCGGGCGACATGGATGCGGTCGTGCTCCTGCTCGACGTCGACCACTTCAAGGAGGTCAACGACGCGCTCGGCCACGAGCTCGGCGACGAGCTCCTGCGCGGCGTCGGCGAGCGGCTCGCTGCGCTCTGCGAGGACGAGACGGTCGCGCGGCTCGGCGGCGACGAGTTCGCGATCCTGCTCCCGCACGCCTCGGAGGAGCTGGCGGCGGCGTTCGCAGCCCGGATCCACGAGGCGCTCGAGCAGCCGTTCGAGCTCGGCGGCTTCTCGCTCGAGGTGGCCGCGAGCGTCGGCATCGCCGTCTTCGGCGAGCACGGCGAGGACGCGGACGCGCTGCTCCAGCACGCCGACGTCGCGATGTACGTCGCCAAGGGCGCGCACGCCGGCACGGCCGTCTACAGCGCCGAGCAGGACACGAACGACGCCGAGCGGCTGGCGCTCGCGGGCGAGCTGCGCCGCGCGCTCGAGCAGGAGGAGCTCGTCGTCCACTACCAGCCGAAGGCCGACCTCCAGACCGGCCGGATCGTCGGCGTCGAGGCGCTCGTCCGCTGGATCCATCCCGAGCGGGGCTTCATCCCGCCCGACAGGTTCATCGGCATCGCCGAGCGCACCGGCCTGATCAAGCCGCTCTCGCGCTACGTGCTGCGGGCGGCGATCGACCAGTGCGCCGCGTGGGCGGCCGACGGGCTCGACCTCCACGTCGCCGTCAACCTGACGATCCCCGACCTCCTCGATCTCGAGCTGCCCGACCGGATCGCGGCGATGCTCGCCGACGCGGGCGTCCCCGCCGACCGACTCGAGCTCGAGGTGACCGAGAGCACGATCCTCGCCGACCCGTTCCGCGTCCGCCACGTGATCGACCGGCTGAACGAGCTCGGCCTCGGCCTCGCGATCGACGACTTCGGCACCGGCTACTCGTCGCTCGCGTACCTGAAGCAGCTGCCGGTGCAGACGATCAAGATCGACAGGTCGTTCGTGATGGACATGCTCGAGAGCGAGAGCGACGCCGCGATCGTCCGCTCGACGATCGACCTCGCCCGCAACCTCGGCCTGCGCGTCGTCGCCGAGGGCGTCGAGACGGAGGCGATGTGGGACGCGCTGCGCGAGCAGGGCTGCACGCTGGCGCAGGGCTACCTGATCTCGAAGCCTGTCTCCGCGGCCGACCTGGCGCCGCTGCTCGTCGTGCCCGTCGCGGCGGCGTAGAGCGTCTCCCAGTCGGGAGCTCGGTGATGGTGGCGGCCCGTCGTGCGCCCGCGCGGTCGAGAAGCGCGCCGGATCCGGCTGGATCCCGACGCGCGGCAGGTCGAGCCGGTCGGCGTCCCAGCAGGCGCCGACGGTCGGGTCGGAGGAGACGAGCCCGTTCGTGTGCTCGAAGCAGGCGTACTGGAGCGTCTCGAGCTGCGCCGCGGTGACGGGGAGGACGCCCTCGGCGTGCAGCTCGCCGGCGAACGCCGCCGCGCGCGGCCCGTGCTCGGGGTCGATCGAGTCGTTGACGCGCATCGAGTCGTGCAGGAGCGCGAAGAGGAAGATCACGAGCGTGTCGGCCCCGTCGAGCGGCTCCGCGAGCCAGAGCCCGTTCGCGCCGACGGTGCGCCAGTGCAGCTCGCCGTGGATGTGCGAGCCGATGCCGGTGCTGCGCGCGCGAACCTCGGCGAGGAGGGCTCGAGCGGCGGCGACCCGGTTGCCATTGAGCGATTCTCCCCTAAGCGGCCATCAGCTCCGTCTGGTGCGAAATGTGCTCCGGGGCGCTGTTCCTGCGTGCGCGTATGCCGGCGGTTCCGTAGGGTTTCCACATGGCGATCGTGACCCGTCTCTTTCCAGTGGCAAAAGACCGCGTTGGTCGCGCGAAGACGACTGAGTGTGGCTTCGCCGCCGTCGAGCTCGACGGAGTGCGGTACCTGCTCGTGGAGTCCTACGGAGCAGCCGATCGGAAGATTCCCGGCAAGGTCAGCCAGAGCCTGCACCTTGATCGCGAGAGGGCGGCAGAACTCAAGCGACTGCTAGAGCAGCACGTTCCCGGGATTTAGCGGCGGCGGCGCTCAAGCGACGTCGATTCGGATACTTCCGTTGTGCGCCTCCACGCCGACCGTCTTCATCTCTCGCCGTCCGACGTCACGGCCTTCCTCGCCTGCGAGCACCTGACGACGCTCTCGCTCGCGCACGCGCGCGGGGAGATCGACCGGCCCGACATCGAGAACGAGCAGGCGGAGCTGATCTTCCGCAAGGGGCTCGAGCACGAGCGCGCCTACCTCGAGCACCTCCGCGCCGACGGGAAGACCGTCCTCGAGATCCCCGACCCCGAAGGCGACTACGACGCGCCGCCCGCGCGACCGCGGACGCGATCCGCAAGGGCGAGGCCGACGTCATCTACCAGGGCGTCCTCGCCCACGAGCACTGGCGCGGCGTCGCCGACTTCCTCCTCCGCCAGGCGGACGGCACCTACGAGGCGCTCGACACCAAGCTCGCGCGCTCGGCGAAGCCCGCCTACATCCTCCAGCTCCTCTTCTACAACGAGCAGCTCGGCCGGATCCAGGGGCGCGAGCCGGAGCACATCCACGTCCTGCTCGGCAACGGCGAGCAGCAGTCGTTCCGGCCGGAGGAGTTCGCCGCCTACTACCGGCGCGTCCGCTCGCGGCTCGAGCAGTTCGTCGCCGACCCGCCGCCGACCGAGCCCTACCCGGTCGACCACTGCGGCATCTGCGACTTCAAGGCCCTCTGCGACGCGTGGTGGGACGAGGTCGACCACCTCACCCGCGTCGCCGGCGTCTACCGCACGCAAGTCGAGCAGCTCAGAGCCGCCGGGATCACGACGCTCGCCGCGCTCGGGCGCGCGCCCGCCGAGCCGGTGCCGGCCGGGATCAACCCGGACAGCTGGGCGAAGCTGCGCGAGCAGGCCGAGCTCCAGCTGCACGCGCGCGAGACCGGCGAGGACAGCTACCGGCTGCTCCCGCAGCAGGCCGACGCCGGCTTCGCGCTCCTCCCCGAGCCCTCGCCCGGCGACCTCTTCTTCGACTTCGAGGGCAACCCGTTCTGGGACGCGAGCGGCTCGCTCGAGTACCTCTGGGGGATCCTCGACGTCGACGGCAACTTCACGCCGCTGCACGCGCACGACCACGACACCGAGCGGCACGCCTTCGAGCAGTTCATCGACCTCGTCCACGCGCGCCTCGCCGAGCACCCCGACCTGCACGTCTACCACTACGCCGCCTACGAGATCACCGCGCTGAAGCGGCTGATGGGCCGCTACGGCACGCGCGAGGCCGAGCTCGACGACCTGCTCCGCCGCGGCGTCTTCGTCGACCTGCTCAAGGTCGTCCGCAACGGCCTCCGCGCCTCGCGGCCGGGCTACGGGCTGAAGGAGATGGAGGCCTTCCTCGACTTCGAGCGGCAGGCCGAGGTGAAGGACGGCGGCGCCTCGATCGTCATCTTCGAGCAGTGGATGCAAACCGGCGAGCAGGCGCTGCTCGACCAGATCGACGCCTACAACCGCGAGGACTGCATCGCGACGCGGCTGCTGCGCGACTGGCTGCTCGAGCTGAAGCCGCAGGCCGGGCCGATCGCGCCGGCGCCGCCGCCGGAGGAGCCGAAGCCGATCCCGGAGCGCAAGGCGGAGCGGGCCGAGCTGAGCGCGCAGCTGCTCGGCGCGGGGGAGGAGCTCGCGGCGCACCTGCTCGACTACCACGACCGCGAGCGCAAGCCCGTCTGGTGGGCGTTCTTCGACCGGATCGAGATGACGCCCGACGAGCTCGTCGAGGATCCCGAGTCGATCGGCCAGGTCGAGCTCGTCAGCGGCCCCGAGCCGGTGAAGAAGTCGCAGGCGTACGTGCTCAGCTACCCCGCGCAGGAGCACAAGATCGGGCAGGGGCAGGACGTGCTCGACCCGGCGACGACCGACAGCGCCGGCGAGATCCTCGAGCTCGACCGCGACGAGCGCAGGCTGACGCTGAAGCGCGGGCCGTCGCTCGCGGACGTGCCGCTGCCCGAGTCGCTGATCCCGGCCGGCCCGTACTGGACGCGGGATCAGGAGGACGCGCTCGCCCGCTTCGGCCGCTCGCTGCTCGCCCGCGACCACCGCTATCCCGCGCTCGAGTCGGTGCTGCGGCGCGAGCCGTTCGACCGGCCGGTGCAGACCGTCGAGCTCGAGGAGATGAAGGAGCTCGTCCGCTCGCTCGACGGCCGGCACCTCGTGATCCAGGGGCCGCCCGGCTCGGGGAAGACGTGGACGTCGGGGCGGCTGATCGCCGACCTGATCGCCCGCGGCAACCGCGTCGGCGTCGCCTCGACGAGCCACAAGGCGATCCACAACCTGCTCGCCGCGGTCGAGGAGGCGGCGGCCGAGACCGGGCTCGGCTTCAAGGGGCTGAAGAAGGCGAGCGGCGGCAACCCGGAGTCGTTCTACGAGGGCGCGAACGTCGAGAACGTCACCGCGAGCGAGGACTGCGTCGACTGCGACCTCGCCGCCGGCACCGCCTGGCTCTTCTCGAACGAGCGGCACGACGGCACGCTCGACTACCTCTTCGTCGACGAGGCCGGGCAGGTCTCGCTCGCGGACGCGCTCGCGATGGGCACGGCGGCGCGCAACCTCGTCCTCGTCGGCGATCCGCTGCAGCTCGACCAGGTGCTGCAGGGGACGCATCCCGGCGGCAGCGACGCGTCGGTGCTGAAGCACCTGCTCGGCGACGACGCGACCGTCCCGCCCGACCGCGGCCTCTTCCTCGAGCGCACGTTCCGGCTCCATCCGGACATCTGCCGCTACATCTCGGAGGAGTTCTACGAGGGGCGGCTCGAGCCGGCGCCGGAGGCTGCGACGCGGACGACGCCGTTCGGGACGGGGCTGCGCTACCTCGCGGTCGAGCACGAGGGGCACCGGCAGGACGTCGGCCGAGGAGGTCGCGGTCGTGCGCGCCGAGGTCGAGCGAGCTGCGCGCCGCGGGCGTGACCGACGTGATGGTCGTCGCGCCCTACAACGCGCAGGTGAACGCGCTCAAGGAGGCGCTGCCGGGCGTGCGCGTCGGCACCGTCGACAAGTTCCAGGGGCAGGAGGCGGACGTCGTCATCTACTCGATGGCGAGCTCGAGCGGGGAGGACGTCCCGCGCGGCCTCGAGTTCCTGCTCTCGCGCAACCGGCTCAACGTCGCGATCTCGCGGGCGCGCTGCCTCGCGTATCTCGTCTGCTCACCGCGGCTGCTGGAGGTGAACGCGAGGACGATCCCGCAGATGCGGCTGGCGAACGCGCTCTGCCGGTTCGTCGAATTGGCACAGAGCTGACACGCATCGGTCACGCATTCGTTCCTCGTGTGCTAGCAGAATGGTACCGTGAGCAACGTGCCCGCTCTCCACATCCGCAACGTTCCCGCCGACGTCGTCGAGACGCTGCGGAAGCGAGCCGAGTCGCACGGCCGCTCGCTCAACGCCGAGGTGCTGCGGATTCTCACGTCGAGCGCCGAACGAGAGCGCCGGGACACTCCGATCACGAATCGGCTCGAGGAGCTCGCTCGGCGCGTCAACCTGCCACCAGACGCGCCGACACCGGAAGAGTTGATTCGCGAAGATCGTGACAGCCGCTAGCGTCGTTCTCGACGCCTCGGTGCTGATCCGGTCGGCAGTCGCGAACGAGCCTGCGGCACGCGACTGGGTGCGAGCCGTAGAGGCCGGCGCCGTCGAAGGCCATGCCCCCGACATCGCGTACGCGGAGACCGTGAGTGGACTGACGAAGTACGTCCGAGCCGATCTCATCGAGCCGAAGCTCGCGGCCGCGATGCTCGCGGAGGTGGTGAAGCTGCCCCTGTTCACACATAGCCACGCGCGTTTGGCACGGGCGTCTCTTGCGCTCGCTCTCGAGCACGGGCTGTCGGCGTACGACGCGTCGTACCTCGCTCTCGCCCAATCGCTCGACGTGCCGCTCGTCACCGCCGACCGACGGCTCGCTGCCGCCGCAGCGAATGCCGAGCTTCTCTCCTAGACCGCGGCGCGTACATTGAACGAGTGAGAAAACTCCTCCGCGACAAGCGCTTCTACGTCACGCTCGAGCTGATCGGGCTCGCGATCCTGCTCGGCGCGCTCGCCTACGCGCTGCGGGACGTCTGGGCGGAGGCGGCGCCGCTGCTGCGCCACGCCGACCTCGGCGACGTCGCGATCGCGACCGCGATCGTCGCCCTCTATTACCTCGTCTTCGTGCTCGGGTGGATGCGCATCCTCGCCGCCTACGGGATCCGGATCCCGTACCGCTACGCGCTGCAGGCCGAGATGCTCTCGATGCTCGCCAAGTACATCCCCGGCGGCGTCTGGACGCCGACCGCGCGAGTCGTCGCGCTGCGGCGCTTCGGCGTCAAGGACACGCCGGTCGTGCTCGCGTCGATCCTGCTCGAGGCCGGGCTCTCGGCGCTCGCCGGCGTCGGCGTCTTCGTCGTCGGGCTCGCGATCATCGGCGGCGGCGACGCGCCGCTGCTCCCGCTCGCCGCGTTCGCCGTGCTGATCGCCTTCCTGCTCTATCCGCCCGTGTTCGCGGCCGTCGCGCGCAAGCTGCTGCGGCCGTTCGGCGCCAGCGAGGTCGTGCCGCTGCCGGCGCGGACGGCGTTCGAGCTGCTCGGCTTCTACGCGCTGACGTGGCCGCTCGGCGGTGCGGCGCTCTTCTTCCTGATCCGCGTCGCTCGGCGGCGACCCGTCCATCTCCGAGATCCCGTATCTCGGCGGCGTCGCCGCGGTCGGCGCGATCGTCGCCGTGCTCGCGATCTTCGCCCCCTCCGGCCTCGGCGTCCGGGAGGCGTCGATGTACGGGCTCATGCTCGCGGTGACGACCGAGGCGATCGCGCTGGGCGCGACCGTGCTCAACCGGCTCGCGATCACGCTCGTCGAGGCGCTGCTCCTGCTCGTCGGCGTGATCCTGATCCGTCGCGGTCGCAGCAGTGAGGAGCCGTCCCTCCTGGGCGAGCCGACGACCGAGAGCGCGGGCTAGGGAGATCGCATACATTCCCTGCCGCGGCGGCACGTGCGCCGCAGAGGCGGACGGGTCGCGGCATCCCGCTGCGGCCCGCGGAAGAGGGGGAATACATGCGGAAGAACTTCGTGCGACGTCCTTTTGGCGCGCTCGCGCTGCTCGGGCTCGTCGTCCTGGCGATCGGCACCACGGCGGCGGCCGCGACGACGGTCGTCGTGACCCAGAACTCGTCGAGCTGGCATACCCTGGACACGCGCCCCGGTGGGACGGTCACGTTCACCGAGGCGTACGGTGCGCCGGCCGGGCTCGGCTCTGGCTCACTCGAGCTGAAGACGGACGTGACGAATCAAGCCAAGGCGGACTACTTCACGTTCGAGCACGCGAGCACGCCGCTCGCCGACGTGACCGATCTCGCCTACTGGACATTCCAGGCCCCGACCGGGCAGGTGCTCGTGGCCGACCCGTCGTACCAGGTTCAGATCGACATCAACGGGGCCGCGGCGGGCGGGTTCACAACGCTCGTTTTCGAGCCCTACTGGAACACGGCGCAGGGGCCGATCGTGCCCAACACCTGGCAGGACTGGGACGTCGACGCCGGCCTCTTCTGGTCGTCGCGGACGGTGACCGACGGCACGTGCGCGCTCGTCGCGGGCGCCGGCGGGCCGCCGTTCTACACGCTCGCCGGCCTAAAGGCGACGTGCCCGAACGCGGTCGTGCTCGGGATCGGCGTCAACGTCGGCACGTTCAACCCGAGCTACACCGTGGCGACGGACGGAGTGCAGTTCAACGACACGATCTACAACTTCGAGCTCGGCCGCCGGCCGGCCTCTAAGGACGAGTGCAAGAACGGCGGCTGGGAGACGTTCAACGACCCGGCCTTCAAGAACCAGGGCGACTGCGTCAGCTACGTCAACGCGCAGGGCTAGTTACTGCGAGCCGGGGGACGCGCTCCGCGCGTTCCCCGGCATCGCCTACGGGAAGCGGCCGCTGTCGGGATCGAGATCGAGCGCGCCGCCGTTGCGGCACTCCGGCGGCACGAGGTACGCGGGCGCCGTTCTCGCCTGGATCGGGTTCTCGGCCAGCTGCTGGCGCATCATCCGCGCCGCCGTCCCGGGTGAGAGGCCGAGCCGCTCGCCGAGCGCGACGCCGCTCTGGAACGCGTAGCAGTTGGTCACGCCCTCGTCGCTCTCGCCGCGGAGATGCCACGCCTCGTGCGCGAGCACGGCGATCGCGCGTGCGGTCCGGCTGAACGCGCCCTCCTCGCCCTCGAACGCGAGCCGGTAGAGGCGGAAGCAGATCTCCGGTGTCAGAAACGCGCGCGTGCCGCCGACCTCGGCGATCCCGTCGGCGTGCTGGACGACACCGACCGTCTCGCCGCGCGCGTCGCACGTGACCACGGCCCGGTGGCCCGCGATCCGTCCCGCCTCGGCGGAGATGCGAGCCTCCGTCCGCCGCTGGTCGGCCTCGTCGAGGCCGCGCCAGCCGCCCTCCGGCCAGAGCAGGAACACGAGCGCCAGCGCCGCGAGCGCGAGGACGCCTTCGAGCCGCGGCAGCAGGTTGCGCCGCGGCCGCACCGTCCGCGGCCCGCGCTCGATGTCGGCCGGCACCCAGACCTGGTGCCCCTCGGTCTCGATCAGCACCGGCTCGAGCCACTCCGGCCCGCCGAGCTCCTCGATGTCGGCGGCCTGCGGCGCGCGGCCGCGTGGGCCGCGCGGCGCTCCCCTTTCGCTCCAGCCGGAGAGCAGAAACTGCACCTCGAGCGCAATGAACGCCAAGAAGGGAACCCAAGCCGGGATCGAGCGGCGCAAGGCCGGCACGAAGAACCACGCCAGCACGAGCGCGACCGCCGCGATCCGTAGCCGCCGTTCCATGCCGAGACGGTAGAGGACGGAGGCCGCGCCCCCACGCGCGGCCTCACGGTCCTCTGGATGAGCCTTTAGCCGCCATGGCTCGGAGCGGGGCCGCGGCGGTGCCGGAGCAGCCCGAGCGCGGCGTCCAGCGTCAGCCGCTGCCGGCGCCGGTGCTGAGAACCGCGCGCCTGCAACGCCAGACGCTCAGCCTCGGCTTCGCGTCGGCGCTCGTGCTGACGGTCATGGGTCAGCTGTCGAAGAGCTTCGTGATGCAGCATGTTCATCCCTCCCTTCCGGGTGCATTCGGTTGAGATCGTTGAAATAGCGAGCAGGAAAGAGCAGGCTCATAAATGAGCTTCCTTTCGTGTCGGAATTACGGTGTGTGGAGCTGGATGCAGGCGGCTACGCGGCGCAGGAGCGCCGAGACTTGCCGTTGAGAAGCCAGCTACCTACGCCGGAAAGCGGAGGGGCCAGCTGGAGTACGTCACGATGATGTGGTTCACGCCGACCTCCCTTCCGCGAAGACCCGAGCGGAGTGCTCGGATACGAACCGTGCAGTTTGCACCTTGGCGCGCGTTATGTCAAGTGAAATTAGCCGCGGGAAATGTAGCGGTACCCGCTTGACCCCGATCCCGCCACGGCGAGATAGTCCTCGCAACCACGCAGGGGAAGGGGAGAGCATGAAACGACTGTCCTGGCCGCTCGCCGCGCTGGCCATCGCGCTCGTCGCCGTACCAACGGCGACAGCTGCCGGCTACGAGCGGCCCGCCAAGAAGAACGCACTGACGATCTCCGTCGTCTCGAGCCCGGCCGCGTACGTCTCGGGCGGCGACGCCCGGATCGAGATCGCCGTGCCGGAGAAGACCGCGCTCGGCGACGTCGACGTGACGCTGAACGGCGCCGACGTCACCTCCGCCTTCGGGCCCGACCCGGAGGGGAACCACCAGCTCGAGGGCGTCGTCACGGGCCTGCCGCTCGGCACGAGCACGATCGTCGCCCGCAGCGACCCGAAGGCGAAGGGAAACAAGCACTTCGACGAGCTGACGCTGACGAACAACCCGCTGCAGGGCCCGATCTTCTCCGGCCCGCACCAGAGACCGTTCGTGTGCGCGACGGCGGGGAACGCCGCCGGATTCGGCCTGCCGCCGATCCCGCAGACTCCGACGTGCGAGACGCCGACCGTCGTCTCGTTCCTCTACGTGAACACGGCCGAACCAGTTTCTGGCGTACGACCCGGCGGCGCCGCCGCCCGCGGCGTCGATCCGTCAGACGACGACGATCGACGGCAAGACGGTGCCGATGATCCTCCGCTGGGAGCGCGGCGTGATCAACCGCTTCATGTACTCGATCCTGATCCTCTCGCCCGCGTCGCAGCAGACGGCGACGCCCGACCTCTCCGCCTGGAACGGGAAGGCGCTCCTCAGCTTCTCCGGCGGAGTCGCGATCGGCCGCACCCAGGGCGCCGCGAGCGGCGGCGACCTGCGCTACCTGCCCGGGCTCCAGCTGGGCTACGCCGTCCTCTACTCGAGCGGCAACCGCACGAACACCCACTACAACCTCCAGCTCGGCGGCGAGACGGCGATCATGGTCAAGGACCGCTTCGTCTCGGCCTACGCGGAGCCGGAGTACACGGTCGCGGTCGGCGGCTCCGGCGGCGCGATCCAGCAGTACGTCTACGGCCAGAACCATCCCGGCCTGATCGACGCCGGCGTGCCGCAGTACTCGTACCCCGACATGGTCACGCAGACGATCCACGTCGGCGACTGCGAGCTGATCGAGCGCTGGTACGACTCGAAGGTGCTCGCAAGTCCGCTCTCGATGTGGCGGACGTGGGTGAACCGGACGCTCGTCGAGGGGCTGAACTCGTCCGCGATCATCCCGAATCCGTACGCGGCCGTGATGCCGTACATGCCGACGCCCGGCTCGACGGAGTGCATCAACGGCTGGCGCGGCCTCTCGCCGCT
Organism: uncultured Gaiellaceae bacterium; assembly: GCA_963738795.1. GTDB lineage: Bacteria > Actinomycetota > Thermoleophilia > Gaiellales > Gaiellaceae > Gaiellasilicea. The sequence continues at coordinate 296,819 of CAVTXQ010000005.1, read as the reverse complement.
GGCGCTCAACCCGCACTTCGGGACGGCGCCCGGCTACAACCCGGCCGTCCACGGGCCGGTCGAGTGGACGCACTGGGCCGACCTCGTCAACATCTACGGCACCGACTCGACCGGGTTCGCCCGCTCGCCGTGGGACAACGTCGGCGTCCAGTACGGCCTGAAGGCGCTGCAGGCGGGCTCGATCACGCCGGAGCAGTTCCTCGACCTGAATGCGAACGTCGGCTCCTGGAAGGACTCGAAGGACATGGTCCAGGAGGGCTGCCCGTACATCGCGGCTCTGTGCGCGACGCAGCTGCCCGACGTCTGGAGCTCGCGGAACATGAAGCTCTCGCCCGACGGCGGCGCCACACCCGCCGCGCGGCGCGAGGGGAACCGCGAGGCGGGCTACGCGGCCTACCGGTCGGGGATGGTCTTCCGGGGCAAGCTCGACATCCCGGTGATCGACTGGCGCCACTACCTGGAGCCGTTCCTCGACATGCACAACTCGCACCAGTCGTTCGCCGCCAGGCAGCGGCTGCTGAACTACGACGGCAACGCCTCGAACCAGCTGATCTGGTTCACGGCCGCGCCGGCGCCCGGCGCGCCGGGAACGCGGTTCGACCAGACGCCGATGGCGCTCCGCGTCCTCGACGAGTGGCTCGAGACCGGTGAGAAGCCGGCGGCCGCCGTCGACTCGTGCTTCGACGTCAACGGCGACCTGATCGCGAGCGGTGCCGGCGTCTGGAACGGGATCCTCGACAACGGCGCGAAGGGAACGTGCGCGACGCAGTTCCCGCCGTTCGGCACGTCGCGGACGGTCGCGGGCGGCCCGATCGAGGGCGGCGTCTTCCAGTGCGCGCTCCAGCCGGTCGAGGACGCCCTCTGGCGCGGCCTCTACGGGACGTGGGCGCCGAGCGCGGGCGACCTCGCGCGGCTGAAGGCGATCTTCCCGTCGGGCGTGTGCGACTACACGAGGCCCGACCGGGCGCTGCCGCCGGAGCTCTGGCCCGGCCTGATCCCACTGGGCGGATAGCTCGAAGGCGGGCGGCCGCGCCTCGTGCGCGGCCGCCCGCCGAGTACCTCCGGTTGCGGCTCTGTTGCGCTTCGATTAAGCGCCTAACCTCTTTGCACTGGCGTCGTTCCAGTACACATGAGCGTCGCCCACGCCGAGCCAATGACCTTCGAGCTCGACGCGGCGCGGCAGTTCGACTTCTGGCTGGGGGAGTGGGACTGCACCTGGCAGGCGGACGGCCTCGAGCACATCGGGACGAACTCCGTCTACGCCGATCTCGGCGGCATGGTGCTCGTCGAGAACTTCGACGGCCGGCCGAGCCTCGACTACCAGGGGCTCAGCTACTCGGTCTACGACCGCAAGGAGCAGCGCTGGAAGCAGACCTGGGTCGACAGCGAGGGCACCTACCTCGACTTCGCCGGCCGCTTCGAGGACGGCGCGATGGAGCTGCGCCGCACCGCCGACGGCGCCCTCTTCCGGATGCGCTGGGAGCAGATCGAGGCGAACGGGTTCGACTGGTCATACGCGCGCTCGGAGGACGGCGGCACGACCTGGACGCCGCTCTGGGAGATTGCGTACGGCCGTGTCTTTTAGCTGGGTCGACCCGCACTTCGCGGCGCTCTACGCACGCCGCGAAGAGGAGCGGCTCGCAGAGCGGCTCGTAACGCGCCTGCGCGCACGACCCGCTCGCGAGCCGTTCCTGGACTCCACCCGCTGGCGCGAGGCCGGCTGGATGGAGAACGACACCGTTTGTCGCGGCGGGCACCTCCGCCTGCTCTAGTCCCTCCTCTAGAGCTGTCGGACGTGCCCGCCGCGAGCCGCGAAGGGGGCTCGTCGGACCGCCCTGCAAGAATGGGCCGTCCGTGAGCGCCGACTTCGTCCACCTGCACGTCCACAGCGAGTACTCGATCCTGGACGGGGCGTGCCGGATCCCCGCGCTCGCGGCCCGCGCGGCCGAGCTCGAGATGCCGGCGGTCGCGCTCACCGACCACGGCTCGCTCGCCGGCTCGGTCGACCTCTACAAGGCGGCGCGGGACCAGGGGATCAAGCCGATCGTCGGCTGCGAGGTCTACGTCGCCGACGACCGCCACGCGCGCACGCGCGGCTACGCGCACCTGACGCTGCTGGCCGAGTCGAACGCCGGCTACTCGAACCTGATCAAGCTCAGCTCGCTCGGCTACCTCGAGGGCTACTACACGAAGCCGCGCGTCGACTGGGAGCTGCTCGAGCGCTACTCGGGCGGCCTGATCGCGCTCTCCGGCTGCCTCTCCGGCCGCGTCTGCAAGGCGCTCGAGGAGAGCCGGCCGAAGGACGCCGCCGCCGACCTCGACCGGCTGGCGACCGTGTTCGGGCGCGACAACACCTACGTCGAGCTCCAGAACGCGGGCCTCGACGTGCAGCAGCGCGTCAACCCGGAGCTCGTCAAGCTCGCCGCCGAGGCGAAGCTGCCGCTCGTCGCCACCGGCGACGTCCACTACCTCACCGCCGAGGACGCCTACTCGCACGAGGCGCTGCTCTGCATCCAGTCGGGCGACTCGCTCAAGAACCCGAATCACTGGAAGTTCGACACGAACGAGTTCTATTTCAAGACCCCGGCCGAGATGGCGCTCGACTTCCCCGGCCACGAGGACGCGATGCGCCGGACGCTCGAGGTCGCCGAGCGCTGCTCGATCGAGATCGAGCTCGGCAACATCCTGCTGCCGAAGTTCCCGACGCCGAACGGCCGCGACGCGTTCGAGTACCTCGTCGAGCTGTGCGACCAGGGGCTCGAGCGCCGCTACGACAAGGTGACGCCCGAGCTGCGCGAGCGGCTCCAGTTCGAGCTGAAGACGATCCGCGAGATGGGCTTCGCCGACTACTTCCTGATCGTCTGGGACTTCATCCACTTCGCGAAGGTGAACGGGATCGGCGTCGGCCCCGGCCGCGGCTCGGCCGCCGGCTCGCTCGCCGCCTACGCGCTCGAGATCACCGACATCGACCCGATCAAGTACGACCTGCTCTTCGAGCGGTTCCTCAACCCGGGCCGCAAGTCGATGCCCGACATCGACATCGACTTCGCCGTCGAGGGCCGCGAGCGGGTGATCAACTACGTCTCGGAGAAGTACGGCCGCGACCGCGTCGCCCAGATCATCACCTTCGGGACGATGGCCGCCCGCGCCGCCGTCCGCGACGCCGGCCGCGTGCTCGAGATCCCGTACGGCGTCGTCGACCGGATCGCGAAGCTGATCCCGGAAGGCCCGGGGCAGACGCTCGCCGAGTGCCTGAAGCCCGGCTCCGACCTGAAGACGGCGTACGAGACCGACCCGGCCGCGAAGGAGATCATCGACCTGGCGCGTCCGCTCGAGGGGCTCGTCCGCCAGGACTCGATTCACGCCGCCGGCGTCGTCATCGGCGCCGAGCCGCTGATCGAGACGATCCCGCTGCAGCAGAAGGGCGCCGACCAGGAGGTCGTGACGCAGTTCTCGATGAACACGGTCGAGGCGCTCGGGCTGCTGAAGATGGACTTCCTCGGCCTGCGCAACCTCGACGTGATCGACAAGGCGGTCGAGCTGGTCGGCTCGGTCGACATGACGGCGATCCCGCTCGACGACAAGAAGACGTACGCGATGCTCGCGCGCGGCGAGGCGATGGGCGTCTTCCAGTTCGAGTCGTCCGGGATGCGCGAGGCGCTGCGGCAGGTGAAGCCGACCGTCTTCGAGGACCTGATCGCGCTCGTCGCGCTCTACCGGCCGGGGCCGATGCAGTACATCCCCAACTACGCCAAGCGGAAGGCCGGCCAGGAGCAGGTCGCGTTCATCGACCCGCGCCTGAAGGCGATCACCGGCACGACGTACGGGATCTCGATCTACCAGGAGCAGTCGATGGAGATCGCGAAGCAGATCGGCGGCTTCAGCCCGGCCGAGGCCGACGATCTGCGCAAGGCGATCGGCAAGAAGATCCACAAGCTGATGGCGTCGCTGAAGGACAAGTTCATCGCCGGCTGCATCGCGCAACCAGACCTCGGAGCAGGTGGCGAGGCAGCTCTGGGACGACATCGAGAAGTCGCAGGACTACTCGTTCAACAAGTCGCACGCGGCCTGCTACGCGCTGATCGCCTACCGGACGGCGTGGCTGAAGGCGAACCACCCGTGCGAGTACATGGCGGCGCTGATCTCGTCGGTGATGAGCACGAAGGACCGTGTCCCGCTCTACGTCAACGCTTGTGATGAGTTGGGCATCGAGGTGCTGCCGCCCGACGTCAACACCTCGCAGACCGACTTCGCGGTCGTCGAGGGGAAGATCCGCTTCGGCCTGAACGCGGTCAAGTCGGTCGGCGAGTCGGCCGCGAACGCGATCATCCGCGCCCGCGACGAGGGCGGCCCGTTCGAGTCGATCTGGGACTTCACCGAGCGCGTCGACCCGCAGGTGGTCAACAAGCGGTCGCTCGAGGCTCTGGTGAAGTGCGGCGCGCTCGACTCGACCGCGGCCTCGCGGATGGGGATGCTGGCGCTGCTCGAGCAGGCGCTCGCGTGGGGGCAGAAGCACGCCGCCGACCGGCTCGCAGGGCAGGCCTCGATCTTCGACCTGGGTGGTGCCAACACAGCCGGCGACGAGGCCGCGGCGGCGCCGAAGCATCATCCGGCGATCCCGACCGGCGAGTTCGAGAAGCCGGAGCTCCTGAAGCTCGAGAAGGAGACGCTCGGCCTCTACGTCTCCGAGCACCCGCTCCACGCCGTCCGCGAGCAGCTCCGGCGCAAGACCGACTGCACGCTCAACGAGCTGGAGCGCCGCCGCGACGGCGAGGTCGTCTCGGTCGGCGGGATCGTCTCGTCGGTGAAGCAGCTGACGACGAAGAAGGGCGAGCCGATGGTCTTCCTGACGCTCGACGACCCCACCGGCGGCGGCGAGGTCGTCGTCTTCAACTCGACCTACGCGCAGGCGCGCGAGCTCTGCGTCGCCGACCGGATCCTCGTGATCAAGGGCCGCGTCGACCACAAGCAGCAGGGCGAGACGAAGCTGATCGCGATCGAGGTGAACGGCTTCGAGGCGGTGCAGGAGCGGACCGAGATCAAGTTCAAGCTCGACGCGCGGGCGGCTCGGGCCGGGCTGATCCGCGACCTGGCGCACCTCGTCAAGGACTACCCTGGGCCGTCGCGCGTGCTCGTCGCGCTCGACACGTCGATGGGGCCGAAGACGCTGGCGCTCGGGCCGGGCTACACGGTCAAGATCGACACGGACTTCCTCACCGAGGCGCGGACGCTCCTCGGCGCCGACGCGATCGCGTAACTCCCTTACGAAATGCCCTCGACTTCGCACAGCCGCGGCCGATACTCCGCGGACGATGAAAGCTGTCCCGCCCTCCGTGTCGCTCGTGCTCGCCTGTGCGTCGGCGGCGTCCGCCGCCCCGGGCTGCGTGGCGGGATCACCGACAGCGGCGGTGCGTACTACGACCAGCCCACCGACTTCTTCCCGCGGCTCGAGGAGCTCGGCGTCCAGGTGCTGCGCGTCCATCTGAACTGGGGCGGCCGGCTGGGCGTCGCGAAGCGGAAGCCGCGCGAGGGCACGGACCCCGAGGACAAGGCGTACGACTGGCTCCTCTACGACCGGATCGTCCTCCAGGCCGAGCGGCATGGTGTCGAAGTGCTCTTCACGATCTTCGGGACGCCGCCGTGGGCGAACGGCGGCCAGGCGCCGACGCGCGCACCGCGAAGCGCCGACCCGCTGCGCGAGTTCGCGTATGCCGCCGCGACGCGCTACAGCGGCACCTACGTCCGCGCCGACGGCGTCGTCCTCCCGCGCGTCCGCCACTGGACGGCCTGGAACGAGCCGAACCTCCGGATCGGCCTCGTCCCGCAGTGGCGCCGTGTCGGCGGCAAGTGGATCGTCCAGAGCGCGGTCGACTACGCGCGGATCTGCAACGCCGTCGTCGAGGGGATCCGGACGTCGATGCTGCGCGGCCAGAAGGTCGCCTGCGGTGTCACCGCCGCCCGCGGCAACAACAACCCGAAGGGCCTCAAGCCGTCCGTCTCGCCGCTCGCGTTCCTGCGGGCGATGAAGAAGGCGGGCGCGGCCGGGTTCGACGCCTACGCGCATCACCCGTACTACGGCGGCCCGGCGGAGACCCCGGCGACGCCGTCGCCCGGCCGCGGCGGCGTCACGCTCGGCAACATCGACGCGCTCGTCTCCGAGCTGACCCGGCTCTACGGCCGCAAGCGGATCTGGATCACCGAGTACGGCTACCAGACGAACCCGCCCGACGGCGTCTTCGGCGTCTCGTGGTCGACGCAGGCGGCCTACGTGCGTCAGTCGTTCGCAATCGCGCGCGCCCATCCGCGGATCGACATGCTGCTCTGGTTCCTGCTCCAGGACGAGGGTGATCCGGAGCGGTGGCAGTCGGGGCTGATCTCGGCGACCGGCGAGCCGAAGCCGTCGTTCGCCGCGTTCCGCGACGAGCTCGCGCAGCTCGTCGGCTAGCCGCGCAGCAGCGCTTCGAGCCCGGGCAGGTGGCGCAGGCAGAGCTGCGGCAGCCCGGCGTGCTCGACCTCGTAGACGATCGCCGGGATCCCCTGCTCGAGCAGCCACTCGTCGAAGGCGCCGGGGGAGCCGACCTCGAGCTCGGACCGCACCGGGAGCCCCGCCGACTCCGCCAGCAGCTCGACCGGCTCGGGCGGGACGCCGTCCCGGACGAGGATCAGCTCGATCGGAGCGTGCAGGTCGAGCACGAGCTTCGGCTGCAGCTCCTGGACGAGCGCCATCAGCGCGCGTGTTTCCGGCTCGGAGGCGGGCTCTGCGCCGGGCGAGGAGCGGCTCGTGCGGTTCGGCAGCTCACGAAGCTCGGGGTCGATCCCCGGCGGGAAGGTGAACGACGGCTCGGCGCTCCAGCTGGCGCAGGGGAAGTTCCGGTTCAGGTCGACGCCGGCTGCGTTCTGGCGCGTGCCGTTGAGGAGCCCGTCGGGATTCGCGACCTGGACGACCGCCCAGCGCGTCTCGTCGCCGCGCACGCGCTCGAGCAGCCGCCGCGCCAGCAGGCCCGTCTCCGCCTCCTCGCCGTGCTGGCCGGCGATGAGCAGTCCCGCGACCGGCGCACCCGACGCGGGCAGCTGCACGCGGAGCGGCAGCCCGCCACGCGAGCGGCCGTACTCCCGCTCGCGCCAGCCGTGAAGGACGTCTGACGTCTGCATCAGATCTCCAGCCGCGCGTCCTCGAGGTCGAGGTCGCGCAGGACGCGCCTCGCCACCTGGTCGGAGATCTCGCCGCTGCGCCGCAGCTGCACCACGGCGTCACGTTCCGCGTTCAGGAGCTCGCGCCGCAGCCGCTGGAAGTCTCTCGACCGTGCCTCGATCGAGCCGTCGTCGCCGCCGTCGAGCCAGGCCGAGAAGCGGTCGCGTCGGAAGCCGTAGCTGCCCCGGATCCGCTCCGCGGTGTCCTCGCGCACCCATTCCTCCTCGATCAGCGCGTCGAGCCGCAGCAGGGCCGCGCCCGCCGCCTGGATCCGCGCCTGCGCCTCCTCGCGGGCGTCGTCCTCGCCGTCGTCCTCGAGCTCGAGCAGCCGGATCACCGCCGGCAGCGTCAGTCCCTGGATCACGAGTGTGCCGAAGATGACGGCGAAGGTGAGGAAGAGGATCAGGTTGCGCTCCGGGAACGGCTCGCCGGTGTCGATCGTCAACGGGATCGCGAGTGCAGCCGCAAGTGAGACGGCGCCGCGCATCCCGGACCAGGTGATCAACGCGAGCGCGGGCCGCGGCAGCATCGGTTCGCGCTCTCGGATGCGCGGCACGAGCAGACGGGGCAGCTTCGCGGCGGGGTAGACCCAGAGTGCCCGGGCGGCGAGCACCGTCAGCCAGATAGCCACCGCCCACCAGATCAGATCCGCAGCCGAGTAGGCGTCGAGCTGGTCGAGGATTCCAGGGAGCTGCAGCCCGATCAGCGTGAAGAGGATCGCGTTGAGCGTGAAGGTGACGATCACCCAGGCGGACTCGCCCATCAGGCGCACCTCGGGTGTCGTCAGCTCCGGCGTGTACCAGCCGAGGTAGATGCCTGCGGTCACGGCTGCGATCACCGCCGAGACGCCGATCAGTTCGGCCGGAATGTACGCGAAATAGCCGGTGAGCAGCGAAATCGTCACCTCCGCGGGCGGGAAGTCGAGCCGGCGACGGACCTGACGGACGATCCAGGCGACACCTAGGCCGACGACGACGCCGCCGGCGACGTTGAGCACGAACTCGATCCCCGCCTCCCAAAGCGAGAAGGCGCCGGTGACCGCCGCCACGACCGCGAAGCGATAGGCGACGAGCGCAGTTCCGTCGTTGACGAGGCTCTCGCCCTCGACGATCGCCACGATTCGCGGTGGTACGCCGAGGCGCTGCATGATCGCGGTCGCTGCGATCGGGTCGGTGGGAGAGACGACCGCGCCGAGCACGAACGCGGCCGCCCACGGCAGCCCCGGCACGATCTCGTGCGCGACGACCGCGACGAGGACCATCGTCAGCAGGACGAGGCCCGACCGCCAGCAGCCCCACCGTTCGCACGTTCGCGCGCAGGTCGCGCAGCGAGGTGAAGAACGCGGCTCCGTACAGGAGCGGCGGCAGCACGCCGACGAGGACGAGGTCGGGCGGTAGGTCGATCTCGGGCAGGCCGGGCACGAAGCCGAGCGCGAGCCCGCCGAGCACGAGCAGGATCGGATACGGGATCCGCAGGCTGCGGGACGAGCACGAGCATCGCCGCCCCTGCGACCAGCAGCACGAGCAGGCTGACGAGGTCGTGGTGGCTGAGGTCGATCACTCGCTGATCAGGCGAGGCCCTTGTCGCGCAGCTCGCGCAGCGCCGACTCGGTCTTCTCGAGCTCGAGGCCCATCCCGCGCAGGATCTCCGGCGGCTTCGAGAACTGGACCTCGGCGTAGGCGACGACCTGCACGTGGTTGCCCCACGGGTCGAGGAACGAGTTGCCGCCGAAGATCTCGACTCCGGCCTCGCGCGCGGCGGCGAGCACGGCGTCGCGGTCGTCGACGACGAGCCCGAAGTGGCGCGCGCGGTCCGGCTCCTGCGTCCGCCCCTCGGCGAACGCGAGGAACTGGTCGCCCATGTCGACGAACGCCATCCCGGCGATCCGGCCGCGCAGCTCGAGCTCGAACAGGCGCCCGTAGAACGCGAGCGCCTCGTCGATCGAGCCGACCTCGAGCGCGATGTGGTTGATCCCGACGGCGCGGGGCATGACCCGCAGGCTAATGGAGCGCGTTCTCGGCGGCGCGGTCGGCGAGCGTCTGCAGGACCTTGAGCTGGATCTGGGGCGAGTCGCGCAGGAGCCGCGGAAGCCGGACTCGTGGACGACGAGCACGCGCACCGGGCTCGTCGTCGTGACGTCGCGTTCCGCGGACGCTGCGAGACGAGCGCCATCTCGCCGAAGAAGGAGCCGTCGCCGAGCGTCTTCAGCTTGCGGCCCTTGGCGCGGACGTCGACCTCGCCCTCGACGAGGACGAAGAACTCGTGGCCCTGCCGGCCCTCCTCGATCAGCTTCGTGCCGGCCGGGAAGCTGAGCTCGTCGGCGAGCGTCGAGATCTCGCCGAGCTCCTTCTTGCTGCAGCCGGCGAAGAGCGGCACCTGGCCGAGCAGCTCGAGCTTCGCGTCCTTGCGCAGTCGCACGGTCCGATCCTAACTCCCGTTGTGGGCGCGCCCAAGAGATGAGATGGTGGTGGTTCGGGGGATCGGGTCTGACCTGGGCATACGAGGGAGGAAGTCAATGCGGAAACGTTTGACTCTGCTGACGGCGGTCGTCGTCGCCAGCTTGATAGCCGCGGTCGCCGCCTGGGCGGGCAATCCCCACTTCTTGCGGTTCAGCGATCCGGAGCTCGTCTATTCCGGCGCGTCCGCGACGGCGGCGAAGGTTGCCGCGGCGAGCGCGTCCGACACGAGTGATCCGCGGGTGCTGATCGCCGACATCGTCGTCGTCGGCGTCAAGGAGGGCGTGACGACGAGCCTGACCGCGCCGTTCGAGGCTGTCTACGTCTGCGTCAACAGCGGCGGCAACGTCCCGAGTGCGGCGAACAAGACCGTCCCTCGTCGGTCAGCTGACGACGAGCGCCGACTTCCCGGCGGCCCGGAACGGCCGCGCGACGGGCTCGTTGCTGACCGGGCCGCTGCCGAGCCCGGCCGAGGCGGCGGCGGCGACCGGGTTCAGCTGCCCGTCGGGGCAGGTGCTCGAGTTCGACCGGGTCGATCTTCTCCGGCCTCGTGCTCGCCGTCGACGGCGGTGAGAGCGCGGCGATCGACGCCACGCTGGTCTCGACCTCGGTGCACGGCCTGACGGGGTAGCCGATCGTCTGCGCCCGCCGCGGCTGTTCGCGGCGGGCGCAGCGTTCTACACTCGAAGCATGTTCTGTCACGAGTGCGGGCAGCGGACGCCGGAGCGGCGCGCTTCTGCCCGTCCTGCGGCACGCCGCAAGCCGACGTCGGGCAACGGCGTCGAGGCGCTGCCGGTCGAGACTCGCCGGACCGTCACCGTCCTCTTCGTCGACGTCACCGGCTCGACCCCGCTCGGCGAGCGGCTCGACCCCGAGGCGATCCGGCGGATCTTCTCGCGCTACTTCGGCGAGGTCGCCGCGATCGTCGCCCGGCACGGCGGCACGCTGGAGAAGTTCGCCGGCGACGCGCTCGTCGCCGTCTTCGGGCTTCCGGTCCTGCACGAGGACGACGCGCTGCGCGCGGTCCGAGCGGCGGTGGAGGCGCGCGCGGCGCTCGCGATCGTGAACGACGAGCTCGTCCGCGACTACGGGCTCGGCCTGAACACGCGGACCGGCGATCAACACCGGCGAGGTCGTCGACCGGCGACAACGCGACCGGCAGCACGCTCGCGACCGGCGACATGGTCAACGTCGCGGCGCGTCTCGAGGCGCGGGCGCAGCCGGGCGAGATCGTGATCGGCGCCGCCACGTACCGGCTCGTCCGCGACGCGATCACGGTCGAGGAGCTGCCGCCGCTCGAGCTGAAGGGGAAGTCGCAGCCGGTCTCTGCGTTCCGGGTCGTCGACGTCGCGCCGGACGCGCCCGGGCTGCGCGGCGGCTTCGAGTCGCCGATCGTCGGCCGCTCGCTCGAGCTGGCGGAGCTCCTGGAGTCGTTCGAGGAGGCGGTCGAGCATCGAGCCTGCCGTGCCGTCACGCTGCTCGGTGACGCCGGCGCGGGGAAGTCGCGGCTCAGCCACGAGCTCGCGACGGTCGTCGGCGAGCGTGCGGGCGTGCTCGAGGGCCGCTGCGTCCCCTACGGCGAGGGGATCACCTACTTCCCGCTCGCGATCATGCTGAAGCCGCTCGCCGGGATCGAGGACGAGCGACACGCCGCGACGAGGCGCGCGCGAAGCTGCTCGCTCTGCTGCCGGACGCCGACGAGGCGAACCTCGTCGTCACCCGGCTCGCCGGCGCGATCGGCCTCGACGACGTGCTCGCGCGGCCGGAGGAGATCGCCTGGGCTGTCCGCCGTCTGCTCGAGACCCTGGCGCGCGAGCGCGCCCGCTGCTCGTCTTCCTCGACGACCTCCACTGGGCCGAGCTGACGTTCCTGCGGCTCATTCAGTACCTGGGCGAGCACGCGCGCGACGCGCCGATCCTGCTCGTCTGCTCGTCGCGCCCGGACCTGACCGAGATGTTCCCGCCCCTCTTCGACCTGCCGGACGCGCGGTCGATCGTGCTCGACGTCGCTGCCGCAGCACGGCGACCGGGGCGCTGATCGCCAACCTGCTCGGCGACGACGTCGCACCGGAGATCGCCGCCGCGTGTCGAGGCCGCCGCCGAGGGTAATCCGCTCTTCATCGAGGAGACCGTGCGCATGCTCCTCGACGAGGGGCTGATCGCGCGCCACGGCAGCCGCTGGGAGCCGGACGCGCGACCTCGCGCGAGGTCGTGCTGCCGCCGTCGATCGAGGCGCTGCTCGCTGCGCGGCTCGACCGGCTCGAGCCGGCCGAGCTGCAGGTGCTCCAGCGGGCATCCGTGATCGGCCGGATCTTCGGCTGGGGAGCCGTCCGGGAGCTGTCGCCCGAGTCGGAACGTGCGACGGTCGCCGACGCGCTCGCAGGGTCTGCTGAGGAAGGAGGTCGTCTTCAGCGACGCCCAGCTGCTGAGCGGCGAGGACGCGTACCGGTTCGGCCACATCCTCGTCCGCGACGCCGCCTACCGCGGGCCTGCCGAAGGAGACGCGCTGCCGACCTGCACGAGCGCTTCGCGACGTTCCTCGACGACTCGACGGGGGACCGCGTCGGCGGAGTACGAGGAGATCATCGGCTACCACCTCGAGCAGGCGTTCGGCTTCCGCATGGAGCTCGGGCCGCTGAACGACGAGTCGCTGTGCGACTTCGCGCACCGCGCGCTGCGCCGGCTCGACTCGGCCGGCGAGCGGGCGCTCTATCGCGGCGACCTGCCGGCGGCACTCAACCTCTTCCAGCGCGCGGCCGCACTCGCCGAGGGCAGTCGCGGATCACGCGGAGCTGCAGACCGCATGTCGGCGGCGTCTTGTCCAGCTCGGACAGCTCGCGGAGGCGGAGGCGCTGCTCGAGCTGGCGCGCGACACGCCCGCGAGGACGAGGACGAGCGCTGGGCCGCGCACGCGGAGATCGGCCTCGAGTTTGTCCTGCTCCAGACGGAGCCGGCTGAGCGCACGGCGAGATCGTCGACCTGACCGAGCGGCTCGTGCCGTACTTCGAGCGACGGGCGACGACCTCGGGCCTGGCGCGCGCCTGGCGGCTGCGCAGCGAGGTCGGCGCGGCTCGTCTGCCGCTTCGCCGAGGAGGAGGCCGCGCTCGAGCAGGCGCTCGCCCATGCGGAGGCGGCCGGTGACGAGCGCGAAGCGACCGAGATCCGGCTCTGGCTCGGCATCTGCCTCTGCTACGGCCCGACGCCGGTCGGCGCCGCGATCGCCCGCTGCGAGCGAGATGCTCGAGCAGGCGCACGGCGTCCGGTGGGTCGAGGCGTCGATCCTCGGCATGCTCGGCTACCTGCACGCGATGGCCGACGACCCGGAGTCCAGGCACGCGACCACCACGACCGCAGCGGCGCGATCCTCGAGGAGCTCGGGATGACGTTCCCGCTCGCCGCCGGGCGGTCAACTCGGCGCGGATCGAGGTGATGGCCGGCGACCTCGACGCGGCGGAGCGGCAGCTGCGCTGGGGGTACGAGCAGCTGGAGCGGGTCGGCGAGACCGAGGTCCGCTCCACGACGGCGGCCGATGCTCGCACAGGTCCTGTACGACCAGGGGCAGCGACGACGAGGCCGAGCACTTCGCGCTCACGAGCGACGAGCTCGCCGCCGCGGACGACGTCTACTCGCAGCTGCTCTGGCGCTCGGCGCTCGCGAAGGTGCGCGCCCGCCGCGACGGCACCGAGGAAGCGCGCGAGCTCGCCCAGCAGGCCGTGAAGCTCGCCGCCGCGACCGACAGCCTCAGCTTCCACGGCTGGGCCGTGCTCGACCTCGCGCAGGTGGAGGCGCTCCTGAACGGGGGCACGCCGCCGCCGGAGCTCGTCGCCGAGGCGATGGAGCTGTTCGCGCGGAAGGAGGACGCGGCCTCCCTGCGCCGCGCCGCCGCGCAGTTCGCGGGCGCAGGCGTCTCCTCGATCCGCGCCTGACGGTGCCGGAACTCCCGCGGCGTCGCAGGTGTAGAAGCGACGAGTGGTGAGCCGACCACCGACAGAGGACGAGCTCGTCGAGCGCGCACGTGGCGGCGACGCCGCAGCTTTCGCCGCGCTCGTCCGCGACCACGAGGAGATCGCCTTCCGCACCGCGTTCCTGATCACCCGCAACGCCGCCGACGCCGAGGACGCCGCGCAGGTCGGGCTGACGAAGGCCTGGCGGGCGCTGCCGCGCTTCCGCCGCGGCGCGCCGCTGCGGCCCTGGCTGCTCGCGATCGTCGCGAACGAGGCGCGCAACCGGCGGCGTGCCGAGGGCCGTCGCGAAGGGCTCGCGCTGCGGGCGGCGCACGAGCTTCCCTCGGGGGACGCGGCTCCGTCTCCCGAGGGGAGGGCTCTCGCGGCCGAGCAGCGCGCCGAGCTGCTGGCCGCGCTCGAGCGGCTGAGCGAGGACGACCGGCTCGTGCTCAGCTGCCGCTACCTGCTCGACCTCGGCGAGGAGGAGACCGGCGAGGTGCTCTCGCTCCGGCGCGGCACGGTCAAGTCGAGGACGTCGCGGGCGCTCGGCCGCCTGCGCGAGCAGCTGGAGGAGGCGGGATGAACGAGCTCGAGCTTCGCCTGCAGGAGCTCGGCGGCGAGATCGCGTATCCCGGCGACGCCGCGCTTCGACCTCGGCTTCGACCGCCGGCCCGCGCGCGCAGGTTGGCTGCGTCCGCTCGCGCTCGGCTTCGCGATCCTCGTCGTCGCGCTCGCCGGCGTGCTCGCGCTCTCGCCCGGCGCCCGCAGCGCGTTCCTCGAGATCTTCCAGATCCGCGGTGCGACCGTCGAGCGCGTCGAGACGCTGCCGGACGTGCAGGCGCAGCGGATCGACTTCGGCGAGCGCGTCAGCCGCGAGGAGGCCGAGCGGCGCGTCGGCTTCGAGCTGCTCGACCTCGGCGACGAGCCGGACGCGATCTTCGTCCGCCCGGACGGGCTCGCGTCGGTGGTCTACGGCGATCCCGACGAGCCGCGGCTCGTGCTCTCGCAGGCGCGCGGCGCGATCTACGACGGCTTCATCAAGAAGACCGGCGGCCGCGGCACGATCATCAACGAGGTCACGGTCGACGGCGAGCCCGGGCTCTTCGTCGACGGGCCTGAGCACTTCGTCATGTTCCTCGACGAGAACGGCTTCATCTCCGACGAGCAGACGTATCTCGCCGGCACCGTCCTGCTCTGGAACCGCGGCGACCTGCTGCTGCGGCTGGAAGGCGACCTCACGCTCGAGGAGGCGCTCGAGCTGGCCGAGTCGGTCGAGTAGCGGGAACCTCGCATGCGGCGACCGGTGTATCCGCTTCGTCAACCCGAACGGAGGTCCGGATGAAGAAGCTCCTGCTCGTGCTCGCCGTCGCCGCCGTCGCTGTCCCGGCCGCGAGCGCCGGCGGCTGGGCCACCGTCGGCCTCAGCTCGCTCCCGCCTTCCGGGCTGGAGCCGAACCAGAACTGGCCGGTGGACATCACCGTGCTCCAGCACGGCGAGACGCCGCTCGCCGGCGTGACGCCGATCGTGCGCGTCCGCGACGACGGCGGCACGGTCGTGCGCAGCTTCACCGCGACGCCGACCGGGAAGACCGGCGTCTACCACGCCGTCGTCACGTTCCCGAGCGAGGGCACGTACTCGTACGAGGTCTACGACGGCTTCGGCACGTACGGAGGCGCACGCACGCACACGTTCAAGCCGGTTGCGATCGGCGGTGGGGACGGCGGCTTCCCGTACGGGCTGGCTCGCGCTCGCATTCGGCGTCGCGCTCGCACTTGCGGCCGCGACGATCCTGATGCTGCGCCGCCGCAGCCCGGAGCCGCAGCCGGTCCAACTGAGGGAGGCCGCATGAAGAAACTGTTCGTCTTCGTCGCCACGGTCGTCGCCGCGCTCGGCGGTCACGGCCGCCGCCAACGCCGGCTGCATGGCCACGGTCGGGCTCAGCTCGATGCCGAAGGCCAACCACGCGGCCGGGAAGCCGTGGGTGGTCACGATCCGCGTGCTCCAGCACGGCCGCACGCCGATGTCGGACGCGAAGCCGGAGGTGCGGATCCGCAACGCCGCCGGCAAGCTCTTCGTCTTCAAGGCGAAGAAGACGGCCAAGGTCGGGTCGTACCGCGCCCGGGTCGTCTTCCCGAAGGCCGGCCGCTACTCGCTCGGCGTCTACGACGGCTTTCCCGTACGCCGAGTGCGCACGGGTGCACACGTTCAAGTCGGTGCTGATCGTCGCCGTCTGAGCTTCCGCCGAAGGCCCGGGCCGACCCAGCCCGGGCCTTCGTGCGTTTGCGGTTTGCAAAACCCTTACCAAAGCTTCATCGCAATCCCCCTACAAGGGGGACAACCTCTTCGCTTCACTGGACGAAGTACGGATACACACGACCAAGAGGGAAGCGATGACTGCGGCGGAGACGACCACCAGAGACGGAACAGGAACGGATCGTGCGTTGGCGTGCGGGCGAGCTCGAGCGGGCCGGCTACGAGGCGTCGGCCGCGTCGCTGCTGGCCAGCCGCGCCCGACGTCGACCTCCACTACGCGATCGACCTGCTCCGCAACGGCTGCGCCCCAGAACTGGCGCTTGCAGATCCTGCTCTAGTGTCCTCCCGCGGTCCGTCTGCGCGTCGTCGGCAGAATGCGCTCTGCCGTGACACTGCTCGCGTCGATCCCTTCACCGTCCTCGGGCACGCTCGACCTCGGGCCCGTGACGATCCACATGTACGGCCTGATGCTGCTGGCCGGGATCGCCGCCTGCATCTTCATCACCGGCAAGCGCTGGGTCGCGCGCGGCGGCGACTGGGATCTGATCTTCCGCGTCGCCGTCTGGGGCGTCGGCGCCGGGATCGTCGGTGCGCGCCTCTACCACCTCGCGACCAGCTGGAGCGAGGTGCCGGACGAGTGGTGGGGGCCCGTTCGCCGTCTGGGAGGGCGGGCTCGGGATCTGGGGCGGGATCGCCGGCGGCGTCCTCGTCGGCGGGATCGTCGCGCAAGCGGGCGGGCGCCAGCGTCACCGCGCTGCTCGACGCCGCGGCACCGGGCCTCCTCGTCGCGCAGGCGATCGGCCG
This sequence comes from uncultured Gaiellaceae bacterium, assembly GCA_963738795.1. Lineage (GTDB taxonomy): Bacteria > Actinomycetota > Thermoleophilia > Gaiellales > Gaiellaceae > Gaiellasilicea. The sequence goes on along the minus strand of CAVTXQ010000005.1, from coordinate 280,171 downwards.
GATCGGCAACTGGTGGAACCAGGAGCTCTTCGGCGAGCCGACCGACCGCCCCTGGGGCCTCGAGATCGACACCGCGCGCCGGCCCGACGAGTACATCTTCAACGAGACGTTCCATCCGACGTTCCTCTACGAGGCGCTCTGGAACCTCGGCGCCGCGGCGCTGCTCCTGATCCTCGACCGCCGCTTCCGCTTCCGGCCGCCGGCGCTCTTCGCGCTCTACGTCGTCGCTCTACACCGGCTTCCGCTTCTACCTCGAGACGATCCGGATCGACCCGTCCGAGGAGCTCGCCGGCCTGCGCGTGAACGCGTGGGTCTCGCTGATCCTCTTCGTCGCGTCGACGCGTCTTCTTCATCTACTGGCAGTTCTTCCGCGGCCGCAGAGACCAGCCGACCCGCCGCGGCCCGAAGCGCGTCGAGCCGAAGACGGCGATGGCCGTCCCGCGCGGCCGCGTCCGACCCCGCCGCTAGCCTCCCGGGCGCCATGGTTGTGCGCGAGCTCGAGCTGGACCTCGACGCGTTCGAGGGTCCCTTCGACCTGCTCCTGACGCTGCTCCTGAAGGAGGAGCTGGAGCCGGCCGACGTCGACATGGCCGCGATCGTGATCGCCTTCGTCGAACGGCTGGCCGAGCGCGACGAGCTCGATCTCGAGGCGTGCGGCGAGTTCCTCGTCCTGATCGCGGCGCTGCTCGAGCTGAAGGCGCGGGCGCTCTTCCCCGACGAGGAGGCCGAGCTCGCCGACCTCGAGCCCGAGGAGGCGGCCGAGGAGCTCGCGCGCCGGCTCGCCGAGTACCGCCGGATGAAGGAGGCGGCCGCGTGGCTGACCGAGCGGCTCGCGGGCGAGCGCGACCGCTACTTCCGGATCGGCCCGGCGGCGCTCGCGCCCCGGCCGGAGCGGAAGCTCGCGCCGCAGGATCCGGAGCAGCTCGCGGCGACGCTGCGCCTGCTCGCCGCGCCGCCGCCCGAGGTCTCGCTCTCGCACATGGCGCTCCGCTTCCCGCCCGTCTCGCAGTTCCTCGAGCGCTTCCGCGCCGTCCTGCGCACGCGCCGCCGCTTCGACTTCGACGCCGAGGTCGGCTCGCTCTCGCGCGTCGACCAGGCGGTCGCGTTCCTCGCGCTGCTCGAGCTGCGCAAGGCGGGGGAGATCGGGCTCGAGCAGGCCGCTCCGTTCGCCCCGATAAGGGTTTCTCGTCCAGAGACAGAAAGAGGTGCCGAATGGATCGTCCGCTCCGCCTGATCACCGCGAACCCGGTCGACCAGCTCGCCCGGACGCTCGAGGCACTGCTCGTCGTCGCCTCGGCGCCCCTGTCGGTCGACGAGCTCGCCGACGCGGCCGCGGACGACGCCGAGCGGATCGAGCTCGCGCTCGGCCTGCTCTCCGAGCGCTACCGCGAGGGGCGCAGCGGCATCGTGCTCGAGCACGTCGCCGGCGGCTACGCCTTCCGCGCCGCCCGCGAGGCCGCCGAGGCGTGCGGGCGCCTGTTCGAGCGGCCGATCGAGCGCGGGCTCTCGCAGGCCGCGCTCGAGACGCTCTCGATCGTCGCCTACCTCGGCCCGTGCAGCCGGCCGGAGATCGCCCGCATCCGCGGCGTCGCCGCCGACTCGGCCGTCGCCGGCCTGCTCGAGCGCGGCCTGATCGCAGAGGCCGGCCGCGACGACGGCGCCGGCGGAGCGGTGCGCTACCGGACGACGCCGCTCTTCGAGCGCGTCTTCGGGCTCGAGAGCGCCGCCGCGCTGCCGCGCCTCGACGACCTCGGCGAGAGCGCCGCCGAGATCCGCGAGCGGCTGCACTCGGTCGCGGTCGGCAAGACGGCGTAGCGTCAACGCCAAGTAACAGTCGTTACGGCGCGCGGCGCTCGATACCGGCGGCTGACCAGCAACAGTCGTTACTAGGTCAGATCTGCCAGGAACCGCCGCGGAGGACCGGGACGCGGTCGCCGTCGCGGGTGATCCCGTCCACGTCGAGCTCGTTCGAGCCGATCATGAAGTCGACGTGGATGTCGCTCTTGTTGACGCGCTCGCGGTCGGCCTCGTCCTCGACCGGGAAGGTGTACGCGTTCCCGAGCGCGATGTGGCTGGCGGCGTTCTCGTCGAGCAGCGTCTCGTAGAAGACGGTGCCGAGCGGGCCGATCCGGCCCTCCTTGTCGACGAGCGCGATCTCGCCGAGGCGTGAGGCGCCGTCGTCCTTCGCCACCGTCGCGCGCAGCGCGTCGGCGCCCTTGTCGGCGTCGACCTTGACCGCGCGGCCGCCCTCGAACTCGATCCGGATCCCGTCCATGTACGAGCCGTAGAGCTCGAGCGGCATCGTCGCCGAGACGTGGCCGTCGACGCGCTCCGGATCGGGAGTCGTGAAGACCTCCTCGGTCGGGAGGTTCGGGTAGTGGGTCAGGTCGTCGACCGTCTTGAAGTCGGCGCCGAGCCACTTCGAGCTCGGCATCAGCCCGATCGTCAGGTCGGTGCCGGGGCCCTGCAGGTGGAGCGAGTCGAAGCGGCGCTCGGTCATCCGGTCGGCGCTCGCGACGATCGTCTTCATCCGCTCCCGCCACGCCTCGACCGGGTCGTCGCTGTCGAGCCGGAGCACGTAGACGATCTCGTCCCAGAGCTTGTCGAGCGCCTCCTCCGGCTCGAGCTCGGGGTGCACGCGCTGCGCCCAGCGCGAGGTTCGGCGACGGCCCGGCGCACCAGTTCGTCGTCCGCTCGTTGACGATCCGCGGCACGGCGGCGACGTACGGCAGCAGGTCGCGGCCCGTGCGGGCGGGATCGAGGCCCTCGAAGACCGCGGCGCTCGTCCCGGTGAGCGACACGCGCGCGGCGTGCTCGTCCGAGAGCCACTGCATCCGCTGCTCGATCCACGGCGGCACGAAGTCGAGCGTGCTCTCGTCGGCGTGCTCGAGCCGCTGCCGCTTGACGAGGTGATCCCACCAGAAGACGTCGACGTACTTGGCGCCGCGCTTGTAGCCGGCCCGCGCGACGGCGTACGCGACGTCCTCCATCCCGTGGTAGGCGGTGACGCCGAGGATCTGGCCGGGCTGGATGTTGGCGCCGAAGCCGACGAGCAGGTCGGCGAGGCGGTCGACGTCCTGAGAGCGGTCGCGCATCGGCGGCGGCAGACTACAGAGGATGCGACTGAACGCGTACCTGGCACGCGCGGGCGTCGCGTCGCGCCGGAAGGCGGACGAGCTGATCAAGGCCGGCCGCGTGCTCGTCAACGGCGAGCCGGGGCAGCTGAACACGTTCGTCGCAGTCGCACGACGCCGTCGAGGTCGACGGGCAGCCGGTCGCGAAGCAGCAGCTCGCGTACGTGCTCCTGCACAAGCCGGCGGGCGTCGTCACGACCGCCAGCGACCCGCAGGGGCGGCCGACGGTCGTCGACCTCGTCGAGCACGACTCGCGTGTCGTCCCGGTCGGCCGGCTCGACGTCGACACGACCGGCGCGCTGCTGCTCACGAACGACGGCCCGCTCGCGCACACGCTCGCGCACCCGCGCTACGGCGTCGAGAAGGTCTACGAGGTCGAGACCTGGAAGGAGCCGAACGACGAGGCGCTCCGCACGCTCGCCGAGGGCGTCGAGCTCGAGGACGGGCTCACGTCACCCGCGCGCGTCCGCCGGCTCGGCGCCGCCCGCTTCGAGCTCGTCCTGCACGAGGGCCGCAACCGGCAGGTGCGCCGGATGTGCGAGGCGGTCGGCCACCGCGTCCGGCGGCTGCACCGCAGCGTCTACGCCGGGCTCGGCGTCGAAGGGCTGGCGCCCGGCGAGTGGCGCGAGCTCAGAGCGACCGAGGTCGAGCAGCTCCGAAGAACCGGCCCGCCTCGCTCGTGACGAAGCCCATCCGGTCGTACATCGCCTCGAGCGTCGGCTCGGAGGCCTTCCGCGCCTTCTCGGCGCCGCGGGCGAGCAGCCGCTGCAGCTCCGGCGCGTCGGCGCGCAGCTCGCGGAAGCGCTCCTGGATCGGCGCCGACCACCTCGACGACCGCGTCGCCGACGTCGGTCTTGAACTGGCCGTAGCCGGCGCCGTCGTAGCGCGCCTCGATCGCGTCGGGCGCCTCGCCGGTGAGCGAGGAGAGGATGTCGATCAGATTCGTGACGCCTGCCTTGTCCGGCCCGCGCCGCACCTCCGAGCCGGAGTCGGTCACCGCCGAGCGGAACTTCTTCCGGATCACGTCCGGCTCGTCGAGCAGCTTCACCGTGCCCTGCGCCGTGCCGCCGGTCGTCGACATCTTGTTCGTCGGCTCCTGCAGGTCCATGATCCGCGCGCCGACCTCCGGGTAGACGCCTTCCGGGAGCTTGAACGTCTCGCCGAAGCGCGAGTTGAAGCGCTCCGCGACGTCGCGGGTCAGCTCGAGGTGCTGGCGCTGGTCGTCGCCGATCGGGACGATGTCGGTCTGGTAGAGCAGGATGTCGCCCGCCATCAGCACCGGGTAGGTGAAGAGGCCGGACGAGATGAACTCGTGCCGGTCGGACTTGTCCTTGAACTGCGTCATCCGGCCGAGCTGGCCGTAGCTCGTGACCGAGCCGAGCAGCCACGCGGCCTCGGCGTGCGCGGGCACGTGGCTCTGGGCGAAGACGGTCGAGCGCTCGGGGTCGAGCCCGGTCGCGAACAGCATCGCCGCGAGGTCGAGCGTGCGCTCGCGGAAGTCGACGGGGTCGTACTCGACGCGTGATCGAGTGGAGGTCGACGATGCAGAAGAAGGCCTCGCCCTGCTCCTGCGTGGCGGCGTACTGGCGGAAGCCGCCGATCAGGTTGCCGAGGTGCTTGTCGCCGGTGGGCTGGATGCCGGAGAAGACGCGCATTGCAGGTGATCATTTCTACCTACACTCAGCGCGTGGCTGCCGTCGGCTCACCCGAGCTCCTGATCGTGATGGGCGCGCAGGCGTCCGCCGAGCAGGTGGACGAGGTCGTCGCGCGCCTCGAGGAGGCCGGCGCGAGCGCGCACGTCAGCCACGGGCGCGACGCGACCGTGATCGGCGCGATCGGCGAGCGCGAGCTGCTCGCGACGCTGCCGCTCGAGGGCTTTCCCGGCGTCGAGCAGGTGCTGCCGATCCTGAAGCCGTACAAGCTCGTCTCGCGCGAGCTCCGCCGCGACCCGACCGTGATCGAGGCGCGCGGGCGCCGGCTCGGCGACCACTACTTCGGCTTCATCGCGGGGCCGTGCACGGTCGAGACGCGCGAGCAGACGCTCGAGACGGCGCGCGTCGTCCACGCCGAGGGCGTGACGATGCTCCGCGGCGGCGCCTTCAAGCCGCGCACGTCGCCGTACGCGTTCCAGGGGCTCGGCGTCGAGGCGCTGCACATCCTCGCCGAGGCGCGCGAGGAGACCGGGCTGCCGCTCGTGACCGAGCTGATGGACCCGCGCGACGTCGACGAGGTGGTCGAGATCGCCGACGTGATCCAGGTCGGCGCCCGCAACATGCAGAACTTCAACCTGCTCTCGGAGGTCGGGCGGGCGCCGAAGCCGGTGCTGCTGAAGCGCGGCCCCGCGTCCTCGATCGAGGAGCTGCTGATGGCGGCCGAGTACGTGGTCAAGGAGGGAAACACGCAGGTGATCCTCTGCGAGCGCGGGATCAAGACGTTCGAGCGCGCGACGCGGTACACGCTCGACCTCTCCGCGATCCCGGTCTTGAAGCACGAGACGCACCTGCCCGTGATCGTCGACCCCTCGCACGCCGCCGGCAAGCGCGACCTCGTGCTGCCGCTCGCCCGGGCGGCCGTCGCAGCGGGCGCGGACGGGATCATCGTCGAGGTGCACCCGCGGCCCGAGGAGGCGCTCTGCGACGGGCCGCAGCAGATCCCGGCGGGCGAGTTCGCCGACTTCGCGCACGAGATCCGGGCGCTCGCCTCGCTGCTCGGCAAGACGATCGGGTGAGCTCGCGTCGCGATCGTCGGGACGGGCCTGATCGGCGCGTCGGTCGGGCTGGCGGCGCGGCGAGCCGGCGTCGAGGACGTGCGCGGCTGGGATCCGGATCCGGGGCATCTCGCGACCGCCGCCGAACGCGGCGCCGTCGACGCGGCTGCCGACCTCGGCGTCGGCGCTCGACGGAGCCGACCTCGCCGTCGTCGCCGCTCCCGTCACCGCGTTGCCGGCGCAGGTGCGGGCGGTGCTCGACGCGAGCGCGCCGTCGGTGACCGTCACCGACGTCGGCTCGACCAAAGGCGGCGTCTGCGCTGCCGCTGCGGGCGTCGGCCGCTTCGTCGGCGGCCACCCGATCTGCGGCTCCGAGGCGCGCGGGCCGGAGTGGGCGACGGCCGAGCTCTTCGAGGGCGCGACCTGGTTCCTGACGCCCGTCGCCGCGACCGATCCGGACAGCTACAAGGTGCTGCACGGGTTCGTCTCCTCGCTCGGAGCGGTGCCCGTCGCGATCGACCCGGAGGCGCACGACCGGCTCGTCGCGGTCACGAGCCACCTGCCGCACGCGCTCGCGAACGTGCTCCTGAACCAGGCCGGGCGGCGGCAAGGTCGACGGCCACGACCCGCTCGACGCCGCGGGCGGCTCGCTCCGCGACATGACCCGCGTCGCCGGCGCGAACCCGCAGGATCTGGGTCGACATCTTCCTCGAGAACCGCGAGGCGCTGGCGGCGTCGCTCGCCGAGCACCGCCGCCGGGTCGAGCAGCTCGAGGCCGCGCTCGCGGCCGGCGACGCCGGCTTCCTCGCCCGCTGGATCGGCGAGGCGTCCGCGAACCGCCGCCGCCTGCTCGAGACCGCCTACGAGAACGCCGGCGCGCTGCAGCGGCTGCGCGTGCACGTCCCCGACCGGCCGGGCGTGATCGCCGGCATCGCGCAGGCGCTCGGCGCGGAGCGGATCAACATCGCCGACTTCGACCTGCAGCACCTCTCGAGCGAGCGCGGCGGCACGCTCGCGATCCTCGTCGCCGGCGAGGGCGAGGCGGAGCGCGCCGCGGCGCTGCTGGAGCAGCAGGGCTACGGCGTCGTCGTCGCGCCCGTGCTCGAGGACGACGGCTCGGTGAAGACGTCGAGGCCGTGCCCGGCGCGCGATCACGGGCCACATCGCCGTCCGGGGGACAAGTCGCTCTCGCACCGCGCCGTCCTGCTCGCCGCGGTGGGGGAGGGCGAGACGCGGATCTCCGGCTTCGGCCGCTCCGAGGACACCGAGGCGACGATCAAGGCCGTGCGCGACCTCGGCGTCCGCGTCTACGAGGCCGACGCCGAGACCCTGCGCGTCTTCGGCGCCGGCCTGCGCGGGCCTGACGGCGCCGAAGCGGGCCGATCGACTGCGGCAACGCGGGCACGCTGATGCGCCTGCTGCCGGGCCTGCTCGCCGGCCAGGAGGGCCGCTTCGAGCTCACCGGCGACGAGTCGCTCCGCTCGCGGCCGATGGAGCGGATCGCCGAGCCGCTGCGGCTGATGGCGGCGACGGTCGAGACGACCGACGGCCGCGCGCCGTTCACCGTCGAGGGCGGTGCGCTGCGGCCGATCACGTACGAGCTGCCGGTCGCGAGCGCGCAGGTGAAGTCGGCCGTGCTGCTCGCCGGCCTCTACGCCGACGGCGGCGAGACGACGGTCGAGGAGCCGCTGCCGACGCGCGACCACACCGAGAACCTGCTCGCGCAGGCGGGCGTCCGCGTGACGCGCAGGCCGCGCAGCGTCACGGTCGCGCCCGCCGAGCGGCTCGAGCTCGGTGAGGTCGAGATCCCCGGCGACTTCTCCTCGGCGGCGCCGTTCATCGTCGCCGGAACGCTCCTCGCCGGCTCGGAGCTGACCGTCCACGGCGTCAACCTGAACCCGCGCCGCACCGGGCTGCTCGTCGTGCTCGAGCGGATGGGCGCGAACATCACCGTCTTCAACCGCCGGCGGATCGGCGGCGAGCCCGCCGGCGACCTCGACATCCGGCCCGTCCGAGCTCGTCGCCGCGACGATCGACGCCGCGGAGGTGCCGCTGCTCGTCGACGAGCTGCCGCTCTTCGCCCTGCTCGCGGTGCACGCGCACGGCGACAGCGCGCTCCGCGGCGCCGCCGAGCTCCGCGCCAAGGAGACCGACCGGATCGAGGCGGTCGTGGACGGGCTCCGCAGCCTCGGCGCGCACATCCGCGCGACGCCGGACGGGCTTCACCGTCCGCGGCGTCCCCTCGCGGATCCGCGGCGGCGGCACGTTCGACGCGCGCGGCGACCACCGGATCGCGATGCTCGGCGCGATCACCGGCCTCGTCTCGCGCGAAGGGGTCGAGGTCGAGGGCGCGGACAGCGCGGCGGTATCGCTTCCCCGGCTTCTACGACCTTCTCGACTCGCTTCGAGCCACCACCACCTGATGATCGTCGCCATCGACGGGCCCGCAGGGGCCGGCAAGAGCACGGTCGCACGGCTTCTCGCCGAGCGGCTCGGCTTCCGCTACCTCGACACCGGGGCGATGTACCGCGCGCTGACGTGGCTGGCGCGGCGGCGCGGGGTCGCGCTCGACCGCGCCGGCGAGCTGGCCGCGCTCGCGGTCGAGCATCCGGTCGAGTTCGACGACGCAGGGCCGCGTCTTCATCGACGGCGCCGACGTCACCTCCTCGATCCGCAAGCCGGACATCGACAAGCTCGTCCCCGTCGTCGCGCGCCACCACGAGGTGCGCGAGGTGATGCGCGAGCGGCAGCGGGCGCTCGGGAGCGAGGGCAACGTCGTGATCGAGGGCCGCGACATCGGCACCGTCGTCGCGCCGCAGGCGCAGGTGAAGGTCTACCTCGTCGCCGACGAGCGGATCCGCGCCGCCCGCCGCTCGACCGAGCGGCCGGGGATCGGCGCCGACGCGCTCGCCACCGACCTCCGGCTCCGCGACGAGAGGGACGCGATCAACATGCGGCCGGCCGAGGACGCGATCCAGATCGACACGACCGACCTCGCCGTCGACGAGGTCGTCGCCCGGATCGAGCAGATCGTCGCTCGCGCAGCAGCCGGCATGACGGGCGTCGACGCCGTCTGGGCGGCGGGCCGCCTGACGATCGGCAGCCTCGTCCGGCTGCTGACGCCGCTCCGCAACTACGGCGTCGAGCGGGTGCCGCGCAGCGGCGGCGTCGTCCTCGCCTTCAACCACTTCCACTGGGTCGACCCGCCCGTCTTCGGGCTGCTCTCGCCGCGGCCGATGACGTTCGTCGCCAAGGTCGAGGCGCACCGGATCCCAGGCCTCGGCCAGCTGATCCGGAGCTTCGGGACGATCTCGGTCCGGCGCGGCGAGTCGGATCGCGAGGCGGTGCGGCTGATGCGCGAGGCCGTGCGCGACGGGCAGCGCGCTCGGCCTCTTCGTCGAGGGAACGCGGCAGCCGCGGCGTCCCCGGGCAGGTGCAGCCGGGAGCGGCGATGGTCGCGCTGCAGGAGGACGTGCCGGTCGTCCCGGCGGCGATCTACGGCTCGTACGAGTGGAAGCCCGGCAACTTCCATCCGATCTCGGTCGCGTGGGGCGAGCCGGTCCGCTTCGAGGGGCTGCCGAAGGGCGCGAAGGGCTACCGCGAGGCGTCCGCCGAGGTGCAGCGGCGCATCCACGCGCTGCACGAGTGGCTCGCCGAGATGCACGAGCTCGGGCGCCCGCGGCACGCGACCCCGCCGGCATGAGCGACGAGCCGGAGATCATCGGCACCGTCGCGATCGTCGGCTTCCCGAACGTCGGCAAGTCGACGCTGATCAACCGGCTGACCGAGTCGCGGCAGGCGGTCGTGCACGAGACGCCCGGTGTCACGCGCGACCGCAAGGAGCTGCTCGCGGACTGGAACGGCAAGCACTTCCTCCTGATCGACACGGGCGGCGTCGACGATCTCGCGACCGACCCGTTCAGCCCCGAGATCGCCAAGCAGGCGCGCGCCGCGATCGGCGAGGCCGACCTCGTCCTCTTCGTCGTCGACGCCCGGCACGGGATCACGCCCGGCGACGAGGAGCTCGCCGTCACGCTGCGGGCCGCGAAGAAGCCGGTGATCGTGCTCGCGAACAAGATCGACGACCCGCGCAAGGATCTCGAGGCGGTCGAGTTCCACAAGCTCGGGCTCGGCGACCCGTTCCCGCTCTCGGCGCTGCACGGTCACGGCACCGGCGACCTGCTCGACCGCATCGTCGAGCTGCTGCCCGGCCAGGGGCCCGTGCAGGTCGGCGACGAGGCGATCCGCGTCGCGATCCTCGGGCGGCCGAACGTGGGCAAGTCGTCGCTCCTGAACGCCCTCGTCGGCGCCGAGCGCGTGATCGTCTCGGACGTGCCGGGGACGACGCGGGACACCGTCGACACGATCCTCGAGCGCGACGGGCGCATCTACCAGCTGGTCGACACCGCCGGCCTGCGCCGGAAGCGGAAGCAGCGCCAGGGGATCGACTACTACTCGGAGCTGCGTGCGCTCGAGGCCGCCGAGCGGGCCGACGTCGCGCTCGTCCTGATCGACGCGAGCGAGGGGATCGTCGACCAGGATCTCGCCGTCGCCGACGTGGCGCGCAAGGCGGGCAACTCGACGCTCGTCGTGCTCGCCAAGTGGGACGAGACCGAGGTGACGATCGAGGACGTCCGGCCCCGGATCGAGGCGAAGCTGCGCCAGCGTCCGCCGTTGATCGCCGTCTCCTCGAAGACCGGCCGCGGTCTCGACCGCCTGCTCCTGTACATCGCCGACCTCTTCGAGAAGCACACCGGCCGGATCCCGACGCCGGCGCTGAACAACGCGCTCGCGGAGCTGCGGCAGGCCCGACAGCCGCCGTCCTCGAAGGGGAAGCGCCTCAACCTCCTCTACGGCACCCAGGTCTCGACCCGCCCGCCGCGGATCCGGATCCACGTCAACGACCCCGGCCTCGTCACGCGCGACTACGCGTACTGGGTCGAGAACGAGCTGCGCAAACGTTTCCTCGACGGCGTCTTCGTCAACCTCGCGCGGCGTGCCCGCGGCCGTCGATCGACTTCGTTTCAGAACCAGCCGCCGCGCTTCGTGACGAGGTCGTCGTCGTCGGCGGCGGGTCGTGGGGGACGGCGTTCTCGCGGGTGCTGGCGAACAAGGAGCACGACGTCACGCTCGCCTGCCGCGACCCCGAGCAGGCCCGCGCGATCGAGGAGACGCACCGCAACCCGCGCTACCTGATCCACTGCGACCTCCGCGGCGTCCGTGCGACGACGATCGAGAGCGCGCCGATCGAGGAGGCGGAGCTCGTCGTCGTCGCCGTCCCGAGCGCCGTCTTCGGCGACGTCGTCCGCGCGCTTCCCGGCACGGCGCCGGTCCTGTCGCTGACGAAAGGACTCGATCCGGCGACCGGGGAGCGCCTCTCGACCCTCGTCGAGGGCAGGCCGGTCGCCGTCCTCTCCGGGCCGAACATCGCGGACGAGATCGCCCGCGACTCCCCGGCCGCCGCCGTGATCGCGAGCGACGACGGGCAGCTCGCGCTCGACCTGCAGGCGGCGATCACCTCGCTCACGTTCCGCGTCTACAGCAGCGACGACGTGATCGGCGTCGAGCTGTGCGCGGCGGCGAAGAACGTGATCGCACTCGCGGCCGGGGGCGCAGACGGCCTCGCGCTCGGCGACAACGCGAAGGCGGCACTCGTCGCACGCGGCCTCGCCGAGATGGCTCGCCTCGCGGTCGCGGCCGGCGGCAAGGAGGAGACCTTCTCCGGCCTCGCAGGCATGGGCGACCTCGTCGTCACCTGCTGGTCGCCCGTCGGCCGCAACCGCCGCGCCGGCGAGCTGATCGCCCAGGGGGTCGACCCGGGCGAGGCGGTCCGCCAGATCGGAATGACGGTCGAAGGCCTGACGACAGCACCGGTGCTGCGCGACCTCTCACACCGGCTCGGGATCGAGCTGCCGATCACGAACGGCGTCTGCGCCGTGCTCGGCGGCGAGCCGCTGCACGAGCTGGTCGGCAATCTGATGCGCCGCGCGCCCACCACCGAGTAGTGCCCACGGCTGGCTAGACTTCGGCGCTCATGGCTGCGCGCGAGTTCTCCTTCACCTCGGAATCGGTCACCGAGGGACACCCCGACAAGATCGCCGACCAGGTCTCGGACGCCGTCCTCGACGCCGTCCTCAAGGACGATCCGGCCGGCCGCGTCGCCTGCGAGACGCTGATCACGACCGGCCTCGTCGTCGTCGCCGGCGAGATCACGACCGAGACGTACGTCGACATCCCGCGGCTCGTCCGCAAGACGATCGGCGACATCGGCTACACGCGCGCCAAGTACGGCTTCGACGCCGAGACGTGCGGCGTCGTCGTCGCGATCGACGAGCAGTCCGTCGACATCGCCCAGGGCGTCGACGACTCGTTCGAGGCCCAGCACGGCGACGACGACCCGCTCGACCGCGTCGGCGCCGGCGACCAGGGGATGATGTTCGGCTACGCCTCCAACGAGACCGACGAGCTGATGCCGCTGCCGATCCAGCTCGCGCACAAGATCACGCAAGCGGCTCGCCGAGGTGCGCAAGGCCGACGTGCTGCCGTACCTGCGGCCGGACGGCAAGGCGCAGGTGACGATCCGCTACGAGGTCGACGAGCACGGCCGGCAGCGCCCGGTCGAGATCGAGCGGATCCTCGTCTCGACCCAGCACCGCGACGGGCTCGACTCGGAGGCGCTGATCAAGCCCGACCTCGTCGAGCACGTGCTGCACCCGATCCTGCCGCACTCGCTCTACGACGAGAAGCGGCTCGAGCAGAAGGACTTCGTCTACGTCAACCCGACCGGCAAGTTCGTGATCGGCGGCCCGATGGGCGACACCGGCCTCACCGGCCGCAAGATCATCGTCGACACCTACGGCGGCGCCGCGCCGCACGGCGGCGGCGCGTTCTCCGGCAAGGACCCGACGAAGGTCGACCGCTCGGCCGCCTACGCGGCGCGCTACGTGGCGAAGAACGTTGTCGCCGCGGGGCTCGCCGAGCGCTGCCAGATCCAGGTTGCGTACGCGATCGGCGTCGCGCACCCGCTCTCCGTGCTCGTCGACACGTTCGGCACCGAGACGGAGGGGCTGTCCCAGGACCGGATCGAGCAGCTCGTCCGCGAGCACTTCGACCTGCGCCCGGCGGCGATCCTGCGCGACCTCGACCTGCGCCGCCCGATCTACGAGAAGACGGCCGCGTACGGCCACTTCGGCCGCGACGACCGCGACTTCACGTGGGAGCGGACGGACAAGGCCGACAAGCTGCGCGAGGCCGCCGGGCTCTCGCAGCCCGCAACCGTCTAGCCCGGCCAGACGTTCTCCTCATATGGCCGTAGCAGAGCCTCGGCGCCGCTTTCCGACCAGCCTCGTCGTCCTCGGCGTCAGTCATCCTGACCGGCTTCTTCTTCGTCGGCTGGGTGAAGGACCTGATCCCCGGCCTCGGCAACCCCTTCGGCAGCGAGACCGTCGACCGCTCCGGGCCCGCGGTGCTGAAGTCGATCGAGAACCTGCGCGACTTCCGCGCCGCCGAGCGGGCACTTCGAGGTGATCGTCGACGTCGAGCAGGACCAGCGCTTCGTCCCGGCCAAGATCAAGGGCGAGCGCGTGCTCTTCGTCGCGATCGGGTCGGTCGACGCCGGCGTCGACTTCACCGGCCTCGAGGAAGGCGCCGTCGAGATCTCGGACGACGGCGAGAGCGTCACGCTCGAGTTGCCGCCGGCCACGTTCCGCGACCCCGAGCTCGACCTCGAGCGCTCGTACGTCTACGACCGCGACCGCGGCGCGATCGACCGGCTCCAGTCGCTCTTCGGCGACGACGCCGGCGTCGAGCGCGAGCTCTACCCGCTAGCGGAGGAGAAACTGGCCGACGCCGCCCGCAACGGCTCGGGGCTGCTTGCGCGCGCGGAGCGGAACACCCGCCTGATGCTCGTCGGGCTGCTGCGCTCGCTCGGGTTCACGAACGTCGACGTGCGCTTCTCCGAGGTCTGAGCGCGCGTAGAGTCGCGGCGTGCGCTCGCTCGACGCGATCTGCGAGACGTTCGCGCCCGGAGCCGTCGACCAGGGCGTCCCGGACGCCGTGCTCGATGCGATCGAGCACGACCTGACCGCTCGCGAGCGCAAGCGGCTGCTCCTGCTGCTGCGGACCTGGCTGCCGGGGTACTCGCGCCTGTCGCAGGCGCGGCGGGAGGCGGTGCTGCGCCTCTGGCGCGACAGCCCGGTCCCGCTGTTGCGCACGGGCTTCCAGGCGCTGCGGAAGGCGTCGCTCGCGTTCGCCTACATGCTGCCCGGCCGCTGGGAGGAGATCGGCTATCCGGGCCCGCTCGGGACGCGGCCGGACGCGCCCGCGCCACGGCTCGAGCCGCTCGAGGTCGGCGACGGGCTCGAGCTCGAGTGCGACGTCTGCGTGGTCGGATCAGGTGCCGGAGGTGGCGTCGCGGCCGCCGTGCTCGCCCGTGCCGGCCTCGACGTCGTCGTCCTCGAAGCGGGCGGCTACTGGTCGGAGCGCGACTTCGACGGAGCCGAGCGTGCCGGTCTCCGGCGGCTGTACCGGGGCGGCGGCGCGTCCGCGACCGACGACCAGGGCGTGGCGCTGATCGCCGGCGCGTGCCTCGGCGGCGGCACCGTCGTCAACTACACGACCTCGTTCCGCACGCCCGACGACGTGCTCGCGGAGTGGGAGGGCCTCGGCTTTCCCTCCGCCGAGCTCGGACCGAGCCTCGACGCCGTCTGCGAGCGGCTCGGCGTCAACACCGACCACAACCGGCCATCGGGGCGCGACGAGGCGATGGCGCGCGGCCTCGAGTCGCTCGGCTGGCACGTCGAGGCGATGCCGCGCGACGTGCTCGGCTGCGAGCAGGGCGTCGTCTGCGGCTCGTGCGGCTACGGCTGCCCGCTCGGCGCCAAGCAGTCGACGCTGCGGACGTGGCTCGAGGACGCCGCCGGAGCCGGCGCCAGGATCGTCGTCGGCGCGCGGGCGCGGCGCGTGCTCGTCGAGGGCGGCAGGGCGGTAGGCGTCGATGCCGGGCCGGTTCAGGTTCGGTGCTCGCGCGGTCGTCGCGGCCGCGGGCGCGATCGAGACGCCGGCGCTGCTGCTCCGCTCCGGCCTGAAGAACCCGAACGTCGGCCGCTGGCTGCGGCTCCACCCGGCGACGGCGGTCTTCGGGATCTTCGACGACGAGATCCGGCCGTGGGAGGGGACGCTGCAGGCGCTCTACTCCGACCGGTTCCGCTTCCTCGACGGCGGCTACGGCGTCAAGCTCGAGACGGTGCCGCTGCACCCGGCGCTGCTGTCGGCGGCGCTGCCCTGGGAGGGGGCGGCGGCGCACGCGCGCGCTGATGGCGAGCCTGCCGCGGCTGTCGCTGATCGCCGTCATCGGCCGCGACGCCGGTGCCGGACGCGTCCGGATCGGCCGCGACGGCGAGGCGATCGCTGTCTACCGGCCGGCGCGCGACGACGCACGCCGGCTGGCGGCTGGGATCGACGGCGCCGGCCGCGTCATGGCGGCCGCGGGCGCACGTGAGATCTTCACCGCCCACGCGCGGCTGCAACGCTGGGACGACGGCTTCCCGGAAGCGGCGTTCCGCTTCGGCCCCGGCCGCGGGTCGCTCTACTCCTTCCACCTCATGGGCTCGGCGCGCATGGGCGCGTCCCCGGAGCTGTCGGCCGCCTCACCGACCGGCGAGACGTGGGACGTGCGCAACCTCGTCGTCGCCGACGGCTCCGCGTTCCCGACCGCCTCGGGCGTCAATCCGATGATCACGATCGAGGCGATCGCGCACCTGAACGCGACCCGGCTGGCCGACCGCCTCTAGGAGGGCCGGACGAAGAGGCCGGACGCGGCCTTCTCGCCGATCGCGCGCTCGTCGTCGCGGCCGAGCAGCACCTTGAACTGGGCCGCGGCGGGCTGCCGCTCGCGGATCACGACCCGCGTGCCGGGCGTGAAGCCCTCGTCGTAGAACCAGTGCAGGAGCTCGCCGTCGTGCTCGGCGAGGCGGACGATCTCGGCCTCGCGGCCCGTCTCGAGATCGGCGAGCGCCGCCAGCTCCTTGTTCTCGGCCTGCTCGAACTTGGGGTCGACCGGCCAGCCGTGCGGGCAGCGCTCGGGGTTGCCGAGGCGCGCCTCGATCCGCTCGACCATGTCGTCGGAGAACGTGTCGCCGAGCTCGTCGGCGTGGATGTGCGCCTCGCCGGCGGTGTAGCCCATGAAGTCGGTCAGCAGGCGCTCGATGATCCGGTGCTTGCGGACGACCTTCTCGGCGCGCTCGATCCCCGTCTCGGTGAGGATCGCCTCCTTGTGCTCGCCGCGCTCGACGAGCCCCTCGGTCTCGAGCCGCTTCAGCATCTCGCCGGCCGAGGCACGCGAGACGCCGAGCATCTCGGCGACGCGCGACGCGATCGCGGCTCGAGTTGTTCGGGTCGGGCCGGTACTCGCCGATCGGGAAGGCGAGGAAGTAGATCGTCTCCAGGTACTCGTCGACGCTGTGACCGGCCACGGGTCGACTCTACCCGTGCTCGACCTCCGTCGGCTCGTGCCTCGACGAGAGGAAGTAGACGAACGGCGCCGAGACCGCGATCAGCAGCAGCGCGGGCAGCGCCGCCCGTGAGTAGGCGCCCACCGAGGTCGTCTTCCAGATCTCGGTCGCGAGCGTCTCGAAGCCGATCGGGCGGAGCAGCAGCGTCGCCGGCAGCTCCTTCATCGCAGAGAGGAAGACGAGTGCGGCGCCGGCGAAGATGCCGGAGCGGATCAGCGGCACGGTGACCGTGAACGTCGTCGCCACCGGGCCGCGGCCGAGCGCGCGCGCCGCCTCCTCCACGCGCGGGCCGACCGAGGCGAGTGCCGACTCGACGCCTGCGAGCGCCTGCGGCAGGAAGCGGACGACGTAGGCGAAGACCAGCAACGCGAGCGTCTGGTAGAGCGGGCTCGCGTAGTTCGCGGCGAAGAAGACGAGCGAGAGCGCGATCACGATCCCCGGGAGCGCGTTCCCGAGCGTACGCCAGCCGCTCCAGCAGCCGTGTCAGCCGCGTCGGATAGCGCGTCGCGAGCAGCGCGATCGGGATCGCGGCGACGGCTGCAACGGCCGCCGCGAGCGCGGAGGCGGACAGCGAGTTGACGACCTCGCGCCACGGCAGCTCAGCCCGGTCGAGCCCGCGCGCAAGCCAGTAGACGAGCACCGCCGCCGGAAGGGCGAGGAAAGCGCCGACGACGCCGCCGCAGTAGACGAGTGCCGGCCAGCGCCAGCGACCGAGCCGGTGCGGTCGCGCCTGTCGCGCCGTCCCGGGCCCGCTGCGCGAGACGCGCCGGCGCCAACGGCTCTCCAGCCAGAGCACGAGCGCCGTCAGCGCGACGAGCACGAGCGCGAGCACCGCCGCGGGCGTCCGGTCGAAGAGCGACCTGTACTGGAGGTAGATCGCGCGCGTGAGCGCGTCGTAGCGCATCAGCGAGACGACGCCGAAGTCCGAGAGCGTGTAGAGCGCGACGAGCAGCGCGCCCGCGCCGATCGACGGCCGCAGCGCCGGCAGCGTCACGCGCCGGAAGACCTCGAACGGCGTCCGGCCGAGTCCGCGCCCGGCTTCCTCCAGCGACGGGTCGAGGCCGCGCAGCGCCGCGGAGACGAGCAGCAGAACGTAGGGGTACGTCGAGAGCGTCAGCGCGGCCAGCGCGCCCCAGTAGCCGTAGATCTCCGGCAGCCGCTCGACGCCGAGCAGCTGCTGCAGCAACCCGCGCGGGCCGAACGCGCCGAGCAGGCAGAAGGCGGCGACGTAGCTCGGGATCACGAGCGGTAGCGCCGCGCCGACGGCCCAGAAGCGGCGGCCGGGGAGGTCGGTGCGCGTCGTCAGCCACGCGACCGAGACGCCGATCGTCACCGAGGCGAGCGTGACGCCGACGACGAGCAGCCCGGTGCTCCAGATCAGCTCGAGCGTGTTCGAGCGCGTCAGCGACCCGCCAGCCGCGCCCGCCGCCGCCGCTCGCGCGGACGACGAGGTACGCGAGCGGGAGCAGCAGCAGCGCGACGGTGAGGCAGGCGGGCAGGAGGAGGGCGAGCGGCGCCCTCCCGCCACCGCCCGCCTCGAGCTCACGACGTGTAGCCGGTCTCGTTCAGCAGCTCGAGCGTCTTCTCGAGCTCGGCGCCGAACAAGGAGAGGTCGACGTCGGGGCCGCGGCCCGCGAGCTCGTCGAGCGTCGGCACGCCCTCCTTCGGGTCGATCCCCGCGACGAGCGGGATCTCGGCCTCCTCGGCCTCCTCGGTGTAGAAGCGCTGCTGCTCGTCGGCGAGCAGGAACTCGACGAACCGCTCGGCCGCGTCGGCATGCTCCGCGCTCGGCGAGCACGCCGGCGCCGGCGACGCTGACGAGCGCGCCCGGGTCGTCGCCGGGGAGGTACTTGTTCTCGATCGGCGCGTCGGCGCTGCTCCTCCTTGACCAGGTAGAGGTAGTAGTGGTTGACGAGCCCGACCTCGATCTCGCCCGACGCGGTCGCCTCGACCACCGGCGTGTTCTTCTCGTAGAACTTCGGGTCGTTCGCCTTCAGCGCCTCGAGCCACTGCCTGCGTGCGCTCGTCGCCGACGTCGAGCCGCATCGCGGTCACGAACGCCTGGAAGGACGCGTTCGTCGGCGGCAGATCCGATCTTGCCCTTCCACTTCGGGTCGGTGAGGTCGAAGACGGAGTCCGGGACCTCGTCCGCGGTCAGCTCGTCCGTGTTGTAGACGATCACGCGCGCGCGGCCGGAGGTGCCGACCCAGCGGCCGTCGGTGTCGCGGAACTTCGCGTCGACCCGGTCGAGCACGGCCTCCGGCAGCTCCGCGAGCTGGTCGTCGACCGCGCCGAGCGAGCCGGGATCCTGCGCGAAGAAGACGTCGGCGGGCGAGTTGTCGCCCTCCTCCGCGATCGTCGCCGCGAGCTCGGCGCTGTCGGCGTAGCGGACGTCCACGTTGATCCCGGTCTCCTGCTCGAAGCGCTCGAACAGCGGCGCGACGAGCTCCTCCTCGCGGCCCGAGTAGACCGACGAGCGTCGTCGCTCGTCGCTGCTCGTCGCTCCCGCCGCAGCCCGCAAGCGCGAGCGCCGCGAGCAGCACGATCAGCTTCTCTCATCTCTCTCCTTCTGTTGTAAGGGTCTGCCTTACAGCAAGTGCGTGGCGCACCTTACAGATCAGGAGAAGACGGTGACGCGAGAAGCGTGCGGCCGCACCGTGGACGCGCGAGCCGAGCGGCACTTCCTCGTTCGACGGCCGCTGCGAGACGAGCTCGACGCCGTCGAGGAGGACGCGGTAGAAGACGTCGTGGCCGCGGAACTCGCGGCCGACGACCTCGCCGTCACCGGCCGGGTCGGGCTCGAGCTCGAGCAGCTCCGGCCGGATCAGCACCTCGACGGCTCTGTCGGCGCCGTTCGGGTTCTGCGCGGGGAAGAGGCCGACGGGCGTCTCGACGATCCCGTTCGCGAGCGTGCCGGGGAGGAAGTTGCCGGCGCCGACGAACTCGGCCGCCCAGCGCGTCGCGGGGGCGAGGTAGACCTCCTCGGGCGTCCCTTCCTGGACGACGGTGCCGTTCCGCATCAGCGCGATCCGGTCGGCGAGCGAGAACGCCTCCTCGCGATCGTGTGTGACGAGCACGACGGTGACGTGGATCGCGCGCAGGATGCGGGCGAGCTCGTCGCGCATCGACGCGCGCAGGTGCGGGTCGATGTTCGACCACGGCTCGTCGAGCAGCACGAGCTCGGGGCCGGGCGCGAGCGCGCGTGCGAGCGCGACCCGCTGCTGCTGGCCGCCGGAGAGCTCGTGCGGGTAGCGGCCGCCGAGGCCGCAGAGGTCGACGAGTGCGAGCACGACCGGCACGCGCGCCTTCCGCTCCTTGCGCGGGAGGCCGAAGCCGACGTTCTCCGCAACCGTCAGGTGCGGGAAGAGGGCGTAGTCCTGGAAGACCATCCCGACCTTCCGCCGCTCCGGCGGCACCCAAGTGCCGTTGCCCGCGACCGGCGTACCGGCGACCTCGACCGTGCCTGCCTCGGGCTCCTCGAAGCCCGCGATCAGGCGCAGCAGCGTCGTCTTGCCGCAGCCGGACGGGCCGAGCAGTGCGACGAACTCGCCGCGCTCGACGCAGAGCTGCGCGTGGTCCACCGCCTGGACGGCGCCGTAGCGCTTCGCGACGCCGTGGCAACAGATCATCCCGCACGCCATGTAAGGGTCACCTTACACGACCTCCTGCGCGGTTACGGTGATCGAGTGGCGCTCGCCGAGATCTATCCGCTCGTCTCGTCCCGCTCCGTCGCGCGGCCGTTCACGTACGAGGTGCCGGACGGCGTCGGCGTCGGTGCCGTCGTCTCGATCCGCTTCGGCCGCTCGGCCGCGCGCGGGGTCGTCGTCGCGACCGGCGTCGAGGCGCCGGCTGGAGTGAAGACCGCACCGATCGAGAGTGTCCTCTACGAGCTGCCGCCGGCGCTCGTCGAGCTCGCGCTCTGGCTGGCGGACTACTACGGCTCGACGCCGGCGCGGGCGCTCGAGCTCGTGGCGCCGAAGCTGCGCGCGAGGCGCGGCGAGCGGCGGCTGACCGGAGCGGGCATGGCCGGCGAGGCCGAGCCGGCAGCGCTGACGCCGCCGCAGGAGCGGGCGGTCGCGCGGATCGTCGAGGCGATCGACGCCGGCGGCGCACATCTCCTCCTGGCCGGCGCGACCGGCAGCGGCAAGACGGAGGTCTATCTCCAGGCCTGCGCCGCTGCGCTCGAGCGGGGGAGGGGCGCGATCGTGCTCGTGCCGGAGATCGCGCTGACACCGCAGACGCTCGGCCGTTTCCAGGCCCGCTTCGGCGACCGGATCGCGGTGCTGCACTCCGGCCTGACCGAGGCCGAGCGCCGCGACGAGCGGGAGCGGATCGTCGCCGGCGAGGCGCCCGTCGTCGTCGGCGCGCGCTCGGCGGTCTTCGCGCCGGTGCCGAACCTCGGCCTGATCTGCGTCGACGAGGAGCACGACTCGTCCTACAAGCAGGAGTCCGACCCGCGCTACGACGCGCGGACGGTCGCGGCCAAGCGCGCGGCGCTCGAGGGCGCGGTCGCCGTCTACGGCAGCGCGACGCCGCGGCCAGAGAGCTGGGAGCGGCTGGAGCGGCTGGAGCTCGGCGAGCGGCTCGGCGCGCCGATGCCGAGCGTCAGGGTCGTCGACCTCCGGCGCGAGGCCGGCTACCCGCTCTCGGCGCCGCTGCTCGAGGAGCTCGGCCGGATCTCGGAGCAGGGAGGCAAGGCGATCCTGCTCCTCAACCGCCGCGGCCTGGCGCCCGCGATCCACTGCCGCGCCTGCGGCGTCTCGCGCCGCTGCGAGCTCTGCGACGTCGCGCTGACGCTGCACGGCGACGCCCGCCTCCACTGCCACCACTGCGGCTACTCGGAGGTCGTCCCCGAGGCGTGTCCGGAGTGCGGCTCGGCCGAGCTGGCGCGGATCGGTGCCGGGACGCAGAAGCTCGAGTCCGAGCTCGCGAAGCGCGTTCCCGAGCTCGAGCTGATCCGGCTCGACGCGGACACGGCCGCGAAACCGGGCGCACTCAGCGAGGCGCTCGACCGCTTCGCCGCCGCCGACCGCGCCGTCCTGATCGGCACGCAGATGGTCGCGAAGGGCCATCACTTTCCCGGCGTCTCGCTCGCGGCGGTCGTCGACGCCGACACCGGGCTCGCGCTGCCCGACTTCCGCGCGGAGGAGCGTACGTTCCAGCTCGTGACCCAGCTCGCCGGGCGCAGCGGCCGCGACGCACCCGGGAAGGTGATCGTCCAGACGTTCCAGCCCGACGCGACGCCGCTCCGGTATGCGGCCCGCCACGACGTCGCCGGCTTCCTGGCGGAGGAGCTCGACCGCCGCCGCGAGCTCGGCTATCCGCCGTTCCGGCACCTGATCTCGATCGTCGCGTCCGGGACGGACGCCGGCGGGCCGGAGCGGCTGCTGCGCGAGCTCAACGGTGAGCTGAAAGGTGCCGACCTGCTCGGGCCGGCGCCGCTGCTCCGCCTGCGCGGCCGCCACCGCGCTCAACTGGTGGCGAAGACGGACAGCCCTCGCGCGCTCGCCGCCGCCGCGGGCCGGCTGCTCGCAGCCGCTGCGCCCGCGATGCGCCGCGCCGGCGTCAACGCGGTCGTCGACGTGGATCCCCAGTCGCTCTGACTACACTCGCGCGCATGACTGAGGGCGGCGTCGGTCCGGCACCCGAGGGCGGAGAGGAGGTCGACGAGCGGGAGCTCGACGCGCAGGACCGAGCGCGTCGACGTGTCGCGCTTGCCCAGATCCGCCAGTACCCGGACGCCGTTCTGCGGATGCGCGCGCGCGAGGTCGAGCAGTTCGACGACGACCTGGCGCGGCTCGCGGAGAAGATGGCGCACCTGATGCACGACGCCCGCGGCGTCGGCCTCGCGGCGACGCAGGTCGGCGTGCTCCAGCGCCTGTTCGTCTTCCAGCTCGCCGACGACGAGGACGTGACGACGATCGTCAATCCCGAGATCACGAAGCGCTCGCGCTCGACGGAGACCGCCGACGAGGGCTGCCTCTCGCTGCAGGGCGTGCTCGTCCCGGTCGAGCGCGCCAGCGAGGTGACGATCGAGGGCAAGGACGTCACCGGTGCGCCGCTGAAGCTCGAGCTCGAGGAGATCGACGCCCGCGTCGTCCAGCACGAGCTCGACCACCTCGACGGCGTGCTGATGCTCGAGCGGACGGACGACGAGTCGCGCAAGGACGCGCTCGCCACGCTCCGCCGCTCGCTCTAGCCAAGTAACAGACTGTTACAAGGCGTGCCGGGAGCGCTGGTCAGCCGTTCGTGCCAAGTAACAGACTGTTACTTGGCATAGCCTGGCGCGGTGAGGATCTCCGTCGCCGCCACGGCGCCGTTCGGCGCGGACGTGCTCGAGCGGCTCGCGGCGAGGCACGACGTCGCCGCCCTGTTGACGCGGCCTGACAGCCGCGCAGGTCGCGGCCGCAAGGAGGCCGCGCCGCCGGCCAAGCTCGTGGCCGAGCGGCTCGGGATCCCCGTCCTGCAGCCGGAGCGGCCGACGGCGGAGGTCGAGCTGCCGGGCGACGCGGTCGTCGTCGTCGCGTACGGCCTGCTGATCCCGGAGAGCCTGCTCGAGCGCGGGCTCTGGCTCAACGTACACCCGTCGCTGCTGCCGCGCTGGCGCGGCGCCGCCCCGGTCGAGCGGGCGATTCTGGCCGGGGACACCGAGACAGGCGTGACGATCCACGAAACGGTCAAGGAGCTCGACGCCGGCCCGGTCGCGGCCCAGCGGGCCTTCCCGTTGACGCTGGAGGACGACGCGGGGACGGTCTACGCGCGCGTGGCCGAGCTCGCTGCCGAGCTGCTGGACGAGGTGCTGCCGGAGCCGGCGTTCACGCCGCAGGTGGGCGAGGCCACGTATGCCGCCAAGATCGAGGCCGCCGATCGCGAGCTCGACCTCTCGAGGCCGGAGGAGAGCCTGAACCGGATCCGCGCGCTCTCGCCGCACATCGGCGCCCGCGGCGAGCTGCACGGCCGCCGCGTCACGATCTGGAAGGCGCGGCTCGAGGACGGCGAGCTCGTGCCGGTCGAGGTGCAGCCTGAGGGAGGCAAGCGGATGGGGTACGACGCCTTTCTTCGCGGCCTACGGTGAGCGTCGCGCCTGCGAGGCTCGCGGCGTACGAGGTCGTCCGGCGCGTGTTCGAGGAGGACGCTTACGCGGACCGTGCGCTCCGGAGCGCCTCCGAGCGGCTCGACGACCGCGACCGCTCGCTCGCGCGGCAGCTCGCGTACGGGACGGTGCAGCGGGTGCGGACGCTCGACCACGCGATCGAGACGCTCGGCAAGCGGCCCGTGCGGAAGCTCGACCCGCCGGTGCTTGCGGCGCTCCGCATCGGTGCCTTCCAGCTCGGCTATCTCGGCGGCGTCCCGCGTTATGCCGCAGTGAACGAGTCGGTCGAGCTCGTCCGCCGCGCGCGGCTCGAGCGCGCCGTCCCGTTCACGAACGCCGTGCTCCGTCGCGTCGGCGACGGGATCGAGCGGCTGCTCGCGGAGCTTCCGGAGGGTCCGCTCAAGCACTCCTACCCCGACTGGATCTGGGACGTCTGGCGGCGGGACCTCGGCGAGGAGGCGGCGCTGGCGCTGATGCGGGCGCAGAACGAGCCCCCACCCGTCGTTGTCAGACACGTCCGGGGTCAGACCCCGGCCGGGTCCAGAACGGACATCCCGGGCGCGTACGAGGTCGCCCGCGTCGACGAGAAAGCCCTGGAAAAGGGAGAGATCTGGCCGCAGAGCCGGGGCTCGCAGCTTGCCGGGCTGGTCGTCGGCTCGCACGACGGGGAGCGCGTTCTCGACCTTTGCGCTGCACCGGGCGGCAAGACGACGATGCTCGCGGGAGAGGTGACCGCCGTCGAGGTGAACGAGGCTCGCGCGCGTGAGCTCGAGGACAACGTCCGCCGGCTCGGAGCGACCAACGTCACCATCGTCCACGCCGACGGGCGCAGCCTTCCGCCCGAGCTGACCGGCTTCGACCGCGCGCTCGTCGACGCGCCCTGCTCCGGGCTCGGCGTCCTCGCCGCCCGCCCCGACCTCCGCTGGCGCTCGCAGCCGCTGCCCGAGCTCCAGCTCGAGTTGCTGCGCGCCGCCGCCGAGCGCGTGCGCCCGGGCGGGACGATCGTCTACTCCGTCTGCACGGTCAACGCGGACGAGTCGGAGGCCGTTGTCGACGCGTCCGGGCTCACGATCGAGCCGATCGAAGGCTGGGCGCAGTTCCGCCACCCGAACCGGCCGGAGTTCCTGCAGACGCTGCCGCACATCCACGGCACGAGCGGCTTCTTCATCGCCCGCCTCCGCACGGCCGGCGGCACAGGGCCGTAGGATCGCCGCGTGGGCTGGCGCGACTGGGTGCGGACGGTCGAGATCGAGCCGTCGCTCTATGCGGCGGACTTCTGGCGCCTCGGCGACCAGATCCGGCACCTCGGGCACGCCGGCGCTCGGATCTTCCATTTCGACATCGGCGACGGGCACTTCATCCCGCCGGTGACGATCGGGCCGGTCGTGCTCCGCTCGATCGCGCCGCACATCCACGACCTCGGCGGCCGGATCGACTGCCACCTGATGGTCGACGACCCCGCGCACCACTTCCAGGAGCTCGCCGAGTCCGGCGCCGACAGCGTCACCTTCCACGTCGAAGCCGTCGACGACGTCGGCGCCGTGATCGCGCAGGCGCGCGAGCACGGGCTCGAAGCGGGCGTCGCCTTCAACCCGGAGACGCCCGTCGAGGCGGCCGCCGCGGCCGCAAACCAGGGAGCCGACCTCTGCCTCTGCATGTCGATCAAGCCTGGCTATTCCGGCCAGGAGTTCATGGAGGACGCGTACGAGCGGATCACGCGGACACGGGAGCTCGTCGACTGCTTCGTCCAGGTCGACGGTGGCGTCAAGCCGGAGAACGTCCGCGCCGTGCACGAGTCCGGGGCGGACCTGCTCGTCGTCGGCACCGGCATCTTCGGCTTCGAGGATCTGCCGCGGGCGTACCGGCGGCTGGTACAAGCCCTGGCATGAGCCTTCAGCGGGCGATCGAGCTCGCAGCAGAAGCGGACGGCAGGGCGTACCCGAAGCCGACGATCGGCGCCGTCGTCGTCGCGGACGGGACCGTCGTCGGCGAAGGCGCGACGGAGGCGGACGGACGCCACGGCGAGGTCGTTGCGCTCGCGTCGGCGGGCGAACGCGCCCGTGGCGCCACGCTCTACGTGACGATGGAGCCCTGCGCCCACCACGGGACGACGCCGCCGTGCGTCGACGCCGTCCTCGCTGCCGGAGTCGGGCGCGTCGTCGCCGGCTCGCTCGACCCGAATCCTGAGGCCGGCGGCGGGCTCGAGCGGCTGCGAGAGCACGGAGTCGCGACCGAGCTCGCGGACAGCTTCGCGGCGCGCCGCCAGAACGAGGCGTGGCGCACGTGGACGTCGCACGGGCGCCCGTTCGTCACCTACAAGGTCGCCACGACGCTCGACGGCCGGGTCACCGTCCCCGGCGAGCGCTGGGTCTCGGGCGACGAATCGCGCCGGCTCGTGCACGAGCTCCGCGCCGCGTCGGACGCCGTCGCGGTCGGCATGGGCACCGTCCGGCTCGAGAACCCGCGCCTCGATGCGCGCGACGTCGAGGCGCCGCGGCAGCCGCGCCGGCTCGCGTTCGGCAGCGGCCCGCTGCCCGAGGGGTCCGAGCTGGAGCTTCGCAGCGGCCCGCTCGAGGACGAGCTTCGTGCGCTCGCGGCCGACGGCGTCCAGTCGCTGCTGCTCGAAGGCGGCCCGACGCTCGCCCGCTCGTTCCTGGAAGCGGAACTCGTCGACAAGCTGCTGCTCTTCGTCGCGCCGACGCTCTCGGGCGACGGGCCGCTCGTCGTGCCCGGCCTCGCGAGCCCGCTCCGGCTCTCGCACCTGACGAGCCGGCACGTCGGCGGCGACATCCTCCTCGAGGCGTACCTGCGGGAGCCGTAACCTCTCGGCATGTTCACGGGGCTCGTGCGAGAGGTCGGGAACGTCGCGTCCTTCCAGGGCGGCAGGCTCGTCGTCGAGTCGGCACTGCGGGCCGAGCTTGGCGACTCGGTCGCGATCGACGGCGTCTGCCTGACCGTCGTCGACAACGGCGGCGGCCGGCTCGCGTTCGACGTCGTGCCGGAGACACTCGACCGCGTGAAGCCGTTCGGCGACCGCGTCAACCTGGAGCCGGCGCTGCGGGCCGGCGATCCGCTCGGCGGGCACTACGTCCAGGGGCACGTCGACGGCGTCGGCCGCGTCGTGTCGGTCGAGCCCGAGGCGGACGGAGTCCGCGTGCGGATCGAGCCTCCCGCGGAGTTGCTCCGCTACCTCGTCGAGAAGGGATCGGTCGCGCTCGAGGGCGTCTCGCTCACCGTCGCCGCGGTCGACGGAACCGGCTTCGAGGTCGCGCTGATCCCGCACACGCTGGCCGAGACGACGCTCTCCGAGCTCGCCGTGGGGAGCGGCGTCAACCTCGAGATGGATGTCCTCGCCAAGTACGTCGAGAAGTTGCTCCCCGGTACGATGCCCCGGTGACGATGACCGTCGACACGCGCACCGAGAGCCCGTTTGCCACTGTCGAGGAGGCGATCGAGGACATCCGCGCCGGCCGCTTCGTCGTCGTCGTCGACGACGAGGACCGCGAGAACGAGGGCGATCTGACGATCGCAGCCCAGTTCGCCACGCCCGAGGCGGTCAACTTCATGGTCACGCACGCGCGCGGCCTCGTCTGCCTCTGCCTGACCGAGGAGCGCTGCGACGAGCTCGGGCTGCGGCAGATGACCGACCAGAACGAGACGCCCTTCGGCACCGCGTTCACCGTCACGGTCGAGGCGCGCGAGGGCGTCACCACCGGCATCTCGGCGCACGACCGCGCCCACACGATCCAGGTCGCCGTCGACCCGTCCTCGGGGCCGCGCGACCTCGTCCAGCCGGGCCACATCTTCCCGCTCCGCGCCCGCCGCGGCGGCGTGCTCCAGCGCTCCGGACAGACCGAGGCCGCGGTCGACCTCGCGCGGCTCGCGGGCGTGATCCCGGCCGGCGTCGTCTGCGAGATCATGAAGGACGACGGGACGATGGCCCGCGTGCCCGACCTGGTCGAGTACTGCGCCACCCACGAGCTGAAGATGATCACGGTCGCCGACCTGATCGAGTACCGGCGCCGCCACGAGAAGCTCGTCGAGCGGATCACCTCGGTCGGTCTGCCGACCGCCTACGGCAAGTTCACTGCCGTCGCCTTCCGCGAGACGCTGACCGGCAAGCATCACATCGCGCTCGTGAAGGGCGAGGTCGCGGGCGAGCAGGACGTGCTCGTGCGCGTCCACTCCGAGTGCCTGACCGGGGATGTCTTCCACTCGCACCTCTGCGACTGCGGCGAGCAGCTCGAGCTGGCGCTCAGCCGGATCGAGCAGGAGGGCAAGGGCGTCGTGCTCTACCTCTCTCAGGAAGGCCGCGGGATCGGCCTGCTGAACAAGCTGAAGGCGTACGAGCTGCAGGCGCAGGGGCTCGACACCGTCGAGGCGAACCTCCGCCTCGGCTTCGCGGCCGACCAGCGCGAGTACGGGATCGGCTCGCAGATCCTCGCCGACCTCGGCCTCTCGACGATCCGCGTGCTCACGAACAACCCGAAGAAGATCTCCGGCATCGCCGGCTTCGGGCTCGAGGTCGTCGCCCAGGAGCCGATCGAGGTGACGCCGAAGCCCGAGAACCGCCGCTACCTCGAGGCGAAGCGCGAGAAGCTCGGCCACAAGCTGCACCACCAGGATCTTCGCTTCGACCCGGATCTCTACGAAGGAGCCGAAGCATGAACGACCGCTGGCCGGAGGCGCCCGAGCTCGACGACCCGCCCGCCGACGCCGATCAGCCCGGCGAGGAGGACGAGGCGCCGGAGGCGGAGGTCGAGCCGGTCGCGGAGGCCGAGCCGGCCGCCGAGCACGCGGCGGGCGACTTCGCCGTGCCGGAGGGCTACGGCGTCCTCGAGGGCACGTCGCAGGGCGGCGGCCGCCGCGCCGTCGGCATCGTCGTCAGCCGCTTCAACGGCGCCGTCACGAGCAAGCTGCTCGAAGGCGCGCTCGCCGAGCTCGAGACCGCCGGCATCGCGCGCGAGGCGATCACGGTCATGCCCGTCCCGGGCGCGTTCGAGCTGCCGATCGCGGCCATGGCGCTCGCGAAGACGCGCCGCTACGCCTGCATCGTCGCACTCGGCTGCGTCATCCGCGGCGACACGCCGCACTTCGACTTCGTCGCCGGCGAGGCCGCGTCCGGCCTCCAGCTCGCGGCGCTCGAGACGGGCGTCCCCGTCGCCTTCGGCGTGCTCACGCTCGAGCAGGCAGACCAGGCCGACGACCGGCTCGAGAAGGGCGCCGAAGCCGTCCGCACCGGGCTCGAGATGGCCGACGTCTTCGCCCAGTTGCGGGCCGCCGCGCAGCGCTGAGCCAAGTAACAGTCTGTTACTTGGCTGCTATCATCCGCCGCCGTGTCCAAGGTCTGCGCATCCTGCGGCAAGAAGCCGTCGTTCGGGAACAACCGGAGCCACTCGATGGTTGCGACCCGGCGCCGCTTCAACCCGAACCTGCAGAAGGTTCGCGTGCTTCTGAACGGCGTTGCCAAGCGGGCCTACGTGTGCACGAAGTGCCTCAAGGCCGGCAAGGTCCAAAAAGCGGTCTAGCCCGCAACCGACCGGCTGCGCGCACCGTCTAAAGTCGCGCAGATGCACGATGACCTCACCGAACAGTCGGAGCTCGGCTCGGTCCGGATCGCGCCCGACGCGATCGCACAGATCGTCGGCCACACCGCCGCCGAGTGCTACGGCGTCGTCGGCATGGCCGGCAAGGGCCTGACGCGGCTCTTGACCCGGGACAAGCTGACGCAGGGCATCGACGTCGCCACCAATGGAGACGGTGGACTTCGGATCGACCTCCACGTCGTCGTCGAGTACGGCCTCAACCTCGCTGAGGTCGCAGCAACGGTGCGCTCGCGAGTCGCGTACGAAGTCGAGCGGCTCACGTGGCTCCATGTGGCCGCCGTCGAGGTTCACATCGAGGACGTCAGGAGATCGGCTTGACCGAGCTCGAGCGGGCGAAGGAGCTCGGGCAGGCCGCGCTCGCGACGCTCGAGGCGAACCGCCGCCGGATCGACGACCTCAACGTCTATCCCGTCCCGGACGGCGACACCGGCACGAACCTGACCCTGACCGCCCGCGCGATCATGGAGGTGCTCGAGGCCTCGACCGCGGAGGACCGCGCCACACTCGCCAAGGAGCTGACACGGGCCGCCCTGATGGGCGCGCGCGGCAACTCGGGCGTCATCTTCTCCCAGATCCTGCGCGGCGCCGCCGAGGCGCTCGGCGACGCAGGTCTCCTCGACGCCGCGACGATCCGCCGCGCCTTCCGCGCCGCCAGCGACGCCGCCTACCGGGCCGTCCGCCGGCCGGTCGAGGGGACGATGTTGTCGGTGATCCGGGAGCTCGCCGAGGAGGCCGAGGATCCCCGCAACGCCGCACTCGAGCCCGCAGCCCTCCTGAAGAAGCTGATCGAGCGCGGCGAGGACGCGCTCGCGCGGACGCCCGACCAGCTCGAGGTCCTGCGCGAGGCGGGCGTCGTCGACGCCGGCGGGGCCGGCCTGCTCGAGATCGTCCGCGGTGTGTCGGCAGCCCTGTCGGGCGAGCCGATCCCGGACGCGCCGGCGGAGGACGCCCACGAGGCGGGCTTCGACGCCGTCCATCAGGAGCTCTCCGAGTTCCGCTACTGCACCGTCTTCGTGATCGAGGGGGAGGGGCTCGACGCGGAGCTGCTCGAGGCGCAGCTGGACGAGCTCGGCGACTCGCTCCTCGTCGTCGGCGATGCGACGGCGCTGAAGGTCCACGTCCACACCGACGAGCCCGGCCGCGCGCTCGCCTTCGGCACCGCGCTCGGGACGATCGAAGCCATCGAGATCGCGAACATGCACAAGCAGACCGAGCAGCGCTCGGAGCGGATCCTCGAGTCGGTGCCCGATCCGGGCTTGACGCTCGAGACGGGCGTCGTCGCGGTCGTGCCCGGCGTGGGCAACCGCCGCCTCTTCGAGAGCTACGGCGCCGCGAAGGTGATCGAGGGCGGTCAGACGATGAACCCGTCGACCGCGGACATCGTCGCCGCGATCCAGGCGACGCCGGCGACCGAGGTGCTCGTGCTCCCGAACAACTCGAACGTGATCCTTTCGGCCGAGCAGGCGGCGAAGCTCGTCGACAAGCACGTCCGCGTGATCCCGTCCCGCTCGGTCCCGGCCGGCCTCGCGGCGATCGTCCGCTACCTGCCGTCGCTCTCGGCCGAGGAGAACGAGGCGGCGATGCTCGAGGCGCTCGACCAGGTCGCGACCGGCGAGGTCACCGTCGCCTCGCGCGACGTCGAGCTCGACGGGGTGGAGGTCCGCAAGGGCGCCTGGCTCGGGCTCGCCGACGGGGCTGCGGTCGCGTCTTCAGCCGACTTCGACGAGGTCGCGTGCGCGGTCGCGGAGAAGCTGCTCGGCGACGGCCGCGAGGTGCTGACGCTGCTCACGGGCGAGGACGAGCCCGATCTCGTCAACTTCCTGCGCCGGCTGCAGGAGCTGCATCCGGCCGTCGAGCTCGACGTCCAGCCCGGCGGGCAACCGCACTACCCGCTCCTGCTCTCGGCCGAGTAGCCGAAGAGCGCATTCCGAAATGAAGCGTTGAGCCGTCGGGTCGCACCGGGCGGCGCGATCGCGGCGTCCTCAGTCGCCCCGATAGCTCTACTATCGGGGCTCCCTGCGTCCTTGCGCTCGCACCACCCGGCACGCCCCGTCGGCGAAGCGTCATTCCGGAATGCGCTCTATGGTCCCGGGCGTGGAGGCCGGAGCCCGCCCGATCCGCGTGCTGCTCGTCGAGGACAACGACGTCTTCCGGCAGGCGCTGATCCTGCTGCTCGAGGACCAGGACGGAATCGAGGTGGCCGGCGCGATCGCGGAGGGGAACTCCGCCGTGGCGGCGTACCGCGAGCACCGGCCCGACGTCGTCGTGATGGACTTCCGGCTGCCCGGGATGGACGGCGTCGAGACGACGCTCGCGCTCGTCGAGGAGTACCCCGAGGTGGCGGTCGTCTGCCTGACCGCGTCGGCGAGCCCGCGCGAGCTCGACGCGCTGATGGCGGCCGGGGCGATCGACTGCCTGCGCAAGGACGAGAAGCTCGACGTCATCGTCGGCGCGATCCGGCGCGCAGGCGAGTCGAAGGTCGCCCGATGAACCTCACCACCGAGAACACCGCGATCGTGCTCGATTCGACCGCCGACTTCCCCGAAGCGCAGATCCGCTACCCGAACATGCGCGTCGTGCCGCTCTACGTCCGCTTCGGCGAGGAGAGCTTCCGCGACTACGTCGAGCTCGACCCGCACGACTTCTACGCCCGCCTGAAGACGGCGTCCGAGCTGCCGACGACGTCGCAGCCGACGCCGCAGGACTTCCTCACCGTCTACCACGCGCTCGCCGGCTACGAGCGGATCTACTCGCTGCACATCTCCGCGCGGCTCTCGGGCACGTTCCAGAGCGCCTCGATCGCGGCAACCGACGAGGGCGACCGGATCCGGCTCGTCGACACCGAGTCGGTCTCGGTCGGGATCGGGATGCTCTCGCTCGGGATCCAGGAGCTGCTCGCACGCGGGACCACCGACGAGGAGGTCGAGGCGCTGATCGCGCGCCACCGCGAGCAGTCGGGGATCCTCTTCACCGTCGACACGCTCGAGTTCCTCGCGAAAGGCGGGCGGATCGGCCGCGCCAAGGCGCTGATGGGCAGCCTGCTGAACGTAAAGCCGATCCTCTCGATCGAGGACGGCGAGGTCGTGCCGCTGACCCGGGCGCGCGGCCGCAGCAAGGCATTCGAGGAGTTCCGGAAGCGTTTCGAGGAGGCGACGACGGACGGGCCCGGCCTGTCGGTCGGGATCGCGCACGCGGAGGCGGCGGACGCCGTCGAGCAGCTGCGCGAGATCGTGCTCGCGAGCAGGCCGCAGGCCGACGTCAAGCTCGTGACGAGCCTCGGCGCCGTCGTCGGCACGCATGCGGGACCAGGAACGGTCGGCTTCTTCTGGTTCCAGCCGCACTAGCCGGACCCGGTGCGATACTCGGACGATGAGCCGGCTCCCGCCCGGTTTCGCCGCTGTGGACCCGCCTGAGCGCTGGACGCCGACGCGCGGCCGCGCTCGTCCGGAGCGACTCGAGGCGCCGCTCGACTCGCTGCCGGGAGTCGGGCCGACGCTGAAGAAACGGCTCGCGAAGCTCGGGCTCGAGCGGCTCGGCGACCTGCTCGACCACCGGCCGCGCCGCTACGAGCGGCCCGCGCCCGGAGAAGCGGATCGCAGACCTGTTCGGAGACGAGGAGGTGCTGATCCAGGGCGAGGTGCTGAAGACGTCGCTGCGACGTGGCCGCGGCCGCCTGCAGATCCTGACCGCGCAGGTCTCGGACGGCTCCGGCCAGATCAGCGCCACCTGGTTCAACCAGCCGTGGCTGCAGGAGAAGCTGAAGCCGGGGACGCACGTGCGGCTGCGCGGGGCGCCGAACCGCTTCGGCTTCGCGGTGCGCTCGTTCGACCTCAACGGCGGCTCCGCGACCGCCGACTTCGCGCCGGTCTACCCGGCGAGCGAGGAGATCTCGGCCGCGAAGCTGCGCGAGCTCGTCGAGGCGGCGCTGCCGTTTGTGACCGACCGCCCGGACCCGCTGCCGGCGCGCCTGAAGGTGGAGCGCGGCCTGCCGCTCCGCGGCGACGCGCTCGCGTCGATCCACAAGCCGCGCTCGCTCGAGGAGGCGGAGGCGGGGAGGCAGCGGCTCGCCTTCGACGAGCTGCTCGTGCTGCAGCTCGCGCTCGCCCGGCGCACGGCGGAGCGCGAGGAGCAGGTCGCCGCCGCGCTGCCGGATGCCGGGCGAGCTGATCGGCCGCTACCGCGCGGCGCTGCCGTTCGAGCTTGACCGAGCACCAGGAGGAGGCGATCGCCGAGATCGACGCCGACCTCGCGCGGACGACCCCGATGCAGCGGCTGCTCCAGGGCGACGTCGGCTCGGGCAAGACGGTCGTGGCGCTCTACGCGCTCCTGCGGGCGGTCGAGGCCGGCCGCCAGGGCGCGCTGATGGCGCCCACCGAGACGCTCGCCGAGCAGCACTTCCTCACGATCGAAGGTCTCTGCATGGAGCTCGGCGTCAGCTGCGCGCTCGTCACCGGCTCGGTCAAGTCGAAGATCGGCGGCCAGGCGGACGTCGTCGTCGGCACGCATGCGCTGATCCAGAAGGGCTTCGAGTTCCGCGACCTCGCCGTCGCCGTCGTCGACGAGCAGCATCGCTTCGGCGTCGAGCAGCGCTCGGCGCTCGTCGAGGGCCGCGCGCCGCATGTGCTGCACATGACCGCGACGCCGATCCCGCGGACGCTGGCGCTCACCGTCTACGGCGACCTCGCCGTCTCCGAGATCGCGAAGCCGCCGGCGAGCAGAAAGCCGATCGTGACCGCGTGGGTGACCGACGAGCGCAGCTCCGAGGCCTACACGCGGCTGCGTGCGCACCTCACCGACGGCCGGCAGGCCTACGTCGTCTGCCCGCTGATCGAGGAGTCGGCGACGTCGACGGCGCGCGCGGCGGAGGCGGAGGCCGAGCGGCTACGCGCGGGCGAGCTCGACGGCTTCCGCGTCGGTTGCATGCACGGTCGGCTGAAGCCGGCCGAGCGGCGCGAGCTGATGGCGCGCTTCAAGGCCGGCGAGCTCGACGTCCTGGTCGCGACGACCGTGATCGAGGTCGGCGTCGACGTCCCGAACGCGACGATCATGATCGTGCAGGAGGCCGACCGCTTCGGCCTCGCGCAGCTGCACCAGCTCCGCGGCCGCGTCGGGCGCGGGGGCGAGCAGTCGTACTGCCTGCTCGTCTCGTCCGGATCGAAGGAAGAGCTGACCGAGAGCGCGCGCGAGCGGCTGGAGGCCATGGTCGCCTCGACCGACGGCTTCGAGCTCGCCGAGAAGGATCTCGAGATCCGCGGCGGCGGCGCGCTCCTCGGCGCCCGCCAGTCGGGGCTCTCCGATCTTCACTTCGCCCGGATCACGCACGACCGCGAGCTGCTCGAGCGGGCACGCGAGGCGGCGCAGTCGCTGCCGCCGGAGACGATGGCGCCCGAGGTCGACGCGCTGCTCGGCGAGTCCGAGCATCTCGGCGCATCGTGAGCCGAGGTCGCCTGCGACGCCATTCACCGGCCCGAGATAGTCCGAAACAGGCGTAGAGATTCCTCGCAATAGGCATTACGTTGCTAGAGGGGAATGCGGCGTTGGGTCTGGATCGTCTTCGTGCTTGCCGTTCTGGTCGTTCCGCGGCCCGCCGGCGCTGAGCCGGGCCTGCTCGTGGGCGCCCGCGACGACGGGCTCAAGTGGTCGACCGGCCCGACACTCGCTGTCGCCCGCGACCTCGGCCTCCGCTCGCTCGGGATCACGCTTCCGTGGCAGCCCGGCCAGATCGACCTCGCGCCGCTCGAGAACATGCTCGTCAACCAGGCGGTCATGCAGGGCGCGGGAATCCGCGTCGTCGTCTCGGTCTTCTCGCCGTTCGGCGAGGCGCCGCTCACCCCGCTGGCGCGGGACGAGTACTGCACGTACATCAACCGCCTGGTCACGCGCTACCCGCAGATCAACGACGTCGTGATCTGGAACGAGCCGAATCTCCGCTTCTTCTGGAAGCCGCAGTTCGACCTCGACGGCCAGAGCGAGGCGCCCGCGCGCTACGTCGAGCTGCTCGCCCACTGCTGGGACGTCCTGCACACCCTTCGTCCTTCGATCAACATCGTCGCGCCGGCGGCATCGACGTGGGGGAACGACAACCCGAACGCGTTCTCGAACGTCTCGCACTCGCCGACGAGCTTCATCAAGGCGATGGGAGCCGCGTATCGCGCCAGCGGGCGCACGCGTCCGCTCTTCGACACGTTCGGCCATCACCCGTATCCGACGCGGTCGAACGAGCGGCCGTGGGCAACGCACAGCGACGAGGCGATCGTCTCGCTCGGCGACGTCGACCGGCTGCTCGTGCGGCTGCGCGAGGCGTTCGGCGGCACCGGGCAGCCGACGCCGGACAACGGCGTCCCGATCTGGTACCTGGAGACGGGCTATCAGACGCTGATCGACGACGACAAGCAGCGCTTCTACGACGGGGTCGAGAACTGGCCCGGCTCGGTGCCGGACGTCGCGCCCGGGGCCGCCCCGGCGAAGCCGCCGGACACGAGCCCGGCTCCCGATCAGGCGACCCAGCTCGCAGACAGCCTGCGGATGATGTACTGCCAGCCGCACATCGCCGCGGTCTTCAACTTCCTGATCCGCGACGAACCGAGCCTCGAGGGGTGGCAGTCCGGCGTGCTCTGGGCGGACGGGTCGCGCAAGGACTCCTACGACTCCTTCCGCTCGATCGTCCGCGAGGTGAACGAGAGGCGCGTCGACTGCGACGCGCTCAAGGCGGCGCCCGGCGTTCCGGGTGGCCCGACGGGCAAGGCGGCCGCGGCGCCGGCGGCGACCCGCTCGCTGACGAAGCTCACCTACCGCGGCGGCAAAGTCGTGCCGTACGGATTCCTGCAGCCGCGCGCGCAGCTGACGCGCGGGCGGACGGCGAGCTCGAAGGGCCTGGCCGGCAAGCAGATCCAGTTCCTGCTCAACTCGACCGCGTACGTCGGCGTCACCAACAGGGCCGGCGCGGCCGCCGTGAAGCCGATGCCGCCGCCGAAGCCGGGCCGCTACCGCGTCGCCGTCCGTTTCGGCGGCGACACGCGTCAACCTCGCCTCAGGGCTCCGCGTCGGCGTGCGCGTGCTGAACTCGAAGGCGCACGTCCGCTCCGCCCGCCCACTGCGCCTGGGCTCCAAGCTGCGGGCTGAGCTCTCCGTTCGCTCGAGCCCGGCGAAGGTGAAGGGAACGCTGACGCTGCGCGGCCTCGGCGCGGCCCGGTCGATTCGGCTGACCGCCCTCGGCCTCCGCCCGGATGCCAAGGCGGTCTGGCTGAACGGCACCGACGGCAAGAAGCGCTACCTCCTGCACGCGGAGCGGGTTGCGGGCAAGCCGGCGTTCCGGGTGCGCATCTGGCGCGACGGGATCCAGCTCGTCAAGCCGGCGCTCGTCCCCGTGCGGCTGCTTTCGATCTCGCGCTAGAGCCGCTTCCAGAAGTAGGTCGTGTCGCACGGCCGTCCGTCCGGGTAGAGGGCGAAGCCCGGGACGACGCCGACCTCCGTCCAGCCGAGGCGTCCGTACAGGCGCGCCGCGCCGTCGCCGGTGACGGCGTCGAGCACGAGCAGCGTCTTGCCCTCGGCCCGCGCTTCGGTCTCGGCGCCCGCCATCAGCTGCTCGGCGATGCCGCGCCGGCGGGCCGAGCGGTGGACGAGCAGCTTCGCGATCTCACCGCGGTGAGGCTGGTTCGGCGGCAGCGCGAGGATCACCTGCACCGTCCCGACGAGCTCGCCGTCGGCGAAGGCGGCCAGGATCAGGCGGCGGCCCAGCTCGGCCTCGGCGACGAACCCCTCGAAGGCGGCGCGCGCGTCGTCGTGCGAGAACGGCTCCATGTAGCTGACCGAGGCGCCGCCCGCGACGCAGTCGTGGAGGACGGCCGCGAGCGCGTCGAGCTGCTCGCGCAGCTCCGGCGGGTCGAGGCGGCGGATCTCGATCTCGTCGCTCACGGCGCCAGTCTCGCATCGCGGTGTGGTACAGCCCCGGTGTGAGAGTGATCGCCGGCACGCACCGCGGTGCTCGGATCGCCGCGCCGAAGGGGCTCGACACGCGCCCGACCGGCGACCGCGTCCGCGAGGCCGCGTTCAACCTGATCGGGCCGGTCGACGACGCCCGCGTCCTCGACCTCTTCGCCGGCTCGGGGGCGATGGGGATCGAGGCGCTCTCGCGCGGCGCCGCCAGCGTCACCTTCGTCGAGAGCGATCGCGCCGCCTGCCGGACGATCTCCGAGAACCTCGAGCGGCTCCGACTCACCGGTGCCCGCGTCACCTGCGGCGACGCGCTCTGGGAGCTCCGGCGCGACTCGCGCACCTACGACCTCGTCCTCGTCGACCCGCCCTACGAGTCGTGGGCGGAGCTCGAGCCGAAGCTCGCCGAGCACCTGCCGAAGGTGCTCGCACCCGAGGGGCTGCTCGTCGTCGAGACCGGCTCGCGCACGGAACCGGCGCTTCCGCTGCCGCTCCGCACCTCGCGGCGGTACGGTTCCGCGCGGCTCACCCTCTTCGAGCCCTCCCCATGATCACAGCAATCTGCCCAGGCTCGTACGACCCCGTCACGATGGGACACGTCGACGTGATCTCGCGCGCGGCGTCGATCTTCGATCGCGTCGTCGTCGGCGTCGTCGGCAGCCCGCGGCACAAGACACCGCTTTTCAGCCTCGACGAGCGAGTCGAGTTCCTGAAGGAGGCGGTCGCCGATCTCGACAACGTCGAGGTCGACGTCTTCTCGGAGCTCGTCGTCGAGTTCGCCCGCCGCTGGCAGGCGAAGGCGATCGTCAAAGGCCTGCGCGTGATCTCGGACTTCGAGTGGGAGACCCAGATGAACCAGCTCAATCGCCACCTCGCCCCCGAGATCGAGACCGTCTACGTGATGGCAAGCCCCGCTGTCAGCTTCGTCTCGTCGAGCGGGGTGAAGGAGATAGCCGCCTTCGGCGGAAAGGTGGATTCACTCGTCCCGGAGACCGTGGCGCGCCGACTCGCGGAGAAATTCCCGAACGGCCGACCCGGCGCTCCGGAAAACCCCCGAGAGTAGACTTAGGAGCCATGGACGTCCTCGTTCTCATCGACAAGCTCGACGACCTCGTGCACAACGCGAAGGCCGTCCCCCTCACGGATCAGGTGCGGATCGACCGCGAGGAGATCTACGACATCCTCGACCAGATGCGCGCAACCATCCCCGAGGAGATCAAGCAGGCGCGCTGGATCGTCAAGGAGCGGCAGGAAATGCTGGCCGAGGCGAAGCGCGAGACCGACCGGATCCTCGGCGAGGCGCGCGAGCAGGCGGTGCGCGAGGCCTCGCAGACCGAGATCGTGAAGCTCGCCGAGCGACAGGCGCAGGAGATCGTCGACGACGCCCGGCGGCAGGCGCGCGAGACGCGGCTCGAGATGGAGGACTGGGCGGACGGGATCCTGTCGACGCTCGAGGTCAACCTGGACAAGTTCCTCTCGGCGGTGAAGCGCGGCCGCGAGCGGCTGCACGAGCGCTCGCAGGAGACGGTCGTCGCCGGTGTCGGGCCCCGTGACCCTCGTGACCTGAGCCCGCTCGAGCCCGAAGACGACACGTCCTACTTGTAGGAGCGGGCGTGACCCGCTTCCCGCTCCGTCGCCTCCGGCTCCGGCCGGGCGAGGAGCACCGCGACGCGGTCGCGATCGAGCTCGAGCCGTTCGACCTCGGCGGTCTGCGCTACCTGCCCGTGCCGCACGAGGTCGAGGCGGAGCTGACGATCGCGCAGGCAACGACCGGCCTCGACATCCGGCTCGTCTTCGAGGCGCGGCTGCACGGGCCGTGCATGCGCTGCCTCGCGGACGCCGTGATCGACGTCGCCATCGACGCGCGCGAGTACCACGCAAACGAGCCCGGCGAGGCGGCCGAGCTCCGCAGCGAGTACGTGGTCGACGACCAGCTCGAGCTCTCCGCCTGGGCGCGCGACGCGATCGCGCTCGCGCTCCCGGATCAGATCCTGCACGCGCCGGCCTGCGCCGGCCTCTGCCCGGTCTGCGGCAAGGACCTGAACCTCGAGCCACACACGCACGCGGACGAGACGCCCGACCCGCGCTGGTCGGCGCTCGAGGAGCTGCGCGACCGCCTCTAGGCGTCCCTTTCGGACCCGGCCCGGGTCTGACCACGGCCAGGTCCGGACTGGCTGCGCTGACTGGGCATGGCGTTTCCCCGCGAGGTCTTGAGATGCCGCTCTTCGCCCTTCCGGACCTGGCCCGGGTCTGACCCCGGACGTGTCTGTTGTAGCCGGGTAGGATGGTGGTAGCGCTTCGGCGCCTGCCCATGACGGACTAGACGAGACCCAGACGTTCCTCCGGCGCTTCACAGCGCCCCGTCCTCGTCCCTCGTTCTCTGGAGGCTCCTTGCGCGTCTCGCTCCACGACGTCGTCCGCTCGTTCGGCGCCCGCACCGTTCTCGACCACGTCGACCTGGCGCTCGGGCCGCGCTCGCGGCTCGGTCTCGTCGGCCCCAACGGGGCCGGCAAGTCGACGCTGCTCCGGCTGCTCGGCGGGCTCGACGAGCCGGACGAGGGCCGCGTCGAGCGAACGCCCGCCTCGCTGACCGTCGGGTACCTGCCGCAGGAGCACGACCGGCGCGCCGGCGAGACGCTGCTCGCGTACCTGGCCCGCCGCACCGGCGTCGCCGAGGCCGAAGCGGACGTCGAGCGCCACACCGCCGTCTGGAGCCCCGAGCCCTACGCCGCCGCGCTCGAGCGCTTCCTCGCGCTCGGGGGCGCCGACCTCGAGGCGAGAGCCCGAGCGACGTGCGCCGAGCTCGGGCTCTCGGTCTCGCTCGACCAGCAGACGGCGACGCTCTCCGGCGGCGAGGCGGCGCGGGCCGGGCTCGCGGCGATCCTGCTCGCGCGCTTCGAGATCCTGCTGCTCGACGAGCCGACGAACGACCTCGACTTCGACGGGCTCGACCGGCTCGAGCGCTTCGTCGACGGCTTTGCGGGCGGCCTTGCCGTGGTCTCGCACGATCGCGCCTTCCTCGACCGAACCGTGACGCGGATCGCCGAGATCGACCCGTGGACAGGCCGCGTCATCGAGCACGCCGGCGGCTGGAGCGACTACACGGCCGCACGCGAGCTGGCCCGGCAGCGGCAGTACGCCGCCTTCGCCGATGCGCAGGAGCGGCGCGCGCGAGGTGGAGGCGCTTCTGCACGCGCGGCGCAACCAGGCGCGCGCAGGCGGCATGTTCCTCGCGCACGCGACGGGTGGCTCCGACCGCCGGGGGACGAAGGCGCTCGCCGGGAAGGTGCGGCAGGCCGAGCGGTCGCTCGAGCGGATCGAGCACGTCGAGAAGCCGTTCGAGCCCTGGCGGCTGCAGCTCTCGCTCGGCGCGGCGCAGCGTTCCGGCGACCGCGTCGCCTCGCTCGAGGGCGCCGTCGGCGAACGTGGCGCGTTCCGGCTCGGCCCAATCGACCTCGACCTCGCCCCCGGCGAGCGGGTCGCCG
The DNA here is from genome assembly GCA_963738795.1 of uncultured Gaiellaceae bacterium. Classification (GTDB taxonomy): domain Bacteria; phylum Actinomycetota; class Thermoleophilia; order Gaiellales; family Gaiellaceae; genus Gaiellasilicea. The sequence goes on along the minus strand of CAVTXQ010000005.1, from coordinate 239,703 downwards.
TCACCGGGCCGAACGGCAGCGGCAAGTCGACCCTGCTCGCGCTCCTGCTCGGCGAGCTACCGCTCGCGGCCGGCCGCCGCACACTCGGCCGCTCGACCGTCGTCGCGGCGCTCGACCAGCGCCGGCAGGCCTACGACGGCGACGAACCGCTCCTCGACGCCTTCACCACCCGCGCACGCCTGTCGCCGGAGGATGCGCGCACCCTGCTCGCGAAGTTCAACCTCGGCGCCGAGCACGTGCTCCGGCCCTGCACGACCCTCTCGCCGGGCGAGCGGACGCGGGCGCACCTGGCCGAGCTGACGGCGACGGGCGTCAACTGCCTCGTGCTCGACGAGCCGACGAACCACCTCGACCTCGAGGCGATCGAGGAGCTCGAGACGGCGTTGCAGGTCTACGACGGGACGCTCGTCGTCGTCTCCCACGACCGCCGCTTCCTCGAGGCCGTCGCGCCGACAAGGTCGATCGACCTCTAGCTATACTCGGCAGCCGCTCATGGCAGTCCCCAAGAAGAAAACATCGAAGGCCCGTCGCGACAAGCGCCGCGCGCAGCACGGCATCGAGGCGCCGCGCGTCAACATCTGCCCGACCTGCCATCAGCCCAAGCGGCCGCACCGCGTCTGCCCGACGTGCCACACGTACAAGGGCCGCGAGATCGAGCCGCTCCGCACCCCGGCTCCGTAGCCTTGGCCCGCATCGCGGTCGACGCCCTAGGCGGGGATCGAGCGCCCGGCGAGATCGTCGCCGGCGCTGCCGAGGCTGCCGCCGACGGAATCGACGTGACCCTCTTCGGCCCGGCCGGCCTCGACACGCACGGTCTCCCGCTCGTCGAGACGACCGAGACGATCGAGATGCACGAGAAGGCCGCCGAGGCGGTCCGCGGCAAGCCCGACTCCTCACTCGTCGCGGCGCACGTCGCAGTCGCAGAGGGCCGTGCCGACGCGGTCGTCTCGGCCGGGAACACCGGCGCGATGCTCGCCGCGGGCCTCCTGCACCTGCGCCGGATCCCCGGCGTGATGCGGCCCGCGATCGCCGTGCCGATCCCGACGAAGAAGGGGCCGTCCGTCCTGCTCGACGCCGGCGCGAACGCGGACGCGCGGCCGGAGCATTTGCTCCAGTTCGCGCACATGGGCGCGATCTTCGCCCATGAGATCCTCGACATCGCCCGTCCCGAGGTGCGGCTGCTCTCGATCGGCGAGGAGGCGGAGAAGGGCAACCAGCTGACACTCGACGCGCATGCGCTGCTGGCGGCGAGCGAGCTCGAGTTCGCCGGCAACGCCGAGAGCCGCGACCTGCTCGCGGGTGCCGCCGACGTCGTCGTCTGCGACGGCTTCACCGGCAACGTGGCGCTGAAGCTGCTCGAAGGCACGATCAAGACCGTCCTCGACGCTCTGCGCGAGGAGATCGTCGCGACGCCGCGCGGCAAGCTCGGCGGTCTGCTGATCCGGCCCGCGGCCCGGCGGCTGCGCTCGACGCTCGATCCGGAGACCTACGGCGGCGCCTACCTGCTCGGCCTGCGTGGCCTCTCGGTGATCGCGCACGGCAACTCCTCGCGCCGCGCGATCTCGAACGCAATCCATCTCGCGGCGCGCGGCGTCGAGCACGATGTCGTCGGCCGCCTGGCCGCCCGTATGCCGGAGCGTCGTACGCCCGCCGCTGTATGATCGGGCGCGCTCAAGCCCTGACCACACCAGCAAGGAGTCGATTTGGCAGCGTCGCGTGAAGAAGTCTTCGAGCGGGTCAAGGAAGTCCTGACGGAGCAGCTCGGAGTCGAGGAGACGGAGATCAACGAGGAGGCGTCGTTCCAGGAGGACCTGGACGCGGACTCGCTCGATCTCGTCGAGCTGATCATGGAGCTCGAGGACCAGTTCGGGATCAAGATCTCGGACGAGGACGCCCAGAAGATCACGACCGTGGGGCAGGCCGTCGACTACGTCTCCACGCACCAGTAGCAGCGCGACCCCGACCGGCGACCCGACCGACCTCGGCCGCCTGATCGACGCGCTGCCGCGCGAGCGGATCGAGCACGTCTTCACGCATACCTCCTGGGCGCCCGACCGCGCATCGTCGTACGAGCGCCTCGAGTTCCTCGGCGACAGCGTGCTCGAGCTGGCGATCGCGAAAGAGCTGTACGACCGCTATCCGGACGCGTCCGAGGGCCGGCTCGCGAAGATCCGCTCGCACGTCGTCTCGCGGCACAGCTGCGCCGCCGTCGCACGCGAGCTGCGGCTGGGCGAGCGGCTGTCTGAAGCCGCCGGCCCGAGCCTCGCCCCGGAGGAGCTCTCGCGGATCGTCAAGAGCCGGAACGTGACCGCGGCGCTGCTCGAGGCCGCGATCGCGGCGCTCTACCTCGAGCACGGCTACGAGCCGATCGCGCCGGCCATCGTCGCCGCGTTCTCCGACCGGATCGAGTACGCCCGGACGACGCACGTCGATCACAAGACCGAGCTCCAGGAGGCGCTCGCGAAGACGGGGCGCAGCGTCAGCTACGTCGTCGTCGACGTCGACGGGCCGGCGCACGAGCGCCACTTCTCCTGTGCCGCCCAGATCGACGGCGAGGAGCTGGGGGCCGGGACCGGCCGGACAAAGAAGGAAGCCGAGCAGGAAGCAGCCAAGCAGGCGCTCGCCGCAATCGGCGCCTAGACCCTCATCCTTTGGGATGACGCGGAATCGGCCTTCCGACCGATGCCAACTGGCACCGGACCGGGCATTGTCCGATGTGCATCGAGGAACGGCTGAGGGAGAGCACGCAAGCCGGATCCATGGCGTGGGGGCGCCACCGGTAAGCCGCTTTCCCAAGAGACGACGGTCATAAGCCTGCGTGACGAGGTGAGGCGGCCCTCAACTCGTCATGCGGGCGCCGTCGGCTCCGGCAGCGTTGTCCGCGCCGCTCGCTAGCCTCCCGCCCGTGCATCTGCGCTCTCTCCGCCTGCGCGGCTTCAAGTCGTTTCCGGACACCTTCGAGCTGAAGCTCGAGCCCGGCGTCGCCGTCGTCGTCGGGCCGAACGGGTCGGGCAAGTCGAACGTCGCCGACGCGATCGTCTGGGCGGCGGGCTCGCTGACGCCGTCCGAGCTGCGCGCCGAGAAGCCCGACGACGTCCTCTTCAACGGCGCGGAGGGCCGCACGCCCGCCGAGAGCTGCGAGGTCGAGCTCGTCTTCGACAACGAGAGCGGCGGGTTCGGCGAGCTCGACTTCTCCGAGGTCTCGATCGCACGGCGGCTGCACCGCGGCGGCGAGGGGCAGTACCTCGTCAACCGCTCGCAGGTGCGCCGCACCGACCTCGTCGAGCTGCTCGCCGACGTCGGGCTCGGCGGCTCGATGCACTCGATCGTCAGCCAGGGCAAGGTCGAGGCGGTGCTCGCCTCGAAGCCGGAGGAGCGGCGTGAGCTCGTCGAGGAGGCGGCCGGCCTCGGCAAGTTCAAGCGGCGGCAGCACCGCGCCGAGCTGAAGCTGAACCGGGTCGGGATCCAGGTCGAGCGCGCGCGCGACGTCGAGGCCGAGGTGCGGAAGCGGCTGCGTCCGCTGGCGCTGCAGGCGACCGCCGCGGAGCGGGCCGAGAAGCTCGCCGAGGAGATCGCGCGGCTGCGCGCCCGGATCGCCGAGCTCGATCTCGCCGCGGCCGACGCGCGGCGCGACGCCGTGGAGGAGCGGAAGACGGCGGCGGCGCTCGGACGCCGCAGCGCGCAGGAGAAGCTGACGGCGCTGCTCGCGGAGCGCCACGCGGCCGAGGAGGAGCTCGCCGACGCGGCCGGCAGGCGCGAGACCGCGATCAAGGCGCTCTACCGCCTGCAGGGGGCGACCGAGCGGATCGCGCTGCGGCAGGAAGGCGCGCAGGGTCTGCTATCGGGCCTGCACGGCGAACTCGGCGAGGCGGAGGCAGCCGCGGGCGAGGTCACGGACGAGTCGACGCGCGAGCTCGGGCAGGCGACGGCCGACGCGACGGCGGCTGCGCGCGCGGCTGCGGCTGCCGGCGGCGCCGCGGCGGAGCGCGCGCGGGCGGCCCAGGAGCGGCTTGCGTCCCTCGAGCGGGCCGCAGCCTTGCGGGCCGAGGAACGGCTCGAGGCGCTGCGCCGCGAGCGGCAGACGCTCGAGGCCGAGCTGGCCGACGCGGCCGGTGGCCGTGAGGGCGCGACCGCGGCCCTGTACCGCCTCGGCACCGCGCGCGAGCGGATCGCGATGCGGGCCGAGTCCGTCTCGGCGCTCAGGGAGCTCGTCCGCGTCGAGCTCGCCGAGTCGGAGGCGGCCGCCAGGCGTCCCGGCCCGTCGCCGGCCGAGCTCGAGGCGGCGGCGAACGAGGCGACGGCCGCGGCCCGCGCCGCAGCGCACGCACGCGACGACCTCGCCGAGCGCGCCGCGATCGCGAAGGAGCGGCTCGCGGCGCTCGAGCGCTCGCTCGCCGAGCGCGAGGGCATCCCGCCGGCCGCGCGGATGCTCGCCGACGAGGGCGCCGAGCTCGCGCTCTCGCTGCTCGACGTCGCACCGGGCACGGAACGCGCCGTTGCGGCCGCGCTCGGCCGGGGCGCGTCCGCGCTCGTGGCCGAGGACGCCGCCGCGGGTCTGACTCTGCTCCAGCGCGCGCGCGATGCCGGCCTCGGCAGCCTCGCCGTGCTCGTCGGCAAGCGGCCGGCCGAGCGCGTCGCCGAGCTGCCGGTCGTCCCGCTCGACGAGCTGCTGTCCGCCAGTGTTCCGTCGGTGACGGCCGAAGGCTTCGGCTACGACCCGGAGCGCGGCGAGCTCTGGTTCGCGGGCGAGGCGGCCGAGGCCGTCCTGCTCGAGCTGGAGACGCGGCGGCGGGAGCTCGCCGCCGAGGTCGAGGAGCTGCAGGCGCAGGCGAAGGTCGCCGACGCCGCGGTCGCCCAGGTCGCCGAGGCCGCCGAGCAGGCCGAGGCCGCGTACGCGCAGGTCGCGCACCTCCGCGGCGCGCGCGCGGCCGATCCGGCCGTGCTCCGCCGGCTCGCGTCCGGCGCCGACCGGCTCGACGAGGCGCTGCTGGCAGCCGTCGCGGTGGCCGCGAGGCTCGAGCAGCCGCTGCGGGCGCGCGCCGACGCGGGCGCCGAGCGCGCGGGAGCGCTCGCCGCCGAGCTCGCGCGCGTGGGGGCGCTCGAGCACGAGGCGCGCGCCACGTCGACGACGGCGAACGAGCGCGCCGGGGCCGCGGAGCTGACGCGTGTCCGTCTCGGCGGCGAGGGCCAGATCCGCCTGCTCCAGGTGGAGGAGTCCGAGCGCGACCAGGTCGAACGGGAGGCACGGGAGCTGACCGAGGAGGCGGAGCGCCTCGCCGCAGCGGCGGCCGCGGCCGGCGAGGCGGCCCGCGACGCCGCAGCGGCCCAGGCCGCGACCGGTCCGCGCCGCGCCGCCGCCCGGGACGTCGACCTGCTCCGGCGGATCCTGCTCGGCGCCGAACGCCTCGCCGAGACGCTCGCCGCAGCCGGCGACACTGCTTGCCGTTTCGAGGCTCCGCTGCGTGCACGCGTCGACGCGGGCGCCTCACGGACGGGCGAGCTCGGCACGGCGCTCCGCGATCTCGGCGCCGCCGAGGTCGAGCTGCGCCAGGGCGCGGAGGAGGCGGCCCAGCGCTCGACCGAGATCGAGATCGAGCTGACGCGGATCGAAGCCGAGGCCGCCGACGCGCGCCGCCGGCTCGACGAAGCCGCGGCCGAGCCCGCCGAGGGCGACGACCGCGACGAGCTCGCCACGCGCGCGGAGCGCCTCGAGACGCGGCGGATCCAGCTCGGCCAGGTGAACCCGCTCGCGAAGGAGGAGTACGAGGCCGAGAAGGAGCGGCTCGCCGAGCTCGAGACCCAGCGCGAGGACCTCGAGCAGAGCCTGAAGGAGCTCGCCGACCTGCGCGACGAGCTCGCGGCGACGGTCGAGCGCCGCTTCGCCGACACGTACGCAGCCGTCGCCGAGCACTTCGAGGAGGTCGCGTCGACGCTCTTCCCGGGCGGCGAAGGGCGGCTCCGCCTCGTCGAGCCCGAAGAGGAGGGCGGCGAGACCGGGGTGGAGGTCGAGCTGCGCCCGGCCGGCAAGAAGATCACGCGCCTCGGGATGCTCTCGGGCGGCGAGAAGGCGCTCGGCGCGATCTCGTTCCTGTTCGCGCTCTTCCTCGCGAAGCCGTGCCCGTTCTACCTCCTCGACGAGGTCGAGGCCGCGCTCGACGACGCCAACATCGGCCGCTTCGTCGAGCTGCTGCGCCGCTACGCCGACCGCGCCCAGTTCGTCGTGATCACGCACCAGAAGCGGACGATGGAGGCCGCCGACGTGCTCTACGGCGTCACGATGGGCGGCGACGGCATCAGCCAGATCGTCTCGCGCCGGCTCCCGCGCGAGGAAGCCGCGGCGCTCGCAGGCTAATGCTCATCCTGAAGCTCCTCGCTGCGGCTGCGGTCGCCTACGTCGCCGTGCGCGCAGGCTGGATCTTCCTCGGCTGGTTCGGTGCGATCGTGGTCGTTGCGCTCCTGGCAGCCGCGTACGCCGCGGCACATCGCGGAGAGCGCGAGATCGCTCTCGGACTCGCGGTCGGCGCGGTTGTCAGCGCGATCGCACTGACGCTCTAGTCGAACTCGTGCTGCGCCGCCAGGCGCTTCGGCGCCTGGATCAGCCACCCGTCGATCAGCCGCTCGCGCACCTCGTCCTCGTCGATGTGCTCGAGCCAGATCAGGAGGAACGCGGGTGACGCCTCGAAGTGCGGCGTCAGCCGGTAGGCATCCGGGTTCGACGCGACGAGCAGCGGCCGCTCCTCGCGGTCGCACCGCGCCCACATCGCACCCTCGTGCCGCGTCGAGAGCCCGGCGAACTTCTTCCCGCGGACGGCGAACGACGGCTTCCCCCACGAGGTCGTCTCCTCGATCTCGGGCAGTTCCCGAGCGATCTCCGCCACCCGCTGCCACGTGACCATGCGCTGAGGCTAACGTTCCGCGCCGATGGCGAGAAGCTGGTCAGAGCTGCTGGGAGACGCCGAGGGGCCGGAGGAGACTCCGGAGCAGCGCGAGGGCTTCTTCGGCCGTCTGCGCGACTCGCTCGGCAAGAGCCGGCGCGCGCTGACCGGCGAGCTCGCCGCCGCCACGTTCGATCCGGGCAACGACGAGGACTGGGAGCGGCTCGAGGAGGCGCTGATCCAGGGTGACGTCGGCGTCCGCGCCACCGCGGAGCTCGTGCGCCGGCTCGAGGCCCGCAACGAGCTGACCGACCTGAACGCCGCGCTCGCGGAGGAGATCGCCGAGATGCTCGGCGAGCCGGGAACGCTGAACCTGCCCGGCGGCCCGAGCGTGATCCTCGTCGTCGGTGTCAACGGCACCGGCAAGACGACCACGATCGGGAAGCTGGCGCAGAAGCTCCGCGAGCACGACCGCACGGTCCTGCTCGGCGCCGCCGACACCTGGCGTGCCGCGGCCGAGGAGCAGCTCGAGATCTGGGCCGAGCGGGCGCAGGCCGACTTCGTCGGCGCCGCGCAGGGCGCCGATCCAGCCGCGGTCGCCTACGACGCCATCGAGGCCGCCCGGGCCCGCGGCACGGACGTCGCGATCGTCGACACCGCCGGCCGCCTGCACACGCAGTCGAACCTGATGGAGGAGCTCGCGAAGGTGCGCCGAGTGATCGAGAGCCGGCTCGAGGGCGCCCCGCACGAGACGCTGCTCGTCGTCGACGCGACCACCGGCCAGAACGGGCTCCAGCAGGCCCGCCTCTTCAGCGAGACGGCCGGCGTCACCGGCGTCGCGCTGACGAAGCTCGACGGGTCCGCCAAGGGCGGGATCGCCGTCGCGATCGCCTACGAGCTCGGTCTGCCGGTGAAGCTGATCGGCGTCGGCGAAGGCCTCGACGACCTGCGCCCGTTCGACCCGCAGGACTTCGCGCGCGCGCTCGTCTCGGCCTAGGCTTCGCGCTTGCCCCCGGCGACTGAGCCAAGTAACAGACTGTTACTTGGCTTCCCGCGCGCCGCTTGCTTTCGCCGGATCGCCTTGTAACAGACTGTTACTAGGCGTCGTCCGAGCTAGCGGTCGCTCTCGACCGCGAACGCGATGTTGACCGTCGTCTTGAACGTCGTGATCTTCCCGTCCGTGACCTCGCAGCTCATCGACATCACGTGCGCGCCGGAGACGCCGCGCAGCGTCTTCGAGGCCTCCGTGACCGCTACCTGAGCCGCCTCCGCAAAGCCGTCGGGGGAGCTGCCGATGACGGTGATCACCTTCGCGATGCTGGCCATGCCGCCTCCTTCAGTCGGTTGAGCGGTATCTACACTGTCCGCCCGTGTTCGACACCCTTTCAGACAAGCTCCAGCACGCCCTCGGCGACCTGCGCGGCAAGGGCCGCCTCGACGAGGAGGCGATCTCGAAGGCGATGCGCGAGATCCGGCTTGCGCTGCTCGAGGCCGACGTCAACTTCCAGGTCGTCAAGGACTTCGTCGCGCAGGTGCGCGAGCGGGCGACCGGCCAGGACGTGCTCAAGGGCCTCGACGCCGGGCAGCAGGTCGTGAAGATCGTCCACGAGGAGCTGACGACGCTGATGGGCTCCGGCGACTCGCGGCTCGCGTTCGGCAAGCCGCCGACGGTGATCCTGCTCGCCGGTCTCCAGGGCTCCGGCAAGACGACGACGTCCGCGAAGCTCGCGCTGCTGCTGCGGAAGGACGGGAAGAAGCCGGCGCTGATCGCGGCCGACCTGCAGCGTCCGGCGGCGATCGACCAGCTCGAGCAGCTCGGCCGCCAGATCCAGATCCCCGTCTACCGCCGCGACACGCAGGACCCGGTCGAGGTCGTCAAGTACGGGCTCGACGCCGCCCGCGAGGCCGGCAACGACGTCGTCATCGTCGACACGGCCGGCCGGCTCCATATCGACGAAGACCTGATGCAGGAGCTGGCGCGCGTCCGCGACGCGGCGAAGCCGACCAACGTCCTGCTCGTGCTCGACGCCATGACCGGCCAGGAGGCCGTCAACGTCGCCGAGTCGTTCTTCGACAGGATCGCCTTCGACGGCGTCGTGCTGACGAAGCTCGACGGCGACGCGCGCGGCGGCGCCGCGCTGTCCGTGCGCGCGGTCACCGGCAAGCCGGTCAAGCTCGTCTCGGTCGGCGAGAAGCTCGACCAGCTCGAGTACTTCTATCCCGACCGGATGGCGTCGCGAATCCTCGGCATGGGCGACGTGCTGACGCTGATCGAGAAGGCCGAGGCCGCGGTCGAGGAGGACGAGCAGGCGGCGATGGAGGCGCGCATGCGCGCGGGCATCTTCACCTTCGACGACTTCCTCGCCGCGCAGAAGATGCTGAAGAAGATGGGGCCGATCCAGGGCGTGTTGAAGATGATCCCGGGGATCGGCAACCAGCTCAAGGACGTCGACATCGACGAGCGTCAGCTCGCGCGCGTCGAGGCGATCGTGCTTTCGATGACGCCGCAGGAGCGAGGCCGGCCGCATCTGATCGACGGCTCCCGCAGGCAGCGGATCGCGGCCGGCAGCGGTCAGACGATCCAGGACGTGAACAAGCTCCTCTCCGCGCGCAAGCAGATGGAGAAGATGATGAAGCAGATGGGCAAGGGAAAGATGCCTACACTTCCCGGGCAAAACGCCAAGATGACCAAGACAGGACGGAGATAAGCAGTGGCAGTACGGATGAGGCTCACGCGTGTGGGCTCGAAGAAGAACCCGATCTACCGCGTGGTCGTCGCCGACCAGCGCTCGCCGCGTGACGGCCGCTTCATCGAGATCGTCGGGCGTTACAACCCGCAGACCGACCCCTCGACGATCGAGCTCGACGAGGCGAAGGTGACCGAGTGGCTCGGCAAGGGCGCGCAGCCCTCCGACGCGGTCGCGAAGCTGATCAAGGCCGCCGGCATCTCCACGTCGTAATGGCCGAACTGCTCACCTGGCTCGCGAAGCAGCTCGTCGACGATCCGGACGCCGTCCGGGTCGAGCAGGTCGAGCGCGAGGACGCGACCGTGCTCGAGCTCTACGTCGCTGAGGCCGATCGCGGCAAGGTGATCGGCCGCCAGGGCCGGCTCGCCCGCGCGCTGCGCACGATCGTGCGCGCCAGCGCCGCCGGATCGCGCAAGCGCGTGATCCTCGACATCGTCGAGTGAACCGTGAGCTGGTGACGGTCGGCCGGGTCGGCCGGCCGCACGGCGTCGACGGCTCGTTCTTCGTCGAGGGCGCGAGCGACGCGCCCGAACGGTTCGCCCGCGGCGCCGTGCTGCTCGTCGATGGCGAGCCTGCCGAGATCACCGTCTCGAAGCGTGGGGCCGGCGGCCGCCCCGTGATCAAGCTCGAGCGGCCCGTCTCGCGCGGCGCGACACTCGCCGTCCGCCGCGACCGAGCTGCCCGAGCCGGGCGAGGATGCCTACTACGTCTTCCAGCTCGTCGGCCTGCGCGTCGAGGAGGAAGGCGGCCGGGCGCTCGGTACTGTCACAGACGTGGAGAACGGCCCCGCCAACGACACGCTCGAGCTCGATTCCGGCCTGCTGCTGCCGCTCGTCGAGTCGTGCGTGCTCGACGTCGACCTCGGCGCGGGCCGAATTCTCGTCGCCCGCGGCTTCGCGGACGCCGACGAGTAACCTGCTCGGGCCTTGCGACTCGACATCTTCACCCAGGTACCGCACGCGTTCGCGTGGATGACCGAGCAGCGGCCCCTCGCCGCGGTCCTCGGCACCGAGCTCGAGCTCCGGCTCTTCAACTACCGGGACACGACTCCGCTTCGCGCCGGTCAGGTCGACGACGAGCCGTACGGCGGCGGCGCCGGGATGGTGCTGCGCGTCGACGTCGTCGCGGCAGCGCTCGACGCCGTCTACGGCGAGCAGCCGCAGCAGCGCGTGATCGCGCTGACGCCGCAGGGCAGGCCGCTGACCCAGTCCGTCGTCGAGGAACTCGCCGCCGAGCCCGCGCTGACGCTTCTCTCCTCGCGCTTCGAGGGCTTCGACGAGCGGATCGTCACTCACCTCGCGTCGGACGCGATCTCGATCGGCCCGTACGTCCTCTCCGGCGGCGAGCTGCCTGCGATGGTGCTGCTCGACGCAATCGCGCGGCGGCTGCCGGGAGCGCTCGCCGAGGGATCGGGCGAGCACGAGAGCTTCTCGGCCGAGCTCGAAGGCGGCCTCGAGTACCCGCACTACACACGCCCCGCCGAGTTCCGCGGCTGGACCGTCCCCGAGATCCTGCTCTCCGGCGACCACGGCCGCGTCGCCGAGTGGCGCCGCGAGCAGAGCCGCGCACGGAGCGCCCGATGAGCGACTACGAGCGCTACGGCTGGGAGCCCGACGGCACCCGCGAAGAGCCGCCCGCTCCGCCGGCGCCGGTCGAGACCGAGGACGGCGGCTCCACCGGCTTCGCGTTGCTGGCCGGCCTCGTCGCCGCGGTCGCCGGCGGCATCGCCTGGGGCCTGATCTCCAAGTACACGGACTACGAGGTCGGGATCGTCGCCTGGGGAATCGGCTTCGTCGCCGGCTTCGTGGTCGAGCGCGCCGCCGGCGGTCGCCGCTCGCCCGATCTGCAGGCGATCGCGATCGTGTCCGCGCTGCTCGGCGTGCTGATCGGCAAGTACCTCGGCTTCGCCTTCGCGGTGCAGGAGGCGGAGGAAGGCTTCGGCACCCAGACCGGCGTGCTCTCGGGCGAGATGTTCTCGCTCTTCCGCGAGAACCTGGGCGAGGTGTTCGGCCTCTTCGACCTGCTCTGGACCGGGCTGGCGGTCGCGTCGGCGTGGTACGCGCTCCGGCCCGAGGAGAAGGACGAAGCCGAGCCGGAAGCGCCGCCGCCGACGGTCACGTCGCTGCCCGAGTCGTTCCCGGAGCCGGTCGTGACGCCGACGGAGCAGGCGCCGCCGAAGCACCATTCGCGGAACCCCGTCGACCGGCTCACCCGCGGGCTCCCGCACGGCTGGCGCGTCACGATCGACTGGGTCGTCACGATCGCAGGCGCGATCGCGATCGTGCTTGCGATCAAGGCGTGGGTGGTCAACCCGTACCGGATCCCGTCCTCGTCGATGGAGCCGACGCTCCACTGCGCGCGCGACGCCAGCGGCTGCGAGGCGCGCTGGTCCGACCGCGTGCTGGCGAACCGCTTCATCTACCGCTTCCGCGATCCGCGGCGAGGCGAGATCGTCGTCTTCGAGACCCCACCGGCCGCCCGGCAGCGCTGCGGCGCCGGCGGCACGTTCGTCAAGCGGCTGATCGGCCTCCCCGGCGAGCGCGTCGAGCTGCGCAACATCGACGGCTCGAGCTTCGTGTTCATCGACGGGAAGAGGCTCGAAGAGCCGTACATCCACCCGGACCGGCGCGATACCCGCGGCGCCGAGACGTTCGAGGTGCCGCAGGGGCAGTACTTCATGATGGGTGATAACCGCTCCCAGTCCTGCGACTCGCGCGAGTGGGGGACGGTCCCGCGCAAGAACCTGATCGGCAAGGTGTTCGCGACCTACTGGCCGCCGAACCGGATCAGCGTGCGCTAGTTCCGCTACCATTGGCCGCCGGCCGGAGACCGACACGGTGCCAGCTGAACCTTTGCCATGAGCACGATCATCGAGAGCATCGAGCAGCGCCAGCTGCGCAAGGACATCCCCCGCTTCAAGGCGGGCGACACCGTCCGCGTGCACTTTCAGGTGATCGAGGGCCAGCGCCGTCGCGTCCAGGTCTTCGAGGGGATCGTGATCAAGCGCCAGGGCTCCGGCGCGCGCGAGACGTTCACCGTCCGCAAGCAGTCGTTCGGCGTCGGCGTCGAGCGGACGTTCCCGGTGCACTCGCCGAAGATCGAGAAGATCGAGGTCGGCGCGATCGGCGACGTCAACCGCGCCAAGCTCTACTACCTGCGCGAGAAGATCGGCAAGAAGGCCCGCGTCCGCGAGCTGCGCCAGACGCCTGCCCAGCTCGCCGCTGCGCGCGCCGAGTCGGAGGCGAATCAGGCCGCGATCGACGCTGCCGCCGCTGCCGCTGCCGAGGCCGAGGCCGAGGAAGCCGCCGCCGTCGAGGCAGAGGTCGAGCCCGAGGTCGAGGACACGGCCGTCGAGGACGCCGCCGTCGAGGTGGAAGAGACGCCCGCCGAGGAGCCCGTCGCAGAGGCGGATGCGGACGCAGCGGCCGAAGACGCACCCGCTGACGCCAAGGCGTAGCGCACTCGCGCTCACGGCGCTTGTCCTCCTGACCGCAGGCTGCGCCGCGGAGGACGCGCAGCAGCGGGACGCGCGCGAGGAGGTACAGAAGCACGTGCGCGGCCTCGCGGCGTACGACGCGGACGAGGTTCAGTGCACGGATGCGGCCAAGGTCTGGTTCTCCCCGGGGGAGACGAGCGAGTTCACGTGCGCCGTCCGCCGCGACGAAGGCGGCTGCGACTGGTTCGACGTGCTCGTCGATCGTGAGAAGCGCCGCGTCACCGTGCGGCTCGCCGAACGCGACGCCGGGTGCTCGTTGGGATTCGGAGACTGAACCGCGACGAAGTTGTGGCACCGCCGGCCGCAGGCGCGGCTACAGTCGGTGCCGTGCCTCGTTCCTCCGGTCAGCGGCTGCTCTCGTTCGACCGTAAGCTCGGTGCGCGCTTCGTCGCGGGCGCCGACGAGGCCGGGCGCGGGTCGCTCGCAGGGCCGCTCGTCGTCGCGGGCGTCCTGCTCGACTACGAGTGCCTGCGCAACCACCGGGTGCGGCCGCTCGCGTCGCTGAACGACTCGAAGCAGGTCTCGCCGGCCGAGCGCGAGGAGCTCTTCCGCGCCGTCGTCGGCTGCGCCGCCCGGATCAGCGTTCGGGTCATCCCCTCGGCGGACATCGACCGGAACGGCCTGCACAAGTCGAACCTGTGGGGGCTGCGCTCGGTCCTCTCCGACCTCGCGCCGCCGGCCGCGCAGCTGGGAGACGTGGCGTGCCTCGTCGACGGCTTCAGGCTCGGCCCGTCGGCGCCGCGGCACCGAGCCGTCGTCGACGGCGACACGAAGAGCGCCGCGATCGCGGCCGCCTCGATCGTCGCCAAGGTGACGCGCGACCGGGTGATGCGCCGGCTCGACGCGCTCTACCCGCGCTACGGCTTCTCGCGCCACGTCGGCTACATCACTCCGGGCCACTCGGCGGCGGTGCGCGAGCACGGCCCGAGTGAGCAGCACCGCCTGTCGTTCAACGCGCTCGCCTACGTTGGCGCGCAACCCTGACGAGCGCCGCGCCGCCCGCCACTACCGCCTCCGCGGCTACCGGGTCCTCGGCTCGAACGTCTGGGCCGGCGGCTACGAGCTCGACCTGATCGTCCGCCGCGGCCGCCGGCTTGTCTTCTGCGAGGTGAAGGGGAAGACCGGTGCCGGCTTCGGCGATCCGCTCGAGATGGTCGACGAGGAGAAGCTGCGCCGGCTCCAGCGTGCGGCCGAGTCCTGGCTCGCGCGGAACCCGGACTGCCTCGACCTCGACTGCCGCTTCGAGGTCGTCGCCGTGCGGCCCGGCCGGCTCGAGCGCGTCGCGGTTTAACAGCCCGGCAACACGGTACGGCCGCCTCGCGGGCTACGATTCCGGTTGCCGGAAGGCACTATCCCCGAACGGGTGCGCTCGTCAAGACGGCTTCGGCCCGGGCGCACAGGCCGCCACCAGTCGGCGGGAGAAACTTCCGGCTGAATCCGAAACAGCTCACATTCAGCCGGAAAGGAACTCCGACACCACCATGTCGATCACGCAAACCAAGTTCGCAACACAGGCCCGAACCTGGGTCATCCTCTCGGGCCTGATGGCCCTCTTCATCGGGCTCGGCTACGTCTTCGGCGGGTCGGCCGGTCTGATCCTGTTCGCCGGGATCGCGATCGTCTTCAACCTCGTCATGTTCTGGTACTCCGACAAGCTCGCGCTGAAGGCGAGCAAGGCGCGCCCGGTCGAGCAGAGCGAGGCGCCCGAGCTCTACCGCGACATCGAGGAGATCGCCGGCCGCGCCGGCGTGCCGATGCCGCGCGTCTACCTGATCCCGTCCGAGCAGCCGAACGCGTTCGCGACCGGCCGCAGCCCGAAGAAGGCCGTCGTCGCGGTCACCGAGGGCCTGCTCCGGTACCTGCCGCGCGACCAGGTGAAGGGCGTGCTCGCGCACGAGATGGCGCACATCGCCAACCGCGACATCCTCGTGATGACGATCGCGGCGATGATCGGCGCCGCGATCGCCGCGATCGCCAACATCCTCCAGTTCTCGATGTTCTTCGGCGGCGGCGACGACGAGGACAACAACCCGCTCGGGATCGTCGGCGTCCTCGTCGCGGTCATCGTCGCGCCGCTGGCCGCGACGATCCTGCAGCTCGCCGTCTCCCGGCAGCGCGAGTACCTCGCCGACGCGACCGCAGCCGGCTATCTCGGCGAGGGCCGCCCGCTGGCGGAGGCGCTCGGGACGCTGCAGCGCGGCGTCGAGGCGGTGCCGATGAACGTCAACCCGGCCACCGAGGCGCTCTACATCGCGAACCCGCTCAGCAAGCGGGGCCTGACCGCGATGTTCTCGACGCACCCGCCGATGGAGGAGCGGATCCGCCGGCTTCGCGCGCTCGACGCCGCGTCCGGGATCCACTACTAGAGGAATGCGCCGAGGTGGGCTCTGGCGGCGGATCAAGCGGGCTCTCGGGCTCGCGCCGCCGGAGCCGCCCGCCGCACCTCCCGACGAGGAGCCGTCGCTCGTACCGACGGGGCCGCCGAGGCGGCCGCTGGGGTCGAGCGGTGTCGCGCTCGAGCTCCCCGAGGAGCCCGACGACGTCGACGCCCGCGGGCGCGAAGCGTCCTAGAACTCTCGCCGGACGGCCTCGACATTGTGGCCGTCGGGGTCGAGCAGGAAGGCGGCGTAGTAGCGACCGCCTTCGTCGGAGCTGTATTGCTCCCGCACTCCCGGAGCGCCGTTGTCGCGGTAGCCGCCAGCGAGGCCCGCCGCGTGGAACGCGTCCACCTCCTCGCGTGACCGCGCGACAAAGGCGAAGTGGATCGGGCTGCCGGGGTCGTCGCCGCCCACGACGACGAGGTTCGCGAACTGTGCCCCGCGCTCGTTCTCCCAGATCGGCGGGATCTCGAGCGGCGCCAGCACGGTCTTGTAGAACGCAACGCTGGCGGCGGGGTCGCGGACGACCAGCTTGAGGTGGTCGAAGACGACCCGCTCCCAGTCCCAGTCGACCTCCATGCAGGCGACCGTACCACCCCGGCGAACTCGTATCCGTGGCGACGCAGGAGGCCCTCTACGGCGAGCTCGACCTCGCGCTCTCCTGGTCGGAGCGGGACCTGCCGGAGCGCGAGCGGACGAAGCACGTCCACCGGCTCCATCCGTACCTCGGCAAGTTCGTCCCGCAGCTCGTCGAGGCGCTGCTGGAGCGGTTCGTGCGCCCCGGCGGCCGCGTGCTCGATCCGTTCGCCGGATCCGGGACGACGCTCGTGCAGGCGCTCGAGTCCGGCTATGACGCCGTCGGCGTCGACATCGCCGCCTTCAACGCGCTCCTGATCTCCGTCAAGACGCGCGAGCACGAGCTCGAGACGCTCGCGGCCGACGTCCGCGAGGTGCGCGGGCGGCTCGGGGCGTCGGACGAGGCTCCCACCGGCTTCGTGCGCGACTGGTTCGCGCCGAAGTCCGCGGCCGAGCTGCTCCACTTTCGCTCGCTGCTCCCGGAATACGCAAGCCGCGATGTCCTGCGGGTCGTCCTCGCACGCGCGGCGCGCTCCGCTCGGCTGACGACGCACTTCGACCTCGACTTCCCGCGGGCGCCGCAGCTGGACGAGTACTGGTGCCACAAGCACCGGCGCACCTGCCGGCCCGTCGAGAGCGCCGGTAAGTTCCTGACGCGCTACCTGGCGGACACGGCTGCCCGGATCGAGGCGTTCGCTGCCGTGCGGGACGCGCGCCGTGCCGCGATCGTCCTGCACGGGGACGCGCGCGAGCTCGAGCTCGGCGGCCCGTACGACGGCGTCGTCACCTCGCCGCCCTACCCGGGCCTGATCGACTATCACGAGCAGCATCGTTACGCGTACGAGCTGCTCGGGCTCGACGACCGGCGCGAGCGCGAGCTCGGCGCCGCCGCGCGTGGAACGAGCAAGGCCGCGATCGAGGAATACGTCACGGGGATCGCGGCGGTGCTGGCGCGGTCGAAGGCGGCGCTGCGCCGCGGCGCACCCGTCTGCATCGTCGTCAACGACCGGCGCGAGCTCTATCCGGAGATCCTCGACCGTGCGGGCCTGCGGCTCGACGAGCGGCTCGAGCGGCACGTCAACCGGCGGACCGGCCGGCGCGCGGGCGAGTACTACGAATCGATACTGATCTGTCGCTGAATTGTGAGTTTCGCCCCCTAGCGCCCACGTAGCGTCGGAGGGGTGCTCGCGCGCTCCGTCACCCACGCGCTCGTCGGCCTCGAGCCGCGCCGGGTCGAGGTGGAGGCGCACATCGACTCCGGGATCCCGGGCTTCGCGATCGTCGGGCTCGCCGATCGCGCCTGTGCCGAGGCGAAGCACCGCGTCCGCAGCGGAATCGGATCGGCGAGCCTCGAGTGGCCGCTGAAGCGGATCACGGTCAACCTCGCGCCGGCGGGGCTGCGCAAGGAGGGCTCCGGCTTCGACCTTTCGATCGCGCTCGCCGTGCTGGCGGCGTCGCGGCAGATTCCGGTCGAGCAGCTCGCCGAGCACGCAGCGGTCGGCGAGCTCGCGCTCGACGGCCGGATCCGCCCGGTACGGGGAGCGTTCGCGGTGGCCGAAGGAGCGCGGCGGGCCGGGCTCGAGCGGATCCTCTGCGCGCCAGAATCCGCCTGCGAGGCCGAGCTCGGCGGCGTCGAGGCGATCCCGGTACGGCATCTGGCCGAGGCAGTTGCTTATCTCCGCGGCGAGCTGCGCCCGCCACCGGCGGAGCCGCCCGACGAGGAAGCCGAGTCCGATCTGCCCGACCTCGCCGACGTCCGCGGCCAGGAGCGCGCCCGCCGTGCGCTCGAGCTGGCAGCCGCGGGTGCGCACAATCTGCTGCTCGCCGGGCCGCCGGGAACGGGCAAGACGATGCTCGGACGGCGGCTGCCGTCGATTCTGCCGCCGCTCGAGCCACGCGAGGCGCTCGAGGTGATGCGGATCCACTCCGTCGCGGGCGTGCTGCCGCCGGAGCGGCCGCTGATCACGCGGCGTCCCTTCCGGGCACCGCACCACAGCGCGTCGACGGCTGCGATCGTCGGTGGTGGAACGGGCCCGCGGCCCGGCGAAGCGAGCCTCGCGCATCGAGGCGTGCTGCTGCTGGACGAGCTGCCCGAGTTCCAGCGGCCGGCACTCGAGGCGCTGCGGCAGCCACTCGAGGACGGCATCGTGTCGGTGGCGCGGGTGCAGGGCCAGGCGCTCTTCCCGGCCCGCTTTCAGCTGATCGCGACGATGAACCTCTGTCCCTGCGCCGGCCGTGGCGATCCAGCCGCGGAGTGCTCATGCTCGCCGCAGCGGCTGGCTGCGTTCCGCGACAAACTCTCGCGGGCTCTGCTCGACCGCTTCGACCTCGTCGTCACCGTGCCGCGGCCGCGTGCGGAAGAGCTGGCTGCAGGCCCGTCGGAGTCGTCGGCGCCGGTACGGGCACGCGTCGCTGACGGGCGTGCCCGACTCGACGGTGCGCCCCTGCGACGAACTGCTGAGGCCGACGAGCTGCTCAGCCGTGCGGTCGAGCGCCTGCCGCTCTCGGGGCGCGGCCGTGCCCGAGTCGCGCGTGTTGCGCGGACAGTTGCAGCCCTCGCCGGCGCCGAGACCGTGCTCCCGGAGCACGTCGCCGAGGCGCTCGCATACCGCTCGCCGAAGGAGCTGGCGACATGAACGAGCTCG
Source organism: uncultured Gaiellaceae bacterium (assembly GCA_963738795.1). Lineage (GTDB taxonomy): Bacteria > Actinomycetota > Thermoleophilia > Gaiellales > Gaiellaceae > Gaiellasilicea. The sequence goes on along the minus strand of CAVTXQ010000005.1, from coordinate 220,986 downwards.
CGCTCGCGTCCTTCGCCGCCGCCGGCGACGCTCATCTCGTCGGCGAGCCGCGCAGCGCCCGCTTCGCGGCGTTCAAGGCGCGCTTCGATGCACCGGCCGAGTTGGCGCGGCTCAGCACGCTCGGCTTTCGCTTTCTCGCTCGCTCCGATCCCGCCTTCCCACCGCTGCTCCGCGCGATCCACGACCCGCCGCCCGGCCTCTTCCTGCGCGGCGAGGCCGACCTCGAGCTCCTCTCGCGGCCGGCGGTCGCGATCGTCGGCGCGCGTGCGTGCTCCGCCTACGGCCGCCAGATCGCTCGCGACCTCGGGCGCGACCTCGCGGCGGCAGGGCTCGTCGTCGTCAGCGGTCTCGCGCGGGGCGTCGACGCCGAGGCGCACCGCGGTGCGCTCGAGGCCGCCGGGCTCACGGTTGCGGTGCTCGGCTGCGGGGTCGACCGCGACTATCCAGCCGCGCATCGCGAGCTCGCGAAACAGGTCGCGGCAACGGGGCTCGTCGTCTCGGAGTACGCGCCCGGCGTCGAGCCCGCGCCGTGGCGGTTTCCTGCCCGTAACCGGATCGTCGCCGGCCTCTGCGCCGCCACCGTCGTCGTCGAAGCTCGCGAGCGGAGCGGCGCCTTGATCACCGCCGACTTCGCGCTCGAGGAGGGTCGCGAGGTGCTCGCGGTACCGGGCGAGATCACGTCGGCGCTCTCGGCCGGAGCGAACGCGTTGCTGCGGCTGGGTGCGACGCCGCTGACGTGTGCCCAGGACGTGCTCGAGAGCTATGGGCTCGACGCCGCTCCGGCTGCGGCGCCGGACCTCGGCGCCACCGCAGCGGCCGTGCTGGAGCGGATCCGAGAGGAGCCTGCCGGCGCCAACGAGTTGTGCCGTGCAACCGGTCGCTCGGCCGGTGAGCTGGCGGTGGCGCTGACCGAGCTCGAGCTGGCCGGAGTCGTGAACGAGGAGGACGGTGTCTTTCGGGCTGCCAGCTAGCATCGCCGCGTGGCCGATTCGTTCTGGCTTTCGGAGGCCGCTCCGACGCTGCGATCTCGGCCGCTGGCCGCTCCCGCCGACGTCGAGATCGTCGGTGGCGGCATCACCGGCGTCTCCGCCGCGCTCACGCTGGCGCGGCACGGCAAGCGCGTCCGGCTGCATGAAGCGCGGTCGGTCGCCTCCGGCGCCAGCGGCCGCAACGGCGGGTTTGCCCTCCGCGGCGGGGCGATGGCATACGACAGCGCGCGGGAGTGGCTCGGCCACGACGCTGCTGCGGCTTACTGGCGCCTGACCGAGGCGTACGTCGACCGGATGACGGAGCTCGGCGGCGACGCGATCCGGCGCACGGGCAGCCTTCGGCTCGCCGGCGACGACGAGCGCGACGAGCTGCAGGCGGAGTACGAGGCGCTCCGCGAGGACGGGTTCGCCGCCGAGTGGCGGGACGAGCTGCCCGAGCCCTTGGCGAGTCGGTTCCCGGGGGCGCTCTTCCATCCCGGCGACGCGGTGCTCCAGCCGGCTCGGCTCGTGCGGCAGCTCGCTCGCGCTGCGGCGGACGAGGGCGTCGAGATCCGTGAGCAGCACCGCGTCGAGGATCTGGCTGCGCTCGAGGCCGAGACCGTGCTCGTGGCCACCGACGGCTATCCCAGCGGCCTGCTCGGTGAGCTCGAGGGGCTGATCATCCCGACGCGGGGTCAGATGATCGCGACCGAGCCGCTCCCGGAGCGTCTGTTCCCGATGCCGCACTACGGCCGCCACGGTTACGACTACTGGCACCAGAACGAGGAGGGCAGGCTGATCGTCGGTGGATTCCGGGACGCCGACATGGACTCCGAGTTCACCGCCGAGGAGGCGACCACGGAGCGGATCCAGGGCGCCCTCGACGGCTTCGCCGAGGCGCTACTCGGCCGGAAGCCGGCGATCACGCATCGCTGGTCGGGCGTATTCGGGCTCGTCCCCGACCTGATGCCGGTCGTCGGCCCGCATCCGCGCGCGCGAGGGCCTGTGGGTCGCCGGCGGCTACTCGGGCCACGGCAACGTGCTCGGCCTCATGTGCGGCGACCTCGTCGCGCAGGCGATCGTCGGCGAGCCGCATCCGCTGCTCGAGCGGATGGATCCGGCGCGGCTCGTCGCCTAGAGGTCGATCCGCGTCAGATCGAGATCGTCCGCGCGCTCGTAGGCGGCGATCGCGATCGCGAGATCCTGGATCGCGAGGCCGGTCGAGTCGAAGATCGTGATCTCCTCGTCCGAGCGGCGACCCTCTGCCTCGCCGGTCAGCACCCGGCCCGAGCTCGGTCACGTCCGCGCGCGTGATCGCGCCCGCCTCGACCGCCGCGGCGAGCTCGCCGCCGTGGCTCGCCTGCTCCCACTCGTCGCAGAAGACCCGGACGCGACGGATCTCCTCGACCGCGATCTCCGCCTTCCCGGGCCCGTCCGCGCCCATCAGGCTCACGTGCTGGCCCGGCCGGAGCGAGCCCGGCCCGAGGAGGATCTCCCGCCCGGGCGTGACCGTGACGACGACATCGGCGCTGAGCGCCTCGGCCTCGGTCGCGGCGACGCCGACTCCGAGCTCGGCAGCGACGGCTCGCCGCCGCTCCGGATCGACGTCCCACAGCACCACCTCGCGGCCGCGCGCCTTCAGGCTCCTCGCCGACGCCCGGCCGTTGACGCCGGCGCCGATCACCGCGGCGAGCCCCGACCGTCCCAGCGTCTCCGCGGCGAGCGCCGCCGCCGCGCCGGTTCGCAGCGCCGTCACCGCGCCCGCGTCGAGCAGCGCCTCGACGAGCCCCGTCTCCGCGTCCGAGAGCACGACCAGCCCGCTGACGGTCGGCAGCCCGCGCGCCGGGTTGCCGGGAAACGACGTCACCCACTTCAGCAGCGCGTGACCGCCGCCGAGCGCCGGCATCGCGCGGAAGTCGCCGGCCGGGTAGTTCGTCACGTACAGCTTCGGCTGCATCGTCCACTCGCCGCGCGCGTGCGCCACGAACCCGCTCCGCACCGCCTCGTAGGCGCGCTCGGGCGGGACCGCCGCCTCGACGTCGCGGGCCGAGAAGAACGGCACCGCCACGGCTAGAGCGCCTTCAGCGCGGCGCTGACGTCCTCGAGCGCCTGCTTCGCGTCGGCGAAGAGCATCGACGTCTTCGGGTCGTAGAAGAGCGGATTGTCGATCCCGGCGAAGCCCGGGCTGAGCGAGCGCTTGACGACGACGACGGTGCCGGCGCGGTCGACGTCGATGATCGGCATCCCGTAGATCGGGCTGCCGGGGTCGGTGCGCGCGGCCGGGTTGACGACGTCGTTGGCGCCGAGGATGACGACGACGTCCGTCTGCGGCAGCTCCGGGTTGATCTCGTCCATCTCCTTCAGCTGGTCGTAGGGGACGTTGGCCTCGGCGAGCAGGACGTTCATGTGGCCGGGCATGCGGCCGGCGACCGGGTGGATCCCGTAGAGAACGTCGATCCCCTTGTGCTCGAGCAGGTCGGCGAGCGCACGCACGGTGTGCTGCGCCTGGGCGACCGCGAGCCCGTAGCCGGGGACGAAGACGACCTTGCGGGCGTAGGCGAGCATGATCGCGAGGTCCTCCGCCGTCGTCGCGCGGACGCTGCGCCCGTCCTCGAGCCCTGCGGCGCCGCCGCCCGCCTGCACTGCACCGAAGGCGCCGAAGAGGACGTTCCCGATCGACCGGTTCATCGCCCGGCCCATCAGCAGCGTCAGCAGCGTGCCCGAGGCGCCGACGAGCGCGCCGCGACGATCAGGACGTTGTTGTGGAGGAGGAAGCCGGCCGCCGAAGCGGCGAGGCCGGTGAAGGCGTTCAGGAGCGAGATCACGACCGGCATGTCGGCGCCGCCGATCGGGAGCACGAAGAGGACGCCGAAGAGCGAGCGCGGTCGCGATCAGCGCCACGACGAGCACGTCGCCCTCGACGCCGGCGACGATCAGCGCGCCCGAGGACGAGCGCGCAGAGCAGCACGGCGCCGTTCACGAACTGCTGGCCCGGATAGACGATCGGCCTGCCGCTGAGCAGCTCCTGCAGCTTCGCGAACGCGATCAGCGAGCCCGAGAACGAGATGCTGCCGATCAGCGCCGAGAGCAGGATCGCGATCGACTCCTCCGCCGCGAGCTCGCCGGGCAGCGGCGTCAGGTTGTGGAACTCCGCCAGCGCGATCAGCGCCACCGCGCCGCCGCCGACCCCGTTGAACAGGGCGACCATCTGCGGCATCGCCGTCATCTTCACCGAGCGCGCGCCGGCGACGCCGATCACGGCGCCGATCGCCATCGCGAGCCCGATCCAGACGAAGTTCTCGAGCCCGTCCTGCGCGAGCGTGACCGCGATCGCGAGCGCCATCCCCGCCGCCCCGAGCAGGTTCCCCTGCCGCGCGCGCCTGGGCGAGGAGAGGAAGCGGAGCGCGAGGATGAAGGTCACGATCGTGACCAGGTAGAGCAGGTCGGTCGTCGTCTTGCTCACGCGCGCCCCTCGCCGGCGCCGCTCCGCCCGGCAGAGCCGGGCTCCGCAGGCGCCTGACGCCGCTCGCGGCACCCGGCTCTCCGGGGCCGTACCACGCGTACTGTCCCCTCCGGCCGGGCACCGCGAGCGACGCCCGAGGAACACGCGAACGTCGTGAGGGATCACTGCTCGGGCTTCCGGGCGCGCGGCCCTTGAACATCTCGAGCATCCGGTCGGTGACGACGAAGCCGCCGACGACGTTGGCGGTGCCGAGCACGACCGCGCAGAAGCCGACGACCATCGTCAGCGTGTCCGCGTCCGCGCGGCCGGCGACGAGGATCGCGCCGACGAGGACGATCCCGTGGATCGCGTTCGTGCCGGACATCAGCGGCGTGTGCAGCATCGTCGGCACCTTCGAGATCACCTCGATCCCGAGGAAGATCGCGAGCACGAGAATCGTCAGCTCGAAGACGAGGACGGTCGTCCACTACGCGGTCACCCGCTCGCGCGTCACGCAGGCGCCGCCCGTGATCTCGTCGTCGAAGTCGAGCGCGAGCTCGCCGCCCGGCGCCAGGTGGAGCAGGAGCGCGATGACGTTGCGCGAGTAGAGCTGGCTCGCGTGGTAGGGCATGCGCGAGGCGAGGTCGGTGAAGCCGACGATCGTGACGCCGTGCCGCACGACCTCGGCGCCGGGCTCGGTCAGCTCGCAGTTGCCGCCGGTCTCGGCCGCGAGGTCGACGATCACCGACCCGAGCCGCATCCGCTCGACCGCCGCCGCCGGGATCAGCTTCGGCGCCGGACGTCCGGGCACGAGCGCCGTCGTGATCACGACGTCGTACTCCGGGATCTGCTCCTCGAGCGCCGCCTGCTGGCGCGCCTGCTCCTCGGCCGTCAGCTCGGCCGCGTAGCCGCCGCTCGTCTCCGCGCCCTGGATGCCGAGATCGAGAAATGAGGCGCCGAGGCTCTCGACCTGCTCCCGCACGACCGGGCGGACGTCGAAGCCCGAGACGACGGCGCCGAGCCGGCGCGCGGTCGCGATCGCCTGCAGGCCGGCGACGCCCGCGCCGAGCACGAGCACCCTGGCCGGCGCAACCGTCCCGGCGGCGGTCATCAGCAGCGGAAAGAGGCGCGGCGAGCGGTCGGCGGCGAGGACGACCGCCTTGTAGCCGGTGACGGTGCTCTGCGACGAGAGCGCGTCCATCGACTGCGCGCGCGTGATCCGCGGGATCGACTCCATCGCGAACGCGACGACGCCGCGCTCGGCGAGCCGCGCGACACCGGCCGTGTCGGTGAGCGGCGAGAGGAAGCCGACGAGGACGGTTCCCGGCGCCAGCTCGGCGACGTCGTCCGCACTCGGGGGCGCGACCCGCACGACGGCCTCCGCGCCGGCGAGCAGCTCGCCGTGGGCGACGACGTCGGCGCCGGCGGCCGCGTACTCGGCGTCCGCGAACCCGGCGGCGGCGCCGGCGTCCCGCTCGACGGCGATCGTGAAGCCGGCGGCCGTCAGGCGCCCGACCGAGTCGGGCACGAGCGCCACCCGGCGCTCTCCGGCACCGGTCTCTTTCGGGACTGCGACCCTCACGGAGTGCGAACTCTACGGAGCCGCGCGCTCCGCGAGGAAGGGAACCGGAGGCGGCCCTGGAAACCCGCGCACTGTGGGGTCCCTGCTCGCCACCTTCTCCGCCGCGCTCGAAGCCCGGGACCCGTACCTGAAGGGCCACTCGACCCGTGTGACCGCGTTCGCGGAGTCGCTCGCCCGGCTGCTCGGCTGGCGCGGCTCGCGGCTGGAGGCGCTCCACCTCGGCGGCTCGCTCCACGACGTCGGGAAGATCTCCGTCGACGCCGGCGCTGCTCTGCAAGCCAGGCCCGCTGACCGAGGACGAGCTCGAGCAGATCCGGCGGCACCCGGTCACCGGGGCGCGCCTCGTCGAGAGCTTCGAGGACTTCGAGCCCGCGCTCCCGTACGTCCTGCACCACCACGAGCGCTGGGACGGCTTCGGCTATCCGCACGGACTCGCCGGGAGCCGGATCCCGATCGAGGCGCGGCTGCTCGGCGTCGCCGACGCGTTCGACGCGATGACCTCGGCGCGGGCGTACCGGCCGGCGCTGACCGTCGAGCAGGCGCTCGTCGAGCTCGAGCGCTGCGCCGGGTCGCAGTTCGACCCCGAGCTGGCGCAGGCGTTCGTCGACGGCTGGCGGCAGGGTGAGATCGCGGCGCCGAGCCGGGCCGTACGACTCGCGATCTAAGCGCTAGAGCGAGGACCAGACCTCGAGCTTCTGCATGGTGCGGCGGATCACCTCGTCGGTGAACTCGCGCGTGCCGGCGTGGCCGCCGAGGTCGGCGGTGCGGATCCCGTCGGCGACCGCCTCGAGCGTCGCCTCGCGGATCGCGCGCCCCGCCGCCTGCGCCTGCTCGTCCGCGTGCGTGAGCAGCGCGGCGCCGGCGAGGATCATCGCCATCGGGTTGGCGACGTCCTTGCCGAAGAGCGACGGCGCCGTGCCGTGCGCCGCCTCGGCCATCAGCGCCCGCGGCACGTAGTCGTCGTCGAAGGCGACGAGCAGCGACTCCGAGCCCGCGATCGAGCCGAAGAGCGGCAGCACGAGGTCGGAGAGGATGTCGCCGTCGCGGTTCAGCGCCGGGATCACGAGCGGCGCGCCGGTCTGCGCGAGCAGGAGCGCGAACGTCGCGTCGATCAGCTGCGGCTCGTACGGGACGTCCGGGTGCCGCGCGGCTGCCGCGTCCATCTCCTCCTTGAGCATCCCCTCGTAGGTCGGGCTGACCGTGTACTTCGGCCCGCCGAAGACCTTCGCGTTGATCCGCTCGGCCTGGCGGAACGCGAACTCGGCGACCGAGCGGCAGATGCCGCCGCTCGATCCGCTCGGTGCGGAACGCGACCTCGTCCTCACCCTCGCCCTCGCGCCACTCCTTGGCGCCGTAGGCGTCGCCGACCGCCATCCGCACGACCGAGATCGGCGCGTGGACGCCGCCGAGCGGGATCACGCCGGGGATCCGCCGGCCGGTGCGGACGATCACCTGGCCGCCGATCTCCTCGCGCAGGATCCGGTTCGGCGAGCCGACGTCGTCGCGGCTCTCGGGCGTGATCGTCGCCGCCTTCAGGCCGAGGCCGTGCTCGCGGATCGCGCGCGCCGCCTCGTGCACGACCTGGTTCTTCGTCGCGCGGCGGTGCTCGAGCGAGAGGTCGAAGCGCGGAAACTCGAGCTCGATCCCGATCACGTCCGGCTGGAGCGGGCGCAGCGCCTTCCTCGAGCAGCTCCTGCCCGGTCTCGTCACCCTCGAGCACGACGATCGTCCGCGGGTCCATCGGCGGCGGATTATACTCGCGCGCGTTCGGGTAACCCTTCGCGATGGCGCGCAAGGGTGGCTGGAGGCGCGCGGGGTCGAAGGGCACGGTTCCGCTACCTCGACGCACGCGGGAAGCAGATCGCCGACCCGGCGAAGCTCGAGCGGATCGAGTCGCTCGTGATCCCGCCTGCCTGGAAGGACGTCTGGATCTCGCCGCGTGCGGGCGCGAAGCTGCAGGCGACCGGCGTCGACACGGCCGGACGGCGCCAGTACCTCTACCACCCCGAATTTCGGGCGCGGCAGGAGCAGGCGAAGTTCGACAAGCTCGTCCGCTTCGCCGAGGCGCTCCCGGACCTGCGGCAGGCGATGGGCGAGCACATGACGCACGATCCCTACGACCGCGAGCGCGTCTGCGCGGTCGCGGTGCGGCTGATCAACATGGCGTGGTTCCGCGTCGGCTCCGACCGCTACGCGAAGACGTCGCGCACGTACGGCGTCACGACGCTGACCCGCAGGCACGTCTCCGTCCGCGGCACGCGAGGTCACGTTCCGCTTTCGGGCGAAGCACAAGCTGCAGGTGCGGACGTCGGTCGTCGACACCGAGCTCGCGGAGGCGATCAAGGAGCTGCTGGTGCAGGAGGGCTCGGCGCGGCTCTTCCGCTACGGCCGAAACGGCGAGTCGTGCAACCTCACCGGCGCCGTCCTCAACGACTACATCCGCGAGCACATGGGCGAGGAGTTCACCGCCAAGGACTTCCGCACCTGGGGCGGCACGCTCACCGCGGCGATCGCGCTCGCCGAGCACGGCGTGCCGGAGACCGACGCGGAGGCGAAGCGCACGGTCGCGACCGTGATGCGGAGGGTGGGAGAACGGCTCGGAAACACGCCGGCCGTTGCGCGCGCGTCGTACGTCAGTCCCGCGGTCGTCGAGCAGTATCTCGACGGGCGAACGATCGACGATTTTCGGCCTCGCCATTTGCGCGTCGTCAACGCACGGGATATCGGCCTCGACCCGGAGGAGAACGCTCTGCTCAGCCTGCTGCGTTCGTGGCGAATCAAACGCTCGCGCAAAGCGGCGTGATTGTCGCCGCCGTTTGCGCTACGGTTGACGCAAATTCATTCCGCATCTCCAAGGAGGAATACCCGTGGCTCGTAAGACCGTGCTCGTGTCCGACATCTCCGGCGCCGAGATCGCCGACGGGAAGGGCGCAACGGTTCGCATCACCTTCCACGACGCGCGCAAGGGCGTGCGCGAGCTCGACGTCACCGACGCCGAGGCCGAGCGGATGGGTGGGCGCCAGGTCGCCCGGCGCGGTCGCAGGCCGAAGTCCGCGACGCAGTAGCTGCTACTCGCCGTCCCAGTACTCGATCTCGGGGCCGACGCGCGCCCGGAAGAGGCGTCCGTCGGCCGGGCTCGTCGCCGAGACTTTGCCGCTGTCGAGGTACTCGACGATCTCGGGCTTGAGCAGCGTCGAGAGCATGAGCACGCGCACCGGCTCGTCGCTGCGGTTGATCACCTGATGTGCGCCTGCTTTCCCGCGCGGGAAGCAGGCGACGTCACCTTCCACGAGTTCTCGCTCGCCCTCGGGCGTCCGCAGCGTCGGCCGCCCGCCGACGACGATCGCCCACTCCTCGTTCCCGTGATGGGTGTGGTACGGCCCCTGCTTCTTTCCCGGCGGCACCTCGTAGAGGCTGCCGCCGATCAGCTCGGCGCCGATCCGGGCGCCGACCCAGCCGTCCTTGAAGGCGAACCCCTCGTGCTCGGTCGTCACGTTCCACTCGTCCCCGTAGAGGTTGTAGATCTCCATCGGGCGAGCCTACGCCATTTCCCGCTCTTTGCCGATTTCGCGCCGGAAAGCCGTCGGGAGCCCCGACTACGATGGGTCGATGGGGTTGGCACTCGTCGTGGGGCCGGCGAAGGCCGGCAAGGTGGCGCGACTCCTCGAGGGATACCTCGAGGCGATCGACCGCGATCCCGTCCTGATCGTGCCGAACCGGTCGGACGTCGAGCGGATCGAGCGCGATCTCCTCGCGCGGAGCGGCGCGCTCCTGGCCGGCTCGATCGGGACGTTCGACGACGTCTTCCGCGAGCTCGCGCTCGCCGATTCGCAGGCGCTGCCGGTCGCGAGCGACGCCCAGCGCGCGCTCGTCGCGCGGCGGGCGCTGGCGGGCACGCCGCTCAACGGTCTCGGCCGCTCGGCGCGCTTCGCCGGCTTTGCCGACTCGCTGCTCGCGGTGCTCGCCGAGCTCGAGTCGGGGCTCCTCGATCCGGAGCAGCTCGACGGCGACCTTGCCCTGCTCTACGCGTCCTACCGGGCCGAGCTCGACCGCCTCGGGCTCTGGGACCGCGACCTGCTTCGCCGCCGCGCGGTCGAGCGGCTGCGCTCTCGACCTGGACGCCTGGGACGGCCGGCCGGTGTTCGCGTACGGCTTCGAGGATCTCACCGGAGCGGAGTGGGGGCTGCTCGAGGCGCTCACCGCGCGCACGGACGTCACCGTCTCGCTGCCGTACGAGCCCGCGCGGGCGGCGTTCGCCTCGCTCCGCCGCACGCAGGAGGATCTGGCGGCGCTGGCCGGGGGCGCGATCCAGGAGCTGCCGGCCCGCTCGGCCGAGTACGGCCACGCCGCGCTGGCGCACCTCGAGCGCCATCTCTTCGCCGACGCGCCACCGGACGGCCCCGAGCTCGACGGCGCGATCCGCTTCTTCGAGGCGGCCGGGCGCCCGCGGCTCGCTCGAGCTCGTCGCGGAGGACATTCGCGAGCTCGCCGACGCCGGCCTCCCGCTCGACGAGATCGCGATCGTCGTCCCGGCGGTCGAGCGCTGGCGCGCGCCGCTCGAGACGGTGCTCGGCACGCTCGGCGTCCCGTTCGCGCTCGAGGGCCGCGTCCGGCTCGGCCAGACCCCCTTCGGCCAGGCGCTCCTCTCGCTGCTCCGCTTCGAATGGCAGCTGGGCGGCCGCCGCGAGCTCTACTCCTTCCTCCGCTCGCCCTACTCCGGCTTCGCCCGCTCGAATGTCGACTTTCTCGAAGGACGCCTGCGCGGGCGCGGGGTCGCGGCCCGGGAGAGCGTCGAGGAGGAGACGATCCGCCTGCGGGACGGCCAGCCGCTGCCGCCGCTCGAGGCCCTGCGGAGCGCGGCCGGCCCGGTCGAGGCCGCCCGGACGACGGCGGCGTCGATGCTGCGCGGCGCGCACGGGCTCGACGCGCCGCCGGTCGGCGATGCGAGCCGGGCCGATCTGCGCGCGTTCGAGTCGCTGACGCGCGTGCTGGACGAGCTCGACGGCTGGCGGGCGCTCGGCGGCGACCTGACCGCGGACGACGTTCTCGGCGCGCTCGAGCATGCCGAGGTGCGGCTCGGCTCGGCCGGCGAGCGCGGCCGCGTCGCCGTCCTCGATCTCGCCCGCGTGCGCACGCGCCGGTTCGACGCCGTCTTCCTGCTCGGGCTCGAGGAGGGGACACTGCCGCGGCGCGGGGCGGCCTCCCCGTTCCTCGACGACGACGCCCGCGGCGAGCTCGACCAGCGGCTGTCGGCGCGGCTGACGCGGCCCGATCCCGTCGAGCGCGAGCGCTACCTCTTCTACACCGCGTGCACGCGCGCGACGGAGCGCCTGACGCTCGTCCGCGAAGCGGCGACCGACGAGGGGAGCCCGCGCGAGCCGAGCCCGTTCTGGGACGAGGTCGTGGCGCTCTTCGAACCCGAGGAGGTGCGCCGCTGGACGCGCCGGCGGCCGCTCTCGCGGCTGACCTGGGAGCTCGAGGGAGCGCCGACCGAGCGCGAGCGGCTGCGCGCGCTGGCGCTGCTCGCCGCCCGTGAGCCCGAGGACGCCGAGGCGATCGCAATCGCCAACGGCTGGGAGCGCCGGCTCAAGCGGGCACGCGGCGCGTTCACGCGCGAGACGAGGCTGCGGCATCCGCGCGTGCTCGCGGAGCTCGGCGCGAAGACGCCGTTCAACGTCACCGAGCTGGAGCGGTTCGCGGACTGCTCGTCAGCGTGGTTCTTCGAGCGGCTGATCTCGCCGCGCCAGATCGACCGGAAGGTCGATGCGATGCTCCGCGGCTCGGTCGCGCACACGACCCTGCATCGCTTCTACGCCGGGCTGCCGCGCGCGATCGGCGGCGACCGCGTCGTCGAGGAGCGGTTGGACGACGCGCTCGCCTTCCTCGGCGAGTGCCTCGAGGGCGCGCTCCAGGGCGTGAAGATGGAGATGACGGAGCTCGAGCGGCGCGAGCTCGAGCAGAGCCTGCGGCGCGACCTCGAGCAGCTCGTCCGCGACGAGGCGCGCTCGGCCGTGCCGCTGCTGCCGCGCAAGTTCGAGGTCGGCTTCGGCTCCGAGCGCTCGGCGCCGGAGCTGCAGCGCGGCCTCGATCTCGGCGACGGGATCACGCTCTCGGGCAAGATCGACCGGATCGACGTCGACCCGGGCAGCGCCCGCGGAATCGTCCAGGACTACAAGTCCGGGCGCACCGGTCACTCGGCGGCGGAGATCGAGAAGGAGCTACGGCTCCAGATCCCGCTCTACATGCTCGTCCTCCGCGACCTGGTCGGGATCGAGCCGCTCGGCGGGCTCTACCGCCCGCTCGCGGGCGAGCGGCGTCCGCGCGGGCTCCTCCGCGCCGAAGCGAAGGACGACGCGCTGCCCGGCTTCGCCGCGAACGACTACCTCGACGAGGACGCGTTCTGGGCGCAGGTCGAGGGCGCCCGCGACCTCGCGCGCGGGCTCGCGGGGCGGATCCGGTCGGGCGACGTCCTGCACGACCCGAAGGGGACGGACGGCTGTCCGGCCTGGTGCGACCTCTGGCGGATGTGCCGGATCAGGCGCGCATGAGGAGCCCGAACGAGCAGCAGGCCGCTGCGATCGCGGCGCGCGGACAGGTCTTCGTCTCGGCCGGCGCGGGGACGGGCAAGACGACGGTGCTCGTCGAGCGCTTCGTCGAGGCTGTGTGCGAACGCGGGATCGACGTCGAGTCGATGCTCGTGATCACCTACACCGAACGCGCCGCCGGCGAGCTGCGGGGCCGGATCCGCGCCCGCCTGCACGAGCTCGGCCGCCACGATCTGGCGCGCTCGCTCGACGGCGCCTGGATCTCGACGATCCACGGCTTCTGCCTGCGGCTCTTGAAGTCGCATCCGTTCGCGGCCGGGCTCGACCCGCGCTTCCGCGTCCTCGACGACAGCCAGGGTCGAGTCGTCCGCGGCGAGGCCTTTGAGGCGGCGCTGAACGAGTTCTGCTCCGGCGACGATCCCGACCGGCTGCAGCTGCTCGCGACGTACGGTGCCGCGGGCCTGCGGCGGATGCTGACGACGGTGTACGAGACGCTGCGCTCGGCCGGCCGCGAGCTCGAGCTCGAGCTGGGCGAGCGCGCCGACCTCCGGATCCGGCTCGACGAGCTGGCCGAGGCCGCGCGGTGCCTCGTGGACGACTCCGGCGCGAAGGACGAGGCGCGCGCGGCGGCTGCGCAGGCGCTGGCGCTGACCCAGTCGCCGCAGCTGCCGGAGCGCCTGCTCGATCTCAGCGGGCTGCGCGTTCGGGGGCCGCGCGGCGCGAGCTACGAGGAGGCGCGCAAGGCGGTCGAGCAGGCGGCGCTCGACGAGCTGGCGCTGCAGGATCGTGAGCTCTTGCAGGAGCTCCTGCACGGCTTCGCGTCCCAGTACGCAGCGGCCAAGGACCGCGAGTCGGCGCTCGACTTCGAGGACCTGCAGCTGCGTGCCCGCGACCTCCTGCGCGACGACGAGACGCTGCGCGAGCGCGAGCGGCTGCGCTTCCGCTCGATCATGGTCGACGAGTTCCAGGACACGAATCGCCTGCAGTGCGAGCTGGTCGACCTGCTCACCGGCCTGGATACGGAGCGCTTCTTCGTCGGCGACGAGTTCCAGTCGATCTACGGCTTCCGGCACGCGGACGTGCAGGTCTTCCGCGAGCGGCGTGCGGGCGCGGAGACGTTGCTGCCGCTGACGCGCAACTACCGCTCGCGGTCGGAGGTGCTCGCCGTCGTCAACCACCTCTTCGGGGCCGAGTTCGGCGAGGAGTTCCAGCCGCTGGCGGCATCCGGTGACTTCCCCGATCCGGTCTTCGGCACGCCGGTCGAGCTGCTCGTGACCGACAAGGCCGCGTACGCCGGCACCGGTGTGCACTGGCGACGCGCCGAGGCGAGGAACGTCGCCCGCCGCGTCCGGGAGCTCGTCGAGAGCGGCGTCGCGAGCGCGGGGGAGATCGTCCTCCTGTTCGCAGCCGGCACCGATGCCGAGTGGTACGAGGAGGAGCTGCGGGCGGCCGGCCTTGCGACGTACCGCGCCACCGGCCGGGGCTACTTCGGCCAGCAGCAGGTGGTCGACCTGCTCTCCTACCTGCGCCTGCTCCAGAACCGCTACGACGACGAGGCGCTCGTCAGCGTGCTGGCGTCGCCGTTCGTCGGCGTCTCGAACGACGCGCTGCTGCTGATCCGGCGGGCGGCGCGCGGGCCGATCTTCACCGGGCTCGAGCGGGCACTGCCGACCGATCTCGACCCGGACGACACGCGGCTCCTGCGCGCGTTCAAGCAGCGCTACGACCGGCTCGCCGAGGCGGCGCCGCGGCTTTCGCTCGAGCGCCTCTGCGAGCGGATCGTGGCCGACCACGACTACGACCTCGCCGTCCTCGCCCAGTGGGACGGCCGCCGCCGCTACGCCAACCTGCGCAAGCTGGCGCGGCTCGCGCGCTCGTACGAGGAGCTGCGCGGCCCCGATGTCGAGGGCTTCGTCCGCTTCGTCGAGGAGCAGGAGGCCGTCGGCGCAGCCGAGCGCGACGCGGTCGCCGAGGAGGAGGGCGCGGACGCGGTCCGGCTGCTGACGATCCACGCAGCGAAAGGGCTCGAGTTCAAGGTCGTCGTCGTCGCGGACGCCGGCCGCGACCGCAACGCTCCGTCGGCCGACGAGATCCTCTGCCTCGCCGACGGCCGCTTCGGCTTCCGCGTCGCCGACCCTGCGACCGGCAAGCGCCACGGCGTGCTCGGCTACGACAGCGTCAAGGAGGCGCGGGCGGCCGAGGACGAGGCCGAGCGGCTGCGGCTCTACTACGTCGCGATGACGCGCGCGATCGACCGCCTGATCGTGTCTGGCTCGATCGACCCAGAGAGGAAGGCCGACGAGAAGACGCCGATCGGCTGGGTGCTCGGCCGGCTCGACTGCGCCGACGAGCTCGCCGCGGTCGGCGCAGCGCCGCTCGAGCTCGAGCGGGGAGGGGCGCGCGTGCTCGTGCGGGTCGACCGGACGCCGCCGCCCGCCGAGGCGTCCGAGGAGCCCGTGCCGGCCGTCGTCGACGAGGCGACCGGCCAGCTG
This sequence comes from uncultured Gaiellaceae bacterium, assembly GCA_963738795.1. GTDB lineage: Bacteria > Actinomycetota > Thermoleophilia > Gaiellales > Gaiellaceae > Gaiellasilicea. The sequence continues at coordinate 205,957 of CAVTXQ010000005.1, read as the reverse complement.
GCGCTCTTCGCCGCCGGGGCGGAGCCGAAGCTGCCGCCGCTCGCACCGGCGCTGGCGCCGATCCAGGCGCTCCCCGAGCCGCCGCTGCACGACGTCCGCCGCCTCTCCTACAGCGCGCTGTCGCTCTTCGAGCGCTGCTCGTACCGCTACTACGCCGAGCGCGTCGCCGGGATGCGCGAGGCGCGGGCACACGGCACCGTTGCGGGGCAGACCGGCCTCGTCGCGACCGAGATCGGCGACGCGGTGCACCGGCTTCTGGAGGTGGTCGATCTGGCCGCGCCGGCCGCGCCGGAGCTCGAACAGGTGCGTGTCTGGTATCCAGCCGTGACGGAGGAAGAGCAGGCGCGGATCGGCGCGTTCGTCGACTCCTACTGCGGCTCCGAGCTGGCGCAGCGGATCGCGGGGCTCTCGGGCGCCCGGCCCGAGCGGCCGTTCGCGTTCGAGCACGACGGCGTCCTCCTGCACGGCCGGCTCGACGTCCTCCAGATCGAGGCCGGGCGTGCGCTCGTGCTCGACTACAAGACGAACTCGCTGGCGGAGGGAACGCCGGAGGAGATCGTCGAGGCCGACTACAGGCTGCAGCGGCTCGTCTATGCGCTCGCATGCTTCCGGGCCGGGGTCGACGAAGTCGAGGTCGTCTACCACTTCCTCGAGCGGCCGGACGCCGTCGTCTCGACCACGTTCGCACGCTCCGACATGCCAGCGCTCGAGGCCGAGCTCTCGGCCGCGATCGGCCGGATCCGCGCCGGCGAGTTCGTGCCGACGCCGAGCGAGTTCAACTGCGCCAGCTGTCCGGCGCTGGACGTCGTCTGTGCCGGCACACGGCTGCGGTCGCGGCCGCCGGAGCTCGCGGCGGTCTGATGCGCGTCGCGGCGCTCTGCGACGTGCACGGCAACCTGCCGGCGCTCGAGGCGGTGCTCGCAGAGCTGCGCTCGCTCGACGTCGACCGGATCGTCTGCGGCGGCGACGTCATCGCGGGGCCGTACCCGCAGGACTGCCTCGACCGGCTCCGCGAGGTCGAGGCGGTCTTCATCCGCGGGAACGCCGACCGCGAGTCGCCGCGGGCGCCTGCAGGCACGTGGGAGTGGCTGTCGGCACAGCTCGACGAGCCCGCCCACGAGTTCCTCCGGACGCTGCCGCTGTCGGCTTCGCTCGACGGCGTCCTCTACTGCCACGGCTCGCCGCGCGACGACGACGAGATCCTGACCAAGGTCTCGCCCGACGTTCGCTTCCGGGCTGCACTCGAAGGCGTCGAAGAGCGCATCGTCGTCGGCGGGCACACGCACGTCCAGTTCGAGCGCGTCGTCGACGGCATCCGCTTCGTCAACGCGGGCAGCGTCGGCATGCCCTACGAAGGGCGGCCGGGCGCATTCTGGGCGCTGCTCGACGGTGGCGAGGTCGAGTTTCGGCACACGCCGTACGCGGTCGACGCCGCCGCGGCTGCGATCCGCATGACGACATACCCGAACGCGGAGCAGCTGGTCGGCTGGCTGCTCGAGCCGGAGGATCCCGACGAGGTGTCCGCGTACTTCGAGAGCGTTGCCACGTAGCTTCGTCCACGAAGCGCGGCGGCCGGTCGGCCGGAGGCGCGATCGGATCAAGCCGATCATCGAACGACTCGCCGTCGAGCATGCCGACGCGAAGATCGCGCTCGACTTCCGCAACCCGGTCGAGCTGCTGATCTCGGTGATGCTCTCCGCGCAGACCACCGACGTGAACGTCAACCGCGTCACCGCGACGCTGTTCGAGAAGTACCGGCGGCCGGAGGACTACCTCGCCGTTCCGCGTGAGGAGCTCGAGCAGGACGTTTACGCGACCGGCTTCTTCCGGCAGAAGGCGAAGTCGATCCAGGGGTCGATGCGCGTGCTCCTGGACGAGTTCGGCGGTGAGGTGCCGCGGACGGTCGACGAGCTGCTGCGGCTGCCGGGCGTGGCGCGGAAGACTGCGAACGTCGTCGCGGCGGAGCTCGGCAACCCGCAGGGCGTCGTCGTCGACACGCATGTGCGCCGCCTCTCGCAGCGGCTCGGGCTGACGCGGCAGGAGGATCCGGTCAAGATCGAGCGCGACCTCGTCAAGCTCGTCCCGCGCGCCGACTGGGGCCGGTTCCCGCATCTGCTGATCTGGCACGGCCGCCGTGTGTGCGACGCCCGGCGCCCGCGCTGCGAGGACTGCGTGCTCGTCACTCTTTGCCCGTCGAGCCGCGTCGAGATTGACGACGTAGCCGAGATCCCGTGACCCATCCGTGACGCCTTCCCCGCTAGCGTTCGGAGTGGGAGCCCGCTCCCCCAAGGGGGGACTCACCGGGTTCGCGCGCCGGCGCTGCTAGCGGGACGAGAGCGCGACGAGCACGCCGCCGTCGTCGTCGTATGCCGGGAAGACGTCTGCGGTGACCGGCTTGACCTGGCCCGAGCGGGAGCGGAGCTCGAGCTGCTCACCCATCCTGCGGACGCCCCACTCGAGGGCGAACGCGATCGGGTTCTTGCCCGCCTCGAACCCCTCGAGGCCGAACGCCGCGACGACGTCCTTCCCCATCAGCTCCTGCTCGCCGTAGCCCGTCAGCTCGAAGACCCCGCGGCCGGCGGCAAGGATGCGGCCGCCGCGGTCGCAAGCGACGAGTCCGGCCGTGGGAGGCGGGTAGTAGTCGTCGAGGATCTCGAACAGAAAGCCGAAGCCGCAGCGCTCGCAAGAGACCGCCTGCCGAAGCAGGCCCTGCCGGCCGTCGTTGTCGATCGAACGGCTCTTGCAGTTCGGGCAGATGAAGAACGGCACGCTAGCGGCCCCTGGCCGGCTGTGCCTCCCGGCCGGCGGAGCCGGCCTCCGGCGCAGCCTCGCGTCGCTCGCGTCGCTCCGGCCGACGGGCCGTACCTCCGCACTGTCCCGCCCGCCTACGCACCGCGAGCGACGCGCCAGGAACCACCGCTAGCGCCTGATGCGTCCGATATGTCACGCCGGCCGGCTGTGCTCGCGCGGCGCTGTCAGCGCCGCCTCCGGGTGGCCCTCCGCCTCGGCGAGGAACCGCTCCGCGTCGAGCGCGGCGGCGCAACCGGACCCGGCCGCTGTGATCGCCTGCCGGTAGACGTGATCCTGCACGTCGCCCGCGGCGAAGATGCCCGGGATGTTCGTCTCCGTCGTCTTGCCCTTCGTGACGAGATAGCCATTCTCGTCGTGGTCGAGCGCGTCGAGGAACAGGTTCGTTGTCGGATCGTGGCCGATCGCGACGAAGAGCCCGTCGGTGGCGTACTCGGTCGTCTCGTCGCTCTCGACGTTTCGAAGGAGGACGCCGGTCAGCTTGCCGGAGTCGGCGCCGAGCACCTCGTCGACGACGAACGGCGTCAGGATCTCGATTCGCTCGTGGTTCTTGACCCGATCGACCATGATCTGCGACGCCCGGAACTCGGCCCGCCGGTGGACGAGCGTGACCTTGGAGGCGAACTTCGTCAGGTAGAGCGCCTCCTCCATCGCCGAGTCGCCGCCGCCGACGACGACGACCTCGCGGTCGCGGTAGAACGCGGCGTCGCACGTGGCGCAGTAGGTGACGCCTCGCCCGTGGAGAGCGCGCTCCGACTCGAGCCCGAGCTGGCGGGCGGTTGCGCCGGTCGCGACGACGACCGTCTGGGCGGCGTACTCCTCGTCACCGACGTAGATCTTGAAGGGGCGCTCGGAGAGGTCGACCCTGGTGACGTCGTCGGTGACGAACTCGGCGCCGAAGCGCGCGGCCTGAGCACGGAACTCGGCCATCATCTCCGGCCCCATCACGCCGTCGCGGTAGCCGGGGTAGTTCTCGACCTCGCTGGTGATCATCAACTGGCCGCCCCAGTTGAACCCCTCGATCACGAGCGGGCTCAGATTGGCGCGCGCCGCGTACAGCGCAGCGGTGTAGCCGGCGGGGCCGCCGCCGATGATGATCACGTCACGAACGTCGCTCAACGCTGATTCCCTTTCGTTGTTTCCGGGCTGTATGCCCGTCACCATAGAGAACGAGTCGGAGGATCCAGATGTTCCGCCGCCGGAGGCTTAGAATCCGACCCCGTCAGGCAGAAAGGGCGATATGACGACAACCACGGTCAGCCTCGACGGCCTGCGTGAGCTCGCAGGCTTCCGCGCGCAGAACGGCTGCGCGATCTCCCTCTACGTCGACCTCGATCCCGCGATCTCACCGACGACACGCGAGACCACGATGCGGGTGCACGCGATGCTCGACTCGGCCGCGAAGTCGCACGGCGCGACGCGTCCCGATCTCGCGCACGAGGTCAAGGCAGGACTGAAGGCGGACTTCGAGCGGCTCGGCCACTACTTCGACGGCGAGTTCGATCGCGACGGCGCGCACGGGCTCGCCGTGTTCGCGGCAGGGCCCGACAACGTCTGGAGCGTGCTCGCGCTGCCCTGGAAGGTCGCCGACGCGGCTCGGGTCGCGGACGACTTCCTGCTCAGCCCGCTCGTGCCGCTGATCGGGCGCGGCAACGGTGCGATCGTCGCCGTCGTCGGCCGGGAGCAGGGACGCGTGCTCGCGCTGCGCGGCGGCCGCTTCGAGCAGGTCGCCGACCGGACCGAGGAGACGCAGGGCAGGCACGACCAGGGCGGCTGGTCGCAGTCCCGCTACCAGCGCCACATCGGGAATCTCGACCTGGAGCACTACAAGGCCGTCGCCGAGGAGCTCGAACGGCTCTTCCGGCGGCTCGGACGGCCGCGGATCATCGTCGTCGCGGGCGACGAAACCCGCGCCGAGTTCGCCGACGTCCTCACGTCGGAGCTCGAGGACGCCGTGATCGGATGGACGAGCGCCGATGCACACGCCTCCGACGCCGAGCTTGGCGCGGTCGCGCAGCCGTTCGTCGACCAGTGGCGAGCCACACAGGAGACCGAGGCGGTCGAGCGCTGGCGCGAAGAGGTGGGTAAGAACGCGCTCGGCTCCTCCGGCTGGGCCGAGACGCTCGAGGCCGCGTCCGACGGACGGGTGGAGCTGCTGCTCCATCAGGCGGGTGTGCAGAAGAACGCCTATCGCTGCCCGGCCTGCGGGCGCGCCGCAGCCGTGGCGGGGACCTGTCCGCTCGACGGGACGACGATGGAGCACCGCGACGATGGGCTCGATCTCGCCGTCCGGCTGACACTCGCCTACGGAGGTGAGTTGCTCGCGCTCGAGGGCCGCCAGGATCTCGATCCCGTCGAGGGGATCGGCGCAATTCTGCGTTTCTAGGCCGCGTCGATCGCCCGCAGCTGCTCGCCCAGCTCGGGCGCCTGCAGCGTCTGGGGCTGCTCGAGCACGGGATTCAGCTGCGGAAGCTCCTTGTCCGACACGACGTACCCGTCGAGCTTTCGCGCCGTCGGCAGCAGCCGCTTCTCGAGTGAGCCGACCGTCTCGTTGAAGGCTCCGACAGCTCCCTTCAGGCTGCTCCCGATCTTGTTCAGGTGCCCACCGACGATTCCGAAGCGCTCGTAGAGCTCGCGGCCGAGTGCCTGGATCTCGCGTGCGTCTTCGGCGACGCTCTCCTGCTGCCAGCCATACGCGATCGACTGCAACAGGACGATCAGGGTGGTCGGGGACGCAACGTGGACACGTGAGCGGACGCCCGTCTCGACGAGCGAGGGGTCCTGCTCCCAGGCGGCGCGGAAGAAGCCTTCGTCGGGAAGGAACATGACCACGTAGTCCGGCGTGTCTCCGAACTCCTTGTAGTAGCTCTTCGCGCTCAGCTTGGCCATGTGCTCGCGCACCTGTCGCGCGTGCGAGGCGAGGTGGGCAGCGCGCTCCGTGTCGTCGGTTGCCTCGATCGAGTCGAGGTACGCGGCGAGCGGCACCTTCGCGTCGACGATCACGACCTTCCCGCCGGGTAGGCGCACGATCAGATCGGGGCGGAGCCTGCCGTCGTCCGTGGTCGCGGTCACCTGCTCGTCGAAGTCGCAGTAGGGCAGCATTCCGGCCAGCTCGACGACCCGCTTGAGCTGGATTTCGCCCCAGCGCCCGCGGACGTGCGGTGTGCGGAGTGCGGTCGCGAGCGACGCCGTGCGCTCGCTCAGCTGTGAGAGCTGCTCGCCGAGCGCTCCGTAGGCCCGTTCCCGCGCGAGCTCGAGCGTCCGCACCTGGCCGTCGACCTTCTCGAGCGACTCCTTGAGCGGCCTGACGTAGCCCGTCAGCTTCGACTCGGCGATCTCCAGAAACGCCGAGCTGTTCGCCTGATAGGCGTCGGCGGACGCCGCCCGAACCGCCGTCACGACCTTCTCGTCGAACGAGCGGCGCTCGACGTCGAGCTCCGCGCGCGTACCGGCGAGCTCACGCTCGACCACGCCGAGGCGGCGCGATGCATAGAGCCACACGGCGATGGCGCCGAGGAGGAGACCGAGGATGAGAGCGAGAATGACCATCGGGCCGACGAACGGTAGAGACGGCGTCGGACGGCAGACCACACCCGAATCGGTACGATCGCTCGCCGATGCCCAGGAAAGACCGCGCCCCCAACCCCCCGAAACGCCCGCAGGCGCCGCAGCGCCGGTCGACACCGTCCGGCCCGCGGGACGCCGAGCGGCAGCGCCGGCTCCTCTACATCCTCGCGGCCACGGGCCTGGTCGGGCTCGCGATCGTGCTCGGCGTCGTCTTCTTTGCCGGCGGCAGCGACGAGGATCTGGCGGCGACGATGGAGGCGGGCGGCTGCGAGCTGCAGACGGTCCCGGCGCAGGTCGGAAACCACACGGCCGCAGAGAACGCGACCTCGGATCCGAAGTGGAACACCGACCCGCCCACCAGTGGCCCGCACTTCGAAATTCCCGCCGTCTACGGCGAGTACGACACGCCGCTGAAGATCGCCCAGGTCGTCCACAACCTCGAGCACGGCGCCGTCTTCATCCTGTACGGGCCGCAGGTGCCGGACGCGACCGTCCAGCAGCTGCGCGACTTCTACTTCGAGGACGAGACCGGAATGCTGCTCGCCCCGTACGCAAAGCTCGGCAACAAGATCGCGCTCGGCGCCTGGACGGTGCCGGACGACTTCGAGCCGGGCGGGACGAACGGCACCTCCTACCTCGCGACGTGCACGAGCTTCGACGAGGACGCGTTCGGGACGTTCCGCGACGACCTTCGCTTCCGCGGCCCCGAGCGGTTCCCGCCGGACTCGTTACAGCCCGGCAGCACGTAAGTCCGGCCGCCCGCCGGGGTGGCGGAACTGGCAGACGCGGCCGACTTAAAATCGGCCGGCCTTCGCAGGCCGTGCGGGTTCGACTCCCGCCCCCGGCACTTCTGGCGCAAGAAGCCCCGGGCCGCGGGAGCGGCCCGGGGCTTCGCGCAAAGACCCCTAAAGGGTCGCTTCGCTCCCAACGGCATCCGAAACCGAGTCTCTACACTGCCCAGCCGTGGCCAGGATCGAGGAATCCGCTGCACACGCGCACCTCGAGTGGGACACGCCGCTCTTCGAGACCGCGCGTCGCCCAGTTCGAGCTGGCGCTGCCGTACGCGGACGTCTCGAGCGCGGTCGCGGAGCGCCTGCGCTACCCCGAGCGCGCGGTCATGCTCTCCGTTCCGGTCAAGCTCGACGACGGCCGCCGCATCGTCTTCGCCGGCTACCGCGTCCAGCACTCGTCCGTGCTCGGGCCGACGAAGGGCGGCATCCGCTACGACCCCGAGGTGACGCTCGGCGAGTGCGCCGCGCTCGCAGTCTGGATGACCTGGAAGTGCGCGCTCCTCCGTCTCCCCTACGGCGGCGCCAAGGGCGGCGTCCGCTGCAACCCGCGCGAGCTGTCCCAGCGGCGAGCTCCAGGGCTTGACGCGCCGCTTCACCTCGGATCTCCTGCCCGTGATCGGCCCGCAGGAGGACATTCCCGCCCCCGACATGGCGACGAACGAGCAGACGATGGCATGGATGATGGACACGTACTCGATGCAGGTCGGCCACGCGGTGCCCGAGATCGTCACCGGCAAGCCGATCGCGATCGGCGGCTCGGTCTTCCGGCACGAGGCGACCGGTGCCGGCGTCGTGATGGTGATCGCCCGCGCCTGCGAGCGGCTCGGCTGGAACCTCGCCGAGCAGGAGTGCGTCGTCCAGGGCTTCGGCAACGTCGGCGGGATCGCCGCGCACGAGCTGGTCGACCGCGGCGCGACCGTGACCGCCGTCTCGGACGTGTCCGGCGGCATCCACGACCCCGCCGGGCTCGACGTCCACGCGATGAGCGACTACGCGAAGGAGCACGGCTCGCTCGAGGGCTGGCCGACCGGGACGCGGATCACGAACGAGGAGCTGCTCGAGCTGCCGTGCGACATCCTCGTCCTCGCAGCGCGCGAGGACCAGGTGACCGACGAGAACGCGCCTCGGATCCAGGCGAGGCTGGTCGCCGAGGGCGCGAACGGCCCGACGTCGCTCGAGGCCGACGCGATCCTCGCCGAGCGCGGGATCCCGATCCTGCCGGACATCCTCACCAACGCCGGCGGCGTCACCGTCTCCTACTTCGAGTGGGTGCAGGATCTCGGCCGGCTCTTCTGGGGCCGCGACGAGATCCGGGAGAAGCTCGCGGAGAAGCTGAACGACGCCTTCGACCGCGTCTGGGAGATCTCGAACGAGCGCGAGATCACGCTTCGGACGGCGGCGCTCGTCGCCGGGATCCGCGAGGTGGCGGGCGCCCTCGACGCCCGGGGTCTCTACCCCTGATGGACAGGGTGCGTGACGCGATGGTCGTCGATCCGCCGCAGCTCGGCGGCGACGCGAGCGCCCAGGAGGCCGGCGAGGCGCTCGAACGCGCCCGAGGTGCGGGCGGTCTTCGTCACCGACGACGGCCGCTTGCTCGGCGTCGTGACCCGGAAGACGCTCGTGCGCGAGATCGTCGCCGCCGGCCGCGACCCGCGCGGGACGCAGCTGCGCGAGATCGCCGAGGTGCCGCTGAACACGATCGGCCCCGAGCTCCCGCTCGACGAGGCATTCCGCTTCCTCGAGGAGCACGACCTCGAGCGGGTGCCGGTGCTCGAGGACGGCCGGCTCGTCGGCGTCCTCTCGCGGGCGGTGCTGCAGCGCCGGCTGGCCGAGGACGAGCCGCCGGCCGAAGACGAGCTTTAGCCGCCCTTCCGTTCGTCTGCTTCACGCTCGACGCGCTGTCGGCGCTCCTCTTCCTTCCGCGCGAGGTACTCCCTGAGCTGGCGCTGCCGCGCGTCCTGCTCGGTGAAGTCAGTCTTCTTCCGCTTCTTCGCCATCGTCGTCCTCCAGCAATCTGACGATCCGTGTCGTGTTCAAGGCGATGTCGGCGAGGAAGCCGAGTGCGAGGTTCACGGCTTCGTCATAAGGGTGCCGGAGCGCGTTTGACGCCGCAAGTCGTCCGCTTCGGTCAGCAGCAGGTGTAGGCGCCCGGCGGCGCCGCGCCCTCCTCGGGCTCCGGCAGCTCGGCCGCCGCGAGCGCGGCGCCGTGGAGGATGTCCCGCTCGCTCGCCTCGATCGCGTCGAGGCCGTAGAAGTCGAGCACCTCGGCGAGGATCGCGGCGCCGGCGACGATCACCGGCGCCCGACCCGGCTCGACGATCTGCGCGCGCTCCTCGACGGTCAGCGACGCAAGCCGCGCCGTCTGCTCCGCGACCGCCCGGCGCGAGATCGCGTGGCCGTGGATCCGCTCCGGGTCGTACCGCTCGAGCCCGAGGTCGAGCGCGGCGATCGTCGTCACCGTCCCGGCGACGCCGACGGCCCGCGCGGTCTCTGCCTGCGGAAGCAGCCCGCGCACGTGCTCGCGGATCGCGCGGACGTCCTCGCCGAAGCGCTCGGTCAGCCGCACGCAGCCGACATCGAGGCTCTCGCGGACGTCCGTGCCGACGATCTGCACCTCGGTCGAGCCGCCGCCGATGTCGACGACGAGCGTCCCGGACTCGAGCGCGCCGATCCCGCGCAGCGTCATCGCCGCCTCCTCGTCGCCGGTCAGCAGCAGGGTCGTGAAGCCGTAGCTCCACTCGATCTCGCCGAGGAACGCCTCGCCGTTCTCGGCGTCGCGGACGGCGCTCGTCCCGATGCAGAGCGTGCGCTCGGCGCCGAGCGACTCGAGCTCGCGCCGGTAGGTGGAGAGGACGTTGCGGACACGTGCGATCGGGACGGGGAGGAGGCGCCGGCGCTCGTCGACGCCCTCGCCGAGGCGAGTGATCTCGAGCCTGCGCACGACCTCCTCGAGCATCCCGTTCGCGTCGGCGACCAGCAGGCGCGTCGAGTTCGTGCCGAAGTCGACCGCCGCGACTCTCACTTGCGCGGGTAGACGGCCGTGACGCGCCCGACGGAGTCGCGAACCTCGTCGATCGCGCTCCGGAGCACGTTCAGCCGCGCCTGCGAGCGCCGCAGCTGCGCGAGCTTCGCGTCCAGCTTCGAGCCGCTCTCAGCCGCCAATGCGAGGTGCCGCTCGATCTGGGCACTCGCCTGCTCGATCCGCTCGACCTCGGTCGAGACGGCGTTGCCAAGCCGTTTGAAGCCGCGGAAGGCTTCGAGCCCTTTCCGCGTTGAATAGATCACAGAGGCGACGATCACCACGATCGCAACCGCAAGCGCAAGCCAGAAAAGGGGCATTTGCGGCGATGCTAGCAATGGTGTTTGAATGAAAGCGATGGCGCGCGTCAGGGAAGTCCTGGCGAGACGTGACGCGGTCGCGCAGCTCGCCGTCGTGGTCGGGGCGTTCGCCGCCTACGAGGCGGCGCGGCATGCAATGGAGCCGAACTGGGCGCAGGCGTTCGCGAACGCACGCCGGATCGCGTCGGCCGAGCAGGTGCTCGGACTCGCGTGGGAGCAGTCGCTGCAGCGTGCGTTTCTCGCGCTCCCCGACCTGATGTACGCGCTCAACATCTTCTACTTCGTCGGCCACTTCGTCTTCACCGGGCTCTTCTTCATCTGGCTCTATCGGCGCTCGTGGACAGGTTTCCGCAGCTTCCGCGACGCCTTCCTGATCGCGACTGCGATCTCCGTCGTCGTGCACTGGCTCTTCCCGACTGCGCCGCCGCGGCTGGTGGCAAGCGTCGGGCTCGAGGACACGCTGCTGCGCTTCTCCGGGATCGACATCGGTTCGCCCGACTCGGCCGCATTCTCCAATCCAGTCGCTGCGGTGCCGTCGCTGCACGCGGCGTACGCGCTCGGCGTCGGGGTCGGAGTGATGCGGTATGCGCGCTCGCACCTGATGCGGTTCGCCGGCGCGATCTACCCGCCGCTCGTGACCCTGACGATCGTCGTCACCGGCAACCACTTCGTCCTTGACGCGGTCGCGGGCGTCGCGGTGATCGGCGCCGGATTCCTCGCCGCACGCTGGTGGCGCGGGCGCAACCGCGAGAGCGGCTCGCGCGTCTGCGCCGCGTAGACGACTGCGCTACAATGGACGCCGCGTCGCGGGGTGGAGCAGCCAGGTAGCTCGCCGGGCTCATAACCCGGAGGTCGCAGGTTCAAATCCTGCCCCCGCTACTGAAAGCCCCGGAAACGGGGCTTTTTCTCTCCTGCGGAAGTGCGGTGGGAGGGTTTTAAGTGGTAAGACTTGCGGAGCGTCACTCTGTCGATTCGCTGCTGCTGCTCAGACCGCTCGAACTTCGGCGAGCCGCTTGGCTGCGAACTCGTCGGTCCCGCTGGGGTCCCAGCAGACGGCGGCTTCCCATGCGGCGTAGGCTTGCGCGGCAACGTCGTGAGTGTCGTCGTCGAGACCGGCGGCGTTGTGTGGCAACACCAGGTCGAGGTCGGGGACGTCGACGTGCGATTCGTCCCAGTCGATCAGCGCGACCCGATCCGCGGTCATGCGGATGTTGTCCGGATTGGGGTCGCCGTGAACGACGCACCGCTCTCGTCCGGTGAGCCGCGCCCACGCCGCTCGGCATCGAACGACACCTTCAGGCGGCATCGCGCCGAGGTCGACCTTCGTCCCGGTCTCCGCATGTAGGAGGTCGGTCGACGATCGCCAGCCGGGGCGTTGGGGCCAGCCGTGCGTCAGTCGGTGCAGCTGCCGGAGTGTGTCAGCGACCCGACGCCAGTCGGCCTCCGTTTCGGGCGCTCCGCCCTCCACGTAGGTCATCACGACCAGACCGTCGGCGAAGTGCTGACCGTCCGTGGTCGGGATCGGCACCGGCACCGTCATCCCTTCACGGTCGAGGTGTCGCAACAGCTCGGTCTCCCACGAGAGGTCGGCGTCGCTGCGCTTGCCGAGCCGACCGACGGCGAGCTGCCCATTGACGCGCACGCTCCACAGCTCGTTGACGCCAACTCCACCCGTGAGCGGTTCGATACGGGCGACGTCGTCACCCCACTGATCGAGTGCCTCCCATCCCACGGCCACATCTTCGCGGAGAGAGAATTCCGCGGATGCCGAACAGGAGGATGACGGCGATCGCGTTCACAAGTGCGAGCCAGGCCCAGCCGGGTGTGCGCAGAGCCTGGGCTCTTCAAGGGCGATCCAAGGTCACTGTAGGTGCCACGTTTCCGGTCGGGCCCTCGGCCGTGGCTCGACCGCATCGGCAATCCAGTCGCCTGACTCCGGCGTAGCTTCGGAGAAGAGACGAGGGGTGAGTCGTGACGGAGCTGCAGCGGTATCTGGCGGAAGAGGTCGCCGAGGATCACGCCGACGGGCTGATCTCGCGGCGTGAGGCACTGCGCCGGCTGGGACTGCTCGGGCTCGGTACCGCCGCGGCGGCATCGCTGCTCGCCGGGTTCCTCGCGGAGGCGGCGAAGGCGCGGCTGCGGGCGCCCGCGGTGAGCCGCCCGGCCGCGGTGGACGTCCTCGTCGCAGCGAGGCCGACCCGCGAGATCGTGTTCCGCGGGCCGGGAGGCCGGACGCTGATGGGCGCGTGGGCTGCGGCGGCGAAGCCTCGGGGCGGCGTGCTCGTGATCCACGAGAACCGCGGCCTGAACGACTCGATCCGCACTATCGCCGGACGCCTGGCAGGGAGCGGCTACTCGGCGCTGGCGATCGACCTGCTGTCGGAGGAGGGCGGGACCGGCTCCTTCTCGGACGAGTTCGAGGCGATGGCCGCGCTGGGAGCAGCTCCCGAGTCGCGTCTCGTGGCCGACCTGAAGGCGGGGGTGACCGAGGTCCGCAGGCGGCTGCCCGGGAAGAAGGTGGCGGCGATCGGGTTCTGCTTCGGCGGCGGAATGACGTGGCGGCTGCTCGCGTCGAAGGAGTCGCGCCTGGCGGCGGCCGTCCCCTTCTACGGCCCGTTCCCCGAGGGCGGGAACCTGGCCGGCTCGAAGGCGGCGGTGCTCGGGGTCTACGCCGAGCTCGACTCGAGGGTCAACGCCAGCCGCGCGGCTGCGCGGGCCGCGCTCCGCAAAGCGAAGCTCCGGCACCAGATCGTCACGTATCCGGGCGTCGACCACGCGTTCTTCAACCCGACGAGCTCACGGCACGACCCGGCCGCCGCCGCTGCCGCCTATCGGCGGATGCTGGCATGGTTCGGCACGCATGTTGCGAGTACGTAGGACGCTGCCGCTCTGCCTGGTCGTGCTCGCGGTCGTCGCGAGCGCTGCAGCCGGCGGGACGACCGCGACGCCGCTCACCGTCCGCGAGTATCCCGTCCCGGCCGGCAGCCGGCCTCATGACGTCGCTCCCGCGCGCGACGGAGGCGTCTGGTACACCGCGCAGGGCTCGGGCGAGCTCGGCTGGCTCGATCCGAGGACCGGTCGGACGCGGCACGTGCGCCTCGGAGACGGCTCGGCGCCGCACGGCGTCATCGTCGGCCCGGACGGGGCGCCGTGGATCACCGACGGCGGGCTGAACGCGATCGTCCGGGTCGACCCGAACACGCGGCGTGTCCGCAGCTTCCCGCTGCCCGCGTCCGCGGGCGACGCGAACCTGAACACCGCCGTCTTCGACAAGCGCGGCGTGCTCTGGTTCACGGGGCAGAGCGGGATCTACGGGCGGCTCGACCCGAAGGTCGGGAAGGTGCGAGTGTTCCGCGCGCCGAGAGGAGCCGGCCCCTACGGCATCACCGTCACGCCTGCCGGCGTCGTCTACTACGCCTCGCTCGCCGGCAGCTACCTCGGCCGGGTGGACGTCCTGCGCTCCACCGTCCGCGTCCTCAACCCGCCGACACGCGGCCAGGGCGCGCGACGCGCGTGGTCGGACTCGAAGGGGCGGATCTGGGTGAGCGAGTGGAACGTCGGCAAGGTCGCGATGTACGTACCCGCCACCGGACGCTGGCGCGAGTGGCGCCTCCCCGGCGCGACGCCGATGCCGTACGCGGTCTACGTCGACGACCGCGACATCGTCTGGCTGAGCGACTTTGGCGCGAACGCCCTCGTCCGCTTCGATCCCGGGACGCAGAAGTTCACGCGCGTCGTGCTGCCGAGCTCGCCTGCAAACGTCAGGCAGATCCTGGGCAGACCGGGCGAGGTGTGGGGTGCTGAGTCGGGCGTCGACAAGCTCGTCGTCGTTCGGACTCGCTAGCGATGGCGGAGCTCGAGCGGTTCGTGGCCTCGCAGGACTCGCGAGGGACGTACGCGTCCGCCCTCGCCGAGCTGCGCGCCGGCCGGAAGACGAGCCACTGGATGTGGTTCGTCTTCCCGCAGCTCGCCGGCCTCGGCATGAGCGAGACCGTCGAAGCGCTACGCGATCTCGTCGCTCGAGGAGGCACGCGGGTACCTCGCGCATCCGATCCTGGGGCAGCGGCTCGACGAGTGCGCGCGCATCCTCACGGAGCTGAACGGCAGGACCGCGCAGGACATCTTCGGGTCGGTCGACGCGATGAAGCTGCGGTCGTCGATGACGCTCTTCGCCCGTGCAGCCCCCGAGAGCCCGCTCTTCCGCGAGGTCCTCGACCGCTACTTCGGCGGGGTCGCGGACGACGCGACCGACGCGCTCCTGCTCTGGGAGGGTTTGGCGAAATGACGGCTGTGCCGCTGGGCCGCGCTGGTCGTCCCGATGCTGCGTCCTCAGTCGCGCCGATAGCTTCGGCTATCGGCGCTCCCTGCGTCCTTGCCTCGGAACGACCATCGCACCCCAGCGACGAGCGCCATTCCGCCAAACCCTCCTAGCCGTCGAGCACGAGGGTGGCCTTGACGCCCTTGTGCTCGAACGCCTCCGCGAAGCGGTCGAGCGGAACGCGTAGGCCGACGAACTGCGGGAGCGCCTCGGGCCAGCGCTCCCGTGCCCGGTCGAGGGACGCGACCGCGGCGAGCCAGTCGACCCGGTTCGCGTTGACGCTGCCGAAGACGACGCGGTTCTCGAGGATCGTGTCGACGCCGAGGACGCGGCCGTCGAGCTCGACCGACTGTTGCCGGCCGTCGAGCCCGAGCAGGCAGGCGACACCGCTCCGGCGGAGCATCCCGATGCTGTCGGCCATCACCTGGACATTGCCGGTCGCCTCGACGACGAGGTCGAAGCCGCCGACGTCCTCCCGAAGCGCGCTCAGAGGCTCCGCCTTCGTCGACACGTAACGCGCGCCGGAGGCCTCCACGAGCCGGGCACGCGGATCGTCCGCCGGGCTGCGCGCCGCAGTCCAGACATCGAGCCCGGCGAGGCGGAGGAGGTACGTCGAGAGCATCCCGATCGCACCGGCGCCGAGCACGAGTGCGCGCTGGAGCTCCCACGGCTGCCGGCCGCCGATCGCGCGTGCATGCCGGATCCCGCGCTCGCAGATCGAGGCCGGCTCCACGAGCACGCCGAGCCGGCCGAGCGACCGCGGCACGCCGATCAGCTGCGCCGGATCCTCGCCGAGGAGCTCCCGGGCGAACCCGTGCAGCCGCGTGATCCCGCGCTCGCTGTAGTCCCCCGTGAGGCAGGAGTCGGGGGCGCCCTCGTTGCACGCGGTGCAGCGCGAGCAGGAGCGGCGCACGATCGACGTGACGAGGTCGCCGCGCGTGTAGCCGTGCCCGTCGCGGTCGACGACGCCGAGGAACTCGTGGCCGAGGACGAGCACGTCGTCGCCCTCCGGGGCGACGCCGAAGTGGCCCTCCGAGATCTCCCGGTCGGTGCCGCAGACGCCGACCTCGAGCGTTCGCAGCGCCACCTCTCCCTCCCGCACCGGGGGCGCCGGCACGTCAGCGACGTGCGTCGAGTGGGCCTCACCGGGCCGGACGACGAGGGCCTGCATCAGGCCGCCGTCAGCCCGCCGTCGACGACGAGCACCGTCCCGGTCGCGAACTCCGCCGAGACGAGGTACTCGACCGCCTCGGCGATCTCCTCGGTTGTGCCGAGCCGGCCGAGCGGCTGCCGCGCGCGCAGCGCGTCGAGCGACTCGCCTGCGTCCTCGACGAGGCGGCGCACCCAGGGCGAGTCGACCGTGCCCGGGCAGACGGCGTTGACGCGGATGCCGTCGCCGACGTGGTCCACGGCCAGCGCACGAGTGAGCGCAACGACCGCGCCCTTCGACGCGCAGTAGGCGGCGCGGTTCCGCAGGCCGACGAGCGCCGCCACGGACGCGACGTTGACGATCGACCCGCCGCCGCGCGCGGCCATGCCCGGGATCGCGTGCTTGCAGCAGAGGAACGTGCCACGCGCGTTGACGGCGAAGACGTCCTCCCAGACCTCCAGCGGCGTCTCGGGCGCGTTCGTCGTCGAGCCGATCCCCGCCACGTTGACGAGCACGTCGAGGCCGGCCGTCGCCGGAGCCACCTGCTCCTCGTCGCGGACATCGAGCTGGAGGGGGCGCGCCTCTGGGCCGAGCTCGCGGGCGAGCTCCTCCACCGCGTCGAGTGACAGGTCGGCGAGGACCACGTGCGCCCCCGACGCGGCGAGCCGCCGGGCGACGGCGGCTCCGATCCCCGAGCCTGCGCCGGTGACGAGGGCGGTGCGGCCGGCGACGTTCATGCGACCTTTTTACCCCGATTGAGCAGGTCCTTCGGGTCGAACAGCCGCTTGACCGCGCGGTGGATCTCGACGGCGGCCGGCGAGAGCTGCTTCCGGAGCTGCGGCGACTTGACGAGGCCGACGCCGTGCTCGCCGCTGATGCTGCCGCCGAGCGAGACCGCCGCGTCGAAGACGCGCTCCGCCGCGGCCGTGGCCCGGAGGCCCGCGGCGGCGTCGCCCCCGTCGAAGAGGAAGGACGAGTGCACGTTGCCGTCGCCTGCGTGACCCCAGCAGCACGCCTCGATTCGCCCGTCCGCCGCCGCCTCGTGCGTGGCCGCGACCACCTCGGCGAGCCGGTCGACGGGAACGCAGACGTCCTCGCTGACCTTGCCGCCCAGGTACGCGTCGGCGGCGATGCCGATGCCGTCGCGCCAGCGCCACAGCGCCGCGACCTCGTCCGGCCGCGACGGGGCGAGCACCTCCTGAGCGCCCTGCGAAAGCGCTTCCCGCAGCAGCGCCTGTCCCGTTGCAGCTTCCTGCTCGCTGCCGTCCGCCTCCGCGACGACCACGAAGGCCGGCCGATCCGCGTGCGCGAGGGAGAGCGGGAACGCGCGGCCGGCGATGGCGAACGTCGCGCCGTCGAGGAACTCGATCGCGGCGGGGTGCGTACCGCTCGCCATCGCGTTCGTCACGGCGGCGGCTCCCTCGGCCGCGTCGGCGTAGAAGGCGACGACGGGCCGGCGGGCCTCCGGCGGTGGGATCAGCTTCAGGCGCACGGCGGTCACGATCCCGAGCGTGCCCTCCGAGCCGACCATGAGCGAGCGGATGTCGTAGCCCGCGACGTCCTTGCGGAGCCCCCGGCCGAAGCTGACGAGCTCGCCCGGTGCGATCGCCACCTCGAGGCCCGTCACCCAGGCGCCGGTGACGCCGTACTTGAACGCGTGCGGCCCGCCGGCGTTGGTCGCCACGTTGCCGCCGAGCTGCGACTGCTCGGCGGCGCCGGGATCGGGCGGGTAGTAGAGGCCGTTCTCGCGCGCGAGCCGCTGCACCTCATGCGTCGTGACGCCGCTCTCGACCTCGGCGCGCCACTGGAGCGGCTCGAGCGACCGGGTCGACCGCAGCCCTGCGAGGGCGACGACGACCCCGCCGTCGGGAACGGCGCCGCCCGCGTAACCGCTGCCGCCGCCGCGTGTGGTCAGAGGTACGTCGTGCTCGTAGCACCACGCGAGCGCGCCGACGACGTCCTCGGCAGTCCGCGCGAGCACGACGGCGTCGGCACGGCCGCGCAGGCCGCGGGCCTCCGTCGCGTCGAGCAGGTACGGCGCGACGGCATCGCCCTCCAACACGGGCGCGCCGACGGCTGCGGCCAGCTCTCGCTTCAGCGGAGCGGCGTTCATGCGAGCCTCTCCCAGTGGAGGTCGCGATCCGCGCCAAGGCGCTGCTCGGCGAGGGCCCGCGCTGGGACGCGGCGACCCGGCGGCTGCTCTGGGTCGACATCGAGGGGCACGCGCTGCACAGCTTCGATCCCGCGCGGGACCACGATCACGCGATCCCGCTCGGCAACCGCGTCGGCGCCGTAGCACCGATGGAGTCCGGCGGCGTCCTGGTCGCCCTGGCCGACCGGCTCGCCGCGGTGGACCCGGACGACGAGTCGGTGCGGACGCTGGTCGAGATCCCACACGGCCCGGACCTGCGGCTGAACGACGGCGCCTGCGATCCCGCCGGTCGGTTCTGGGTCGGGAGCATGGCGCTCGACTACTCGCCCGGCCGGGGCGCGCTGTACCGCTACTCGCGCGAGGGCGGCCTCGACCGCGTGCTCGAGGACGTGACGCTCTCGAACGGGCTCGGCTGGTCCCCCGACGGCGCGACGATGTACTACATCGACTCGATGGCGTACCGGGTCGACCGCTTCGACTTCGACGCCGCCACCGGTGCGATCTCCGACCGTCGTCCGTTCGTCGTGATCGAACGCGGCGCCGGTATCCCCGACGGGCTCGCGGTCGACGACGACGGCGGCCTCTGGGTCGCGCTCTGGGGCCGTGGTTCCATCCGCCGCTACTCCGCGGAGGGCGAGCTCGAGCGAGTTCTGGACGTGCCTGCCGACAACGTCACCGCGTGCTGCTTCGGCGGCGGCGACGGCCGCTCGCTCTACGTCACGACGGCGTCGGTCGAGCTGCCGGCCGAGCGGCGCAGCCTGCAGCCGCTTGCGGGCAGCGTCTTCGTGGCCGAGGTGGACGTCTCGGGGCCGCCCGCGCAGCCGTTCGCAGGCTGAGGCGGTCATGTCGCGTGGGGGCGGAGGACGGCGCCCTCGGAGGCCGAGCCGACGAGCGCGCGATAGCGGGCGAAGACGCCGCCGGCGTAGCGGAGCGGCGGCGGCTGCCAGTCGGCGAGACGCGCTGCGATCGCGGCCTCGTCCAGGTCGAGCGAGAGCGTCGCCGCGTCGATGTCGATCGTGATCGTGTCGCCGTCGCGCACGACCGCGAGTGGGCCGCCGCGTGCCGCCTCCGGCGCGACGTGACCGACCATCAGGCCGCGGGTGGCGCCCGAGAAGCGGCCGTCGGTGACGAGCGCGACCGATTCGCCCAGTCCCGCGCCGACGACGGACGCGGTCACGCTGAGCATTTCGCGCATCCCCGGCCCGCCGGCAGGCCCCTCGTAGCGGACGACGAGCACGTCGCCGTGCCGAACGTGCCCCGACCGGACCGCGTCGGTGCACGCCTCCTCGCTCTCGAACACGCGCGCGGGGCCGGTGTGTGCGCGGCGCTCCGTGCCGGCGAGCTTGACGAGGCTCCCGTCGGGAGCGAGGTTGCCGTGGAGCGCGTAGAGCGCGCCGCTCGGCTTGAACGGCTGCTCGAGCGGTAGGAGCACCTCACCGTCGGGCGTCGGCGCGGTCGCGGTCGCCTCTGCGAGCGTCGGCCCGGCAACCGTGGGCGCCTCGCCGTCGACGTGGCCGCCTCGCACCAGCTCGCGGATCAGCGCGGCGGTGCCGCCGGCTCGCTGGAAGTCCTCGGCCATGAAGCGCCCCGCCGGGGCGAGGCTCGCCAGCACCGGCGTGCGGCTCGCGACGCCGGCGAGGTCCGCGAGCGAGAGCGGCGTTCCCGCCTCGTGCGCGATCGCGAGCAGGTGGAGGATCCCGTTCGTCGAGCCGCCGCTGCCCGCGATCCCGGCCATCGCGTTCAGCAGCGCGCGCCGGTCGAGGAACCGCCGCGCCGTGATCTCCCGCTCGACGAGCTGCACCGCGAGCGTCCCCGCCCGCGCAGCCGCCTGGTCCTTCGCCTGGCCCTCGTCCGCCGGGATCAACCCGTCCCCGATCGGCGCCAGTCCGAGGCAGTCGAGGGCGACGGCCATCGTGTTGGCGGTGAAGTGGCCGGCGCACGTGCCCGCGCCGGGGCAGGCGTTCCGCTCGAGCTCGTCGAGGTCGGCTCGCGGCATCAGCCCGCGCTCCTCCGAGCCGACCGCCTCCCAGACGTCCTGGATCGTGACGTCGCGATCCTGCCAGCGGCCTGCGCGCATCGGCCCGCCGTAGACGACGACGGCCGGCTTGTCCACCCGTGCGAGCGCCATCAACGCCGCCGGGACCGTCTTGTCGCAGCCGACGAGGCAGACGAGGCCGTCGAAGTCGTGCGCGTGCACCATCAGCTCGATCGAGTCGGCGATCACCTCGCGCGAGATCAGCGACGCCCGCATCCCGGGCGTCCCCTGCGACTGGTTGTCCGAGACCGCGATCGTGTTGAAGCCGAGCGCGACGCCGCCCGCGGCGGCGACGCCGTCCGCGACGCGGTCGGCGAGCCCGCGCAGGTTGAGGTTGCACGGCATCGTCCCCGTCCAGGTCGAGGCGACGCCGATGATCGGGCCGCCGAGCCGGGCCGGATCGATCCCCATCGCACGGAAGTGCGCGCGAGCGGGCGCGCGCTCCGCGGCGGCGGCCAGTCCGGCCCGCGCCCGGCGGCGAAGCGCCTCCTGGTCCGCTCCCACGCTGCGACTGTACGTTGGTGGCCATGCGGCTGGCGACGGTACGGGTGGACGGCACCGAGTGCCTCGCCGCTGCGGACGCCCGCGGCTATCGGCGGCTCGACACGTCCGCGGACCTGACCAGCCTGCTGCGCGCCGGGATCGACCCGCGTGAGCTCCCGCTCGGCGACCCCGTCGAGGGCGAGCTCGCCGCACCGCTCCGGCCCGGGAAGATCGTCGCGATCGGGCTCAACTACCTCGACCACATCCGCGAGTCGAACCTCGGGCGCCCGGAGCGGCCGCTCGTGTTCGCGAAGTTCCCGTCGAGCGTGATCGGCCCCACGGACGCGATCGAGCTCGACGAGACGCTCACATCGCGCGTCGACTGGGAGGTCGAGCTCGCGGTCGTCGTCGGCAGGCGCATGCGCCGCGTCGGGGAGCGGGACGCGCTCGACCACGTCCTCGGCTACACCGTCGGCAACGACGTCTCCGCGCGCGATGTCCAGTTCTCCGAGAGCCAGTGGATCCGCGCCAAGAGCTTCGACACTTTCTGCCCGCTCGGGCCGGTCGTCGTCACCACCGACGAGGTCGCCGACCCGCAGGCGCTCCGGCTGCGGACGAGGGTCAACGGCGGCGTGATGCAGGACTCCTCCACCGCGGAGATGGTCTTCGGCGTCGCCGAGCTGCTCGCGTTCTGCTCCCGCAGCTTCACGCTCGAGCCGGGCGACGTCGTCCTCACCGGCACGCCCTGGGGCTGCGGCGAGTTCATGGATCCGCCGCGCTCGCTCGCCGCCGGCGACGTCGTCGAGACCGAGATCGACGGGATCGGCGTGCTCCGGAACCCCGTCGTGGCGGTCTAGCCGGGCTCGTCGCCCGCCGATGAGTTCGCTGCGCAGGGCCGGTCTGAGCAGCGACCCCTACTGAGAGAGGTGCCGGAGTGAGTGCACTGCCGACGAGTCTTGGAGCAATCACGCTGTTCGTCGAGGATCCGCAGCGGTCGAAGGCGTTCTACGAGCGCGTCTTCGAGCTGGCGCCGATCTACGAGGACGACGACGCGGTTACGTTCCGGTTCGAGAACACGATCGTCAACCTGCTCAGGACACCGGCTGCACGCAGCCTGATCGAGCCCGCCGCAGTCGCTGCTCCCGGCGTGGGCTCGAGCTTCCAGCTCACGATCTGGGTCGGCGACGCGGATGCCGCGTGCGCAGCGCTCGCGGAGCGGGAGGTCGAACTGCTGAACGGCCCGCTCGACCGGGAGTGGGGCGTGCGCACGGCCGCGTTCGCCGACCCAGACGGCCACGTCTGGGAGGTTGCGCAGGAGCGTTTGGACTCCTAGCGATCGGGCTGGATTTCGGCGGCCGTCCTGTCACGATGGGTGGCCGGATGACGGTCGACATCGTCGGGAGGGAGGAGGAGCTCGGCTCGCTGGCCGCGTTCCTCGATCGCCGCGCCCCCACGCACGGGCCGATTGCGATCGCGCTGGAAGGCGAGGCCGGGATCGGCAAGTCGACGCTCTGGCGCGCGGCAGTCGAGGATGCGCGCGGCCGCGGGCTCCGCGTCCTCTCGTCCCGGCCCGCCGAGTCGGAGCGCGCGCTCGCGTATGCCGGGCTCGGCGACCTGCTCGACGGCGTCCTCGACGACGTGCTGCCGGCCCTGACGCCGCCGCGGCGGCGGGCGCTCGAGGTCGTCCTCCTCGTCGAGGACGCGGCGGGTCGGCCGGTCGACCCCCGCGCGCTCGGCGTCGCCGTCCGCAGCGCCCTGGAGCTGCTCGCCGAGGACGTGCTCGTGATCGCGATCGACGACCTCCAGTGGCTCGACGCCTCGTCCGCGAGCGCGCTCGGGTTCGCGCTCCGGCGGCTACCCGACGCGAACATCCTCCTGCTCTGGACGCGGCGGCTCGGGGAGCCCGGGCAGTCGACGACTGTCGAGGCCGCCCTCGACGACGACCGGATCGAACGAGTCCCGGTCGGCCCGCTCAGCGTCGGCGCCACACATCAGGTTCTGCGCAGCCTGCTTGCCGGCGGTCTGCCAAGGCCGACGCTACTGCGGCTGCACGCCGTGTCGGGAGGGAATCCGTTCTATGCGCTCGAGCTCGCGCGGGCGCTCGGTGCCGATGCCGCGATTCGCGACCCGACGCAGCCGCTGCCGGTGCCCGAGCGGCTGGAGGAGCTGGTCTCCGCACGCCTCGACGGCTTTACCGGCGCCACGCACGAGGCACTGGTGCTCGCGTCGGCGGACGCGCGTTTGACGCCGGCGCAGCTCGCCGGCGCGGGGATCGAGCAGGACGCGCTCGACCCGGCGGTCGGCGAGCACGTGATCGAGCTCGCGGACGGCACGATCCGCTTCACGCACCCGCTGCTCGCGTCCGTCCTCTACCAGGAGCTGCCCGCGAGCGAGCGGCAGCGTGCCCACCGCCGCCTGGCCGAGCTCGCCGAGGATCCGCTCGTGCGCGCACGCCATCTCGCGCTCTCGACCGACCTTCCCGACGCCGAGCTCGCGGCCGTGCTCGAAAACGCGGCCGCGGCCGCCGCCGCCCAGGGCGCGCCGATCGCCGCCGGCGAGCTCGGCGAGCACGCGGTTCGGCTGACGCCGTCGGCGAGCCGCGCGGACGTGGATCGCCGTGCCGCGGCAGCCGTTCGCGCGCACCTCGCGGCGGGGGAGGTCGAGCGGGGACGGGTGCTGGCGGCCGAGCTCGCGGCGCGGGCGCCGGCGGGCGCCGAGCGCGCAGAGGCGCTCTTCCTGCTCGCCGAGACCGAGGACTTGCCGCTGGCGGTCCCGCTGCTGAGGAAGGCGTTGGACGAGCCGGGTGCTTCCGCGACCCTCCGGGCGTCGATCCACCGGCGACTGAGCCTCTATCTCCGCTTCACCGAGGGGCTCGACGCCGCCGAGCGGCATGCGCTCGCGGCGGTGGAGCTGTCGGAGGAAGCCGGGGACGATGGCCTGCGTGGCTCGGCTCTGGGCGGGTTGGCGCTGATCCGCTTCAACGCGGGGAAGCCGGGAGCGCTCGAGCTCGCCGATGGCGCCTACGCGCTCGCCGTCGAGGCGGCGACCGAGCGGCCGGTCGCCGAATTCGCGCTCGGCCACATCCTCGTCTGGTCGGGTCACTTCGACCGCGCCCGCGATCTGCTCGAGACGCTGTACCGCGGCTGGAGCGAGCGGGACGAGCGCACGGCCGCCGACGCGCTCTGGTACCTCGCGCTGGTCGAGCTCCGCTCCGGCCACCTCGAGCTCGCCGACGAGTACGCCGAGACGTCGCGCAGCCTCGCCGCACAGTACGTGCGCGACGAGGCGGAGTCGCCGCAGAGTCTCTTCCCCTCGGCGCTCGTCGCGGCGCACCGCGGCGACCTTGCCCGCGCGCACGAGCTCGCCCGCCGGATCTGCGAGCTCGCGGACATCCACGCCGCGCGGCTCCACGCGCCCCTCGCCGTGATCGGGCTGGTCGAGCTGTGGTCCGGCGACGCCGAAGCGGCCGTCGCCTGCTTCGCCGCCGCCGAACAGGTCAGCGACGCCGCCGACGGAGCCGAGCCGGCGATGAACTGGTGGCGCGCCGAACAGGTCGAGGCGCTGCTCGAGGTCGGGCTCGTCGACGACGCGGTCGTCCGGCTCGACGCGTGGGACGCGGCTGCACGCCGGCTCGAGCGCGACTGGGCGCTGGCGCACGTGACGCGCTGCCGCGGTCTCGTCGCTGCCGCCTCCGGCGATGTCGAGCAGGCTGTCGCTCTGCTCGACGAGGCGGTCGCGCAGCACGAAGCGGTCGGCGATCCGTTCAGCCGCGCCCGGGCGCTGCTCGCGCTCGGTGTCACCCGGCGGCGCGCGCGCCAGAAACGGCCCGCGCGCGACGCGATCGAGCTCGCGCGCGCGGGCTTCGAGGAGCTCGGGGCCGACGGCTGGGCCGCGCGGGCGCGTGAGGAGCTCGGTGCGATCGGCGGGCGAACGCGCCAGGAAGGGCTGACGCCCTCCGAGCGACGGGTCGCCGACCTGGTCGCAAGCGGCAGGACGAACGCGGAGGTCGCAGCGGCGCTCTTCCTCGCAGAGCGCACGGTGGCAAGCCATCTGACGCACGTCTACGCCAAGCTCGGCGTGCGCTCGCGCACCGAGCTCGCGCGCAAGCTCGAGGATCCCGCGGGCAAAGTTCCGACGTTCTGACGTTTTCTGGGACTCGCCCCGGCCGTAGCGTCGACGGCATGCCGAGCTACCTGATCGAGACGTACCTCGCGCGCGGTCACGCCGGTGAGCGGACGGCGCGGGAAGACCGGGCACGCTCGGCTGCCGAGGAGCTGACGCGGGCAGGAACGAGCGTCCGCTTCGACGGCGTCATCCACGTACCTGAGGACGAGATCTGCTTCTTCGTGTTCGGCGCAGCGTCGGGCGCAGAGGCCGTGCTGGTGGCGCGCCTCGCCGCGCTCGACCCCGTGCGCGTCGTCGAAGCGGTCGCGTCCCGAGAGGAGTTGAGATGAAGAAGCGACTGATGCTGGTCGCGGTCGTGCTCGGCGCGCTGACGGCACCGGCGGTCGCCCACGCCGACACGATCACGCAGTGGAACACGACTGCGAGCACCGCGTTCATGGTCACGGCGGCCCAGGGGCCGCAGCTGTCCGTCCCGAACATGGCGATGGTGCACGGCGCCGTCTACGACGCCGTCAACGCGATCGACGGCGGCCACGAGGGCTACCTGCTGACGTCGCGCGTCGCGACGCCGTCCGACTCGAAGGACGCGGCGGCGGCGACGGCGGCGTACAAGATGCTCTCGCACCTCGCGCCGACGCAGCAGGCGACGTTCGACGCGCAGTACGCGGCGTCGCTCATGGCGATCCCGGACGGGTCTCCGAAGACGCGCGGGATCGCGGTCGGCAACGCCGCTGCGGCGGCGATGATCGCGGCACGGACCGACGACGGCCGCTTCGGCTCGTTCCGGTTCGCGGTCGGCTCGCTGCCCGGGCAGTGGCGGCCGGTGCTGCCGGCGTTCGTCAACGACCCGGCCGCGTGGCTGAAGGACGTGCGGCCGTTCCTGATCCGCGAGCGGCTCGCAGTTCCGCTCGGACGGCCCGCTCGCGCTCACGAGCAAGAAGTACACGCGCGAGTTCGACGAGGTGAAGAAGTTCGGCTTCGATCGACGAGCACCGACCGGAGCGCCGACCAGACGCACATGGCCCGCTACTGGGCGGAGAACCCGCCGCTGACCTGGACCCGCGTCTTCCGGACGATCTCGGCGCAGCAGGGCGTCTCGCTCGTGGACAACGCGCGGCTCTTCGCGATGCTCTACCTGACCGCGGCTGACGCGCTGATCGCCGTCTGGAACGACAAGGCGCACTACTCGTTCTGGCGGCCGATCACGGCGATCCGCGAGGCCGGCACCGACGGCAACCCGGACACGGTTGCGGATCCGGACTGGCTGCCGCTGATTGCGACGCCGCCCTATCCGGAGCACTCCTCCGGCCACTGCGGCCTCAGCGGCTCGATCGTGGCGACGCTGCAGGACTTCTTCGGCACCGATCGGATCGGCTGGACGGACACCAACAACGGCGGCCTGACCAGGAGCTTCACGCGCTTCTCGCAGGCGATCGACGAGGTCGTCGACGCGCGTGTCTGGTCGGGGATCCACTTCCGCTCCGCCGACGAGGAGGGCGCGAAGATCGGCCGGCAGGTCGCGCGCTTCCGCGACCGGCACTTCTTCGAGCCGACGCACCCCTTCGGCGACGACGGGGGCCCGATCATCGGCGGCTGATCGAGACCGGGGTGGTGGGCATGGGCGCAGGCTGCGTCCATGCCCACCGGCATTTCCCGCGGTCCGTCGACGCGCTCATCGCGCACGGGAGCCGGTGCGTGTCAGGCTAGCCTCACCTCGATGACACGCAGGAGCCACCTCGTCGCTCTCGCCGGCAGCCTCGCCGCCGTCGCCGTCGTCACCCTCGCGATCGAGCTCTTCAAGAGCTTCGTCCCGTCCTGAGCCTCGGCGTCCTCTACGTCTTCGCCGTCGTCGTCGTCGCGGCGTTCTGGGGACTGCGGTACGCGATTCCCGTCGCGGTCGCGAGCATGCTCGCGTTCAACTGGTTCCACCTGCCGCCGCTGTACACGTTCACGATCGCCGACGGCTCGAACTGGTTCGCGCTCGCCGCCTATGTCGTCGTCGCCGTCACGGTCAGCGCGCTCGCCGACCGCGTCCGCCGGCGTGCGGCCGAGGCGGAGCAGCGCGAGCGCGAGGCGGCGCTGCTCGCCGACGTCGCCAGCGACCTGCTCGGCGGGCGCGAGCTGCAGGAGGAGCTCGACTCGATCTCGGCGCGGGCCGCCAATGTGCTCGGCGTCAGCCGGGCGCGGATCGAGCTCGGCCGGCACGCGCCGCCGGGCGGCGAGGCGCCGCTGCCCGCTCGAGGTCGACCGGCGGCTCGTCGGCACGCTCTACCTGCCCGAGGGCGAGGCGCCGAGCATCGCCGAGCGCGGCCGTTTCCTGCCGGCGCTGGCGTCGCTGATCGGGGTCGCGGTCGACCGGGAGCGGCTGGAGCAGGAGGCGACTCGAGGCCGACGCCCTCCGACGCAGCGACACCGTCAAGACGGCGGTGCTGCAGGCCGTCTCGCACGACCTTCGCTCGCCGCTGACCGCGATCCGGGCCGCCGCCGACGGTCTGCGCTCCGAGGAGGTCGAGCTCGACGAGTTCGACCGCGCCGAGCTCGTCGAGACGATCAACATCGAGGCCGGCCGGCTCGACCGGATCGTCTCGAACCTGCTCGAGCTCTCGCGCCTGCAGGCGGACGCGGCGCCGCCGAAGCCCGAGCTCTGGTCGGTCGACGAGCTCGTCGCCCAGGCGCTCGACGAGGTGCGCGGCTCGCAGCGCGTCGACGTCGTGCTCGCGCACGAGGTGCCGCCGGTGCGCGTCGACGCGACGCAGATCCAGCGCGTGCTCGCCAACCTGCTCGAGAACGCGCTCAAGTTCTCGCCGCCGGACGACGCGCGTGCAGGTGCGCGTCACGCGCACGCGCAAGGAGGTGATCGTCCGGGTCGTCGACCAGGGGCCGGGGATCCCGGAGGGCGAGCTCGAGCGGATCTTCGAGCCGTTCCACCGCGCCGGCGACGGCGGCCGCGGCGCCGGGCTCGGCCTCGCGATCGCCCGCGGCTTCGCCGAAGCCAACGGCGGCCGCGTCTGGGCCGAGTCGCGCCCGGGCAGGGCGCCTCGTTCGCGCTCGCGCTCCCGCTCGTGGAGCAGCCGGCGGCGACGGCGTGACGACAGCGTCCTCGTCGTCGACGACGAGCCGCAGATCCTCCGCGCGCTCCAGACGAACCTCCGCGGCGCCGGGTACGAGGTCGAGACCGCGGCGACCGCGGCAGGAGGCGCTCGCCAGCGCGGCGATGCGGCTCGCCGGACGCGATCATCCTCGACCTCGTCCTGCCCGGACGCGCGCGGCACGGACGATCTGCCGCGAGCTGCGCCAGTGGACGGACGTGCCGGTGATCCTGCTCTCGGCCGTCGGCGAGGAACGCGAGAAGATCGCCGCCCTCGACGCCGGCGCCGACGACTACGTGACGAAGCCGTTCGGGATCGACGAGCTGCTCGCCCGCCTCCGAGCGTCGCTCCGGCGCGCGGTCCCGTCGGGCGAGCCGGTGATCGAGGTCGGCGACCTGCGGATCGACCTCGAGAAGCACGTCGGTGCACCGCGACGGGAAGCTCGTGCTCGCTGACGCCGCACGAGTTCGCGCTGCTCCGCGTGCTTCGCGCAGAACCGCGGCAAGCTGCTCACGCACCTGGCGATCCTGCGCGCCGTCTGGGGCCCCGCGTACCAGACCGAGTCGCACTACATCCACGTCTACGTCTCGCAGCTGCGGCGCAAGATCGAGCCGGATCCGGCCCGGCCGCGCTACGTGATCACCGAGCCGGGGCCGGCTACCGGCTTCGTCGATCCCGACGGCGCTTTAGAACCTTCTTGAGGCCGCGGCGCTGCGAACCTTGAGCGCTGCTTGACGCGCGCCGCGCCTACCGTGGTGCGCGTGCTCGATCTCCTCTCCGCCGATCCTGATCCTCGGCTGCCTCGGCGCGATGCGTCGCGCTGATCTGGGCGCTGGACCGCGTCTGATGACCGCTGCCGACCTCTTCGGGCTCGTGATCTCCGTGCTCGTCTTCGTCTACCTCTGTTACGCCCTCTTCCGCGGCGAGAAGCTGTGACCTGCGATCGGCTGGGCTCAGATCCTCGTCTTCGTCGCGATCCTCGTCGCTGCCGCGCGGCCGTTCGGCTCGTACATGGCGCGCGTCTACGGCGACGAGAATTTCGGCCGGCGCCGCTTCGGCGCGCGGCGAGCGCGGCTTCCTCCGGCTCGTCGGCGGCGGCGGCGAGCAGGACTGGAAGGCGTACGCGCGCAGCGTCGTCGCTCTTCTCGCTCGTCTTCTCGGGCTTCCTCTACCTGCTGCTGCGCCTGCAGGGACACCTGCCGCTCAACCCGGAAGGCTTCTCGGGCGTGATCCCTGGTGTCGCCGCGAACACGACCGCGAGCTTCGTCACGAACACGAACTGGCAGTACTTCGCCGGCGAGACGACGATGTCGTACCTGAGCCAGATGGCCGGGCTCGCCGTGCAGAACTTCGTCTCCGCGGCGATCGGCATGGCCGTGCTCGTCGCGGTGATCCGCGGCTTCTCGCGCCGCTCGTCGAAGACGCTCGGCAACTTCTGGGTCGACCTCTACCGGACGCTCGCCTACATCCTCGTCCCGCGTCGCGATCGTCGCCGCGCTCGTGCTCGTCTCGCAGGGCGTCGTCCAGACGTTCTCCGGGCACGCGACCGCGACGACCGCTCGAGGGCGGCGAGCAGCTGATCGCCCGCGGCCCGGTCGCGTCGCAGATCGCGATCAAGCACCTCGGCACGAACGGCGGCGGCTTCTACAACTCGAACTCGGCCGTTCCGTTCGAGAACCCGAACGGCGTTCACGAGCTACTTCGAGCTCTTCTCGATCCTGCTCATCCCGCTGGCGCTCGTCTTCATGTTCGGCCAGATGATCGGCTCGAGGCGCCAGGCGCTGGGCGATCTTCGCCGCGATGTTCGTCGATGTTCGCCGATCGGCGGTCGCGATCGCGTTCCCGGCCGAGCAGCACGGCTCGCAGGTGCTGCGCGACTCCGGCGTCGAGCCTCGCGCTCCGGCGACGGCTCGAGCGGCGGCAACATGGCCGACAAGGAGATGCGCTACGGCATCGCCCACGTCCTCCGTCTTCGTCGTCGCCACGACGAACGCCTCGAACGGCGCCGTCATCGCCGGCCACGACGCGCTGACCGCGCTCGGCGGCGCCGTCCCGATCGTGAACATGTTCATCGGCGAGGTGATCTTCGGCGGGGTCGGCTCCGGCCTCTACGGGATGCTGTTCTACGTCATGATCGCCGTCTTCGTCGCCGGCCTGATGGTCGGCCGGACGCCCGAGTACCTGGGCAAGAAGATCGACGCGCGCGAGGTCAAGCTCGCCGCCGTCGGCGACGATCTTCGTGCCGACGATCGTGCTCGTGCTCACCGCCATGTCGGTCGTCATCGACCAGGGGCTCGCGTCGATCTACAACCCGGCCGCGCACGGCTTCTCCGAGGCGCTCTACGCCTACGACTCGCAGGCGAACAACAACGGCAGCGCCTTCGCCGGCTACGGCGCGATCGAGTTCTCCGAGCTTCATGGGCGGGATCGCGCTGTGGCTCGGCCGCTTCGTGCCGCTCGATCGCCGCGCTCGCGCTCGCCGGCGCGCTCGCCGGCGCAGAAGACCGTGCCCCGCCTCCGCCGGCACGTTCCGCACCGACGACGCCGACGTTCGTCGTGCCTGCTCGTCGGGCGTGATCATCATCGTCGCCGGCCTGATGATCTTCCCGGCGCTCACGCTCGGCCCGCTCGTCGAGGTCGTTCTCCTGAGGAACCCCCTGATGCTGAAGGAGCTGCGCGGCGCCTCGTCGCGGTGATCGCGCTGACGCTCGTCCTCGGGCTCGTCTACCCGCTCGTCTTCACCGGCATCGCGCAGGTCGTCGTTCCCGAACCGCGCCGACGGGAGCCTGATCGAGCGCGACGGGCACGGTCGTCGGCTCGCAGCTCGCCGCGCAGAAGTTCGAGAGGCCAGGAGTACTTCCATCCCGCGCCCGTCCGCGGTCGACTACAACGCCGCCGGCACGAGCTTCTCGAACCTCGGCCCGACGAACCCCGACCTCGCCGAAGGCGATCCAGGAGCAACGCGCAGGCGATCCTCGCGCTCGAAGC
Organism: uncultured Gaiellaceae bacterium; assembly: GCA_963738795.1. Lineage (GTDB taxonomy): Bacteria > Actinomycetota > Thermoleophilia > Gaiellales > Gaiellaceae > Gaiellasilicea. The sequence goes on along the minus strand of CAVTXQ010000005.1, from coordinate 175,112 downwards.
GCCCGTACAACCCGGGCCTCGACGATCGGCGACATCCCCGTCGACGCGGTCACGACCTCCGCGCTCCGGGATCGATCCGCACATCTCGCCGGCCGACGCGCGCCTCCAGTCCGCCCGCATCGCCGCCGAGCGCGACCTCAGCCCCGAGCGCGTCGCCGAGCTCGTCGACGAGCACACCGACGGCCGCTCCCTCGGCCTCTTCGGCGAGCCCGGCGTCAACGTGCTCGAGCTCAACCTCGCGCTCGACGAGGAGACTCGCATGACCCGGCGCCGACCGGCTCCATCTTCTCCGCGCGAGATCGTCGTCGTCGGCCGTCGCGGACTCGTTCCTCAAGCTCGATCCGCGCGACGCTCTTCCGCAACCCCGTCATCTTCATCGTCGAGCTCGGCGCGCTGATCACGAGCGGCGATCTTCGTCATCGACTCGTCCGCGGCTCGACCCAGGACCTCTGGTTCGTCGGCGTGATCGCGCGTCTGGCTCTGGCTGACCGTGCTCTTCGCCAACTTCGCCGAGGCGATCGCCGAGGGCCGCGGCAAGGCGCAGGCGAACGCGCTGCGCGCGACGCGGACGACGACGATCGCGCGGCTGCCGCGACGGCGCGCGAGGTGCCGGCGCCCGAGCTGCAGCGCGGCGACGTCGTCGTCGTCGAGGCCGGCCAGGTCATCCCCGCCGACGGCGAGGTGATCGAGGGCGTCGGCTCGGTCGACGAGTCGGCGATCACCGGCGAGTCCGCCCCCGTCATCCGCGAGGCCGGCGGCGACCGCTCCGCCGTCACCGGCGGCACGCGGCTGCTCTCCGACCGGCTCGTGATCGAGGTCACGCAGGAGCCGGCCGGTCGTTCCTCGACCGCATGATCGCGCTCGTCGAGGGCGCCGAGCGGCGCAAGACCCCGAACGAGATCGCGCTCAACATCCTGCTCGCCGGGCTGACGATCACGTTCCTCGTCGCCGTCGTGACGCTGAGCCGTTCGCGATCTACGCCGGCACCGACGTCTCGACGACCGCGCTGATCGCGCTCCTCGTCGCCCTGATCCCGACCACGATCGGCGCCCTGCTCTCCGCGATCGGCATCGCCGGGCATGGATCGCCTCGTCCAGCGCAACGTGCTCGCCATGTCGGGCCGCGCGGTCGAGGCCTCCGGCGACGTCGACGTGCTCCTGCTCGACAAGACCGGCACGATCACGCTCGGCAACCGCCAGGCCGCCGAGTTCCTCCCCGTCGACGGCGTCGAGGAGCGCGAGCTCGCCGAGGTCGCCCAGCTCGCCTCGCTCGCCGACGAGACGCCCGAGGGCCGCTCGATCGTCGTGCTCGCCAAGGAGCTTCGGCCTCCGCGAGCGCGAGCTCGCCGGGCACGACCACGCCTTCGTCCCCTTCTCGGCCTCGACGCGGATGAGCGGGGTCGACGTCGACGGGCACCAGATCCGCAAGGGCGCCGCCGACGCGGTCAAGGCGCTTCGTCGCCGAGAACGGCGGCCCTCGCCGGCCGAGCTCGACGCCATCGTCCAGCGCGTCGCCGGCGAGGGCGGCACGCCGCTCGTCGTCGCGCGCGACAACTGCGCGCTCGGCGTCGTCCACCTCAAGGACATCGTCAAGGGCGGCATGAACGAGCGCTTCGACGAGCTGCGCCGCATGGGCATCCGCACGGTGATGATCACCGGCGACAACCCGGTCACGGCCGCCGTGATCGCGGACGAGGCCGGCGTCGACGACTTCCTCGCCGAGGCGACGCCCGAGGCGAAGCTGGCGCTCATCCGCGACGAGCAGGAGCGCGGCCGCATGGTCGCGATGACCGGCGACGGCACGAACGACGCGCCCGCGCTCGCGCAGGCCGACGTCGGCGTCGCCATGAACACCGGCACGACCGCCGCGAAGGAGGCCGGCAACATGGTCGACCTCGACTCCAACCCGACGAAGCTGATCGAGATCGTCGAGGTCGGCAAGCAGCTGCTGATCACGCGCGGCGCCCTGACCACGTTCTCGATCGCGAACGACGTCGCGAAGTACTTCGCGATCCTCCCGGCGCATGTTCGCCTCCACCTACGCGGCGACGCCGGCGAGCGACCGGGCCGCTCGAGTCGCTCAACGTGATGGGGCTCGGCACGCCCCAGAGCGCGATCATCTCGGCGATCGTCTTCAACGCGCTCGTCATCCCGGCGCTCGTCCCGCTCGCCCTGCGCGGCGTCAAGCTACCGCGCGATCGGCGCGACGGCGCTCCTGCGCCGGAACCTGCTCGTCTACGGGCTCGGCGGCCTGATCTCGCCGTTCGTCGGGATCAAGCTGATCGACCTCGTCGTCCACAACGTGCTTCGGGGCCTGAGCTGCGCACTGCGGGTCACGGGCCAGTGCGCGGGCCGCTACCGGATCCTGCTCGGCGCCGCGGCCGGCGTCGGCAAGACGTACCGCATGCTCCAGGAGGGCCGGCAGGCCGCGGCCGAGGGGCGCGACGTCGTGATCGGCTACCTCGAGCCGCACGACCGGCCGGAGACGACCGCGCTCGCCGAGGGGCTCGAGGTCGTGCCGCGGCGCAAGGCCGGGCACGGCTCGCTCGAGCTCGAGGAGTTCGACGTCGACGCGGTCATCCGCCGCGCGCCCGAGCTCGCGCTCGTCGACGAGCTCGCGCACACGAACGCGCCGGGCTCGCGCAACGCGAAGCGCTACGAGGACATCGACGAGGTGCTCGACGCCGGCATCGACGTGATCTCGACCGTCAACGTCCAGCACCTCGAGAGCCTCAACGACGCGGTCTTCGAGCTCACCGGCGTCCGCGTGCGCGAGACGTTTCCCGACCGGATCCTCGACGACGCCGACGAGGTGGTGCTCGTCGACCTCTCGCCGGAGGCGCTGCAGGAGCGCCTGCGCGCCGGCAAGGTCTACCCGCTCGAGCGCGCCGAGGCCGCGCTCGCAGAACTTCTTCCGGCTCGACAACCTCGCGGCGCTGCGCGAGCTCGCGCTGCGCGAGGTCGCCGAGGACGTCGAGGCGCGCGCGGCACGACGAACGTGCTCGACCCGCTCAGCCGGCAGGCGGTCAGCGAGCGCATCCTCGCGCTCGTCAAGCCCGAGCCGTCGCCGCAGCGGATCCTCCGCCGCGCCTGGCGCTCGGCGCAGCGGCTCGGCGCCGAGGTCGACGCGCTCTGGGTGCGCGGCCCGGGCGAGCAGCCGTCCGAGGAGCAGAAGGTGCAGCTCGCGGCGCTGCGCCGGCTCGCGATCATCCTCGGCGCGCACTTCCTCGAGGAGGAGGGCGACGACCTCGTCGAGACGGTCCGCCGCGTCGTCGTCGACCGCGGCTCGACCTACGTGCTGCTCGGCACGCCCGACGAGAGCCGCCGGCGCGAGATCCTGCGCGGGTCGCTCGTCTCGCGCATCGTCCGCGAGCTCCCCGGCGTCGACATCCGCGTCGTCGCGCGACCGGTCGCGTGCGACAGGAGCTCGAGCAGTGAAGCTCGGGCGCAAGCGCCGTACTCAAGCGCCCATGCCCACGGTCGCCGACGAGCTCGTCGCGGGCATCCTGAACCCGGTGTCGACGCGTAGCTCTCGCTTGCGGCGAGGCCGGGGTTGCAGCGAAACTCGGCGGGCCGATGCGGAAACTCCAGAGCCAGGGCGTCCACCACATCACGATCGTCGGAGCGAACCGGCAGACGTCGATCGACTTCTGGGAGGGCGTGCTCGGGATGCCGTTCGTCTTCGAGCAGCCGAACCTCGACAACGAGTCCGAGAGCCATCTCTACTTCGACCCCGGCGACGGCCGCCTGATCACGGTCTTCACGAACGAGGAGCGCGTGCCCGACCCGGAGCGGACGTCGACCGAGATCGGCGCCGTCCACCACGTCGCGTTCTCGATCTCGCAGGCGACGTTCCGGCAGGCGGTCGAGCGGCTGGACGAGCGCGGGATCCGCCACAGCGGCGTCAAGGACCGCGGCTTCATGGACTCGATCTACTTCGAGGATCCGCTCGGCCTGCTGATCGAGCTGGCGTCGTACCGGTTCGAGCCGCCGCACGGGCACACGCACGCCGACGTGCTGCTTGCCGCGCACGAGCTCCGCGTCGAGCGCGGCGACTACAACATCGACGAGGGTCATCTCGCCGACGCGATCGAATCGCTCGCCGCGCGGTCACGATCGCTCTCGGACGACCGCGCCCCGAAGAACCCCTACCGCTAGGAGGAAGCCGTGGCCACGCACACGCTGAGCATCCTGAAGCCGAGCGTCAACAACCTGACCGTGCGCATCTTCGTCCGCGCCGCCGGGCTCGAGTTCGACGAGCTGGACGTCTGGGGCAAGAAGAGCACCCCCGAGTTCCTCGCCAAGGATCCGGCCGATCTGACGCCGCTGCTCGAGGAGGAGGGCCTGCCCAAGGGCGCGCTCTGGGAGAGCTGCGCGATCATGCAGTACCTCTGCAACAAGCACGGCCTCGACCGCTTCTACCCGACCGATCCGGGCGAGCGCGCGATGGTCGACAGCGCGATGTTCTACCTGATCGGCACCTTCTATCCGCTGCTCGCGCGGGCGACGTATCCGACGCTCGGCTTCGCGCAGTACCCGGGCGAGGTGGGCACCTCCGAGGCGGACGACGACGCGAAGGCCAGGGCGGCCCAGGACGCCGAGGCGGCGCTCGCGGGGCCGCTCGAGGTCTACCGGACGTTCTTCCTCGCCGACCGGCCGTTCATCGGCGGCGACGAGCCGTCGATCGCGGACATGCGGCTCGCGGCGACGCTCGAGTTCCTGCGCGCGATCGACTACCCGTTCCCCGACTGGGCCGAGGACTACATGAGCCGGATGGAGGAGACGCTCGGCGACGCGTACTCGGAGCCGGTCGCGGACGTCCGCGGCTACATCGACTACGTGCGCTCGCAGAGTGGGTGAGCCGCGGCTGAGCGCGATCAGCCAGGCCTATCCCGACCGCGTCGAGGTGCGCGGGCGCGACCTCGCCGGCGACCTGATGGGCCGGCGTCGGCTTCACCGAGTACGTCCACCTGCTGCTCACCGGCGACGAGCCGACCGAGGAGCAGCGCTTCTTCCTCGACCTGCTGCTCGTCTCGATCGCCGAGCACGGGCTGATGCCGACCAACGTCGCGGCGCGGATGACGCTCGCGGCCGACCCGCGCTCGCTGCAGGGCGCCGTCGCCGCCGGGATCCTCGGCGCCGGGCCGGTCGTGCTCGGCGCGTCGGAGGAGTGCGCGCGGCTGCTCGAGCAGGCGGTCGCGGCGGGTCGTGAGCCCGGCGAGGTCGCGCGCGAGATCCACGACGGCCGGCGGCAAGGTGCCCGGCTTCGGCCATCCGGTGCACAAGCCGCTCGACCCGCGCGCGGAGCGGATCCTCGAGCTCGCCGACGAACGCGGCGTCAGCGGCCCGCACGTCGCGCTCGCGCGCGCGCTGCGCGACGCGGTCGCCGCAGGTCTGGGGCAAGCCGCTGACGCATGAACGTCGCGATGCCGATCGCGGCGGTGCTGCTCGACCTCGGCTTCCCCGCCGTCGCGGTGAAGGTCGGTGCCGATCCTCGCCCGGACGGCCGGGCTGCTCGCGCATCTCGCCGAGGAGCAGGAGCACCCGATCGGCTTCCAGCTCGCGGAGCGGGCCGCGGCGGACGACGGACGATGCTCGAGCCTGAGGTCGAGACGCGGCCCTGGGAGGAGCAGCTCGCCGCTCGACGACGCGAGCTTCCGAGCGCAGCTCGCCTACCTGCTCGAGCGCTCGCCGTTCTATCGCGAGAAGCTCGCGGGATCGACACCGGCGGCGGCCTCGCCGGGATCGCGGAGCTGCCGCTGACCGAGAAGGACGAGCTGCGCGCAGACCCGCACGGCCGAGAACCCGTTCGGCGCGCACCTCTGCGTCGCCGACGAGGAGATCGTCCGGATCTACTCGACGAGCGGGACGACCGGGCACGCCGAGCTACATCCCGCTGACCGCGGAGCGACCTCGACAACTGGATCACCGGCTCCGCGCGCAGCTACGCGGCCTCCGGCGTCGCCGCCGGTCAGCGGATCGTCTCGACCTACAACGCCGGGCCGTTCGTCGCCGGGGCGGCGCTCGCCGTCCTTCGACCGGATCGGGCTCTGCCACATCCCGGTCGGCACCGGCAACACGGAGCGGCTGGTGCGGGCGATCGAGCTGCTCCGGCCCGCACGCGGCCGTGCTGACCCCGTCGTACGCGGCGCATCTGGCCGAGAACCACGACCTTCGCGACTCGAGCGTCGAGCGCGTCCTCGTCGCCGGGCGAGCCCGGCGGCGGCGAGCCGGCGTTCCGGGCGCAGCTCGAGGAGGGCTGGGGTGCGAAGGTGACCGAGGCGATGGGGATCGGCGACATCGGCGTCTCGCTCTGGGGCGAGTGCGAGGAGCAGGACGGGATGCACCTCGGCGCGCGCGGCTTCGTCCACGCGGAGCTGATCGACCCGGACACCGGCGACGCGCTCGAGCTCGGCGGACGGCGCGAGCCGGCGAGCTCGTGCTGACGCATCTCCGCCACCGCGCGGCGCCGCTGCTGCGCTTCCGCACGCGCGACCACGTCGAGGTGCGGACGAGCCCCTGCCGCGTGCGGCCGCACCGGCCCGCGGATCCGCTGCATCGGGCGCACGGACGACATGCTGATCGTCCGCGGCGTCAACGTCTTCCCGGCCGCGATCCGCGAGGTCGTGAGCGCGTTCGAGCCCGGCGTGAGCGGCCAGATCCTCGTCCGGCCGCAGGCGGCGGGCGTGAAGCAGGAGCCGCCGCTGCCGGTCAGCGTCGAGCTGTCCCGGCGGGACGGACGCCGCGCCGTCGCTCGCCAGGCGATCCGCGACCGGCTGCGCGAGGTGCTCGTCGTGCAGACGCACGGTCGAGCTCGTGCCGTGGGGCAGCCTGCAGCGGAGCGAGTACAAGTCGAAGCTGGTCGAACGTCCGTGAGCGGGATCGTCACCACCGTCGTCGGCAGCTACCCGCAGCCCGACTGGCTGATCGACCGCGAGCGCCTCGGCGAGCGGCTGCCGCCCCGCGTTCGTGCCCGCGAGCTCTGGCGAGTGCCGGAGCCGCTGCTCGAGCAGGCGCAGGACGACGCGACGCGGCTCGCCGTCGCCGACATGGAGCGGGCCGGTGTCGACGTGATCACCGACGGCGAGATGCGCCGCGAGAGCTACTCGAACCGCTTCGCGACCGCGCTCGACGGCGTCGACCTCGACGAGCCCGGCGTCGCGCTCGACCGGACCGGCCACGAGAACCCCGTCCCGCGGGTCGTCGGGCCGGTGCGGCGGACGCGGCCGGTCGAGACTCGCGACGTCGAGTTCCTCCGCTCCCTCACCGACCGCCGGATCAAGATCACCGTCCCGGGGCCGTTCACGATGACCCAGCAGGCCCAGAACGACCACTACTCCGACGATCGCAGCCTGGCGCTCGCGTACGCCGAGGCGGTCAACGAGGAGCTACGCGACCTGAAGGCGGCCGGCGCCGACCTCGTCCAGATCGACGAGCCGTACCTGCAGGCGCGGCCCGAGGCCGCGCGCGAGTACGCGCTCGAGGCGATCGACCGCGCGCTGGACGGGATCGAGGGCGAGACGGTCCTGCACACCTGCTTCGGCTACGCGCACATCGTCCACGACCGGCTGCCCGGCTATCCGTTCCTGCGCGAGCTCGCCGACTGCAGCGCGACGCACCTCTCGCTCGAGGCGGCGCAGCCGGAGCTCGACCCGGAGCTGCTGCGGGCGCTGCCGGACAAGACGATCGTGCTGGGCGTGCTCGACCTGGGCTCGCCCGAGGTCGAGACGCCGGACGTCGTCGCGGCCCGCCTCCGCCGTGCGCTCGAGGTCGTACCGCCGGAGCGGCTCGTCGCCGCGCCGGACTGCGGGATGAAGTATCTGCCGCGCGAGCGGGCGTTCCGCAAGCTCGAGGCGATGGTCGCCGGTGCGCGGCTCGTCTCGGCCGAACTTGCTCTTTGAGCGCGTCTGTGCGACACTCGCGCCATGAAGGGTCAGCAGAAACCGAAGAAGATCGGCAAGAAGCCGGCGCAGAAGACGCTGAAGGAACGCCGCAGCGAGAAGCGCGCGGCCGCGAAGCAGAAGCCGCTCGCTCGACGTCTGAGTCGAACTGCTGCTCAACTACGCGGCGTCTTCGAGCAGGAAGCAGATCTGGCCGGGAGCGGTCTCCCAGACCTTGACCGCCGCGTACTTCTCCGGCTGCTCGCGCTTGACCTGCTCTGCGAGCTGCAGGATCTCGCCGACGAGCTTCTCCAGCCGCACGTCGAGCACGACCGGCTCGCCCGCGAGGGCGCGGTGGAACATCAGCCGCACCTCGTTGTCGTCGTTCACCCGCATCCGGCTCAGGACGGTCCGCGCATGACGCGGTGCGAGCGCAACCGCGCGCGGCGCGCCGGGACGTCGTCCTCGCTCAGCACGACATCGACCGCGTGACCCGGGTCGGCGGCGACGGAACGTGACCTCGATCCCGGCGCAGCGGCCGACGGGAGGTGCGGTGACGAAGTCGGCCGCGAGCACCTGGTAGGGCTCGCCGTCCTCGCACTCGATCATGCCGTCGCCGCGCGTCTCGTTGAACCAGCGCATCCGCCCGAGCACGATCAGCGCTCCCGGTAGACGATGCGGCCGCGCGTCGGGTCGTACGGCGAGAGCTCGACCTTGACCTTGTCGCCCGGCGCCATCCGGATCCGGTAGCGGCGCATCTTGCCCGACGTGTAGCCGATCGCCTCGTGGCCGTTCTCGAAGGCGATCTTGAACATGCCGCCGCCGAACGCCTCGAGGATCTCCCCGTCCAGCTCGACCTTCTCTTCCTTGACTCCCATGCTGCCTCCCTCCGCATCGAAGAGACGCGGCAATCGCGTGTCAGGGCACGAAACGACGGGCCCCGCGTGCCCAAATGGTACTCGATGGGGCACGAAATGGCCGAAGCCGGGACGAATCGCGGCCTGTTCGCGCCCGGGCAAGGGGCGTATGGTCTGTGGCAGGCCCCGGGTCGGGCCGAAAGGAGCAGGCGATGACGAGCTACGCGCCCGCTGCCCGCGACGAGCAACTGCCGCGCGGGTTGTCGTTGCGAAAGCGCCGTGCGGCGCTCTGGTCGATCCTCTGGGTAGCAGGCTGCGCTGGGGACGATCGGCGCCCTCTGGCCCGTCGTCGCAGACGGCGGCTCGACGACCGTGTCGGATGTCGTCTACCGGTTGACCGGCGGGTCGTTCGTTGCGGCAGGGCTGGTTGCGTGGCAGCGACGGCCAGCGGAGCGCGTGGGCGCGCTCATGGTCGCCACCGGCTTCCTCTTCTTCGTCGCACCCCTGGCAGCACAGGTCGACTCGTCGATCATCCAGACGGTCGGCCTGCTCGGCACGGACTACTGGACGATCGCGTTTGTCGTCCTGCTCCTCGTCTTTCCGCACAGTCGCGTCATCCGCGGCCGGCTGGAAGGCGCGTTGGTCGTCGCATTCGCGATCCCGCTGCTCGTCGCACAACCTCTCTGGCTGCTCTTCCTCGACGACCCCGACGTCGTCAACGACCTCGGCTTCTTTCCGAACGATCGCGCCGCCGACTGGATCGACAAGGGCCAGCGCGGGCTCCTGCTCGCCGCGACGCTCTCGCTCTTCCTCGTCCTCGTCTGGAGGTGGTGGCACGCGAGTCCGCCGCTCCGTCGCGTACTCCTGCCGGTGCTCGCGGGCGGCGCCACGATGCTCTCGTTCGGGGCGCTGCTCGCGCTGGACCTGATCAACGGCACGAGGTCACAGACCCAGCTGACGGTGACTCTTGTCGTGCTGGCGACCGTCCCGGTCGCGTTTGTCGTCGGCCTGCTGCGCTCGCGCCTCGCCCGCGTCGCGATCGGCGACCTCGTCCTTGCTCTGCGGTCGGAACCGGCTCCTGCCGAGCTCCGTGCGGCGATCGCACGCGCCCTCCACGATCCATCGGCGACACTCGCCTACTGGTTGCCGAATTACGGGACGTACGGCGACCTCGACGGCCGGCTGGTCAGCCTGCCGGACGGCGACGGACAGCAGGCGACGACGCTGATCGACCGAGAGGGCCGTCACGTCGCTGCGTTGATGCACGACCGGTCGTTGCTGGACGAGCCGGAGCTACTCGCCGCGGTGACGGCCGCGGCCGGAATCGGGATCGAGAACGCTCAGCTCCACGTCGACCTGCGCGCGCGCCTGGAGGAGGTCCGCGGGTCGCGCGCGCGCGTGATCGAGGAAGGGCAGAAAGAGCGCAAGCGCCTCGAACGGGACCTGCACGACGGCGCGCAACAGCGGCTGGTGGCGCTGGCGCTCAACCTGAAGCTGCTCGAGCGCAGCCTGGCCGACCCGGATGCGCGCGCGCAACTGGACGTCGCGCAGCGCGAGGTCGATCTCTCGCTCGCCGAGCTGCGCGACCTCGCGCGCGGGATCCATCCGGCTGTCCTCACCGGCCACGGGCTCGCGGTCGCGCTCGAGCAGGTGGCCGCACGCGCGCCGCTCCCCGTTCGGCTCTCCGTCGACGTCGGCGGGAGGCTGCCGGAGCCCGTCGAGGTCGCTGCCTATTACGTCGTCGCCGAGAGCCTGACCAACGTCGCCAAGCACGCGCACGCAGCGAACGTCGACGTGACGGTGGGCCGTGTGGACGGGGGCATCACGATCGAGATCGTCGACGACGGCGTCGGCGGCGCCGACAGCGAGGAGGGGTCAGGTCTCCGCGGCCTGGCCGACCGCGTCGAGGCGCTCGGCGGCCGGTTGCGCGTCTGGACACCGCACGGCGGGGGCACGCGCGTCAGGGCGGAGATCCCGTGCGTGTAGCGATCGCCGAGGACAGCGTCCTACTGCGCGACGGCCTCTCGCGGCTCTTCCGCGACGCGGGCCACGAGGTCGTCGGCCAGTGCGGGGACGCGGACGACCTGATGCTAAAGGTCCGCAGCTACGCACCCGACGTCGCGATCGTCGACATCCGGCTGCCGCCCACACACCAGGACGAGGGGATTCGCGCCGCGCTCGAGATTCGGGCGCAGTATCCCGGAGTGGGAGTCCTCGTCCTCTCCCAGTACGTCGAGCTCGGGCTCGCGCTGACGCTGCTCTCCGACTCGCCCGACGGTGTCGGCTACTTGCTCAAGGATCGGATTCGCGACGTCGACGACTTCGTCGCCGCGGTTGCGCGCGTCGCCGGGGGAGGGTCGGCGCTCGACCCGGTCATCGTCCAGACGCTGCTCTCGCGCGAACGGCCGGACGATCCCGTCGCGAAGCTGACGCCGCGCGAGCGCGAGGTGCTCGAGTTGATGGCCGAAGGCAGCTCGAATCAGGGGATCGCGGACCGCCTCGTGCTCACGGTCGGCAGCGTCGAGAAGTACGTCTCGGCGATCTTCGAGAAGCTGGACCTGCCCTCGACGCGCAGCGAGTCGCGGCGGGTGCTGGCGGTCTTGATGTTCCTCCGCTCCTGAGCCCGGCGGGTGCGAACCGCACCCCGGATACCCCAGGAAACCCGCCCCCGATCCCCCTGCTTGCCGCATTCCTCGGCGCCGAGTCGGCTGCGAGTCTCATCGTATGACCGTCGCCGCAGCGTTCGCCCCCTCGCGTAGCGCCCTGGCGCGCCTCGCAACCGAGCAGCGGATCGCCCTCGCCTCGATCGGCCTCGTCGGGCTCCACGTCGTCGACGACAACTTCCTCCAGCCCGAGCCGGGGATGAGCGCGGCCGACCACGTCCCGGGCGGGCTCGGGTTGCTCGCGCTCGTCGTGGCCGGCGCGTGGGCGTATCCCCGTGTGCGGGCAGGAGCACAGGCTGCGCTCGCGCTCCTCTACGGGTTCCTCGGCGTGCTCGCCGGCACCGAGGCCGCCTATTACACGTTCGCGGACCGACCCTCCGGCGACGACTTCACCGGCTTTCTGTCCATGCTCGCCGGCTTCGTCCTGCTCGGGGTCGGAATCAGGGTGCTCTGGCGGAGCAGGCGGACCGACGACAGCCGTCGCCGCCGTTACCTGCGGCGCGGCCTCGTTCTGGCGGGAGTTGTCCTGCTGATCGGGTTCGTGCTCTTCCCGACGTCGATTGCGTACGTCGTCACGCACACCGCGCGGGCGGTCGTCCCGAGCCCGAATCTCGGCGCAGCACACGAGGACGTCACCTTCACGACGAGCGACGGGCTCCGGCTCGAAGGCTGGTTCATCCCGTCGCGGAACGGCGCGACCGTGATCGCCTTCCCGGGCCGCTCCGGCCCGCAGAAGCACACGCGCATGCTCGTCGAGCACGGCTACGGCGTCCTCCTCTTCGACCGGCGCGGCGAAGGTGCCAGCGAGGGCGACCCGAACACGTTCGGCTGGGTCGGCGACCGCGACCTGCATGCGGCGACCGAGTACTTGCGCAGCCGTTCCGACGTCGACGCGAGCCGGATCGGCGGGCTCGGGCTCTCGGTCGGCGGCGAGATGCTGATCCACGCCGCCGCAAACTCGGACGCGTTCAAGGCGGTCGTCTCCGAAGGCGGGAGCGGGCAGTCGATCCGAGATCACTTCGAAAACACGAGCACGCTGGACGCGATCATGGGCTTCGGCCCTGTGACGGCCGCGACCGCCCTCTTCACCAGCACCCTGCCGCCGGCCAGCCTGAAGAGCGAGATCGCCAAGATCGCACCGACCGCCGTCTTCCTCGTCTACGGCGAAAACGGCCAGGGCGGCAGCGAGGTGAAGCCGAACAAGCTTCTCTACGCGGCCGCGCGCCAGCCGAAGCAGCTCTGGGAGGTCCCGAACGGCCAGCACATCGCCGGTATCACGACCGAGCCGGCCGAGTACGAGCGCCGGGTGGTCGGGTTCTTCGACCGCACGCTCCTCGACCCCGACTGAAGGAGTTCTGATGCGCACCGTTGTCGTTCAGACAGAGCAGCAGGAGCCAGTGACGGCCGTCCCGGTCGTTGCCGGCGCAGGGATCACGCGCCAGTACGGCGAGGGTGACACGGCGGTGCACGCGCTGCAGGGCGTCTCGGTCGAGGTGATGAGCGGCAAGCTCACCGCCGTGATGGGCCCGTCCGGCTCGGGCAAGTCGACGCTGATGCACATCTTCGCCGGCCTCGACAAGCCGACGGAAGGCGAGGTCTGGATCTCCGGGACGGCGCTCGGCGACCTGAACGACTCGGAGCTGACGAAGCTGCGGCGCCAGCACATCGGCTTCATCTTCCAGTTCTTCAACCTGCTCCCGATGCTGACCGCGAAGGAGAACATCGTCCTGCCGCTCTCGATCGCGGGCGAGAAGCCCGATCCCGGGTGGCTCGAGCAGCTGACGACGACCGTCGGTCTCGCCGATCGCCTCTCGCACCGGCCCTCGGAGCTCTCCGGTGGGCAGCAGCAACGCGTCGCGATCGCCCGTGCGCTCGTGTCGCGGCCGACGGTGATGTTCGCGGACGAGCCGACCGGCAACCTCGACTCGCGGACGGGGGCGGAGATCCTCGCCCTGCTGCGCGAGTCGGTCGACGGCTACGGTCAGACGACGATCATGGTCACGCACGATCCGCACGCAGCTGCGATCGCGGACCGGATTCTCTTCCTCGCCGACGGCCAGATCGTCAAGGACGTGGGTCCGTCGACGACGCACGAGATCCTGGCTGCGCTGGAAGAGGTGACGGCGTCGTGATCGGCGTCGCGCTCAAGGGACTGCTCGGCCGGAAGCTGCGCGCGGCGCTGACCGCGTTCGCGATCGTGCTCGGCGTCTCGATGATCAGCGGCAGCTTCGTGCTGACGGACACGCTCGGCAAGACCTTCGACGGGATCTACGAGGAGTCGTACGCCGACACCGACGCCGTCATCAGCGCGAAGGATGCGACGAGTACCGCCGACGACACCGCCGACGCGCCGTCCTTCGACGCAGCCGTGCTGCGCGAGGTCGAGGCGCTGCCGGGGGTCGACCTGGCCCAGGGCTCGATCGAGGACGAGGCGCGCCTCGTGGACGAGGCCGGCGAGCCGATCGGCGGAGCCGACGACGGGATCGCGTTCGCCGTCGAGGCCGAGGGCGACCAGAGCCTCAATCCGCTCCAGCTCGTCGGCGGCAGCTGGCCGAGCGGCGATCGCCAGATCGCGATCGACAAGTCGACTGCGGAGAAACACGAGTTCGAGGTCGGCCAGACCGTGAGTGCTTTCGGTGACGGCCCGGTCCGGAAGTACGAGCTCACCGGCATCGTCAGGTTCGGGACCGTCGACTCGCTCGGGAGCGCCACGATCACGGTCTTCGACCTCCCGACCGCACAGGCGCTGTTCGACAAGCGCGGCAAGCTCGACCTGATCCGCGTCAGCGCCGACGAGGGCGTCACGACGCCGGAGCTGCTCGGTCAGATCCGCCCGCTGCTCTCCGAGACGACTCAGGTCAAGTCCGCCGTCGAACAGGCGAGTGCGGACTGCGAGCGACACCCAGCAGGGGCTGGACTTCATCAAGTACTTCCTGCTCGGCTTCGGCGGAATCGCGTTGTTCGTCGGCAGCTTCGTGATCGCGAACACGCTCGCGATCACCGTCGCACAGCGTCTGCGGGAGCTCGCGACCCTGCGGACGCTCGGTGCGTCGCGGCGGCAGGTGCTGTGGTCGGTCGTGCTCGAGTCCGTCGTCGTCGGCTTCATCGGCTCGGTCGATCGGGCTCTTCCTCGGTCTCGGGATCGCCGTTGGCCTCAAGGCGCTCCTCGACGCGATCGGGATCGCCCTCCCGAGCGGAGGAATCGTCTTCTCGACCAGGACGATCGTCGTCAGCCTCGCCGTCGGGACGCTGATCGCGCTGCTGGCGAGCCTGCGGCCCGCCGTCCGGGCCACCCGCATCCAGCCGATCGCCGCGGTGCGCGAAGGCTCGGTGCTGCCACCCTCGCGCTTCGCCCGTTACGCCGTTCGGGTGTCCGTCGGCGTCTTCGCGCTCGCGCTCGGCGCTCTTCTCGTACGGCGTCTTCGCGAGCGGTCTCGAGATCGCGGTGCGGATCATCGCGCTCGTGCTCGGCGTCCTGCTCCTGTTCGTGAGCGTCGCGATGGTGGCGTCGCGCGTCGTCCGGCCGCTCGCGTTCGTGGTCGGCGCTCCGGGCGCCCGGTTCGGTGGCATGGCCGGAAGCCTGGCGCGTCAGAACGCGGTCCGAAATCCGACCCGCACCGCCTCAACGGCCGCCGCCGTGATGATCGGGCTCGCGCTGATCACCTTCGTCGCCGTGCTGGGCAAGGGTGTCAACGCGTCCTTCACCGACGCCGTCAACGAGCTCTTCGTCGCCGACTACGCTCTCACGGCCGGCTCCGAGCCCGTCTCGGACCAGGTGGCTGCGTCCGCGCGCACGGCGCCCGGGGTCGAGCTCGTCTCCGAGATTCGCGGGGGCGACGCCAAACGCGGCGATGGAGACACGATCCACGTCACCGGCGTCGACGCCGACGTGACGAAGGTCGTCGCGATGACGTGGACGAGCGGCGACAGCAGCGTCCCCGCCGAGCTCGGCGACGACGGCGCCTTCGTGACCGACCGCTACGCCGAGGACAACAACCTGCGCATCGGCTCACCCGTGATCGTGAGGACGCCGACCGGGGCGACCCTGGATCTGCGGATCGAGGGGATCTTCGACGAGCCGAAGGGCGGCTCACCGTTCGGTAACGGTGTCGCGATCTCGAAGCAGAGCTTCGATGCCTCCTTCGCGAGCCGCGACAACGACCTGACCCTGCTCAACGTCAGCGGCGACCCCAGCGACGCCAACACAGCGGCGCTGGCGAGCAGCGTCTCGGCCTACCCGGACGTCGAGGTGAAGACCCGCGACGAGTTCAAGGACGAGCCAGCTCTCGGAGCTGAAGACGACCCTGAACATCCTCTACGCCCTGCTCGGGCTATCAGTGATCGTGAGCCTGTTCGGCGTCGTCAATACGCTCGTCCTCTCGGTCTTCGAGCGGACGCGCGAGCTCGGCATGCTGCGCGCGATCGGGATGACCCGGCGCCAGGTGCGCCGGATGATCAGGCACGAGAGCATCGTCACGGCATTGATCGGAGCGGCGCTTGGAATCGGGGTCGGGTTGTTCCTGGCCGTGATCACGACGCTCGCGCTCTCCAAGTACGGGATCGTGTTCGCAGTGCCGGTCGGAACCCTCGCCGTCTTCGTCGTCGTGGCGATCCTGGCCGGAATGCTGGCCGCGATCCTGCCGGCGAGGCGTGCGTCGAAGCTGAACGTGCTGGAGGCGCTGCAGTACGAGTAGCGATCCGGCGGTCCCGCCGCCGCGGAGCGATGAGTTCCGCGGCGCCGGGCCGTCCCTACGTACGATGACCTGCATGCAGGAGTCACCGCCGACGGCGAATCCCGCAGTCGCTGATCTCGAGACCAGCCTCGAGCAGCATCGCCGGGAGCTGACCGCCTACTGCTACCGGATGCTGGCCTCGTCGTTCGAGGCCGAGGATGCGGTGCAGGAGACGTTCATCCGCGCCTGGCGCGGCTACGAGCGCTTCGAGGGCCGCGCGGCGCTGCGCTCGTGGCTCTACCGGATCGCCACGAACGTCTGCCTCGACATGCTCAACGGGCGGGAGCGCCGCGCGCGGCCGATGGACCTCGGGCCGGCGCAGGAGCCGCTCGCGTCGAACCTGCAACGTCCTGCCCGAGGTGACGTGGATCCAGCCGATCCCCGACCCCGCGGTCGAGGTCGAGTCGCGTGAGACGATCCGGCTTGCCTTCGTCGCCGCGCTGCAGCACCTGCCGCCGCGCCAGCGCGCCGTCGCTGATCCTCTGCGAGGTGCTGCGCTGGAAGGCGAGCGAGGTCGCGGAGCTGCTCGAGACGAGCGTCGCATCCGTGAACAGCGCGCTCCAGCGCGCCCGCGCGACGCTCGAGGCCGGCAACGTCGCCGCCGCCGACACGCCGCCCGCCGTCGACGGGGCGAACGCGGAGCTGCTCGCCCGCTACGTCGACGCGTTCGAGCGCTACGACATGGACGCGCTCACGTCGCTGATCCACGAGGACGCGACGCAGTCGATGCCGCCGTTCGACATGTGGCTGCAGGGGCGCGACGACGTCTTCAGCTGGTGGTTCGGCCCCGGGATCGGGTGCCGCGGCTCCCGCGTGATCCCGACGGTGTCCGCGAACGGCTCGCCGGCGTTCGGCCAGTACAAGCCGAGCGACTCCGGGTCGGGCTTCGACCCGTGGGCGCTGCAGGTGCTCGAGATCGAGGACGGCCGCATCGTCGAGTTCACGTTCTTCCTCGAGACCGAGACGATCTTCCCGCAGTTCGGGCTTCCGCTTCGGCTCGACAGCTAGTCCGGCAGCACGTCGGCGAGCCCCATGAACGCGACGAGCTCGCGCAGCTCGACAGACGCGTGTTGCAGCTGCACCTGACAGCCCTGCCGCCGCGCGGCGAGCTGGAGCCGGCAGAGGGCGTCGACGGTGACGGCGTCGACGTCGACGCTGCGGACATCGCAGCGCGCGATCTCGGGGTCGTGCTCGCGCAGCAGCGCGCAGACGCGGTCGCAGAGCCCGGGTAGGTCGTCCCGGGCGATCGGGCCCCAGATCGAGAAGTCCATTACCAGATGGACCGCTTTTGTCCCGGGAACTCATCGGCCCTGCCGACCGATGAGTTTCGCGGTAGCCCGGAGTCGAACAGGTAGAACGCAACGATGAGGAGGATTCGATGACCATCGCCGACGCCCGTAAGAAATGGCTTGCCCTCTACGTCCTCTGCCTGGGCGACCTGTTGATCGTGCTCGACATCTCGATCGTCAACGTCGCGCTGCCCTCGATCCGCGAGGATCTCGGCTTCTCGGAGGCGTCGCTGGCGTGGGTGATCAACGCGTACACGCTCACGTTCGGCGGCTTCCTGCTCCTGGCCGGACGTCTCGGCGACATCTACGGCCACCGGCGCGTGTTCGTGCTCGGCGTCGGCCTCTTCACGCTTGCTTCGCTCTTCTGCGGGCTCGCCACCTCGCCGGAGATGCTCGTCGCCGGCCGCGCGATCCAGGGCATCGGCGGCGCGATCGTCGCGGCCGTCGCGCTCTCGCTGATCATGACGCTCTTCACCGAGCCGGCCGAGCGCGCGAAGGCGATGGGCGTGATCGGCTTCGTCGCCGCCGGCGGCGGCTCGATCGGCGTCCTCGCGGGCGGCGTCCTCACCGACCTCCTCAGCTGGAGCTGGATCTTCCTCGTCAACATCCCGATCGGGATCGGCGTGATCGCGGCCTGCCTGGTGCTGATCCCGGGCACGCGGCTCGAAGGCGCTTCGCGGAGCCTCGACATCGCCAGCGCGATCACCGTCACCGCGTCGCTGATGCTCGCCGTCTACGCGATCGTGAACGGCAACGAGCAGGGCTGGACGTCCGCGCGGACGCTGGGCCTGCTCGGCGTCGCCGCCGCCGGCCTCGCGTTCTTCGTGTGGCGCCAGTCGCGGGTCGAATCGCCGCTGATGCCGCTGGGGCTCTTCAAGCTGCGCAGCGTCGCGACCTCGAACGTCGTCGGCATCCTCTGGTCGGCGGCGATGTTCGCGATGTTCTTCCTCGCGGCGCTCTACCTGCAGCTCGTGCTCGGGTACAGCCCGCTCGAGGTGGGTCTCGCGTTCCTGCCCGCGAACCTGATCATGGGCGCCTTCTCGCTCGGCCTCTCGGCGAAGCTCGTCATGCGCTACGGCGTCAAGGTGCCGCTCGTCGTCGGGATGACGCTCGTCGCGATCGGGCTCGGGCTCTTCGCGCGCGTGCCGGTCGACGGCAGCTTCGCGGTCGACGCGCTCCCGAGCATGCTGATCCTCGGCGTCGGCATCGGCATGGCGATGAACCCGCTCTTCCTCGCCGCGATGGGCGACGTGCAGCCGGAGGACGCGGGCGTGGCGTCGGGCGTCGTCAACACGTCGTTCATGATGGGCGGCGCGCTCGGCCTGGCCGTGCTCGCGAGCGTCGCGGCGGCGGTGACCGGCGGCGACACCTCGCCGGCCGCTCTCGTCGACGGCTATCAGGCCGCGTTCGTGATCGGCACCCTCTTCGCCGTCGCGGCGGCGGTCGTCGCAGGCGTCTTCCTGCGGGGCGGGCCGGCGCCGGCGATGGATCCGCACGCCATGGGTGAAACCGCAACGGAGGTGGGTTGATGTTGAAGGAGAGCAAGGCGTTCTCGACCTTCGCAGTCGACGACGTCGCCAAGGCGAAGCAGTTCTACGGCGAGACGCTCGGGCTCGACGTGCAGGACGAGATGGACGGGCTCGCGCTCCAGCTCGCCGGCGGCAGCAGCGTGTTCATCTACCCGAAGCCGGACCACGAGCCCGCCGGTGTTCACCGTCCTCAACTTCCCGGTCGACGACGTCGAGCAGGCGGTCGACCGGCTGACGGCGGCCGGCGTCACGTTCGAGCACTACGACGGCTTCGGCCAGGACGAGAAGGGGATCGCACGCGGGGACGAGGGGCCGACGATCGCATGGTTCACCGACCCGCCGGCAACGTCCTCTCGGTGCTCGAGGGCATGTGACCGAGCTGGCGATCCGCCTCCGCGGCGTCGTCAAGCGCTACGGCGAGATCACGGCCGTCGACGGCCTCGATCTCGACGTGCCCGAGGGCACCTGCGTCGGCCTGCTCGGGCCGAACGGCGCCGGCAAGTCGACGACGATGCGGCTGCTGACCGCGCAGGCGCTCCCCGACGAGGGCGAGCTCGAGCTGCTCGGCTTCAAGCTGCCGCGACGAGTCGAAGCAGGCGCGGGCGCAGCTCGGCGTGACGCCGCAGCTCGACAACCTCGACGTCACGCTCACGGTCGAGCAGAACCTGCTCGTCTTCGCGTACCTCTACCGGATCGGCCGGGCAGAGCGGCGCGACGCGATCCAGCGGGCGCTCGAGCTGGCGCGGCTCGTCGACCGGCGCGACGCGCGCGTCGACGAGCTCTCCGGCGGCATGCGCCGGCGGCTGCTGATCGCGCGGGCGCTCGTCCACCGGCCCCGGCTCGTGCTCCTCGACGAGCCGACCGTCGGGCTCGATCCGCAGGTGCGGCAGGAGCTGTGGGCGCTGATCGACGCGCTCCGCAGCGAGGGGACGACGATCCTGATGTCGACGCACTACATCGAGGAGGCGCAGCGCCTCGCCGACACGGTGATGATCATGTCCCACGGCAAGGCGGTGGCCGCCGGGCCGCCGGCGCAGCTCGTCAGCGAGCACGCCGGCTCGGAGGTGCTCGAGGTCTACGGCCCGCCGGCGCGGCTGGCCGAGGTCGAGGCGGAGGCCGGCGCGGAGGGCCTGCGCACGCGGCGCACGGGCACGAGCGTCTCGATCCTCGGGATCGAGAACGGCAACGGGATCGGGATCGACGGCGAGCGGCGAGCGGCGAACCTCGAGGACGTCTTCGTCCTCCTCACCGGCGAGGAGATCGGCTGATGGCCGTCACGACCGCGCGAGCGCCGCGCGAACGCCGGCTCGGCCGGCTCGAGCGCTCGGCGATCACGGGCGTGCTCGTCCGCGAGGTCGTCAACTTCTCCTCCTACTGGCGCGCGGCGACCTTCTCGTCGACGGTCGAGCCGACGATCTACCTGCTCGCGTTCGGCTTCGGCTTCGGCTCGCTCGTCAGCAGCGTCGCGGGCTACGACTACATCGAGTTCATCGGCACGGGGATCGTCGCGACCGCCGTGCTCTTCTCGAGCGCGTTCCCGGCGATGTTCGGCACGTTCGTCAAGTACCAGTTCCAGCGCACCTACGACGCGATCCTCGCCGCGCCGGTCGACACGGAGGAGCTCGTCACCGCCGAGGCGCTCTGGATCGCCACGCGCGCCGGCGTCTACGGCAACGTGCCGCTCCTCGTCGCGATCGCCTTCGGCCTCGACCCCTCCTGGGGGATGCTCGCGGTGCCGTTCATCTGCTGGCTCTCCGGGCTTCGGCTGGGCGTGCTTCGGGATCTCGGTCGCCGGCTTCGCCAAGTCGATCGACAACTTCAGCTACATCGTCAGCGCCGTGCTGACGCCGCTCTTCCTCGTCGCCGGCACGTTCTTCCCGATCGACGACCTGCCGGACTGGGCGCAGTTCCTCGCGAAGCTGAACCCGCTCCACCACTGCGTCGAGCTCGTCCGGCACGCGGCGTTCGGCTTCGAGGGCTGGAGCGACGTCGTCAGCGTCCTCGTCCTCGTCGTCTTCGGGCTCGTGATGTGGCGGCTCGCGATCCGCGCGATGACGCGGAAGCTGATCGTCTAGCGAGCGAGGATCAGGTGGCTGTCGCCGAACTCGTGCCAGCGGTAGCCGTGCGCGAGCGCCTCGCGGTAGCTGCGTGCGACGAGGTCGTCGCCGGCGGCCGCCCGGAGCATCGCGAGGTGTGACGACGCGGACTCGTGTAGGCCGGTCAGCAGCCCGTCGACCGTCCAGAGCCCGCGTTCGGGCGTGACCACGAGGTTCGTCCAGCCCTCGCCCGCGTCGACCGTGCCGTCCGGCTGCGCGGCCGTCTCGAGCGCGCGGACGACCGTCGTCCCGGTCGCGATCACCCGTCCGCCCCAGAGGTGGACGGCGTTGACGAGCCGTGCCGTCTGCGCGGGAACGCGATAGCGCTCCGGGTACGGGCGCTCGTGCCGCTCCGGCGAGGAGACGCCGGTGTGCAGCGTCACCGGCGCGACGAGGACGCCTCGGGCGACGAGCTGCGTGATCAGCTCGGCGGTGAACGGACGCCCGGCGCTCGGCATCTCCGCGCTGCCCGGCTCGAGCGCGTAGACGGTCTGGTAGGCGTCGAGCGGCCAGCTCTCCGGGACGTACCCGTAGCGGATCGGCCGGCCGTGCTCGGCCAGGTAGTCGGTGAGCGGCGCCGGCAGCTCGAGCCGCGCGACGAGGAGCCGGACACCGGCGTAGCGGGCGACGAGCTCGGCGGACGCTCCTCCGGGCAGCGCGATCCTCTCTCCGACCGCTGCGCCGCCGAACGGGGCGTCGCCGCGGCGGAGCTCGACGATCCAGACGTCGTCGTCCCGGCCGGGCGCCGGCGTCGAGAGCCGCAGCTCGAGCTCGGTGCCGTCCGCCCGCGTCGCCGGCAGCGCGGCGGGAAGCGTGGCCGAGGTGTTGACGACGACGAGGTCGCCGGCGGCGAGGAAGCTCGGCAGCTCGGCGAAGCGCGCATGCGAGATCTGCTGCCGCTCGACGTCGGAGACGAGCAGCCGGACGTCGTCTCGCCGGCCGCCGTGGGCCTCGGGCGGCTCGTGCGCCTCGAGCCCGTCCGGCAGCTCGAACGCGAGCGCGCTCACGCCGACGCTCCGACGAGCTCGCGCGCGCGGTAGCGCGCCGCTCGGCCAGGTCGCCCTCGATCAGCGCGAGCAGGCCGGGAACGCTCTCCTCCGGCGGCGGCCGGTCGGAGATGTCCTCGCCGGGAAACGCGTCCTGCTGCATCTGCGTGCGCATGTCGCCCGGGTCGACCGCGTAGACGCGGAGCGCCGGCTGCTCGGCGCCGAGGATCGCCGTCAGCTGGGCCAGCGCCGCCTTCGAGGAGCCGTAGCCGCCCCAGGTCTCGTACGGCTCGACGGCGGCGTCGGAGCTGATGTTGACGATGCGGCCGCCGGCGCGCAGTCGCGGCAGCACCAGCTGCGCCAGCGCCAGTGGGCGCGACGACGTTGACCTCGTAGAGCCGCCGCAGCTCGTCGAGCGGGTAGATCGAGAGCGGCGGCAGCGGGGTCGGGCCGAGGCTGCTCGCGTTGTTGACGAGCAGGTCGAGGCTCGTCGCCGGCGGCTTCGAGCAGGCGCGAGCGGTGCTCCGGGTCGGTGACGTCGCCCGGGACGGCGACGACGCCGGGCAGGTCGGCCACGGCCGCTCGCAGCGCAGCCGCGTCGCGCCCGTCGACGACGAGCTCCCAGCCGCGCTCGGCGAGCGCCCGCGTCAGCGCGAGCCCGAGGCCGCGCGACGCGCCGGTGACGATGCCCCTCATGCCGCCTCCGCCGGGACGCCGTGACGGGCGACGGCGCGGTCGTAGTTGAGCCGCAGCAGCGCGATCACGTCGCTGGACGTCCTCGTCGGTCTCGATCCGGCGCGCCGCGAACCCCGGCCGGCCGGGGAAGACCGGGTGGTAGTCGATCCGCTGCTGCGGCGTAGAGCTCGCGCCAGACGTCCTTCGGGAAGCCGAAGTGCGCGACCTGGTCGCCGTGGAGGTGGCCGAGCTCGCGGCCGCCGAGCTTGAACGCGAACTCGCCGCGCGTGCCGTGCTCCGCCTGCACGCCGGGCCAGGACGTGACCTCGGCCGTGATCTGCTCGCTCGCGGTGCTCATCGATCGTCTCCTTCGTCGGGTGCTCCCAGGATCGCCGCGGTGCGGTCCCGAGCGCCAGACGCAATTGGTCCTAGGACCGCTGCGGAACGAGGCCGGCTCGAACCGCCGCCACCGCAGCCTGCGTGCGGTCGGAGACGCCGAGCTTCGCGAGCACGTGCCCGACGTGCGTCTTCACGGTCTTCTCCGCGAGGCCGAGCTCGAGCGCGATCCGCTTGTTCGCGTAGCCGCGGCCGATCAGCACCAGCACCTCACGCTCGCGCGGCGTCAGCCGGTCGATCGGATCGCCGCGATCGTCGGCGGCCAGCGTCTCGACGAGACGAGCCGCGACGACCGGGTCGAGCAGCGTCTCGCCGGCATGCGCCGTGCGGACCGCGCGCACGACCTCCTGCGGCTCCGCGTTCTTCAGCAGGTAGCCGGCCGCACCGGCCCGGAGCGCGGGCAGCAGCTTGTCGTCGTCGAGGAAGCTCGTCAGGACGATCACGCGTGTCTCGGGCAGCCGTTCCCGCAGCAGCCGCATCGCGGCGACGCCGTCGAGCTCCGGCATGACGAGATCCATCAGGATCACGTCCGGGCGCAGCCGCGTTGCGGCCTCGACGCCTGCCTCGCCGTCCTCGGCGTCGCCGACGACCTCGATCCCGTCCTGCAGCTCGAGCAGCCCGCGCAGGCCCTGCGCGGACGACGGCGTGGTCGTCGACGACGAGGACGCGGATCGGCTCAGCCACCGGCCACCTCCAGGCGAACGGTCGTCCCGGCACCGGGCGTGGACGCGATCTCGAGCGTGGCGCCGATCCGCCTGGCACGCTCCTCCATCGAGGTCAGGCCGAGCCTGCGCGAGCGCACGTCTGCGGACGCCGGGTCGAAGCCGACGCCGTCGTCCGCAACCTCCAGCAGCAGCCCGTCGCCGGCGCGCAGGCTGACGGCGACCCGGCCGGCGTTCGCGTGCTTGAGCGCGTTCTGCAGCGCCTCCTGGGCGATCCGGAGGACGTCGGCGTCACGGGCCTCGTCCGGCTCCGGCGTGTCCGCGACGACCAGCTCGACCTGCTCGTGCCCGAGCCGCCGCAGCACCTCGACGTGCTTGCGCAGCGCCCCGGCGAGCCCGTCGCGCGCGAGGTCGGGCGGCCGCAGCTCGAAGACGAGCGACCCGAGCTCGTCGAGCGCCTCGCGGGCGAGCGCCTGCAGCCGCCCGACGCGCTCGCGGGCAGCCGCCGGGTCGCGCTCGAGCAGGGTCGCGGCCGCCTCCGCCTCGAGCACGAGCCCGAAGAGCTTCTGGCTGACGGCGTCGTGCAGGTCGAGGGCGAGGCGGTTGCGCTCGGCGACGATCGAGAGCTCGCGCGTCTCCTCGTGCAGCCGCGCGTTCGCGATCGCGATCGCGGCATGCGCGGCCAGGAGCGTGATCAGCTCCTCGTCCTCGCGCGTGAAGTCGGCCGCGTCGAGCTTCTCGGTCAGGTAGAAGGCGCCGACGACACCGGCCGGCGCGACGATCGGGACGCCGAGGAACGAACGCATGTCGGGATGGCCTTTGGGCCACCAGCCGCGGAAGCGCGGATGCTCGTGGATGTCGGTGGTCGCATAGGCGTCGCGGCTCTCGAGCATCGCGCCGAGGACGCCGTGCTGCCGCGGCAACGGGCCGAGCGAGGAGATCAGCTCGTCGCTCATGCCGGCGGTGAGGAAGCGGCGAAAGCCGCCGTCGCCGTCGGGCAGGCCGAGCGCCGCGTACCTCGCGCCCGCGAGCTCGCGCGCGCTCTCGACGAGCCGCTGCAGCACCTCGTCGACCGAGAGCTCGGCGGCGACGCCGAGCACGGCCTCGCTGACCGTCCGCAGGGTCTCGTGCTCGCTCATCGCCTCCTAACTCTGCACGCAGCTGCGACCATGCCGCGGTGGAGCTCGGCGTCTACACCTTCGCGGAGCTGACGTCCGGGCTCGGCCCCGAGGAGCGGCTGCGGAACCTGATCGAGGAGATCGAGCTCGCCGACGAGGTCGGGCTCGACGTCTTCGGCGTCGGCGAGCACCACCGGCCCGACTTCGCCGTCTCGTCGCCCGCGACCGTGCTCGCCGCGGCGGCCGTGCGGACGAAGCGGATCCGGCTCACGAGCGCCGTCAGCGTGCTCAGCTCCGACGACCCGATCCGCGTCTTCCAGCAGTTCGCCACCGTCGACCTGCTCTCGGGCGGCCGCGCCGAGATCATGGCCGGCCGCGGCTCGTTCATCGAGTCGTTCCCGCTCTTCGGCTACGACCTCGCCGACTACGACCGGCTCTTCGAGGAGAAGCTCGAACGGCTGCTGCAGCTGCGCGACGAGGTCCAGGGCGTCTACCCGCGGCCCGTGCAGGAGCCGCTGCCGCTGTGGGTCGCCGTCGGCGGCACGCCCGAGTCGGCGCACCGCGCGGGCGCGCTCGGGCTGCCGATGGCGCTCGCGATCATCGGCGGGATGCCGGAGCGGTTCGTCCCGTTCGCGGAGATCCACCGCCGCGCTGCCGCGGAGAACGGCCACGAGCCGCCTGCGCTCAGCATCAACTCGCACGGCTTCGTCGGCGAGAGCTCCGAGCAGGCGGCGGAGGACTACTTCGTGCCGCTGAAGACGATGATGGACCGGATCGGCGCCGAGCGCGGCTGGCGCCCGCTCGAGCGGCAGGACTACGACGCGGGGCGGACGCTCCGCGGCGCGACGGTCGTCGGCGACCCGGAGGAGGTGGCGCGCAAGATCCTCTACCAGCACGAGCTCTTCCGCCACGACCGTTTCCTGATCCAGTTCACCGTCGGCTCGCTGCCGCACGAGCAGACGCTGCAGGCGATCGAGCTGTTCGGAAAGCAGGTCGCCCCAGTCGTGCGCGAGGAGGTCAGCCGCCGCGCTTCTGCTGCTCCCGCCAGCGGTGCAGCTCCTTCGACTTGAACCTCGACTTCGAGGGCGGCGGCGCCGGCGGCGGATCCTGCTGCTCGAGCCAGCGGGCGGCCTCGTCGTCGGGATCGAGCCCGGCCTGACGCTCTCGCTCACCACGGCGCTTCGCCGCGTCCATTCCCGCTCCGGCACCGGCAAAGCCGGCACCTCCGCTCCCGGCGGCTCCGTCGAGCCTACGCCGCTTGTTCGTCACCGGTTGTGGTTCACCACCTCGACGTTGTTGCCGTCCGGATCGAGCACGAACGCGGCGTAATAGCCCTCGTGGTAGATCGTCCGCTCGCCCGGGGCGCCGTTGTCGCGGTAGCCGGCCGCCGTCGCCTCGCGGTGGAACCGGTCGACGGTCTCGTCGTCGGCCGCGGCGAAGGCGAGGTGCACGTTCTCGGACGGCTCCGCCGCGGCGACGACCGAGAAGGAGCCGCTGACGCAGGCGAACTGGGTCCGGTCGGCGAGCTCGGTGCCGACCCTGAACCCGGCCGCCGGCCCGACCGTCTCGTAGAAGCTCGTCGCCGCCTCGACGTCGGAGACGCGGATCCAGAGGTGGTCGACGTTGCCGCCGTTCCGGAGCGAGCCGTGGTGGACCGCCTCGATGCTGTTCCCGTCCGGGTCGAGCAGGAACGCGCCGTAGTAGTCGTCGCTGTACTGCGGCCGCGGCCCCGGCTCGCCGTCGCTCTCGTAGCCGGCCGCCGTGCCGGTCCGCCAGAACTCGTCCACGTGCGCCGCGCGTCGGCGCGGCGAAGCCGACGTGCAGCCGCCGCGTCACGGGGCTCTCAGCGTCCGCAGCTGAGAGCGCGAAGTCGTCCCACTCGGCGAGCCCCTCGTCGCTGTGCGTCGCCTCGATCCCGAGCGTGCGCAGCACCGTCGCGTAGAAGCGCTCCGACGCCTCGCGGTCGCTGACGCGGATCCCGACGTGGTCGAACATGCCGACATCATTGCGAAGCGCGTGCACGGTGCGCGCGGACACGCGCGCGGTCGCCGCACTGCGGCGTGCACCAGCGCTGCGTGTGGCTGCGCGTCGAGTCGAGGAAGAAGCGCCGGCACTCCTCGCAGCGCTTGAGCCGGTCGGGCGCGCGGCGGAGCAGCGAGGCGAACGAGCCTGCGAGCTCGCGCTCGGGATCGTCGGCGACAGCGCGCATGTCGAGCGCGTAGCGGCCCTCGCCCCCGTCGACGAGACGCGCGGTCACCGGCGTGCGCGCGAGCAGCTCGTTCAGCTCCGCCAGCTCGGCCGCGTCGAGCATCCGGCCAGTAGCTGCCGTGTCCGCGAGGCGGCGGATCAGCTCGGGCTCGTCGTCGGAGTTGAGGAACGAGACGAGTGCCGCGTCGAAATCGTCCATGCCTTGACCCGCCTTCATCTGCTCAGTACTGTAACGCTCTAGGATGAAAAAGACCATTACCACGCTGATCGCTGCTTGCTCGCTCGCCGCTGCGCTCCCCGCCGCCGCGAGTGCGCCGGCTCAGCTGCTCGGCTTCTACCCGCAGGCGGGAACGATCGGCCAGGACGTCTACGTGACCAACTTCGTCGACCTGCAGGAGGGGCCGGGGGTGAAGGACTTCGGCTGCGGCGGCCACAGCTACGACGGCCACACCGGGATCGACTCGATCGTCCGCAGCTTCCGCGAGGTCAAGATCGGCGTGCCGGTCTTCGCCGCGCTCGACGGCCGCGTGCTCAGCGTCCAGCAGGGCGTCGGCGGCGACTTCAACTGGGGCCCGACCGTCTCCAACTTCGACAACCACGTCATTCTCGACCACGGCGGCGAGCAGCAGTCCGTCTACGGGCATCTCGCCGGCAAGAGCATCACCGTCAAGAAGGGCCAATGGGTCGCGGCCGGCACGCAGATCGGGCTGACCGCGTCGAGCGGCAACTCGAGCTGGCCGCACCTCCACTTCACCGTCCGCCAGAGCTTCGCGCCCTACGAGCCGTTCGCGGGCGCGTGCGGGACGACGGCCGGCTGGGCGCGGCAGCCGGCGATCCCCGAGGACGCGTGGGTCGCCGACGTCGCCCTGAGCGCGAAGGCGTTCAGCGGCAAGGCGGATCTCCCCTATGACGAGGCGGTTCGCACCGGCACGTTCGTCCGCGGCGTGCGCTTCGTCAACGTGCGGATCGAGGTGCGCAACGTCGCCGCGGCCGGAATGGGGAGGCTGACGATCCGGCGGCCGGACGGCACCGTCGCCTACGCCGGCGCGCTCACGGCGTCGGGCTCGCGCGCGGGCTGGGCGAAGCGCCGGCTGAAGCTGAGCCTCGCGCAGCTCGGCGGCTGGCGCCTCGAGTACGAGCTCGGTGGGAAGGTCGCCGCGGAGGCGCCGTTCGACGTCGTCGCGTCGCAGCAGCGCGTCGTCAACCGCGCCCCGAACGCCGTCGGGGCGTCGCTCGAGCCCGCATCGCCGCGCGCGGGCGAGGTCGTCGTCTGCCGGGTCGCAACCTCGCTCGTGACCGAGGATCCCGACTTCGAGCTCGTCCGCTACCGCTACACGTGGCGCTCCGGCGGCCGGCTCGTCCGCCAGTTGACGAGCGCGGCGCTCTCGGACGCGCTCCGGAACAACGCCGCACGGCCGGGCGAGACGCTCACGTGTGAGGTGACTCCGTCGGACGGAAAGCTTCGCGGCCCGACGGCGTCGGCCAGCGCGACCCTGCCGGGTTAGAGAACGGAGCCCGACCTCGGCCGGGCTCCGCCTGTCAGAGGTCGCTCGACGACGTGCCCCGGTCCTTGTTCGGGCAGTCCTGGTCGCCGGAGAACCCGGCGTACCCGTGCTGCGCCTTCGCGGACTGGGCCTTGGCCGCAGGAGCCTTCGCCGCCGGCTTCGCAGCCGGTGAGGAGCCTCCCGCGAGCGCCATCGTCGCCCAGATCGCCGCGAGCAGGATCACTCCTGCGAGCACGACGAGCAGAGGGTAACGACGTGTCTTCGGTGCCTCTTCCATGGGCCTCCTTCCGTCGGGTGCCCACCGTCAGTGAATCAAGCCGCGGTCAAGAGCCGCGTCAAGACCTAGTTGAGTGATGGATCGGGCGGCATCAGCGAGAGCAGCGCGTAGGGGCCGCCCTGGCGGCGGAGCACGGCGCTCCAGAGCCCGTCGGGGTCGTCGCTGAAGAGGTCGTCCGGCTCGGCGGGGAGGACGAGCCACGACTCCTCCTCGAGCTCGCTCTCGAGCTGGCCGGCGCTCCAGCCCGCGTAGCCGACGAAGATACGGCCGCGCACGACGGGCACGTCGGGCTCCTGGACGAAGCCGACGGCGCCGAAGAGGAGCTCGGACGCGTCGTCGGGGTCGTCGAGCTCCGCGACCGCGAGCACCGAGCCGGTCGAGACCGGCCCGCCGACGAACACCGGCTCCTCCTCGCCGGCGATCGGCGACAACTCCGGCAGGGCGTCGCCGACGGACGTCTCGGTCGGCCGGTTGAGGACGAGCCCCATTGCGCCCTCCTCGCCGTGCTCGGCGACGAGCACGACCGTCCGGTGGAAGTTCGGGTCGCTGAGGATCGGTGCGGCGACCAGCAGCTGCCCGCGCAGCGTCTCGCTCATGTGCGCAACGTTATCGGGGTTGGGGCCGGGAGCGAAGCGACCCTTCAGGGGTTTGCGCGGGACGGGATCCGCGCGAGCGGATCCCGTCCCATGCGACGGGATATCGCTCTGGAGCGGGGGCGGGGGCCAGCGAGCCGGCCCCCGCTCCAGAGCGTTGGTGCGTCCTGCTACTTGATCGCGAGCGCGTTCATGATCGCGCCGCCGTAGACCGGGTGGAACAGGTAGTTCGTGACGCGCGACGAGATGAACTCGCGAACGTTGCCGTTCGAGAGCGGCGCCCACGGGGCGGCGTTCTTCATCATGTCGACGTCGAGCTTCCCGTACGCGTCGTAGCGTGCAGCGCCGGAGAGCTTGGCCGCGTCGGCCATCAGCTTGTTGTACTTCGGGCTGTTCAGGTACGAGTAGTTCGAGTTGTTCGACTCCTGGATGTTCTGCCCGTCGAGCAGGACGTTGATGAAGTCGAACGGGTCCGGGTAGTCCGCGAACCACGCGATCAGGAACATGTCGAAGTCGGAGCCGCGGGTGCCGGCCGTGCGCAGCGCGACGGCGAACGGCTGCGGCTTCAACGTGACGCTGAGCCCGATCTGCTCGAGGTTGTACTTGAGGATCTGCGCGCGGGCGACGGACGTCGGGCTCGTCGTGAAGAGGAGCGTGATGTCGTCCTTCGCCCCGTTCGCGAGCGCGCGCCCGCGGACGGGATTCGCACCCTTGATCGGGTAGAGCGCAGCGTCCCGGAAGCCCTGCATGTTCGGCGGCAGGATCTGGTCGGTCCGCTTACCCGCGTACTTGCCGGCGACGCGCAGCAGCGACGGCCGGTCGATCGCGTGGTTGACCGCCTTGCGCAGGTTGACCTTGCCGAGGGCGGGCCGCGACGCGTTCAGCGCCAGGTACGTCGTGTTGATGCCGGTGTTGACGAAGTAGCGGCCGTTACCGCCCTTGCGGACGCCGTGCTGGCGCGAGAGGTCGTCGTGCGCCGTCGGCGGCAGGCCGAACTGGTCGTAGTCGACCTGGCCGGCACGCACCTGCAGCAGGCTCTGGTTCACGTCCGTGTTCGTCGAGATCACGATCCGGTCCGCGTTCGCAGGCCGGTTGCCCTTGTAGAAGCGGTTGCGCTCGAGCACGACCTGGCTGCCCACCGCGCGGCTGGCGATCCGGTACGGGCCGGCCGACGGGTAGACGCTGATCCCCTTGCTGTCGATCGCCATGCTCGGCTTCACGGCCGAGAAGAACGGCATCGCGATCTCGGCGAGGAAGGTCGGGTTCGCCCGGACGAGCCTGATCGTCAGCGTCTGGCCGTTCGCGGTCACGCCGCTCACCGAGCCGGCCTTGCCCTCGTTGCGGGCGTCGGCGCCGACGACGTCGTGCATGAACGCGATCGCGGGGGAGCCCTGCTCCTGGCTCGCCGCACGCTCGAACGCGCGCTTGAACGCGGCCGCGGTCACGGCCGAGCCGTCGCTGAAGCGCAGCCCCGGCCTGATCGTGAACGTGTACGTGCGGCCGTCACGCGACACGCGCGGGAAGCCGGCGGCCGCGTCCGGGACGAGCCGCGAGCCTTCCGGCGCCGGCTTGTCCGGATAGTTGAGGAGCATCAGGTTCGTCATGTAGAGCACCTGCCAGCCGGGCGCCTCGTAGGAGAGCGCCGGGTCGAGGTACTCGAAGTCGGTCGTGGAGAGGTTGATGCGCAGCGTGCCGCCGCGCTTCGCCTCCGAGCCGCCGGCCTTGGCGGGCGCTGAGGCCGAGCCTGCGAACGCCGCGCCGACGAGCAGGCTTGCCCCGATCACCGTCGCGGCGAGCGCGGGCAGGAGCTTCTTCTGCATCGGACTTGTCCCTTTCGGTCGCGGGCCGCCGGCGGCGGCCGTGTCCCTTCAGGGCATAAGACGGTCGAACAGAAGTTTAGTTAGAGTAAACTAACCACTAGCGACCAGCTCGCGGACCGCTCGCTCAGCATCGTGAACGTGAACGGCTTCTCGAGGAACGCCGTCGCGGGCGGCAGCGCGCTCGCCGAGAAGTCGCCGCCCTCGGCGAAGCCGGACATGAACATCACCTTCAGCCCCGGCTCCCCGCCGCGCAGCCGGTCGGCGAGCTCGTGGCCGCCGATCCCCGGCATCGTCAGGTCGGTGAGGAGGACGTCGACGCGGTTGTCGGCCGCCAGCGCGATCGCCTCGTCCCCGTCCGCCGCGAGCAGCACCTCGTATCCCTCGCCGCGCAGCACCTGGTCGACGAGGCCGCGGATCACCTCCTCGTCCTCGACGACGAGCACGCACGTCGAGGCGGCGGCGGGCGCCGGTGGCGGTGCGACCGCGGCGATCGGCGCAGGCTCCGGCTCGACCGGCTGCAGCACGGCACCGTCCGCGCGGCGCAGGTAGATCGTGAAGGCCGAGCCGACGCCGAGCTCGCTGTCGACGGCCACGTAGCCGCCGCTCTGCTTGACGATCCCGTAGACGGTGGCGAGGCCGAGCCCCGTTCCCTTGCCGGCGTCCTTCGTCGTGAAGAACGGCTCGAAGATCTGGCGCAGCGTCGGCTCGTCGATCCCCTGGCCGGTGTCGCGCACGGTCAGGGTCACGTAGCGGCCGGGCTCGATCGCGTCGTCGTTCTCGTCCACGTCCGAGTTGGCGGTCTCGATCGTGATCGCGCCGCCGCTCGGCATCGCGTCGCGGGCGTTGACGACGAGGTTCATCACGACCTGATGGAGCTGGCCGGGGTCGGCCTCGATCGGCCCGAGCGCCGGGTCGAGCTGCGTCGTCAGCGCGACGTCCTCGCCGATCAGCGGCCGGAGCATCGACTCGAGCTCGAGCACGACGCCGTTCAGGTTCAGGAGCTCGGGCAGCAGCACCTGCTTGCGGCTGAACGCGAGCAGCTGACGCGTCAGCAGCGCCGCCCGGTCGGTCGCCTTGCGGATCTCGTCCAGGTCGCCCTCGAGCGGCGAGCCCGTCGGCGCCTGGTCGAGGGCGAGCGCCGTGTAGCCGCCGATCGCGGTCAGCATGTTGTTGAAGTCGTGCGCGACGCCGCCGGCCAGCCGCCCGATCGCCTCGAGCTTCTGGCTCTGGCGCAGCTGCTCCTCGAGCTGACGCTGCTGGGTCATGTCCTCCGCCATCCCGATCAGGTAGCCCGGCTTGCCGTCGCCGTCGCGGACGAGCGCCGTTGCGAGGTGGGCGTCGACCGTGGCGCCGTCCTTCGTGACGAAGCGCGCCTCCCGGCGGTACGAGTCGCGCTCGCCGCGGACCAGCTCCGCGAACGCCTGGTCGCCGGCCTCGAGTGTCCTCCGGGTGCCGGAAGATCGTCGGCAGCTTGCCCGCCATCTCCGCCTCGGAGTAGCCGAACATCGACTCCGCCGACCTGTTCGCGGAGAGGATGCGGCCGTTCCGGTCGAAGAGCATGATCGCGGTCGGAGCCGCGGCGAACATCGTCCGGAAGCGCTCCTCGCTCTCGCGCAGCAGCGCCATCGTCGAGAGCGAGCGGTGAGCGAGGGCGAGCGGGGCGATCAGGACCGGCAGGATCCACGGGTTGAACATCGTGAACGCGCCGACCGCGATCCCGAGCCCGGCGAGGACGAGCTCCATCGCGAGGCCGGTCGCGGAGAAGAGCCCGCTCTGGCGAAAGCTGTGGCCGCGGCCGAGCCGCAGCATCACGGCCAGGAGCAGGTGGTTGACCGCGACGAACACGACTGCGGCGGCCAGCCCCGCGGCGGCGAAGCCGTGGTCGCCGTCGACCCGGACGAGATCGGCGGCGAGCCAGGCCGCCAGGGCGCTCAGCAGGTAGTTGGCGATGTTGAACAGCCCGATGTACCAGGCGTAGCGATCGCGGATCCACTGCGGCACGACGATCGCGAGCACGAGCGGGACGAGCAGCGCCGGCGGCGAGCACGAGCGCGCCGGCGACGACGAACGCGGGCGCCGCATGGAGGCTGGTGTTGCGGCCGACTGAGACGCGGAAAAGCGGTGCGAGGGCCGCGAGCGGCAGCAGAATCGCCACCTCCCACCACTCGTCGCTCGAGGGGACGCCCTCGCTCAGCGCGGCGACGGCGGCGACGAGTGCGAGCGCCTCGATCAACGCCGCGTAGATGGACGCAGAAGGGGGCAGCCGGCGTACCCGCCGGGACTGCCAGCCTGCCTGATCCGCCACTGCTGGGACGCTCATCTGCTGCCGCACCTCGTCAAGGTAACGGGGGCCGTGTCGGCCCCGACTGACAATCGGCAGCGGAACGAGGCGGCGGTACCCCTTTCGAGGTACCGCCGCGTACGTCGAATCGGGGAGTCGAGCTCCCCCGTCCCGTTCGGCGTTAGCGAAGCGCGCTCGCGCGGTAGCGCGAGCTCCAGTCGGCCTTCGGCGCCCGCTTTCCGGACGACCAGTCGGCCTTCGGCGCGCGCTTGCCCGACGACCAGTCGGCGGCGGGCGCGCGCTTGCCGGACGACCAGTCGGCCGCCGGCGACGTGACGCCGGACGACCAGTCGGCTGCGAGGCCTGCGCCGGGCGCGATCGCAAACGCAGCGACGACGGCTGAGCAGAGCACGATCCGTACACGCTTGGACGGAGCCAGCGGCTCGATCTTCCCCATGGGGGTCCCCCTTGCTTTGTTGAGCATGTGCCCCTCGGCACAATGCGGTGACGACTTCGGCAGTTTTGACGAGAGTTGACAACGGCTGTATCCCCGAAACTGCGTCGCGAACGTCCCCCGGAGAGCGCGGTGGGACTCGCCGATTCGGGTTAGGACCAGGAGCGCGTCTCGGAGCGAGCGCACGTACTCCCGCAGCGCGCCCGGCCCGCCCTCGGCGGCTTCGAGCGCGCGGGAGCCGACGACGACACCGTCGGTGAGCTCGGCGGCGGCGCGGGCGTCCTCCGGCGTCGAGATCCCGAAGCCTGCGTAGAGGTCGACGCCGGGTGCGGCGGCACGCGCGCGCTCGGCGAGCCCCGCCAGCGCGGACGACAGCCCGGAGCGGACGCCCGTCGTCCCGGTCACGGTCACGAGGTAGAGCCAGCCGTCGGTCTGCTCGCCGGCGAGTCGGAGCCGCTCGTCGGTCGACGTGGGCGCCACGAGCTGGATTCGCCGGAGCTCGGGGCGGTCTCCGGCAGGAAGGTCGGCGACGATCATGCTGGCGGCGCCGGCCGAGCGGGCGTCCGCGGCGAAACGCTCCCAGCCGTAGGCCTCGAGCAGCGACGAGTAGGTCATCGGCACGAGCGGCACGGCGACCCGCTCCCTGGTCGCGGCGAGGCACTCGAGGCACGCCTGCGTCCGCATCCCCTGCGCAAGCGCCTTCTCGGCGGCGCGCCGGATCACCGGGCCGTCGGCCAGCGGGTCGGAGAAGGGAAAGCCGAGCTCGACGAGGTCGGCGCCGCCCTCGACCGCGGCCTCCGCCAGCTCGGGCGTGTCCGGCCCGGACATCAGGTAGATCGCGAGCGTCTTGCTCATTCGTCGCGGGCGAGAACCTCGGCGAGGTCCTTGTCGCCGCGCCCGGAGAGGCAGACGAGGACGAGCTCGGCGTCCAGCTCGGCGACCCGCGCGAGCGCATGCGAGGGCTCGAGCGCCGGGATGATCCCCTCGGTGCGGGTCAGCCGCCGGAACGCCTCCAGCGCCTCGTCGTCGGTGGTGCCGACGTAGCGGGCGCGGCCGGTGTCGCGCAGGTGCGCGTGCTCGGGGCCGACGCCGGGGTAGTCGAGGCCGGCCGAGATCGAGTGCGCGTCGGCGATCTGTCCGTCCTCGTCGGCGAGGACCGACGAGCGGGAGCCGTGCAGGACGCCGGCGCGGCCGGTGCCGAGGCTCGCCGCGCCGGCCGCCTCGACGCCGACGATCTCGACGTCGGCGTCGTCGAGGAAGCCGGCGAACATCCCGATCGCGTTCGAGCCGCCGCCGACGCACGCGACCACGGCGTCCGGCAGCCGGCCCTCGGCCTCGAGGATCTGGGCGCGCGCCTCGCGGCCGATCACGGCCTGCAGCTCGCGCACGATCGCCGGATACGGGGCGGGGCCGACGCAGGAGCCGATCAGGTAGTGCGTCGTCTCCACGTTCGTGATCCAGTCCCGGATCGCCTCGCTCGTCGCCTCCTTCAGCGTCTTCGTCCCGAACTCGACCGGCACGACCTCGGCGCCGAGCAGGCCCATCCGCTCGACGTTCGGCTTCTGCCGGCGCATGTCCTCGGCGCCCATGTAGACGACGCAGTCGAGCCCGAAGCGCGCGCAGACGGTCGCCGTCGCGACGCCGTGCTGGCCGGCTCCGGTCTCGGCGACGATCCGCTGCTTGCCGAGGCGCCGGGCGAGCACGGCCTGCCCGAGCGCGTTGTTCAGCTTGTGCGCGCCGGTGTGGAGCAGATCCTCGCGCTTGAGGTAGAGGCGCCGGTCTGGCGCGAACCGCTCGGCGCGGGTGAGCGGCGTCGGGCGGCCCGCGTAGTTCCGCGCCAGCTCGTCCAGCTCGGCGCGGAAGCTCTCGTCGGCGAGCGCGTCCTCCCAGGCTGCGGTGAGCTCGTCGAGCGCCGGGATCAGCGTCTCGGGGACGTAGCGGCCGCCGTAGGCGCCGTACGTCTCGGTCACGTCCGCGCCGCCTCGACGTAGGCGCGCACCTTCTCGGGATCCTTGATCCCAGGCGCCGACTCGAGCCGCGACGCGGCGTCGACCGCCCAGGGGCGGACGCGCTCGATCGCCTCTGCGACGTTGTCGGCGGCGAGCCTGCCCGCGAGCACGACGCGGCCCGGCTCGGCCGCTGCGCGATCCCAGTGACCGGGATCCTCCTCCTCCCAGGGCAGGTCGAGCAGCCGCGCGACCTGCTCGCCTTCTCGGAGCAGAACGCCGTTGCGGCCGCGGACGCGACCCTCCTCGCGCTCGTGCACCTGGTCGACCGGCGCGCCGCTCGTCCCTGCCTCGCCGACCCAGACCGCGACGGCGAGCAGCTCGTCCGGGACCGGCAGGACGTCGCTCGCGGCGCGCGGGCTCTCCGGTGCGAGGACGAACCCCGCCAGGTCGGCGCCCGCTTCGGCCGCGACCGCGACGTCCTCCTCGCGGGTAAGGCCGCAGACCTTGACGAGCGGCCTCCGCAGCAGCTCGCGCAGCTTCGCGGCCGGGTCGGGAGCCTGCATCAGCGTCGAGCCGACGAGGATCGCGTTGGCGCCGGCCAGCTCCGCCGCGGCGCCCTGGGCGCGCGTGCGGATCCCGCTCTCGGCGATCGCGATCCGGTCGGCGGGGATCCGGGCGACGAGCGCGAGCTGCGCGTCGCGGTCGATCTCGAAGGTCGAGAGGTCGCGGGCATTGACGCCGATCACGGGGGCTCCGATCAGCACCGCACGCTCGAGCTCGTCCGCGTCGTGCGCCTCGACCAGCGTCTCGAGCTCGAGCTCGGCGGCCACGCCCATCAGGCCGCGCACCTGGTCGTCGTCGAGGTCGCGCAGCAGCAGCAGGACGGCGTCCGCACCGGCCTCCTTCGCCGTCCGGAGGTGCTCTTCGGTCGAGAAGAAGCCCTTGGCGAGCAGCGGCACGCCCGAGCTCGCGCGGGCTGCCCGCAGATCGTCCCAGCTGCCCCCGAAGCGCTCGTCGACGAGGACGGAGACCGCCGCCGCCCCCGCGAGCGCGTACTCGCGCGCGATCCGGGCGGGGTCGGCGTCCGGCCGGATGTCACCGAGCGAGGGCGAACGCCGCTTG
This sequence comes from uncultured Gaiellaceae bacterium, assembly GCA_963738795.1. Classification (GTDB taxonomy): domain Bacteria; phylum Actinomycetota; class Thermoleophilia; order Gaiellales; family Gaiellaceae; genus Gaiellasilicea. The sequence goes on along the minus strand of CAVTXQ010000005.1, from coordinate 138,020 downwards.
ATCTCGGCGATCGCACCCAGGCCGGGGCCCCCGAGCGCGTCGCTAAAGCGCATGCGTGAACCTCGCCAGCTCGTCCAGCCGCGCGGCGGCGGCGCCGGAGTCGACCGCCTCGCGGGCGAGCTCGAGCCCGTCCTGCAGGTCGTCGGTGTGCCCGGCCGCGGCGACCGCGCCGGCGGCGTTGAGCAGAATCGCATCGCGCCGGCCGCCCCGCGCGCCCGCGAAGACGTCGCGGATCGCCTGGGCGTTCTCGGCCGGCGAGCCGCCGCGCAGCTCATCCGGATCGCAGCGCTCGACGCCGAGGTCGAGCGGGTCGATCACGCGGTCGCGCACGTCGCCGTCCACGACCTCGCAGACGTCGTTCGGTCCCGCCGGCGAGAGCTCGTCGACCCCGTACGCGCCGTGGACGACGAACGCGCGGCGGGCGCCGAGCTGCGCGAGCACGTCCGCAATCGTGCGCACGAGCGGCTTCGAGTAGACGCCGACCACCTGCGCGCGGGCGCCGGCGGGGTTCGTGAGCGGGCCGAGCACGTTGAACACGGTACGCGCCGCGAGCTCGCGCCGGACCGGTGCCGCGTGCTTCATCGCCGGGTGGTGCGAGGGCGCGAACATGAAGCCGAAGCCGAGCTCGTCGATCGACTGCGCGATCCGCTCGGGCGGTTGCTCGAGCTGGAAGCCCAGCTCCTCGAGCACGTCCGCCGAGCCCGACGCGGACGAGACGGCGCGGTTGCCATGCTTCGCGACGCCGGCACCCGCCGCCGCGGCGACGATCGCCGCCGCGGTCGAGATGTTGATCGTGCCCGCGCCGTCACCTCCCGTGCCCGCCGTGTCGACGAGGTCGTCGCGTCGCGGGTGCACGGGCAGGACGTGCTCACGCATCGCCTCGGCGCAGCCGGCGATCTCGTCGGCGGTCTCTCCTTTCAGCCGCAACGCGACGAGGAAGCCGCCGATCTGGGCGGGCGTCGCGTCGCCGCGCATGATCTCGCCCATCACCTCGCGGCAGCGCGGCCGGCCGAGCTCCTTGCCGTCGAGCAGGTCGGCGATCGCCTCCTGGATCACCGCCGCTCCAGGAAGTTCCGCCCGAGCCGCGGGCCGAGCGGCGTCAACACCGACTCGGGATGGAACTGGACGCCCTCGATCGGCAGCTCGCGGTGGCGGACGCCCATCACCTCGCCGTCGGGCGTGCGGGCGGTCACCTCGAGCTCGTCCGGGACGGTGAGCGCCGCGAGCGAGTGGTAGCGGCCGGCCTCGATCGTCTCGGGCAGGCCCGCGAAGACGCCCTTGCCGTCGTGCTCCACCGGCGAGGACTTGCCGTGGAGCAGCGCCTTCGCCTGGCCGATCTCGCCGCCGAACGCCTCGATGATCGCCTGGTGGCCGAGGCAGACGCCGAGCGTCGGCACGCTCGGGCCGAGCCGCCGGATCAGCTCGACCGAGACGCCGGCGTCCTCCGGTCGGCCGGGGCCGGGCGAGACGACGAGATGCGTGGGCGCGAGCGCCACGGCCTCGTCGATCGTGATCGCGTCGTTCCGAAAGACGCGCACCTCGGCGCCGAGCTCCTCGAACAGGTGGACGAGGTTGTAGGTGAAGCTGTCGTAGTTGTCCAGCATCAAAAGCATTCAGGCGCCTTCCTCGGCGAGGTCGATCGCGGCCTCGAGCGCAGCGAGCTTGGAGAGGCACTCCTGGTGCTCGGCGGCCGGATCCGAGTCTGCCACGATCCCGGCGCCCGCCTGCAGCCGCGCGACGCCCTCGTGAAGCACGATCGTCCGGATCGCGATGCAGGTGTCCATAGTCCCGCCCGGCAGCACATAGCCGACGGCGCCGGCGTACGGGCCGCGGCGGTAGCCCTCGAGCTCGGAGACGATCTGCATCGCGCGCACCTTCGGCGCTCCCGAGACGGTGCCGGCCGGAAAGCAGGCGCGCAGGAGGTCGAACGCCGTCACGCCGTCGCGGAGGTCACCCGTCACCTCCGAGACGAGGTGGGTGACGTGCGAGAAGCGCTCCGGCTCGAGGAAGCGGGCGACGCGCACGCTCGCGGGCTCGCAGACACGCGAGAGGTCGTTGCGGCCGAGGTCGACGAGCATCACGTGCTCGGCGCGGTCCTTCTCCGAGGCGAGCAGCCGCTCCGCGTCGCCCTCGCCGGGATGCGTCGTGCCGGCAATCGGGTTCAGGCTCGCGCGGCCGTCCTCGCACTTGACGAGCGTCTCCGGCGAGGAGCCGACGAGCGCGAGGTCGCCGAGCTCGAGCAGGAAGAGATACGGCGACGGGTTGATCCGGCGCAGCGCCCGGTAGAGCTCGAGCGCCGACGCGGACGTCGAGCGCTCCGCTCGCTGCGAGAGCACGACCTGAAACGCGTCCCCGGCGCGGATGTGCTCGCGGATCCGCTCCACGCCCTTTTCGTACGTGGCCCGGTCGGGCGTGCGCCGCATGGTTGAGCGCTCCGAGGGGGGATTGTGTTTCTGAAACACAAGCTCCTTTTCGAGCCTGGCGGCGATCGCGTCCCCGTCGCCCGCCAGCACCTCCGCCGTGCCGCTGCCGTGGTCGAAGCGGACGAGCGTCTCGGCGACGACGAAGCGGCTCTCCGGCAGGTCGGGGCCGTCGGCCGGCAGCTGCACCGTCGGCTCGAGCTTCGCGACATGGTCGTAGGCGAGGTAGCCGACGACCGGCTCGCCGAGCGCTTCCGCCTCCTCGAAGGAGACGAGCCGCGTCCCCGAGCCGATGAAGGAGTGGCGCCCCAGCCGGCCCTGCTCGACCGACTCGAGCAGGAAGCTCGCCGCCGCGCCTTCGCGCAGGCGGAGGTAGGCGCCGAGCGGCGTCAGCAGGTCTGTGGGGATCCGCACGGCCATAGACTGCCCGCACGATGGCCCTCCCGGAGCTCCTCGACCGCCTGCTGCGCGCGCACGGGCCCTCCGGGCACGAGCAGCTCGCCTTCGACGCGGTGCGAGACGGTGTCGGCGACGTCGCCGAGATCGAGACGGACTCGGTCGGCAATCTCGTCGCTCGCCGCCGGGGCGACGGGCCGCTGCTGGCGCTCTTTGCGCACCTGGACGTGATCGGCGCCGCCGTCGCGCACGTCGCCGACGACGCGCTGATCGCGGTGCACCAGCTCGGGAGCTGGCGCGCGAACGTCGCCTACGGCCAGCGCGTCGAGATCCGGGCGAAGGCCGGCGCAGTCCCCGGCGTGATCGCGCGCAAGGTCAAGGACAACGAGAAGGTCGAGTGGGGCCAGCTCTACGTCGACATCGGCGCGAAGGACGGGGAACAGGCGCGCTCGCTCGTCGCGCCCGGCGACCCGATGGTGCTCGTCGCGCCGCCGCTCGAGCTCGCGAACGGGCGCGTCGCCTCGCGGACGATGGACAACCGCGCCGGTGTCTACGTCGCGCTCGAGGCTCTGCGCCGCGCCGAAGGGGCGAACGTCGCCGTCGTGGCCGCCGCCCAGGAGGAGCTCGGTGCGCACGGCGCGATGGCCGCAGCGCACGGGCTCCGTCCCGACGTCGCGATCGCGATCGACGTCACCTACGCGACCGACGTTCCGGGCGACGACGCCGCGACCGGCGGCCACCACGCGCTCGGCGGCGGCGCCGCGATCTTCCGCGGCCCGGCGGTGAACCCGCGCGTCTTCGAGCTCCTGGTCGAGGCGGCTCGCGAGGAGGGGATCGACCACACGATCGAGGCCGGCGCGAAGACGTACACGGACGCGGACGTGACGTTCGCGTCCCGCGAGGGGATCCCGACGGGGCTCGTCTCGATCCCGCTCCGGAACATGCACTCGGCGGTCGAGATCGTCCAGCTGAGCGACCTCGAGGCCTGCGTGCGGGTGCTGACCGCGTTCGCGGCCCGAGTGCGGCCGGACGAGACCTACGCCCGGTAGATTCAGAGCATGTCCCGCGCAGTCATCGTCTCTGCCGTCCGCACGCCCTTCGGCAAGCTCGGCGGCGGCCTCGCCGGCCACCAGGCGACCGCGCTCGGCTCGATCGTGATCAAGGCGGCGATGGAGCGGATCGGCCTCGAGGCGAACGAGCCCGAGTACGTCGTCATGGGCCAGGTGCTCCAGGGTGGCGCCGGCCAGGCACCCGCGCGCCAGGCCGCGATCGGTGCCGGCCTGCCGAAGGAGACGCCGGCGGACACGATCAACAAGGTCTGCGCCTCCTCGATCCGCGCCGTCCAGATCGCCGACGCGATGGTGCGCGCCGGCGACGCCGAGGTGATCGTCACCGGCGGGATGGAGTCGATGTCGAACGCGCCGTACATGCTCGGCCGCGCCCGCTTCGGCTACCGGCTCGGCCACGGCGAGCTGATCGACTCGATGATCCACGACGGCCTCACCGACGCCTACGACCAGCTGCACATGGTCCAGCACAACTCGCTCGTCTCGCGCGAGCTCGGGATCAGCCGCGACGAGCAGGACGCGTGGGCGCTCCGCTCGCAGCAGCGCGCGGCCGCCGCGCAGGACGAGGGCCGCTTCGAGGACGAGCTCGTCCCGGTCGGCGACGTCGTCGCGGACGAGGCCATCCGCCGCGACACGACCGCCGAGTCGCTCGCCAGGCTGAAGCCGGTCTTCGATCCCGACGGGACGACGACCGCCGGGAACGCGCCGGGCGTCAACGACGGCGCCTCCTGCGTGATCGTCACCTCGGAGGAGTTCGCGAAGCGGCGCGGGCTCGAGGTCCTGGCGACGATCGTCTCCCAGGGCTGGGTCGCCGACGAGTTCGCCTACCTCGTGCGCACGCCGGCGAACGCGGCGGCGAAGGCGTTCGAGAAGGCGGGAAAGACGATCGACGACGTCAAGCGGGTCGAGATCAACGAGGCGTTCGCGTCGGTCGCACTCAACTCGACGCGGCTGCTCGGCGCCGACGAGGAGATCGTCAACGTCAACGGCGGCGCCGTCGCGCTCGGCCATCCGATCGGCGCGTCCGGCGGCCGGATCGTCGGGACGATGGTGCACGAGCTGCGCCGCAACGGCGGCGGGCTCGGCCTCGCGGCGATCTGCTCCGGCGGCGGCCAGGGCGACGCCCTTCTGATCGACGTCTAGTCTCCGGGCGATGCGAAAGCTCGCCGTCCTCGCGCTGCTCTCGCTCGTCGTTGCCGCCGAGGCGTACGCCTGCTCCTGCCGGCCCGTCGACCTCGAGCGCGACCTGCCGTTGGCGGACGGCGCCATGATCGGGACGGTGCTCGAGCGCACCGTCGACGACGGCACTGCGACGTATCTCTTCCGGGTCGAGCAGGTCTACAAAGGCGACGTCGACAGCCGCGCCGAGGTCGTGACGCCGGCGAGCGGGGCGTCGTGCGGGCTCGAGGCGCGCGTCGGCGACCGCATCGGCCTGCTCCTGACACGCGAAGGCGGCGAATGGACGTCCGGCCTCTGCTCGCAGGCCGATCCGGCCGACTTCCTGGCGCTGACCGAGGTCGACGACAACACGCTGCCCGAGTTCAACTGGGGCGGGATCGTCGTCGGCTTCCTCGTGCTCGGCGCCGGCGCGTTCTTCCTCGTCCGGCGGCTGCGCAGTCAGAGATCCTTGCGGTAGCCAAGCTCAGTCACCGTCGCGCCGTGGAACTCGTCGGTCTTCCGGCCGTCCTGCTCCCAGCCTGCGGCCTCGTAGAAGCGGATCGCGCGCTCGTTGCCGTCCAGCACCCACAACAGCGCCCGGCGGAAGCCGGACGAGCGCATCGACTCCTCGGCGCGCTGGAGCAGGGCGCGGCCGATGCCGCTGCCCCACCGGGTCGGGTGGAGGTAGATCGCGTACAGCTCCGCCTCCTGCTCGGCATCCTCGTCCCGGGAGGCGCCGACGCTGGCGAAGCCGACCACCTCGCCGGCGTCCTCGACGACGAACGTCGCGCTGCCCGGGCCGTGGCGTGCGGCCGAGCACGTCCCGCCACTGCTGCTGTCTGGACTCGACGTCGAAGCCGGCGATCGCCTCGTTCGGGCATCAGGCCGGTGTAGGCGGCGCGCCAGGTCTCGACCTGGATCCGGCCGATCTCGTCGGCGTCCTCCGCCCTCGCCAGCCGCACGGTCACCACGGCGTTGACGTTAGCCTCTCCCGCCATGGACTTCGAGCATGTTCTCGTCGCGGGCGCGGGCCAGATGGGCGCCGGAATCGCCCAGGTCGTCGCCGGCTCAGGACGGCGCGTCTCGCTCTTCGACGCCGCGCCGGGCGCGACCGAGCGCGGGCTCGCCGGAATGCGGAAGAGCCTCGAGAAGCTGGCCGAGAAGGGCGGCGCCGACCCCGACGAGGTGCTGGCGCGCGTGAGCGCCGTCGACGACCTCGTCGCCGCCGACCTGCTGATCGAGGCGGTGATCGAGGACGCGGCGGTGAAGGAGGAGCTCTTCCGGCGCGCGGACGGGCTGCTGCCGGACGGCGCCGTGCTGGCGTCGAACACGTCCTCGATCCCGATCACCTCGCTCGCAGCGGTCACCGGCCGGCCCGAGCGCGTGATCGGGATGCACTTCTTCAACCCGGTGCCGGTGCTCAAGCTCGTCGAGGTGATCCGCGCCGTCCAGACCTCCGACGAGACCGCTGCCGCGATCACGAAGCTCGCCGAGGAGCTCGGCAAGGTGCCCGCGCAGGCGAACGACTTCCCCGGCTTCGTCTCGAACCGGATCCTGATGCCGTTCATCAACGAGGCCGCGTACGCGCTGATGGAGGGCGTCGCCGAGCCGGAGGCGATCGACACGATCGCGAAGCTCGGCTTCGCGCATCCGATGGGGCCGCTTGCGCTCGCCGACCTGATCGGCCTCGACACGTGCGTCGCGATCATGGAGGTGCTGCACGAGGGGCTCGGCAACCCGAAGTACGCGCCCTGCCCGCTGCTGCGCCAGTACGTCCAGGCCGGGCGGCTCGGCCGCAAGTCGGGCCGGGGCTTCTACGAGTACGGCTAGCGCGGTCGCTCGAGCACGAGGTTCACGTGCTCGAGCTCCTCGGCGCGCGCGAGGAGCTCGTCGTCGCCGAGCTCGAGCACGCCCTTCTCGTCCGGGAGCTGGACGTGGACGACGAAGCCGAGCGAGCGGTACCGGTCGAGCAACGCGCGCGGCTCGCTGCCTGCGGCGCGCGCATCGGCCGGGGAGAGCTCGGCGAGCACGAGGACGTTCGGCGAGCCTGCGAGCAGAGCTTCCATGCCGCGGAGCGCTGCCTCCTCGGAGCCCTGGACGTCCAGCTTGACGACGTCGACCGGCGGACGGATCGCGAGGACGTCGTCCAGCCGCGCGACGCGCGTCTGCACGCCGCCAGGCCCGAGCTTGTGGTCGCCCGTGTTCGTCTCCGACAGCTGCAGCGGCGCGATCGCGGCGGCGTCGCCGAGCGCCCAGGGAAAGCAGACGACGTTGCCGAAGCCGTTCCGCCACACGTTCGCGAGCAGCAGCTCGTAGTTGCGCGGCGCCGGCTCGAACGCGAGCACGAGCCCGCGCGGGCCGACGAGGCGCGCCGCCTGGCACGTGAAGTAGCCGACGTGCGCGCCGCCGTCGATGACGGTCATGCCCGGCTGCAGCCGCTCGCCCAGGAGCGCGGTCTGGCCCGGCTCCCAACCCTGCGTCGCCACGAGCGTCGGCGTGATCCAGTCGTCGCGCTCGTCGAGCAGGAGGCGCGCAAACGTCGTCTCGACCTCGACCGTTCCCACCAGGTCGGGGAGCGGCCCGGCCTGCTGCGCCGCCGCAGCCGCGAGCAGGGCCTGGCGCTGGACGCGCGCGAGCGCCCTCGACTTGACCCGGTTGAGCACCGGGCAAGCCTAGTCACCCGATCGAGTTAGGTCCGCCCTCAAGGTTCGGTCCTAGTGGCCGATACCTTTGTAGTCAACGCTTTCGATCCGGGGGGAAACGAATGCGCCTGTTGCTGGTCGACGACGATGCCGGGTTCCGCGAGCTCTTGCGGACGACGTTCGAGGACGTCCAGGTCGAGGTGGACGAGGCCGGGAGCGCCGCCGAGGCCGAGCGCCGCATCTCCGCGTCGCGCCCGGACGTGATCGTGCTCGACGTCGGCATGCCTGGCATGGACGGGCTCGCGTTCTGCCGCGAGCTGAAGGCGAGCGAGGACACGCGGGAGATCTGCGTCGTCCTGCTCACCGGGATGGACGATGTGGAGGACGTGGCCGGTGCCGCCGGCGCGGACGCGCTGTTGCTCAAGCCGTTCCGGCCACTCGAGCTGCTCGGCGTCGTGGAGCGCCTCGCGGGAGCCGGCGTGGGGGCGCCGATCCGGCGCAGCAACGGCCGCTCCGACGAGGAGCAGCTCGTCCTCTACGCCCGTGACCTGCGCCACCTGGTCGAGATCGAGCGCGCGCAGCGCGGGCTGCTCGAGAGCGCCTACAAGGAGACCGTGTCGGCGCTCGCGAGCGCGCTCGGGACGAAGGACACGGGGACGCGCCAGCACTCCCAGCGCGTGCAGCGCTACGCGCTCGAGCTCGCGCGCGCGATCGACCCCGGCCTCGCCGACGACCCCGCGCTCGAGTACGGCTTCCTCCTGCACGACATCGGCAAGATCGGTGTGCCCGACCAGATCCTGCTCAAGCCGGTCGAGCTGAACGAGGCGGAGTGGCGCGTGATGAGGGCACACACGCTCCTCGGCGCGCAGATGATCAGCGGCGTCGCCTTCCTGCACGAGGCCGGTGTGCAGGTCGTCCGCTCGCACCACGAGCGCTGGGACGGAGAGGGCTACCCGGACGGGCTCGCGGGCGAGGAGATCCCGCTCGGGGCGAGGATCTTCGCCGTCGCGGACGCGGTCGACGCGATCACGAACCATCGCCCGTACCGCGCCGCCCGCAGCTGGCGCGACTGCCGCCGCGAGATCGTCGCGCAGAAGGGGACGCAGTTCGACCCGATGGTCGTCGAGGCGTTCCAGGATCGCGAGTACGTGCTGCACGAGATCCGCCGCGAGTTCCTCGCCGCGGCGTAAGGGGCTTGTGTTCCTGTAACACAAAGTCCGCCAGCCCAGGCGCCGAGCGGGTTGGAGGGGTTTGTGTTACAGGAACACTAAGTCTCGTTCGCCGCAGCGGCGGGTACACTCGGCCTCCGATGGACTTCGCTCTGACCGCGGACCAGCGGGAGATCCAGGCACTCGCGCGCGACGTCGCGCAGGCCGAGATCGAGCCGAACGCCGCCGCCTGGGACCGCGAGCACCGCTTCCCGACCGAGCTCTACGCGAAGCTCGCGGAGCTGGGGCTGATGGGCGTCTGCGTGCCGGCCGAGCTCGGCGGCGCCGGCGCGGACTTCCTCTCCTACATCCTCGTGCTCGAGGAGCTCTCGCGTGCCGATGCCGGCGTCGGCGTCACCGTCGCCGTGCACACGAGCGCCTGCACGCTGCCGATCCTCGCGTTCGGCACCGAGGAGCAGCGGACCCGGTTCGTGCCGCCGCTCGCGAGCGGGCAGACGATCGGCGCCTTCGCGCTCACCGAGCCGGAAGCCGGCTCCGACGCGGGCTCGCTCCGGACGCGGGCCGACGCGGACGGCGACGGCTGGACGATCACCGGCGCGAAGCAGTGGATCACGAACGGCAGCTACGCGGGCACCTTCCTCACGTTCGCCCGCAGCGAGCCTGAGATCGAGGGAGCGCGCGGCGTCTCGGCATTCCTGCTCGACGCCGAGCATGTCCGCGTCACGCGCGAGGAGGAGAAGCTCGGCCTCAACTCGTCCTCGACCGTCGACCTCGTGATCGAGGGCGCGCGGGTCGGGCGCGACCGGCTCCTGCACGAGGAGGGCCGCGGCTTCGCGATCGCGATGTCGACGCTCGACGGCGGCCGGATCGGGATCGCCGCGCAGGCGCTCGGGATCGCGCAGGCCGCGTACGACGTCGCGCGCGCCTACGCGAAGGAGCGCCGCACGTTCGGCAAGGCGATCGCCGAGCACCAGGCGATCCAGTTCAAGCTCGCGGACATGTCGACCGAGATCGACGCGGCGCGCCTGCTCGTCTACCGGGCCGCCTGGCTGAAGGAGCAGGGCGAGCCGCACACGGAGGCCGGCGCGAAGGCGAAGCTCTTCGCCTCCGAGATGGCCCGCCGCCAGACTGCGGAGGCGATCCAGATCCTCGGCGGCTACGGCTACACGAAGGAGTTCCCGGTCGAGCGCTACTACCGCGACGCCAAGATCACCGAGATCTACGAGGGGACGAGCGAGATCCAGCGCATCGTGATCGCCCGGCGGATCCTGGAGCTACAGCGTGAGGCTGTGCCGAACTGATGCGACAGCGCGATGAGCCCGTCCGCCTGACGCGGATCTACACCCGCGCCGGCGACCAGGGCGAGACCTCGCTCGGCGACGGCTCGCGCGTCTCGAAGCTGGACTGCCGGATCGGCGCGTTCGGCACCGTCGACGAGCTCAACTCGGCGCTCGGCCTCGTGCTCGCCGGCGACGTACCGGACGCGATGCGCGAGCCGCTGGAGCGGATCCAGAACGAGCTCTTCGACGTCGGCGCCGACCTCTCGGTGCCGTGGGGCGTCACCGACCGGCTGCGGGTCGAGCAGGAGCTGATCGACCGGCTCGAGCAGCTCTGCGACGAGTTCAACGCCGACCTCCCCGAGCTGCGCAGCTTCGTCCTGCCGGGCGGCACGGAGGCATCCGCGCGGCTGCACGTCGCGCGCACGATCTGCCGTCGCGCCGAGCGCGACGTCCTGCTCGGGGCGCAGGAGGTCGACCTCAATCCGCTCGTGCTCGGCTACCTGAACCGGCTCTCCGACCTGCTCTTCATCCTCGCCCGCGCGGCGAACGCGGGCGGCGAGGAACCGCTGTGGCGGCCTGGGAGCTCGCGCTCGCACTAGCCGGCTCGTTCGTCGCCGGGTACGTCGGCTCGATGCTCGGGCTCGTGCTCGGGACGCTGCGGCTGCCGCTGATCGTCGCGCTGACCGGCAGCCCGCTCGCAGCGGCGGGGACGAACATCGCGATCTCGGCGGCATCCGCAGGTGCCGGGGCGATCCGCCACGCGCGCGAGCGCCGCGTCGACTGGCGCGTCGTCGCCTGGATGGCGCCGCCGTCGGTCGCCGGGGCGATTCTCGGCGCGCTCCTCGCCGACGACGTCTCGGAGCGGCTGCTCTACGCCGCGATCGCGGCCGTGCTCGTCTGGAGCGGGATCGACCTCGCGCTGCGACCGGTGCACCCGCGCACGCGCGAGCAGCTGCGGCTGTGGCCCGCGGTCGCCGGCGGTGCCGGCATCGGCGCACTCGGCGGCGCCGTCGGTGTGATCCTCGGCACGCTGCGGATGCCCACGCTCGTCCGCGCCGTCGGCATGGACGTCAAGCGCGCGGCGGGGACGAACCTCGTCGTCGGCTTCCTCCTCGGTGTCGCCGGCTTCGCGACGCACGCGGGCGCGCTCGGTGTCGACTGGCCGATCCTGATCGCGGGGCTGGCGGGTGCGATCCCCGGAGGCTGGCTCGGCGCGAGGGCGACGGGGAGGATCGACGAGAACGCGCTGCGGCTCGCGCTCGGCATCGTGCTCGTCGTCGTCGGCGTCGCGTTCGCGCTGCAGGCGCGGTCTAGCGACCGGCGACGAGCGCGATCGCCTTCGCGAGCTGCCGGGCGGTGGTGTTGCGCGGCAGCGCCAGCGTCGCACCGGCGCGGACGGCCTGAACGCGGCGGGCGGGCTCGCGCGAGATCGCGATCACGCGGACTTTCGGGAAGACCGCGCGGAGGTCGGCGATGAACCGGGTGCCGAAGGCGTCGGCATCGACGACGACCACGTCGACGTCGTGTGAGGTGGACGCGATCAGATCGAAGGTGTGGTCGGCGTCGGCCGCCGAGCTGACCCGGCGCGGCATCCCCTGCTTCCCGGGCTCGAGACCCTCACCAGGAGGCGTCTTGCCTGCGAGCACGATCTCGACCGCGTCCGGCTTGGCCGGGGGACGACACGACCGACCAGCGAGAGCCCGATCGTGCGGCTGACCGTCTCCGTGCCGAAGCGGGCGATCCACGTCAGCTTGTACGTGCCCGGGCGGCGGACCTTCGCGGGGAGGCGTAGCTTGACGACGTTCGCGCCCGCCTTGACCTGAAGCTTCCAGGTGTGGAGGCGCCGGTTCTTCGCGTCCCGCAGCGTCGCCGTCACCTGAGCCGGCCGCGAGACCTTGATCCGGACGGCGACCGTCGTCTTCTGCTTCAGCTCGACCTTCTTCGAGCCTGCGACCGAGAGGGCGAGCCGGGTTTGCGGCGCGGTCGTGCCGCGCGAGACGACGAGGTCGATCGGGGTCGACGCGAGCTCGAGTTGGATGCCGGCGGGCTCGACGACGGTGCCGGGCGGTGCAGTCGACGCGGTGGTTTCGCGGACGGTGCCTACCGCAAAGCCGGCGGCGCCGAGCGCTGCCCGCGCCTCGTCGAGCGACTTGCCCGCGAGCACGGGGACGGCGCGGAGCGGCGCCGTGTGGGCGCTGATGTTGTTCGCCGCATCCTTCTGCACCAGCGTGAAGGTGCGCGTGTCGCCGGCGGCGAAGGCGCCGAGCTTGGCCTCGAACTCGGTCGGCCCGAACTCGCGGTACGGCTCGCCGTTGACGAACATGACGAGGTTGCCGAGCTCCCCGCTCGCGTCCGTGCCGGGGATCCAGCGCAGCGTCAGCCCGTCATCCCTGACGACGCCTGCGAGGTCGCGCGGCGGGGTGGGTACGCCGTCGTCGAGCAGGAGGCCGAAGTAGGTCAGGTGCCGCGTGAAGACGTGCACGTCCGAGCCCGAGCGCGTGAAGCCGTCGCGCTGCGAGGCAGGGAGCGGCCCGCTGAGCGGCGCGATCGTCTGCCACGTCGAGGCATCCGGCGAGTGGCCGGGGATCGCCGGCGTCCCGGACGGGTTCGAGAAGATGATCTCGATCGGTGCGTTGAACTCGGTCACGTACGTGCCGGCGAGCGCCCAGCGGGCGGTGACGTCGACGATCTGCGTTCCCGGGGCGAAGCCGCTGCCGACCGGGCCGGCGTCGACGCGGAGGACGAGGATGTAGTCCTGCGGCGTCGGCGGCGTCGGCCACGCGCTCTGCGGCATCCGAACCGTGACGAGGCCGCCGGGCACGGTCAGCGTCCAGTCGCCGGAGGAGGTGACACTGCGCTCGACCGGCGGCGGGTCGGCCGACGGCGTGCTCTCGATCGTGACGGCCACCCGGAACGGGACGCGCGTGCCGCTCGCGTCCTCGAGCTCGCCCGCGAGGACGTGGAGGCCGTCGGCGAGAGCGCCGGTGGCGAACGCCAGCTGGTTGCCTGAGATCGTGGGCGCAGGCGCGGCGGCGCCGTCGAGCAGCGCGCCGGGAGCGGTCACCGGCTCCGAGGCGGTGAGGACGATCTGGTTCGCCGACGTGGAGACCGAACCGTCGGCGGGCGCGGCGGAGACGAGCTGCGGTGCCGTGTTGTCGAGCCGCACGTCCTCGCGGATCGACGCGGCGGACGGGTTGCCGAGACCGTCGAAGCCGATCGCGCGCAGGTCGTAGAGGCCGTCGGCGAGCGCGGCCGTGTCGAAAGGCGTGCCGAAGGGCGCGGTGGTGTCCTCGGCGATCTGCGTCCAGGTGCCTGCGTTTGCCGGGCTGACCGCGAACTGGACGCGCGCGGCGCCGCCGCCGGTCGAGGCGGAGAGGGCGACCGTTCCGGAGACAACGGCGCCCGGGTCGTTCAGTGTCACGCTCGGGCCGGTCGAGTCGACGGTGACCGGCACGATCGCGGTCGTGCGGACGTTGCCCGCCGCGTCGGTGACCTCGGCACGGATCTGCGCGACGCCGTCCGGCGCGATGGTCGAGTCCCACGTGCCCGTGTACGGCGCGCTCGTGTCGACCGCGACGGACGAGTAGGAGCCGGAGCCGAATGCGCTCACGAACCACTCGACCCGGGTCACACCCGAGCCGCCGGTGTCCGCGGCCGACGCGGCGAGGGCGACTGCGGGGCCGCCGACGGTCGCGGAGACGGAGGGAGCGGTGATGCTGCCCGTCGGCTGCGTCCGGTCGACGAGGACGGCGCGCGGCGCGCTCGTGCCCGTGTTGCCGCCGCCGTCGGTCGCGATCGCGATCAGCTCCCACTGCTGCTCGGCGGCCGGTGCAGTCGTCCAGGTGACGCCGAACGGCGCCGTCGTGTCCGAGCCGATCGCCGTGCCCGCGCCGAGGTCGCCGACGGGGCGGTAGCGGAACGTGACGTCGGCGGTGTCCGCCGAGGACGTCGCGGTCAGGTTGACGCTCGCGCCCACCGCCGCGCCCGGGTCGTCGAGCGTGACGACAGGCGCGTCGTTGTCGACGTTGATCGTGCTCGGCGCCGAGGTCGTCTCGTTGCCGGCGACGTCGGTGACGACGACGCGCAGCTCGGCGAGCCCGTCCGCGAGCGCCGTCGTCGCCAGTGTCTGGCGGTAGGTGGAGCCGACGACCGGGGCGGTCTGAGTGCCGAAGACGCTGTAGGCGCCGGCGCCTGCCGGCTTGACCTCGAAGCGGACGGCCGAGACGCCGGAGGCGGGCGGCACGGCGCCGTCGGTCGCGTTCGCGTCGACCGCGATCGAGCCGGAGACGTACGCGCCGCCGGCGGGCGCCGTGACCGAGCCGGCCGGAGCCGTGTTGTCGACGGTCTTCGGCAGGCCGGGGAGGAGGGTGTTGGCGACGTTGCCGGTCGTGTCGGTGACGACAGCGCGGAGGTCGTACGGCCCGTCGGCGACGAGCGTCGTATTCCACGCGGACTCGTACGGCGGCGAGATGTCGGCTGCGCCGACGTTCGACCACGCCCCGGCACCCGCGGGCGAGAACTGGAACTGCACCGAGCTGACGTCCGTTGCGCCCGTCGCGTAGCTCAGGTTCGCGATCCCGCGCAGGTAGTCGCCCGGGTCGCCGCCGGAGCCGCTCGGCGCGGTCGTGTCGATCACGACCGTGACGTTCTTGAGCGTCTCGACGTTGCCGACCTCGTCGGTCGCGAAGAACTCGACCAGATGCGAGCCGTCGTTCGAATGATCGCCCGGAGCGGGGATGACCACCGCGGCACCGAGCTGGAGGCTGCCGCCGTCGACGCGGTAGGAAATGACGCTGACGCCGGAGCCGGCGCCGTCGTTCGCCGAGAAGCTGACCGTGACCGGCGCGTTGCTCGGCGAGCCCGGCGCCAGTGAGGCGGTCGTGGTCGGCGCGGTGTGGTCGACGAGCACCGTGATCACCGGCGAGGTGAAGACGTTGCCCGCGTTGTCGGTGGTCCTGACGCGGAGGTCGTAGCTGCCATCGGCGACCGCATTCGGCCCGCTCGCGGTGTTCCAGCTCGCCGCCGTCGCCGTCCAGCTGCCGGCGCCCACGGGGCTGCGCTCGAAGACGACGGTCGCGACGCCCGACCCGCCGGCGTCGGCCGAGTCGCTCGTCAGCGCCACCGGCGGCACGCCGATCTCGGCGCCGTTCGCAGGCGCGGTGATCGAGCCGGTCGGGAGCGTGTTGTCGACGCGGATCGTGATCGCGGCGGAGGTGAAGGCGTTGCCCGCGTTGTCGGTGGTGGTGACGCGGAGGTCGTAGAGGCCGTCAGCGACGCCGGTGGTGTCGAAGTTGGCGGCCTGGTTCGTCCAGGTGCCGGCGCCGGCCGGGGAGCGCTGGAACTGGACGGTGGCGACGCCGGAGCCGGCATCGGCGGAGTCGCCGGTGAGCGCGATCGTGCCGCGGACGTTCGCGCCGGCGGCCGGAGCGGTGACGGCGCCGGTCGGGAGCGTGTTGTCGACGCGGACCGTGATCGCGGCGGAGGTGAAGACGTTGCCGGCGTTGTCGGTGGTGGTGACGCGGAGGTCGTAGAGGCCGTCCGTGACGCCGGTGGTGTCGAAGCCGGCGGCCTGGTTCGTCCAGGTACCGGCGCCGGCAGGGGAGCGCTGGAACTGGACGGTGGCGACGCCCGAGCCGCTGTCAGCGGAGTTTCCGGTGAGCGTGATCGTGCCGCGGACGTTCGCGCCGGCGGCCGGAGCGGTGACGGCGCCGGTCGGAAGCGTGTTGTCGACGCGCACCTGGATCGTCGCGGGCGCCGCCTCGGCGTTGCCGGCGGCGTCGGTCGTGAAGACGCGCAGGTCGTAGAGGCCGTCGCCGAGCCCGGTCGTGTCGAGCGTGCCGGCGTACGGCGCCGACGAGTCGATCGAGATGTCCGTCCAGCTGCCGGCGCCTGCGGGCGAGCGCTGGAACGTGACCGTGTTGACGGTGCCCGGAGCGGCGTCGGAGGCCGTGGCCGCGAGCGCGACGGTCGCGCCGCGGACGTTCGCGCCGGCGGCCGGGGCGGTCAGCGAGCCGCTCGGCCGGATCCGGTCGATCGTGATCAGGACGAGCTCGGTCTTCTGCTTGCCGGCGTTGTCGGTCGCGCGCACGCGCAGCAGCCGCGGCCCGTCGGACGGAATCGGCCAGGACGCCTCGTAGGGCGCGCCGGTGTCGACGCCGAGCAGCACCCAGGAGTCGGAGACGCAGGCCGGGGAGTCCTCGGCGCACTGGTCGAAGCGGACGTTGGCGATGCCGCTGCCGTCGTCGGTCGCGGTCGCGGAGACGGTGGCGGGATCGGCCGTGGCGAGATTGACCGGGTTCGGCGCGACGACCGAGAGCGTCGGATCGCGTATTGTCGACCGTGACCGTGATCACGGCCGAGGTGAACGCGTTGCCGGCGTTGTCGGTCGTCACGACGCGGAGGTCGTAGTCCCCGTCCGCCTGCGCGGTCGTGTCCCAGCTCGCCGCCTGGTTCGTCCAGGAGCCGACGCTCGCGGGCGAGCGCTGGAAGACGACGGTCGCGACGCCGGAGCCGCCGGCGTCGGCCGAGTTGCTCGCGAGCACGATCGTGCCGCCGACGTCGGCGCCGTTCGCGGGCGATGTGATCGAGCCGGTCGGAGCGGTCGCGTCGACGAGCCAGGTGAACGTGACCTCGGACGCGTCCGTGTTCCCGGCCGCGTCGGTCGCGCGCGCGTTCAGCGTGTGCGAGCCGTCGCCGAGCGACGGCGTCGTGAACGGGCGTCGAGCAGGCCGCCCAGCCGCCGCCGTCGAGGTCGCACTCGAACGTGGACGGCGTCTCCGTCGAGCCGAGGCCGAACGTCGGCGTCGGGTTCGCGCTCGGGTTCGCCGGGGTGGAGAGGAAGGACGTGTTCGGCGCCGTCTGGTCGACCGTCCACGCGTGCGTGGCCGGCGTCGGATCGAGGTTGCCGGCGGCGTCCTCGGCGCGCACCGCGAACGTGTGCGCGGCCTCGGAGAGGCCGGTGTACGACTTCGGGCTCGAGCAGTCCGCGAACGCGCCGCCGTCGATGCTGCACTCGAAGCCGGGGCCTGCGTCCGACGCGGTGAACGAGAAGGTGGCGCTCGTCGAGCTCGACGCGGCGGGCGGGGAAGAGGTGATCGTCGTGTTCGCGGGCGTCGTGTCGACCGTGAACGTGAACGAGGCCGGCGTCGCGTCGACGTTGCCGGCGACATCGGTCGCGCGCACCTCGAACGTGTAGGTGCTCTCCGCGAGCGGGCCGAGCGTCAGCGGGCTCGTCTCGGACGTCCAGGAGCCGCCGTCGACGCGCACCTCGAAGGTCGAGCCGGCCTCGGGCGAGCTGAACGCGAACGTCGGCGTCGTGTCCTGCGTCGCGGCGGCCGGCGACGAGTCGATCATCGTGTCCGGCGCGATCGTGTCGATCCGGACCACCTGCGTCTGCACGCCGTTGTCGTTGCCGATCCGGTCGAAGGCGCGGTACTTGACCGTCGTGAGGCCCTCCGCCGCGACGGTCGAACGCGCTGCTGTAGACGTTGCCGGTGAGGATCGTCGGGTCGGTGCCGTCGGTCGTGTACCGGATCTGGTCGAGGCCGGCGCCGGCGTCAGGAGCGGCGAGCGTGACCGAGACGGGCGAGGCGACGTACCAGCCGGCCGAGCAGGCAGCCGCATTGCAGAGGATGCTCGCCGCCGGCGCCGTCGAGTCCTCCGTCACGTTCAGCGTCGTCACGCTCGTGTTCGGCGGCGTCCAGGCGTCGCTGGCGGTGACGGCGTGGGTGAAGTCGCCGCTCGAGCCGGCGTTGAACGAGAAGGTGCCCGAGACGTACGGGCCGCCGGCCGGGGTCGAGACCGTCTCGGCGCCGTGCGTCCAGCCGGGCTGGGTCACGGCCGGATAGGCAGCGGAGGCCGGGCCCGAGCCGCCGTCGGCGACCGCGCTCGAGAGCGTGAACGAGCCGCCGGCGGTGCCGTTGTAGTAGAGCGTCGTGCCGCTCAGCCAGGCGCGCGTGGCGCTTCGCCGAGCGTGATCGTGTTCGTCGGCGGCGGTGCCGTCCGCGAAGGTGAAGTCGACGGCAGCGTCGTCGAGGAGCGTGATCGAGTCGGTCGTGTCGGTGGCGGTGTATGTGACCGTCTCGACGGTCGCGTTCGTCACCGAGAAGGTGACGACGCCGGAGCCGTTCGTGCTGCCGCCGCCCGAGATCGTCGAGTTGCCGGAGCCCTGTGCGAGCGTGACGGTCTTGCCCGCGATGCCGTTGCCGCCCGCGTCGCGGAGCGTGACCGTGATCGTGGCCGAGTCGGTGCCGTTCGCGTAGACGGTCGTCGGCGTGGCGACGACGGTCGAGTCGGATGCGGCGGCGCTGACGGGGCCGGCCGTGATCGTGTAGCTCGTCGTCCCGGCCGTGAGTCCGGACGCCTGCGCGTCGAGATCGATCTGGCCGGCGAGCATGTTGGTGACGTTCGTCGCCGCGACGCCGTTCGAGGCGGTGGCGCTGCCAAGGCCGGTGACGGTGCCGGCGCCGCCGGTCTTCGCGAACGCGACGACCGTCGAGCTGTCGCTCGTGACCGTGTTCCCGTTCGCATCCTTGATCGTCGCGGTGAGCGTGTGCGCGTTCCCGGCGACGGTCGAGCCGCTCTCGGCCAGCGTGATCTCGATCGCAGGCCCGTGGGTGTACGTAACGCCGGCCGTGGCGGCGAGCGCGGCGGCGTTGAGCGTGCCCGTGACAGTGGCACTGCCGACGCTGGTAGGGGAGGTGAGCGTCGCCGAGTACGTGCCGTCGCCGTTGTCGGTCACGGCCGAGAGCGAGCCGGCGCCGGTCAGGCCGAGTGCGACGATGCCGCCCGAGCCGGTGAGATCGTTGCCGGCGGCGTCTTTGAGCCGGACGGTGATCGCGCTCGTGCTCGAGCCGTTGGCGACGATCGAGGTGGGGGCGGCCGAGATCGTGCTCGCCAGCGTCGAGGCGCTGCCGGCCATGATCGTGTAGCTCGTCGTCCCGGTCGCGAGCCCGGCGGCCTGCGCGTCGAGGTCGATCTGGCCGGACGCGGCGTTGGCGACGACCTTGGTCGCGACCCCGCTGGAAGCGGTCGCGTTGCCAAGCCCCGTGACGGTGCCGGCCCCACCGGTCTTCGCGAAGGCGACGACGGTCGAGCCGTCGGCGGTGACGGTGTTGCCGGCGGCGTCGCGGATCGTCGCGGTCAGCGTGTGGTTGTCGCCGGAGGCGGTCGAGCCGGAGTGGGTCAGCTCGATCTGGGAGGCGGCGCCGTGGACGACGGTGAAGGCGCCGAGCGTGCCGGTGGTGAGTCCGGCCGCGGTGGCTTCCATCGTGACCGGGCCGACGAGCGCGCCGGTGATCGGTCTTGGTGGCGACGCCGTTGGCGGCGGTGGCGTTGCCGTTGCCCGTGACGGTGCCGGCGCCGGAGGCCTTGGCGAAGGCGACGACCGTCGAGTTGTCCGAGGTGACGGTGTTGCCGGCGGCGTCCTTGACCGTCGCGGTCAGCAGCCGATTCGCGCCGGAGGTGAGGTCGGCGGTGGAGCCGGTCAGGTCGATCGAGGCGGCGGCGCCGTGGACGACGGTGAAGGCTCCGAGGCTGCCGGAGCTGAGCCCGGCCGAGGTCGCCTCCATCGTGACGGCGCCGACGAGTTGACCGGTGATCGTCTTGGTGGCGACGCCGCTGGCGGCGGTGGCGTTGCCGGTGCCGCTGACCGTTCCGGCCCCGGAAGCCTTCGCGAACGCGATCACCGTCGAGCTGTCCGAGGTGACGGTGTTGCCGGCAGCGTCGCGGATCGTGGCCGTGAGAACGCGGTTCGAGCCGAAGGTGAGGTCGGCGGTGGAGCCGGTCAGGTCGATCGACGCGGCGGCGCCGTGGACGACGTCGAAGCTGATGTTGTCGGCGACGAGACCGGGGGCGCCGGCCTGGATCGTGATCGCACCGGCGAGCTGACCCGTCACCGTCTTCGAGGCGACGCCCGCGGCGGCGGTGTCGGAGCCGAGCCCGGTGACGGTGCCGGCGCCGGAGTCCTTGGCGAACGTGACGACGGTCGAGTTGTCGCTCGCGACGCGGTTGCCGGCGACGTCGCGGACGGTTGCCGTCAGCACACGGGTCGTGCCCGAGACGAGGTCGGCGAGCGAGGCGCTGACGGTGACCTTGTTGGCCGCGCCGTGGACGACGTCGAACTCGAGCGTGCCTGCGGTCAGGCCTGACGCAGTCGCCTCGAGGTCGACCGAGCCGGCGAGCTCGCCCGTGACGGTCTTCGTGGCGACGCCGGCCGTGACCCCCTCGGCGCCGGCGAGGCCGGTGACGGTGCCGGCTCCGCCGACCTGCGCGAAGGAGATCGACGTCGAGTTGTCGCTCGTGATCGTGTTCCCAGCCGCGTCCTGGACGGTCGCGGTGAGGACGCGGTTCGCGCCCGACACGAGGTCGGTCGTTGCGCCGGTGAGCGCGACCTGAATGGCTGCGCCGTGGACGACGGTGAAGGCGCCGAGCGTGCCGGTGGTCAGACCGGCGGCGGTTGCCTCCATCGTCACGGAGCCGACGAGCGCGCCGGTGATCGTCTTCGTGGCGCCCCCGCCCGACGCGGTGGCGTTGCCGGTGCCGGTGACGGTGCCGGCGCCGGAGGCCTTGGCGAACGCGACGACGGTGGAGTTGTCCCCGGTGGCGAGGTTGCCCGCCGCGTCGCGGAGGATCGCGGTGAGGACGCGGTTGGCGCCCGAGGTGAGGTCGGCCGTCGAGCCGGTGAGCTGGATCTGTGCGGCCGGTCCATGGACGACGGAGAACGGAAGCAGCGTTCCCGTCGTCAGGCCGACTGCGGTGGCCTCCATGGTCACGGCGCCCACGAGCTGGCCTGTGATCGTCTTCGTGGCGACGCCGTTCGAGGCCGTGGCGGTGCCGGTGCCGGTGACGGTGCCGGCGCCGGACGCTTTCGAGAACGTGACGACGGTGGAGCTGTCACTCGTGATCGTGTTGCCGGCGGCGTCCTGGATCGTCGCCGTCAGGATCCGGTTCGTTCCCGAGACGAGATCGCTGAGCGAGCCGCTGAGCGCGACCCTCACGGCCGAGCCGTGGACGACGGTGAAGGCGCCGAGGGTGCCGGTGGTCAGCCCGCTCGCCGTGGCCTGCATCGTCACCGAGCCGACGACCTGGCCGGTGATCGTCTTCGTCGCGACGCCGTTTGAAGCCGTGGCGGTGCCGGTCCCGGCGACCGTCCCCGCGCCGGACTGCTTCGAGAACGAGACGACAGTCGAGTTGTCGGCGGTGATGGTGTTCCCCGCGGCGTCCTGGACCGTTGCCGTCAGCACGCGGTTCGAGCCGGAGGTGAGGTCGGCGGTGGAGCCCGCCAGCGCGATCTGTGTCGCCGCGCCGTGGACGACGGTGAAGGCCCCGAGCGTCCCGGTGGTGAGCCCGGTCGCGGTCGCCTCCATCACGACCGGACCCGCGAGGGCGCCGGTGATCGTCTTCGTGGCGACGCCGCCGGAGGCAGTCGCGTTACCGGTGCCGGTGACGGTCCCCGCGCCGGAGGCCTTGGCGAAGCTGACGATGGTGGAGTTGTCGGCGGTGACGGTGTTGCCGGCGGCGTCGCGGATTGTCGCGGTGAGAACACGGGTGGCGCCGGAAGTAAGGTCGGCAGTCGAGCCGGTGAGGACGATGTCGGCGGAGGGGCCGTGGACGACGGTGAAGGCGCCGAGGGTGCCGGTGGTGAGCCCGGTCGCGGTCGTCTCCATCGTCACGCTGCCGACGAGCGCGCCGGTGATCGTCTTCGTCGCGATGCCGCCCGACGCGGTGGCGTTCCCGGTGCCGGTGACCGTTCCGGCGCCGGAGGCCTGCGCGAACGCGACGACCGTCGAGTTGTCGGAGGTGGCGGTGTTGCCTGCCGCGTCCTGGATCGTCGCCGTCAGCACCCGCGTCGCGCCGGAGGCGAGATCGGCCGTCGAGCCCGTCAGCAAGATCTGCGCCGCGGCGCCGTGGACGACCGTGAACGCGCCGAGAGTGCCCGTGGTCAGCCCGGCGGACGTTGCCTCTATCGTGACGGAGCCGACGAGGGCGCCGGTGATCGTCTTCGTCGCGACGCCGCTGGACGCGGTCGCGGTGCCCGTGCCGGTGACCGTGCCTGCGCCGGAGGCCTTGGCGAAGGCGACGATGGTGGCGTTGTCGGAGGTGACGGTGTTGCCGGCGGCATCCTTCAGCGTCGCGGTCAGCACCCGCGTCGCGCCGGAGGCGAGGTCGGCGGTGGAGCCGGTGAGGACGATGTCGGCGGAAGGGCCGTGGACGACGGTGAAGGAGCCGAGGGTGCCGGTCGTGAGCCCGGCCGAGGTGGCCTCCATCGTCACGCTGCCGACGAGCGCGCCGGTGACCGACTTCGTCGCGACGCCGCTCGAGGCGGTCGCGTTGCCGGTGCCGGTGACCGTTCCGGCGCCGGAGGCCTGCGCGAAGGCGACGACCGTGGAGCTGTCCGAGGTGACCGTGTTGCCGGCGGCGTCCTGGATCGTCGCGGTCAGCACCCGGTTCGAACCCGAGGCAAGGTCGGCCGTCGAGCCGGTCAGCACGATCTGCGCTGCCGCTCCGTGGACGACGGTGAACGCGCCGAGCGTCCCGGTCGTCAGCCCGGCCGACGTCGCCTCCATCGTCGCCGCGCCCGCGAGCACGCCGGTCACGGTCTTCGTCGCGACGCCGCTCGAGGCGGTCGCACTGCCGGTGCCGCTGACGGTGCCCGCGCCCGACTGCTGCGCGAACGCGACGACCGTCGAGCTGTCGGACGTGACCGTGTTCCCGGTGGCGTCCTGGATCGTCGCGGTCAGCACCCGGGTCGACCCGGCGGCGAGGTCGGCGGTCGAGCCCGTCAGCGCGATCTGCGTCGCGGCTCCGTGGACGATGGTGAACGCGCCGAGCGTCCCGGTCGTCAGGCCGGCCGAGGTGGCCTCCATCGTCACCGAGCCGGCCAGCGCGCCGGTGACGGTCTTCGTTGCAAGGCCATTCGAAGCGGTTGCGTTGCCCGTCCCCGTCACCGTGCCGGCGCCCGACGCCTTCCCGAACGCGACCACGGTCGAGCTGTCGGAGAGAACGGTGTTGCCGGCGGCGTCGCGGAGCGTCGCCGTGAGCACGCGCGATGCGCCCGAGGTCAGGTTCGCCGTCGAGCCGGTCAGATCGATCTGCGTCGCCGCGCCGTGCACCTGCACGACCGTGCGAATCGAGACGGCGTTCCCGACCGCGTCCGTGCCGGTGAGCACGTACTCGTAGCAGCCGGCGCCGAGGATCTGGGCCGGCGCGCCGACGAGCGTCGTCGGGCTGCCGCTGTAGGTGCCGCAGCCGTCGTTCGAGAACGGGGCGGCGTCGCGGGTGAGCGTGCTCGTCGCGATCCCGGAGGCCGCGTCGGTGTAGTCCGTCCGCAAGATCGTGAAGCTGCCGTCCGACGTGCTCGTCGAGCCGCCGCCGGTCGCCGCCGTGCCGTTGACGGTCAGCGCGCCGGTCGGCGCGGTCGAGTCGTCGACGAACGTCAGGCCCTGCGTTGCGGAGTTGCCCGCATTGTCGGCGCCCGTGAGCGTGTACCCGCTCGGCGTCGACGGGCTCGCGCTCCAGCTGAAGGTGGAGGAGACGTACGGCGACGCGCCGTTGACCGTCTCGTTCCCGTGTGTCCAGCCGGTCGTCGCGATGGCGGGGAACTGCACCGACGCCGCACCCGAGCCGCCCGAGTCCGAGAGCGGCTGCGACAGCGTGAAGCTGCCGGCGACGCCGCTGCGGAAGTACACCGTCGTCCCCGTCACCGAGGCGTTGGTCGGCGAGCCGACCGCGAGCGTGCCGAAGGTCGGCGCGGCGGTGTCGTAGGTGAAGGTGCGCGTGATCGTGGCCGCCGTGTTGCCGACGTTGTCGATCGCGCGCAAGGAGATCGTGTAGACGTTGCCGCTCGTCAGTTTTGCCGCCGCGATCGCGTACGACCAACTCGTTGTGCCGGTCGCGGTCAGCCACGTCAGCGACCCGTTCGCGAACGAATTGCCGTCGTAGTAGTTGCCGGAGCCCTGCTGGATCGCCACGTCGACGCGGAGCAGGTCGGCGCCGCCGTCGGAGGCGGAGCCCGTGATCGAGCCACTCCAGCCGGCCGCGTTGTAGTTCCCCGCCGCGGCCGGGGACGTGAAGGCGTGCGTGGGGGCGGTCGAGTCGTTCGTGAAGGTCAGGGTCCCCGCGGCACCGGTGTTGCCGACGGCGTCCGTCGGCGCGACGTCCGCGGTCGGGGAGCTCGTCGTCCCGTTCGCCCAGCTGTAGTTGTTCGAGTCGTAGGCTCCCGCGCCCGGTGTCGTCGAGGTCGAGCCCGTGAACGTCCAGCCGGTCGTCGTGCCGCCGAGAGCGGCGAACGTCGCGGAGGCCGGGCCGGAGCCGCCGTCCGACACGCTCGAGCGAACCCTGAACGACCCGGCCGTCGCGCCGCCGTAGTAGACGGTGTTGCCGTTCTTGAAAGCCTGGTCGAGCCCGCCGCTCTGCGAGACCGAGGCGAGCGCCAGTGTCTGGGTCGGGTTCGTGTTGTCGAGCGTGACGTTGACCGGCGCCGCGGTGTCGCGGAGGTTGCCGACGTTGTCGGTCGCGCGCGCGATCAGCTGGTAGGCGCCGTCGGACTGACCGGCCGGCCACGTCGCCGCGTACTGGTCGGTCGTGTCGCTCCCGACCGCGAACGCGTCGCCGTCGGCCCACGTGCAGCCGTTCGAGCCGGGGCAGGCGCGGAAGGCGACATTCGTGATGCCGGCTCCGGCGTCGGTCGGGCTGCCGCCCGCGACCGACACGGTCGAGCCGTTCTTGATGAAGGCGCCGCCCGTCGGCGCATTCAGCGTGAACGCGGCGGGCTGGGTGACGTCGCGCGTGACCGTCAGCTCGTTCAGCGCGTTCGCGTTGCGGTCGGTGACGGTGACGCGGTTCGCCCCCGGCGAGGTCGTGTTGGCCGTCGTCCAGGTGTACGTGCCCGAGGCATACGGGCTCGTCGTGTCGGTGACGAGGGTGTGCGTGAACCCCGTCAAGGCGACGGCGTTGAATGCGACCGACGTGACCCCGGAGTCCGCGTCGACCGGCACGGAGCCGACGGTGAAGGTGCCGCCGGCGGCCGTGTTGTAGTAGTGGGTCTTCGTCGTCGAGTTGTAGAACTGGCCGCCCGGGTTCGTGCCCTCGTTCAGGTTCAGCGTCTGCGTCGGCGCCGTCGTGTCGGGGATCAGGCTGAAGACCTGAGCCGCCCAGAAGGCGTTGCCGCTGAGGACGTTGCCCGTGCCGACGGTGACCGGGCCGAACGCGGTCGGCTCGAGAGCGTCCGCCAGCTCGAGCGCGGGTGCGGCGGTGATGCTGTCGATCCGCTCCGTCGTCGCGACGCCGTTGATCAACGGGTTGGTGGCGGTGCGGGTGACGTTGTTGCCGACCGTCCAGATCGAGATCCGGTTCGTTCCGGTCGTGCTGACGTTCGTGACGTTCGCGGTGCGGTTGCTGCCGCCGTTGTTGCCGAAGGAGCCGTCGATCGGCGCCGAGGACTGGATCCCCGAGTAGGCGGCCACGACGGCGCGGCTCGTCTTGTTGACGTTCGTGCCCGTCGGATCCTGGAACGTGAAGGTGTAGGGGCCGGGCTCGGACGCGGTCGCCTGCTTGCGGAACGTCCACAGCGCCACGTTGGTCGTCTGGCGCTCGTTGCGGATCACCGTCCAGCCGGCGGGCGGGACGACGGTGAACGTTGCGGTCGGCGCGTTGACCGAGACGAAGGCGACGAGCTGGTCGCCGACGAGGACGCCTGCCGGGACGGCCGGGGCGACGGTGTTCGCCGCCGCGCTCGCCGCGACCGTGCCGATCGAGCGGAAGGCAGGGTCGATCACGTAGGGCTCCGGCAACTCCTGATCGTTCAAGTTCAACTTGAGGGTTCCGCCGCGGCCGAGCTCCCAGCGAGCGCCGGCCGGCGTGACGTCCTTGCCGCCCGCATCGAAGATCGCGACCGGGGCGATCGTCAGGTCGGAGACGCGGCGGCTGACCGGGTCGACGAAGCCGACGCCGCCGTTCGACAGCAGCCGTGCAACGAGCGTCGTCTCGAGCTTCCACTCCCAGGTCTTGGCGCCGACGCGGCGGTCGACGGTCAGGAAGTGCTCGGGGTCAACGGTGCCGAGCGTGATCGCCTCGGAGCCGAACGGCGTCGCGCGCCATTCGCCGCCGGCGTGGCGCTGCCAGCCGGGGACGCCGCCGACGAGCGCCTCGAGGGCGACCCGATCGCGCTGCGGGCCCTGGACGACCAGGCGGCCGGCGTCGATGCGGGCGGTGGCGTTGCCGGCCTGGACGGGAGCGAGCGGAGCCGCCCGCTCCTCGCCGAGGCTGTCGTTCAGGAAGCGGGCCGGCGTATGCGCCTCGTGCTCGGCGTGGCGTCCGAGTGTGACGAGGGTCAACGCCGCGGCGATTGCGACCAGGCCGAGGAACGGGAGCAGCCAGGGAGACCCGGCATGTGCCGGGCGATTCGAAGGCCGCAGTTCTTCGTTGGTCGCCACGTTGTAGACCCGCATTTCCTTCGCGCGCGGGAGGGAGGTGTGTGTCGCGCGCACCTGTGGCATCGGCCCGATGGAGGCCCGGCTTGAGGAGAAACACGCGTTACAACGGGTATTCGCCGCCGAAGATCACCCGTGCGGGGGAGGGGCACGTCAACCGCGAAGGGGAGGCCCGGATCCCCCGAAACGGTGACCCGTTAGAGACAGTCAAGCTGAGGTAGAGATCGAGCTGGTCAGATTTCGCACCGGTCGTCACTCGCGGCAAATACAATCGCCGCTATGGCGACGACCGAGGATCGCGACTCGCTCGACGCGACGCAGGCCTGGCGCGAGGAGCTGTACGACCGCACCCCCGAGCGCCGGGGCGAGCTCTTCTCGACCATCTCCGGGCTCGAGAACGACCCGCTCGTGACGCCGGACACGGTCGCCGTCGACTACGACCGCGACCTGGGCTACCCGGGCGTCTTCCCGTTCACCCGCGGCGTCTATCCGTCGATGTACCGCGGCAAGCTCTGGACGATGCGGCAGTTCGCCGGCTTCGGCACCGCCGTCGAGACGAACGAGCGCTTCCGCTACCTGCTCGACCACGGCCAGACCGGCCTCTCGACCGCGTTCGACATGCCGACGCTGATGGGCTACGACTCCGACCACCCTCGCTCCGAGGGAGAGGTCGGCCGCGAGGGCGTCGCGATCGACTCGCTCGAGGACATGGAGACGCTCTTCCGCGGCATTCCGCTCGGCGACGTCAGCACGTCGATGACGATCAACTCGCCGGCGGCGATCCTGCTCGCGTTCTACATCGCGGTCGGCGAGGAACAGGGCGTGCCCGCGGAGCACTTGCGCGGGACGATCCAGACGGACATCCTCAAGGAGTACATCGCGCAGAAGGAGTACATCTTCCCGCCGGAGCCGTCGATGCGGCTCGTGACGGACATGGTCGAGTACTGCTCGACCGAGTTGCCGAAGTGGCACCCGATCTCGATCTCCGGCTACCACATCCGCGAGGCCGGATCGACCGCTGCGCAGGAGCTCGCCTTCACGCTCCAGGACGGCTTCACCTACGTCGAGTGGGCGGTCGAGCGCGGGCTCGACGTCGACGACTTCGCACCGCGCCTCTCCTTCTTCTTCAACGCGCACCTCGACTTCTTCGAGGAGATCGCGAAGTACCGGGCAGCCCGCCGGATCTGGGCGCGCGAGCTGCGCAACCGCTTCGGCGCCCGCAACCCGCGCTCGTGGCTGATGCGCTTCCACACGCAGACGGCGGGGGTCTCACTGACGGCGCAGCAGCCGGAGGTGAACATCGTCCGCACCGCGATCGAGGCGCTCGCGGCCGTGCTCGGGGGGACGCAGAGCCTGCACACGAACTCGTTCGACGAGGCGCTCGCGCTGCCGACCGAGGACGCCGTCCGGATCGCGCTCCGCACGCAGCAGGTGATCGCGCACGAAACGGGCGTCGTCAACACGATCGACCCGCTCGGCGGCTCCTACTACGTCGAGGAGCTCACGAACAAGATCGAGGCGCAGGCGTACGAGTACTTCGACCGGATCGAGAAGCTGGGCGGGATGGTCGAGGCGATCAAACAGAACTTCCCGCAACGAGAGATAGCAGATTCGGCATTTCGCTACCAGGAGGAAGTGGAACGTGGCGAGCGCGTCGTCGTCGGCGTCAACCGCTACGTACTCGACGACGAAACGCCGCTCGAGATCCTCAAGATCGATGCCGCGCTCGAGACGCAGCAGATCGAGCGGGTGACGGCGCTGAAGGGCCGGCGTGACTCGGCCAAGGTCGAGCAGCGGCTGGCGACGCTGAAGCAGGTCTCCGCGACCGACGGCGTCAACCTGATGCCGTCGATCCTCGATGCCGCCCGCGACTACGTGACGATGGGCGAGATGTGCGACGCGTGGCGCGAGGTCTGGGGCACCTGGCGCGAGACGCCTGTGTTCTGACGCTTAACCTCTCCTTCATCTAACTGAACAGGGTCGGGCGCGTCGTACGTGGTGACGTGAGTGCACGTACGCAGCGGCGAGTCTCGCTCCTGGCCGGGCTGATCCTGATCGCGGGCGTGGTCGCGTTCGGCGTCGCCTACTTCGGCGGCACCGGGACGTCGCAGGAGACGCCGCTCTCGAACGAGCCGGCGCAGGTGTTCACGCCGCGCAAGCAGGTGCCGCTCGACAAGGAGGCGCGCAAGGTGGCGGGCCGGTTCATCCTCACCGCCGTCGCCCGCGAGAACCTCGGCGAGTCGTACGAGCTCGCCCACCCGGAGCTCCGTCAAGGGCTGACGAAGCGCGAGTGGCTGACGGGGAACATCCCGGTCGTCTACTACCCCGCGCAGGCGATCGAGACCGCGACCTTCAAGGTCGACGAGTCGTATCCGAACGAGGCGATCCTCGAGGTGGCGCTGCTGCCGAAGGCGTCGGCGAAGATCAAGCCGCAGATCTTCTTCATCGGCCTGAAGAAGGCGGGGAACCGCTGGCGCGTGAACTACTGGGTGCCTCGGGCGGCGCCCGCGGTCCCGAGCGCTCGCGACTGATGTTTGCTGGCGCAGGATTGGCATCCGCTCTCGCGGACGCCAATCGCGCGAAGACCCCTGAAGGGGCCGCCTGCGGCGGCCCAAAGGTCCGACTTAGCGCGAGCGTCTAGGTGCCCGGCCGGCTGTCGTCGCCGCGCTTCCGGCGGCGCGCGCTCAAGGTCGGCGTCCTCCTCGCCGTCGTCGTGGCGGCGGCGCTCGTGAGCATCTTCTTCTGGAACACGGCCACCGTCGTCGAGACGCCGCTGCACGGACGGGCCGATGTTTACGTGCCGCCGATTCCCGTCGAGATGGCGCCGGCCGAGCGGCGTGCCGTGATCGCGACGGCGGCCCTCTTCGTCGAGACGGCGGTGCGGCGCGAGCACGCCGAGCGGGCGTATGAGCTCGTCGGCCCGAACCTGCGCGGCACCACGACCCGCGACGAGTGGCGCTCCGGCGACATCCCGGTCGTGCCCTACCCGGTCGACGACGCCCGCTGGAAGTTCGACTACTCCTACGCGAACGAGATCGGGCTCCAGGTCGCGGTGTTCCCGCAGCCGGGTGCGACGGTTCGCCCGGCGGTCTTCAACCTTTCGCTCCGCTCGGTCGGCGTCGGCGCGAAGCGCCGCTGGCTCGTCGACTCTTGGTCGCCCCGCGGGGGCGGTGGCGGCGGCGCGCGCCCGAGCCGCTCCGAGGGCTCGCCGTTCCGGGTCGACCTGGCCCCGCCGGCGAGCGCCTCGACGAGCCTCGGCGCGATCTGGCTGCTCGTTCCCGCGGCGCTCGTCGGGCTGGCGTTGCTCGTGCCGGCTGCGCTGTTCGTGCTCGAGCGTGTCCGCTCGCGCCGCGCGCAGAAAGCCTACGACGCCTCTCGGCTCCTCTAGAACTCGAGCTCGAGCCCGTCGTAGGCGAGCTCGATTCCCGGCGGCGCCTCGCGCTCGAAGGGCCGGTGCGTCAGGACGACGCGGAGCGCGCGGGCGTGGCCGGCGGCCTCCTTCACCTCCGCCGGCGACAGGTGGCCGCGCTCGGGCCCGTCGTAGCCGCCGTTCTCCAGCGTCGCCTCGGAGAGCAGGAGGTCGGCGTCCCGCGCCAGCTCGGCAAGCGCCTCCGACGGGCCGCTGTCACCGGAGTACGCGAGCGTCCGGTCGCCCTTGACGCGAAAGCCGAAGGCTTGGATGTCGTAGTGGTCGACGGGCACCGCCGTCACCTCGAGCCCCGCGACGTCGAACGGCACGCGCGACTCGTACTCGGACACCTCGAAGGCACGGTCGAACATGTCCTCGCTGCCGAGCACCGCGAGGACGGGCCGGAGCTGCTCCCGGCTCCCCGGCGGCAGCCAGAGCTGTGGCCGCGGCAGCGGCTCGCCGGGGCCGAAGAGGCTGCCCCACACCCAGGGCACGAGGTCGCCCCAGTGGTCGAGGTGGAGGTGCGTGATCGCGATCGCCTCCACCGTCGGCCAGGGCTCGCGCTGCCGCAATTTCGCGAGCACGCCGGGGCCGCAATCGAGCAGCAAGCGGCCTTCGACGAGGTAGCCCGAGCACGCCCCACCGGGGTTGGGCCAGGCAGGTGAGCAGCCGATGACCGTAAGACGCACCGCCGTATACTGCCGACGCCATGGCCGCGAAGATCAGAGTGGTGATCGCGAAGCCCGGTCTCGACGGTCATGACCGGGGCGCGAAGATCATCGCGAGGGCCCTCCGGGACGCCGGCATGGAGGTCATCTACACCGGTCTGCACCAGACGCCGGAGCAGATCGTCGAGACGGCGATCCAGGAGGATGCGGACGCCGTCGGGATCTCGATTCTCTCCGGAGCGCACATGACGCTCGTGCCGCGGATCCTCGAGGGGCTGAAGGAGAACGGGGTCGACGACGTGCTCGTCCTGGTCGGCGGCACGATCCCGGCGGACGACGCCGAGGAGCTGAAGAGCAAGGGCGTCGCCGCCGTCTTCACCCCCGGCGCGCCGACGAGCGAGATCGTCGACTTCCTGACCGCGACGATCCCCGGCTAGCTACGCCTGCGGCTTCACGACGACGCGCGAGGCGGCGAGCGTGCCCCTGGCGCCGAAGAGCGCGGCCGGTGTGACCGTGGCCGGTGCCGTCCAGACCGTCACCGGCAACCCCTTGGTCAGCAGCTCGAGCGCGGGGTAGGGGGAGACCGAGGCCGCGGCGGCGCCGAAGCCTTCGATCGAAGCGGTCTCCGGCACCGTCACGGGCACCCTCTGGCCGGCCTGCTTGACCCTGCGGCCGCCCGGCCACTGGCGCACGTGGTCGACCGTCACCTGGAGATCCTCGCCGGCCGCGTTCGCGACCTTGCCCGACAGCGCAAGCGTGAAGGTCGTGCCCTTCTCGGCCGAGAAGAGCAGCCGCCGCGCATTGTTCAGGTAGCGGAACGGGCTCACGGCGCCGCCGCCGTTCGGGTGCACCTCGAAGTGAAGGTGGGGATGGATCCCGTCGGCGTCTCCCGAGTCCCCGACGTAGGCGATCACTTCGCCGGCCGCGACCTTGGCGCCGTTCTTCAACCCCTTCGCGAACGCCACCCCGGCGACGCACCGCCCCTGGTTGTCGTTTGCGTCCGTGAGGTCGTTGTTGAGGTGGATGTAGAGGTACTGGGTGCCGCTCTTGCCGTTCAGGTAGAGCATGCAGCCGGCGCGCGTCGACGTCGTGTGGAACTCGACCGTCCCGGCCTCCGCGGCGAGCGCGAGCGCGCGGCGCGGCGCCATCATGTCGTTCCCCTGGTGGCCGCCCTGGCCACGCGGGTCGCCGAAGTCGTCCGTGTAGGTCGCGTCGCCGAGGACCGGGAAGACGATCCGCGGCACCTTCGCGGACGCCGACGCTGCCGCTGCCCCTGCCCCGAGCAGGAGTGCGATCGTGGTGAGGAGCAGGCCTCGGGCTGTCGTCCGGACGGGGGTCATAGGAACCGGGTACGAGCTCGAAGGGCGGGACCCTAGCAGCGGGATCGGAGAAATGCGCACCAAAAAGGGGTAAAAGCTTCCTGAGGTCGCCTCTTTCGAAGTGGGCTGACACCGCATCGTTAGAGTCCGCGCGATGAAGATTGCCGTCTGCGTGAAGGAGGTGCCGGACGCGACCGCGCACAAGCGGATCGACGCGGGCACGAAGCGGCTCGACCGCTCCGGCGAGGGCGCCCTCAACGCGTTCGACGCGAACGCAGTCGAGGAGGCGCTGC
Organism: uncultured Gaiellaceae bacterium; assembly: GCA_963738795.1. GTDB lineage: Bacteria > Actinomycetota > Thermoleophilia > Gaiellales > Gaiellaceae > Gaiellasilicea. The sequence goes on along the minus strand of CAVTXQ010000005.1, from coordinate 105,769 downwards.
GGCTGAAGGATGCGACCGGCGAGGGCGAGGTCGTCGTCGTCTCGATGGGTCCCGAGCGCGCGCTCAACTCGCTGCGCAAGGCGCTGGCGATGGGGGCCGATCGCGCTGTGCTCGTCGCCGACGAGGGCGCCGCCGGATCCGACCTCGTCGCCACCAGCCTCACGCTCGCGAAGGCGCTCGAGCGCGAGCAGGCCGACCTTGTCCTCTTCGGCCAGCAGTCATCGGATTCCGACGGCGCGGTGCTCTGGGCTGCGGTCGCCGAGCGCCTGAAGCGGCCGGTGATCTCGCAGGTCGCGGAGCTGACTCTCGAGGGCGGCTCGCTGACCGGCAAGCGCCAGACCGAGTTCGGGTACGACATCATCCGCGCGCCGCTGCCGGCCGTCGTCGCGGTCGCGGACTCGATCAACGAGCCGCGCTATCCGTCCCTCAAGGGGATCATGGGCGCGAAGTCGAAGCCGCAGGAGACGCTCTCGCTCGCCGATCTCGGGGTCGACGCCGGCAGCGCCGGCGAGTCCGGCTCCCACACCGAGGTGCTCGCGCTCGCCGAGCCGCCGCCGCGCGGCGACACGCGCAAGCTCGAGGACGACGGCACCGCCGCCGATCAGATCGTCGCCTTCCTCGCGGAGAAGCGCCTGATCTGATGAGCACTCTCGTCTTCCTCGAGCATCACGGCGGCGAGATCCAGAAGGGATCGCTTGCCGTGCTCTCGAAAGCCGCGAGCCTCGGCGGCGACGTCGCCGGCGTGATCGTCGGCTCCGGCCTGGACGGGCTGGCCGAGCAGGCGGCCGCGTTCGGCGCCGCCACCGTCTACGTCGCCGACGACCCCAAGCTCGACGCGCCGCTGCCGCAGCCGCGCGTCGATGCGATCGCGCAGCTCGTCGCCGACAAGGGCATCGAGACGGTGCTCTTCGCGCAGTCGATCCTCGCCGCCGACATCGCCGCCGGGCTCGCCGCGAGGCTCGACGCCGGCCTCAACTGGCAGTTGACGGACATCGCGAACGACGGCGGCAGCCTCGTCGGCAAGCAGTCCGCACTCGGCGACTCGGTCGTCGTCGACGTGGGCTGGAAGACGACGCCGCGGATCGGGCTCTTCCGCGCCGGCGCCTTCGACCCGACCGAGCAGGCGGCGGCCGGAACCGTCGAGGCGTTCTCGCCGGAGCTGCAGGAGCACTCGCTCGCCGCCGAGATGGTCGAGCAGGCGCATGCGGAGGACAGCGGCCCCTCGATCGAGGACGCGAACGTGATCGTCGCCGGCGGCCGCGGGCTCGGTGAGCCGGAGAAGTTCGCGCTGGTCGAGGAGCTGGCGAAGGCGCTCGGCGGCGCGGTCGCCGCGACGCGCGCGGTCGTCGACGCCGGCTGGTACCCGTACTCGGCGCAGGTCGGCCAGACCGGCAAGTCGGTCTCGCCGACGCTCTACATCGCCTGTGGGATCTCGGGCGCGATCCAGCACAAGGTCGGGATGCAGAGCTCGAAGACGATCGTCGCGATCAACAAGGATCCGAACGCGCCGATCTTCGAGTTCGCCGATCTCGGCGTTGTCGGCGACCTGCACGCGATTGTCCCGAAGCTGACCGAGTTGGTCCGGGCCCGCAAAGGATGAAGAAGGGCGGCGTCCGCCCGGCGGACCACCCGCCGCCGTTCTCGCCGTCCGAGGTGATCGCGCCCCCGACGGATCCGGTCGCGGAGCGGATCGAGGTCGGCGTCCTGATCGTCGGCGCCGGGCCCGCCGGGCTCGCCTGCGCGATCCGGCTCGGCCAGCTGCTGGAGGAGTCGCCGGAGACGGCCGAGCGCCTGGGCGAGGTCCCGGTCGCCGTCGTCGAGAAGGGCAAGGCACCCGGCTCGCATCTTCTCTCCGGGGCCGTCGTCAACCCGCGGGCGCTGCGCCGGCTCTTCGGCGACCGCCTGACGATGCGCGACCTGCCGACCTACGGCCAGGTGCACGGCGAGGCCGTCTACCTGCTCTCGGACGGCGACAAGAGCATGAGGATCCCGCCGCCGCCGACGATGAAGAACCACGGCAACTGGGTCGTCTCGGTCTCGCAGCTCGGCCGCTTCCTCGCGGAGCAGGCGGAAGCCGTGGGGACGGCGGTGTTGCCCGAGACCGATGCGCAGAAGCTGCTCGTCGCCGACGGCCGAGTGCACGGCATCCGCACGGGCGACAAGGGGCTCAACCGCGACGGCAGACCGCTCGGCGCGCATGAGCCGGGGTCCGACATCGCCGCGAAGGTGACGGTCCTGGCCGAGGGGACGCAGGGTCACCTCACCGGCGCCGCGATCGAGCGCTTCGGCCTGGCGGGCAAGCAGCCGCAGATCTGGGCGCTCGGGGTCAAGGAGGTCTGGAAGGTGGCGAAGCCGCTCGCCAACATCGTCCACACGATGGGCTGGCCGCTGCGCAAGAGCGCCAAGTACGGGGAGTTCGGCGGCTCGTTCATCTACCCGATGGGCGACGACATGGTCTCGCTCGGCTTCGTCGCGGGGCTCGAGTCCCGCGACGTCGAGTTCTCGGTGCACGACGTGCTGCAGGAGCTGAAGACCCACAGGCTGATCCGCAAGCTGCTCGCCGGTGGCGAACGGATCGCCTGGGGCGCGAAGACGATCACCGAGGGCGGCTACCACGCGCTCCCGGTCCGCTTCCACGCGCCCGGGCTGCTGCTCGCCGGCGAGGGAGCGGGGCTCGTGAACGTGCCGACGCTGAAGGGGATCCACTACGCGATCGAGTCCGGCGTGATGGCGGCGGAGGCTGCGTTCCGCTCGCTCCAGCGCGGCGAGTCGCCGACGCGGCACGGCGTCTTCGACTCCTACGACGAGGAGTTGCGCGCGAGCTACGTCGTCAACGATCTCTACGAGGTGCGGAACATGCGCCAGGCTTTCGACAAGGGCTTCTTCGTCGGAGGTGGGCTCGCGAGTGCGATGACGGTGACGAAGGGAAAGCTGCCGTCCGGCGACAGGATCAGCGAGGCCAACGCCGAGCGCTCGTTGATCCGGACCGGCCGCGCAGCCCGCTATCCGAAGCCGGACGGCAAGCTCACGTTCGACAAGCTCTCCTCCGTCTTCCTCTCGGGGAACCGGACGCGGGACGACCAGCCCGACCACATCCGGATCCGGCGCACCGTCCCGAGGGATCTCGCGGAGGCCTGGGTGCACATGTGCCCGGCGCAGGTCTACGAGCTCGGGGCCGACGCGGGCAACGGGCTCGTGCACGTGGACGTGAACCCGTCGAACTGCGTCCAGTGCGGCGCGATCTCGGCGAAGGGTGGCCGGCTCACCCCACCCGAGGGTGGCTCCGGGCCGGAGTACACGCTGACCTAGCGTCTCCGCCAGGCCTCGGCCATGGCAATCCGCTGCCGAACGGACGGGTGGCTGTCGAAGAGCACGTACGACCACGTCGGCGGGTCGGGGTCGTTCAGCGACTGGATCGTGAACTCCCGGAAGAGGCTCTTCGCCGGCTCGGGTCGCCTCGTGCTCTCGAGCGCCTTCCAGTCCGCCTCCTGCTCCATGTGGCGCGAGATCACGTTGTAGACGGGCAGTGAGAGCAGGTTGAGCACGACGACCACGAGCAGCGAAAGCGGCACCGCTGCCGGGTTCGCCATGCCGCCGCGGCGTCGCGTCACGCGCGCGATCAGCCAGGCGCCGGGCAGCGCGAAGAGCGCGTACCAGGCGACGCCCTCGAAGAGATGGTTGCTCGAGTGGTGCGCGACCTCGTGGGCGAGCACCGTCTTCACCTCGTCGTCCGTGAAGCTGCCGTCGAGGAGCGTGTTCCAGAAGACGACCCGCTTGCTCGGCCCGAAGCCGACGGCGTAGGCATTGGGCGCGCTCGTGAAGTCGGTCACGTCCTCGACACGGAGCGGAATCGGGTCGATCCCCTGCTGCTCTGCGTACTCGCGGCCCGCCGCCTGCAGGTCGGCCCGCTCGAGCCGGTCCGTCGGGGTCAGGTAGGGGTAGATGAAGCCGAAGAGGAAGGCGAGGCCGATGAAGACGGGCGCAGCGCCGAGCCACCAGCGGCGCGGAAACCGGCCGGCGAGCGCCATCACGACGACGAGCGCGAAGCAGATGAACAGGAACTCGGCGCCGAGCTCGATCCAGTTCGCGAAGAGCGTCTCGACGTAGCCGCTGTCGGTCTGGTCGTAGCGTCGGTCCCACCAGACCTCCGCAAGCCGGAACGGGACCTGCGAGATCCAGACGAGCGCGAGCCCGATCATCCCGAGCAGCATCCCCGTGCCGATCCGGCCCGCCGCCGACTCCTTCGCGAAGCGGATCCCGTACTTGGCGTAGACCACGAGCACACCGAGCAGGACGAGCTGCGAGACGACGAACTCGATCCGGAAGAAGCGTTCGTAGCGGGCCGCCCGCTCGAGCGTCTCCTCGGGGATCCCGGCCAGCGACCCCGCCGCGAGCTCGAGGTCGCCGGGGACGACGCTCTGCCAGAGCGACCACGCCGCCGTCGCCCAGATCCCGGCCAGCACGAGCACGACGACGGCCCATGCGGCGCGGCGGCGACCCGTCAGATCGCCTCCGGCACGAAGACCGGCAGCGGCTCCGGCTCGGGCGGCGGCCGGAGTGCCGGGCTCGCGTGGGGATACGCGTCCGTGAGGACGAACCAGTACGCGTTCGTCTGTGCGAGGTAGCGGACGGTGTACGCCCCGAGGTTGCGGAGTCCTGTCGGCATCCGGCCGGTCGCGAGCGCGGCGAACCAACCGAGCACGGCGACGACGAACAAGGCGGCGGTGAGCGCGCCGGAGACGAAAGCGGCCGGGATCGAGAGGAAGAGCCGGAAGAGCGTGATCCAGCGGCTCTGCCGCTCGGGCGGATCGACCGCGACGTCGGCGGGGTAGCCCGGCGTGCCGGCGAAGCCCGGGAACGGGTTCGCGACGAGCGTGACGAACGCCGTCACGTGGGCGTCGTAGCGCACGTACGCGGCGAGGAAACGGTGCAGGGGCTGCGCCGAGCGGCCGCGAACGAGCACGACGAACCAGTTCGCGATCGCCGCGAGGAAGGCGGCGATGCTCCAGAGCAGCAGCCAGACGAAGTGGGGGATCGCGAAGAGGAGGCGGAAGAAGACCGTCAGCCGCGAGCGGCGCCCGTCGTCGTCCAGCTCGAGCCGCACCGGACGTGCAGGAAGCTCCCACTCCGGGCCGACCGCCTCGGGATCGGAGTTCGGATAGCGGTCGGTGACCAGGAGCAGGTAGCTGTAGGCCTGCGCCGTGTAGCCGAGGCCGTACGCGGCCAGGTTCCGCAATCCGAGCGGCATCCGGCCGAGCGCGAGGATCGCGAACCAGCCGAGGATCGCGCAGACGGCTGCGACGCCGCCGACGCCCGTCGATCCGAACCATTGCGCGGACGACGCCGCGTCCGAGTCGGCGTTCGAGTAGCTGCCACCGCCGCCGCCGAAGCCCGAGCCGAGCGTCGCGGCGAGCATGAGCGCCGGGATCGCGAGGAAGAGCCGGAACGCCGTCTTCCAGCGGGGCTGCCGCTGCCGCTCGGGAATCGAGACGTCGACCGGGTAGCCGGGGTCGCCGGTGAAGCCCGGGTAGGGGTTCGCAGCGAGCGAAAGATAGGCGCCGAGGTGGATCGAGTAGCGGATGTACATGCCGAAGAAGTTGTGGAGGCCCTCCGGCAGGCGACCGGTGAAGAGCGCGGCGAACCAGGCGATGATTGCCGCGAACAGCACGCCGATCGACCAGAGCGTGATCCAGATGATGTGTGGGATCGCGAGCAGGAGCCGGAAGAAAACGGTCAGGCGCGACCGGCGCAGGTCGTCCGCGAGCACGAGCTGGACGGGATGGTCCGACACGCGCCGGAGTCTACGATGCGCGCGAGATGGCGCTGACCCGCGACGACGTGCTGCAGGCGGCGGAGCGGATTCGCGGGCGCGTCCACCGGACGCCGACGTTCAGCTCGCGCACGCTCGGCGAGCAGACGTACCTGAAGGCGGAGCTGTTCCAGAAGACCGGTTCGTTCAAGGCCCGCGGCGTGCTCAACAAGCTCTCCTCGCTGACGCCGGAGGAGAAGGAGCGCGGCGTGATCGGGATCTCGGCCGGCAACCACGCCCAGGCGCTCGCGTGGGGTGCGGCGCTCGAAGGGATCGACTGTCTCGTCGTCATGTACGCGAGCGCGAGCGCGGCGAAGGTCGCGGCGACCCGGGGCTACGGCGCCGCCGTCGATCTCGAGGCGGCCGACGCGGTCGAGGCGTTCGAGCGGCTCGACGAGCACATCCGCCAGACCGGTCGCACGCTCGTGCACCCGTTCGACGACCCGCTCGTGATCGCCGGACAGGGGACGCTCGCGCTCGAGCTGCTCGAGGACGCGCCGGAGGTCGAGACGATCCTGGTGCCCACCGGCGGCGGCGGGCTCGTGGCCGGCGTCGCGGCGGCCGCGCCCGACCGGCGCGTGATCGCGGTCGAGCCGGAGGGATCGACGGCCGTGCACGATGCTCTGGCGGCGGGCCGGCCGGTTTCGGTGACGCCGGTCTCGATCGCCGACGGGCTCTCCGCGCCGTTCGGCGGCGAGCACTCGCTCGCGGTCCTGCAGGCTCACGGCGTCGAGAGCGTGCTCGTCTCGGAGGAGGAGATCGAAACGGCGTTTCGCTTCCTCTACGAGCGCGCGAAGCTCGCGTGCGAGCCTGCCGCAGCGGTCGGCGTCGCGGCGATCCTGGCGGGGAAGGTGGGTGACGGCCCGACTGCCGCTGTTGTCTCGGGAGGAAACGTGGCCACCGAAACGGCCTCTGCTATTCTGGCCCGGCGATGAAGACCGGAATTCATCCCGAATACGTCAGCACCCACGTGCGCTGCTCCTGCGGCAACGAGTTCGAGACTCGCTCGACGCAGGCGGAGATCCACGTCGACGTGTGCTCCGCGTGCCACCCGTTCTACACGGGCAAGCAGAAGCTGATGGACTCCGGCGGCCGGGTCGAGCGCTTCCAGCGCAGGCTGGAAAAGGCCGGCGGCGCCCGCCGCTCCTAGCTCGTGGCCAACAACATCGGGGGCCAGGCAGTCCTGGAGGGCGTGATGATGCGCAGCCCGTCGAAGTGGGCTGTCGCGGTGCGCAAGCCGGACGGCGAGATCGCCGAGGTCGTCAAGGACATCAGCTCGCCGATGGCGCGGCGGCGCGTCTACCGGCTCCCCGTCATCCGCGGCGTGATCGCGCTCGGCGAGTCGCTCGCGATCGGCTTCCGCGCGCTCGCGATCTCGGCCAACTACGCGGCGCAGGACCCCGAGGCCAAGGACGGCGAGGTGCAGACAGAGATCACCCGCGGTCAGATCCTCTTCTCGTTCGCGATCGCGATCGGCTTCGCGCTGATGCTCTTCAAGGTGACGCCGGCGCTGATCACGAGCTGGCTGCCGGTCGACACCACCGGCTCCTTCGTCGTGATCGAAGGCGTCATCCGCGTCGCGATCTTCCTGCTCTACCTGCTGCTGATCTCGCTCCTGCCCGACCTGCGGCGCGTCTTCCAGTACCACGCGGCCGAGCACAAGGCGATCAACGCCTACGAGGCGGGCGAGGAGCTTGACGCCGGAGAACGTGCAGAAGTTCAGTTTGATCCATCCGCGTTGCGGTACAGCGTTTTTGCTCTGGGTGATGGTGATCGGGATCTTCGTCTTCGCGTTCGTCGGCCAGCCGGCGTGGTACTGGCTGATCACGAGCCGGATCCTGCTCCTGCCGCTGATCGCCGGGATCGCGTACGAGCTGATCCGCTTTGCCGGCAAGCACCAGGTCGAACCCGATCCTGATGACGCTGCTCGCACCCGGCCTCTGGCTGCAGCGGCTGACGACGCGCCCGCCGACGCTCGACCAGATCGAAGTCTCGATCCGCGCGCTGCAGGAGGTGCTCCGCCGTGAGGGCGGCATCACCCCCGAGGAGCGCAAGGTCGAGGTCATGGCCTGATGCCGCGGGTCGTGCGGCAGGCGGCTGTCGCCTGGGAGGGGTCGCTCTCGCGCGGCACCGGCACGGCGACCGCGACCTCGTCCGGCACGTTCGAGCTGCCGATCGACCTCCCGTCGCGGATCGCCGACAAGCCGGGGAAGACGAGCCCGGAGGAGCTGCTGGCTGCCGCGCACGCCGGCTGCTACTCGACGTCGCTCGCGGGCGAGATCGCCCGTGCGGGCGGCACCGTCGAGCGGCTCGACGTCACCTGCACGATCACGCTCGACGAGGTGGAGGGGAAAGGGCACCTGATCGTCTCCTCCGAGCTCGACGTCGATGCGCGCGCCGACGGGATCGACCAGACAGGGCTCGAGCGGGTCGCGCGGACGGCCGACGAGGGCTGCACCATCTCGGCTCTGATCCGGGCGAGCGCTTCCGTTAGCGTCCAGCGCGACACTCGCGAGCTAGGAGGGTTGCGATGGCTGCTGAGCGGCGTGCTTCGGTGACGTGGAACGGCGACTTGCTGAGCGGGTCGGGCACGATCGACGAGGTCGGCTCGGGTGCATTCGGGCCGCTCGACGTCAGCTGGGCCGCCCGGTCGGAGGAGGCCTCCGGCGGCAAGACGAGCCCGGAGGAGCTGATCGCGGCCGCGCACGCGTCGTGCTTCTCGATGGCGCTTGCGAGTGCGCTCGCGAAGGCGGGGACGGCGCCCGAGCGGCTTCAGACCTCGGCGGCCGTGACCTTCGTGCCCGGCAGCGGGATCACGAAGATCGCGCTCGCGGTGCGTGGGTCCGTGCCCGGTCTCGACGCCGACGGATTCCGGGCCGCGGCCGAAGACGCGAAGGCCAACTGCCCCGTCTCGCAGGCGCTCGCGGGCGTGCCCGAGATCACGCTCGACGCGACGCTCTCCTAGACCGCGCGCACGACGGCCGCTGCCGCGGCCGAGTCCGCCGCATCGGCACGCCGTACGCTCACACGACCCGCCGCAGCAGCCCGCGGCCGGCGAGGCCGACGAGCCGGTCGAGCGTGACGACGAAGCGCGCGCCCGCGAAGGGAACGTCGCGAACCGCCCAGAGCATCTCCGCGTTCACCCAGGCGGCGGCCCGCGCCTTCCGCACGTTCCACATCGCGACGACGCTGTCGAGCTCGCCGAGCGTCTCGTCGGCCAGACCGACGAGGCCGGTGGCGAAGTCGGCGCGCACGCGCGCCTCCGTCTCGGCGAGCAGCGGGTCGAGCGCACGGAAGTCGACGTGCTGCGGGCAGCCGCGGGCGGGGACGACCTCGAGCGCGCGGCACGTCTCCACGAGTGCGAGCGGCAGGTCGCGGTTGATGTGCGCGTTCATTCCCGCGAGCGCGAACTGGATCGATGCGACACCGGGCCGCGCACGCGCCTCGAACAACGCCGCCCACGCGCGCGGCGGCCGCTTCGGCCCGACCACGTGCGCACGCAGCGCGCGGAAGTAGAGGTTCGCGAAGACGACGTCGAGCCACCGCGTGAACCGCGCGTCCGCGAACGTCCCCGGCCGGACGCGCTCGTCGACCGCCTCCGTCACGGCGCGGTAGAGGGCGGTGAAGGCGCGGATGCCGTCTCCCTCCGGCAGCGAGCGCTCGATCGCGTCCAGCCGCTCCACGACATCGTCGACGCGCCCGGGGAGCGGCGCGCGGACCAGCTTCTCGAGCGTCATCGCTCCACTACCCTACGTCGCGATGGCCACCACGATCGACAAGCTGATCGACGATCTCGAGCGCTCCTACACCGAGGTGCAGGAGCGCATGTCCGACCCGTCGGTCTACAACGACCGCCGCGAGGCGGCCGAGGTCGGACGGCGCCTGAAGGAGCTCGAGGTTCCCTACAAGCTCGCCCAGGAATGGCGGAGCGATGCGCGACGACGTCGAGGCGTCACTCGCCGACCCCGAGCTGAAGGAGCTCGTCGCCGAGTCGGAGCAGCGCCTGGCCGAGCTCGAGGAGGAGCTGAAGCTCGCGCTCGTCGAGACCGACCCTGCCGACCAGAAGGACGTGATCGTCGAGATCCGCCAGGGCGTCGGCGGCGACGAGGCCGCGATCTGGGCCGGCGACGTGCTGCGGATGCTCACCCGCTACGCCGAGAGCCGCGGCTTCAAGACCGAGCTGCTCGCCGCGAGCGAGAGCGACGGCGGCGGCTTCAAGGAGGTCGTGCTCGGCGTCAAGGGCGACGGCGCCTACTCCGTCTTCAAGTACGAGGGCGGCACGCACCGCGTCCAGCGCGTCCCCGAGACCGAGTCGCAGGGCCGGATCCACACCTCGACCGCGACCGTCGCGGTGATGCCGGAGGCCGAGGAGGTCGAGGTCGAGATCAACGACAACGACCTCAAGATCGACGTCTACCGGTCGACAGGCCCCGGCGGTCAGAGCGTGAACACGACCGACTCGGCGGTCCGGATCACGCACCTGCCGACCGGGATCGTGGTCGCGATGCAGGACGAGAAGTCGCAGCTTCAGAACAAGGCCAAGGCGCTCCGCGTGCTCCGCGCCCGCATCTACGAGGCTGAGCGCGAGCGCCAGCAGGCCGAGCTCTCGGCGACGCGCAAGTCGCAGATCGGCTCCGGCGAGCGGGCCGAGAAGATCCGCACGTACAACTATCCCGACAGCCGCGCCACCGACCATCGCGTCAAGGTGACGCTCAACCTCGAGAAGGTCCTGCCGGGCGGGCTGGACGACTTCACCGAGGCGCTCCAGGCGGAGGACCGGCGCCGGGCGCTCGAGGAATGAGCACTGCGGCCCTGAGCCTCGGCGACGTACTCACGCGTGCGTCGGAGCATCTGGGCAAGACGTCCGAGACCGGGCGCCTCGACGCCGAGCTCCTGCTCGCGCACACGCTCGGCCGCCACCGGATCGAGCTCTACACCGACTTCGACCGGCCGCTCAGCTCGCAGGAGCTCGACGCCTACCGCGAGCTGGTGGCGCGCCGCGCCCGGCACGAGCCGGTCGCCTACATCCTCGGCGAGTGGGGCTTCCGCCGGCTGACGCTCACCGTCGACCGGCGGGCGCTGATCCCACGGCCCGAGACCGAGATCGTCGTCGAGCGTGCGCTCACGCACCTGCGTGGCCTCGACGCCCCGTCGGTGCTCGACGTCGGCACCGGGACCGGCGCGATCGCGCTCGCGATCGCCGACGAGCACCCGGGCGCGCACGTGACCGCAATCGACGTCTCGGCCGACGCGCTCGCGCTCGCGCGCGAGAACGTCGAGCGCACCGGCCTCGCGGTCGAGCTGCTGCAGCACGACGCCGGTGGCGGCCTCCCCGGCGGACCGTACGACCTCGTCGTCTCGAACCCGCCCTACGTCGAGCCCTCGGACCTCGCGACGCTGATGCCCGACGTCCGCGACTACGAGCCGCACGTCGCGCTCGTCGGCGACCGCATGCCCGAGGTCGTCGCGCGCTCCGCGCTCGACGTGCTCCGCCCCGGCGGGCACCTCGTGCTCGAGATCGGCGACGGGCAGGCGCTCGCGACGGCGGCGATGCTCACCGGGCTCGGTTACGTCGACGTCGTCACGACGCCGGACCTCGCCGGCCGGGACCGTGTCGTCGAAGGGCGGCGTGACTGACGTCGACGCTGCGGTCGCGGCGATCCGGGACGGCAGGCTCGCGATCGTCCCGACCGACACGGTCTACGGGCTCGCGACGAGCCCGCACGAGCAGGAGTTCACGCGCCGGCTCTACGCGGCGAAGGGCCGGCGACGAGCTCCAGCCGACGGCCCTCGTCTCGTCGAGCGTCGACGTTCTCACCGAGCTGCTGCCCGAGCTCGATCCCCGCCTCGCCGCACTTTTCCCCGGCCCGTACACACTCGTCGTCCCCAATCCCGCGCAGCGCTTTCCGTGGCTCACGGGCGGCTGGGGAGTCGATCGGCGTCCGCGTCCCGCTCGTCAAGGGGATCGCGCGAGAGCTGCTGACCCGCGCCAACGCCCTCGTCGCGACGAGCGCGAACCTCCCGGGCGGCCGCGGATCCGACGACGGTCGACGAGGTGCCGGACGAGCTCCGGCGTGCGGCCGACGCGCATCGTCGACGCCGGACCGCTCCCGGGGATCCCCTCGACCGTCATCGACGTCACCGGCCCCGAGCCGCTCGTCCTCCGCGAGGGCGCCGTCTCGGCCGACGACGCGCTCCGGGCCGTCGCCTCCGTCCTCTAGCATCGAGCCGTCGCCCCGGCTAAGGAGGAACGGCAATGGCCGTCGCCCAGGAAACGCTCGACCGGCTCCGCACGGCGGGCCTCGAGGAGATCGACCCGGAGATCGCCCGGCTGCTCGGCCGCGAGCTCGAGCGCCAGCGTGGCCAGATCGAGCTGATCGCGTCCGAGAACTTCACCTGGCCGAGCGTGCTCGAGGCCGTCGGCTCGGTGCCGACGAACAAGTACGCCGAGGGCTACCCCGGCAAGCGCTACTACGGCGGCTGCGAGGTCGTCGACGAGATCGAGCAGCTCGCGATCGACCGCGCCAAGGAGCTCTTCGGCGCCGAGCACGCGAACGTGCAGCCGCACGCGGGCGCGCAGGCGAACATGGCCGCCTACTTCGCGCTGCTCCAGCCCGGCGACACGATCCTCTCCCTGCGCCTCGACCACGGCGGCCACCTGACGCACGGCCTCAAGGTCAACTTCTCCGGTCGGCTCTACACGATCGTGCACTACGGCGTCTCGCGGCAGACCGAGATGGTCGACTACGGCGAGGTGCTCGCGCTCGCGAAGGAGCACCGGCCGAAGCTGATCGTCTGCGGCGGCTCCGCCTATCCGCGGACCGTCGACACGGCCGAGTTCCGCAAGATCGCGGACGAGGTCGGCGCGCTGCTGATGTGCGACATGGCCCACTTCGCCGGCCTCGTCGCGGCGGGGCTGCACCCGAACCCGGTCGAGCACTGCGACATCGTCACCTCGACGACGCACAAGACGCTCTCCGGGCCGCGGTCGGGATTCGTCCTCTGCCGGCAGGAGCACGCGCAGGCCGTCGACCGGGCCGTCTTCCCGGGGATGCAGGGCGGGCCGCTCGTGCACGCGATCGCCGCGAAGGCGTCGTGCTTCCGGATCGCCGCCTCGGACGCGTTCCGCTCCTACCAGGAGCAGGTGCGCGCGAACGCCGACGCGCTCTCCGACGAGCTGATCTCGAGCGGCCTCGACGTCGTCACCGGCGGCACCGACACGCATCTGCTCCAGCTCGACCTGCGCAAGACCGACTGGACCGGAAAGGACGCCGAGGAGCGGCTCGACGAGGTGAAGCTGACCGTGAACCGGAACACGGTGCCGTTCGACGAGCGGCCGCCGACGGTCGCGTCGGGCGTCCGGATCGGCACGCCGGCGGCGACGATGCGCGGCTTCGACGAGGAGGACTTCCGCGAGGTCGCGAGGATCATCGCGGGCGCACTGCAACATGGAACTCCAGGCGACGGTGACCTGGGCGAGCTGTGCGACCGGGCCGAGGCGCTCTGCGCGAAGCGTCCGCTCTACCCGGGCTTCCGCGGCTACACGACCTACGCATGAGCGGGAGAGTCACCGAGGTCCGGCACCCGCTCGTCCAGCACAAGCTCTCCTACCTTCGCGACAAGGAGACGCCGACCGTCCACTTCCGCAAGCTCGTCAACGAGCTGACGCTGCTGCTCACCTACGAGGCGACGAAGGAGCTGCCGACGGAGCCGGTCGAGATCGAGACGCCGCTCGAGCTGATGCAGGCGCAGCGGATCTCGGGGAAGAAGGTGGCGGTCAACCCGGTCCTCCGCGCCGGGCTCGGGATGCTCGAGGGCGTCCTCTCCCTGATCTCGAGCGCGCGCGTCGGCTTCATCGGCCTCTACCGGGACGAGGAGACGCTGCAGCCGGTCGAGTACTACGTGAAGCTGCCCGAGGACCTCTCCGAGCGGGATGCGATCATCCTCGACCCGATGCTCGCGACCGGCAACTCGAGCGCCGCGGCGGTCGAGGCGGTCAAGGCCGCGGGCGCCCGCTCGGTCACGCTCGTCTGCCTCGTCGCGGCGCCCGTCGGGATCGCGCGCGTGCACGAGGATCATCCGGATGTCCACATCGTCTGCGCCGCGATCGACCGCGAGCTGAACGACAAGGGGTACATCGTGCCGGGCCTCGGAGACGCAGGCGACCGGCTCTACGGGACGAAGTGAGGCTCGTGGCTCGCCACTGACTGATGGACGCGTTGCGCGACCATCCGGAAGTCCTCTACGGCGCGATCTCCGCCTTCGTGATCGTGATCCTGCTCACGCCCGCGGTCGGCGGGATGGCGCGGCTGCTCGGCGTCGTCGACCGGCCGGAGGCGAGGCGGCTGAACCCGAACCCGATCCCGCGGCTCGGCGGGATCGCGATCTTCTTCGGGATCTTCGTGCCCGCGCTCGCGTTCCTCGAGCTCGGCCGCGAGACGCGCGGCGTCCTCCTCGGCGCCGCGGTCGCCACCGTCGTCGGCGCGATCGACGACTTCCGCGTGCTCGCGCCGGGACGCAAGCTCGCCGGGCAGGTCGTCGCGGCCGCGATCCCGCCGTTCTTCGGCGTCTGGATCGACCACTTCACGTTCCCGTTCCTCGGCCCGGTCGACCTTCCGGCGGTCGTCGGCGTGCCGCTGACGATGGTCTGGATCGTCGCGGTGATGAACATGGTCAACTTCCTCGACGGCATGGACGGGCTCGCCGCCGGCGTCTGCGGGATCGCCGCCGTCACGTACGCGATCCTGTCGCTCTCGCTCGGGAAGGTCGACCCGGCGATCCTCTCCGCGATCGTCGCGGGCGCATGCATCGGCTTTCTCCGGCACAACTTCTTCCCGGCGCGGATCTTCATGGGCGACTCCGGCGCGCTCGCGCTCGGCTTCATTCTCGGAGCGGTGTCGGTGCAGGGCCTCCTGAAGACCGCGTCGACGGTCGTGCTGCTGCTGCCGCTGCTCGTGCTCGCCGTGCCGATCCTCGACACGTCGTTCGTCGTCGCACGCAGGCTCAAGCACGGCCAGCCGATCTCCTCCCCCGACCAGGCGCACCTGCACTTCCGCTTCCTCCGCCGCGGCTTCTCGCAGCGCCGCGCCGCCGTCACCATGTGGGCCTGGTGCGCGACGCTCGCCGGCGCCGCGCTCGCGACGCGCTTCATCCCCTTCCGCGAGGGCGGCGAGTGGCACCTCTGGGAGACGCTCGCAGTGCTCGCGATCGCGCTCGTCGCGCTCGCGTTCTCGCTCTACGTCGTCTACGTGCTCGAGATCGTCAAGTCGACGAACCCGCGGCGCTTCCGGCTCGGGCGCCGCCACGACGAGCTCGAGGAGCGCCGCTCCGCGTAGCACGAAGCCGTACAAAGTCGCCGGTTTTCCCTGAATGTAGGCGGCTTTCGACTGTCACAAGCTCTGCTATGCTCGCCGCGCCGATGGAGCCGCAGCAAACGCCGAACATCAGCCTCGCGGCAGCAGGTTCGTTCCTGATCGGGACGACCGCGGCGGTGATCGTGGTCGGGATCCTGATCGGCTGGCTCTTCGGCTCGGCTGCCTGGGGCTTCCTGATCGGCGCGATCCTCGGGATCCCGGCCGGCGTCTTCATGACCTACAAGCGCTACGGGCACGCGATCTGAAATGACCGGCGCTTTCAGCACTCCGAGGCCGATGCCCGACCAGAAGCTGCCGTTCGTCGCGGGCGCCGCGGTGATCGCGCTCGCGCTGCCGATCTTCATCGCGGCCGGCTGGGAGCTGCGCGCGTGGGTGATCGGCGCGACCGTCTGGGCGGCCTCGCGCGGGCTCGCTGCGCTACTGACGCACCTGCGGTCGGGCATGGGTAACCTCGCCGGCTCAGGCGTGGTGGGCTTCGGAATGACCTTTCGCGCGCTCGCGGTGATGGTTGTCGTCGTCGCGCTCGCGGCAACTGATCCGCAGCTGGCGCTCGCGGTCACGCTCCTGTACGCCCTTGCCTACACCCTCGAGCTGGCCGTCTCGCTCGCGCTCTACTTCTCCGGAGAGACGAGTGAAACGGCTTAGCCTGATCGCGGTCGGCCTCTGGCTCGCGCTGCCGTCGCTCGCGCTCGCGTCGACGACCGAGAACGGCGAGGAGGAGTTCAACCCGGAGCACGACTTCGACCCCGGCGAGTGGGTTCCGATTCACCTTGGCCCGCTCGACCTCTCGATCAACAAGACCGTCGCCTACCTGATTCTCGGCATGGTCCTGACGATCGCACTCGGCCTCTTTCTGATGCGCGCGCGGATCGGCTCGAAGAACGAGGTCGGCAGGAGGCAGGCCGTCGGGGAGATGATCTACGACATCGCACAGACTCAGGTCGCCGAGCAGGGCCTGCCGCACAAGGCGATGAGACGCTGGTTCCCCTACGTGGCCTCGCTGATGCTCTTCATCTGGGTGGTCAACATGATCGGCTTCGTCCCGTTGCCGCTGTCGAACGAGACGTTCGAGCTCTTCGGCGTCGAGCTACCGACGCTGGCCATCTATGCGGCGACGTCGTCGATCAGCGTCACACTCGCGCTCGCGCTGATGACCTGGATCTTCACGCACGTCGAGGGGGTCCGTCACAACGGCGCGGTCGGGTACTTCAAGAGCTGGATCCCGGACGTCCCGAAGGCGCTCTATCCGCTGATCGTGCCGCTCGAGATCCTCGGCCAGTTCATGCGCCTCATCAGCCTGTCGGTTCGTCTCTACGCGAACATGCTGGCCGGGCACATGCTGATCCTGACCTTCATCGGCCTGATCTTCGTGCTCGAGAGCCTTGCAGTCGGCGTCCTTTCCGTTCCGGCCGCCGCCGCCTTCTATCTCTTCGAGGTCGTGATCGTCGTCTCGATCCAGGCGTTCATCTTCGCCGCTCTGTCCGCCATCTACATCGGCTCGGCGATCGAGCCGGAGCATTAGTCCAAGGAGGAAGACGTGTTCAATCTGATTGCACAGGAGGCCGCGGGCAACGTCGACGCCGGCAAGGCGATCGCGCTGGCGCTCGGCATCGGCCTCGGCTCGCTCGGTGCCGGCATCGGCATCGGCAACATCTTCGGCTCGATGATCCAGGCGGTCGCGCGCCAGCCGGAGCTGAAGGGCGAGCTCACCGGCATCCAGTGGCTCGGGTTCGCGCTCACCGAGGCCGTCGTCTTCTACGGCCTGATCGGCGGCCTGCTCGCCTTCGTCCTGGTCTAAGCATGGTCGTCGCAGCCTCACCGCTGATCGAGGTCGTCCCGGGTCTGATGATCTGGACGCTCGTCTGCTTCGCGATCACCTTCTTCGTCCTGCGCAAGTTCGCGTTCGGGCCGATCCAGAAGACGATCGACGAGCGGCGCGAGCGGATCCGCTCATCCGTCGAGGAGGCCGAGAACACGCGGCGCGAGGCCCGGGCGCTGCTCGAGGAGCACAAGCAGTTGATGGGGCAGGCGAAGAGCGAGGCGTCGGCGATCCTGGCGCAGGCGCGCAGCGACGGCGAGGCGCAGCGCGAGCGCGCCCGCGAGGAGGTCGAGGTCGACCGGCAGCGCCGGCTCGAGGACACGCGCAAGCAGATCGAGGCCGAGACCGTCCGCGCCCTCGAGCAGATCCGCTCCGAGGTCGCCGACCTGACGCTGATCGCGACCCAGAAGGTGACGAGCAAGGTGCTCGACAAGGCCGACCACAAGAAGCTGATCGACGACGCGATCGGCGAGCTCGACTTCTCCGCCCTGGAGCGCGAGACCGTCTAGTGGCCGTTGCGCCCCGCATGTACGCGCGCTCGCTCTTCCAGGCGGCGAAGGAGACGGGCTCGCTCGAGACCGTCCACGCCGAGCTGGGCGAGTTCGCGACCGCGGTCGACGAGGTGCCCGAGCTGCGCGGCCTGCTCTCGAACCCGCAGATCGAGCGCGACGAGCGCTCGGCGGCGCTGCGCGAGATCCTCGCCGACGCCGACGAGCTGCTGCGCAACTTCGTCCTCCTCCTCTCCGAGAAGGGCCGCACGGCCCAGCTCGGCGAGGTCTACCGCGAGTTCGACGCGCTCGTCGCCGCCGAGGCGGGGCGGCTGACCGTCGAGCTCACCACCGCCTACGAGCTTTCGGACGACGAGGCCGCGTCGATCGTGAAGAAGATCGAGCAGTCCTCCGGCCGCACCGTCGAGGCGACCCGGTCGGTCGATCCCAAGCTGATCGGCGGCATCGTGCTCCAGGTCGGCTCGCACCGGCTCGACGCCAGCGTCAAGGGCCGCCTGAACCGTCTACGCCATGAACTCGTGACAAGGAGCTGAGTTGAAGCTACGCCCCGAAGAGATCACGTCGATCCTCAAGTCCCGGATCGAGCAGTACGACGTCCAGACCGACCTCTCCGAGGTGGGCTCCGTCCTCCAGGTCGGCGACGGCATCGCCCGCGTCCACGGCCTCGAGAACGCCGTCTCGCTGGAGCGGCTCGAGTTCGAGCACGGCGTCGTCGGCATCGCGTTCAACCTCGAGGAGGACAACGTCGGCGTCGCCCTCTTCGGCGAGTGGCAGGAGGTCAAGGAGGGCGAGCCCGTCAAGCGGACCGGCGCCGTCGTCGACGTCCCCGTCGGCGATGCCCTGCTCGGCCGCGTCGTCGACCCGCTCGGCAACCCGCTCGACGGGGCCGGGGCAATCGAGTCCTCCGAGCGGCGCCCGCTCGAGTTCAAGGCGCCGGGCGTGATCGAGCGGCAGCCGGTGAAGGAGCCGCTCCAGACCGGCGTCAAGGCGATCGACTCGATGACGAACGTCGGCCGCGGCCAGCGCGAGCTGATCATCGGCGACCGCGGCACCGGCAAGACCGCCGTCGCGATCGACGCGATCATCAACCAGCGCGACACGGACGTCGTCTGCATCTACGTCGCGATCGGCCAGAAAGGCTCGACGGTCGCGCAGGTCTACGAGCGCCTGAAGGAAGAGGGCGCGATGGACTACACGATCATCGTCTCCGCGGCCGCGCACGAGGCGGCGCCGATCAAGTGGATGGCGCCGTTCGCCGGCGCCGCCATCGGCGAGCACTTCCTCTACAACGGGAAGCACGCGCTGATCATCTACGACGACCTCTCGAAGCACGCGGACGCCTACCGGCAGCTCTCGCTGCTGCTGCGCCGCCCGCCGGGCCGCGAGGCGTACCCGGGCGACGTCTTCTACCTGCACTCGCGGCTGCTCGAGCGCGCCTGCAAGCTGAACGACGACCTCGGCGGCGGCTCGCTGACGGCGCTGCCGATCATCGAGACGCAGGCCGGCGACATCGCCGCCTACATCCCGACGAACGTGATCTCGATCACGGACGGGCAGATCTTCCTCGAGGCCGACCTCTTCTACTCCGGGATCCGGCCGGCGATCAACGTCGGCACCTCGGTGTCGCGCGTCGGCGGCTCCGCG
The DNA here is from genome assembly GCA_963738795.1 of uncultured Gaiellaceae bacterium. Lineage (GTDB taxonomy): Bacteria > Actinomycetota > Thermoleophilia > Gaiellales > Gaiellaceae > Gaiellasilicea. The sequence goes on along the minus strand of CAVTXQ010000005.1, from coordinate 86,614 downwards.
CAGACGAAGGCGATGCGGAAGGTGGCCGGCCGCCTGCGGCTCGAGCTCGCCCAGTACCGCGAGCTGGAGGCGTTCTCGCAGTTCGGCTCCGAGCTCGACCAGGCGACGCAGAACACGCTCGCCCGCGGTGAGCGGATGGTGGCGACGCTGAACCAGCCGCAGTACAAGCCGTGGCCGCATGCCGAGCAGGTCGTCGCGCTCTACGCGGGGATCAACGGCCACCTCGATGAGATCCCGGTCGCCCAGGTGCCCCGCTTCCAGGACGAGTTGCGCGAGCACCTGCGCACGGAGGGCTCGGTCTACAAGGCGATCGAGGAGACCAGCGACCTCGGGGACGACACGGTCGCCGCGCTCGACAAGGAGCTCGAGAAGTTCAAGAAGAGCTTCAACATCGAGGAGGACAAGGGGCTCGTGGCGTAGCCGATGGCAAGCGTCCAGGACCTGAAGCGGCGCGTCCGCTCCGTCAAGAACACGCGCAAGATCACGAAGGCGATGGAGCTCGTCGCCTCGGCCCGGCTGCGCCGCGCGCAGACCCGGATCGAGGCGATGCGCCCGTACGCCGACACGATGCGCGAGCTGATCGCCGGCGTCGGTCGCGCGAGCGCATCGGTGCGCGGCCTGCCGCTGCTGCAGCAGCGCGACGAGGAGAAGACCGTCGCCGTCGTCGCCCTCACCGGCGACCGCGGCCTCGCCGGGCCGTTCAACGCGCAGATCATCCGCCGCGCCTTCGCGCTCGAGCGGCAGCTGCGCGGCGAGGGCAAGCAGGTCAAGTTCGTCGCCGTCGGCAAGAAGGGCCGCTCGACGTTCGCGTTCCGCCGCTACGAGACGGCGGGAGACTACGTCGGCTTCACCGACCGGCCCGCCTACGCCGACGCGCAGGCGATCGCGCACAAGATCGCGGAGCTCTATACGACAGCCGAGATCGACCGCGCCGTGCTCGTCTTCAACGCCTACGTGTCGCCGCTCGTGCAGACGGTGACCGAGCTCGACCTGCTCCCGATCTCGGCCGACATTCTCGAGACCGACGAGGAGGAGCGCCGCGACGACGCCATGCGCGGCGACTTCATCTTCGAGCCCGAGCCGGAGGAGATCCTCGCCCGGCTGCTGCCGGTCTACCTTGAGACGCAGGTCTACCGCGCGCTGCTCGAGTCGGCGGCGTCCGAGCAGGGCGCCCGGATGACGGCGATGCGGAACGCGTCCAAGAACGCGGGCGAGCTGATCGACTCGCTGACGCTGCAGATGAACCGCGCCCGCCAGGCCGAGATCACCCAGGAAATCCTGGAAGTGGTCGCGGGCGCCGAAGCGCTCTCATAACTCGCACTTAACAGCGGTTTCCGGCGGTCCGACTAGGATCGGGCCGATGGAAGCGGGGGTCGACCTCAAGGAAGAGCCCGACCGGTTCGCGCCGGCGATCGACGTCGCGACCCGGTTGCTCGACAACATCGAAACGGTCGTCTACGGCAAGCGCGAGGAGGTCAAGCTCGTCCTCGCCGCGCTGATGTGCGGCGGCCACGTTCTGCTCGAGGACGTGCCGGGCACCGCGAAGACCGTGCTCGCCCGCGCGATCGGCGGCAGCATCGACGGCGTCACGATCACGCGGATCCAGTGCACGCCCGACCTGCAGCCGACCGACGTCACCGGCATGTCGGTCTTCGACCAGAAGACGCGCGACTTCGAGTTCCGGCCGGGGCCGATCTTCACGAACGTCCTCCTCGTCGACGAGATCAACCGCGCGACGCCGAAGACGCAGTCGGCGCTGCTCGAGGCGATGGCCGAGGGCCAGGTGACGGTCGACGGCGAGACCCGCGAGCTGCCGAGCCCGTTCTTCCTGCTCGCGACCGAGAACCCGATCGAGTACGAGGGGACGTTCCCGCTGCCGGAGGCGCAGCTCGACCGCTTCCTGCTCCGCACGGCGCTCGGCTACCCGGGCGTGCTCGAGGAGCGGCGGATCCTCGAGGAGCAGCGCTACCGCCATCCGCTCGGCGACCTCCAGCCCGCCGTCAGCCTCGACGACGTCCGCGTCCTCCGCGACGCCGCCCAGCACGTTTACGTCGACGACGTCCTCCACAACTGGATCGTCGACCTCGTCCGCGCGACCCGCGAGCTCGACGTCGTCTCGATCGGCAGCTCCGTCCGCGGCAGCCTCGCCGTCGAGCGCGTCGCCCGCGCCTGGGCGCTCCTGAACGGCCGCGGCTACGTCGTTCCCGAAGACGTCGAGCGCCTGTTCGTGCCGGTGCTCGTGCACCGCGTCGTCTTCACTCCCGCGCTCGTCGCACGCGCGCGCGCCGCCGGGTGGCCCGCCGCGATCGAGGAGTTCCGCCAGGCGTGCCTCGAGCTGGCGCCCCGCCCAGGCTCCGACGAGGACCCGCTCTTCCACGAGCGCCCCGTCGAGCCCACGCGCAGCACTTGAGCGGCAGCCAGACCTTCCAACTCATCTCGCGGCGTCGGCTGATCGGCCTCACGCACGGGACGATGCGGAGCGTGCGGCGCGGCCGCGGCACCGAGGTCGCAGGCTCGCGCCCGTACCGGCCCGGTGACGACATCCGCTCGATCGACTGGGCCGCATCGGCCCGGATGTCGTCGGCGCGTGGTGCCGACGAATTCGTCGTCCGGGAGCGCTACGCCGACGAGGGACCGCGCGTCGTCATCGTCGCCGACCGCAGCGCCGAGCTCTCCTTCTTCTCGCCGCCGCTCCCCTGGCTCGACAAGGCGGACGCGATGCGGCAGGCGTCCGAGATCGTCGTCGCGAGCGCCGCCCAGGCCGGCGGCTTCGTCGGCTATCTCGACTACGCGGACGGGGAGCCGTTCTGGCTGGCGCCGCGCGGCGAGCGCCGGCTCGCCCACCTGCGCGAGGAGCGCGCGCTCGATGCCGGCTGGGGGGCACCGGTCGACGGCGTCGAGCGCTCGCTCGAGCACCTCTTCGAGCACCGCCGCAACGTCACCGCGGGCAGCTTCGTCTTCGTGCTCTCGGACTTCCTCGACCCGCCCTCGCGCGAGACGTGGCTGACAGCCGTCGAGCACCTCTGGGACGTCATACCGATTGTGATCCAGGATCCGGTCTGGGAGCAGAGCTTTCCCGACGTCAGCGGGATCGTCGTCCCGCTTCGCGATCCACGTAGCGGCCGGATCACCCATGTCCGCCTCTCGAAGAAGGAGGTGGCGGCGCGGCGCCGCGAGAACGAGGAGCGGCTGCTGGCGCTGCTCGAGGAGTTGACGCTGCTCGACCTCGATCCGATCCTGCTCTCCTCGAGCGAGCCCTCCGAGGTGCTCGGCACGTTCCTCGACTGGAACGAGTACCGGCGCGCACGGCGCGGGGTAGTGGCGTGAGCGCAAAGCGCGCAGCGCTTGCCGCGGCGCTCGTGCTCGTGGCCGTCGCGGTCGCAGGTGCGGCATTCCTCCTCCTGCGCGACGACAGCGGCGACGAATCGACGCTGCGGCCGCTGCGGGCGCGGGCCACTCTCTCCGACCGGATCGTCGGCTTCGGCGACACCGTGCGCGCGCAGGTCGACGTCACGCTCGACCAGCGTCAGATCGACCCGAGCGCGGTCAAGGTGCGCGTCGGCTTCGACCCCTGGCGCCGCGTCGAGCCGGTCGAGGTGAAGCGGACCGATGCCGGCTCCAGCTCGCATCTGCGGATGACCTACGTGCTCCGCTGCGTGAAGCAGGCGTGCGTGCCAGAGCGCGAGATCCTGCCGTTCGAGTTCAAGCCTGCGCTCGTCGAGTTCGACAACCGCGCGGGTGGACGCGGTGCGCTCCGGGCCTCGTTCCCGACCCTGACGGTGCACACGCGAATCCAGGCCGGCGATCTGGCGACAGTCGCACCCTGGCGCCTCGACGTGATCGGGGTGCCCGAGCCGTCGTACCGGGCGTCGCCCGGATTGCTGCTGGCGCTGCTGATCGGCGGCAGCCTCATCCTCCTCGCGGGCGGTGGCGCGCTCGCGTACGCCGGCTGGCCGCGACGGCACGTCGAGCCCGAGCCTGAGCCCGAGCCGGAGCCGGAGCTGCTGCCGACGCCGCTCGAGCAGGCGCTCGAGCTGCTCGAGGACGCCGCGCGCGCCAACGGCGCCGCCGACCAGCGCCGCTCGCTCGAGCTCGTCGCCGAGGTGCTCGCCGAGCGCGGGGAGGAGGACGGCCTGGCCGAGGCGGCCCGCACGCTCGCCTGGTCGCCGACGGCGCCGGGGCCTAACAAGACGAAGAGCCTCGCCGCCCGCGTCCGCGCCGCGCTCGAGGAAGAGCTGCGCCAGCTCGAGGAGGAGCGCCAGCGCGAGGAAGAGGAACGCCGGCGCCGAGCGGAGGAGGCACGTGTTCGGGCTGACTAGACGGCCGGCGGTCGACACGCACGACACCGCTTCGTTCAAGTCCACCGGCCGGCGGACGGTGGCGCTCCGCGTCCTCTTTGCGGGCGGCGCGATCGTCCTGCTCACCGCGGCCGTGCTCAGCGCCCGCGAGCTCGATCCACGCGACCGCGGCCTGCTGCCGACCGGCACGACCGGTGTGGTCGTGATGGACCTCTCGCTCTCGATCCTGGACGACCAGTCCGGCGTCGTCCGGCGCACGCTCCAGTCGCTGGTCGACTCGGACGTCCCTGTCGGTGTCGTCGTCTTCTCCGACGTCCCGTACGAGCTGCTGCCGCCCGGAACGCCGGCGCGAGAGCTGCGGCCGATCATCCGGCTGCTGACGCCGACCGCGTCGGGCAAGGTCGTCAGCCCCTGGTCGGACACGTTCCGCGCCGGGACTCGGATCTCGACCGCGCTGCAGCTGGCGCAGGACATGCTCGAGGGCGACCAGGTGAAGGACGGCTCGATCCTGCTCGTCAGCGACCTCGAGACGGCGCCCGACGACGTGCCGGCAACGGCCAAGGTCCTGCGGTCGATCAAGCGCTCAGGGACCCCGATCCGGCTGCTCGCGCTCGGCCCGTCGAGCGACGCCCGCGCGCTCTTCGGCGGCATCCTCGGCCCGGAGGCGTTCACGCCGCTCGCCGAGGGGCCGGTCCGCCAGCCGGAGCCGCCGGACGCGCGCAGGCGGCCGCTGCCCCGCGCGTTGCTGCTGCTCGGACTGCTCTTCCTCGTCGCGCTCGCCGGTCACGAGCGCTACGCGGGCCGGCTCGCGCTCCCGACTCTGCCGCGGCGGAAGGCGGTCGCGTGAGAGCGCGGCTGCCGCACCTGCCCCGCGAGCTCCTGCTCGTCGTCGCCGGCGCGTGCGTCGTCGGCGCCGCCCTGCTCGCTCTCGTGGCGGTCGACGTCGCGCGCTCGCACGACACGATCCCGGCCGACGACGTCCGCTTCACCGCCGGCGCTCCCACGACGGGCTGGAGCCCGCGGGCGCTGGCGCCGTTCGACGCCGGCGAGCGTTTGCTCGGCGTCCGCGACGACGTCGCCTTCCGGGAGATGCTGCGGCTGCTGCGCCTGAGCAAGCTGCTCGACTACACGGTGTCCGACCCGATGCTCGCGATCCACCGCACCGAGCTCGCCGAGCGGCTCGAGTCGATCGTCGTCCACGATCCCGATCCGGTCCTGCGCTCGCGCGCCTCCAGCCTGCTCGGCGTCGTCAACGTCGTCTCCTGGAACTCGACGCCGCCGCAGGGAACCCAGCAGCAGGACCGCTCCGAGCTCCTGATCGCCGCGGTCGCGAGCTTCGAGCAGGCGATCGGCCTCGATCCCGACAACAACGACGCCAAGTACAACCTGCAGCTGATGCTGCAGCGCGGCGAGGGTCTGCTCCCGACCGAGGCAGCCGCCGGCCGCAATCCGTCCCCGGGCGGCAAGGGGTCGCGCGGCGCCGGCGCCGGCGCCCCCGGCGGCGGCTACTGATGAACCTCAGCTTCCTCACACCGTTGGGCGCGCTGGTCGCGCTCGCCGTCGTGGTGCCGCTCGTCGCGCTGGCGCTCGTGCACCGCCGCGGCTCGACCGTCCGCAGCGCGATCGGGCTGCCGGAGCCGAGGCCGCGCGTCATCCGCGCAGCCGTCGCCGCGGTCGTGCTCGCCGCGATCCTGCTCGGCGCCGCAGCGATGCAGCCGCGGCTCGAGTGGACGTCCGACCAGCGGGTTCGCGACGACGCGGAGGCGATCATCGTCCTCGACACGTCGCGCTCGATGCTGGCGCGGACGAGCCCGAAGTCGGAGATCCGCTACACGCGGGCGACGGAGGCGGCGCTGCGCTTCCGCTCGGCGTTCGAGGACGTGCCGATGGGGATCGCCTCGTTCACCGACCGTGTGCTGCCGCACCTCTTCCCGAGCCCCGACGACGACGTCTTCGTCGCGACGCTCAACCGCTCGATGGGGATCGACCGGCCGCCGCCGCACGGCTCGTTTGTCTCGACTGCGACCCGGCTCGCGGCGCTCGAGACGATCGTCAGCCGGCGCTTCTTCACGCCGACGTCCCGTAAGCGGCTGATCTTCGTGATCACCGACGGCGAGAGCGTCCCCATCTCGGGCGCGAAGATCGCCGCCGCTTTCCGTCGGCCGCCGGGCGTCGACACGATCTTCCTGCACGTCTGGGACGGGGACGAGCGCGTCTTCAACGGCGGTCAGCCGGAGCCGCAGTACAGCCCCGATCCCCGCTCGCGCAGCATCCTCGACGCAGCGGCGGACACCCTCGGCGGCCAGGTCTTCGCCGAGGGCGAGCTCGACGGCGCGATCGCTGCGGCGCGAAACGCCCTCGGGGACGGGACGACGGTCGTGCAGGGCGAGAAGCGGAACCGGCTCGCGCTCGCGCCCTACCTCGCCGGCGCCGTCTTCCTGCCGCTCGCACTCCTGCTCTGGCGCCGGGATCGATAGACGCCGGGCCGCGACGCGCCCCTTCAGGGTCTTGCAGGCTCGTCATCCGCTTCTGCGGATGACGAGCCTGCGCCGCAAATCAGCCGTGCGGATCCAGGAGGTCCTGGAACCACGGCTCGACCGCCTCCGGGTAGCCCGACTCGTCCATGTACGAGATGCAACGGCTCGCGAGCCACAGCACCGACTCCGGGCTCGCCTCTTCGAGGACGCGCCGCACGGCCTCGTCGCCGTGGCGAGTACCCGCCTTCAGGCCCGCCTGGGCACGCCGGAGCCTCGTCAGCGCGAACGCCGCCTCGTCGATCGCCGTCCCGTTCTCCTCGTACCAGTCGACCCCGTCGGCGCGCCCGAGGGCGTCCACCGCCCGCTCGGACAGCCGTCCCGCCTCCTCGGCGGCGACGAAGTCGTCCGAGGGCTTCAGAGGTCCAGGCGTTCTATCCGGAAGTTTCATATCTGTCTCCTAACTATTCGTGCTCCAGAACGTCACACATCATGATCCTGCACTCGAACCGCGGCACGGGCCAGCACTCGGCACGGGAGAGTCGGCAGGAAGAATCGTTAACGGAGGGGATACATGAGCAAACGCTCACTTTGGCTTCTGGCGGGCCTGGTGCTCGTCGCGAGCCTGATCGTCGGGCCGGGCGCCACCGCGTCGCCGGCGAAGACGAACGCCGGCACGATCGTGTTCATCCACGATCAGGAGCCCCCGAACCTGCAGGGCCCGTGGGTCGGCAACAACCTGTACGCGACGAGCCTCGTGCTCAACAACATCTGGTACGGCTGCCAGATCCGCAACGCCTCGGCAGGCTTCGTGCCGCGGCTCTGCACGGCGCGGCCGACCGTCACCAAGGCGAACCCGCTGACGGTCAAGTTCACGTACAAGAAGGAAGCGGTGTGGAGTGACGGCAAGCCGGTCGTCGCCGAGGACTACTGGGCGACCTGGCAGGTCTTCATCAACGCGAAGCACAACCCGATCAGCCGCACCGGCTGGGAGGACATCAAGAGCGTGACGCGCGGCAACTCCAAGACCGTCACGGTCGTCTTCAAGAAGGTGTACGCGGACTGGGAGTCGCTCGTCTCGAGCGGCCCGTACCCGGCGCACATCGTCAAGGGCAAGGACATGAACGAGATGTTCCTCAACTCCGTTCCTGTCTCGAGCGGTCCGTGGAAGTTCCAGAGCCTGCAGAAGGGCGTTCAGATCACGGTCGTGAAGAACACCCGCTTCAAGGCGGGCCCGGCGATGAAGCTGGACCGGCTCGTGTTCCGCTACATCCTGGACACGAACTCGCGCTTCCAGGCCCTGAAGGCCGGCGAGGGTCAGGTCATGGAGCCGCAGCCGCAGCTCCAGATCGCCGACTTCATGAAGGACAGCAAGTTCAAGGTCGACACGAAGGTCGGTTACACGTACGAGCACATCGACTTCCAGTTCGGCGCCAAGGGCCACCCGGCCCTGAAGCAGCCGTTCGTCCGCCAGGCCCTGATCCAGGGCATGAACCGGACGCAGGTCGCGGGCGCGCTCTACGGTGAGATCTCGAAGGGCCTGCCGGCCCTCCAGAGCCTCATCTACAAGCCGTTCGAGCTCCCGTACAAGAAGAACTTCGCAGCGTGGAGGTTCAACCAGGCGAAGGTGATCAGCTCGCTCAAGGCCAAGGGCTGCACCGGTGGTCCGGACAAGCCGTCGGCAGGGAACAACAACATCTTCTCCTGCCCGAACGTCGGCAAGCTGTCGTTCCGGTTCCACACGACGACTGGCAACCAGCTTCGCGCTCTGACGTTCGAGATCATCCAGCGGCAGCTCAAGTCCGTCGGCATCGAGCTGGTGCCGCGGTTCCAGACGGGTGGCGTCATGTTCGGCACGACGCTGCCGTCGCGGGACTGGGACCTGATGCTGTTCGCATGGGTCGGCTCGCCGTCCTCGTCGATCACGGTGAAGGACATCCTCGGCTGCGGTGGCGACCAGAACGACGGCGCCTACTGCAACCAGGCACTGACGAAGGTCCTGAACCAGGTCTCGACGACCCTCGACGCTACGAAGCGCGCGCAGCTGCTCAACGCTGCCGAGCTCAAGTACGTCGCGAAGGACATCCCGTCGATTCCGATGTTCGCCCGCCCGCTCTACACGATCGCGCAGGCGAAGGTGAAGGGTGTCGGCGTGAACCCGACGCAGGAAGGCAGCCCCTGGAACGTGTCGGACTGGGCAGCCTAGAACCACCCGTTCCCAGCTTCTGAGGGAACAACCGGGTCCCGCCTCCGCCTCTCCTGGCGGGGGCGGGACTCGGCCATTAGGATCCCGAACCGAATGCAGGACCAAGGACTCCCGTGCTGACCTACATCATTCGCAGACTGCTGTACAGCACCGTTGTCCTGGTGCTGGCGAGCTTCCTCGTCTTCACGTTCGTGACCGTCTCGGGTGACCCGCTCGCCGGGCTCCGGATCTCGCCGAACGTCTCCGAGCAGACGGTGCAGAACGTGATCGACCGCAAGCACCTCGACGATCCGGTGCCGAAGCGGTACCTCTACTGGGTCCAGGACGCGTTCACGAACCAGTTCGGCTCGACGCTCCTCGACAACCGCCCGATCCTGCCCGAGCTCTGGCGCGTGATGAAGAACACGCTGCAACTCGTGCTGATCGCCCAGATACTCATCGTCTTCTTCGCCGTCCTGATCGGCGTCTACTCCGCGATCAGGCAGTACTCCGGCTTCGACAACACGATGACGACCTTCAGCTTCCTCGGCCTCGCGACACCGGTCTTCTGGCTGGCGCTGATGGCCCAGGTGGCCGTCGTCCAGATCTACGAGCGTACGGGGCACCGACTGTTCCCGATCGCCAACCTCAACTCGGTCGACCCCGGAACCGGAATTGACTTTTGGATAGACCGTGCGCACCACCTGGTGCTGCCCGTCTTCGTGCTGATGGTCGCCGGGATCGCCGGCTACTCGCGCTACATGCGGGCCGCGATGCTCGAGGTGATCAACTCCGACTACGTCCGCACCGCCCGCGCCAAGGGCCTGAACGAACGCCGCGTGACGATGAAGCACGCGCTCCGGAACGCGCTGATCCCGCTGGTCACGATCGTCGCGCTCGACTTCGGCACGATCCTCGGCGGGGCGGTGGTGACCGAGACGGTCTTCTCGCTCGACGGGATGGGCCTGTACTTCATCAACGCACTCTTGAGCAACGACCCCTACCCGGTGATGGCCTGGCTGATGGTGACCGCGGTGATGATCATCATCTTCAACCTGATCGCCGACATCGCCTACGGGCTGCTCGACCCGCGCGTGCGCTATGACTGAGCGCGCACCCGGCGACGACACGCGCGCCCAGGACCGGGAGGACGTTCCGCTCGACAGCCTCAGCGCCGGCCGGCCGGCCTCCGCGCACGGCCATCCCGGCAACCTTGCCCTCCCGGAGGAGTCGCCCGGCCCGATCGTCGACCCCTCGTTCGTCGTCAGCCCGACGGGGACGGCGATCGAGCTGCCCGCCGCCGACGTGCTCGCGCAGCAGGCGGGGGTGGAACCTAAGGCACGCAGTCAGTGGGCCTACGCGCGGATTCGCTTCTTCCGCCACAAGTTGGCGGTGACCAGCCTCTTCGTGCTGATCGGGATCTGCTTCGTCGCGCTCTTCGCCGACCGCATCGCGCCTTACGCGTTCGACGAGCTCGACCTGTTCAACATCACCTCGCCGCCGACGCTCGAGGACAAGCACCTGTTCGGCACCGACCTGCTCGGCCGCGACTATCTCAGCCGCGTCATCTACGGCCTCCGCACGTCGCTCTGGGTCGCGTTCTTCGTCGCCTTCCTCTCGACGACGATCGGCACCACGATCGGCGCGCTCGCCGGCTACTACGGCGGCGCGACCGACAACCTGCTGATGCGCTTCACCGACCTGATCCTGACGCTGCCCGGCCTGGCCGTGCTCCTCACCGCCGCCGCGTTCTTCGGCACCGGCACTCCGCTCACGGTCGGCGTCATCCTCGCGCTCCTCTTCTGGACGGGGATCGCGCGGATCGTCCGGGGCGTCTTCCTCTCGCTCCGCGAGAAGGAGTACGTCGAGGCGGCGAAGGCGAGCGGCGCCAGCGACCTCCGGATCATCCTGCGGCACATGCTGCCGAACTCGCTCGGGCCGATCATCGTCAACACGACGCTGGTCATCGCGCTGGCGATCCTCGTCGAGGCGGCGCTGTCGTTCCTCGGCTTCGGGATCCAGCCGCCGAACCCGGCGCTCGGCTCGCTGATCGCGGCCGGCCAGAGCGAGGGCTTCGGCTCCTGGTGGCTCGTCACCTTCCCCGGCCTCGTGATCGTGCTGATCGCCCTCTGCATCAACTTCATCGGCGACGGCTTGCGCGACGCGCTCGACCCGACCCAGCGGAGAATTCGTGCCTGACCCGATCCTCTCGATCCGGGACCTGACAGTCGAGTTCAAGACCGAGGACGGAATCGTCCACGCGGTCACCGACGTCAGCTACGACCTGATGCCGGGCGAGGTGCTCGGGATCGTCGGCGAGTCCGGCTCGGGCAAGAGCGTCTCGATGCTCTCGATCCTCGGTCTCTCGCCGCAGGGCCAGATCCCGAAGGGCGAAGCGATCTACAAGGGCGACGACCTGCTGAAGATGTCGCAGAAGACGCTCCGCGACATCCGCGGCGGCGACATGGCGATGATCTTCCAGGACCCGATGACGTCGCTGAACCCGGTGCTGTCGGTCGGCGACCAGATCATGGAAGCGCTGCTCGTGCACAACGACGGCATGTCCGACGCGTCGGCCAAGAAGCGCGCGATCGAGCTGCTCGAGGTGGTCGGCGTCCCGTTCGCCGAGCGCCGGATCGACCAGTACCCGCACGAGTTCTCGGGCGGCATGCGCCAGCGCGCGATGATCGCGATGGCGATCGCGAACGACCCGAGCGTGCTGATCGCCGACGAGCCGACCACCGCGCTCGACGTCACGATCCAGGCTCAGATCGTCGAGGTGCTGAAGACGGCGCAGCAAGAGACGCACGCCGCGATCGTCCTGATCACCCACGACCTCGGCCTGATCGCCGAGCTGGCCGACCGCGTCGTCGTCATGTACGCCGGCCGCGTCGTCGAGCTCGCCGACGTCTTCACGATCTTCAACGAGCCGCGGCATCCGTACACCGTTGGTCTGATGAACAGCCTCGCGCGGCTCGACGCCGACCAGGAGTGGCTGCAGCCGATCCCGGGCCAGCCGCCGAGCATGATCGCGCCGCCGCCCGGCTGCGCGTTCCATCCGCGCTGCACGTTCTCGCGTGGCCGCCTGCCCTGCCGCACCGACGTCCCGGAGCTGCGCCAGATCGGCGACACCGCCCTGCACGTCTCCCGCTGTCACTACGCGGAGGAGCTCGCCGAGGCGCATGTCGTCGCGGGCGCGGCTGCGCTGGAGGAGGGGAGATGAGCACCGACGGAGCCACCGGCGAGGGCGGCAGCGGCGAATGGCTGCAGAGCCCGGCCCCGGCTGACTCTCCGGTGGCCGAGGACGACGCGCTGCTCCGGATCGAGGGGCTCGTCAAGCACTTCCCGATCAAGGCCGGCGTCTTCAAGAGCACCGTCGGCGCCGTCCGCGCGGTCGACGGAGTCGATCTGTCCGTCCGCAAGGGGGAGACGCTCGGTGTCGTCGGCGAGTCCGGGTGCGGCAAGACGACGCTCGGCCGCACGATCATCAAGCTGATCGAGCCGACGGCCGGTTCGATCCGCTTCGAGGGCCGCGACATCACCGCCCTCAAGCGCCGTGACATGCGTCCGGTGCGCCGCGAGATCCAGATCGTCTTCCAGGATCCCTACGCGTCGCTGAACCCGCGCATGACCGTGAGCGAGATCGTCGCCGAGCCGCTGCGCATCCACAACATCTACCGCGGCTCGGAGGGAAAGAAGCGCGTCGCCGAGCTGCTCCGGACCGTCGGGCTCAGCCCCGAGCACGGCAACCGCTTCCCGCACGAGTTCTCGGGCGGCCAGCGACAGCGGATCGGCGTCGCCCGTGCGCTCGCGCTGAACCCGTCGCTGATCGTGCTCGACGAGCCGGTGTCGGCGCTCGACGTCTCGATCCAGGCGCAGGTCGTGAACCTGCTCGCCAGCCTCCAGAACGACTTCGGGCTCACCTATCTCTTCATCGCGCACGACCTCTCCGTCGTCCGCCACGTCTCCGACCGGATCGCGGTCATGTACCTCGGCAAGATCGTCGAGGTCGGCCCGCGGGACAGCATCTACGGCGCGCCGATGCACCCGTACACCCAGGCGCTCCTCTCGGCGGTGCCGATCGAGTCGCCGAACCAGCGCGGCAAGCGGAGCCGGATCGTGCTCGAGGGCGACGTCCCCAGCCCGGCCAACCCGCCGTCGGGATGCCGGTTCAGGACGCGCTGCTGGAAGGCGCAGGAGATCTGCTCGGAGGAAGAGCCGCCGCTCGTCGCGCACGACCCTGCGCGCCCCGAGCTGCTCTCGGCGTGTCACTTCGCCGAGGTGCTCAAGCCGCTCGAGCTCTCAGCCGACGAGGCGCCCGCCGAGGCGCCGACGACGACGATCTAGCTAGCGTCCGCTACTGGCGCTGGATCTCGGGCTTGTGCCGCTCGAGCGCCTTGACCTTGATGCCCTCGCGGCGCAGGCTCGCGAGCGACGCCTGCACGGTGTTCCACTGCTCGAAGTTCAGCGCCGAGGTCGATTGCGCCTCGGGGAACGACTCGAACGTCTCGACCGTCGAGATGATCTCGTCCGAGAGTGCGATCAGGCGCTCGGCGAGCAGGTCTCGCTCGTCCTCGAGTTCCTCCGGCGCGTCGGCCGTGCGCACGTCGGTGGCGGCGCCGCGCACCTCGACGGCAGCGACCTTCATCCGCTCGAGCAGGTCCTCCCACGAGTCCGCCAGGACGATCTGGGCGAGGCCGGCGTCGGTGTCGTCCCGCGCCGTGACCATCGCGCTGCCGAAGTCCTCCTTCGAGGCTTCGCTGCCGCCGCACCCTGAAACGAGCAGCGTGAGGAGGAGCGCGAGGAGTACCGGAAGCCGCCGCAACACGGCGCGAATTGTAGCGACAGGTTGAGATTTCTAACTTCCGGTCGATAACAGACGTCAGAATGACCATGGCGGGCCATCCCACCGGAATCCTGTGCGAACGTGCCCGAACGTGGGCGTCGCTCGCGCCGGACGGCGAGCTCTCCGAGCTCGAGCGCAAGCTGCTCGACGCGCACGTGCAGCGGTGCTCCGCCTGCGCGTACTTCGCGATCGAAGTGGCCGCTGTCGCGGCCGAGCTTCGAGCCGCCGCGCCGCAGCCGCTGCCGCGTCCGCTGACGGTGCCGATCTGGCGCCGGCGGCCGGTCTACGCGCGCTTCCGCGCCGTCGGTGCGGCAGCCGCGGTCGCCGTGATGGCGCTCGGGATCGCCTCGCGCGGCCCGCTGTCGACCAGCGACCAGGGCACGTTCGACCTGCCGCGGGTGACCAACTTCGCGAACCAGGCGCCGGAGCGGGAGGTCGAGCTGATCAACCGCCGTGTCGAGAACGAGAAGGCGGGGAGCACCCGCTTCCGCCCGCGCAAGCCCGGCGTCGTCATGCGCCCCGTCTAGCCCAGCCTCTCTTAGTTCGACCTAACTAAACTCACGTTCACCGCGTCTAAGGTGGCGTGGCGGCGCGCGAACAGTCCGACCTGCTCTCCTCCGGCGCCGGGCTCGCGTCCCCGATCGCCGTCGAGGTGCAGGGCGAGCTCGGCGAGAACCTGGACGTCAAGGCGCGGGGCTACTGGGAGCAGGTCTGGCTCCGGCTCCGCCGGGACCGCGTCGCGATCGCGGGCGGCGTGTTCATTGTCGTACTCCTACTCGTCGCATTCGTCGGCGCCCCGCTCGCGGAGCGGGCGCTCGGCCACGGGCCGAACGACGTCAACACGTCGGGCGGCCTCGATCCGTCGTCCCAGCTGCCGGTCGGGCCCTGGACGACGGTGACGACCGAGCCGTACCCCGGCGCGCCCGGGAACTGGGAGGACACGCTCTACGTCCTCGGCGCCGACTCACAGCTCGGCCGCGACATGTTCCTGCGCCTGCTCTACGGCGCGCAGACCTCGCTTCAGGTCGCGATCCTCGCCACGCTCCTGTCCGTCTCGATCGGGTTGATCATGGGGCTGATCGCCGGCTACTACCGGGGGACGACCGACACCATCGTCTCGCGCCTGACGGAGATCGTGATGGCGTTCCCGTACCTGCTCTTCGTGATCGCCGTCGCGGCGACGGTGGGGGAGCGGCTGAACAGGATCACCTTCGGAGGGCTGCTCCACCCAGGGGTGTTCACGCTCGTGATGATCTTCGGGATCTTCGGCTGGTTCTACCCGGCGCGGATCATCCGCTCGCAGATCCTCTCGCTGCGAGAGAAGGAGTTCATCGAGGCGGCCCGGATGACCGGGGCGGGCGACTGGCGGATCATGCGGTCGCACCTGCTGCCGCACCTGGTCGCGCCGCTGATCGTCTTCTCGACCCTGATCGTCGCCACGAACGTGATCGCCGAGGCGGGGCTCTCGTTCCTCGGCCTCGGCATCCCGGCGCCGACCGCGAGCTGGGGGAACCTGCTCGCCGAAGGGCCGAACTACTACCTGACCCAGCCGTGGCTGATGGTCTGGCCCGGGCTCGCGATCCTGCTGACGACGCTCGCGTTCAACCTGCTCGGCGACGGGTTGCGCGACGCCTTCGATCCGAGAGCCGTACGGTAGTCGGTTCTCTATGAATAATCGGCGGTTTAGTTTCACTAACATTCTGTCGACGGCCTCGTCCCAGCGTGCGGATGGCAACGTCGACGGAAGGAATCTGATGCACAGGAGGAGGCTCACGCTTTCGATCGCGATGGCCGCGATCGGGGTCGGCTTGCTCGTGGCGTCCAGCTTCGCTGGCGCGGCGAGTGCGAGCTCGGAGCGGACGGGATCGAGCGAGGCGAAGCGCGGCGGCACGCTGCGCCTGAACGTCTCGACGACCGACTTCGAGTTCACCGATCCGGCGATGGCGTACGACGCGATCGGCTGGCAGATGCTCTACGCCGTCAACATCACGCTCCTGAACTACCCGGACAAGCCGGCGCCCGAGGGCACGCGGCTCGTCCCGGAGGCCGCGGCCGGCTTCCCGCGCGTTTCGCGTGACGGCAAGACGTACACGTTCACCGTTCGCAGCGGGCTCAAGTTCAGCGACGGCTCGCCCGTCACCGCGGCGGCGTTCAAGCGTGCGATCGAGCGTGCCGCCGACCCGCAGCAGGCATCGCCGGCGATCGCGTTCCTGCACGACGTCGTCGGCGCCGACGCGCGCAACCTCAACCGCGCCCGCTCGGTCACCGGCGTCACCGCCAATGGCCAGACCCTCGTGATCAAGCTCCGGCAGGCCAACCCGACGTTCCTCGCCGAGCTGGCGATGCCGTTCTTCGGAGCCGTCAAGCCGAGCATGGCGATCGACCCGCAGGGGATCTCGGTCTACCCGTCCGCCGGCCCGTACCGGATCGTCAGCCGCACGATCGCGCAGTCGCTGACGCTGGCGCGGAACCCGAACTACAAGGGGAGCCGTCCCGCGAATGCCGACCGGATCGTCTACACGGTCAACACCGATCAGAACCAGAGCCTGCTCCAGGTGCGCGCGGGCCAGGCGGACTACGACGCCTCGGGCGTGCCGCCGACCGCTCACTCCGACCTCGCGCAGCAGTACGGCGTCAAGAAGGGCGGCAACGGGCGCTACTTCGTCAACCCGTACATGGGCGTCGGCTACGTGGCGCTGAACACGTCGCGCGCGCCGTTCAACCGCGTCAACCTCCGCAAGGCGGCAAACTTCGCGATCGACCGCCCGGCACTCGTGCGCGTCTCCGGCAAGTTCTACGGCAAGCGGACCGACCAGATCCTGCCGCCGAGCCTGCAGGGCTACCGCGAGGCGAACCTGTACCCGATCAAGGGTGCCGACCCTGCCAGGGCCCGGCAGCTGAGCGGCGGTGCAGGAAGCACGGTCACGATCATCCACTCGACCACCGCGCTGCGCACCGCGCAGGCCCAGGTGCTCAAGTTCAACCTGGAGCAGATGGGGCTGAAGGCGGAGACGAGGCCGCTGCCGTTCGCGGTCGCCCTCCGGACGGTTGGCACCCGCGGCGCCGACTTCGACGCGTACGTCGGCGGCTGGGTGGCCGACTATCCCGACCCGTTCGACTTCATCAACGTGCTGCTCGACGGCGGCAACATCCAGGAGTCGAACAACTCGAACTACGCGTACTTCAACAACGCGAAGTTCAACAAGCAGATGAACGACTTCGCGAAGCTCTCGGGCCCGAACCGCTACTCGTCGTACGGCAAGCTCGACGTCGACATCATGCGGAACGCGGCCCCGTGGGCGCCGTTCGCGAACCCGAACTCCCGGGAGTTTCTCTCCGCCCGGGTGACGAACTACATCCACCACCCGGTCTACGCCGGCGCGGTCATCAACGCGCTCGCAATCAAGTAGGCCGGCCCGAGCCCGGGCGGGGCGTTCCGGCGCCCCGCCCGGCCTCACCGGTTCCCGACTCCCGAAAGGCCCGCTCTGCTCCAGTACCTGATCAGACGACTCCTCTGGGCGATGGTGCTCTTCCTGAGCGTCACGATCGTCACGTACGTGATCTTCTACGTGACGCCGTCCGACCCGGCCCGCCTCGCCGCCGGCCAGGGAGCGACGGCCGAGGACGTGCAGCGGGTCGCAGAGCGGCTCCACCTGGACGAGCCGGTCTGGGAGCAGTACGGCCGCTTCCTCTGGCAGCTCGTCGGTGAGCAGTCGCTCGGCGAGTCGTTCGTCAACCGCCAGGACGTGAACGACATCGTCTTCCGGGCCGCGCCGGTGACGGCGGCGCTCGTCTTCGGCGGTGTCATCTTCTGGCTGATGCTGTCGATCCCGATCGGGATCTACTCGGCCCTGCGGCCCCGGTCGCTCGTCGACCGTGCGGGCATGGTCTTCGTCCTGATCGGGCTCTCGGCACACCCGGTCTGGATCGGGCTCATCTTCGCCTACTTCATCGGCTTCAAGCTCGAGCTGACGCCGATCACGGGCTACGTCGACTTCTTCAACCCGTCGCAGGAGCAGGGCGGGCCCGTCCAGTGGGCCTACCACATGCTCCTGCCCTGGACGACGTTCGCGATCCTCTTTGCAGCGCTCTACGTGCGCCTGATCCGGGCGAACGTGATGGAGACGATGAACGAGGACTACGTGCGGACCGCGCGCGCGAAGGGTGCGCCCGAGGGTCAGGTGATCCGCTCGCACGTGCTCCGGAACAGCATGCTGCCGATCGTGACGATCCTCGGGATGGACATCGGGATCGCGCTCGGCGGTGCCATCTTCACGGAGTCGATCTACTCGCTCCCGGGCCTCGGCCGGCAGGTGCTGCAGAGCTACGAGAACTTCGACCTGCCCGTGATCCAGGGGATCGTCGTCTTCTCGACCCTCTGCATCATCATCTTCAACCTCTTCGTCGACCTGCTCTACGCGGTCATCGACCCCCGGATCCGCCTCAACTGATGGCGGTCCTGGAGGTCAGGGACCTGCGGACGAGCTTCCGCACGGACGACGGCATCGTCCAGGCGGTCGACGGCGTCAGCTTCTCGGTCGAGAAGGGAAAGACGCTCGGGATCGTGGGCGAGTCCGGCTGCGGCAAGAGCGTCACGTGCCTGACGATCATGGGGCTGAACAACCCCAGCAACACGATCTCGTCCGGCGAGGCGATCTTCGACGGCAGCGACCTGCTCCAGTTGAGCCCGCGCAAGCTGCGGGCGCTCCGCGGCAACGAGATCGCGATGATCTTCCAGGATCCGATGACGTCGCTGAACCCGGTGCACACGATCGGGAAGCAGCTGATCGAGGCGGTGATGCTGCATCGGGACGTGACGAAGCGGGACGCGAGGCTGCGCGCGCTCGAGCTCCTGAAGGCGGTCGGGATCCCGCGCGCCGACAGCCGGATCGACGACTACCCGCACCAGTTCTCGGGCGGGATGCGCCAGCGCGTGATGATCGCGATGGCGCTGATCAACGAGCCCGACCTCCTGATCGCCGACGAGCCGACCACGGCGCTCGATGTGACCACGCAGGCGCAGATCCTCAGCCTGATGACGAGCCTCCAGGAGGAGTTCGACACCGCGATCATCATGATCACGCACGACCTCGGCGTCGTCGCCGAGATCGCCGACGACGTCGTCGTCATGTACGCCGGCAAGGTCGCCGAGGAGGGGACGGTCGACGAGATCTTCACGCGGCCGCATCACCCGTACACGTGGGGCCTGCTCGGCTCGCTGCCGCGGCTCGACGCGGACGTCGACCGGCTCGTCCAGATCCAGGGCTCGCCGCCCTCGCTCCTGAACCCGCCGCGCGGCTGCCGCTTCCACCCGCGCTGTCCCTACGTGCTCGACGTCTGCAACTCGGTCGTGCCCGAGCTGCTGCCCGTCTCGAACTCGCCCCAGCACCTGCAGGCCTGCCACCTCGACGAGGAGACGAAGGACCGCGAGGTGCTGAGGCTCGCGACCGGCACGCTGGCGGAGGCGACATGAGCGTCGCGCGCCTCCGGCGCGCTCCCGTGGGGGAAACCATGTTTCCCCCACGAGCCCCCTTCTTTTCATCTTGTGTGGGGGAACCTCCCGGTTCCCCCACGCCCCCTCCCCTGCTCATAGGCCAAGGGCTTGGCCTATGAGCGAAGACCTCCTTGTCGTCGAGGATCTCGTCAAGTACTTCCCGGTCACGCGCGGGATCGTCTTTCAGAAGCAGATCGCGAGTGTCAAGGCGGTCGACGGGATCAGCTTCACCGTCAAGCAGGGCGAGACGCTCGGCGTCGTCGGGGAGTCGGGGTGCGGCAAGTCGACGATGGCGCGCTGCCTGATGCGTCTGCTCGACCCGACGAGCGGCCGGATCACGTTCGCCGGTCGTGACATCACCCACCTGAGCCGCACCGACATGCGTCCGATCCGGCGCGAGCTGATGATGATCTTCCAGGATCCGTACGCGAGCCTGAACCAGCGCAAGCGCGTCGGCTTCATCGTCGCCGAGGCGCTGCAGGTGCACAAGATCGGGACGCCGGCCGAGATCAAGCGCCGCGTCCAGGAGCTGCTCGACATCGTCGGGCTCAACCCGGAGCACTACAACCGCTTTCCGCACGAGTTCTCCGGCGGCCAGCGCCAGCGGATCGGCGTCGCCCGCGCGCTGGCGGTCAACCCGAAGCTGATCGTCTGCGACGAGCCGGTGTCCGCACTCGACGTCTCGGTGCAGGCTCAGATCCTGAACCTGCTCAAGGACCTGCAGCGCGATCTCGGGCTGACGTACGTGTTCATCGCGCACGACCTCAACGTCGTCCGGCACATCTCCGACCGGGTGATGGTGATGTACCTGGGCAAGGTGGCCGAGATTGCGGACGGCAGCCGGCTCTATACGGAACCGAAGCACCCATACACCGGCGCCTTGCTCTCGGCCGTGCCGATTCCGAACCCCGAGCTCGGCCGGCTGCGACGGCCGATCGTGCTCGAAGGCGACGTCCCCAACCCGATCAACCCGCCCGAGGCGTGCCGCTTCCACCCGCGCTGCCCGCGCTTCCGGCCGGGGCACTGCGATGTCGACGAGCCGCAGCTGCGCGGCTTCGGCGAGGGCCACCGCGCCGCCTGCCACTACCCGCTCGAGCGCTGGCCGATGACCGGCGACGAGCTCAACCGGGCGGACGAAGAAGCCGTCGCGACAGGGTAGACCGGTGCTCGCCGCAGCCGCCCGCCGCTTTGTCACGCTGCTGGCGTCGATGGTCGCCGCCACGGCGGTGCTCTCGCTGCTGCTCGGGCTGCTGCTCGGGGCGACCCCGAGCCGATCCGTTGCGGTCGGCCTCTACCTGGTCGGCTGCGCACTGCTGCTCGGCGGCTTCTTCGTCGGCAACCGAGGCCCGTTCCGGGTCGCGAACGAGGAGGGGATGGTCGGGCTGAGGGTTTCACGCGGGCTGCGGGTCGCCTCGGGCGACGAGCAGTCGGAGTCCTTCAACATGACGGGGCTGCTCGTCGTCGCCGGCATCGTCCTCCTGGCGCTCGGTGCCGCGGTCGACTCGAACGCGAGGCTGCTGTGAGCGTCGCGGTGCGCGAGAGCCGCTGCGAGCGAGCGCGCGCCTGGGCGGCGCTGGCGCCTGACGGCGAGCTCGCGCTGCTCGAGCGGCGACTGCTCGACGCGCATCTGGCCAACTGCGCAGCGTGCCGCCGCTTCGCGACGCTGGTCGCGAAAATCGCAGCGGAGCTGCGGGCGGCAGCGGCCGAGCGGCCCTCGCGCCGCGTCGTCCTGCCGGCTGCGCCCATGCGCCGCTCGGTCTACGTCCGGCTCCGCCACGCCGGGTCGATCGCCGCGGTCGCCGCGATGGCGCTCGGGATCGCGGCGCAGGCTCCGCTTCCGGACGACAGCGACCGGCCGCCGGCGCCGCGCGGTGCCGCGCCGGCGGAGGTGGACGACGCCGAGCAGCACACGATCCGGCTCCTGCGCCGCGAGGCGCTCCTGGCCACGCCCGGGTACCCCGATCGCCCGGCGCGGGCGTTCGGCACCCGACCGGCCTGAGTAACTGCTTCGCTAGACTCGGAGCGCGTTTGCGGCGCCGCGCGTCGCACTTCCTCACTGAAATCTTTTCCCAGGAGAGTCATGTCTGAGCACGCGCAGGGAACCGCAGGCAAGATCGTCGAGATCAAGGGCGTCGTCATCGACGCCGTCTTCCCGGACGAGCTGCCGGAGATCTACAACGCGCTCGCGATCCAGGTGCCGACCGGCGACGGCGGCAGCCGGAAGCTGATCGCGGAGGTGCAGCAGCACCTCGGCGACGATCGCGTCCGCGCCGTCGCGATGGACTCGACGGACGGGCTCGCGCGCGGCGTGGACGTCGTCGACACGGGCGCACCGATCTCGGTCCCTGTCGGCGACGCGACGCTCGGCCGGATCTGGAACGTGATCGGCGAGCCGATCGACCAGAAGGAGGACGCGCCGGAGGGGACGGAGCGGTGGGCGATCCACCGCGACCCGCCAACGTTCCGCGACCTCTCGCCGACGATCGAGATCTTCGAGACCGGCCTCAAGGTCGTCGACCTGATCGCGCCGTACGTGAAGGGCGGCAAGATCGGCCTCTTCGGCGGCGCCGGCACCGGCAAGACCGTCCTGATCCAGGAGCTGATCCACAACATCGCGCGCCAGCACGGCGGCGTCTCGGTCTTCGCCGGCGTTGGCGAGCGCACGCGTGAGGGCAATGACCTCTTCCTCGAGATGACCGAGTCCGAGGTGATCGACAAGGTCGCGCTCGTCTACGGCCAGATGAACGAGCCGCCGGGCGCGCGCCTGCGCGTCGGCCTCTCCGGCCTGACGATGGCGGAGTACTTCCGCGACCAGGGCCAGGACACGCTGCTCTTCATCGACAACATCTTCCGCTTCGTCCAGGCGGGCTCCGAGGTATCGGCGCTGCTCGGCCGGATGCCGAGCGCCGTCGGCTACCAGCCCACGCTCGCGACCGAGATGGGCCAGCTGCAGGAGCGGATCACATCCACGCGCACCGGCTCGGTCACGTCCGTCCAGGCGATCTACGTCCCCGCCGACGACCTCACCGACCCGGCGCCCGCGAACACGTTCGCGCACCTCGACGCCACGACCGTGCTCTCGCGCGCGATCGTCGAGAAGGGGATCTACCCGGCCGTCGACCCGCTCGACTCGACCTCCCGCGCGCTCCAGCCCGGGATCGTTTCCGACGAGCACTACAGCGTCGCCACGCGGGTGCAGCAGGTGCTGCAGCGCTACAAGGACCTGCAGGACATCATCGCGATCCTCGGTATGGACGAGCTGACCGACGAGGACAAGCTCGTCGTCTCGCGCGCCCGCAAAGTGGAGCGGTTCCTCTCGCAGCCGAACTTCGTCGCCGAGCAGTTCACGGGCACGCCCGGCGAGTACGTGAAGCTCGAGGACACGATCAAGGGCTTCCGCGAGATCATCGAGGGTCAGCACGACGAGCTGCCCGAGGCCGCCTTCTACATGGTCGGCACGATCGAGGGCGCCGTCGCCAAGGCCGAGAAGACCGCAGCGGCGGCGTAGTGGCGGAGACGCATCCTAAGTTCGACATCGCGCTCGTCACCCCGGAGGGCGAGGCCTTCCGGGGCGAGGCCGAGATGCTCGTCGTGCCCGGCGCCGCCGGTGAGATCGGCGTGCTCGCCCGGCACGCGCCGCTCGTGGCGACGCTGAAGGCAGGCTCGACGCGGATCTACCGCGACCGCGCGGCCGAGGACGTGCTCGAGTTCGCCACCGGCCCCGGCTTCTTCAAGGTCGAGCTCGACAACGCGATCGCGCTCGTCGACGACGCCGTCAACGTGAAGGAGATCGACGACGCCCGCGCGCAGGAGCAGCTCGAGGCCGCGAAGGCGGAGCTCGAGAAGGTCGACGCGGGGGAGTCGAACGCCGATCGCTGGCAGCTCGAGCAGCGGATCGCGCACGCCGAAAACCAGCTGACGGTCGCCGGCCGTACCTAGGGGCATGCGGGCAACCGTCGCGGAGAAGCGGGAGGTCGCGAAGGGAACGCTCTTCGTCCGCTTCGCCGTCGAGGCCTATCCCGACTACCGCCCGGGCGCCTACTTCTGGGTCGAGCTGCCCGACCGCGGCCACTCCGACGAGAAGGGCTTGCGCCGGCACATCTCGCTCGCGACCTCGCCATCCGAGAAGGGCTCTGTCGGTCTCGCGACGCGGCTGCGGGACACGGCGTTCAAGCAGACGCTCGCCGAGCTGGAGGTCGGCGACGAGGTACAGGTCGAGGAGCCGAAGGGCTCGTTCCTGCTCCCGGAGGACACGAGTGAGGAGTACGTCTTCGTCGCCGGCGGGATCGGGATCACCGTCTTCCGCTCGATGCTGCGCTTCATCGCGGACGAACGCTTGCCGTACCGCGTCACGCTCGTCTACTCGAACCGCGACCGCGAGTCGACGGCGTTCCTCGACGAGGTCGAGGAGCTCGAGCGGCGGATCGACGGCCTGCGGGTCGTGCTGACGATGACCGACGAGCCGGGCTGGGAGGGCGAGACGCGCCACCTCGACGCGGACGTCCTCGGCGAGCTCCTCGGCGGGCTCGAGGACAAGACGTTCCTGATCGCCGGCCCGCCCGCGATGACGGAGGCGGTCGCGGACTCCCTGCTCGGCACGGGCCTGCCCGAGGAGCGCGTTCTCGCCAGCAAGTTCTGCGGCTACTAAGTGCTAGCCTGAACCGACCTGGAGAGCTTTGAAGGCAGCTTGGCGACCAGGCTAAAAAACGCCTAAAGAGCCCGCGAGCCTCCGGCTCCCACCTCTTTGGGCATGGGAGCGACACGTGAGCGATACGCGCGACAGACTGGAAGCAATTCTCCGCGAGCGGATCGTCGTCCTCGACGGTGCGTGGGGGACGATGCTGCAGCGCGCCGGGCTCGAGGACGCCGACTACCGCGGCGAGCGCTTCGCCGACCATCCGCAGGAGGTCGCCGGCGACCCCGACCTGCTCAACCTGACGCGGCCCGACGTCGTCCTCGACATCCACCGCCGCTATCTGGCGGCCGGCGCCGACATCACGACGACGAACACGTTCACGGCGACCTCGATCGGCCAGGCGGACTACGGGCTCGAGAGCGCGGTCCACGACATGAACGTCGCCGGGGCGCGCCTGGCCCGGCAGGCGGCCGACGAGGTCGGCGACCGTTTCGTCGCCGGCTCGCTCGGGCCGCTGAACGTGACGCTCTCGCTCTCGCCGAAGGTGGACGACCCCGCCTTCCGCGCCGTCAGCTTCGACCAGGTCGTCGAGTCGTACGCGGAGCAGATCCAGGGCCTGCGCGAGGGCGGCGTCGACCTGCTCCTGATCGAGACGATCTTCGACACGCTGAACGCGAAGGCGGCGATCGCGGCCGCGAAGGACGTCGCGCCCGAGCTGCCGCTCTGGATCTCGGTGACGATCGTCGACCTCTCCGGCCGCACGCTCTCCGGCCAGACCGTCGAGGCGTTCTGGAACTCGATCGAGGAGGCGAAGCCGCTGATCGTCGGCGTCAACTGCTCGCTCGGCGCGAAGGAGATGCGGCCGCACGTCGCGGAGCTGTCGCGACTCGCCGGCACCTACACGAGCTCGCATCCGAACGCGGGGCTGCCGAATGCGTTCGGCGGCTACGACGAGGAGCCGCACCAGACCGCCGAGCTGCTCGGCTCGTTCGCGCGTGAGGGCTTCGTCAACGTCGTCGGCGGCTGCTGCGGGACGACGCCCGAGCACATCAGGGCGATTGCGGACATGGTCGAGGGACAGTCCCCGAGACACGTCCCGAACCGGCCGGGGCGTCCCCGCTTCAGCGGGCTCGAGCCGTTCGAGATCGGCCCCGACACCGGCTTCGTGATGATCGGCGAGCGGACGAACGTGACCGGCTCGGCGCGCTTCCGCCGCCTGATCGAGGCGGGCGACTACCAGGGCGCCGTCGACGTCGCGCTCGAGCAGGTGCGCGGCGGCGCGAACATCCTCGACGTCAACATGGACGCCGACCTGCTCGACGGCGAGCTGGCGATGACGACCTTTCTCAACCTGATCGCGACCGAGCCCGAGGTGGCGCGGATCCCGATCATGGTCGACAGCTCGCGCTTCTCCGTCCTCGAGGCCGGGCTGAAGTGCGTCCAGGGCAAGGGCATCGTCAACTCGATCAGCCTCAAGGAGGGCGAGGAGTCGTTCCTCGAGCAGGCGCGGCGGGTTCGGCGCTTCGGCGCCGGCGTCGTCGTGATGGCCTTCGACGAGGTCGGGCAGGCCGACACGGTCGAGCGCAAGGTCGAGATCTGCGGCCGCGCCTACGACCTGCTCGTCGGCGACGGCTGGGAGCCCGAGGACATCGTCTTCGACCCGAACGTGCTCGCCGTCGCGACCGGGATCGAAGAGCACAACGGCTTCGCGAAGGCATTCATCGAGTCGCTGCCGCTGATCAAGGAGCGCTGTCCCGGCTCGCGCACGAGCGGCGGCATCTCCAACCTCTCGTTCGCGTTCCGCGGCAACGACGTCGTCCGCGAGGCGATGCACTCCGCGTTCCTCTACGACGCGATCCGCGCCGGGCTCGACATGGGCATCGTCAACGCCGGCCAGCTCGTCGTCTACGAGGACATCCCGCCCGACCTGCTCGAGCACGTCGAGGATGTGCTCTACGACCGGCGGCCCGACGCGACCGACCGGCTCGTCGCCTTCGCCTCGACTGTGCAGGGTGAGGCGACGAAGCGTGAGCTCGACCTCAGCTGGCGCGAGGCGCCCGTCGGCAAGCGGCTCGAGCACGCGCTCGTGCACGGCATCGTCGACTTCATCGAGGAGGACACGGAGGAGGCGCGGGCAACGGCGGCACGCCCGCTCGACGTGATCGAAGGGCCGCTGATGGACGGGATGAAGGTCGTCGGCGACCTGTTCGGCTCCGGCCGGATGTTCCTGCCGCAGGTCGTCAAGAGCGCGCGCGCGATGAAGCGCGCCGTCGCCTACCTGGAGCCGTACATGGAGGACGAGAAGTCGGGCAACGGCCGTGCCCAGGGGAAGATCGTGCTCGCCACCGTCAAGGGAGACGTGCACGACATCGGCAAGAACATCGTCGGCGTCGTCCTCGGCTGCAACAACTACGAGGTGATCGACCTCGGCGTCATGGTCCCCGGCGACAAGATTCTCGACACCGCCGTCGAGGCGGGCGCCGACGCTGTCGGGCTCTCCGGCCTGATCACGCCTTCGCTCGACGAGATGGTCCAGGTGGCGAAGGAGATGGAGCGGCGCGGGCTGGCCCTGCCGCTGCTGATCGGCGGGGCGACGACCTCGCGGCAGCACACGGCCGTGCGGATCGCGCCTGTCTACGGCCGCGAGACGGTGCACGTGCTCGACGCCTCCCG
This sequence comes from uncultured Gaiellaceae bacterium, assembly GCA_963738795.1. Classification (GTDB taxonomy): domain Bacteria; phylum Actinomycetota; class Thermoleophilia; order Gaiellales; family Gaiellaceae; genus Gaiellasilicea. The sequence goes on along the minus strand of CAVTXQ010000005.1, from coordinate 60,008 downwards.
CGTCGTCGGCGTCGTCTCCGATCTGCTCGACCCGGTCCGCCGCGGGACGCTCGACGCCGACAACCGCGAGGAACAGGAGCGGCTGCGCGTGCAGTATGCGGAGAAGGAACGGCGGCCCTTGCTGCCGCTCGACGCGGCGCGCGCCAACCGGCAGCCGCTCGAGTACGCCGAGCTGCCCGTGCCCTCGTTCACCGGCGTGCGAACCGTCGAGCCGACGCTGGACGAGCTGCGGCCGTTCATCGACTGGCAGTTCTTCTTCCACGCCTGGGAGCTGAAGGGGAAGTTCCCCGCGATCCTCGACCAGCCGGCCGCGCGCGAGCTCTACGACGACGCGACCGAGCAGCTCGACGAGATCGTGCGCGATGGGCTGCTCCACGCGAAGGGCGTCTACGGCTTCTGGCCCGCGCACGCCGAGGGCGACGACATCGTGCTCGAGAGCGGCGCCCGGTTTCCGATGCTGCGCCAGCAGTCGGACTGGGGCGACTCGCGCCCGAACCGCTCGCTGGCCGACTTCATCGCTGCGGCGGACGATCACGTCGGCGCTTTCGCGGTCGGCGTCCACGGCGCCGACGAGCTCGCGGGCCGCTACGAGGCCGAGCACGACGACTACCGCTCGATCATGGTCAAGGCGCTGGCCGACCGGTTGGCGGAGGCGTGTGCGGAGTGGCTCCACCTGCAGGCTCGCCGCGAGTGGTACGAGCCGAACGCGGCGCCGACGAGCGAGGAGCTGATCGCGGAGAGCTACCGCGGCATCCGCCCGGCGTTCGGCTACCCGGCCTGTCCCGACCACTCCGAGAAGCGTGGGCTCTTCGACCTGCTCGAGGCCGAGGCGGCCGGCCTCGCGCTGACTGAGAGCTTTGCGATGACGCCCGCGGCCGCGGTCAGCGGCCTCTACTTCGGGCACCCGGAGTCGAAGTACTTCGCCGTCGGCCGGCTCGGGCGCGACCAGGTCGAGGACTACGCCGCGCGGAAGGGGATCGGCGTCGCGGAGGCGGAGCGCTGGTTGCGGCCGAATCTCGCGTATGACCCCGAAGGGTGATTCGCACCACTTGCAAGTCAGACTAGGATCCGCGTCGTGAGCCGCCGCCTCGCCCTCGTGCTGTTCGTCGTCCTGGCCGTGCCCGCGCTCGCGCTGGCTGCGGACACGGATCCGAAGGAGCGCTTTACGAAGGCCGACCTCGCGAAGGCGCGGTCGATCGTCCTCAAGAAGACCGACTTCGTCGCCGGCTGGAAGAAGGTTGCGTCGACCGACGACGACTCGGACTTCACCTGTCCCGGTTTCAACCCCGACGGATCCGACCTGACCCTGTCGGGCGAAGCCGAGGCCGACTTCGAGCACGCTGACGGCTTGCCGGCCATCTTCTCCTTCGCGGAGATCTACGCGTCGAAGCGGGACGCACTCGCGTCGTGGGCGCGGACGGTCAAGCCCGCCCTCGTGCGCTGCATCGCGCACGCCTTTCGCGAAGGGGCGGGCGAGAGTGGCGGCAAGGTGACGATTGCGAAGCAGGGCACGATCGCGTTTCCAAAGGTCGCACCCCGGACGGCCGCGTTCCGCGTCGTCGCGCGCATGACCGTCGAGCGGCCGGGCCAGGACCCGGTCACCGTTCCGTTCACGATCCACCTCCTGGCGCTCGGTCACGGTCGCGGCGACGCCGGGATCATGGCGATGGGCGTCGGGAACGGGATCGCCCTCTCAGACCTGAGGGCGTTCGCGAAGCTGACCGCCGGCAGGCTCGCAGCAGCCAAGCTCTAACGCCCGCCAGGCGGGCTGTTAGCGTCTCGCGCATCCTCAGCCTCGCCGTCCTCCGCCTCGCGCCCGACTTCCGGCGCCTCTTCCTCGCAACGCTCGGCTCCGGAGCCGGGACCTATCTCGCCGCGATCGCGCTCACCGTCGATGTCTTCGACCGCACCGGCTCGGGCAAGTGGGTCAGCGCACTCCTGCTCGTCGACTTCCTCCCGATCATCCTGATCGGGATCCTGGCGGCGCCGCTCGTCGACCGCCTCAACCGGCGGCGGCTGCTGATCGTCTCCGACCTCGTCCGTGCCGCAGTCTTCTGCGCGCTTCCCTTCGTCGGCAGCGCGACGATGATCGTCGTCCTCGCCGGGATCCAGGGGATCGCGACCGGGTTCTTCCGGCCGGCCGTGTACGCCGGGATGCCGAACCTCGTCGACGACGAGCAGCTCCCGTCCGCGACCTCGCTGCTGCAGACGGTCGAGAACCTGACCTGGATGATCGGCCCCGTGGTCGGCGGCGTCATCCTCAGCGTCCAGGGGCCGGATCTGGCCTACTGGGTGAACGCCGTCACGTTCGTTCTCTCGGCCGCGCTGCTTGCGCGGATCCCGGCGGCTCGGCTCCAGGTCGGGCACGTCGAGAGCCGCGGCCACTGGGGCGACGTCGCCGACGGCTTCAGGGTCGTGCTTCGCTCGCGCGCGCTGCTGACCGTCCTGGTGGTCTGGAACATCGTCACGCTCGGCGTCGGCGCGATCAACGTCGCCGAGGTCGCGTTGGCGAAAGTCTCGCTCGACGCCGGCAACATCGGCTTCGGCATCCTCCTCGGCGCCAGCGGGCTCGGGCTGACGGTGGGGAGCTTCGTCTCCGGCCACTTCGTCGACAAGCTCGGGATCGGCCGCGTCTACTTCTATGGGATCGCACTGATGGCCGGCGGCTATGCGATCGCGGCGCTCGCGTCGACGATCTACATCGCCGTCCCCGCCGTCGTCGTCGCGTCCTTCGGCAACGGCGCCGCCGTCGTCTGCAACGCGCTCTTCATCCAGCGCGGCGCACCGGACGAGCTGCGGGGACGCGCGTTCACGGTGATCATGTCCTCGACTTACGCCACGCTCGGGATCGGGATGATCGCGGCGGGCTGGCTGACCGACCTCTACGGCGCCCGCTGGGTGTGGGGAGCCGCCGCGCTCGTCTACCTCCTCGGCGCGCTCTTCACGGTCGTGCTCGCCCCGCGCGGACGTGAGGCCGAGGAGGTACTCGCGTGAGCCGCCGCCAGGGCTGGACGCTCGACGATCTCGCCGCCGGCGTGCGCAGCGGCGACAGGCGCGCGCTCGCCCGCGCGATCTCGCTCGTCGAGAACCGCGACCCGCTCTCCTACGAGCTCGTGCGCACGCTCTACCCCGAGACTGGCACGGCGTTCGTCGTCGGCGTCACCGGGCCGCCCGGAGTGGGGAAGTCGTCGCTGATCAGCGCGCTCGTCCGTCACGTGCGCGAGGCGGAGACGACGGTCGGCGTGATCTCGGTCGACCCGTCGAGCCCGTTCACGCAGGGCGCGCTCCTCGGCGACCGGATCCGGCTCTCCGACCACTTCCTCGACCCCGGCGTCTTCATCCGCTCGATGGGGACGCGCGGCCATCTCGGCGGGCTCGCAGAGGCGACGCTGCAGGCGGCGCTGCTGCTCGACGCGGCCGGCAAGGACCTCGTCCTGCTCGAGACGGTCGGCGCCGGCCAGAGCGAGGTCGAGGTGATCGGGATCGCCGATACGGTGCTGCTCGTGCTGATGCCGGGCTCGGGCGACTCCGTTCAGGCATTGAAAGCGGGGATCATGGAGATCCCCGATGTGATCGCGATCAACAAGATGGATCATCCGGCCGCGAAGACGATGCTGAACGAGGTTCGTTCGATCCTCGCGCTCGACCGCGACCGCGCGTGGCGGCCGCCGATCGTCCTCACCGAGGCGGTGCGCGGCGAGAACGTCCCCGAGCTGTGGGCGAAGATCGAGCAGCACCGCAGCTTCCTCGAGTCGGACGGGCTGCTCGAGGAGCGGCGGCGGAAGAACCTCGCCGGCGAGGTGTTCGCGGCCGCGACCAGCCGGGCAAAGACACACCTCCAGGCGGCGGTGGCGGAGAAGCCCGAGCTCGCGCAGCTGCTCGACCGCGTCCAGTCCCGCGAGCTCGACCCGCTCTCCGCGGTTCGTGAGATTCTCGAGCACGTGTACGGCATCGACGATGACGACGGCACAAGCACCCACACTCGCTGACCTCGAGGCAGCACGCGGCCGGATCGCCGGGATCGCGCGCGTGACGCCGGTCTACCCGTCCGAGACGCTCTCGCGCCTCGCGGGGCGGCCCGTGCAGCTGAAGGCGGAGAACCTGCAGCGAACCGGCGCGTTCAAGATCCGCGGCGCGGTCAACACGATCCATTCACTGACGCCGGAGGAGCGCGGCGCCGGTGTCGTCGCCGCGAGCGCCGGCAATCACGGTCAGGCGGTCGCGTGGGGGGCGCGCGAAGCCGGGATCGCCGCGACCGTCTTCATGCCGCAGGACTCGCCGATGGCGAAGGTCGACGCGACGCGCAACTACGGAGCGCGGGTCGAGCTCGTCGGCGCCGGTTTCGACGAGTCGGTGGCGGCTGCGCAGGAGCACGTCGACGCGTCCGGCGCCACGTTCGTGCACGCCTTCGAGGACGAGCGCGTCATCGCCGGGCAGGGGACGATCGGGCTCGAGCTCGCCGAGCAGCTGCCCGAGATGGGCACGCTCGTGATCCCGATCGGCGGCGGCGGTCTCGCATCCGGCATCGCGATCGCGCTGCGCGCCGTCCGGCCCGACGTTCGTCTCGTCGGCGTCCAGGCCGAGAACATGTGCCCGTTCGCGGGTGGCACCGACCACCGCTACACGATCGCGGAGGGGATCGCGGTCAAGCAGCCGGGCGCGCTGACGTCCGCGATCCTCGCCGACGCGCTCGACGACATCGTCACCGTCACGGACGACCAGATCAGCCACGCGATCGTGCTCCTGCTCGAGCGGACGAAGCTCCTCGTCGAAGGCGCCGGCGCGGCCTCGGTCGCTGCCGTCCTCGCCGGCAAGGCCGGCGGCGAGGACGAGGTCGGCGTCCTTCTCTCCGGCGGCAACATCGACCCGACGCTGCTGATCCAGGTGATGCGCCACGGGCTGACGCAGGCGGGCCGCTTCCTCGTCGTCCGGACGAGGCTCGGCGACCGGCCGGGCGAGCTGATCAAGCTGCTGCAGCTCGTCGCCGAGGAACGCGCCAACGTCGTCTCGGTCGAGCACCACCGCGAGGGCATGCGGCTTCCGATCGGGCAGACCGAGGTCGAGCTGACGCTCGCGATGCGCGACCAGGCGCACTGCGACGAGCTCCAGGCCACGCTGGCCGAACGCGGCTACCCGGCCGAAGTCCTGGGCTAGCCCGGGGGCGCGCGCGTGCCCGGGAAGGCTTGTGTTTCTGAAACACAAGCCTCCTCGTCGGCCAACGCGGCTTGCGCGTCGAGCAGCCGGCCGAGGGTGTAGTCGAAGCTCGGGACACGGCCTGCGGCGACGGTGTTCGCGGCTTCCTTGACGATGTCTCGGAGCTCGTTTCGCGCTCGGCGGCGGCGACGTTCCGCTGCGACCAGGCGTCGGATGTGCGGGTAGCTCGGGCGCGGAAGTCCCGCTTTTGCAGCGGTTTCGCCGACGAGGCGCCAGGTCGCGGCGGTCGGAGCGTCCTCCTCGTCGAGCGCGGCGACGAGCTCGCGCAGCTGCGGGCGAGACGCTCGGGCGGACGCAAAGCGCATGTCCTCAGCGTGCCTGCCGGCCTGTCTCGAGAGCTCAACGCGAACGTGACGAAAGCGTGCCGAAAGAGGGCTTGTGTTTCAGAAACACAAGGCTTCTACGTCAGCTCGACGAGGCGGCCGTCGGGGTCGCGCACGTAGGCCGAGCGGCCCCACGGGAGGTTGCGGGGGCCGTCGAGCTCGATGCCCGCGGCGGCCAGCGCGGCGGCGTAGTCGTCGAGGCCCGCGACGGCGAAGGCGACGTGGTCGTCGGCCGGCGGGTCGCCGGGATTGGGGTCGACCGTGGCGTGGATCCGAAGCACCAGCTCACCGAGCGGAAAGACGGCGTGCTGCTCGGAGCGCTCGGCCGGCTCGACGCCGAGCACGCGCTCGTAGAACGCGGTGACAGCGGCGACGTCGGCGGTGAAGAGCGCGAGCTCGGTCAGCCGCGGCGCGGTCACGAGCCGCAGCGGCGGAACTCGACCATCTGGCCGCCGCGGGCGGCCCAGGCGGTGATCCCACCGTCCACGACCGGCCGTGCGTCGACACCCCTTGCGGCGAGGATCGACGCCGCGACGGCGGCGCGCGCGCCGCTCTCGCAGATCGTGACGACGGGCCTGTCGGTCGGCACGTCCGCGCCGGCGACCGGGAGGAGGCGGTAGGGGATGTTGCGGCTGCCGGCGATGTAGCCGCCGTCGCGCTCGTCGCGCTCGCGGACGTCGATCAGCTCGGCTCCCTCCTTCATCAGCTCGTCGAGCTCGTCCAGGCCGACCGCCTCGATCCGCTCGGGCCCCTCGCCGAGCACGTAGCCCTCGAGCTCGAGAAAGCCGATCGAACGGAGACCGCGAACGGCTCGCTCTGCCTCGGCCGCGCTCGCCGCCTGCACGACGACCGGCGTTCCGGGATCGAGTAGGAAACCCGCCTTGGTCGCGAACGACGGGCCGGAGACGGGGACGTTCAGCGCTCCGTGCGCGTGACCGTCGAGATAGGAGTGCGCCGACCGGACGTCGAGTACGGTCGCTCCAGGGGGCGCCGCCGGCAGCTCGGCCACCTCCGCGGCGGCCCCGACGTGGGGTCCGCGGTTCAGCTCCACGAGCCGGGTCATGTTCGGCGGCTTCGGCGCCGACACCGAGGCCGACTCGGCGACGAAATCCGCCTCGTTCTCGATCTGGAGGGCGGCGTTGAATCGTCGCTCGAACCCGATCGTCGAGGACGCCTTCGAGCTCATCGCCTTGCCGCAGAGCGAGCCCGCGACGTGGCCGGGAAAGACCTCGACGCCGTCGCCGAGCTCGAGCAGCAGCCGCAGCGAGTGGAAGAGGCCCTCGGCGCCCTCCTTCGCGCCGATTGCGAGATCGGGACGCGCCGCGTCGCCGACGAAGAGTGAGTCGCCCGTGAGGACGAGCCACGGCTCGTCGGCCCGCGAGCGGTCGACGACTGCGATGCAGGTGTGCTCCGGCCGGTGCCCGGGCGTGTGGATCGCCCGCAGCACCACGTCGCCGAGCTCGAGCTCCGTGCCGTCGCCGAGCGGGTCGTGCTCGTACTCGGCCTCGGCGGCGGGGTGGATCGAGATCGGGACGCCGTGCTCGAGCGCCAGCCGCCCGTGACCGGAGAGATGGTCGGCATGCGTGTGCGTCTCGACCGTCCGCACGATCCGGACGCCGCGCCGCTCGGCCGCCGCCAGCACGGGCTCGATCGCAAACGGAGGATCGACGATCGCGGCGACGCCCGCATCCTCGTCGCCGACCAGGTACGACGCACAGCCAAGGTCGTCGTCAACGAACTGCTGGAACAGCACGAGCAGTGACGCTATCAGGCTTTGCGGCGCGCCAGGCGGAGCGAGATTGCTGCAAGCGCGACCGCCAGCGACCCGCCGACCACGACCGCCGGCCACGGGAAGCTCGACCCCTCCGGCGCCGGCACGACCGTCAGCTGCTGATCGACCTCGACCGACCGCCCGTCGTCGTAGACCGCCCGGAGCACGAGCGGCACGATCCCCGGCTCCCCGTCGGCACGCAGGCGGACGTTCCAGAACGTCTCCGATCCGAGCGTCCCCTCCAGCTCGGAGGAGCGCACCTCGATCCCCTCGCCCTCGATCTCGAGCGCGCTGGGTGGAGCGCCGGGCCGCAGTTGAGGCAGCTCGACCCGCACGTCGGTGAGCTCGCCCTGCACGACGAGACGAGGCCGAAAGTCGAGATGCGCACGGGCCGGTTCGGCCTGCAAGGCGCCGAAGAGCGCAGCTAGCGTTACGTTCGCGTATGCGAGGCGTAAAGACCACCGTTTCATAGGTTTGCGAACGGTATACCTGGCAAGGACCACAGACGGCGTTCCCCAACGCCGCTGCACTCATGGCAATCGAAGGAAGGATCTACTCGATGAGGACGAAGACCCTCTGGCTGTGGCTCGCGCTGCTCGTCACGAGTCTCGCTCTCGTCGCGGCCGGCTGCGGCGGCGACGACGACGAGGCCGGTGGCACCGGCGCGACGACCGAAGAAGGCGGAACCGAAGCCGCTGAGCAGGTGATCACCGTGAACTGGGGCACCGAGCCCCCGTCCCTCGATCCCGGCCTGGCGGCCGATACGACCTCTGCGGCCATCCTGTTCAACATCATGGAGTCGCTCGTCAAGCTCGACGAGGACCTGAACCCGGTCCCGTCTGCCGCCGAGAGCGTCGAGACGAGCGAAGACGGCAAGACCGTCACGTACGTGCTCCGCGACGATCTCAAGTGGACGAACGGTGATCCCGTCACCGCCGAGGACTACGAGTACTCGTGGAAGCGCACCGTCTCGCCCGATCTCGCCGCCGACTACGCCTACCAGTTCTACGGCATCGTCGGCGCTCAGGAGTACAACAGCTGCGACGCGAAGAAGGACGACTGCGCTGCGCTTGCGGACAAGATGGGCGTCAACGCCGTCGACGACAAGACGCTCGAGGTCAAGCTGACGAGTGCGCAGCCGTGGTTCGTGCAGCAGTCGGCGCACCATTCGTTCATCGCCGTGCACAAGGCCACTGTCGAGCAGTTCGGCGACAAGTGGACGGAGCCGGCGAACATCGTCACGAACGGCCCGTTCCAGCTCGAGAGCTGGCAGCACAGCGCATCGATCGACATCGTCAAGTGGGACGAGTGGCGCGACGCCGACAGCGTCAAGCTGACCCGGGTCAACGGGCGCATGATCGAGGACGGCACGACCGCCGTGCAGGCCTTCGAGGCCGGCGAGGTCGACGTGCTCGAGACGCTGCCTCCCGACGAGACCGCGCGACTGAAGGAGACGCCCGAGTACGAGCTGTATCCGGCGCTCGGCACCTACTACCACGGCATCAACGTCAAGAAGATCACCGACGTGAAGCAGCGCCGCGCAATGGCGCTTGCGATTCCGCGGCAGTCGCTGATCGACAACATCGCCCAGGCGGACCAGATCCCGGCGACCGGCTTCACCCCGGAGGGCATGCCGGGCTACGACGCCATCAACCCGGGCTCGCCGTGGCTGCCCCCCGAGGGCGACATGGAGCAGGCCAAGCAGTTGATGAGCGAGGTCGCAAACCCGGTGAAGAGCATCACCCTCTACATCAACGACTCGCCGGGCCACCGCGAGATCGCCGTCGGCATCCAGGCTGCCTGGCAGGAGCTCGGGATCGAGAGCGAGATCAAGCAGCAGGAGTTCCAGCAGTACCTGGAGTTCCTCGGGCCGCCGCCGAACAACGACGTCGACGCCTACCGGCTCGGCTGGATCGGCGACTACGTCGACGCGATGAACTTCCTCGAGCTCTGGACGTGCGAGTCGGGCAACAACTCGACGAACTACTGCAACAAGGAGTTCGACGCGGTCATCGAGAAGGCTCGGGCGACGCCGGACAACGACGCGCGCTACGAGCTGTACAACCAGGCCGAGGAGATCCTCTTCGGCGAGAACGGGGACATGCCCGTGATCCCGTTCTACTACTACACCTACCAGGGGCTGGAGCGCGAGTCGATCAAGGACTCGTGGGACGTCAACCTGCTCCAGCAGACCGACCTGACGAAGGTCGTCGTCACCGAGTAAGGCTCGTTCTCACCCGGATGTGGGACGGGGCGCTCGTGCGCCCCGTCCCGTTCCGGAAAACGCAAGGCAGGGTAGAAGGGCACGCGGATGCTGAAATTCATCGTCAGGCGCATCTTCTGGACGATCCCGGTGCTGCTGGTCGTCATCTTCCTGACGTTCATCATGATGCGGCAGATCGGCGGCAACCCCTTCCGCCAGTCCGAGCGGGCCGTGACGCCGGCAGTGCAGCGCAACCTGGAGGAGAAGTTCCACGTCAACGACCCGTGGTACCTCCAGTACGCGCACTACGTGGAGGGCGTCTTCACGTTCGACCTCGGGCCCTCGCTCGTGGTGCGTGGACGGGACGTGAACGACATCGTCACGACTGCCTTTCCGACGTCGATCGAGCTTGGCGTCTACGCGTTCCTCTTCGCAATCGTGGTCGGCATCCCGCTCGGGATGATCGCCGCGCTCCGCCAGAACACCTGGGTCGACTACACCGCGATGTTCTTCTCCAACGTCTTCCACGCGATCCCGAGCTTCCTCGTCGCGACGCTTCTGATCTACTTCGTCGCCCTGAAAGCCGGCTGGCTGCCGACGAGCGGCTGGACGAGCTGGGAGCACAAGATCCTGCCGGCGATCGCGCTCGGCTTCGCTCCGATGGCTCTCTTCGCCCGACTCGTGCGCGGGACGATGCTCGAGACGCTCCAGCAGGACTACGTACGCACGGCCAGGGCCAAGGGTCTGCGCTACCGGCGGGTAGTCGAGCGTGCACGTTCTGAGAAACTCGCTGATCCCGGTCATCACCGCCGCCGGACCGCTGCTCGGCTTCATCATCACGGGCTCGTTCGTGATCGAGCTGATCTTCAACATTCCCGGAATCGGCCAGCAGTACGTCGACTCGGTCTTCAACCGCGACTACTCGGTCGTGATGGGCCTGACCGTGCTGCTTTCGGTGATCGTGATCCTGGCCAATCTGGTCGTCGACATCCTTTACGGCGTCCTCGATCCGCGTACGCGGGACGCGAGAACCTGATGGCCACGTCGACTCCCACGGACATTCGCGACGAGGGGCTTGCCGAGTCGGCGCTCGGTGTTTCCGGGGCTCCGATCCGGCAGTCGAGCCTCTGGAAGGATGCCTGGCGCCGCTTCCGGCGCAACAAGGCGGCCACCGTCGCCGGCTTCGTCTTCGTCGCCGTCGTCCTCTACTGCCTGATCGTCCCGATCGTCTCGCCCTACGATCCGAACGAGATCAACTTCGCGATCGCCAACGAGACCCCGAGCCTCGAGCATCCGTTCGGAACGGACAAGTTCGGACGTGACCTCTTCACTCGGGCAGCACTCGGCGGGCGCGTCTCGATCCTGATCGCCTTCGGCGCGACGCTCGCGATTCTCTTCATCGGCGTCGTCTACGGCTCGATCTCCGGGTTCGTCGGCGGGCGGCTCGACAACGCGCTGATGCGTTTCCTCGACGCGCTCTACGGACTGCCGTACCTGCCCTTCGCGATCATCACGCTCGCGATCATCGGCACGACGAACGTGTGGACGATGATGGTCGCGCTCTCGATCGCGAGCTGGTTCACGACCGCGCGGATCGTGCGCGGCCAGGTGCTGACGCTGAAGGAGAACGACTACGTGCGGGCTGCGAAGGCGGTGGGCGCGCGCTGGCACCGGATCCTCGGCCGGCATCTGCTCCCGAACACGCTCGGGGTGCTGATCATCGCCATCTTCCTGGAGCTGCCGGGTGTCATCCTCGGCGAGGCTTTCCTCTCGTTCATCGGCCTCGGCATCAGCCCGCCCGACGCGTCGTGGGGGTCAATGGCCCAGGAGGGCCGCACAGTCTTCCGCAGCCATCCGACCGCGATCATCGTCCCGTCCGTCTTCATCGCCACGCTCGTCCTCTGCGCGAACTTCATCGCGGACGGCCTCCGCGACGCGCTCGACCCGCGGACGAAGGAGACGTAGATGGCCCTGCTCGAGGTCAACGACGTGCGCACGCACTTCTTCACCCGCGAGGGCACCGTTCGTGCCGTCGACGGGGTCAGCTTCTCCGTCGAGAAGGGCAAGACGCTCGGGATCGTCGGCGAGTCGGGGTGCGGCAAGTCGGTGACGGCGCTCTCGATCATGGGCCTGATCCCGAAGCCGCCGGCCAAGATCGTCTCCGGCTCCGTCGTCTACGACGGCCGTGACCTGACGAACCTGTCCGAGCGCCAGCTCGAGGACGTGCGCGGGCGCGAGATCGCGATGATCTTCCAGGACCCGATGACGTCGCTGAACCCGACGCTGACGATCGGGACGCAGATCACCGAGACGATCAGGCGCCACTACGACGTCTCGCAGAAGCAGGCCAACAAGAAGGCGGTCGAGCTGCTCGAGAAGGTGCGGATCCCGCGCGCAGCCGAGCGTCTCGTCGACTACCCGCACCGCTTCTCGGGCGGGATGCGCCAGCGCGTGATGATCGCGATCGCGCTCTCGTGCGACCCGAAGCTCCTGATCGCCGACGAGCCGACGACCGCGCTCGACGTCACCGTCCAGGCCTCCGTGCTCGACCTGCTCGACGACCTCCGGCACGAGTACGACATGTCGATGATCATCATCACCCACGACATGGGCGTCGTCGCCGAGGCCGCCGACGACATCATCGTCATGTACGCCGGCCAGGTGGTCGAGCAGGCCTCGACGCTCGATCTCTTCGACAACCCCGAGCATCCCTACACCGAGGCGCTGCTCGGCGCGCTGCCGCAGATCGAAGGCGCGAACGTTCGCGACGGACGGCTGACGGCGATTCCAGGCCGCCCGCCCGACCTGATCGACCCGCCGCAGGCATGTCGCTTCGGCCCGCGCTGCCGGTACGCGGGGAGCGACGACTGCACGACGCACGAGCCGCAGCTGCGGGAGATCCGGACTGGTCACTGGGTCCGGTCGGCCCATCCGGCGAGCGAGCGTGCCGGCGCTCGCCGGCCGCAGGAGGTGGGCTCGTGAGCTCGGCCAAGGCTCCGCTGCTCCAGGTGACGGATCTGCACAAGCACTTCCCGATCCGCGAAGGCTTCCTGATCGAGCGCAAGGTGGGCGAGGTCAAGGCGGTCGACGGCGTCACCTTCGACGTCGCGCCGGGCGAGACGCTCGGTCTCGTCGGCGAATCCGGCTCAGGTAAGTCGACGACCGGCTACTGCATCCTGCAGCTGCTGAAGCCCACGTCGGGCTCCGTCAAGTTCGACGGCGCGGAGCTGACCGAGCTCGGCCGCGAGGACCTCCGCCGGATGCGCCGCGAGATGCAGATCGTCTTCCAGGATCCGTACTCCTCGCTCGACCCGCGCATGACCGTCGGCGACATCGTCGGCGAGCCGCTGATCGTGCACAAGATCGGCACCCGCCGTGACCGCTCCGCCCGGATCCGCGACCTGCTCGACGTCGTCGGCTTCAACCCGACCTTCACCAACCGCTACCCGCACGAGTTCTCGGGCGGGCAGCGGCAGCGGATCGGGATCGCGCGCGCGCTGGCGCTGAGCCCGAAGCTGATCGTCTGCGACGAGCCCGTGTCGGCGCTCGACGTCTCGATCCAGGCCCAGATCCTGAACCTGCTCAAGGACCTGCAGAACGACTTCGGGCTGACTTACCTCTTCATCGCGCACGACCTCGCGGTCGTCCGCGGCATGAGCGACCGGATCGCGGTGATGAACCGCGGCCAGCTGGTCGAGATCGGCGCGGCGGAGGACGTCTACACGAACCCGCAGGACGACTACACGAAGGCGCTGCTGTCCGCGGTGCCCGTCCCGGATCCGCGCGCGATGAAGGAACGCAAGGCCGCGCGCCGCAAGCTCCGGCACGCGCTGGCCGAGTCGTAGCCGCACTCCCCCGAACGGGGGTCAGAGCACGAGCCGAATCGCACGATTCCATAGGGGATGGGCACTCCCCGCGCACGGCATGCGGCTGCCGGCGCCATCGCTCTCGCGGCCGCGTGGCTCTCCTTCTACACAGGCTGGCTCCTGCTCGCCCCTGGTGGCGAGCGCGCGCTGCTCGTCTTCTCCGACACGGCGTATCTCGTCCCGATCGCCGCGGCCGTGCTCCTGTCCGCCTGGGCCGCGACGCGCGTGCCGAAGGGGCTGCGCGGGTTCTGGGTGCTGGTCTCGCTCGCGTGCGCCTCCTGGCTCGCCGGCGAAGTGCTCTGGAGCGTCTTCGAGCTCCGCGACGACGCGGTGCCGTTCCCGTGGTGGACGGACGTGGCGTACTTCGGCTTCTACGGTCTCATCCTCGTCGCCCTCGTCTTCTTCTTCCGGCCGTCGCTGCGGCCGATCGGCGGCCAGGCGGTGCTCGACGGGCTGCTCGTGGTCGCCTCGCTCGCGCTGCTGTGGTGGTGGCTCGTGCTCCGCGATCTGACGCTGGGCTCCGATCCCGCCTCGCTCGTCGGGCTCAGCTACCCGGTGCTCGACCTCGTCGTGCTCTGCACGATCGCGGCGACGCCGCTCGTCTCGGCGCGGCGGGGCACCCTCGCCGGCTGGCTCGTCGCCGCCGGCGTCGCGGCCGGAGGGATCGCCGACGGCGTCTACACGCACCTCGTCCTGAACGACCGCTACAGCTCCGGCGGGCTCATCGATCTCGGCTGGCAGCTCCAGGCCTGCCTGATCTGCCTCGCAGCAGTCGCCTCCGCACTCGGGATCGGCCGTCGGCCGAACTGGGCCCAGCGTCGTTCGCCGCTACGGCTCCGGACGGCCGTGAGCATGAGCGCGGCGCTGTTCGTGATTCTGATCGTCCTCGTCGTCGAGGGCGCACGCGGTGAGCCGTCGCCGCGCGCCGTCGTCTTCGTGTTCGCCCTCGCCGCGCTGCTGCTCGTCCGAGGCTGGCTGCTGCTGATCTCGGCGGCGCGCGAGTCGGCTCGCCGCGATCCGCTCACCGGCGTCTACGACGAGCCGCACCTCCACGACCAGCTCCGCCGGCTCGCCGCAGCGGCGCGGCAGTACGACGAGCCGTTCGCGCTCGTGCTCATGCACGTCCCGCGGCGGCACGCGGACGAGGCGCTCGGCCGGCTCGTCGGGACGGCACGCGAGCTCGACCTCGTCGCGAGGCTCGACGACGGCCGCCTCGCGGTCGTGCTGGCGCGGATCTCGGAGCCCGGTGCGGCAGAGGCCGCCGAGCGCCTGCGCGCCGGCGTCCAGACGGCCGCCACGGCCGGCGTCGCGGTCTGGCGGCCGGGCGACACGGCCGCCGACGTCGTCGCCAAGGCCGAGCAGCTGCTCGACGCCGCCAGACAGCTCGGCGGCAACCACACGCGCGGCCCGAAGCAGGACGTGCTCGTCTACGGCCATCCGCGGCTCGGCGTGACGGCCTTCACCCAGCTGCTCGAGCTCGCGGCGGCGATCGACGCTGCGCTACCGGATCGCGCCGGCGCACTCCCGCAAGGTCGCCCGCCTCTCACGCGACCTCGCGCTGACGCTCGAGCTGAAGCCGGATGCCGTCGCCGCGTCGTACCTCGGCGGCCTCCTGCACGCGCTCGGCACGCTCTCGCTCGACGAGTCCGCACTGCGCCCGCATGGAGCGCTGACGGCGCTCGACGCGAGAGTCGAGCTCCATCACGGCACGCGCGGCGCCGAGCTCGTCGGCCGGATCCCGTGCGCGGCGCATGTCGCGACGATCGTGGCCAACTACGAGGAGCACTGGGACGGAAGCGGGCCGCGGCGCGTGCGCGGCGAGTCGATCCCGTTCGAGGCACGTGTCGTCGCGGTCGCGAACGCGATCGTGACGATGACCGAGCCCGGCGGCGACGCGCTGCCGCTGACGTCCTCTCTGACGGAGATCTGGCGGCTCGCCGGCGGCCGCTACGACCCCGAGATCGTCAGCGCGCTCTTCCGGCTCGTCCGCGACGGACGGATCGCCGACCTGATCGAGGAGGAAGCGGCGCGGCACCGGCGTAGGAGGGTTTGGCGAAATAGCGGCTGTGCCGCCGGGCCGCGCTGGTCGTCCCGATGCTGCGTCCTCAGTCGCGTCGATAGCTTCGGCTATCGGCGCTCCCTGCGTCCTTGCCTCGGAACGACCATCGCACCCCGGCGACGAGCGCCATCCGCCACCCTCCTAGAGGCCGAGCTGTTTCGCGATCACCATGCGCTGCACCTCGTTCGTGCCCTCGCCGATCTCGAGGATCTTCTGGTCGCGGTAGAGGCGCGAGATCGCGTACTCGTCCATGAAGCCGTAGCCGCCGTGGATCTGGAGCGCCCAGTTCGCGGCGCGGTTCGAGAGCTCGCCGGTGTAGAGCTTCGCCATCGCCGCCTCGCGCGCGAACGGCCGGCCCTGATCCTTCAGCCACGCCGCCTTGAGCACGAGCGCGCGGCCGGCCTCGATCTCGGTCGCCATGTCGGCGAGCCGGAACTGCACCGCCTGGAAGCGTGAGATCGGCTTGCCGAACTGCTCGCGCTCCTGCGCGTAGGCGAAGGCGAGGTCGTAGGCGCCCTGCGCGAGGCCGACGCCCATCGCGGCGACCGAGATCCGGCCGCCGTCGAGGATCTCGAGGAACTGGTGGAAGCCCTGGCCGCGCGGGCCGAGCAGGTTCTCCTCCGGGACTTCGACAGTCGCGGAACGAGAGCTCGCGGGTGTCGGACGCCTTCCAGCCGAGCTTCTTCATCGGCGCCGAGATCTCGTAGCCGGGCGTCCCGTTCTCGACGACGATGTTCGAGATCTCGTCGTCGCCCGTGCGGGCGGTCAGCGTCACGCCCCAGGTGATGTCGGTGCCGGCGTTCGTGATGAACATCTTCGAGCCGTTGACGATCCAGCTGCCGTCGCGCAGCTCGGCGGTCGTGCGCGTGTTGCCGGCGTCGGAGCCGGCGCCGGGCTCGGTCAGCCCGAACGCGGCGAGCCTGGCGCCGGAGGCGAGGTCGGGCAGCCAGCGCTGCTTCTGCTCCTCGCTGCCGAAGAGGAAGATCGGCATCGTCCCGAGCGACGTGTGCGCGGCGACCGTGATCGCGACCGACGAGTCGATCCGGGTCAGCTCCTCGATCGCGAGCGCGTAGGAGACGGTGTCGCCGCCGGCGCCGCCGTACTCCTCCGGGATCGGCAGGCCCATCAGCCCGAGCTCGCCCAGCTGGGCCACGAGCTCGTACGGGAAGCGCGACTCGCGGTCGAGCTCCTCGGCGACCGGCGCCACCTTCTGCTGCGCGAACTCGCGGACGGTGTCGCGGACGAGCTGCTGCTCCTGGGTGAGATCGAGGTCCATGCGCCGCCGGATGCTACCCGGTAGATTCGGCACTCCAACCGACGAAGGAGCGACACCAGATGGCAGACACCGTGCAGGAGTTCTTCGACGGGCTCGCGGCCCGCGCCGACGCCGAGAAGACGGCCGGCATGAACAACTCGTACCTGTTCGACATCGAGGGCGCGGGCCAGTGGCTCGTGGCGGTCAACGACGGCGCGGTCAACGTCACCGAGGGCGGCGGCGAGGCCGACACGACGATCTCCACCTCCGAGGAGACGATGCATGGCGGTCGTCCGCGGCGAGCAGAACCCGACGACGGCGTACATGACCGGCAAGCTGAAGATCAAGGGCGACATGGGCGCGGCGATGAAGTTGCAGAAACTGTTCTAGCCTTGTAGAACCTGTCCATCGAGTCCGCGGTCGAGGAAGGGGTCGAGTTGAGCTGGTACGAGTTCCTGCTGTTCGTGCACGTGTCCGCTGCCGCGATCTGGCTCGGGGGCGGGTTCATCCTCCAGGCCTACGGCGTCGCCGTGCGCAACGGCGGCGACCCGCGCGAGATGGCGACCTTCGCGGGGCGGGCGAGCCGCGTCGGCGAGCGCGTCTTCGTGCCCGCGTCGCTGATCGTCCTCGCTCGCCGGGATCGGGATGATGATCGAGGGCAGCTGGGACTGGGGTCAGCTCTGGGTCGTCTTCGGCCTCGTCGTCTTCGCCGGCTCGTTCCTGTCCGGCCTGCTCCACATCGCGCCGATGGGCAAGAGGATCGAGGCGGTCGGCCCGGAGTCGCCCGAGGGGCAGGAGCTGATCCGGAAGATCTTCGCGAGCCTGCGGATCGAGCTCGTCTTCCTCTACTCGATCGTCTTCGCCATGACGGTGAAGCCGACCTTCGACGACGGCTGGACGGTGGTGCTCGCCTCGGCGGTCGATCGTCGCTGCGGTCGCGTCGTTCCTGCTCCGGCTCGCGGCCGTCCGCGCCCGAGGCGCCTGCCGCCGCGATCGACTAGTCCGCTTCGAGCTCGACGAGGAGGGCGCCGCCGGCGACGCGGTCGCCCTCCTCGACGTGCACGGCCTTCACCGTCGCGTCGTACGGCGCCGTCAGCGGCGTCTCCATCTTCATCGCCTCGAGCACGAGCAGCGGCCGCCGCGCCTCGACGCGGTCGCCCGGGGCGACGTTGACGCCGATCACCGTCCCCGGCATCGGCGCGGTCACGTTGCCGCTGCCGGGGCCGGCGGCGCGGTCGTGTGCGGCGCTGTCGACGTCCGGCGCCGGTGCGGGCGGTGCGGGCGGGAGGTTCAGCCGCCAGCCGCCGCGCCACGGGGCGTCGGGAAGCCGCAGCGGCGGCTCCGAGAGCGGCGGATGCTCGGTCAGGAACGCGGTCGTCGCCTCGCCGGCGCGGACGACCGGATGCGAGACGAGCCAGCGCAGGAACGGCAGGTTCGTCGTCACGCCGCCGACCTCGGTCTCGGCGAGCGCGTCGGCGAGGCGCGCGAACGCCTCGTCGCGCGTCGGCCCGTGCGCGATCAGCTTCGCGATCATCGGGTCGTAGGAGGTGCCGACCTCGTCGCCCTCCTCGACGCCCGCGTCGACGCGGACGCCCGCCGGGAGCCGCAGCCGCTCGACCGTCCCGGCCTGCGGGAGGAAGGTGCGCGGATCCTCGGCGTAGAGCCGCACCTCGACCGCGTGACCGGCGAGACTTTGTGTTTCAGAAACACTAAGTCGCTCGCCGGCGGCGACGCGGAGCTGCTCGCGGACGAGGTCGACGCCGGTCACGAGCTCCGTCACCGGATGCTCGACCTGGATCCGGCCGTTCAGCTCCAGGAACCAGAACTCGCGGCCGGCGAGCATGAACTCGGCCGTGCCGGCGCTCTGCGTAGCCGATCGCGCGCGCGAACGCGATCGCCGCGGCGCTCATCTGCGCGCGCGCAGCTCGCGGAGTCGAGCGCGGGGGAGGGGGACTCCTCGAGCACCTTCTGGTGACGCCGCTGCACCGAGCAGTCGCGCTCGCCGAGCGAGAGGACGGTGCCGTGAGCGTCGGCGAGGAGCTGGATCTCGACGTGGCGCGGCCGCTCGACGTAGCGCTCGCAGAAGACGGTGCCGTCGCCGAACGCCGCCTCCGCCTCGCGCGCCGCCGCCGCGAGCGCCTCCTCGAGCTCGGCGGGCTCGCGGACGACGCGCATGCCGCGGCCGCCGCCGCCCGCTGCGGCCTTGACGAGGAGCGGATAGCCGAGCTCGGCCGGCTTCGCCCGTGGGCACGACCGGGACGCCCGCCTCGGCCGCGATCCGCTTCGCCGCGAGCTTGTCGCCGCCGCAGCCGCAGCGCCTCCGCCGGCGGGCCGACCCAGGTCAGCCCCGCGGCCTCGACCGCCTCGGCGAAGTCCGCGTTCTCGGCGAGGAAGCCGTAGCCGGGATGGATCGCGTCGGCGCCGGACTCCTTCGCCGCGCGGATGTGCTCCTCGGAGTGGAGGTAGCTGCCGATCGCGACCGTCTCGTCCGCGGCGCGGGCGTGCAGCGCGCCGGCGTCGTCGGGTGCGGCAACGGCGACCGTCGCGATCCCGAGCTCGCGGCAGGTGCGGAAGATGCGCACGGCGATCTCGCCGCGGTTCGCCACCAGGAGCTTCCGGATCGCCATCGTTGCGGATCGTATTGACCCGCGCTACGCTGGCCCGCTCGATGCGGCGGTTGCTCCTCGTTCCTGGCGTTCGTGCTCCTCGTCCTGCCCGCGCAGGCCGGCGCCGGCACGGTCTTCGTGATCGACGGCCGCGGCTGGGGGCACGGCGTCGGGATGAGCCAGTACGGCGCGCGCGGCTACGCCGAGGCCGGCTGGGGGTATCAGCGGATCCTGCAGCACTACTACCGCGGCACGAAGCTGCAGGTCGTCCCCGCCAGGCCGGTGCGCGTCCTGCTGGCCGAGGGCAGCGCGGCGGTGAAGATCGGCTCGTCGAAGCCGTTCAAGGTCGTCGACGCGCGCGGCAAGGTGCGGAAGCTGAAGCCCGGGACGCAGAACGTCGTCGCCGCGAAGCTCGCGCAGCTGCGTTCGCCGCTCCGCTTCGTCCCCGGCGCGTCGCCGCTCCGGCTCGACGCCGACGCCTACCGCGGCACGCTGCTCGTCCACAAGCGCGGCGGCAAGCTGACGATCGTCAACCGCCTGCCGCTCGACCGCTACCTGCGCGGCGTCGTCCCGTGGGAGATGCCGGACGACTGGCATCCCGAGGCGCTGCGCGCGCAGGCCGTCGTCGCGCGCTCCTACGCGCTCGCGACGCTGAAGCCGGGCACGCTCTTCGACCTCTACGCCGACACGCGCAGCCAGGTCTACGGCGGCATCCGCGCCGAGGAGGCGACGACGAACCGGGCGATCGGATCGACGGCCGGCAAGGTGCTCTTCTGGAACGGCCGCGTCGCGACGACCTTCTACCACTCGACCTCGGGCGGCCGCACGGTCTCGATCGCGGAGGCGTGGCCGCGCGCGACGCCCGGTGCCGTATCTCGTCTCGGTCGCCGACCCCCACGACAGCCTCTCGAAGCACCACCGCTGGGGGCCGTTCCGGCTCACCCCGGCCGAGGTCGCGAAGAAGCTCGGCGTGCACGGCCGTGCGCGACCTCCTCGTCGACCGCGGTCCGTCGGGCCGGGTGACCGACGTGAGGCTGAAGCTCGGCGGCGGCGTGCGAGCAGATCGAGCCGCAGGACTTCCGCCGCGCGCTCGACCTCCGCTCGACCTGGTTCAACGTGCGCGTCCTCAACCTCGATCCGCCGCTCGCCCGCGCGCTCGCGAACAGGCCGGTGCAGCTGCGCGGCTTCGTCCGCGGGCTCGGCAAGGTGCGGCTCGAGCGGCAGGTGAACGGGGGCACGTGGACGACGGTCAAGCGCGTGCGGACGCGGCCGGACGGACGCTTCACGGTGACCGTGACCGCCGCGGCGGACGACGAGCTACCGGCTCGCGACGCCGGTCGGTCGCGGGCGGCGCGATCACCGTCGCAGCCGCGCTGACGGATCCCTAACACGCGACTAACACGATCCTCACGGGATCGGTGGCTACGTTGGCTCGCATGAGATCGACGCTCGTGCTCGTCGCCGCCTTCGTCTCCTGCCTGGCGCTCTCCGGCGCCGGCCGACGCGTCGCCGTACGTCCGCTACGGGCTCCAGGACGATGCCTGGATCGCCTACGGCCCGGGCACGCTCGACGAGCGCCTCGACACGCTCGACGCGATGGGCGTCAAGCTCGTCCGCTACACGCTCGAACTGGAACGAGATCGAGGCTCGCAAGGGCGCGCTACGGCTGGGGCCGGTCGGACGCGATCCTGCAGGGCCTCCACGCGCGCGGGATGGTGCCGGTGGTGACGATCTGGGGCACGCCGCGCTGGGCGAACGGCGGCCGCTCGCGCGAACTGGGCGCCGCGCTCGAAGTGGTGGTTCGCAGGCTTCGCGCGCCGCGCCGCCGACCGGTATCCGTTCGTCAAGCACTGGCTGATCTGGAACGAGCCGAACCAGCGGCGCTGGCTGCGCCCGACCTCGGCGCGCGTCTACACGCAGACGCTGCTCAACCCCGCGTACGCCGCGATCCACCGCGCGACGCCGGGCGCGAAGGTCGGCGGCGGCGTCACCGCGCCGCGCGGCTCGACCGGCGGGATCTCGCCGGTCGCCTTCATCCGCGGCATGGACGCGGCGCGTGCCCGGCTCGACGCGTACGCGCACAACCCGTATCCGCTCCGCCGGCTCGAGACGCCGACGTCGGGCGGCTGCGGCCACTGCGAGACGATCACGATGGCGACGATCGACCGGCTCGTCCGCGAGGTCGGCCGGGCGTTCGGGCGGAAGCGGATCTGGCTGACCGAGTACGGCTACCAGACCAACCCGCCGGACCGCTACCTCGGCGTCTCGGCGGCGCTGCAGGCGCGCTATCTCGCCGAGGCGGCGTACCGCGCCTACGCGACGCCGTACGTCGACATGCTGATCCAGTACCTCTACAAGGACGAGCCCGACGCCGCGCGCTGGCAGAGCGGCCTCGTCACCTCCGGCGGCGCGCGAAGACCGCGCTGCGGGCCGCCGTCCTGCCGCTCGCCCAGGTCTCGCGCCGCGGCGCTCCGCACCGTCGTCTGGGGGCAGGTGCGGCCCGAGGACGGCCGCCAGCGCTACATCCTGCAGCAGTTCCGGAACGGCGGCTGGCGTGCGGTCGGCGGCGTCCGCACGACCGCGTTCACGCGGGTTCCTCCAGCGCACGCTCCGCGCGGGCAAGGGCTCGAAGCTCCGCCTCTGGTACCCGCGCGACCGGCTCGCGAGCCCGCTGCTCGTCGTTCGCTAGCTCCAGTCGGGCGAGCGGCGCTCGAGGAAGGCGCGCAGCCCCTCCTGGCCCTCGGCGCTCGTGCGCCGCTCGGCGATCCGCCGCGCGGTCTCGGGCCCGTCGGGGCGGTCGAGCACGAGCCGCTTCGCGTGCCTCGCGGCCCGCGGGCCGGCGCTGCGCAGCTCGGCGAGCACCCGCTCGACCGCCGCGTCCAGATCCGCGTCGACCTCGTGCACGAGCCCGATCCGGAGCGCCGTCGCAGCGTCGAAGCGCTCGCCGGTGACGAAGTAGCGCCGCGCCCAGCTCGGCCCGATCTTCGCGAGCGCGAACGGCGAGATCACGGCCGGGATGATCCCGAGCTTCACCTCGGAGAAGGCGAACACCGCCTTGTGCTCGGCGACGGCGATGTCGGCGCAGGCGACGAGACCGGCGCCGCCGCCGAGCGCGTGACCCTGGATCCGGGCGACGACCGGCGCGGGGCAGCGGTCGATCGCCTCGAGCATCCCGCGCAGCGCGTTCGCGTCGGCCACGTTCGCGTCGAAGTCGAGCTCGACGGAGGCGCGCATCCACTCGACGTCCGCACCCGCGCAGAAGCTCGGCCCGTCGCCCGCGAGCAGCACCGCGCGCGCCTTGCCGACGTCGACGAACGCCTCGGCGAGCTCGCGCGATCAGGTCGGCGTCGAAGGCATTCCGCGTCTCCGGCCGCGCGAGCGTGACCCGGAGGAGGTCGTCGTCGCGCTCGATCCGAAGTGCCCCCATCAGGGGAGGATCCTATGCCGGAAATCGATCACGTTCGACGAGTCATGTACGTCAAGGCAGCACCAGTAGTCGTCGCGCTGCTGGTTGCCGCCGGGGCGGATGCGGCCCCGAACCTCGGCGCAGCCGGTTGCACGATCACCGGGACCGCGCGGTCGGACACGCTGCGGGGCACGCCCGGCCGTGACGTCATCTGCGGGCTCGGCGGCGACGACACGCTGATCGGTTACGGCGGCAACGACAAGCTGCTCGGCGGCGCCGGCAACGACCTGCTCGACGGCGGCGCCGGCGCGGACGTGCTCTTCGGCGAAGCGGGCAACGACTGGATCACCGGAACCGTTGGCGGCGACCGCTTCTCCGGCGGCGCCGGCGCCGACTACCTGCACGCGCGCGACGGGTCCCCGGACGTGCTCGACGGCGGGCCTGGGGTCGACCGGGCTCACATCGACCGCCTCTTCGACCGCCTCGTCGACGTCGAGCACACGTAGAGTCGCACCATGCTGCGTGGTGCCCTGGCCGCGGCCGTGACGCCGCTCGACGGCGACCGGCTGGACGAGACCGCGTTCGCCCCCTACGTCGACTTCCTCGCCGCCGGAGGCCTCGACGGGCTGCTCGCGCTCGGGACGACCGGCGAAGGGCTGCTCTTCCGGGTCGACGAGCGGAAGCGCGCGCTCGAGCTCTTCCTCGAAGCGGCCCGCGGCCGGCTGCAGGTCGCCGCGCACTGCGGTGCTCAGACGAGCGCCGACACGGTCGCGCTCGTCGCCCATGCGGCCGAGGCGGGCGTCGACGCCGTCGCCGTGATCGGACCGCCGTACTTCCAGCTCGACGAGCGCTCGCTGCTCGACCATTTCCAGGCGGCCGCCGCAGCCTGCGCACCGCTGCCGTTCTACGTCTACGAGTTCGAGCGTGCGAGCGGCTACGCCGTTCCCGTCCCGGTGCTGCTCGAGCTGCGCGAGCGCGTCTCGAACCTCGCGGGCCTGAAGGTCTCCGACGCGCCGTTCGACCGGTTCGCGCCCTACCTCGTCGAGGGGCTCGACGTCTTCGTCGGGCCGGAGGCGCTGATCTTCGACGGGATCCGCGCGGGTGCCGTCGGCGCGGTCTCCGGTCTGGCCGCGGCCTATCCGGACAAGGTCGCGGCGGTCGTGCGCGAGCCGACCGAGGCGGGAGCGATCGAGCTCGGCGAGCTTCGCGCAGCCGTCGAGCGGTTTCCCCGGCACGCCGCGCTCAAGTTCATCCTCGGCCTCAACGGCGTGCCGATCCGGGAGGACGTCCGTCGGCCGCTCCGGCAGCTGAGCGACGGCGAGCGGGAGGAGCTGCGCGGATGGCTCGAATCGTCGTAGCCGGCGCGGGCGCGATCGGCGCGTCGATCGCGTATCACCTCGCGCTGCGCGGCGCGGACGAGGTCGTGCTTGCCGACGTGGGGGAGATCGCCGGCGGCGCGACCGGGAAGGCGATGGGCGGCGTCCGCCAGCAGTTCACGACCGCTGCCGAGGTCAGGCTCGCCCAGGCGAGCGTGCGGCTCTTTCGGGAGCTCGGCGCGCCGCTCTTCGAGCAGGTGGGCTACCTCTTCCTCGCGACGACCGAACCGGGTCTGGCCGAGCTCGAGGAGCGGCGCGCCGTACAGGCGGCGCTCGGCGTTCCCGTCGAGCGCGTCGACGCGAGCTTCGTCGACGGGCTCCGCACCGACGACGTGCTCGGGGCGACGATCTGCCGCGAGGACGGGATCGCCGACCCCGCCGGCGTGACGCGGGAGCTCGTACGGCGGGCGGCCGAGCGTGGGGTCGAGGTGCGCGAGCACACCGACGCGCTGGCGCTGGACGCCGACACGCTCGTGCTCGCCTGCGGCGCCGGCTCCGCTCCGGTCGCAGCGGCCCGCGGCGTCGAGCTGCCGGTCCGGCCGCTCGTACGCCAGCTCGCAGACGTCGGGCCGGTCGACGCGCTGCCGGCCGGGTTGCCGATGACGATCGAGGAGAACGGCTTCCACTTCCGCCGCGTCGGCGCCGACGGACTCCGGCTCGCGATGGGGGAGCCCGAGCCGCGCTGGGACGGCCCGGACGAGGTGCGCGACGACCTGGTCGACGACTGGCGGGAGCGACTCGCACACCGTTACCCCCGCGCGGCGGGAGCGCCGCTGCGCCGTGCTTGGGCGGGCTTCTACGACATGACCCCGGACGCGCACCCGATCATCGGCCGGGTCGCCGACGGCGTTTACGCAGCGTGCGGCTTCTCCGGCCACGGCTTCATGCAGTCACCGGCCGTCGGGGACGCCGTCGCGGCGGAGCTGCTCGGGGAAGAGCCGCCGTTCGACCTCTCCCCGTACCGGCTCGAGCGCTTCGCCGGCGACGAGATCTTTCCGGAGACGCTGGTTCTCTAGGAGGGTTTGGCGGAGTGGCGCTCGTCGTCGGGGTGCGATGGTCGTTCCGAGGCAAGGACGCAGGGAGTGCCGATAGCCGAAGCTATCGGCACGACTGAGGACGCAGCATCGGGGCGACCAGCGCGGCCCGACGGCTCAGCCGCTACTTCGCCAAACCCTCCTAGCCCTGCCAGGCGAGGACGAGCACGGCGATCGCCGCCAGCGCAGCCAGCCCGATCACGATCGCATTCGCGACGAGCGCGATCGCGATCAGCCTGCGGTTGTCCGACGGTGCTGTCGGCGTGCCGTCGTCCGCATCGGTGCCCCAGCCGATCTTGCCGGCGAGCGCGCTCGTGATGAACTGGTTCAGGCTGACGCCCTCGCGCTCGGCCGTCCGTGCGAGCTCGGCGTGGAGCGCTGCGGGCATCCGCAGCAGCAGGCGGCCGCTCGGGGCCGGTTTCTTGCCACGTTTCGACTGCTCCGTTGCGGACGGCGCGGCGGACATGGCCTGATTCTAGGTTCTCGAGCCGAATCGCACAACGGTCGGAGGTGATATCACGCCCCGCTCAGGTTTGGCCGATCTCCTGCCGGAGCTTTCCGAGCGAGTCCTGGAGCAGCCTGGAGACGTGCACCTGCGAGAGACCGAGCTCGCTGGCGATACCACGCTGGCTGAGGTTGGCGAAGTAGTGGAGCTGGACGATGCGCCGCTGGCGGCGCGGGAGAGCCCGCAGCCCCGCCGCGATCAACGCCCGCTCCTCACCCAACTCGAGCCCGCGCTCGGCGCCCGCATCGCGCGAGGAGGGAGCGTCGGCGTCGAGCGCCACCGACCGGACGACGACGCGGCGGCCGCCGTCCGGGCGCGGCAGCCGGAGCGGCTGGGTGCTGTCGCGCAAGTGGCGGCGGATCTCGCCGACGATCGTGGGGACGGCATACGCGGTCAGCGAGGAGCCGCGCGTGGGGTCGTAGCGGTCGATCGCCTTGATCAGGCCGACCGCGCCGACCTGGACGAGATCCTCGAACTGCTCGCCGCGCCTTGCGAACCGGCGGGCGAGCGCCCGGACGAGCGGCAGGTGGAGCTCGATCAGCCGTTGGCGCGCGTCGCGGTCACCGTTGTCGCACCACGCGCGCAGGAGCTCCTGAGAGTCGGCCGCCATGAATCGAGCCTAGCGTTCGTCGCGTGGAAATTCAACGAGAAGTTTCGCGCCAATCTCGTCGCATCTGTGAAAAAGGAAAGAAAATGGATCAGTTGGATGGCAGAGGGGTATTGCTGTTGGTGTGACGAGTTCACGATCGGGAACATCTGCCCGCCGGGTTGCCCTTTGCCTGGTGGTGCTCGGCCTTGCCGCCACCACGAGTTCCCCTGCTCTGGCCGAAAGCGGCGTGCCGGACGTGCCTGTCGCGTCCGTTCCCGACCTGGCGGACGTTGCGACCGCGGTTCTCGAGGAGTCGGGGCTCGAAGAGCTCGATCCCGCCGCCGCGGTCGACGTCCTCCCGATCACGCTTCCGGCAGTTTCCGCCCAAACGACTGCCGCGGAGCCGGTCCCGGTTGGGGCGGTCGCCGCACCGCCCCCCGAGCCGGCTGCAGAGGCTCCTGTTGAAGCCGCGCCCGCCGTCAGCCCGGTGCCGGACGCTCCACCGGCTACGGCGGTCGCGCAGACGGATCCGACGAACGTGAACGTGTCGGTGCGGGTGAACAGCCCCGGCGACGACGGCGCGGTCGAGCAGGTGAACGTCGCCGCCGCGCAACCGGCGCCTCAGTATCAGCCGGAGCCGGCGCAGTATCAGGACTCGATACCGGCGCCGGACGCGCCGCCGGCCGAGTCGACGGCCTCGGCCGCAGTTCCTGAGCCCGCCGCGGAGGCGGGAGGCTGGAACTGGACGTGGGAATGGAATTGCGGCGACGCTGTTCCGGAGATCCCGACTCCCGGCGGGCGCTGGAATGGAGAACTGGACCTGGAACTGGAACTGGAATTGCGGCGGTGCAGGATTACCGTCGCCGAATAGTGAAGGAGGAAATACAGCGCAGTATCAACCTGCCGTTGCGCAGTATCGGCCGATCAATATCAACATTTCGATTCGCATCAACAGTCCCGGCAACAACGGCACGGTTCACCAGACGAACGTCGCGGTCGCGCTGACGCCGCCGGCGCTGCCGCAGCTCCGCGTTCCGGGGCCGGCGGCCTCGCAGAATCAGCCGCAGAGCACGGCCGGCGCCGACGAGCCGCTCGCTCCGCTCGTTGCGATCATCACCGTCTTCGAGAAGCTCGTCGGGACCGACCCCGACGAGGCGCCGTCGAACAACGACTGCTGCGATCTGCCGCGGCCGAGAGGCGTGTCCGAGCCCGCGTCGGAGCCGCAGAGCCTGCTGCTTCCCGAGGCGCCGTCCACACGTGAGGCTGATATCACCCCGCAGGGCCGCTTCCGCGCCTCGGTCGCCGTCACGATGCGGCTTGCGAAGGCCTCCGAGGCGGCAGCACGTAGCGCGCGTCCCGCGCCGAGGCCGGCGCAACTCCGCCCGGCACCCCGCCGGGCCTCCGCTCCGGCGCGCGAGCAGGCCGCCGCGCTCAGCGCAGCCGGGCTCGCTCCCATGAACGCACCCGACGGCCGGCTGGGACAGCTCGTGTTCCTGGTCGTCGCGTTCGCGTTCGCCCTTGCTTTCGCCGACGCATCGCGCTCGGTCGCCGCCGAGGTGCGTGCAGCAGGCGAGGACCCTGACCCTCCACCCACTCGCCCGGGCTAGCGCTTCCCGCTTTCGCGATTCCGGCGGACCAGGTCGAGTCCGCCCTGTTCACGCAAAGGTGGGAAGGAGAAGGATCGATGAGACGCATCGTTGTAGGCGTCGCGGCGCTCGCGCTTCTCGTAAGCGCGGGCCAGGCGGCGGCTGCACCGGGTGACTCGGCCCTGGAGCTGGCGGGACAAGCTGCCGCCAGTGCCCAGGGGGCGGGCGCGCAGTCCGGCGCCTCCCAGAGTCACCCGTCCAATACGAACGTGTCCGTTCGCGTCCTCAGCCCTGGCAACGACGGCAACGTCTCGCAGTCCAACACCGTCAGCTCGAACGCGACGGCGGGCAACGCGAACGTCACCGGCCAGTCGGCGAACCAGACGCAGAGCGGCTCGTGCGGCTGCACGGGCGGCACGCAGGCCGTGGGCCAGGAGGCTGATTCCAGCCAGGCCGCGACCGCGCTGTCGTACGCAAAGCAGTCCGGCGCGAGCAACAAGAACACCCCCGTCAGGGTTCTGAGCCCTGGCGACAACGGCAACGTCTCGCAGACGAACAGCGTCGAGTCCGGCGCGACGGCTGCGAACGGCAACGCCACGGGCCAGACCGCCGAGCAGGCTGCGGCGGGCGGCTCCGGCACTCAGGCAGTCGGGCAGGAGGCGGACTCCAAGCAGCACGCCGCCGCAGCCTCGGCCGCCGAGCAGAAGGGCGCGGAGAACACGAACATCTCCGTGCGGGTGCTCAGCCCCGGAAACGACGGCAACGTGACGCAGTCGAACACCGTCGCCTCGAAGGCGACGGCCGCCAACATCAACCTGACCGGGCAGACCGCCGGCCAGGCAGGGCGGCTCGGGCGGGACCCAGGCCATCGGCCAGGATGCTGACAACGACCAGTCGGCAACTGCGCTTTCAGCGGCCAAGCAGGACGGCGCAACGAACCGGAACATCCCCGTGCGTGTCTTGAGCGACGGCTACGGCGGCGACGTGACGCAGACGAACAGCGTCGACTCGTCGGCGACCGCCGCCAATCTGAACGCGACGAAGCAGTACGCGGATCAGGCACAGGGTGGCAAGGACAAATGCTGCGCATCCGACGGCACGCAGGCGATCGGCCAGGATGCCGACAGCAAGCAGAAGGCCGGCGCCCTGTCGGTCGCGCTGCAGTCCGGTGCCAGCAACACGAACACCCCGGTTCGCGTCGGCAGCAAGGGCGCCGACGGCGACGTCTCGCAGTCGAACAGCGTCGAGTCGAAGGCGACCGCGCTGAACGTCAACCTGACCGGCCAGAAGGCCGATCAGGAGCAGGCCGGCGACTGCAAGTGCGCAGCCGGCGGCACGCAGGCCATCGGGCAGAAGGCCAAGAACGACCAGTCCGCAGCGGCTGCGTCGCTGGCGGCCCAGTCCTTCGGCCATGACAAGTGCGGCTGTGGCTCGAGCGGGAACACGAACACTCCCGTCCGCGTCGACAGCTACGGCGGCGGCGGCTCGGTCGAGCAGTCGAACAGCGTCGCGTCGTCGGCCGGTGCCGGCAACCTGAACGCGCTCTACCAGGGCGCGGGTCAGGACTCAGTCCGGCTCCGGTGGCACCCAGGCGTCGGCCAGGAGGCCAAGAACGAGCAGGACGCACTCGCCGCCTCGGCGGCGCTGCAGTTCGGCGCATCGAACACGAACACGCCGGTGCGCGTGGACAGCAAGGGCGATGACGGCGACGTCGCCCAGTCGAACAGCGTTGCGTCGCATGCGACCGCGCTGAACGCAAACCTGACGAAGCAGGACGCCGACCAGGCCCAGCGCGGATCTCTGTGCGGCTGTGGCTCGGAAGGCATCCAGGCGATCGGCCAGGAGGCCAAGAACGAGCAGGGCGCAGCTGCCTTCTCGCTCGGCCTCCAGCACGGTGCGAGCAACGACAACGCGCCCGTTCGCGTGGACAGCTCCGGCGGCGGCGGGTCGGTCGAGCAGTCGAACAGCGTCGACTCGGCCGCGACGGCTGCGAACCTGAACGCGCTCGGACAGGACGCGGATCAGACGCAGGGTGGCGGCGGCGGGATCGCGATTCAGGCGATCGGCCAGTCGGCGAAGAACGAGCAGGCTGCGATCGGGCTCTCGGCGGCGCTGCAGTCCGGCGCCTCGAACCGGAACAGCCCGGTCGTCGTCCGCGGCAAGGACCGCATGGACGACGGCAAGGACCACCGCAAGGCCGACGGCTACAAGGACGACCGCAAGGCCGATCCGAAGGCCGACGGCGGGAACGTCTCGCAGTCGAACAGCGCCGCGTCGAAGGCGACGGCGCTGAACATCAACCTGACCAAGCAGGACGCCGACCAGAACCAGGGCGGCCGCAGCAGCAAGGAGTGCGGTTGCCATGAGACCGGCATCCAGGCGATCGGTCAGGAAGCGAAGAACGAGCAGGGCGCACTCGCCGGTTCGCTGGCCATCCAGGCCTTCGGACGCGACAAGTGCGGCTGCCCGTCGGGCGGCAACTCGAGCACGCCCGTGGGCGTCGGCAGCTACGGCTCCGGCGGCTCGGTCGACCAGTCGAACGCGGCGCACTCGTCGGCGTTGGCACCGAACCTGAACGCGCTCTACCAGGGCGCGGGTCAGGCTCAGTCCAGCGGCGGCGGCACGCAGGCGATCGGCCAGTCGGCGAAGAACCACCAGTTCGCGATCGGCCTGTCGGCGGCGCTGCAGCTCGGCCCGCAGAACGCAATCGGGAGGTCACACGCGATCTAGACAAAAGGCGTCGCCCCGCAGGCCGGCTCCGGACCGGCCTGCGGGGCGGTGCGCCTCGTTGACACACCGGAAAAACCGCAGTAGCTTCGAGAAAAGCCCGGAAATCGGGGGGAAGATGGCACGACGGGGAGGATGGTCGTTGCTGCGGCGCACAGGCGCTCCGATCGGAGGCGCTCTCCTGCTGGGCGCCGTCCTCGCCGCGTCCGCGACGGCGGCGACGCCGTCGCCCGATCCGCCGCCGGAAGCCGTCGCGCCCGAGCCGCCCCCGGTGACGCGCAGCCGAGCCGGCACCGGTGCGGCAGGCGCCCGGCGACCGTCGCACCCGACGCCGGTCGTCCGCGGGCAGCGTCCGTCGTGCGGTGACCCAGCCGTGCGCAGGTCGCCCGCGAAGCCGACGGCCGAAGCCGCGTAAGCCGAAGCCGCAGCCAGAGCGGCCGGCGGTGGCGAAACGCAGGCTCGCGCCAGCCGCAGCGCGCCGCCGCACGACCGAGGCCCTGTGCCCGCTCGCGCCGCTCGTCGTCGGTCGAGCGAGCTGCCGACCGAGGTCTGCTCGCGCTCGGCTGGCCTGGCGCTCGCGCTCGTCGCGGTCGGCGGCGCGCGTCGTGCTCGTCGCCGCGCGGCGCGAGCTGCGCACGTGAAGCGCCTCATGGTCTGCTCGTTCTGGCCGTCCCTCGTGCCCGCCGCGGCGCAGCGGCCGACGCCGCCGGTCAGCTTCACGCTGGTCGGGCACCGCGCGGCGCGCAACGGATGGTACACGCAGCAACGTCACGATTCAGCTGGACGGTCATCGGAGCAGCGGGACCTGGTCACGTCGACACGTGCCGAGCTGGCCGAGCTCGTCACGACCGAGGGACACGTCGCACGCGACAGCTGCACCGTGCACGTTCACCTGGGCACGGCTCGACGTCGCTCCGACTCGTCGACGATCAAGATCGACAAGACGGCGCCCACCGACCGTCACCGGCTCGCTCGCCCGGGCGCCGGACTCGGACGGCTGGTTCAACCATTCCGTCTCGGCTTCGTTCACCGGTCAGGACGCGGTGTCGGGGATCGCCGGCTGCAGTGGCTCGACCTACGCCGGCGTCGACACCGCCTCAGCGGCCCTCTCCGGCTCGTGCACGGACGTCGCCGGCAACACCGCCTCCGCGAGCATCGCGATCAAGTACGACGCGACCGCGCCCGCCGTGACGCCGGCGCCGGACCGTCAGCCGGACTCCCGCGGCTGGTATCGCAAGCCGCTCACGGTCAGCTTCGCCGGCACCGACCTCACGTCCGGCGTTGCAGCCTGCACGGCGCCTGTTCGCTACGAGGGCCCGGACGTCGCCAAGGCCGCCGTCGTCGGCTCCTGCCGCGACCGGGCCGGAAACACCGCCGAGGCTGGACACGCGTTCCCGTACGACGCGACGGCGCCGAAGGTCGCGCGGGTCAAGGCGGAGCTCGACAAGGGCGTCGCGCGGATCGGCTGGGAGAAGCCCGCGGACGTCGCCACCGTCGAGATCGTTCGCTCGCCCGGCGTCAACGGCGCGCGCACGACGAAGGTCTACCGGGGCACGGGCGTCGGCTTCGTCGACAAGACGGTGCGCGCCGGCGTTCGCTACCGGTACGAGTTGATCGTCGCCGACGTCGCCGGCAACGTCTCCCGGAAGGCGGTGACGGCGGTCGCGCTGAAGCGGGCGGCGCTCTACAGCCCGGCCGCGGGTGCGGTCGTGCGCACCGCACCGCTGCTCCGCTGGCAGCCGGTGGCGGGCGCGGCCTTCTACAACGTCCAGCTCTATCGGAACGGCCGCAAGCTCCTGAGCACGTGGCCCGGCGCTGCCAAGCTCAGGCTCGCGCGGACGTGGACCTACGCGGGCAAGCGCCAGCGGCTCGAGCCGGGCCTGTACACCTGGTACGTCTGGGGTGCGCGCGGCACACGCGCTCGGCCGGTCTACGGCAAGGTGCTCGGCTCGAGCACGTTCACCGTCAAGCGCTAGCTCACTCGAACGCGAGCCCCAGCCGCGACAGCTCCTCGTCCGCGTAGCGTCCCTCGACGCTCGCCTCGAGGTCGAAGATCTCGACGACGTCCGGCTCCTTGCCGATCAGCTCGCGGGCTCGTCCCGGCAGCTGCTGCTCCGCGGCCTCGAGCGACTCGAAGAGGTAGAAGGCGCCCCAGCGCTCGCCGGCGGCGTCGGAGATCCAGGCCTTGAAGCGCAGGCCCTCGACCTCGGCGAACTCGTCGACCGACTCGTCGCGGAGATAGCGGCGCAGCTCCTCGATCGTCGTCTTCGAGTCCGCCAGGCTCCAGAGCACGATCCGGACGACCATCTCGTACCCCTAGGCGTCGCGGATCTTCGCGTGCAGGTCCTTCAGGCGGCGGAGCATGTCGGCCTCCTCGTGACCGAAGTCGTCGAGGTAGGAGTGCACGGCGGATTCGAGCAGCCGCCGCTCCTCGTCGTCGAGCGGGAGCTCGTACCTGGCCTCGGCGGTCTCCTCGTTCAGCCGCTTGACGATGAACGCGGCGTACCACGTCGGCCAGTCGTCGTCGGGCTCGCCGCGCTCCTGCTCGTAGGCGGCGTGGGCGCTCTCCGCGACGCGGAGCAGCGTGCGCAGCCGGTCCTCCGTGACGACCATGACTCCCCTTTCTACATTCGGAAGATGCCGAAGGTGGACTCGGGCACGGGCGCGTTCAAAGCCGCCGAGATCCCGAGCGCGAGCACCCGCCGCGTGTCGCGCGGGTCGATGATCCCGTCGTCCCAGAGCCGCGCGGTCGAGTAGTACGGGTTCCCCTCGGCCTCGTAGGTGGCCTTGATCTCGTCCGGATCGGCGTCGCCGACCATCGTCAGCACCGTCGCGGCCTGCTCGCCGCCCATCACCGAGATGCGCGCGTTCGGCCACATCCAGAGCTGGCGCGGCCCGTAGGCGCGGCCGCACATCGCGTAGTTGCCGGCGCCGAACGAGCCGCCCGTGACGACGGTGAACTTCGGCACGTCCGCGCAGGCGACCGCGGTGACGAGCTTCGCGCCGTCGCGGGCGATCCCGCCCTCCTCGTACTCCTTGCCGACCATGAAGCCGGTGATGTTCTGGAGGAAGACGAGCGGCACCTTCCGCTTCGCCGCCAGCTCGATGAAGTGGGCGCCCTTCTGGGCCGACTCCGCGAAGAGGACGCCCTTGTTGGCGAGGATCGCGACCGGGTAGCCCTCGATCCGGGCGAAGCCGCAGACGAGGGTCTCGCCGTACAGCGCCTTGAACTCGGCGAAGCGGGAGCCGTCGACGATCCGCGCGATCAGCTCGTGCGCGTCCATCTCGTGCTTGAAGTCCTCGGGGACGAGGCCGTAGAGCTCGGCCGGGTCGAGTGCGGGCGGCTCGGGCGGCGCGACGTCCCACGGCAGCTCCTTGCGCCGGTGCAGGTTGCGGACGATCTGGCGCGCCAGCGCCAGCGCGTGCTCGTCGGAGGCGGCGTAGTGGTCGGCGACGCCCGAGCGGCGCGTGTGCACGTCGGCGCCGCCGAGCTCCTCCGCGGTCACATCCTGGCCGGTCGCCGCCTTCACGAGCGGCGGGCCGCCGATGAAGATCGTCCCCGTCCCCTGGACGATGATCGTCTCGTCGCTCATCGCCGGCACGTAGGCGCCGCCGGCGGTGCAGGAGCCCATCACGGCGGCGATCTGCGGGATCCCCTTCGCCGACATCCGCGCCTGGTTGTAGAAGATCCGCCCGAAGTGCTCGCGGTCGGGGAAGACCTCGGCCTGCAGCGGCAGGAAGGCGCCGCCGGAGTCGACGAGGTAGATGCACGGCAGATGGTTCTGCTCCGCCACCTCCTGTGCGCGCAGGTGCTTCTTCACGGTCAGCGGGAAGTAGGAGCCGCCCTTCACGGTCGCGTCGTTCGCGACCACCACGCACTCCTGCCCCTCGACGACGCCGATGCCGGTGACGATCCCTGCCGACGGAGCCGCGCCGTCGTAGAGCTCCCACGCCGCGAGCGCGTTCAGCTCGAGCAAGGCCGTGCCGGGGTCGAGCAGCCGGTCGATCCGCTCGCGGGCGGTCAGCTTCCCGCGCGAGCGGTGGCGCTCGACCGCCTTTTCGCCGCCGCCGCGCGCGACCAGTGCGGTGCGCTCGCGCAGCTCGGCGACCAGCGCCTCCATCCGCTCGGCGCGCCGCGCAAAGGTCTCGCCGCGCTCGAGCTGCGAGGTGAGGAGTGCCACGGAATGAGCCTAACGAACCGCATGGTCGGTGCCGATAACCGGCTCGTGCGTCGTGACGCCTTCGTCCCTCTTCTCGTCGCCGCCGGCGCTGCTGCGATCGTCCCGCCTGCGCTGATCCACTTCGTCAGCCGCGACCAGGTGATGTTCGGAAGCGGCGCGCACTTCTGGAGCGTGGTGCTCTCGTCTCTGCTCGCGACGGGCGCCGGGATCGCCCTGTCCTACGGCGGCTGGCGCCGCGGAGACGGTCGCGCCGTGCTCGTCGGCACCGCCTTCACCGTGATGGCGTCGCTCTTGCTCGTCCACGGCGTCGCGAGCCCTGGTTTCGTCGTCGAGATGAACGGCGTCGTCTCGCTGACCGGCGCCGCCACCCTGCCGGTCGGCGCCGTCATCCTGGCGCTCTCCGCTCTCCCCGCCACGCGCAGCCCACGCGCGGTCGTGCCGCTGCTCTGGCTGCAGGCCGCACTGATGATCGGCGTCATCGGACTCGGGCTGGCGGCGCTCTGGCTGCCGGAGCTCGTCCCGTCCGTGCCGGAGCCGGCCAGCCTGCCCGCGATCGCGATGCTCGTGCTCGGGCTTGCCTTCTACGGCCTGCTGGCGCTGCGCGCGCTCCGCACCGTGCTGCTGACGCGTCGGCGTGCCGACCTCGGTGTCTTCATCGGGCTCGTCTGGCTCGCCGGCGCGCTCGTGCCCGCCCTGACACAGACCTATCTCGATCTCGCCTGGTGGCTCGGGCACGGACTCGAGGTCGCGGGCGTCCTCCTCGTCGGCGCGCCGGTCGCATACGACCTCTTCCGCTCCTCGCCGTCACGCCCCCTCGCCGGCGATCTTCGCGGCGCCGAGATGGTGTCGGCCGAGGAGACGTTTCTCGGCTCGCAGGTCGGCGGCCTCGTCCGGCTCCTCGCCGAGAAGGACGAGTACACCGAGGGTCACACCCGCCGCGTCGCGCTCCTGGCGGTCGAGGTGGGGGAGGAGCTCGGGCTGCCGCCCGCGCGTCTACGCGAGCTCGCAACCGGCGGCCTCTTGCACGACATCGGCAAGCTCTCCGTCCCCGACGAAGTGCTGAAGAAGCCCGCTTCGCTCGACGACGCCGAGTTCGCGCTCGTGCAGAAGCACACGGTCTGGGGGGATGCGCTCCTGGGCCGGCTCGGCTTCTCAGCCAGAATCCGGCGGCTCGTGCGGGACCACCACGAGCGGCTCGACGGGAGCGGCTACCCGCACGGCGCGACCGCACTCTCGCAGGAGACGCGCGTGCTCGCCGTGTGCGACGTTTACGACGCGCTCCGCTCGGACCGCGTCTACCGCGAGGCGTGGGTGCACGAGCGCGCGATCGCGCTGCTGCGTGACGAGGCCGGCACGAAATTCGACGCAAAGTGCGTCGAAGCGCTCAGCCGGGTCCTCAACCGGCAGTCCGCCGCGAGTACTCTCGTCGCGGTCTGAAGTCAGTCAGGTCCAGCCGATCGGGGGTGTAGGAATCCTTCGATCGGGGGACAGGGACAGGTACCCCGTACGCCGAAGACTGGGAGCAGGATGCTTCGTTTCACGATCATGTCGCGCCTCGGACTCGCAGAGCCACTCGTGCGGCTCGCGCGCTCGGTCGAGCAGTCGAACCGGCGTGCAGTGCAGAAGCCCGTCGAGACGGCGCTGCCGAAGCTGACGCTCGACGCGCGCCGCTCCGCCTAGATCGACGGCGCCAAGACGAGCGACACCGTTCCCGGCGCCAGCTGCCTCGGCTTGCCGTCGACGGTCATCTCGACGTTGCCGGCCGCGCCGACGGAGAGCCAGATCCGCCGCGCCTGCAGGCGCACCGACTCGCCCAGCGCCAGCACGCGCTCGTCCAGCACCCTGCCGTCCTCCGAGCCGACCCGGGCTGAGAACCAACTCGCGCCGCGTACCGCCGTCAGCACGACGACTGTCGGCTCGACTGCTCTTTGCGTGGTCGCCGCGGGAGCGGTCGTCGCTCGCCCGGTCGTCGTCGCGCTCTCGGTCGGCGCCGTCGCCGGCGGCTGCACGATCGCCTCCGGCGACGGGTCGGCCGGGGCCGAGCCCGAGTCGATCGGAATCGCCCCGCCGACGACGAGCGCGAGGAAGACGAGCAGCAGCGCGCTCACACCCGCGATCACCCAGAAGAGGACGTCGGTGAGCCTCTGTCTGCTCACGGCGTGAGGGTCTCGGCTCCCTGGCTGCGCGTTGCATTTCGCACATGCACCTGGCATATTTGGCTGCACCGGAGTGAGGCATCGCGCAGAGCCGCGCGTCTCACCCGCATTGCGCCGCCATCCTCAGGCCCTGGGCGGTCACGGGGTCGAGGGGGTGGCGCCTGTCCTTGTGGCGCGCGACGCCGGCATGGCCGGGGCGTCCTGGGGGGAAAAGTGGGCGCGCCCGGGGAGTGCGGCCTCTCCCACAACACGTCCGTTGACCACGAGACGCCTACAGAGCAGGCGGCTCGGGCGGCTGGTCGCGGGGCGCACCCAGGGGCAGGGTAGCCCTTTTCCCGCGGGTCCGATGTCGGCACGAACGTCATCCGCGCCGGCGCCGCAGGCCGATCGCCGCCAGTCCGAGCGCCGAGACCGCGAGCGCGAAGAAGCTGATTCGATACCCGAGCTCGCGCCGCTCCCAGCGCTCCTCGTAGCTCACCGCGTCGAACTCGTGGCAGGCCGACGGCCGTCCGTGCGCGCAGAAGTACGCGTCTTCCTGCGCGGCGAACTCGACCTCTCGCTTATGCCGGTGGTCGACGACGGCGACGAGCCCGACGAGCAAGGCGACGAAGCCGGCGGCGAGTGCGACGCGCAGCATGAGGCTCAATACGAGACACCTCCGTGGTGCCCTGCAAGCGCCGAGTCTGAGCCCAGGGAGCGAAGCGATCCTTCAGCGAGACGGGGCGCCGAAGGCGCCCCCTTCAGGGGTCTTGCGCGATCGGAAATCTGCTTCCGCAGAGTTCCGATCCTGCGCCAGAAAACAGGGGCGACAGGACTCGAACCTGCGACATCTGGTTTTGGAGACCAGCGCTCTACCAACTGAGCTACGCCCCTTCGCTGAGCCGATTGTAGCCTTGGCCAGAATGCTCTCCCAGCGGCACGCGCTCGGGTTGCTCTTTCTCGTCCTGACGCTCGGGTTCGGCGGGATCGCGCTTGCCGCCGGGCAGGCGGGCCAGTGGGTGATCGCGCTCGCGGCGGCGGCCCTCGGCGGCTGGATGCTGACGATGGCGCTGCGCCTGCTGAAGCGGTCGTGAGCAAGAGTCCGGCGGTCCGCGGCGTATTCTCTCGCCATGGCGAAGGTCGACGATACGAGCGCGCTCTGGCAGGAGTTCCGGCGGACGCAGGATCGCGCCGTTCGCGACCGCCTGATCCTCACCTACGCGCCGCTCGTCAAGTTCGTCGCCGGCCGGCTCGGCAGCGGCCTGCCGGCGCACGTCGACGAGGGCGATCTCGTCTCCTACGGGCTGCTCGGCCTGATCGGTGCGATCGAGCGCTACGACCCGGACCGCGAGATCAAGTTCGAGACGTACGCGATCGCGCGGATCAAGGGCGCGATCATCGACGAGCTGCGCGCGCTCGACTGGGTGCCGCGCTCGGTCCGCGCCCGCGCGCGCGACATCGAGCGGGCGATCGCGGAGCTCGAGAAGAAGCTGCACCGGGCGCCGACCGACGAGGAGATCGCCGAGAAGCTCGGTATGACCGAGGACGAGCTCGGCTACGAGCCTGACCGAGATCTCACGCTCGTCGATCGCCGCGCTCGACGAGCTCTGGACCGTCTCCGCCGGCGGCGACCAGATCGCCCTGATCGACACGATCGAGGACACGCAGGGACCCGAGCCGCAGTCCGCGCTCGCGCAGACCGAGATGAAGGAGGCGCTCGGCGAGGCGATCGCCCGGCTGCCCGAGCGCGAGAAGCTCGTCGTCACGCTCTACTACTACGAGGAGCTGACCCTGCGCGAGATCGGCGAGGTGCTCGGCGTCACCGAGTCGCGCGTCTCGCAGCTGCACACGAAGGCGATCCTCCGCCTGAAGGCCCGCCTCGGCGGCGCCGCCCGCGTCCCGCTCGAGCTAGCCGGTGTAGGCTCGCGTCGCGACACTTCGCATAGAGGAGGCGGCCATGAGGCTTCGATCGACCTCCGGCAAACGCTCTCGGGCGAGCTCTTCCTTCCCGGCGACGACGGCTGGGACGAGGGGCGAACGCTCTTCAACTCGATGATCGACCGGCGGCCGGGCGCGATCGCGCGGTCGCGCGACGTCGACGACGTCGTCGCCTGCATCGACTGGGCGCGGCGGACGGGCACCGAGCTCGCGATTCGCGCCGGCGGTCACTCGGTCGCCGGAGTCTCGATGAGCGACGACGGGCTCGTGATCGACATGCGCGGCTTCGACTCGATCGACGGTCGATCCGGCCGCGCGCACCGCGCGCGCCGGCGCCGGCGCTACCTGGAGCCGCTTCGACGCCGCCACGCAGGAGCACGGCCTCGCGACGACCGGCGGCCGCGTCTCCACGACCGGCGTCGCCGGTCTCACGCTCGGCGGCGGCTCCGGCTGGCTCGAGCGCTCGTACGGCCTGGCGTGCGACAACCTGATCGCCGCCGAGCTCGTCACCGCGGCGGGCGAGCTGGTGCGCGCGAGCGCCGACGAGAACCCGGAGCTCTTCTGGGCGCTCCGCGGCGGCGGCGGCAACTTCGGCGTCGTCACCACGCTCGAGTTCCGGCTGCACCAGGTCGGTCCGACCGTCTTCGGCGGCCTCGCCGCCTACGACCCGAGGCACGGGCGCGCCGCTCGGCGCGGCGTTCCGCGACTTCCACGCGGGCGGCGGCCCGGACGAGGCCGGCCTCGTGTTCGGCTACATCGCCGCGCCGCCGGAGGAGTTCATCCCGGAGGAGTGGCACGGGAAGCTGGTCGTCGTCACCGCGGGGATGTGGAACGGCACCGTCGACGAGGGCGAGCGCGCGCTCGCAGCCGCTCCGCGACGTGGTCGAGCCGATCGTCGACCTCTACGGCGAGATCCCGTACGCGGACGCTCCAATCGATGATCGACGACCCGCCCGGGAAGCGGAACTGGTGGACGGCCGAGTACCTCGACGAGCTGCCCGGACGAGGCGCTCGACGCGCTCGTCGCCTACGGCGAGCAGATGCCGCTCAGCTTCACCCAGATCCTGCTGCTGCCCGTGGGGCGGGGAGGTGGCGCGGCGGACGGACACGCCGCTGGCGAAGCGCGACGCGAAGTGGGTCGTGCATCCCTTCTGCGTCTGGGACGGCGCCGAGCGCGACGACGAGCACATCGCCTGGGGCCGCGCGTGCCGCGAGGTCTTGCGCCGTGGGCGTCCGGCGGCGTCTACCTCAACTTCGTCGGCGACGAGGGCGAGGACCGCGTGCGGGCGGCGTTCGGCGACGCCTACGAGCGGCTCGCGGCCGTCAAGGAGCAGTACGACCCGGAGAACCTCTTCCGCGGCAACCAGAACATCCGGCCGAGGAGCCAGCTCGTGACGCTAGCTCGGTTAGGATTCCGCCCGACACGCATCCGAGCCGAGGAGGACCTGTCCGCATGCCCGCTTTCGAGCCCGGAAAGATCCGCAACGTCGCCGTCGTCGGTCATCGCGGGCACCGGCAAGACCTCGCTCGTCGAGGCGCTGCTCTTCCAGGCGGGCGAGACGAACCGCCTCGGCACGATCGACGCCGGCTCGACGGTGGCGGACTGGGACGACGACGAGCAGCAGCGGCAGATGTCGATCTCGCTCTCGCTCACCCACGCCGACTGGCAGGGCCGCAAGCTCAACCTGATCGACGTTCCCGGCGACCCGAGCTTCCAGGGCGAGGCACGCTGCGCGCTGCGCGTCGTCGAGGGCGCGCTCTTCGTCCTCAGCGGCGTCATGGGCGTCGAGGTCGGGACGGCGCGGGTCTGGAAGCGCGCCGACGAGCTCGGGATCGCGCGCGTCCTCTTCGTCAACATGCTCGACCGCGAGCGCGCCGACTTCTTCCGCGCGCTCGGCCAGATGCAGGAGCAGCTCTCGCCGCGCTGCGTCGCCGTGCAGCTGCCGATCGGCGCCGAGCACGAGCTGACCGGGCATCGTCGACGTCCTCCACATGTGCGCCTACACGAGCCCGGACGGCGAGAAGGAGCCCGAGCCGGGGCCGATCCCGGACGAGCTGGCCGAGCTCGTCCAGGAGTACCGCGAGAAGCTGCTCGACGAGGTCGTCCAGACCGACGAGGCGCTGATGGAGAAGTACCTCGAGGGCGAGGAGCTCGGCGTCGAGGAGGTCGCGCACGCGCTCAAGGACGCGGTCACGCGCGGCGAGGTCTTCCCGGTCGCGTGCGGCGTCGCGACGAAGAACCTCGGCACGCACGCGCTGCTCGACCTGATCGTCGAGGGCGTGCCGTCGCCCGCGAAGGCCGGCTCGATCACGCACATCGAGGGCGCCGAGACGGCCGCCTTCGTCTTCAAGACGATCGCCGACCCGTTCGCCGGCCGGATCAACCTCTTCCGCGTCCTCCAGGGCTCGGTCCGCCCGACCAGACGCTCGTCGACGCGCGCACGCACGCGAAGGAGCGGATGGGCTCGCTCCTCTTCCAGCAGGGCAAGGAGCACATCCCGGCGGAGGAGTTCGGGCCGGGCGACATCGGCGCCGTCGCGAAGCTGAAGGAGGTACAGACGGGCGACCTGCTGCTCGACAAGGAGGTCGCGACCGACGTGCCCGAGATCGGCTTCCCCGAGCCGGTGATGAGCTTCGCGATCACGCCGAAGTCGAAGGGCGACGAGGAGAAGGTCGCCCAGGCGATCCGCCGGCTCGGCGAGGAGGATCCGACGCTGCGCCTGCGCCGCGACCAGCAGACCGGGGAGGAGATCCTCTCCGGGATGAGCCAGATGCACGTCGAGGTCGCGCTCGACCGCGCCAAGCGCCGCTTCGGCGTCGACGTCGAGCTGCACCCGCCGCGCGTCCCCTACCTCGAGACGATCCGCAAGGAGTCGCGCTCGCACGCCCGCTACAAGAAGCAGACCGGCGGCCGCGGTCAGTTCGGCGACTGCACGATCGTGCTCGAGCCGATCGAGGGCAACGTCGGCTACGAGTTCGTCGACAAGATCGTCGGCGGCGTCATCCCGCAGAGCTTCCGGCCCGGCGGTCGACAAGGGGATCCAGGAGGCGATGCACCACGGCGAGCTCGCCGGCGCGCCGGTGCAGGGCATCCGCGTCCTGCTCGTCGACGGCTCCTACCACACGGTCGACTCCTCCGAGATGGCGTTCAAGATCGCCGGCTCGATGGCGTTCAAGGAGGCGTACACGAAGGCGGAGCCGGTGCTGCTCGAGCCGATCATGGAGCTCGAGGTGACCGTCCCCGACGAGGCCGTCGGCGCCGTCAACGGCGACCTCAACTCGCGGCGCGGCCGCCTGCACGGGATGGAGCCGGCGGCCGGGATGACGACGATCAAGGCCGAGGTGCCGATGGCCGAGATGCTCACGTACCTGCAGACGCTGACCTCGATCACCGGCGGCCGCGGCGACTACTCGATGCACTTCCTCCGCTACGAGGAGGTCCCGTCGCACGTCGCCCAGCGGGTGATCGAGGACACGAAGCGCGAGCGAGAGGCCGCGGCACGATTCGCGCGGCCGCGGCATCTGATGCGGCTCAGATCGTCTGCGGCTCGGCCTGCCCTCGGCGCGTCGCCTCGTCGGCGCGCAGCCGCTTGATCAGCTCGGTCACGTCCGCGAGCTCCTGCTCGAGGTCGCGCTGGTAGGAATCCAGCCGCTCGAGCACGTTCTCGCTTGCGTAGAAGCGCGTGCCGAGGGGCGGGCGCCTGTGGTGAAATCTGCGGTGATGCATGGTCACCTCCCTTCCTGGTGTCGCTGGAGAAAGCTGTCGATGCGCGTGCGGGTCTCGGCGAGCGAGGCGGCCCAGCGCTCGAGCGCCTCGCGGCCGGCTTCGGTCAGCTCGTAGGTGCGCTTGGCCGGCCCGGGGACGGACTCGTCCCACTCGCTGCTCGACGAGTCCCTGCTCCTCGAGCCGGCGCAGGACGCGGTAGAGGTTGCCGACGTCGACGCGCTCGTCGCCCACGAGCTCGGGGAGGCGCTCGAGCAGGTCGTAGCCGTGGGCCGGGCGCTCGCGCAGGAGCAGGAGGAGCGCGGCGACCTGAAAGCGCTCGATCCGCCCACCTCGTCCATGCCACCCGCGTCGTCGATACATATGTGAGTTACATATAGCAGAACGCGGTTGCCCCCTTGTGGATAACCGATGCGGCTCTGCTACGGTCGAACGCATGCGTGTGACGCGTTCAGCCGCAACG
This sequence comes from uncultured Gaiellaceae bacterium, assembly GCA_963738795.1. GTDB lineage: Bacteria > Actinomycetota > Thermoleophilia > Gaiellales > Gaiellaceae > Gaiellasilicea. The sequence continues at coordinate 17,047 of CAVTXQ010000005.1, read as the reverse complement.
CGCACCTGCGCGATCTGCGAACGCTCGCTCCTGATGGGCGAGCACGCGACTCCGCTTCTCGCCCGGTGGGAGCGAGTACGTCGACGTCTGCCCGCTCTGCGCCGAGATCGCTCTCGAGCACGGCTGGATGCGCGAGGGAAGCCCGTCGCTGCCGACCGTGCCGTACGACGCGCGCCGGCGCAAGAGCCGCTGGGCCACCCTGCTCGGCGGCAGCCGCCGCGCCGAGGAGGCGCCGGTCGCCGACGAGCCGATCCTCCGCCGGCTCTCGGAGCCGGAGCTGGCGGTCGTCGAGGCGGCCGACCTCTTCAACGCGAGCGCCCACCGGCGGACGGTCGCCGGGGTCGCGAAGAGCCTCGGCGCGCCGAAGTCCTCGATCGTCCCGCTCTCGGGCGTGAGCGGCGAGATGATCGTGACCGTCGCCTGGGAGATCTCCTGGTACCAGTACCGCGTCTCGCCCGACGCGGCGCAGCCGGTCCGCCTCGTCGAGCGCGGCCACGACCTGGAGGAGCTCGAGGCCGGCTTCCAGGAGTGGAACGCGCACCTCGCCGACGACGGCCGCCTGATGCCCGACATCGCCCGCGTCTGACCCCGTGCCCGACGCGGCGACCCTGCTCGTCTTCGCGGCGGCCGCGCTCGCCCTGATCGTCGTGCCCGGCCCGGCCGTGCTCTACATCGTCTCGCAGAGCATCGACCGCGGCCGGCTCGCCGGCTTCGTCTCCGCGCTCGGGATCGCCGTCGGCGCGACTCGTGCACGTCGCCGCCGCCGCGATCGGGCTCTCGTCGATCCTCGTCTCGTCCGCGACCGCATTCAACGTCGTCAAGTACGCGGGCGCCGCGTATCTCGTCGGCATGGGCCTCTGGACGATCTTCCGGCGGCCCGACGAGGCGGACGTGAGCGCGCCGAGCGAGCGGCGCCTCCGCCGCCGCTTCGGCCAGGGCGTGATCGTCAACGTGCTCAACCCGAAGACGGCGCTCTTCTTCTTCGCCTTCCTGCCGCAGTTCGTCGACCCCGACCAGGGCGCCGCAGCCGTGCAGATCGGCGTGCTCGGGCTCGTCTTCGTCGTCATCGCCGTCGTCAGCGACAGCGTCTGGGCGCTCGCGGCGGGCACGGCGTCCGAGCGCCTGCGCGGCAACCGCCGCTTCCTCTCCGTCCAGCGGTACGTCTCGGGCTCCGTCTTCGTCGGTCTCGGCGCGCTCACCGCGGCTGCGAAACGTCACTAATTCGGGGCTGGCGCCGACCGCTCAGGTTCGTAGACTGAGCCAATGATCTACTGCGTGATCCCGCGCGACCTCGAGGCCGACCTCTACGACAAGATGGTCGAGTACTACAAGGACAACCCGAACGTGACGGTGATCCTCGACCGGCGTGAGGGGGAGGACCGGCGCAACGGTCGCGAGTACGGCGGCAAGCGGGAGATCCGCGACCGGCGGCGCGCCCGGATCCCGGGCACCTTCCCCGAGACCGACACGATCTAGGAGGGTTTGGCGAAGTAGCGGCTGTGTCGCCGGACCGCGCTGGTCGTCCCGATGCGGCGTCCTCAGTCGCGCCGATAGCTCGGCTATCGGCGCTCCCTGCGTCCTTGCCTCGGCACGACCATCGCACCCCGGCGACGAGCGCCACTCCGCCAAACCCTCCGCGGGCATCCCTCGTTCGGGGGACGAGCCGTGCAGCCGCGCGGCCGAGAGTCGTCGTATGTCTTACGACGAGTACGAGGGCCGCCGGACGATCTCGATTCCGCTCGTCGTCGCCGGCCTCGCCGTCGTCGCGGCGATCGGGATCTCCCTCTTCGCCGTCGCCTCCGTCCGCGAGCAGAAGCTCCAGGTCGAGCTGCTCCGCACCGACGTGCGCGAGCTCGAGGGGCGGCTCGAGGAGTTCCGTCTCTCCGACGAGAAGCTCGCCGGCCGGCTGAAGACGTCCGAGGGCAAGCTCCGCGAGAAGGATCAGGGGATCGCGCCGCTGGCAGCGCGCGTGCTCAAGAGCGTCTTCACGGTCAAGACCTCCGACGGCCTCGGCGCCGGCTTCGCCGGCTGGACGGCCGGCGGTCAGCTCTACGTCGTCACGGCCGCCCACGTCGTCGACAGCGTCGGCGAAAAGGTGCTGCTCGAGCGGAACACGGGCTCGTGGAACGCCGAGGTGGTCAAGCGCGACCGGGGCCGCGATCTCGCAGTGCTGCGGGTCGAGGGCAAGCCGGTCGGCGCGAAGCCGCTCTGGCAGGCGCCGCGCGCCAACAAGCCTCGGGTCGGCGACGCACTGCTCCTCATCGGCAGCCCCTTCGGGCTCGGCGGCACGGTCACGAGCGGCGTCGTCAGCCGCGTCGGGCCGAAGGAGATCCAGACCGACGCGGCCGCGAACCCCGGCAACTCAGGCGGACCCGCGGTCGATCGCAAGGGTCGCGTCGTCGGCGTCCTCGTCGCCGGCGGCGGCGAGAACATCAACTTCGCCGTGCCCGATCTCACGGCTCTGCGGCTTCGCTGCGCGACTGCTAGCCGTACGACGCGGGATCGTAGTAGCGGATGCAGCCGGCGGCGCCGAGCGAGGCGAAGCGCGAGCGTAGGTCGGCGAGGATCGGCACCGTGTCGTTGACCCGCCGCTCGAACAGCTGGGCGTCGAAGCTCCTTCGCAGCCGCCCGATCGCGGCGACGTCGGCGCGGTGCGACGCGGCGACGATCGCCAGCGTTCGCTCGATCGCCAGCTCGTCGGCGGCGGGCCGGGGCAGCGCGTCCAGCTCGGCGATCACGTCCGCCTCGACGGCGGTCGCTCCGGCGTAGACGTCGAGGGCGCGCTTCTCGTCGTTCGCGATCGCCTCTCCGGCCGAGATCACCTCCCGCGCCTCCGCGATCCCGCGCTCGCAGGCGGCGCTCGCCTGCTCCGACCAGAGCGGCTCGTCCTCGCCGACCAGATCGAGCCCGACGACCACCACCACGGCGAGCACCGCGATCGCGACACCGCCGGCGAGCAGGAGCATGCGCATCACCCCCGAGCCTACTGACTACACTGCGGCGCGATGGCGGTCGCAGCAGAGCAGTTCAAGAACTACGTCGGCGGCGAGTGGACGGACGCCGCGTCCGGCGAGACGTTCGAGTCGAAGGTGCCGGCGACCGGCGAGACGCTCGGCACCTTCCCGCGTTCGACGGCCGAGGACGTCGACCGCGCCGTCGCCGCCGCGAAGGCGGCGTTCGAGGAATGGCGCCTCGTGCCGGCTCCCGAGCGCGGCAACGTCCTCCTCCGCTTCGCGCGGCTGCTCGAGGAGCAGAAGGACGAGCTGACCGAGCTGATGAGCCGCGAGATGGGCAAGGTGCTCGCCGAGGCCGGGGGAGACGTCCAGGAGGCGATCGACATGTCGGTCTACATGGCCGGCGAAGGGCGTCGCCTCTTCGGCCACACGACGCCTTCCGAGCTGCGCGACAAGTTCCAGATGTCGGTGCGGATGCCGGTCGGCGTCGTCGGCGCGATCACGCCGTGGAACTTCCCGATCGCGATCCCGGCCTGGAAGCTCGCGCCCGCGCTCGTGTCCGGCAACACCGTCGTGCTCAAGCCCGCCGAGGACACGCCGCTCCTGGCCGAGCGCTTCATCGAGCTGCTCGGCGAGGCGGGGCTGCCGGACGGCGTCGTCAACCTCGTCCACGGCTTCGGCGAGGAGGCGGGCGACCGGCTCGTCCGCCATCCGGACGTCCCGATCATCACCTTCACCGGCTCCCGCGAGACCGGCGTCGCCGTCACGAAGGCCGGCGCGGACGGGCTCAAGCACGTCCACCTCGAGCTCGGCGGCAAGAACGGGATCATCGTCATGGACGACGCCGACCTCGACCTCGCCGTCGAGGGGATCCTCTGGTCGGCGTTCGGCACCTCGGGTCAGCGCTGCACCGCCGCGAGCCGCGTGATCGTCCACGAGGCCGTGTACGGCGAGCTGCAGACCCGGCTGGTCGAGCGCGCCGAGAAGATGCGGATCGGCCCCGGCTGGGATCCCGAGACCGACCTCGGCCCCGTGATCAACCGTGAGGCGCTCGACAAGATCCACTCCTACACCGGGATCGGCTCCGACGAGGGCGCCAAGCTCCTCACCGGCGGCGAGCAGGCCACCGACGGCGACCTCGGCAAGGGGCTTCTTCTACCGGCCGACGATCTTCGCCGACGTCGACCCGCAGATGCGGATCGCGCAGGAGGAGATCTTCGGCCCGACGACCGCCCTGATCCCGGTCAAGAGCTTCGACGAGGCGATCCAGGTCACGAACGGGATCCGCTACGGCCTCTCGTCCTCGATCTTCACGCGCGACGTGAACAAGGCGTTCCGCGCGATGCGCGACCTGCAGACCGGGATCACGTACATCAACGCCGGCACGACCGGCGCCGAGGTGCACCTGCCCTTCGGCGGCACGAAGGACACCGGCAACGGCCACCGCGAGGCCGGCCAGGCGGCGCTCGACGTCTTCACCGAGTGGAAGTCGGTCTACGTCGACTACTCCGGCAAGCTGCAGCGGGCCCAGATCGACAACGTCGAGCCCGCGCCGTAGCGCCTTGTGTTTCTGAAACACAAAGTCTCCCCGGGCGCCGAACCGTGGCGTGTGCAGGCAGATCGGCCGTGAGCCCGACCCGGGAGAGATTGTGTTTCTGAAACACAAAGTCCCTTCCGGACGGTTGTGCTGAGGGGGCGGCTGTTCACCGACGGCGGGGCGCGCGGGAACCCCGGGCCGGCCGCCTACGCGTACGTGCTCGAGGACGCGGACGGTGAGGTCGTCGCGGCGCACGGCGAGGCGATCGGCGTCGCGACGAACAACGTCGCCGAGTACAGCGCCCTCATCGCCGGGCTCGAGAAGGCGGTCGAGCTTGGCGTCGGCGAGCTCGAGGTCGTGTCCGACTCCGAGCTGATGGTCAAGCAGATGCGCGGTGAGTACAAGGTCAAGAACGAGGCGCTCCGGGAGCTCTCGCTCCGGGCCGGGCGGCTCGCCCGCGAGCTCGGCGCGGTGCGCTACACGGCGGTGCGGCGGGAGCAGAACAAGCTCGCCGACCAGCTCGTCAACGAAGCGCTCGACGCCGCGCGCTGAGCGTTCCAAGGCCGCGCGGACCGCGGCTATACTGGCGGCCCACGCGGATGTAGCTCAGTTGGCTAGAGCGTCTGCTTGCCATGCAGAAGGTCGTGGGTTCGAGTCCCATCATCCGCTCTGGAAGTCCCTGCAAAACAGCAGGTGTCTGGATCTCCATCACGGCGGTACCACAGCCGAGCATGATGGTCGCCTCGCTTGGTCCCGACACGGAAAGGTGGCCCGAATGTACGCACGCGTCACCCGCTTTGAGGGCTCGGACCCCGCAGCGCTGCAACAGGAGATCGATGGGATGCGGAGGCAGATGGAGAGCGGCCTGACCGTCGAGGCGATCGACCAGATGGCCGAGCAGGTGAAGGGTCGGTTCGAGCGAACCGAGGTCGAGCGGCTGCTCAAGTCGATCAAGAGGACGCTCGTTCTCACGGATTCGGGGAAGGGAAGCTCCGCAATGGTCGCGTTCTGTGACACGGAGGAGGACGCCCGGGGTGTCGATGCCCTGTTCGACGCGATGTCGCCGGGCGAGGGCGGCGGCAAGCGGCAGAGCGTGGACATCTACGAGGTCTCGATCGACCAGCGCTTCGACGGCTGATCCGTAGACGCGGCCCACGCCCCGCATCCCGGATAGACCCGATTGGGTCCCAGCGGGCGAGGTGCGCACCGGGCACGCTCCTAGGCATACAGCGATCACGCTCTAAGGGATACAGCGATCACAGCTGATTGCCTCAAGACTCGGAGAAGAAATGAAGAAGATCATCCTCGCGGTCGCCGTCGCGGCGGTCGCAGTCATGGCAGTCGTCTCGTCCGCCTTGGCTGGCGTGGAGCGCTACCAGATGCAGACGGCACGTTGACCGTCAGCCGCTGGCGAGCGACACGGAAACTCTGACACACGTTCAATGTCGCCGTGAACCCGTGCGACGGCTCGTTCACGGGCACCGGTGTCGCCGAGCCAGCCGATCGGCGTCGCTCGACCGAGACGATCACGGGCTCGCTCAGCAACGGACAGCTGTCAGCTTCGCGGCGATGTACACCGACCAGACGGCAGTACGGGTTCGCCGGTACAAGTGGGGGACGAACACGCTCGGCGCGACCGACACGTGGATCCCGTCCTGGGACTCGATATGAAGCGTCTTCGAGTGCGAGTCGAGCCCAACGTGACGAGCTCGACTTGGAAGAACCACGGCGAGTACGTCAAGGCCATGGGTGGCGGCGCCGACGCGGCCCACTCGTGCATCGGGATGCCCATCCACTAGAGGCCGTCGGCCTACTAGCTGTTCTACTGAGGGCGGCCTGAGGGCCGCCCTCAGTCGTCTGTGGGCGCGGCGCGAGAGGGGATTGGCAGGGGTTTTCTTTGCCCGCGCGCGTTCGCGCTGACGCACGCCTGGCACCAGTGTCAGTATCTCCGCAATGAACCTGACGTCCGCGTCCGACGCAGACGGACGGGCTCCGGCAAACGAAGGAGAGTGAGATGGACTCGCCATCGCTGGGTCTGCGCCTCGGAGCGGAGGCGCTCGGCACGTTTCTGTTCTTCTTTCTCGGCTTCAACGCGGTCGCCGTCTCGGTCGACATCGGTGCCGGGGCGATCGACAGCCTCGGGATCGCGTTCGCGTTCGGCCTCGGCCTCGCGCTGGCGATCGCCGCGTTCGGTCACATCTCCGGCGGCCACTTCAACCCGGCCGTGTCCGTCGGCCTCGCCGCTGCACGGAAGTTCCCGCCGAAGGAGGTGCTCCCGTACTGGGCCGCGCAGCTCGTCGGCGGCTTCGTCGCCGTGCTCGCGGTCGCCATCGTGTACTCCGGTGGCGCGGTCGACGCGCTCGACAATGCGCCGGGGCTCGGCATCTCGAGCGGAGGCGCGCTCTTGCTCGAGCTCGTCGCCACCGCCCTCTTCGTCATCGTCATCTGCACCGTCGCGACCGATGACCGAGCGCCCTGGAAGGGCGTGATGGCACCGATGCTGATCGGGCTCTTCATCTTCACGGCGGCGGTTGCGGTCGGCCCGGCCTCGGGTGGCTCGTTCAACCCAGCGCGATCGGTCGACCCGGCTCTCTACAACGGCAGCTTCGGCGACCTTTGGATCTACCTGGTCGGGCCGCTCGCCGGTGGCCTGATCGGAGGAACGCTCTGGCTGCTCTTCGGTCCGGTGCCCGAGTACGAGCCGGCCACGATCCGCGCGACCGGCGGCCTGCCGCAAACCGGCGACGCCGCAGCAGAGACCTCGGAGAAGTAGCCCGCACGGGTCCTCGCACGCAAGAAGAGGCCGCCGCGCGTCGTCTTGCGCGACGGCCTCTGAGCGAGACGGCTGCTAGCGGACGGGAGCGAGATCCTCCGTGCTTTCGCTCCAGCGCGCGGTCAGCGCGTACAGCACCATGAAGTTCAGCGCGATCACGGTCAGCGACCACAGCGGGTACTGGCTGTTGCCGAGGAACCCGAGCTGGACGATGAAGTTCAGCGACACCACGACGATCGCGAACCAGCGTGCCCACGACTGCGCACTGAGCAGGCCCAGGCCTGCCAGCACGAGCAGCGTTCCCCAGATCAACATCGCCCAGCCCCAGCCGGTCAGGTCGAGGACGAGGAAGCCGGCCTCGGTGACCACGAAGTACTCGTCGTTGAACAGGGCGATCAAGCCCTGAATGAAGTCAATCGAGCCGACAAGCAGCATCAGGATGCCGGCGAAGCCGATCCACCCGGCCATGCTCTTCGAGTTCATGCTTCATTCCTCCCTTTCAGTGACCCCAGCACCGTTGACGTTCGGCCGACGTGCCCGAATCTCCTGCAAGCTGGAGTAGGCTCGTGTCATGCGCCGGACCGGCCCGATCGTCCTCGTCAGCATGCTCCTGTTCGTGGCGGGGTGCGGCAGCGGGGCCGACGAGGGCAGCGCCGAGGCGTGGGCCGACGACGTCTGCGGCAGCCTGAACGGGTGGTTCGCCGACGTCGACGCGGCACTCGAAGGGCTGACGGACGAGGGGCTCCAGCTCGACGGGGCCGACGTCGACGAGGCCGTGGCAGCGGTCGGAGACGCGACCGACGAGCTCGGGAACGAGCTCGACGAGCTGGAACCGCCCGAGACCGAGTCAGGGCAAGAGGCCGAGGAGGTCGTCACCGACCTCCGCGAGACACTGCGCGACGACGTCGAGACGATTCAGGGAGCACTGTCCGGCGAGACTCGCCGCCGCTCGAGGCCGTCTCGACGGTCGCGGCCGCGCTCGGATCGGCCGCGGACGCGCTGCAGCAGAGCTACGACGAGTTGGTCGAGCTCGACGCCGGCGGTGAGCTCGAGGCGGCGTTCGAGGATGCCGACGGCTGCGACGAACTGCGCGAGCAGCTCGCGGAGATCGGCGGCTGACGCCTCGTCGGAGGTCTACGCGCTGACGGCCGGCGCGGTGTCCGCGCGCTTCCCGATGAGCGCGCCGACGATCATGTCCAGCACGACCGTGATGATCGAGAGCAGGATCGCCGCCCAGATCGCCGTCCACCAGAACTCGTCGATCGTGAGGTGGCTCGTGATCGCGTCCGTCAGTGCGAGCATCGACGCGTTGATCAGCACCAGCAGGAGCCCGAACGTGAGCAGGATGAACGGGAGCGTCAAGCAGTCGGATCAGCGTTCCGAGGAACGTGTTGACGATCCCGAAGAGCAGCGCGACCCAGAGCGCACCGAAGAAGCCACCCGACAGCTCCATCCCGTCCAGCAGCCATGCCGTCACGATGAAGGCGAGCGTGGTGATGCCGAGACGGATCAGGAGGGTGAGGAGCATCCGGGTGGAGCGAGGATACAACTCGGGTCGGTCGGCGTACAGACGGCCTGAGTTCGCCCTCTGAGAGGATGACGCGATGGACGACCCGAGACACCGGCTCGAAGCGGCGGTCCCGGCTGTCGCGACCTCCGTCGACGGTCGGCGCTTCTCGTACCAGGCGTCGCTCCACGGGCTCGTGTTCGAGCCCGGCTCGTACGTCGTCCTCGCCGACGGTGACGAGCAGCCGGCTCGGGCAGGTCGTCACGGTCGAGCTCGCACGCACCGAGACCGCAGGCACGGTCGTCCGCCACGCCGCGGGCGAGGGCCGCCTGCTCGACGGTCCGGCGACCTCCTTCCACGACGCGGTCGTCCGCCCGGCGACGGCCGACGAGGTCGCGGGCCACGTCGGCGGGTTCCCGTCGCGCTCGGCCGGCATCGCCGTCGGCGGGCTCGTGCTCGCGGCCGGCGTGCCGCTCTCGCTCGACGCCGCCGGCTTCGGCCGCCACACCTTCCTCTGCGGGCAGTCCGGCTCCGGCAAGACGTACTCGCTCGGCGTCGTGCTCGAGCGGCTGCTGCTGGAGACGACGCTGCGGGTGATCGTGCTCGACCCGAACTCGGACTTCGTCCGGCTCGGCGAGCTGCGGCCGGATGCCGAAGAGCACGCGGCGGCACGTTTCGCCCGTCTGCGTGACGGCATCGCGGTCCGGCGCGCGCGGCGAGGGCCTCGGGCTGCGCTTCGCCGAGCTCGGCGCCCGCTTGCAGGCGGCGGCGCTGCGGCTCGACCCGATCGCCGACCGCGACGAGTACGCCGAGCTGCACGGCCTCGTCGAGGCGGCGGAAGCGGGGGCGCTCTCGCTCGAGCAGCTCCAGCGGCTGAGCGTCGAGGGCGGCGACGACGCGCGCCGGCTGCTCAGCCGGGCGCGCAACCTCGGCCTCTACGAGTGGGGGATCTGGGCGGGCGCCGACGGACACTCGATCACGGCGGATCTCACCGCCGACGTGCGCTGCCTCGTGCTCGACCTCGGCTCGCTGGGGACGCGGGAGGAGCAGACGCTCGCCGCCGCGATGGTCCTCTCTCGGCTCTGGGAGCGGCGGGCGGAGCGCGAGCCCGTCCTGATCGTGATCGACGAGGCGCACAACATCTGCCCGGCCGCGCCGGCCGACCCGCTGACCGCGATCACGACCGAGCTCGCGGTCCGGATCGCGGCCGAGGGGCGCAAGTTCGGGCTCCACCTGCTCGTCTCGACCCAGCGGCCGCAGAAGCTGCACGAGGACGTGCTCTCGCAGTGCGACAACCTGCTCCTGATGCGGATGAACTCGCTCGCCGACCTCGACTTCGTCGGCGACGTCTTCTCGTTCGTTCCCCGCAGCCTGCTCGAGCGGTCGCCGTTCTTCGTCCAGGGCGAGTCGCTCGCGGCGGGCGCGATCGCGCCGCACCCGGTGCTGTTCCGCGTCGGGCGCCGGCTGACCGCCGAGGGCGGCGGCGACGTCGGCTCGGACTGGTCGGCGCCGCGCGGCTAGCCCCGCAGAACGTCACCCGTTTCGGTGATAGCGCGCGTCCTGCGCTGCAGCTAGCTTGCCGCCTCGGTCATCACCGCGCGACGCCCCCTGCGACCGCGGCTCTCTCGAATACAAGGGGTCTGAACGAATGAGGAAGATACTGCTGCTCGTCTCGACGGCCGCGCTCGCGCTCGCTGCGGTGCAGGTCGCGGGAGCGAACGTGAGCTTCACGGATCCGGCCGGCGACTCCGGGACGGCTCCCGACGTCACCGCGGTGACTGCGTCAAACGACGCCGCCGGCTTCCTGACGTTCACGGTCAGGACGAACCAGGCCGTGCTCGCCGCGGACGCCATCCTCGACATCGCGTTCGATACCGATCAGAACCCGGACACTGGAGCCAGCGGGGTCGAGTACCTCTTGCTGATGTCGTCGAGTGGCTGGGAGTTCTTGCGCTGGGACGGGACGACGTTCGTCGCTGCCGGAGCCGCTTCCGCGAACGGCAGCTACGCGAACGGTGTCGCCACGTTCAAGGTGAGTAAGGCCGACCTCGGCGGCGTCGCGAAGTTCACGTTCTGGACCGACACGTTCCAGTTCGACGCGAACCGCAATCTCATCGCCGAGGACACGGCGCCGAACGGCACGGATGCGTACATCTACACGCTGAGCAAGCCACTCACGCTCGCCACGGGAACGGCGACTGCGGTTCCGGCGAAGCCGACGGCGGGCAAGGCGCTCGCTGTCCGGACGAGGTCACGCGTGGCGACACGGGCGGTCCGCTTGCGACCGGCACGGTGACGTGCACCGCGCGCGTCGGTACGGCCCCGCTCAAGGCCAGCGGCCGCGTCAGCGGCGGCGTCGCGACCTGCAACATGCGGCTGCCGAAGACCGCCAAGGGCAAGCTCGTCCGGGTGACGATGAAGGTCACCTTCCAGGGCGTCTCGACGACCAAGACGTTCTCCGCCCGGATCACGTAGCGCACGAACGCGGGGGAGGCGGCGTCCGCCGCCTTCCCCCGCGGTCAGATCAGCCGGATGCCGGTGACGCGGCGGATCTCGTCCACCGACGAGACGCCGGTGAGCGCGAGGCGCATGCCGTCGTCGCGGAGCGTCGTCATTCCCTGCCGCACGGCCGCCGCGAAGATCTCCTCGGCCGAGCACTCGACGAGCGCGCGCACCTCGCCGTAGACGGGCATCACCTCGCGGAGCGCGACGCGGCCCGCGTAGCCCGTCCCCTGGCACTTGGCGCAGCCGACGGCGGCGTACAGGAGCACGTGATCGGACATGGTCTGGTCGGCCACGCCGAGCTCCTCCGCGTCGGCCGCGTACTCGCGGCGGCAGTGGACGCAGAGGCGCCGTGCGAGCCGCTGGGCGACGACGGCGTTGAGCGAGCTGGCGAGCAGCGAGGTGTCGACACCCATGTCGCGCAGCCGCGCGACCGCGCTGGCCGCATTGTGCGCGTGGAGCGACGTGAGGACGAGATGGCCCGTCATCGCCGCCTGGATCGCGATCGACGCCGTCTCGGCGTCGCGCACCTCGCCGACGAGGAGCACGTCGGGATCGGAGCGGAGAATCGTGCGCAGGCCGCTCGCGAAGCTGAGGCCGCCCTTGGCGTCGACCTCGATCTGGTTGACGCCGTCGAGCCGGAACTCGACCGGATCCTCGATCGTCATCACGACCCGGTCGCTGCGATTGAGGTGGTCGACCGCGCCGTAGAGCGTCGTCGTCTTGCCCGAGCCGGTCGGCCCGCAGACGATCACGGTGCCGTACGGCTGCTCGATCGCGGTCACGAACGCGGCTTCCGCGTAGGGCTCCATCTCCAGCCCGCCGATCGACGGCCGCTTGTCGCCGCCGTTACCGAGGATCCGCAGCACGACCTGCTCGCCGTGGGTCGTCGCGACGACGGCGATCCGCATGTCGATGTGGCCGGTGCCGAAGAACGCCGTCACGCGGCCGTCCTTGGGGGCGCGGCGGTCGGCGATGTCGAGCTTGCCCATGATCTTGAGCCGGCTCGTGACCGCCTGCTGCATGTGCCGCGGCACCGTCGCGAGCTCGCGCATGACGCCGTCGACGCGGATGCGGACGAGCATGTCCTCGCGGCGGGGCTCGAAGTGGAGGTCGGACGCGCCCTCTTCGAGCGCGGTCGTGAGGAGCGAGTTGACGAGGTTGATCGTCGGCGTGCTCGAGGCGAGGTTGCGGATGTCGTTGATCCGCTCCTCCTCGGGACCGTCGTCGTCGCGGTCCTCGGCGATCAGCTGCAGCGAGCGGCGGTAGGCGCGCGCGATCGCGAGCTCGATCTGGCCGCGCTCGGCGACCGCGATCCTGAAGTTGGAGCCGAGTGCGAAGCGGAGGTCGTCCGCGTTCGCGAGGTTCGTCGGATCGGTGACCGCGAGCAGCGGGATGCCGTCCTCGAGGACCCTGAGCGGGAGCGCCTCGTAGCGGCGTGCCAGCTCCTCGGGCAGCAGTGCCACCGCCTGCTTGTCCAGGTGCGCGAGGTCGAGGTCGACGTACTCGAGCTCGTACTGCTCGGCGAGCGCGCCGGCGATCGCTGCGCTCGGTCGTGAAGCCGAGCTCGACGACGACCTCGCCGAGCCGCTTGCCCGTCGAGGCCTTGGCCTCGAGCGCGCGGTGCAGCTGCTCCTCGGTGAGGATGCGGCCGTCGACCAGCAGCTGGCCGAGCGGGATCCAACGCAGTTCCGGGGCAGGGGTGCTCATGCGCTCCTTATCGGCGGGAGCACCCCATCCCTGGAGGCCTCGCTAGCTCGTCGCTTCGTACGCGCCCAGCATCGAGACGCTCGCCGCCGCAACCCGGTCGAACGGGATCGACTCCGCGCCCGAGGGGGCCTGGAAGTACGCCCGAACCCCGGGTAGGAGCTCGTCGCGGTTGCCGCCGGTCGCGCCGCCGATCACGTTCCCGGCGGAGTCGTAGATCACGGCCGAGACCTCGGTTCGCTTCAACAGCATCGTCGGGTGGTCGTTCACGATCTGCCCGACGACCGCGCCGGTCCAGGCGGGATCCTGCTTCTGTGCCTGGACGAGCACGTCGGCGTACTCGGGGCCGAGCTTCCGCTTCGGCGACTGACCGCCGATGCGGACGACGATCTCGAGCTTCGAGACCGGCGACGCATCCGGGATCGTCGTCGAGCCGCCGAGGTAGAAGACGGTCCCGGCGCCGATCGTGTCGACCGCGACCGTGTCCGTATCGACGACGCGGTTCGTCGCATCGACGAAGTTGACGAGCACGGCGACGTCGAGCGCGTCGTTCTCCGGCGACGGGTTCGCGAGCTCGATCCCGTAGCTGACGCGGCGGCTCGCGCCGATACTCGCTGCGAGAAGCCGCTCTTCTGCTGCAAGACTCGTGCCGGCGCGGTCGGCGGCCCCACGACCGCAAAGCTGCGGCTGGCCTTGCCGGCGCGGCCGCAGGAAACGCTGACGGTGGCCGAGCCCGGCTTCGTCTTCGCCGGTACCTTCCAGCGCCAGCTGGCCTTCCCCGCGCGAACGACGACCGACGGCAGCCGCTGCAGCGTGTTGTTCGCATAGCGGATGCTCGCCGAACAGCGAACTCCGGTCGGCCGCACGATCACCGAGAGCGAGGCGGCCTGCCCCTGGAACGTGCGCTGCGGGACGAAGCCGAAGCGGAGGCTCGAGCCGGCGTCGAGCGATCCTGCGGCGGTGGTGGTGACCGACAGCCCGGCGAGGGCGGCGAGGATGACGAGTCGAGCGCGCACTGGAAGACCTCCGAACCTGAAATCGACGTTGAAGACCGTGCCGCCCTGATCGCATCGTCGGAATCTCCGTCCAACCGTCATCCCCCGTAAGAGGCATCTGCCTGCGTTGAAAGCGATACGCCCGAGCATGGAAACGGCCCCGGAAGGGGCCGCGAGAGGATGAAACGGGCGCCCACATGGGGCGCCCGCGAACGTTGTCCTTAGAGGATCCAGACGAGGAGCAGGACGACAAGGATGAGGGTGAGAAGTCCGCCACCGATGTACATTCGGGCCTCCTGTGTGCAGTTGACGTAGCTACAACGCCGCCGTCGCTCCCGCGGTTACGCAGGAACCGGCTCGCTACGATGCGCACCGCCACGGCGCCGTGGCCGAGTGGTTAGGCAGAGGCCTGCAAAGCCTCGCACACCAGTTCGATTCTGGTCGGCGCCTCTCTCTCGAGGCTCGGCGTCTTGTGTCGAGCGACGTTCAATCTCAGCGCGGTTGGTCGGCAGGACGGTGGCGTCCTGCCGACCAGATAGCGCTGGCTACGTGACTGAAGCCACCGACGTGTCAGCGGACGCGACCGCGCCTGCGGCGCTGCTGCCTGCCGCCTGCTTGATCAGTTCGGCGACGGCTGCGGGCTGTGAGCAACGTAGATCGCGTGGCTGCCGGCCGCCTCCGTGGTCGTCGAGCCGGCCCGCTCCGCCATCGCGCGCTGTGCCGGCGGCGGGATCATCCGGTCGTCGCTCGCGATGAGGTACCAGCTCGGCTTGCTCCGCCAGGCCGGGTCGGTGACCTTGCCGTTGAGGGCGTCGAGGCCCCACGGCACCTGCGAGTCGGCCATGAACGCGGCCAGGTCGAGTGGCACGTCGGCGGCGAACGAGGCCGCGAACTTGTCCCGGTCGAGGAAGAGGAACCCGTTCTGCGGCGGCAGGATCGGCGGCACGGGCGCACCGGGCGGAGGGTCGGCGATCAGCGAGCTGACCGATTCGCCCTGGTCGGGTGCGAACGCCGCGATGTAGACGAGCGCGCCGACGTTCTCGTGCGTTCCGGCCTCGCTGATGACGGCGCCTCCGTAGGAGTGGCCGACCAGGATGGCCGGGTCGTCCTGGGCGTCGAGGACGTCCCGCGTGGCGTCGACGTCGCTCTCGAGCGACACGGTCGAGTTCTGCACGACGCTGACTTTGAAGCCGTCCGCGCGGAGCAGGTCGTAGACGCCCTGCCATCCGGATCCGTCGACGAATCCGCCGTGGACGAGCACGACGTTCTGAAGCTGGGTCATGACTGACCTCCATTCGTGAGTTGACGCGACGAAGGCTGCTCCAACCGTGAAGGCTTCGCACCCGTCGAAAGCCCTGGCCTCGTGTGCCGATCACCAGCCGCAACAGCGAGGGCTGAGGCGGCTCAGACGGATCCGACGACGGTGCGCAGTTGCCTGCGTGAGCTGATGCCGAGCTTCGGATACACCTTGCGCAGATGCCACTCGACGGTGCGCGGGCTGAGGAAGAGCTGCGCGCCGATCTCCGGGTTGGTGTAGCCGTCGGCGGCGAGCCGCGCGATCTGTGCCTCTTGCGGCGTGAGGTCGCCGCGCGTCTCGTCCACGCGCCGGCGCGCCCTCTCACCGGTGGCCAGCAGCTCGCGGCGCGCGCGCTCGGTGAATGCGCCGGCACCCATCGACGAGAAGAGCTCGTGCGCCGAACGCAGTTGCTCGCGTGCATCGACGCGACGGTTCTCACGCCGCAGCCACTCGCCGTATACCAGATGCGACCGCGCGAGACTTGGGCGCCGGCTGGTTCGGCCGAGTCGCTCGATCGACTCTCTCGAGGATCTCCGCTGCGTCGCCGTCGCTCAGGAGCGCGTCTGCCCGCGCCTGGAGCCCGCGCGCCCAGTCGGTGCCGACGCGCGTGCGTTCGGAGAGCTCGGTGCAAACGGCCGCTGCGAGCTCGGGTCTCTCGCTGCGAACTGCTGCCTCGACCAGCTCGCTCAGGACGGAGCCGAACCCGCGCGCGGGGTGATGTTCTCGTGACCTCTCGGCCGCCTCGAGTGCGGCCTGGTAGCGGCCGCAGCCGTTGTGCAGCACAGCGGCGGTGTACTCGGCGTAGTTGATCGAGGTTTCCCAACCCTTGTCGTGTGCGCTGTGGATGAAGGCGTCGATCTGCTCGAGCGCACTCTCCTCGGGATCGCACCAGGCGGCGACCAAGAGCTCGAGGTGCCCGAGGGGCGGGGAGCCGGTCGCTGCGGCGATCGCGTCGGCCTCGGTCATCAACGCCCTCGCCGCAGCAAACTCGCCGGCGTCCGCACGACTCACAGCCAGCATCTCGAGCGCAGATGGAAGCGCAGTCAACGCGCCTTCATCGCGCGCCAGTTGGACGTGGCGTTCGGAAAGAACCTGTGCGCTCTCGTCGTCCCAGCTGGCAAGCGCAACTCGGGATGCGAACCAGAGCCCGCGAATCTCCTCCTCACCAGAGAGGCGTTCGGCCCTGAAGGCGCTCAGCCCCTGCCTCATGAGATCAGTCCCGGCCGGGTACCCCTCGATGATCAGCTGCGCCCAGCCGGTCATCAGGAGCTCGGCGGCTCGCGGCGACTGCGACGGCCATCCCGCAGGTAGAGCCCGTGCCACCTCGAGCAGCGCGTCGCGTTGGCCCAGATAGACCGCCGCCGCCAGCGCTTCGAGGTACGCCTCCCGCGCCAGCCCCGCGTCGAGCGGTTGCAGGCGCTGGGCGGCGGAGAGAAGCAGCAGTGGAGCGTCCTCTCCCCGGCTCGACGCATCGGCGATTCGACCTCGCAGCCGCTCTGCCCGTGCGCGCTGGAGCTCATCGAGGGGTCCAGACTCCGCCTCGAAAACCAGGTGCTCTGCAGCATCGAGCGAGCCTGCCTCGTGCTTGAACTCCGCCGCGGCCAGCGCGCGTCCGGCGCGCGGTGCCGGATCGGGCGTCAGGGCCGCCGCCCGCTCGAGAAACGCGGCTGCTGCCGCCAAGCCGCCGCGTGCGCGTGCACGGGCGGCCGACTGTTCCAGCTCCCATGCGACCTCTTCGTCTGGCACGGGCGTCGCCTGTGCCCGGTGCCAGGCGC
>CAVTXQ010000004.1:0-35846 GCA_963738795.1 uncultured Gaiellaceae bacterium | reverse complement strand
AGCCCTCGTGGAAGATCGTCAGCTGCGGGTGCGCGAGCACGAACTCGGCCGGGAGCCGCTCCTTCGCGGGATCCCAGTAGATCGCCTCGTAGAGCATCGCGCCGAGGAACTCGGCGTCCGCGGGCTCGAGCTCGCGGATCCGCAGCATCTAGGACGCGGCGAGCCGGGCCCAGAGGTTCTCGAGCATGCGCCGCACCGCCGGCAGCGTCGAGGAGCCGCCGAAGTCGATCACGCCGGCGGCGAAGACCTTCGCGCCCTGCGGCGTCTCGTAGTACGTCATCTGGGCGGTCAGGCCGGGCCCGAACACGTCCGGGATCTCGGCGAGCACGATCGCGCCGAGCGGCGTGGACGGCGTCGCGGCGTCGATCTCGATCCCGTAGCCGCCGAGCTCCTGGCCGAAGCGTGGCGCCGTCGCCGAGGCCGGTTCCGGCCCAGAGCCAGGGCGCGGTCGAGGCCGACCGGACGACGAAGGGCTGCTGCCGGCGGCCGTCGTCGTTGGCGCGGTACTGGGCGCCGAGCACCGACGACTCGGGCCGGCCCATGTCGCGCCAGAGCCGCGTCCGCCGCAGCGTCCGCCCCTGCAGCCGCACCTCCCAGAAGAAGTTGTTCGCCGAGAGGAAGGCGAGGTTGCCGCCGAGGTCGCGGTAGTTCCGGATCAGGTCGTACTCGTGCCGCGTCACGTACTCGGTGTGGCCCGGGAAGAGGACGAAGTCGTAGAGGCGGATCAGCTCCTCGGCGGTGCGGATCGACTCGAGCTCGGTCTCGGTGATGAAGTCGGGCTGCTTGCCCGTCGCGTGGAGCCAGCGGATGAAGTCGACGTCGTACTTGCGCCACTGCGGCGGGACGCCGCGGCGGATGTACATCCGGCCGAGCGCCGCCGTGCTCTGCGCGCCCTTCGCGTACCAGGTGTCGCCCCAGCCGTTCCCGTCGCGGTCGCGGAAGTTGTAGGCCTGCCACGTGTTCGTCGGCATCACGACCGCGACGCGACTGCGCTCGCCGAGCGTCGTCGGCCGGACGACGAACGGCGCGTAGCCGATCCGCCCGTCGTTCGCGGTCAGCTTGACGAAGTAGACGCCGCTCGCCCACGGCCCGACCGCGAAGTTGAGCGTCGCCCGGCGGTGGCGCGCGCTCCAGGGGATCGTCACCGGCTGGTTCACCGGGACGCCGTTCATGACCGTGTCGCTGTGCGTGCGCGTGTCCTCGCCGCCCGCCCGGAAGGTCTGCAGCGTCAGCTCGGTCGCGTCGGTCTCGATCGCCAGCCGCGCCGTGCTCGACGCCACGTAGCTCTCGGCGGTGAAGCCGGCGTCGACGCCGAGCACGCGGACGACCGCCGAGCGCAGCTTGCCTGCCCTCGCGCGCGTTGTCGGCGCCGTACGTGCGCCGATTGCCGGCCTTGTCGACGGTCGTCATCCGGATCAGGTACGTGCGCGCCCCCATCGACCAGTGCGGGTGCCACGTGAAGACGTTCCTGCCCGGCTTGAGGTTCGCCCAGAGCTCGTAGATCGTCGTCGGCGCGCTGACCGTGCGCGTCACCTCGAAGTGCACCTGCGCCGGCTCGTTCAGCGTGAAGGCGATCTTGGCCGACTCGCGCAGCTTGTCCCCGTTCGGCGAGATCGTCGTGAAGCGCTCGTTGTCGCCGCGGAAGGGGAGTCGGCTGCGGTTCCGGGCCCGGATGCTTCGTGATCTGCGCCGCGGTCTGGTCGACCCGCAGCGGCGAGGTAGCCAGCACGCGCGAGCCCGTCGACGAGGCGGATCCGGTAGTTGCCGTCCCAGACGCGCGCGCCGCTGCGCAGCCGGCCGTTCCAGCGGAAGTCGAGGTAGCGGCGGCGCTCCGGCTCGACGATCCAGCCGAGCACGCGGCCGTCGCCCGCGGGTCAGCTGGACGCCGACGCGCTCGAGCTTCGGCAGCGACGCCTTGATCCGCAGCCGCTCCTGCTTCGGCGAGAAGTCGCGCGGCGCGACCGTCAGGTCCGCCGCGGCAGCGGGCGGAACGACGGCGAGAGCGAGCACGAGCAGGACGAGGCGGCGCATCGGGCGGGAATCGTAGTCGCGACGGATGATGGTGCGGTTAGGAGCGGTCGGTGCGCTGCTCGAGCTCGTTCGCCTTCGCGGCGAGCGCGCCGAAGCCGGCCTGGAGGAAGTCGTTCGCGGCCGACGCGGCCAGCGACCACGTCAGCAGCCGGCCGCTGCGCGGCGCGACCGTGTGCAGGCCGACGACGCCGGCCGCCGCCCACATGCCGATGCAGCGGCTGCAGGTGAGCAGCTCGCCGATCGCCTGGCGGGTGCCGCCGTCCTCGATCGGCTTCTCGTCGCCCTCGTGCGCCTCGCCGCGCACGAACGGCTGCCGCAGGAAGCTCAGCACCTCGTCGTGCGCGACCGTCCGCGAGGCCTTGAACGTCGCCGCGGAGAGGACGCGAGGTCGAGCGGGCGCAGCTGCTCGGGCCGGCGGCCGCGCAGGCTCGCGATCCCGGCGAGCCCGCCCATGCCGACGCCGAAGATGCCGACGAGGGCGGCGTAGGTCGAGTACGGAGGCTGCTGCGGCTCGGGGGCCACGGGCTAGGCTGTTACCCGAATGGCGGAACTCAAGACATCCGCTGCCTACCTCCCGACCGGCGACCAGCCGAGGGCGATCGAGGAGATCACGCGCTCGGTCACCGCGGGCGAGCGCTACCAGACGCTGCTCGGCGCGACCGGCACCGGCAAGACGGCGACGATGGCCTGGATCATCGAGCAGACGCAGCGGCCGGCGCTCGTGATCGCGCACAACAAGACGCTCGCCGCGCAGCTCTGCAACGAGTTCCGCGAGTTCTTCCCGGCAGAACGCGGTCGAGTACTTCGTCTCCTACTACGACTACTACCAGCCCGAGGCGTACGTCCCGCAGGCCGACCTCTACATCGAGAAGGACTCGTCCCGGAACGACGACATCGACCGGCTGCGCCACGCGGCGACGTCGAACCTGCTCTCGCGCCGCGACACCGTCATCGTCGCCTCGGTCTCCTGCATCTACGGCCTCGGCTCGCCGGAGGAGTACGAGAAGCGGGTCGTCTTCCTCACGGTCGGCGAGGAGACCGACCGCGACGTGATGCTGCGGAAGCTGATCGACATCCAGTACGTCCGCAACGACACGCTGCTCGGCCGCGGCCGCTTCCGGGTCAAGGGCGACGTGATCGAGATCCAGCCGGCGTACTCGGAGACCGCCTACCGCGTCTCGATGTTCGGCGACGAGGTCGAGCAGATCACGCACTTCGACCCGCTCACCGGCGAGGTGTTCGCGAAGCTCGACACGATCACGATCTTCCCGGCGACGCAGTACGTCACCTCGAAGCCGACGATCGAGCGCGCCCAGGACGAGATCAAGCACGAGCTCGAGCAGCAGGTGGCGCTGTTCGAGAGCCAGGGCCGGATGCTCGAGGCGCACCGGATCCGGCAGCGCACCGAGTACGACCTGGAGATGATGCGCGAGCTCGGCTTCTGCAACGGGATCGAGAACTACTCGCGGATCCTCGACGGCCGGCCGCCGGGCTCGGCGCCGCACACGCTGCTCGACTACTTCCCGTCCGACTACGTCGTCTTCGTCGACGAGTCGCACCAGACGGTCCCGCAGATCGGCGGCATGTACGAGGGCGACCGCTCGCGCAAGCAGACGCTCGTCGACCACGGCTTCCGGCTCCCGTCCGCGCTCGACAACCGGCCGCTCCGCTTCGACGAGTTCCTCGACAAGGTGCACCAGCTCGTCTTCGTCTCGGCCACGCCCGGCCCGTTCGAGCTGCGCCACTCGCAGGTCGTCGCCGAGCAGCTGATCCGGCCGACGTTCCTCGTCGACCCCGAGGTCGAGCTGCGGCCGACGAAGAACCAGATCGACGACCTGCTGAACGAGATCCGGCGGCGCGAAGAGGTCGGGCGAGCGCGTGCTCGTGACGACGCTGACGAAGAAGATGTCCGAGGACCTGACCGACTACCTGCTCGAGGCGGGCGTCCGCGCGCGCTACCTCCACTCCGAGATCGACACGCTCGAGCGGATCCAGATCATCCGCGAGCTGCGGCTCGGCGAGTACGACGTGCTCGTCGGGATCAACCTGCTGCGCGAGGGGCTCGACCTGCCCGAGGTCTCGCTCGTCGCGATCCTCGACGCCGACAAGGAGGGCTTCCTCCGCGGCAAGACGGCGCTCGTGCAGACGATCGGCCGCGCCGCGCGCAACGTCAACGGCCGCGTGCTGCTCTACGCCGACAAGATGACCGAGGCGATCCAGGGCGCGATGGAGGAGACGGAGCGGCGCCGCGCGATCCAGCTCGCCTACAACGAGGAGCACGGGACGACGCCGATCTCGATCACGAAGGGCGTCTCCGACATCGCCGAGTTCCTCTCGCTCGAGAACCCGAACGTGCCCGGGACGGCGCCGCCGCGGTGCGAAGGCCGACGTCGAGGGGCTCTCGCGCGAGGAGCTCGAGAAGCTCGCCGTCACGCTCGAGGAGGAGATGTTCGTCGCCGCCGAGGAGCTGCGCTTCGAGTACGCCGCGAAGCTCCGGGACGAGATCAAGGAGCTGCGGCGCGAGCTCGCCGCACTCGCCGAGCCCGTCAGCTAGGAGGACACGCCATGTGCAGGAACATCAGGGTGCTCCACAACTTCGAGCCGCCGCGACCGCCGGAGGAGGTCGAGGCGGCCGCGCTGCAGTACGTCCGCAAGATCAGCGGCTCGACGAAGCCGTCGAAGGCGAACGAGGCCGCGTTCGAGCGGGCCGTCGAGGAGGTCACGGCGGCGTCGCGCCGCCTGCTCGACGGCGCTGCGTGACGAGCGCGCCGCCGCGCGACCGCGAGGTCGAGGCCGCGAAGGCCAAGGCCCGCGCCGCAGCTCGGCTTCGCCTAGGCCGCGCGTCAGCGCTCCGAGCTTGTCCTTCAGGTAGCGGACGTACGGCGCCGCGTCGATCGTCGGCGTCGCCGACCACGCGCTCGAGCGTCTCCTGCGGCGTGAACTTGCGCCCGAGCGAGTAGAGCCGCGTCTGCAGCCACTCGTGCAGCTGGCCGAACTCGCCCTGCTCGAACTGCTCGGGGAGGTCGGGGAGCTCGCGACAGGACCTTCTCCCAGATCTGCACCGAGACGATGTTGCCGAGCGAGTAGGTGGGGAAGTAGCCGAAGCCGCCGCCCGACCAGTGCACGTCCTGGAGCACGCCGAGCGTGTCGGTCGGCACCGGGATCCCGAGGTACTCCTCGAAGCGGCGGTTCCACTCGTCCGGCAGGTCCTTCAGCTCGATCGTGCCGGCGAAGATCTCCTGCTCGAGCTCGAAGCGGAGGATGATGTGGAGGTTGTAGGTCGCCTCGTCCGCGTCGACGCGGATGTACGACGGCTTGCACCCGGTTGATCGCGCGGTAGAAGCGCTCCTGGTCGACGTCGCCGACGCGCCTGCGGGAACGCCGCCTGGAAGGACGGGTAGAAGTAGTTCCAGAACTCGCGGCTGCGGCCGACGATGTTCTCCCACATCCGGCTCTGCGACTCGTGCAGCGCCGAGGAGACGCCGTGGCAGAGCGGCGTCCGCTCGAGCGAGGGCGAGACGCCGTGCTCGTAGAGGCCGTGCCCGCACTCGTGCATCGCCGTGAAGATCGAGGTGATGTCGTCGTCCTTGTAGCGCGTCGTCAGGCGGATGTCCTGCGTGCCCGAGCTGGCGGCGAACGGGTGCACGGTCAGGTCGAGCCGCGCGAACGACTCGTCGAAGCCGAAGCGCTCGATGATCTCGCAGCGAGTACGCGTGCTGGGCGTCGACCGGCCACGGGCCCGACATGAACGCGTCGTCGCCGTCGACCGAGCCGATCTCGGCGATCAGCGGCACGAGCTCCGTCTTCAGGTCGTCGAAGACCGCCCGCACCTCGGCCGTCTTCATCCCCGGCTCGAAGTCGTCGAGGAGGACGTCGTACGGCTCGTCGTAGCCCTCGAAGCACTCGATGTAGCGCCGCTTCAGCTCGACGGCGCGCTCGAGGTGGGGGAGGAAGAGCGCGAAGTCGTTCTCCTCGCGTGCCTTCGCCCAGACGTCGTGCGCGTCGGCGGCGGCGCCGGTCATCTCGGCGGCGAGCTCGGCGGGGACGCGGCGGAGCTTCGTCGTAGTCGCGGCGCGTCGTCCGGATCAGCGACGCGTCGTCGGAGTCGTAGTCGAGCTGCTGCTCGTACTCGGCGAGGTCGCCGAGGAGCGTGCCGATCTCGTCGGAGACGAACCTCTCGTGCGCGATCCGGTCGAGCGTCGTCAGCTGCTGGCCGCGGACCGGGCCGCCGCCGGGCGGCATCATCACCGTCTGGTCCCAGAACAGCACCTCCAGGGACGCGGCGGAGGTCGTGGATCTCGGCCAGGCGTGTCTTCAGCTCGTCAAAGCGCTCGTTCATGTCTCTCCTCGGCTCGCGGTCGCCTGACTCTAGCCGTTTCCGAGGCATTCTCACCCCGCGTTTGCGCGCCCTCCGGGCGGGGATTCATGCGGCGGCAAGCTCGTATCCCGAATCAGGAGGCTCGATGGGAATCATCGCGTTCATCATCCTTGGCGCCATCGCTGGGGCGATCGCCAAGGCGCTGCTGCCGGGCGACGACCCGGGCGGGTTCATCATCACCACGATCGTCGGCATCGTCGGCGCGATCCTCGGCGGCTTCCTCGCCGCGGCGCTCTTCAACGCCGACCCGATGGACGAGTTCTGGGACATCAGCAGCTGGCTGACCGCGATCGTCGGTGCGATCATCCTGCTTGCTGCTCTACCGCGTCGTCGCCGGTCGCGGCAACTCGCGAGCGGTGGTCTGACCTAGCTGCGGGATTCGAAGGCGAGGGGCTCACGGCCGCGCGGGAACGTGCGCGCGGCCGTGAGCCCCCAGCCGTCCTCGCGCCAGATGTAGGTGAGGATGCGCAGCGCCGTCGGCCTCGATCTCGTAGACGTGCAGCCCGCGCGCCTCGCCGCGGCGGTTCGGGCGCGGCTGCCCGAAGCCGGGCGCGATCGAGACGACGACGGCGTGCTCGCCCTCGGGCGTCGAGAGCTCGAACTCGCGCCGCTCGGCGACGGTGCTCTGGTGGATGTGGCCGGCGAGGATCAGGTCGGCGCCCGCCTCGACGAGGCCCGGCGAGCACGCGGTTCCGCTTGGCGACCGGCTTCTTCCGCGAGCGCCAGGGCGCGCCGAGCAGATGGTGGTGGAAGGCGACGATCCGGAAGGTCGTCGGCGGGAGCCCCGCGAAGGTGGCTCGCGGCAGCCTGCACCTGGTCGTCGCGGAGCGCGTCCGGACTGGTGCCGCCACGGCCGCACCGAGTTGAGGCCGACGACGACGACGCGTGTCGGAGCGGTAGACGGGCTCGGTCGTCTCCCAGAGCCGCTCGAACTCCTGCCACGGGCTGCGTGAAGCGCTTCGGGAAGCTGTACGGGATGTCGTGGTTGCCCGGAATCGTCACGCAGCGGCAGCTCGAGCCCGCGCAGGAACGCCGCCGCGCGCTCGTGCTGGCTCGCGGAGGCCGCGGTGGGTGAGGTCGCCGCTCGCGATCACGAGCTCGGGCCGCGTCTGCTCGACCAGCCGCGCCAGCGCCTCGATCGACTCCGGCTTGTCGTTCCGGCCGAAATGGAGGTCGGAGACGTGCAGGACCCGGGTAGCCACAGTCGAAGGAGGCTATACAGTCCGACCATGGCCGACACCGGTTCAGACACCGATCCGGGGAACGACTCCCCCGAGATCTTCGACGACCTCTACCTCGGCCTGCGGGCCGGCGGCGCGCTGCGCAAGCAGCGGCGCGGCGAGCCGCTGACGACCGAGGAGCAGGAGGCGCTCGGGCGCTGGAACAGGCTCTCGATGGCGCGGAAGACGGTCGCCGTCGGCGCGTTCGCGCTCGGCACGTTCGGCCTCGGCTTCACCCTCGGCGGCCTGATCTTCGGCCGCTGGCGCAAGGCCTGAGCCCGTCCGAAACGGACAGGTGGTGTCAGAGACGACGTCTGACACCGTGTCAGAGACGGTCTGACACCGTGTCAGAGACGAGTCTGACACCGGTTCAGCCGGTCTCGGCGTCCTTGGCGGAGAAGATCACCGCCGGCACGTCCTCCTCGGCCGGGTCCGTGTCGCGCACGATCACGTCGATCAGCGTCGCGATCACCGCGGCGAGCGGGATCGCCAGGATCACCGCGAAGCCGCCGAAGAGGAGCCCGCAGGCGGTCACCGAGACGAGCACGACGAGCGGGGTCAGCCCGACCGCGTCGCCGAGCAGGCGCGGGATCACGAGGTAGTCCTCGAGCAGCCGGACGACGAGCACGGCGAGCCCGGCCGCGAGACCCGTCTGCCAGGAGACGGTCAGCCCGACGCCGACCGCGAGCGCGCCGGCGGCGAGCGGGCCGATCACCGGGACGATCTCGACGATCCCGGCGAAGGCGCCGACGAGGATCCAGTAGGGCAGCCCGATCGCCCAGAAGGCGACCGAGAGCACCGTGCCGACGAGCACGATCAGCACCGCCTGCCCGCGGACGTAGGCGCCGAGCTTCGCGTCGATCAGCTCCCAGGTGTCGCGGACGCGCTTCCGCTTCGGCGGCGGCAGCAGCGAGCAGACCAGATCCTCGGCCCGCTCGCGCTCGAAGATCCAGTAGGCGGCGCTCGCGAGCACGAAGAAGATCCCGAGCGCGACCTCGAAGACGGTCAGCGTCACCTCGACCGCCGGGTCGACGAGGCTCTCGCCGGACGGCAGGTCCTCGAGCCGACGCTGGATGCCGACGAGGATGTCGTGCCTGATCCCCGTCGACCGCTCGGCCTCCTCGTCGAGATCGGAGCGCGTCTGAGGCAGGCCGCCGATCGCGTCGTCGACCTGGTCGATCGCCCGCGGCACGACGGCCCAGAGGAAGCCGGCGATCAGCCCGATCAGGACGACGTAGTGGAGCCCGATCCCGACGCCGCGGGGGATGCCGCGCTCCGCCAGCTTCTCCACCGTCGGCCGCATCGCCGCGGCGAGGATGAAGGCGAAGAAGAGCAGCGCGGCGAGCAGCTTCAGCTGCCAGAGCGCGAGCGCGAGCACGACGATGCCCCCGACGACGAGTGTGGCGAGGGCGGCTCGCTGTGGCGGTCTCCTTCACTCCGCCGACTCTTCCCGCGCCGAGCCAGTCCGGTAACTCGCGGCGGCGCAGCCGCCAGATCCGGCGCGCGAGGATGCCCAGGAACGCGAACGGGACGCCGTAGAAGGCCTCGACGAAGGC
Organism: uncultured Gaiellaceae bacterium; assembly: GCA_963738795.1. GTDB lineage: Bacteria > Actinomycetota > Thermoleophilia > Gaiellales > Gaiellaceae > Gaiellasilicea. Next base: position 26,661 of record CAVTXQ010000004.1, on the reverse strand, counting down.
CGACTCCAGCCAGAGCGACGTGTCGTAGCCGTCCGCGGCGAACATCGCGACGAAGAGCGGCGGGCAGGTGAGCACGATCACGAGCGCCCAGAACGAGCCGCTGACGATCCCGTAGAGCACGTGGACGGCGAGCCAGCCGAGGAAGAACGGCAGCGAGCCGTTCCGCTCGTCGCCCGCGACGAAGATCGCGGCGGCCGACGCCGCGAACACCGCCGCGACGGCGACCGCGGCGGCACGGGCGCGGGCGCGTGGGGACATGTGCAGAAGCTACTCGACGAGCGCTGGACGAACATACGTTCGCGCGCTAAAATGGTCGCCGACATGGCCGCCGACGAGCTGATCGTCCACGGGGCCCGCGAGCACAACCTCAAGGACATCGACGTCCGGCTGCCGCGGAACAGCCTCGTCTGCATCACCGGGCTCTCGGGCTCGGGCAAGTCCTCGCTTGCGTTCGACACGATCTACGCCGAGGGCCAGCGCCGCTACGTCGAGAGCCTCTCCGCGTACGCGCGCCAGTTCCTGCAGATGATGGAGAAGCCCGACGTCGACTCGATCGACGGGCTCTCGCCGGCGATCTCGATCGACCAGAAGACGACCTCGCGCAACCCGCGCTCGACGGTCGGCACCGTCACCGAGATCTACGACTACCTGCGCCTGCTCTACGCGCGCGTCGGCCGGCCGCACTGCCCGGTCTGCGGGCGCCCGATCGCCGGCCAGAGCCTCGACCAGATCGTCGAGCAGATCCTGGCGCTCCCCGAGGGGACGAAGTTCACGGTCAACGCGCCCGTCGTGCGCGACCGCAAGGGCGAGTTCCGCGACGTGCTCGACGAGCTCCGCGCCGACGGCTTCACGCGCGTCAAGGTCGACGGCGAGACGCGGCTGCTCGAGGAGGAGATCGTCCTCGACAAGAAGTTCAAGCACGAGATCGACGTCGTCGTCGACCGGCTCGTGCTGAAGCCCGACCTGCGCCAGCGGCTGACCCAGTCGGTCGAGACGGCCGCCGCGCTCGCCGACGGCCTCGTCGCGGTCGACATCGTCGACGGCGAGACGATGCTCTTCAGCGAGAAGTTCGCCTGCCCCGAGCACGGCGTCTCGCTGCCCGAGCTGCAGCCGCGGATCTTCTCCTTCAACTCGCCGCACGGCGCCTGCCCGCGCTGCACCGGGCTCGGCTCGCAGCTCGAGATCGACCCCGACCTGATCGTCCCCGACACGAGCGTCTCGATCGGCGACGGCGCCCTCGTCCCGTGGTCGGTCGGCAACGGCGGCTTCTACGACTCGATCGTGCAGGCGATCTGCGACCGCTACGAGATCGACCCCGACACGCCCTGGCGCGAGCTCTCGACCGAGCAGCAGGATCTCTTCCTCCACGGCACCAAGGGCGACAAGCTCTACGTCCAGTACCGCAACCGGATGAACCGCCGGCGCTCCTACACGATGGCCTTCGAGGGGATCGTCGCCTCGCTCGAGCGCCGCTACAAGGAGACCGACTCGGCGCAGCAGCGGGAGCGGATCGAGGAGTACATGAGCTTCCGGCCCTGCCCGACCTGCGGCGGCGCCCGGCTGAAGCCGGAGGTGCTCGCGGTCACGGTCGGCGGCGAGTCGATCCACAGCTTCACGCGGATGTCGGTGACGCGGGCGCTCGCGTTCCTCGACGAGCTCGGGCTGACCCCGACCGAGGAGCTGATCGGCCACCGGATCGTGAAGGAGATCCGCGAGCGGCTGACCTTCCTCGACAACGTCGGCGTCGGCTACCTCCAGCTCGACCGCGCCGCGAAGACGCTCTCCGGCGGCGAGGCGCAGCGGCTGCGGCTGGCGACGCAGATCGGCTCGCAGCTCGTCGGCGTCCTCTACATCCTCGACGAGCCGTCGATCGGGCTGCACCAGCGCGACAACGACAAGCTGATCGGGACGCTCGAGCGGCTGAAGGCGCTCGGCAACACCGTCCTCGTCGTCGAGCACGACGAGCAGATGATGCGCACCGCCGACCACCTCGTCGACATGGGCCCCGGCGCCGGCGAGCACGGCGGCTACGTCGTCGCCGAGGGCACCGCGAAGGACGTGATGCGCGATCAAGGGCTCCGTCACCGGCCAGTTCCTCTCCGGCGAGCGGCGGATCGCGATCCCGCCGCGGCGCGAGGACGACAACGGCCACTTCACGATCCGCGGCGCCGCCGAGCACAACCTGAAGGGGATCGACGTCGACGTTCCCGGTCGGCAAGTTCGTCACCGTCACCGGCGTCTCGCGGCTCCGGCAAGTCGACGCTCGTGAACGAGATCCTCTACAAGGCGCTCGCGAACCGGCTCAACAAGATGCGCGTCAAGCCGGGCGAGCACGCCTCGGTCGAGGGGATCGACGTCTTCGACAAGGTGATCGACATCGACCAGAAGCCGATCGGCCGCACGCCGCGCTCGAACCCGGCGACCTACATCGACCTCTTCACGCACATCCGCGAGCTCTACTCGCTGACGCCCGAGGCGAAGGTGCGCGGCTACAAGCCGGGCCGCTTCTCCTTCAACGTCCGCGGCGGCCGCTGCGAGACGTGCAAGGGCGACGGGACGATCAAGATCGAGATGCACTTCCTGCCCGACGTCTACGTCCCGTGCGAGACCTGCCACGGGCACCGCTACAACAAGGAGACGCTGGAGGTGCGCTTCAAGGGCAAGTCGATCGCCGACGTGCTCGAGATGTCGGTCGAGGAGGCGCTGACCTTCTTCGCCAAGATCCCGAAGCTGCGCCGGCGGCTGCAGACGCTGCACGACGTCGGGCTCGACTACATCAAGCTCGGCCAGCCGGCGACGACGCTCTCCGGCGGCGAGGCGCAGCGCGTCAAGCTCGCGGCCGAGCTCTGCAAGGTCGCGACCGGGCGGACGCTCTACATCCTCGACGAGCCGACCACCGGCCTCCACTTCGCCGACATCGAGAAGCTGCTCGAGGTGCTGCAGCGGCTCGTCGACGCCGGCAACACGGTGCTCGTGATCGAGCACAACCTCGACGTGATCAAGCAGGCCGACTGGGTGATCGACCTCGGCCCCGAGGGCGGCGAGGCCGGCGGCGAGCTGATCGCGGCCGGGACGCCGGAGCAGGTCGCCGAGACCGAGGGCTCGTTCACCGGCCAGTTCCTGCGGCAGGTGCTCGCGCGCGCGCGGCGAGCCCGTCGCCGCCTGACGTGGACGAGATCGCGCCCGGCCTGCGCCGCTGGACGGTTCGGCACGAGGAGTGGGGCGAGGAGGTCGGCTGCCTCGCGGTCGAGACGGACGACGGGCTCGTCCTGATCGACCCGCTCGAGCCGCCGGCCGAGGTCGCGAAGCCGGCACCACGTCCTGCTGACGGTCTTCTGGCACCTGCGCTCGACCACGGAGCTCGTCGGCGCCGCAGCGTCTGGGCGCGCGAAGTACTCGACGCGGTCGGCTGCGAACCGCGGCGTCACCGTCACGGACGACGTCGCCGACGGCGGTCTGCCGGGCGGGATCGTCGCGATCCAGACGGCGCGGCGGCGCCGAGGTCGTCTACTGGCTGCCGGAGCAGCGCAGCGTCGTCGTCGGCGACGTCCTCCTCGGCGCGGGCGCGAAGCCGAAGGCGACGGACGAGCCGCTGCGCCTCTGCCCGGAGCGCTGGCTCGAGCGGCCCCTCGCACGCCGACCTACGCGAGTCGCTGGAGCCGCTGCTCGACCTCCCGGTCGAGTGCGTCCTCGTCTCGCACGGTGCGCCGGTGCTGGCTGACGGCCGCGCGGCGCTCGAGCGCGTGCTCGTCTCCACGTAGACGCCGGGCCGCGACGCTGCGATCCTCGCCGCGGTGGGGACGACGACGAACAGCACACGACTGGCAGCCCTGGGTGAGCTCTGCACGAATCGCTCGCTGCGCCGGGCCGAGCTCGCCTGGGGCGGCTTCCACGCGGCGGAGTGGGCCTCGCTCGTGGCGTTGAGCGTGGTCGCCTACGAGGCCGGCGGCGCCGAAGCGGTCGGGCTCGTGCTCTTCGCCCGCATGGTGCCGAGCGCGTTCGTCGCCCCCTTCGTCGCAGTCATCGGCGATCGCTATCGCCGCGAACGCATCCTCCTCGCGGTTCATCTCATCCGAGGAGTCGCCTGCCTGGCCGCCGCCGCTGCGCTCGCGCTCGATGCTGCCCCGATCGCCGTCTACGCGTCGGCGGTGCTCGCTGCGGTGCCGCTGGCGGCGCACCGCCCTTGCCACCTCGCGCTGGTGCCGCTGCTCGCGCGGTCGCCGCGCGAGCTCTCCGCCTCGAACGTGGCGGCACTCTCGCTCGAGTCGGCCGCGGTGCTGGCCGGCCCCCTCGCAGCCGCACTGCTGCTCGCGGTGTCGGAGCCGGCCGCCGTCTTCGCGGCTTGCGGCGCAATCTCGTTCCTGTCGTTCGCCGCGATCGCGGGGATTCGCGCGGGCGCACCATCGGCCGGCACCGGAGCGCGTCCCGGCGTCCTGAGGGAGTTGCGGGAAGGTGTGGGCGCGCTCGCCCACAACCGTCCGGTGCGGCTCGTCGTCGGCCTCTTCGGCGCGCAGGCCTTCGTGCGTGGGGTGCTCGGCGTGTTGGTCGTCGTCGTCGCGATCGACGTGCTCGGGATCGGCGAGCCCGGCGTCGGCACGCTCACGGCGGCTTTCGGCCTCGGCGGCCTCGCCGGCGCGCTCGCGGGAATCTCGCTCGTCGGTCGCGGCGGGCTCGGGCGACCGTTCCAGCTCTCGCTCGCCGGCTGGGGTCTGCCGCTCGCGTTGATCGGGATCTGGCCGGAGACCGGCGTCGCCCTCGTTGCGCTCGCCGCGTCCGGCTTCGCCAACAGTCTGCTCGACGTCGCGGGCTTCACGAGCATGCAGGAGCACGTCGACGAGCGCCTGCTCGGTCGTGTCTTCGGCCTTTTCGAGCTGGTCGTGATCGTCAGCGTGGCGCTCGGCTCCTTGACGGCGCCGGTCTTGCTCGACCTGCTGGGCTCGCGCGGAGCCCTGATTGCCGTCGGCGCCCTGCTGCCGGTCCTCGCCGCGCTCGCGCACGGCGCCCTCGGGCGCATCGACGACGGCATGGCGGTTCGCGCCGACGAGCTCGAGCTGCTGCGACGGACGGTCGTCTTCGCACCGCTGTCGTATGCGGCCCTCCGCCGGCTCGCCTCGTCGCTCGGAGAGCAGCAGGCCGCGGCGGGCGAGGCGGTCGTGCGACAGGGGGAAGACGGGGAGGTCGTCTACGTGATCGCGGAGGGACGCGTCGCCGTTACCCGCGACGGCGAGGCGGTGGCCGAGCTCGGCCCCGACGCGACCTTCGGCGAGACGGCGCTGATCCTCGACGCGCCGCGCAACGCGACCGTGACCGCGCTCGAGCCTCTGCTGCTGCGAACTCTCGGCCGCGGACCGTTCCTGGCCGAGGTGACGGGGAACCGGCTCAGCAGGGACGCGCTCGACCGTCTCGTCGCAGCGCGCGACCCGGCGGCGGGGTAGTCAGAGACAGGGCTCGGCGGAGAAGTCCTGGTGCCCGCGGCCCTCGTGGCAGCGCTGCACCCACGAGGCCGACTCGATCTTCCACGTGCCGTCGTCGCGCCGGCTGAACGTCAGCTCGTAGCGGCGCGCCCGCACCGAATCGTCGCCCAGGCCGTCGACCAGGAGCGAGGCGCTCGCGCTGTCGCCGCTGGACGTCGACTGGAACGAGCGGCTGCCCCCTTCCTGCTCCTCCAGCGCGAGAAACTCGGCCGTGATCGCCGCCAGATCGCGCTCCCACGGCTCGTCGACGCTCTCGGCACGGGCGTTGAACGCGTCCACCGGCAGCGTCCCGGACGGGCCGGGGCTCTCGGTGGTGTCCGTCGTCGTCTCGGTGACGGTGACCGTCGTCGTGAACGTGACGGTGACCGTGTCCGTCGTCGAGTCGTCCCCGCCGGCGCAGCCGCTCGCCAGCACGGCGACCAGGAGCAGGACGGCGACGCGCGTCAGAGCACCGCCTGCGTCTGCGTCACGCGTGCGACGTGCTTGCCGCCCTCGTCGAAGAGGTCCGTCTCGACGACGACCGTGCGGCTGCCGCGATGCAGCGGCCGCGAACGGGCCTCGACCGTCCCGCCGCGGACGGCGGCGAAGAAGTTCGTCTTCGACTCGATCGTCGCTGTCGCGCTGGATCCGTCCGGCAGGTTGAGGAACGCACAGTAGGCGCCGACCGTGTCCGCGAGCCCCATCAGCACGCCGCCGTGGAGCAGTCCCGCCGCCGTCGTCAGCCGCTCCTCCCAGGCGATCCGGCCGCGCACCTCGTCGGCCGAGGCGGCGAGGAGCTCGAGTCCGAGCGTCTCGGCGTACGGCATCGCCGCCCGCACGGTCCGCGTCAGCTCCTCGTCCACGATCCGAACCTACCAAGTGGGGGATGCTGCGCTCTCCACCTCGTGCCGATGTCGGCTGCATGACGCGGCTGATCGCCACTCTGCTGGCGTCGCTTCCTGCTCGCCGGCTGCAGCTCGGCGGAAGGGAAGCGCGCGCAGGAGCTGCTGCTCCAGGCCGAGCAGGCGCAGGCGGCGCTGCAGTCGGCGACCTTCGAGGGCAGCGTCGCCGTCACGGCCGACGGCGAGGAGTTCCGACTTCGCTTCAACGGCGCCGCGTCGAAGGGCGAGATGTTCTCGATGAGCGCGACCGGGCTCCCCGAGGGGGCGAACATGAACATGCAGGTCGTCGTCCGCGACGGCCGTGCCTGGATGAACGACGGCAGCGGCTGGCGCGCGACTCCCGTGCCGAAGGATGCCGCGGGCATGAGCGGCTCGATGGGCGCGCAGGCGTTCCAGGAGCTCGCCCGGTACGTGAAGGACGTTCGTGTCTCGGAGGGCCAGATGATCGCGGGCGTGCCGACGACGACGATCGCGGGGGAGGTCGACACCGCCGGTCTGCTGAAGGCGGCGATGAATCTCGGGTCGCTCGCCGACGTCACCGGCGGCGAACTCACTTTCGATCTCGACGACCTCGGCCTGAAGATCGGCGACATCGAAGCCGTCCTCTCGATCGACGAGCGGACGCACCTGCTCTCGGCAGCACGGATCACGCTTCAGCTCGAGGCCAAGGGACAGAAGCTCTCGTTGGACCTGCGCTACCGGCTCAAGAGCGCGAACAAGCCGGTCGAGCTGCCTCAGCCGTAGGCGAGCCACTACCCTCGCAGCGATGGACGTCGATCGCGAGTGGTGGTTGCGCGTGCCTGCGGTGCTGCTGGCGCCGCGGTCGGTCTTCGCGGCGCTGCGGAACGAGGAGCGGGAGGACGTCGAGGCCCGCGCCGAGCCGGTGCTCGCGCTGACGCTGCTCGCCGGAATCGCGATCGCGCTCGGCACGAGCACCGCGCGCGTCCTCTACGACGACCCGCTCTACGACCCGCTGACGCTGGCGATCTGGGCCGTCCTCGCCGGCGGCTTCGTCGCCTTCGCCGGCTACTTCATCGTCGGCGGTGCGCTCTACGTCGGCGCCCGCGGCCTCGGCGGCGCCGGTACCTTCCGCCGCGCGCGGCACGTGCTCGGGTTCGCGGTCGCACCGCTCGCGCTCTCCGCGCTCGTGCTCTGGCCGCTCGGCCTCGTGATCTTCGGCACCGACCTCTTCAAGCGCGGCGGTGACGACGCCGGCGCCGCGGGCGACCTCTTCTACGCTGCGGCGCTCGGTTTCTCGCTCTGGGCGCTCGCGCTGCTGCTCGTCGGCGTCCGCACGGTTCACGGCTGGAGCTGGTGGCGTTCGCTCGCCGCCCTCGGTCTCGTCGCGCTCTTCCTAGCGGCGTTCTCGTATCGTGTTCTAACGGCCTCCTCGAAGAGCGCCAGCTCCTCGTCGGGCATCGCGTACGTGTGCTGCTCCTCGGGGAAGCGGCGCTCGCGCACGTCCTCGACGTACGTGCCGACCGCGTCCTTGATCGCTGTCGGCGAGGTCGGCGTACTGCTTGACGAAGCGCGGCGCGTGGCCCTCGTAGAGCCCGAGCAGGTCGTGCCAGACGAGCACCTGGCCGTCGTAGCCGGCGCCGGCGCCGATGCCGATCGTCGGGCACGCTCAAGCGCCTCGGTGATCCGCGCCGCGACCGGCGCCGGCACGGCCTCGAGCACGATCGCGAAGCAGCCGGCGGCCTCGAGCGCGAGCGCGTCCTCGTAGCAGCCGCACGCGCCTTCTCCGCCGTCCGGCCCTGCGCCTTGAAGCCGCCGAGCATCGTCGCCGACTGCGGCGTCAGGCCGAGGTGGCCCATCACCGGGATGCCGCCGCCGACGAGCGCCTGCACGCGCGAGAGCATCGGCCCGGCGCCCTCGAGCTTGACGGCGTCGGCGCCCGCCTCCTTGACGAAGCGAATCGCGTTGTGCATCGCCTCCTCGTCGGAGACCTGGTACGACCCGAACGGCATGTCGGCGACGACGAGCGGCCGCCGCGCGCCGCGGGTGACGGCGCGCGTGAGGACGAGCATCTCGTCCATCGTCGCGGGCACGGTCGAGTCGTGGCCGAGCACGGTCATCGCGGCCGAGTCGCCGACGAGGATCAGGTCGACGCCGGCGGCGTCGGCCAGACGCGCCCGACGGGGCGTCGTACGCGGTCACCATCGCGATCGGCTGCCGGCGCGCCTTCAGCTGGGCAAGCTCCGGCAGCGCGAGCTTTCCGGGCGCGGGCGTGCCGGGGGCGGGCTTGCGGGGGCGTGTGGTCACTGTTCCTCCTCGAGGACGACGTTGTCGATCAGGCGGGTGGAGCCGACGCGGATCGCGGCAGCGAGAACGGGTGGGTCGAAGTCGGCGATCTCGACGTAGTCGACGTCGATCCCGTCGAGCGCGGCGCGTGCGGCGGCGAGGTCGCGGGTCGCAAGCGCGCGGGGGAGGGCGAGCGCGGCCTCGCGCTCTGCGGCCGACAGCCGTCCGTTGCGGGACGAGAGCGCCAGCCCGTCTGCGTCGCGAACCGTCGGCACCGCGCGGATCTCGACGTCGAGGTCGAGGTCGCGGACGAGGCGACGCACGACGGCAACCTGCTGGGCGTCCTTCTGCCCGAAGTAGGCGTAGCGCGGGCGGACGATGTTGAAGAGCTTCAGGCAGACCGTTGCGACGCCGCGGAAGTGGCCCGGGCCGATGCGCGCCCTCGAGCCCGCGCGACAGCTCCTCGACGTCGACCCAGGTCTGGAAGCCGGGCGGGTACATCTCCTCCTGCGCGGGCGCGAAGAGCACGTCCACGCCGGCCGCCTCGGCGATGCGCAGATCCCGCGCCTCGTCGCGCGGATAGGCGGCGAGGTCGGCCCCCTCGTCGAACTGGGCCGGATTGACGAAGACGCTGACGACGACGGTCTCGCACTCGGCGCGCGCGGCCGCGATCAGCGCCTCGTGCCCGGCGTGGAGCGCCCCCATCGTCGGGACGAGGCCGACGACGCCGTCGAGCTCGAGGTCGCCGATCCGGCGGACGACCTTCACAGGAGCGCCTTCGTCGTCTCGGCGAGCGCCACGTACATCGGCTCGAGCTCCGGCCGCTCGGCCCGGATCGCGGCGCGATGGGCGTCGACCGTCTCCCAGTCGCCGCGCGAGATCGGTCCCGTCAGCTCGAAGCCGTTCTCGATCGTGCGGCGCATCAGCGGGTCGAGCGCCTCCGGGGGAGCGCCCGCGGCCTCCAGCAGCGAGCCGGCGGCGCGGCGCAGCGTCACGAGGTAGTTCGAGGCGATCGCCGCCCCGGCGTGGTAGGCGGCCCGCTTCCCGTCGGCGAGCGGGAACGGCTCGAGCCCGAGCGTCCGCGCCAGCCAGAGGCCGACGTCGCGCGCGTCTTCCGTCTCCGCGGTCACCGCCGCGTACGCACCGTCGAGCTGCTCGGCGCCCCGGCCGCGCGTGAACGTCTGCAGGGGATGGAGCCCGAAGCGGCGCTCGTGAGGGTCGAGCGCGGCGAGCGGCGTCGCGCCGCTGACGTGCGCGACCCAGGGGCCGGGCTCGAGCGCCGCCGCCACTGCCGCGATCGCGCGGTCGGGTACGCAGAGAAGCACGAGCTCCGGATCGTCTGGGGACACGTCGAGCCCACGCTCGCGCAGGCGCGCGGCCATCGCCGACCCGACGCGTCCGGCGCCGATCACGTGAGCTCTCTCGATCATGTCTATGGCTCCAGTTCCGAACGGATACCGGGCGAAAGCAGTGTAGCGCCGCATAGGCTAGAACCATGCGGATCCAGGTCGACGACGTGCGGCTGTTCTTCGACGTGCACGGAACGAAACTCGTAGCGGAGGGCCCGTGGATGCGGGAGCGCCCGACGATCGTGCTGCTGCACCCCGGCCCCGGCTTCGACCACGGGCCGTTCAAGGTGCAGATCGGGCCGATGCTCGCCGAGCGGGCGCAGGTGATCTACCTCGACATGCGGGGCGCCGGGCGCAGCGATTCCGGGCGGCCGGAGGATCACCGGGTCGAGCGATGGGCCGACGACGTCCACGGGTTCTGCACGGCGCTGCAGATCGAGCGGCCGATCGTGCTCGGGCTCGGCTTCGGCGGCGTGGTGGCGCTCGACTACGCCGCCAGGTATCCGGACGATCCCGGCGCGCTCGTGCTGATCGCGCCCGTGGCGCGGATGGTGCCCGAGCGCTCGATCGAGGTCTATGAGCGCCTTGGCGGCGCCGAGGCGGCCGAGATCGCCGAGCGTTTCTACGGCGACCTGGACGGGCGTGGCTTCGCCGACTTCGTCCGGGTCTGCTTCCCGCTGCTTTCGAAGCACGACCTGATCGACGACGTGATCGTGCGGGCCCACTGGAGCCCGGAGGTGCTGATCAACTGGATGCGTGGCGAGGCGAGGGAGCTCGATCTGCGGCCTTCCCTGCCACTCGTGCGCGCGCCTGCGCTCGTGCTCGCCGGCGAGGACGACGCCTACGCGCCGCTCGAGTCCGTCCGCGAGGTCGCCGAGCTCCTCGGCGGGGAGACGGAGTTCCGCAGCGTGCCCGGAGCGAGGCACTCGATCATTCGCGACGTGCCGGAGACTGCCGACGTGCTGCACGGCTTCCTCGACAGGCTCGACGGGGGTCGCGAGTGAAGGTCGCCGCGAACGGGGTCGACCTCTTCTTCGACGTCGAAGGAACGTGGCTCGTCGCGGACGGCCCCTGGATGCGCGAGCGGCCCTCGATCGTGCTCCTGCCGACCGGCCCGGGGCTCGACCACTCGCTCTACAAGGAGCACGTCGGGCCCGAGCTCGCGCGCGACGCGCAGGTGGTCTACCTCGACCTGCGCGGGTCGGGGCGGAGCGACTGGAGCGAAGAGGCGCACTGGACGCTCGACACGTGGGTCGAGGACATGCTGCAGTTCTGCGATGCGGTCGAGCTGCAGCGACCGTGCTTGCTCGGCACCGGCGTCGGCGGTCTCGTCGCGGTGCTCTACGCCGCACGGCATCCCGAGCGCGTCGAGCGGCTCGTCCTCGTCAGCACGGTCGCCCGCTACAGCCACACGCGCGTGATCGCGGAGTTCGACCGGCTCGGCGGCTCGGACGCCGGTGAGGTGGCGGCGCGGTACTTCGCCAATCCAACCGAGACCTCGTTCGGCGAGTACATGCGTGTGTGCGTGCCGCTCTACACGCGCCGCGGGCTCCCGCCTGACGTCGTCGCGCGGATCGCTATGAACACCGCGCTGGCGGCGAACTGGGACCGCAGCGGCGAGCGAGACTTCGACCTTCGTGCCGAGGCCGCAAACGTCCGGTGCCCGACGCTCATGCTCGCCGGCGTGGACGATCCCGGCGCAGCCATCGCCGGGGTCGAGGAGCTCGTCGCCGCGCTGCCGCAGGAGCTCGTGCGCTACCAGCGCTTCGCCGACGTCGGGCACGGCGTCTTCCGCGACCGGCCGGAGGCGGTCTCGCTCGTACGCGAGTTCCTGTTCGCGTCAGCGGCCGAGCCGGCGTAGGAGACGCGCTCTCAGGTTCGCCCGCACCTCGGGCCACTCGTCGTCGATGACGCTGTACCAGGCGGAGTCGCGCCGCTGGCCGCCGCGCACGAGCATCGACTTGCGGTGGACGCCCTCGAACTGCGCCGGCAGCGCCGCCATCGCGCCGCGCGAGCGCTCGTTCCGCGCGTCGGTCTTCAGCTCCACGCGGAGACACCCGAGCCGCTCGAACGCGTGCTCGAACATGAGCAGCTTCGCCTCGATGTTGACGCCGGTGCCCCAGGCCTCCGGCGTCAGCCAGGTCCAACCGATCTCGAGGCTGCGGTGCTCCGGGCGCAGCGCGAGGAAGCGCGTGCTGCCGACGACGCGGTCGCCCTCACGGCGGACGGTCACGAGCGGCATCTCCGTCCCGTCCGTCTGGTTCGCGAGCGCGTCGCCGACGTAGTCGTGCATCTCCTCCCGCGTCGTCGGCTGGAAGACGCTGAGCCACTGCCATGTCAGCGGGTCGCGCGAGGCCTCCCAGAGGCCGTCCTCGTGCTCGGGCGTGAGCGGCTCCAGCCGCACCAGCTCTCCCTCGAGGGTCGGGGTCGTCCACTCCACTAGATGGCCGACCGGTGATTCGCGTGCTTTCGGGGGCGCACCAGACCAAGCCGGAAGCCGCGCTCGTCCGCGGCCAAGGCTGGTTGCCTTGGCAAGGGCGAGTGTGGTTTCCGGCGCCGCGTCTGGTGCGTCATCCGGAAGTGCGGGGATTGCCGGTCGACCATCTAGACTTTGAGCATGCCGATCTACGAGTACGCCTGCATGGAGTGCGAGTCGCACTTCGAGGAGCTCGTCCGGAACGCGGAGCAGGCGGTCGCGTGCCCCGAGTGCGGCGCCGGCAACGTGCTCAAGCAGCTCTCCAGCTTCTCGCTCGCGGGCGTTTCGTCCCAGCCCAAGCTGAGCGGGGGCGGCTGCTGCGGCGGGAGCTGCGGCTCCTGCTGAGCATCCGGCGACGGGTCTAGACTCACCGCCGTGAGCGAACTGCTGCTCGAGTACGAGAAGGCGACGAGCACGTGCACCCGCTGCCCGCTCGCCGCGACGCGGACGCAGGTCGTCTTCGGCTCCGGTGACCCGAACGCGGAGCTGATGTTCGTCGGCGAGGCGCCCGGCTTCCACGAGGACAAGAACGGCGTCCCGTTCGTCGGGCAGGCGGGGAAGCTGCTCGAGACGCTCCTGAACGGGATCGGGCTCTCCCGCACCGACGTCTACATCGCGAACGTGCTCAAGTGCCGCCCGCCCGGCAACCGCGACCCGCAGCCGGAGGAGATCGAGGCCTGCGAGTCGCACCTTTTCCACCAGATCGAGCTGATCCGGCCGACGCTCGTTGCGACGCTCGGCAACTTCGCGACGAAGCTCCTTTCCGGCAAGCCGACCGGGATCACGCGCGTGCACGGCGTCCCGCAGCAGGTGACGCTCGGCGGCAACGAGGTCACGCTGTACCCGCTCTACCACCCGGCGGCCGCGCTCTACACGCGCTCGATGCTGACCGTGCTGGAGGAGGACTTCCGCCGGATTCCGGAGCTGCTCGGGCTGACGACCGTCGTGCCGGAGCCGATCGAATTGCCGGCCGAGCTCGAGGTGGAGCCGGAGCCCGAGCCCGAGCACCCACGCGAGCCGGCCGTCCAGCTCGGCCTCTTCTAGATGGTTGATCGGCAATTCCGGCACTCCCGGATGACGACCCAGACACGGCGCCGGGAACCACCCTCGGCCTTGCCAAGGCTGCCTGCCTTGGCTGCGGCCGAGTGCGGCCCCCGGCTTGGTCTGAATCGTCCCCGGAAGCACCCCAATTACCGATCAACCATCTAGCGCCGTGGAGCTGCGGTCGGGCTCCCCCGCGGAGACGGAGGAGATCGCGGCGCGGCTGGCGCGGGAGCTCGTCCGCGGCGACGTCGTCACGATCTCGGGCGAGCTCGGCTCCGGCAAGACGACGTTCGTGCGCGGCGCCTGCCGCGCTCTCGGCGTCACGGCGCCCGTGACGAGCCCGACCTACACGATCGGCCACCGCTACGAGGGCGAGCCGGACGTCTCGCACCTCGATCTCTACCGCTTCACGGCCGTCTCGCCCGCCGAGTGGGGCGACCTCGAGCCGTACTTCGAGGACGCGATCGTCTTCGTCGAGTGGCCGGAGGCGGCTCGTGTCGGGCTGCCTCCGGTGCGCGCGGCGGTCCGGCTCGAGCACGTCGACGAGCAGAGCCGGCGAATCGCGATCGAGGGCGACGTAACCTTCGAGAATGCCGCTGATCCTGGCCTTCGACACGGCGACTGACCGCGCCACGAGCGCGCTCGTCGGCGACGGCGAAGTGCTCGGCGAGCGGGTCTCGCGCGCGTCGACGCTGCTCGCCGACGTCGACGCGCTCGTCCGCCAGGCGGGAGCGCACCCGCGCGACGTCACCGCGCTCGCGGTCGGGATCGGGCCTGGGAGCTTCACCGGGATCCGGATCGGGCTCGCCGCGGCACGCGGGCTCGCGCTCGCTCTCGACGTCACCGCTGCGGGCGTCTCGACTCTCGACGCGCTCGCCGCCGGCGCCCCCGGCGCGATCCCAGTGGTCGACGCGAAGCGGCGCGAGGTCTTCGTGCCGGGGCCTCGCGCCGTCGCTCCGGCCGAGCTCGAGCTCGAGCCCGGCGCCACCTACGTCGGCGACGGCGCCGTCCGCTACCGCGATGTCTTCGAACAGGCCGGCGCAGTCGTACCGCCGGACGACGACGAGCGGCACCTGCCCCGCGCCCGCTTCCACGCGGAGCTCGCGACCGGCTTCGGCCCGGTCGAGCTCGTCGAGCCGCTCTACGTCCGGCTCCCCGACGCCGTCGAGGTTGCTCGATGAAGGTCGATTTGCGCAAGCTCGAGCTGCACGACCTGAACGACATCGAGCGGATCGAGCGCGAGTCGTATCCGACCCCGTGGTCACGCTCGATGTTCGCCGGCGAGCTGGCCAAGCCGAGCTCGCTCTCGCTCGGCGCCTTCGACCGGGAGACCGGCGACCTCGTCGGCTACCTCGTCATCTCCCGCTACGTCGACGCCTGGCACGTGATGAACGTCGCGGTCACGTCCGAGTACCGCCGCCGCGGGATCGCCAGGGCCCTGCTCGAGGAGCTCTTCGACGTGACCGCGTCGGACGAGCGGCGCGGCTACACACTCGAGGTGCGCGTCTCGAACGAGGGCGCGATCAAGCTCTACGAGCGGCTCGGCTTCGTCGCGCGCGGTGTCCGGCGCGGCTACTACACGGACAATCGCGAGGACGCGTTGATCATGTGGCGCGACCCGATTCCCGAGCAGAAGGCCGAGCAGGCCGAGGCGGGATGATCCTCGGGATCGAGACGTCCTGCGACGAGACGGCTGCGGCCCTCGTGACCGAGGAGGGCGAAATCCGTTCGAACGTCGTCTCCTCCCAGGCCGAGCTGCACGCCCGCTACGGCGGCGTCGTGCCCGAGGTCGCGTCGCGGCGACATCTCGAGCTCGTTTCGCCGGTCGTGCGCGAGGCGCTCGGCGAGGCGGGGGCGACTCTCGACGACGTCGACACGGTCGCGGTCACGCAGGGGCCCGGGCTCGTCGGCGCGCTGCTCGTCGGCGTCTCGGCGGCGAAGGCGCTCGCCTGGGCGCGCGGGCTGCCGCTGGCGCCCGTCGACCACCTCCACGGTCACGTTGCCTCGCTCTTCCTCGCGCCCGATCCGGTCGAGCCGCCGTTTCTGTGCCTGCTTGCGAGCGGCGGGCACACCCTGCTGCTGGACGTCCAGGACCACGCCGGCTACACGGTGCTCGGCACCTCGATCGACGACGCGGCCGGGGAGGCGTTCGACAAGGGGGCGCGGCTGCTGGGCCTGGGCTATCCCGGCGGCCGCGAGATCGACGGGCTCGCGCGCGAGGGGGACGCCGATGCGTTCTCGTTCCCGGTCGCGCGGCTCGACGGGCTCGACTTCTCGTTCTCGGGCGTGAAGACGGCGCTGCTCTACACCGTCCGCGACCTCGGCGACGGCGCCGAGGCGCGGAAGGCGGATCTCGCCGCGTCGTACCAGCGCGCGATCGTCCGGGCGCTCGTCGAGCGCACGCGGGCGGCCGCCGAGCAGACGGGGCACGAGCAAATCGCCGTCGTCGGCGGCGTCGCCGCGAACTCGGAACTGCGCGAATCGCTGCCCGGCGCCCGCTTCGCGCCGCTCCCGCTCTGCACCGACAACGCGGCGATGATCGCGTCCGCCGGCCGGTACGGCAGGCGCCTTCCCTATCCTCGTTACCTTGACCTCGACGCATACGCATCGCGGGCCTGACCGACGCAGGTTTGCCGCCGGGCTGGCGATCGCCGTCGCGCTGCTCGCGGCCGGCGGCGCCCAGACCGCCCAGCCGCCGGTAGCCGCCGAGGACGGCGCCGCAGCGTGGCGCGGATTCGTCGACGGCGACCGCGCCGCAATCGCGATCGGCCAGCGGATGATCGTCGTGCTCCGGAACCCGTCGCTCGCCGACCGGCTTGCCGAAGCAGGGGGCACGGCGACCGAGTCGGCGATGCGGCAGTGGACGGCGAGCGCGCTGGCTGCGCAGAAGCAGATCGCGGCGCGGCTGTCGCGCGAGGGGATCCAGCTCGTGCCGGACTTCGTCTACACGCGCACGTTCAACGGCTTCTCCGCGCCGATCGACGGCCGGGCGCTCGCGCTGCTCGAGCGCGACGACGACGTCCTCGGCGTCTACCCGGTGCGCGCTGCCTACCCGGCCGCGCTCTCGGCGGCGGAGCTGCGCGGCGCCGCTTTCGCACCCGGTGCGGGCCGGCGAGCCGAGCTCGGGATCCCCCGCTTCGACGGCAGCGGCATCACCGTCGCGCTCCTCGACACCGGCGTCGACGTCACGCATCCCTTCATCCGCGACCGGCTGCTCGACGGCGTCGACATGCTCGATCCAGAGCGGCGTGGGATCGCGCGGGCCCACCCGGACGAGCCGACGCGCCTCGAGCGTCACGGGACGCAGCTCGCGGGCCTGATCGCGGGCAGCGGCGGCCCGGGCGGTATCCGCGGCGTCGTTCCCGCAGCGTCGATCCTGCCGATCCGCGTCGCCGGCTGGCAGCCGAGCGCCGAGGGCGGCTTCGCCGTCTACGGCCGCACCGACCAGCTGCTCGCCGGGATCGAGCGCGCCGTCGATCCCGACGCCGACGGCGACGTGCTCGACGCCGCGCGGGTGGCGGTCGTGGGCGTGACCGAGCCGTTCGCGTCGTTCCCGGACGGCCCGCTCGCGCGGGCAGTCGAAGGCGCCGCACGGCTCGACACCCTCGTCGTCGTGCCTGCCGGGAACGAGGGGCCTGCCGGCCCGAGCTACGGGAGTGTCGGGGGACCGGGCGGCGCGCCGGCCGCGCTGACGGTCGCGGCGGCGGACCTGCGCACCGAGACGGCGACGGTGCGGGTGATCGTGCGGGCCGGCCTGCACGTGCTGCTCGACCGTGAGGTCGCGCTCGCCGGAGCCGCCGCTCCCCAGGGGCCGCTCGCGCTCACGGTCGCGCGGCCGCGGCGCGACACCGACACCGGGCCGCGCGGAACGCCGCTCGCCCGCTACTTCGACGACCGTGGGTACAGCCTCGTCGCGGGGCGCGCGACGCTGCTGTCGCGAGCGTCGGGGCCGACCGACGAGGCGCGCTCCGCGGTGCTCGCCGGTGCGGCCGCGATCCTCGTCGACGGCGTCGTCCCGGCAGGAGCGCTCGGCCTCGACGACCGCCTCGACGTCCCCGTGATCGGCATCCCGAGTGCCGCCGCGGCTGCGCTCCGCTCCGCTCTCGCCCGCGGGACCGACGTCGACGTCACGCTCGGCGCGCCGGGCCGGCGGACGAACGAGCGCCGCTCGGCCGTTGCTCCGTTCTCCTCGCAGGGGCTCGCCTTCGGCGGCGGGATCAAGCCGGAAGTCGCCGCGCCGGGCGTCGAGCTCGTCACCGCCGACCCGGGCCGGAACGCCGACCGCACCGCCCGCTACGCGACGATCAGCGGCACGAGCGCCGCGACCGCGCTGGCCGGCGGCGCCGCGGTCGCGCTCGCCCAGGCCCGGCCCGAGCTCGACGCGGCCGCGCTGAAGGGGGCCCTCGTCGGCACGAGCGTCCGTGCGCCCGGCAGCCCCGTCGCCGCCCAGGGCGCCGGCGCGCTCGATCCCCTGGCCGCGTCGGCGGCCGAGGTGATCTCGGAGCCCGCGACCGTCGGCTTCGGCTCGGCGGACAAGGCCGGCTGGACCGCCGTGCGCAGGATCACGGTCCGGAACGTCTCCTCCCGGCGCGTCAGCGTCGACGTCGCCGCGGCGACGGAGGCGATCGCCGGCCTGTCAGTCACCGCCGCGCCGGCTCGGGTGCGGCTCGCGCCCGGTGAGTCCGCGCCCGTCAAGCTGATCGCGCGTCTGGCGTTCCTGCCGCGCCGCGTGGGCGCGATCCAGGGCAGGGCCCGGCTCGAGGTCTCGGGCGGCGGCCGTGTCGTCGTCCCCTGGGCGGTCGCGCTGCCCTTCAAGGGCTCGGCGCTGATCGGCGGCGTGGCCATCTCGTCGCGCGCGTTCCGTGCCTCGGACCGGGCGCCGGCCGTGCTGACGGTGCAGGCCGGCCAGGTGCGCGACCTCGCCGGCCGGCGTCAGCTGCGCCCGGTCTCGCGGCTCGACGTCGAGCTCTGGCGCGGTCGCGAGCGGCTCGGCCTCGTCGCCCGGCTCCGTGATGTGCTGCCCGGGCGGTACGCGTTCGGGCTGACCGGGCGCGGGCCGCGCGGAGGTGCTCTGGCGAAGGGCGCCTACCGTCTGCGCGTGCTCGCAGTGCCGCCCGACGGGCCCGCCGAAGCGGAGACCGTGACCTTCAGGATTCGCTGACCCGGCGGCGTTAGACTCCTCGGCGGCCTCGACTGAAGGAGTCAGAGATGTCGACTGCGGAAGCCCCCACGCATCTCCGTGAGAACCCGCTCGAGCTCGCGCGCCGGCAGCTGCGCAGCGTCGGGGAGACCTTCGGGATCGACCCGAACCTGATCAACGTCCTCGAGAAGTGCAAGAAGGCGGTCGAGGTCTCGATCCCGGTGACGATGGACGACGGCTCGGTCGGCGTCTTCCGCGGCCACCGGATCACGCACAACATCGCGCGCGGCCCCTCGAAGGGCGGCATCCGCTACCACCCCGCCGTCACGGTCGACGAGGTCAAGGCGCTCGCAATGTGGATGACCTGGAAGTGCGCGCTGATGGGACTGCCGTTCGGCGGCGCCAAGGGCGGCGTCGTCTGCAATCCGAAGCAGCTCTCGCGCGGCGAGCTCGAGCGCCTGACCCGCCGCTACACGAGCGAGATCATCAACGAGATCGGCCCCGAGAAGGACATCCCCGCGCCCGACGTCGGCACTGACGCGAGCGTGATGGCGTGGATCTTCGACACGTTCTCGATGAACAAGGGCCACTCGGTCCTCGGCGTCGTCACCGGCAAGCCGCTTGCGATCGGTGGCTCGCTCGGCCGCGAGGAGGCGACCGCGCGCGGTGCTCTCTACGTGATCGCCGACGCACTCGGGGAGGAGAACAAGGGCATCGACGGCCTGCGCGTGGTCGTGCAGGGCTTCGGCAACGTCGGCCGCAATCTCGCGCGGCTGCTGCACGAGCAGGGCGCGGTGGTGATCGCCGTCTCCGACTCGAACGGCGGGCTGCACGCCCCCAACGGGCTCGACATCCCGTCGGTGCTCGCCTGGAAGTCGGAGCACGGGACGCTGGAGGGCTTCCCGTCGGCCGACGCGATCGGAAACGACGAGCTGCTGCTGCTCGCGTGCGACGTGCTCGCGCCGTGCGCGCTCGAGCAGGTGATCAGGGCCGACAACGCCGCGCAGGTGAAAGCCCGGATCGTCTGCGAGGGGGCGAACGGGCCTGTCACCCCGAGCGCCGACGAGATCCTCGAGGACCAGGGCGTCCTCGTCCTGCCCGACGTGCTCGCGAACGCGGGCGGCGTCGTCGTCTCCTACTTCGAGTGGGTGCAGGGGCTGCAGGAGTACTTCTGGAAGGAGGAGGAGGTCAACCAGCGGCTCGACGACATCGTCACCAAGGCGTTCCAGGAGACACTCACGGCACAGCAGCAGCACCGGACGAGCATGCGGATGGCCGCCTACGGGCTCGCGGTGCGCCGGGTCGCGGAGGCGACGGTGACGCGAGGGCTCTATCCCTAGGGTCGTGCTTTACACCGCGGCCGGGTGCCACCTGTGCGAGCGGGCGCTCGAGGTGGTCGAGCAGGTCTGCGCCGGCGAGTTCGAGCGGGTCGACATCGCCGGCTCACCGGAGCTCGAGGCGGCCTACCGCGAGTCGATTCCCGTCGTCGAGATCGACGGCGAGCGCGCGTTCACGTACTTCGTCCAGCCCGAGGCCCTTCGGCAGCGGCTCAAGGTCTGCCGGTGACGGTTCACTCCGCGGTCGCTGGAGACCATGGGCACAATGTCACGAAGGTGTCACAAGCGACGAGGGGGATGAGTTGGCGGATCGGTTGACGGTGGGGGTTGCGGCGCGTCTCTCCCGCTACCTGCAGGTGCTGACGCAGGCGAAGAAGATGGGGAAGGACAGGATCTCCTCGCAGGAGATCTCGGACTACACCAACATCAACGCCACTCAGATCCGCCGCGACCTCTCCGGCTTCGGCAAGTTCGGCAAGCGCGGGGTCGGCTACAACATCGACTCGCTGCTCGGCGAGATTCGCAAGATCCTGCGCACGCAGGGGCAGCACAACATCGCCCTCGTCGGCGCAGGCCGCCTCGGCCAGGCAATCGCGAGCTCGCCGATCTTCGCCGAGCACGGGATCAACATCGCCGCCGTGCTCGACACGGATCCCGACAAGACGGGCCGGTCGATCGGCAACCTCGCCGTCCAGCCCTACGCGCAGCTGCGCGCGGCCGTGCGCGACAACAACATCATCGTCGGCGTGATCGCAGTGCCCGCCGACAGCGCGCAGCAGGCCGCCGACGACCTGATCGACGCGGGTGTGAAGATCGTCTTCAACTACTCCGAGGCGCTGCTCAACGTGCCGGGCGACGTCGCCGTCCACGCGTCGAATCCCGCCGTCGAGCTGCTCTACGCGTTGTACTTCCACCTGACGTAAGCGGACACGTCGGGGCCAGGACCCCGCATGTCCGCTGCGGACAGGTCAGCGGCGCGGCTTCTTCGCGGGCGCTTCGCGGGCGTCCGGGACGCCGTCGTTGTCGTCGTCGGCGTCGGGGCGGTCGGCGACACCGTCGTTGTCGTCGTCGGAGTCCTTCGCGTCCGCGATCCCGTCGCCGTCGTCATCGCGGTCCTTCGCGGCTGGGGCGCCGTCGTTGTCGGCGTCGAGGTCGCGCGCGTCGGCGACCGAGTCGTTGTCGTCGTCCGCGTCCTTGAGGTCGCCGACGCCGTCGTTCTCGTTGTCGGGATCCTTGCGATCGCCGACGCCGTCGTTGTCGTCGTCGTAGTCCTTGCGGTCGGCGATCCCGTCGTTGTCGTCGTCGTAGTCCTTCGCGTCCGCGATCCCGTCGCCGTCGTCGTCGCGGTCCTTCGAGTCGACTGCGCCATCGTTGTCGCGGTCGCAGTCCTTCGCGTCCGTGACCCCGTCCCCGTCGTCGTCGCGATCCTTCGTGTCGTCCTCGCCGTCGTCGTCCGAATCGTGGTCGTCGGCGTCTGCGATCCCGTCGTTGTCGTCGTCGAAGTCCTCGAAGTCGAGCTCGCCGTCGCTGTCGTCGTCGAAGTCGGAGAAGTCCTCGAAGTTCTCCTCGTCGAACGACTCCTCGTCGTCGTACGACTCCTCGTCGTCGACCGGCTCGTCGTCGAGCGGCTCTTCTTCGTCGAGACCGAGCTCGTCCTCCTCCTCGCAGCCGGCCTCGGCGTCCTCGCAGAGCGGCGCGGCCTGGAAGACCGACACGGCGACCGTGCTCGACGCGGTCGCAGCCCAGGTGAGCGCGACGACGACGTTCAGGAGCACGACCAGTGCACGCAGCATGGGGTCGATATCGGCAGGATGCGGCGATGTGGGATCCCTCGATTTGCGGTTCGGGCAACACGTGAGGATCCTGCTCTGGCACGGCTACCTGCTCGGCGGCACGGGCTCGAACGTCTACACACGCGCCCTCGCCCGCGAGTGGACGCGCGCCGGCCACGACGTCACCGTCTTCAGCCAGGAGCCGCAGCCCGGGCTCCACGACCTCGGCGGCGCCAGCAGCGTCCGGCCGGATGTGGGTGGGCTGCTGCCGGTGTTCGTGCTCGACCGCTACGAGGGCTACGAGGTCAAGCTCGTCCAGGACTGCACCCGCGCGGAGCTCGACACGTGGGTGGAGCGGAACGCGGCCGCCCTGCGCGAGCACCTGCCCGCCGACCTCGTCTTCGCGAACCACGTCCTGCTCGGCGGGCCGGTCGGAGCGGCGAGCGGCGCCCGTTTCGCGGTCAAGGCACACGGCTCCGAGCTCGAGTACTCGCTGCGCGGCAACGAGGCGCTGTCCGCGTGGGGTCGGGACGCGCTCGCGCAGGCCGGGGCAGTCTTCGTCGGCTCCGCCCACATCCGGGAGGTGCTGGAGGACGTGGTCGGCCACGTCGAGCGTGTCCACGAGGTGCCGCCCGGTGTCGACGTCGACGAATGGCGCCCGCGCCCTCGCGTCGAGGCGCTCGCCGGCCTGCTCGAGGAGGCGAACCACGATCCACCGAACCCCGGCAACGCGAACGAGCGGCTGCCGGACGAAGGCAACGCGGAGCGGCTCGCGGCGTTCCTCGCCGGCGACGAGCCGACGGTCGTCTACTTCGGGAAGCTCCTCTACAACAAGGGCGTCCACGTCCTGCTCGAGGCGCTGCGGCAGGTCGATGCCCGGGCCGTCATCGTCGGCTTCGGCGACTACCGCGAGACACTCGAGGCGGCGGCCGGCCCGCGAACGCTCTTCACCGGCCCGCTCGAGCACCGCCACCTCGTTCATCTGCTCGCGCTCGCCGATGCGACCGTCGTCCCGTCGATCTTCCCGGAGGCGTTCGGGATGGTCGCGGCGGAGGCGGCCGCCGCGGGCTCGCCGCCGCTCGTCGCCCGCCACTCCGGCCTGGCCGAGATCGCCGACGGGCTCGAGCAGGAATACCCGCCGCACCTGCGACATCTCGCCAGCTTCGAGACCGGGAACGCCACCGAGCTCGCGGCGAAGCTGCAGGAGCTGCTCTCGCTGCCCGAGGCCGACCGTCGCGACATCCGCGAGGCGGCGCGCAACGCCACCGTCAGCCGCTGGAGCTGGGCCGGAGTCGCGCGCCGCCTCCTGGAGCCGTTCGACTACCCTCACGCCGATGGGTGACGAGCAACGGCTTGGCTACGCCGAGCTTCTCGACGCTGCGCGCGAGGGGTTCGAGAGCGGGTCCGACTTCACGGTCGCGGTCGAGGAGGAGTTCGCGCTGCTCGACCCCGGCTCGCTCGACCTCGTCAACCGCTTCGAGGACGTCCAGGCGGCCGCGCAGGGGACGCCGCTCGAGCCGAACCTCGTCGGCGAGCTGATCGCGTCGGAGGTCGAGATCAAGACCGGCCGCTGCGAGTCGTTCGCCGAGATCCCGGCCGCGATGACCGAGCGGCGTGCGCAGCTCGACGCGCTCGTCGACACGCTCGGGATCGGGCTTGCCGCGACGGGCACGCACCCCTGGGCCGACTGGAAGGACCAGCGGATCATCGACACGCCGCACTACCGCCGCAACGACGAGCTGCTCCGCTACGTCGTCTGGCGCAACAACACCTTCGGCCTGCACGTCCACGTCGGCATCCGCGGCGCCGACCGCGCGATCGCGGTCACGAACGGCCTCCGCAACTTCCTCCCCGAGATCCTCGCGCTCTCGGCCAGCTCGCCGTTCGTGGAGAGCGTCAACACGGGCCTGCACTCGGCGCGGACGCAGATCTTTACGCGTTTCTTTCCCCGTTGCGGCGTCCCGGACGCGTTCGCGTCCTGGCAGCAGTACGAGGACTACGTCCGCTTCCTCTACGAGACGGGCTCCGTCACCGAGCACACGCAGCTCTGGTGGAGCGTCCGCCCGCATCTCGGGTTCCCGACGGTCGAGATCCGGATCGCGGACGGCCAGCCCGACCTCGGTGAGGCGCAGGCGCTCGCCGCCTTCGGCTACGCGCTCGCCGCTCGGATCGCGCGCGCTCACGACGAGGGCGAGCCGGTCGCGGATCAGCCGCACCGCCTGATCGAGGAGAACATCTGGCGTGCGATCCGGCATGGGCTCTCGGGTGAGCTGATCGACCTCGAGCGCGGCGACGTCGTGCCGGCACGGGCCCGCCTCGAGCGCCTGCTCGAATGGGTCGCGCCCGTCGCCGAGGAGATCGGCGCCGCCCCGCACCTCTCGATCCCGGAGCGCAACGCCGCCGAGCGGCAGATCGCCCGCTTCGAAGAGGGGGCGACGCTCGAGGAGATCTACGCCGAGCAGGCCGGCGTCCCCGTTCGTGGCTGACGACGACGTCACCGAGCAGGAGCTCCTCGACGCGCTCAGCCGGCTCAAGGTCTCCGACCTGCTCGTGCAGACGCTCTCGACCGTCTCCTCGCTCGCCTACCACCGGCTCTCCGAGGAGCACCGCGATCTCGAGCAGGCGCGCCTCGCGATCGAAGCCCTCCGCATGCTCGTTCCCGTGCTCTCCGGGTCGATCCCGCCGGAGCTCCAGCGCGACTTCGAGCAGGTGCTCGCGAACCTCCAGCTCGCGTACGCGTCGGCGGTCGAGCCCGCCTCCTGATCCGGGGCACCGGCCGCCGCTTGTGCTACATAATCCCCCGCGCCGAGCACGCCTCGGCGCTCACTTTGTGACGGGGCAATTCGGACGGAGGCTTGATGGATTTCTTCAATGACCACGCTGTTGCGTTCGCGCTCGTCTGCGCGGGCGTCGCGGTCGGATTCGGGCTCTACTTCACCTGGTGGCTGCTGCAGCGGCCCGCCGGCAGCGAGGCGATGCAGGCGATCGCCCGCGCCGTGCAGGAGGGCGCAGCCGCGTACCTGCGCCGCCAGTACATCACCATCGCCGCGGTCGCGGTCGTCCCGTTCCTCGCGATCGGGTTCTACCCCGAGCTCGGCTGGGCGACGGCGATCGGCTTCGCGATCGGGGCGGCGCTCTCGGCAGCCGCGGGCTTCATCGGCATGAACGTGGCCGTTCGTTCGAACGTGCGCACAGCCGAGGCTGCGAAGCAGGGCCTCCGTCCCGCCTTCGAGGTTGCCTTCAGGGCCGGCTCCGTCGCCGGTCTGCTCGTCGTCGGCCTCGGCCTCCTGGGCGTCGCCGGCTACTACGGGATCCTCACCGAGTTCTTCGACAAGAGCCAGGAGACCGCGATCGACGCCCTGATCGGGCTTGCGTTCGGCGGCTCGCTGATCTCCGTCTTCGCGCGCCTCGGCGGCGGCATCTTCACCAAGGCCGCCGACGTCGGCGCCGACCTCGTCGGCAAGATCGAGGCCGGCATCCCGGAGGACGACCCGCGCAACCCGGCCGTGATCGCCGACAACGTCGGCGACAACGTCGGCGACTGCGCCGGTATGGCGGCCGACCTGTTCGAGACGTACGCGGTCACCGCCGTCGCCGTGATGCTGCTGGGGACGGCGTTCCCGCTCGGGAACCTGCCGCTCTTCCCGCTCGCGCTCGGCGGCGTCTCGATCCTCGCCTCCGTGATCGGGATCTACTTCGCCCGGATCGGCAAGAGCGGCTCGATCATCAACGCGCTCTACAAGAGCGTCCTCGCCGCGACGGTGCTCTCGGCGATCGGCTTCATCCCCGTCACGATGGCGTTCGACGAGGGCCGCTTCAGCTTCGGCGAGCTCTACGGCTCTGCGCTCGTCGGCCTGGCGATCACCTTCGCGCTCGTCGCGATCACCGAGTTCTACACCGGCTCGCGCTGGAATCCCGTCAAGTCGATCTCGAAGGCGTCGCAGACAGGTCACGCCACGAACATCATCGAGGGCCTCGCCGTCGGCATGCGCGCGACCGCGGCTCCGGTGATCGTGATCGCGGCCGGGATCATCGCCGCGTACGAGATCGCCGGCCTCTACGGCATCGGCGTCGCCGTGATGGCCCAGCTCTCGATGTGCGGCCTGATCGTCGCCCTCGACGCGTTCGGCCCCGTCACCGACAACGCCGGTGGGATCGCCGAGATGGCCCACCTGGACGAGTCCGTCCGCGCGATCACCGACCCGCTCGACGCCGTCGGCAACACGACGAAGGCGGTCACGAAGGGCTACGCGATCGGCTCGGCGGGTCTCGCCGCGCTCGTCCTCTTCGACGAGTACAGGCGCGGCCTGGACGAAGAGGGCCTACGCACGACCTTCGGCCTCGAGAACCCGTACGTGATCGCCGGCCTCTTCATCGGCGGGATGATGCCGTTCCTCTTCGCCGCGCTCGCGATGACGGCCGTCGGCCGCGTCGGCGGCGAAGTCGTCGTCGAGGTGCGGCGGCAGTTCAAGGAGATGCCCGGGATCATGGAAGGGACGCAGCGTCCCGACTACAGCAAGGCGGTCGACCTGGTCGCGAAGTCGGCGATCAACAAGATGTTGCTGCCCGCGCTGATCCCGGTCGCGATCCCGATCGCGGTCGGGATCATCAGCCCCGAGATGCTCGGCGGGCTCCTGATCGGCACGATCGTCACCGGCATCTTCCTCGCGATCGCGATGACCTCCGGCGGCGGCGCCTGGGACAACGCGAAGAAGCTGATCGAGGACGGTGCCTACGGCGGCAAGGGCTCCGAGGCGCATGCGGCGTCGGTCACCGGCGACACCGTCGGCGACCCCTACAAGGACACGGCAGGCCCGGCGATCAACCCGATGATCAAGATCGCGAACATCGTCGCGATCCTGATCATCCCGCTGCTCGTCTCGATCCACGGCTAGCCCGAACCCGTTCGACGATCCGGAGCCGGGCCTGTGCCCGGCTCCGGCC
>CAVTXQ010000003.1:0-349492 GCA_963738795.1 uncultured Gaiellaceae bacterium | reverse complement strand
ATCTAGACGCGGTGCATTACGCGGACGCGCTGGCCCGCCGCGACTACCGCTTCGAGATCCCCGCCAGCGTGGTGGGCGACCAGCTCATGCTCGTCTACCTGGACGTCTTCGGAAACGAGTACCGAGAGGCTCAAGATAGCTGCCGACTTCGGCTCCGCCGGATAGCGCATGCCCGACGCGATCTCCCGGTTCGGAAACGAGGACTCTGGTGCTGCGTGTCAGCACCGACGTCGACCCTGCCCGTCTGAACCTCGACGCCTACGAGGGCTTTCTCGATGCCCTCTGCGGCACTCGCGAGTACCAGAAGGAGGCAATCCGGAGCGTATGCCGCTTCCTCGCGGGGGCGAGTACGACAGCACCGCAGAGCTGGCGAAGGAGAACTACGCGACAACCCCTACCTGGCGGAGCGGTACGGGACGCTCGACGGTCTCCTGGCCGCGCTCCCGTTTCCCGACAAGCTCGCCTGCTCCGTCGACCTCGCGACCGGCACCGGCAAGAGCTACGTGATGTACGGCATCGCACGGATCCTGCTCGCCGAGGGCATCGTGGACCGCGTGCTGGTCCTGTGTCCGTCGCTGACGATCGAGGCCGGTCTGAACGTCAAGTTCAAAGAGCTGTCCGGCTCGGAACACCTTCGCACTGAGATCCCGGAATCCGCCGCCGTTCGGAACCCCGAGATCGTGGATGCCGACGACGACGACCCAGGTCGGCGACATCTGCATTGAGAACATTCACGCGACATACGAGCACGTCGGCGGATCAGTGCGCGAGTCGTTCGCGGGGAAGGGCGCGTCGACGCTCGTCCTCTGCGACGAGGCGCACCACATCTACACGCCTGCAACGGGCCAGACCGTGCGATTCGACGCTGGAAGGAGTTCCTGGACAACCCCGACTTCGGCTTCGACCGCATCGCCGGGTTCTCCGGGACGTGCTACGTCGGCAACGACTACTTCGCGGACGTCGTGGCTCGCTACTCCATCCGGCGAAGCGATGGAGGAGCGCACGGTGAAGCTCGTGAACTATCGCGTCACGAGCGAGTCGCAGGAGACGCAGGAGAGCAAGTTTCAGAAGTACCTTCAGCTCCACCACGAGAACCAGAAGCGGTATCCGCACCCTGAAGCCGCTCTCGATGCTCGTCACGAACCGGATCACGACGGCGACGAGCTGGCCCGCGAATTCGTGTCGTTCCTGGCGGAAGCCGAGGACATGACGCCCGATCAGGCCGCAGACAAGGTCCTGGTCGTGTCCTCGACGGAAGGACCACCAAGCGAACGTCGCGCAGCTCCCCTACGTCGACCGCGGCAACAGTTCCGTCGAATGGATCTTCTCGGTGTCGATGCTCACCGAGGGCTGGGACGTCAAGAACGTGTTCCAGATCATCCCCCACGAGAAGCGTGCCTTTGCATCGAAGCTGCTCATCGCCCAGGTGCTCGGACGCGGTCTGCGCGTGCCGCCGGGCACGTCCAATCCGCAGGTCTGGGTCTTCAACCACGTCGCGTGGGCTGGCGAGATCAAGGGCCTTGTCGATGAGGTCCTGGAGCAGGAGCGGCGGCTCCACTGCTATCCGGTCGAAGCGCCGCCGCGCGACACCTTCCACTTCGAGGTCGATCAGCTCACCTACGAAACCGAAACCGAAGAGCAGGAGCTGGTCGCGAAGAACGGGAACGGCCAGGTCACGCTCTTCCGAGAGGGCTACGTCCAGTTCGAGCACCAAGCCGAAGAGCTAGAACGAACGGACGTCTTCACGAGTGCCCTCGCCGGCGGCGAGATGACGCTCAAGACCTCAATCCGCTACCCGGCGTACTCGGTGGACGAAGTCGTGAAGCGAATACGCGGTCGGCTGAAGTCGATCGATGCCGAGGGCGAGACGACCTACGCCGACGAGTATCCGGCGCCGGATGCTCCGTCAGGTCATTCGCGAGTCGCTGAAGCGGATCGGCGAAACGCGCGACCTGGTGTCCGAGCAGAACGTCCAGCAGCTGTTCCGGGCGATCGGAAACATCCACCGCCAGACGAACAAGACGGTCCGGATCAAGCTGAAGCCTGACCAGCTATCGACGATGTCGACGCACGACCTTCCGACGCGGTCAGCCGGCCTCACCTCCTTCATGAAGGAGGCGAAGGTCTTCTACGACGATCACTCCGCAGATCTGTCGCACGACGACGACCGTCGTCGCTTGGACGAGATCGTCGGCGACGAGAGCGAATTTCCCGGCAAGGCGTCGACGCGCATCGCGAACAGCATACCTCTTCAAGACGCCGGTCAACGTCGTGCTCACGACGCATCGCCCGGAGCGGGAGTTCACGCGGCGGCTCTTCGAGACCGAGATCGCGAACAAGCTCCAGGCGTGGGTCAAGGCGCCCGACGTCGGTTGGTACGAGATCGCCTTCTCGCTGGCGGAAGGGCGACCACACGAAGCGAGGGCGGTTCTTCCCTGACTTCTTCCTCGTTCTCGAGAACGGGAGCGACGTGCTCGTCGTCGAGATCAAGGCCGACGACGACGACAGCGACGAGAACAGCGCGAAGCTCCGCTTCGCGACGGAGCACTTCGAGCGCCTGAACGCGGAGAACACCGGCAGGCGCTACCACATGAAGTTCCTCTCGCCCGTCAGCTACGACGCCTTCTTCCAGCAGCTGAAGTCGGACGACGCCGCGACCTACGTCTCGGCGCTACAAGCAACCTTGTCGGAATAGGCTCGCGAGCTCAAGGCGTGGCGGTTGGAGTCGGGCGGCCGCGGGGAGACCCGACGTCGGGGAGATGACCGCAGACGCGATGCGGTTTGGGCGCGGCGCGCGCTGCCCAGGCGTCACGCTCTACGGGCTGCGGCACACGCACGCGTCAGCGCTGCCACTACTGCGGCTACACACTGCCCGCGGCGGCGCGCGGATGGGCCACGGCGCCGGGCTGCACCTTGAGACCTACGCGCACGTGATCGACGCGCTCGGCGACGTGCGCTACGCCGACCTCGACGCGCTGATCGCGAGCGCGCGTCAGCCGACGCTGGGGTTCCCGAGGGTTCCCGAGCGGCCCACGCGAGACCTGCCCCTTGAGAGCAGAAAAGCCGCTGTTTCCAGCGGCTTCGCGAGAGCCCTCTGCCGGACTCGAACCGGCGACCCCTTCCTTACCATGGAAGTGCTCTACCAACTGAGCTAAGAGGGCGTGCGGCACGGAGGGTAGCGGCGTCGGCGCCTGTTGCGAGCCCGCGTAGACGCTGCAGGAATCCGGTGCGTCGTGGCGAAGCGAATCCATCCAGAGCTTCTGGTGTTATGGCGACCTGAGACATAGCCGAATCCCGCTGCCTCCAGGGCGGCGGGAGCGGGGGAACCGTTGGGATGGCCGGGGGCCGTCCCGGGGGCGAATCGCCGTCGTGGAGTACGGCGTAGCGCGGAAGCGCGAGCCCGTCAGCTCACCTCGTAGGCGCCAGGAGGAGAGGACGGATTCGGATGAGCGTCAGCGGAGCTGTGCACGACGACGGTTGGGCGATCCTGGCGCTGCCGCCCGGGCGTCGGGATCTTGGGTCGTTGAGCTGTGGGAGCGATCGCTGAATCGGTCGAGGCTGCGGCGGGAGAGGGAGGCGGCGCGACGGGCGAACGTGCCGACGGCGCGGAAGGTCGGCTTCGCGCTGGCGGCGACGGCGATCCTGACTCCGTCGGTGCAGACCGCGACGCGCTCAGCAGACGACGGCGACGGCGGCGCGACTCGACCGGGATGCTGAAGAAGGGCTCGCGGGGCCGGCGGTGGTGGCGGTCCAGCAGGCGCTGGGCATCCCCGCGGACGGGATCTTCGGGCGGCAGACGAAGCGGGCCGTCAAGTCGTTCCAGGCGAGCCATGGGCTCGAGGTCGACGGGATCGTCGGGCCGATGACCCGGGCGGCGCTCCAAGGTGGGCGACGACGACCACCACGCGCAACGGGCCCGCAGCCGAGCCGGACCGTGACGATCGCCGTGCAGCAGAAGCTGGGGATCCCGGCGGACGGCGTCTATGGGCCGCAGTCGCGCGCCGCGGTGAAGGCGTTCCAGGCGCGGAACGGGCTCGAGGTCGACGGCGTGGTCGGGCCGGCGACGCTCGGCGCGCTCGGGATCTCCGGCTCGCCCGCGACGCGGCGGTGGCGGCGGCGGGTCGGCGCTGTCGGTCGTCGCGCAGCCAGATCGGCACGCCGTACGTGCTCGGCGGCACGTCGCCCGGGGGCTTCGACTGCTCCGGGCCTGCTCGTCTACGCCTTCAAGCAGGTCGGCGTCACGCCTCCCGCGCACGAGCTTCCAGCAGTGGAACGTGGGCGTGCCGGTGTCGCGCGCGAACATCCAGGCCGGCGACCTCGTGTTCTTCAACGCCAACGGGCCGGGCGCGTCGCACGTGGGCATCGCGACGTCGAACTCGACCGCGATCTCGCGCGACCTCGCATGGCGTGATGGAGCACCCGATCGGCGGCTCGTACTGGGGCGCACCACTACATCGGGGCTCGCCGGCTCTAGTCCAGCCGGTCGAGGAAGTCCGCCTGCGCGGGGTTGAGCTTCTCGCGGGCGGTCTCGATGTCGAACCACTCGGCGCGGTCGACCTCGGGGAACTCGGCCTGGCGGCCGCTGCCGCGGTGGCCACTCCATCGTGAAGGTGTTGCTGACGACGTCGCGACGTCGAGGTCGCCAGACCGCCAGGAACCCGCGGACCTCCTTGCCGTTCTTCTGCTTCACCGTGCCGAGGTCGGCCAACGGCCGCGGGCGGCGGACGCCCAACTCCTCGAGCGAACTCCCGCCGCGCGGCCGTCCTCGGGATCCTCGCCGTCGGAGTACTCGCCCTTGGGGATCGACCACGCGCCCGAGGTCCTTCTTGGCCCAGAACGGCCCGCCCGGATGCACGAGCAGGACCTCGCCCGACTCCCGCCGCAGCAGCACGCCCGCCGAGCGCTTCACAGCGAGACGACCACCTTGCCCAGGTGCCGCCCGGCGAGCATGTCGACGAACGCGCGCGGCGCCGCCTCCAGCCCGCCGTCGACGACCGTCTCGGCGAGCTTCAGACGGCCGGAGCGAGATCAGCTCCAGCACCTCGGCGCGGAACTCGGGATCGCGGTCGGCGTGGTCGCCGACGATGAAGCCGCGCATGAGCCCTCGCTTGCCCACCATCAGCCCGAGGTTGCGCGGCCCGGGCGCCGGCTCGACGGCGTTGTACTGCGACACCGCCCCGCACAGCGCGATCCGCCCGCCGCGCCGCAGCATCGTGATCGCGCGCTCGAGCTGCGGCCCGCCGACGTTGTCGAAGTAGACGTCGATCTCCTCCTCGAGCCGCTCGGTGCGGTAGTCGAAGGCGACGTCGAAGCCCAGCTCGTCGCGCACGTACGCGACCTTCTCCGGCCCGCCGGCGCTGCCGATCACGCGGCATGCCGCGCGCCTTGGCGATCTGGCCCGCCACCGAGCCCACGGCTCCCGCGGCGGCCGAGACGAACACCGTCTCGCCCGGCTGCAACGAAGCGATGTCGGTCAGCCCGACCCACGCGGTCAACCCCGGCATCCCCAGAGCGCCGAGCAGCGCCGACGGCGGGACGCCCTCCAGCCGATCGACCTCGCAGTGCCTGCGTCGCGCTTGACCAGCGCGTGCTCGCGCCAGCCCTTCTGGTGCACGACCAGCTCGCCGCTCCCGACGACCTCCCCCACCGCGCCGCCCATCAGCGCCTTCCCGATCTCGAACGGCGGCACGTACGACTTGCGGTCGTTCATGCGCCCCCGCATGTACGGGTCGACGCTCATGAACACGTTCCGGACGAGCAGCTCGTCGTCGCGCGGGGTCGGGCAGCTCGCGGACCGCGAGCTCGAAGTCGTCGTCGGCGGGCTCGCCGTGCGGGCGGCGGGCGAGCCGGATCTCTCGGGTCACAGTGGGCATCGCCCTTGACTGTAGGGTCCGCGCGCATGGAGCTGACCGACCGGCACGTCGTCGTCACCGGGGCCGCGAGCGGGATCGGCCTCGCGTGCGCGACCCGCTTCGAGGAGGAGGGCGCGCGGGTCACCCGAGCCGACCTGAACGCGAGCGGCGACATCGTGCAGGTCGACGTCGGCCACCGCGACCAGATCGACGCGCTGATCGCGACCGCCGAGGAGCGCAACGGCGACGATCGACATCTTCTTCTCCAACGCCGGCATCACCGGCGCCTCCGGCGGCCCGCCCGACCTCACCGACGACGACTGGGACCTGCTCCACCGCGTCAACGTCATGAGCCACATCTGGGCGGCCCGCAACCTGATCCCGAAGATGCTCGAACGCGAAGAGGGCTACCTGATCAGCACCGCCTCCGCGGCCGGCCTGCTCACCCAACTCGGCGCCCTCGGCTACGCCGCCACCAAGCACGCGGCCGTGGCGATCGCCGAGTGGATCGACATCACCTACCGCGACCAGGGCATCCGCGCCTCCTGCCTGTGCCCCCAGTTCGTCAACACGCCGATGGTCACCGAGGGCCTCGACGTCGAGAAGCTCAAGCAGATCGCGACGATCATCGAGCCCGAGCAGGTCGCCGACGACGTCGTCGCAGGCCATCAACGAGGAGCGCTTCCTGATCCTCCCCCACGAGGAGGTCGGCCGCTACATGCGCAACCGCGGCGCCGACCACGCCCGCTGGCTGCAGGGAATGCGCCAGCTGCAGGCCCAGCTGGGCAGCCTCGAGCGCCCACCGGGGTAGCCTCCGGCGCATGGACGACGGCACGCTGCAGGAGCGCCTGTGGCAGGGCTTCGCGCGGCTCCAGTCCCTGCTCGGCGGCCAGGCCGCCGGCGGGGTCGTCGTCGAGGAGCACGGCGTGGTCGCGCTCGTTCGTCCCCGCGGCGCCCGACTCGCCGACGCTGAACGCCGCGATCGCGATGGAGCCGTACATCGAGCGCCGCGTCCTGCAACGCGCTCCGCAAGCGCTACGACCAGATCGGCATCCGCCGCTGGGGCGTGTGGACCGACGGCGCGAAGGCGCGACGTCGTCGCGCGCCTCAAGGACGCCGGCATGCGGATGACCTCCTCCTCCCCCGGCATGGGCGCCGACGATCGACGACCTGAACCTCAACGGCCACGCGCCCGCCGGCCCCGCCGACCTCGCCACCGTCGGCCACGTCAACGACCTCGCCTACGGGAACCCGGACGGCCGGCTGGAGCGCACGCTCGCGCCGCTCCCCGACGGCCTGCTGCTCGCCGTACAAGGCCGACCACGAGGGCCGCGCCGCGTCGCGTCGCCCTCGCGCTGCACCACGGCGAGGACTGCGGGATCTCCTTCGTGGCGACCGCCCCGTACGCCCGCCGCCAGGGCCTGGCCACCGACGTGATGGCCCGCGTGGCGCTCGACGCGCAGCGAGGCCGGCCTCACGAGCACGTCGCTGCAGGCCACCGAGCTGGGCGAGAAGCTCTACCGCGCGCTCGGCTACCGCCGGGTGTCCGACATGCAGCTGTGGGAGCGCAGGCGGTGACGCCTCAACCCGGCGCTCCAGGACGTCCGCTTCTGCCCGCGCTGCGCCGCCGAGGCGGACGTCACCTACCCGCGGTCGATCGTGTGCCCCAACTGCGGCTACGCGGCGTTCTTCAACCCAAGCCGGTCGGCGTGCTCGATCCCGCGCGACCCCGACGGCCACATCATCCTCATGCGCCGCGGCACCGAGCCGAGCCGGGGCCGCTGGACGATGCCCGGCGGCTTCGTCGACCTCGGCGAGTCGGTCGCCGGAGGCCGCGCAACGAGAAGCCAAGGAGGAGCTCGCGATCGACGTGACGATCGAGGAGCTCGTCGGCGTCTACAGCAGCGCGGAGGACCGCGTGGTGGTCGTCGTCTACGCGGCGACGACGACGCAGCGAGCCGCAGACGACCGAGGAGGCGCTCGAGGTCAACGCGTTCAGTAGAACCGAGATCCCGTGGTCGGATCTGGCGTTCTGGAGCGACGAGCGCGCGCTCCGCGATCATCTCGCAGCAGCCCGCCCAGCGCCACGTTGACGAGCCAGACGATGATCGTGGCGCCGACCGCGGTCCAGAACCCGTCGATCTCGAAGCCCGACACCAGCCAGCTGGTCAGCAGGAGCATCCCGAGCGACACGAAGAAGTAGGCGACGCCGAGCGTCAGGATGATCAGCGGGATCGCCAGCAGCGTCACCAGCGGCTTGACCGCGAAGTTCACGAGCCCGAGCACCAGCGCCGCCAGCAGCAGCGTCAGGAACTCGTCGTAGGTGACGCCGTCGAGCAGCTCGGCGGCCAGCCACAGGGCGCGACGTTGACCACGAGGCGCATGAGGAGGCGCACTGCGGCCGGACCCTACCGTGCCTCGAGGGATCACGAGCGGCGTCCCCGTCTCGGGGTCGTCGATCACCAGGCACGGCAGCCCGAACACCGCTCCACCGTGGCCGCGTCGACCACGTCGGCCGGCGCGCCCTCGGCCACGATGCTCGCCGTCCGCCATCGCGATCAGGTGCGTGGCGTAGCGGCACGCGTGGTTGAGGTCGTGGAGCACGGCGACCAGCGTGCGGCCGGACGCGTGCAGCTCCGACGCACAGGTCGAGCATCTCGATCTGGTGGGCGATGTCGAGGAAGGTGGTCGGCTCGTCGAGCAGCAGGATCGGCGTCTGCTGGGCGAGCACCATCGCGAGCCAGACGCGCTGGCGCTGGCCGCCGGACAGCTCGTCGACGGGGCGGTCGGCCAGGTCGGCGACGCCGGTGGCGTCCATCGCGGCGTCGACCTCGCGCTCGTCCGTCGCGCGACCACTGGCGCAGCAGGCGCTGGTGCGGGTAGCGGCCCCGCGCGACGAGGTCCGCGACCGTGATCGCGTCCGGCGCGATCGAGCGTCTGCGGGAGCATGCCGAGCCGGCGCGCGACCTCCTTGCGACGGGTACGAGCCGATCGTGCGGCCGTCGAGCAGCACCGTCCCGCCGCGCGGCTTGAGCATCCGCGCCAGCCCGCGCAGCGAGCGTCGACTTGCCGCACGCGTTCGGGCCGACGATCACCGTGAACGAGCCCTCGCGGGATGTCGACGTCGAGCCCGCTCGGACGACGACTCGTTTGTCGTACGCCAGCGTCAGCTGCCTCGCCGCGAAGCATTAGGGCAGCCTAATTGACGCGGCGGTGACGGCGCGGATGACGGCCGCGCCGGAGACGGTGCCCCCGTCCAACGAATGGAGGTTCGGCATGACGGCGACCACGACGGTCGACGAGGCCCGGCTCGAGGCGTTCATGGGGCAGTTCGTCCAGGACTGCGGCGGCGCCGCGAGCGTTCCCGCTGGTCATCATCGGCGACAAGCTCGGGCTCTACAAGGCGATGGCCGGCGGCGAGCCGGTGACGCCGGCCGAGCTGGCCGAGCGCACCGGCTGCCGGGAGCGCTACATCAGGGAATGGCTCAGCCAGCAGGCGGCGAGCGGGTACGTCGCCTACGACCCCGGCACGCGCACGTTCCGCCTGCCGCCCGAGCAGGAGATGGCGCTCGCGGACGAGGACAGCCCGGTCTACATCCTCGGCGCGTTCCAGCTGCTCAACGCGCTCGTGCACGACGAGCCGCGGATCCGCGAGCGGTTCCGCTCCGGCGACGGGATCGGCTGGCACGAGCACCACCACGACCTGTTCGAGGGCACCGAGCGGTTCTTCCGCCCCGGCTACCTCGGCAACCTGGTCGACGAGTGGCTGCCCTCGCTCGACGGCGTCGTCGAGAAGCTCGCGAAGCCGGCGCGCGCGTGGCCGACGTCGGCTGCGGGCACGGCGCGTCGACGATCCTGATGGCGCAGGCGTTCCCGCAGTCGACGTTCGTCGGCTTCGACTACCACCCGAGTCGATCGAGGCCGCCCGCGCACGCGGCCGGCGACGCCGGCGTGCGACCGTGCGCTTCGAGGTCGCGGCCGCGAAGGACTTCGGCGGCGGCCCGTACGACCTCGTGTGCGTGTTCGACGCGCTGCACGACATGGGCGACCCGGTCGGCGCGGCGCGCCACGTCCGCTCGCAGCTCGCCGACGACGGCACGTGGATGATCGTCGAGCCGTTCGCCGGCGATCGCCTCGAGGACAACCTCAACCCGGTCGGGCGGGTGTTCTACGCCGCGTCGACGATGCTCTGCACGCCGGCGTCGCTCTCGCCAGGAGGTCGGGCTCGCGCTCGGCGCCCAGGCCGGCGAGGCGCGGCTGACCGAGGTGCTCAACGAGGGCGGCTTCTCGCGCGTGCGCCGCGCGGCGGAGACGCCGTTCAACATCGTGCTGGAGGCGCGGCCCTAGGCGGATGCCAGCGCGGCGAGGGAGCGCATCGAGGTGCGCACCGCGTCGCGCTGGCTCTCCAGCCGGGCCGCCTCGGCCTCCGGGATCTCGACGTGCACGGCGATGCGGGTGCGCTCGCCGAGCGGCTCCAGCCGCCACTCGAACACGAGGTCGGAGACCAGGCAGGAGACGAGCACCTTGTGGCCGTCGCCGTCCGTGCGCAGCTGCTGGGGCATCGGGAAGTCCGGATAGCCGTCCGGCCACATCGTGAAGCCGCCGTCGCGCGGGCTCGATGCGCTCGACGCCCTCCCACCACTCGGTGAAGCGCGTCGGGTCGTAGAGCAGCTTCCAGACCTCCTCGATCGGGGCCTCGGACTCGGTGGTGTCATCGAACGTCGGCAAGCACCTCCTCCTCTCTGGACGCGGGCGAGCTCGCGCGCGGGATCGATGACGCCGGTGATCGGCGGGCGGCCGAGGTCGACGAGCGAGGCGAGATGGTCGCGGGCGGCGTCGGCCTGGCCGGCGATCAGCCGCCAGTGGCGCTCGGAGTCGGCCAGCAGCTTGGCCGCGCGCTCCTGGTCGCCGCGCGCGCGCGGCGCTCAGCGCCTGGGCGAACGTCATGCGCGCGAGCAGCACGGTCGGGCGATGCGACGGGCGCACGACCTCCTGCGTGGCGGCGCGGATCTCGGCGTCGGCCTCGTCGGCGCGGCCGAGCCTGGCGAGCGCCTCGGCGCGCCGCAGCCTGGCCTCGCCGCGCTGGACGGGCGGGTCGCCGGCGAGCGCGGCCCCCAGCAGCCGCTCGGCGCGCTCGAAGTCGCCGGCCTCGAGCGCCAGCAGCCCGGCGTCGTGGTCGGCGAGCGCGACGTACTCGGGGAGCCCGATCCGCGCGGCGAACTCGGCCTGCCGGTCGGTCGCCTCGCGCGCCTCCTCGTGGCGGCCGAGGCGGCAGAGCGCGTAGCGCGCGCAGCGCCGCCATGTGGATGCCGATGATCGGCAGCGGCTCGGTGTGCCCGGCTGCCGCGCTCGGCGTAGGCGAGCGCGCGCTCGAGGTCGCCCTCGGCGATGGCGACGCACGCGGCGTTGGCCCAGCCGCTGTAGGCGAGGTCCGGGCGGTCGATCGCGTCTCCCTCCTCCCCGGAGCGCACGAGCACCTCCTCGGCCTCGGCCATGCGGCCCTGGGCGAGCAGCGAGAAGCCGCGCACCGTGTCGAGGTGGTGGGCCGACAGCGGCGCCTCGCCGAGGTCGATGCCCGGCCAGCGTCGCGTCGGCGTCGCCGGCGCCCGGTCGTCACCTCGCTCCACGCGCGCACGAGCAGGAGCTCGGCCCGCAGGTCGGGATCGGCGATGTGGCCGGCGTCGAGCGCGGCGAGCGCGGCGGCGGTGGCGCGCCTGCGCTCCGGCCGGGTCGCACAGCGAGCTGCGGAACCAGCGCGCCGACTCGGCGTGGGCGGCGGCGCGGCGCGCGTGG
This sequence comes from uncultured Gaiellaceae bacterium, assembly GCA_963738795.1. Lineage (GTDB taxonomy): Bacteria > Actinomycetota > Thermoleophilia > Gaiellales > Gaiellaceae > Gaiellasilicea. The sequence goes on along the minus strand of CAVTXQ010000003.1, from coordinate 337,847 downwards.
TCGTCGGGCCGGTGCGGTCCAGCGCGTCCTGCAGCGCGGCGAGCGCGGGCTCGCGGCGGCCGAGCATCGCCAGCGTCTCGGCGAGCCGCAGCCGCGGCGCCGGGTCGTCGACCAGCTCGGTCGACCTCGGTGAGGTAGGCGATCGCCTCGTGCAGGGCGGTGGCGCGGATCGCCGCCTCGGCGGCCTCGACGAGCCGGGTGGCGGCGAGGTCGTCGCGGCCGGCGAGGCGCAGGTGGCGCGCGGCCTCGGCGGGGCTGGCGGCCAGCGCGTGGCCGAGCGTCTCGTGCAGCGCGGCGCGGCGGGTCTCGTCGAGGTCGGCGGCGACCGCCTCGCGCAGCAGCGCGTGGCGGAAGCCGAAGCGCCCGTCGGCGCTGCGGAACAGGCCGGACTCGGCGGCCGCGCTGACCGCCTCCGGCGCGGCGAGCGCGGACAGCTCGCGCGCGGTCCAGGTCGCGGCCGGCGACGGCGGCGAGCTCGGCGGCGTCGCGGGCGGGCTCGGCCAGCGTGGCGAGCGCGGCGCGGACGGCGCCGCGCAGCGAGGCCGGCGGGCCCGTGTCGCCGCGGGCGGCGGCGCGGGCGCTCTCCAGCGCGAGCAGCGGGTTGCCGTCGGCGGCCGCGATCACGCGCTCGCGCTCGGGCGGGTCGCAGGAAGGCGACGAGCGCCTCGACGTCGCGCGCGGGCGAGCGGCTCCAGCTCGACCTCGGCGACCGGGACGCCGCGGCCGCGGGCGGCGTGCAGCAGCGCGTCGACGCCCTCGGAGCGGGGGCGCTGGCGGCGGGTCAGCACGAGCAGCACCGGCAGCCGCTCGATCCGCCGCGCGAGGTAGGCGGCGAGCTCGAGCGTCGCGACGTCGGCGAGGTGGACGTCGTCGAAGACGAGCACCAGCGGGCGCTCGGCGGTGGCGTGCTCGGCGAGCTCGACGGCGGCCTCGAACATGCGCGCGCGGGCCAGCTCGGGCGGCGCCTCGGGGAGCGCGGCGCGCGGGCGGCCGAGCCGGCGCGGGAGCGACGGCGCGAGCCGCGCCAGCTCCTCCGGCCAGCTCTCGTCCGGGCCGGGCGGGTCGAGCTCCGGCGCGAGGCCGGCGAGCAGCTCGGCCCAGGGGCCGAACGGCGTCGCGCCGCCGAGGTCGACGGCGGTGCAGCGGGCGGCGCGCGCGAGGTCGGTGCGGGCGCGGGCGACGAGCTCGCTCGCGAGGCGCGTCTTGCCGATCCCGCCCTCGCCGGAGATGACGGCCACCGCGCCGGCGCCGGCGCGCACGCCGGCCCACAGCTCGCCGAGCTCCGCGAGCTGGGCGTCGCGGCCGACCAGCGCCGTCTCCTCGGCGCGGGCGGCGTGGGCGCGGGGCCTTCGCGGACCTCGCCGGCCAGCGCGCGGGTCTGCGGCGACGGCGCGAGCCCGAGCGCCTCGCGCAGCCGGTCCGACAGCCGGTCGTAGACGGTCAGCGCGGCGGGGCGGTCGCCGGCGTCGGCGAGGCGGCGCATGAGGTCGCGCGCCGCGTCCTCGTCGAGCGGGTCGAGCGCGAGCCGGCGGCGGGCCCAGCTGACGGCCTTGCGCCGGGTCGGGCGCCGCGGCGGCGAGCCGGGCGAGCGCGGCGGCGAGGCGCTCGGCGTGCTCGTCGCGCGCCTCCAGCACCCAGTCGTCGTCGAGGTCGGCGAGCAGCGGGCCGCGGTTGAGCGCGACGGCCTGCTCCGAGCTCCCCGGCCCCGCAGTGGGCGTCGAACTGCGCGAGGTCGGTCTCGCAGCGCGAGCGCGATGCGGTCGCGCCCGGCGTGCAGCGCGTCCTCCTCGCCGAGCGCGCGGCGCAGCTCCCACAGCGCGCTGCGCAGCGAGGCGCGGGCGCTGGAGTCGAGCACGTCGGGCCAGAAGCGGGCCGCCACCGAGCCGCGGGCGTGCTCGCCGGGGTGCAGCGCGAGCCAGCCGAGCAGGCTCCATGCACGGCGGCCGGGAGGAGGTACGACCGCGACGCCGTCGACCTCGGCCTGCAACTCCCCGAGGAGCCGCACCCGCAACATGTGCGCGACTCTACACCCGCCTTGACGGCGCGTTGACGGGGCGGTGACGGGCGCGCGGGAAGGTGCTGCCCATGACCACCATCCCCACATCCACATTCGACGCGGCCACCCTGCGCCGCGCCTACTCCGGCCGCGACCTCGAGTCGCTGCTGGCCGACTACGCCGACGACGCCACGGTCGAGATCGTCGACGCGCAGAACACCCCGAGCAAGCCGGTGCGGCTCGAGGGCAAGCACGCGATCCGCGAGTTCTTCTCCGACGTCCTCGCGCGCGACATGACCCACGAGGTCGACATCGTCGCCGTCGGCGACGACTCCGCCGGCTACGTGCTGCGGTGCGCGTATCCCGACGGCACCAAGGTGGTGTGCTCGTCGGCCTCCGAGCTGCGCGACGGCAAGATCGTGCGCGAGGTCGTCGTCCAGGCGTGGGACGCGTAGATAGCCTGCACGCGGCGTGATCGTCCACTCGGAGGAGCCCTACAACGCCGAATCGACTCGTGAGGCGCTGGCGGGCTCCCCGATCACGCCGGCCGGGGAGTTCTACATCCGCAACCACGGGCCGGTGCCTACGAGCTACGGCGGCCGTTGCGGGTCGACGGGCTCGTCGAGAACGCCGGTCACGCTGCGGCTCCAGGACCTCTCTGCAGTTCGAGCGGCGCGAGCTGACCGCGACGCTCCAGTGCGCGGGCAACCGCCGCGCCGGGCTGATCGAGGTGCGCGACATCCCCGGCGAGGCGCCGTGGGGTCCGGGCGCGACCGGCACCGCGTCCTGGGCGGGCGTGTCGTTGGCCGACGTGCTGGAGGAGGCGGGCGTGACGGACGGCGCGCGCGTACGTCGCGTTCGTCTCCACCGACCGCGCCGAGGAGGCCACGCCGCCGCAGGACTACGGCGCCTCGATCCCGCTGCGCAAGGCGCTGCGGCCCGAGGTGCTGCTGGCGTGGGAGATGAACGACGCGCCGGCGAGCCGCTGCCGCCGTCGCACGGCGGGCCGCTGCGGGTCGTCGTGCCGGGCTACATCGGCGCGCGGTCGGTCAAGTGGGTCTCGCGGATCGAGGTCCGGGACGAGCCGTGGGACGGCTACTACCAGTCGGTCGCCTACCGGCTGCTCGCGCCCGACGAGGAGCCCGGGCCGGGGGTCGGCGTGCCGCTGGGCGAGGTCGCGCTGAACGCCGACATCATGCGCGCGGCCGTCGTCGACGGCAACGCGCTGCTTGCAGGGCTACGCGTTCGCGGGCGGCGAGCGCCACGTCACGCGCGTCGAGGTGTCGGCCGACGAGCGGCGAGACGTGGACGCCGGCCGAGCTGCTCGACGACCAGGGGCCGTGGGCGTGGCGGCTGTGGCGGCCGCGCTCCCGGTCGACCGGGCCGCGTGCGAGGTCGTCGCGCGGGCGTGGGACAGCGCCGCCGCCACGCAGCCCGAGCACGCCGCGAGCGTGTGGAACCCGAAGGGCTACGTGAACAACTCGTGGGCGCGGGTCGTCTCGTCACCGGCGGGCACTGAGCGAGCTCGCGTCGCGCAGCTCGTGGCTCTCGTCCGACGCAGCCGGGCCTCGTAGTACAGCTCGGACTCTCGTCGCAGCCGTCCGTGAAGTCGCCGAGCCAACGACCTCGAGGTACCGCACGTCGGCCACCGCGTCGCCGAGCGGCGCGTACACGCCGTCCGGACCGCGCCGCGCGATCCCGGTGCGCTCGAACCAGTTCTCCTCCGCGCTCGCCCGCCCGTCGTAGGCGGCGAGGTCGCCGACCACGCGGTCAGCCGGGCGCCGCGGGCGTCCCAGGTGCCCGGGCGTCCCGCTCATGACCGTGCTCTGCCACTCCCAGTCCAGCCCGTCGCGGCTGACACCGCGTAGCGGGAGCACATGCGGTCCTCCTCGCCCGGGATGTCGAGGTGGTGGCAGCAGACCCACGCCTCCCACAGCTCGGCGGCCGCGGCGGACGATCGGGTCCTTGACGGCGTAATCGAGGTCGGGGGCGAAGGCGGTGACGACCTCGGCCGTCGGCCAGGCCCTCGATGGTCGGCGCGTCGATCGCGCCGACCCACCACGCCTTCGTGAGTCGGGATCGCGCAGCACACGTACAGCCGCCAGCCGTCGTCGAGTGCGGACGAACGAGGGGCGCTCGACGTACATCGCGTCGAAGTGCGACTCGTCGAGGACGACGAGCGTCTCGAACGACACGCCGTCGGCCGAGCGGGCGACGACGGTCTGGTCGTTGCCGTCGTGGCCGTTGCGGACCCGGTAGGCGAGCAGGATCGATCCGTCGTCGTCGAGCGCGGCGGCGGGCGCGCCGGCCCACCAGCCGGGGCCCGCGCCGGGGGCGGGGACGGCGACGACGGGCTCGCCGGCGCCGGGCAATGGGAAGTTTGGTGCTTCTCCATGCGCCGCAGTGTCGCCCTGAGGCCCTGGTCTCCCATCAGGCGAATGGAGCGGATCGCGCCGCGCGATCCCTTACTCGCCCGAGCCGCGCGCGACCAGCTCGATCGGCACGGTCACGACGCGCGGGAGCCCGTCCTCGCCGCCGATCCGCGCGAAGGCGAGCGCGGCCGCCTCGACGCCCATCAGCGACGGGTCGTGGCGGACGACGGTGATGCCGAGCAGGTCGGCGAGCTCGAAGTCGTCGAAGCCGACGAGCGGGAGCCGGTCGGCGCCCATCGCCGTGCAGCGCGCCGACCGTGTTGCGGTTGTTGGCGGTGAAGATCGCGGTCGGGCGCGTGCGCTTGGGCAGCGCGAGCAGCTCGCCGCACGATCTGCCTGCGCGGTCGCGGCGTCGTGGGAGCCGGTGCGGACGAGCCGCGGGTCGACCTCGACGCCGGCCGTCCGCGAGCGCGAAGCGGTAGCCCGCGAGGCGCTCGGACGCCGTCCACATCACGTCGGAGTCGCCGACGTAGGCGATCCGCTCGTGGCCCTGCGCGAGCAGGTGCTCGGTGGCGCGCCGGCCGCCGCCGGCGTTGTCGAGCAGCACCGCGTCGGCGGGGATGCCGTGGGGCGGGCGGTCGAGGAACACGACCGGCGCGCCGGACAGCTCGCGGGCGAGCCACGCGTGGTCGCGCTCGCTCATCGCCGGGACGAGCAGGAGCGCGTCGACGCGGCGGCCGAGCAGCCCGCGGACCAGCGTCTGCTCGCGGTCGACGTCCTCCTCGCAGCTGCCCGCGATGACGACGTAGCCGCGGGCGTGCGCCTCGGCCTCGACCGCGCGGGCGATCGCCGAGTAGAACGGGTTGGCGAGGTCCTCGAGGACGAGGCCGAGCGTGGCGGTCGAGCGGCCCTGGCGCAGCGAGGCGGCGATGTCGTTGCGCTGGAAGCCCAGCTCGTCGATCGCCGCGAAGACCTTGGCCGCGGTGGCCTCGGCGACGCCGGCCTCCTCGTTGATCACGCGCGAGACGGTCTTGAGGCTCACGCCCGCCCGCTCGGCCACGTGACGCATCGTGGGGCGGCGTCGAAGCTCGACGCGTTGCACACGACTTCGAAGGCTATCGCTGCGTAGCGTCGCCGGCCGCTGACAACGTTGTCAGACAACGTTGTCCGGTCGCCCATGAAGCCGTTCGTCCTTCCCCCCAACCGGCTGGCCCGCTTCTACGAGGGCGGCGCCCGCATCGACGCCCTGCGCGGCGACCCGCCGGGCCCTGAGCGCACGCCCGAGGACTGGGTCGGCTCGACCGCCACCTCGTGGGGCCACCACACGGAGGGCCTCGCCCGGCTCGACGACGGCCAGATCCTGCGCGACCTCGTCGAGGCCGACCCCGAGGGCTTCCTCGGTCCGGAGCACGTCGCCCGGTGGGGGGCGAACCCCGCGGTGCTCGTGAAGCTGCTCGACGCCGGAGAGCGCCTGCCCGTGCACTTCCACCCCGGCCGCGCGTTCGCCCGCGAGCACCTGGACCTCGACTACGGCAAGACCGAGTCGTGGCTGATCCTCGAGGCCGAGCCGGGTGCGGTCGTCCACGTGGGCTTCAAGGAGCCGGCCGACGCCGGAGACCGTCCGCCGCTGGGTCGAGACGCAGGATCCCGAGGAGATGCTCGCCGCGCTGCGGCCGATCGAGGTGAAGCCGGGCGACGCGATCCTCGTCCCCGCCGGGACGCTGCACGCGATCGGCGCGGGCATCCTGCTGCTCGAGCTCCAGGAGCCGACCGACCTCTCCGTGCTGGTCGAGCACGAGGGCTTCGCGAGCGACGGCGTCCGAGCACCTCGGCCTCGGCTGGGACGTCGTGCTGCAGGCCGCCGACCTCGACGCCGGGCACCGAGGACGCCGCGCCCGAGCTGCCCGCCGACGCCGACCCCTACTTCCGCGCGCTGCGTCCCTCCCCAGGCGAGGAGCTGCCGCCGTCGTTCGCCGTGCTCCTGGGCACCGGCGGCGACGGCGTGCTCCGGACCGAGCACGGCGACGCGCTGCCGCTCACCCGCGGCACGACCGCGCTGGTGCCGTTCGCCGCCGGGACCACGACGATCGAGGGCGACGCCCGAGGTGCTCCGCTGCCTGCCGCCCGACCCGGCCGGGGAGGGCCGATGGTGAGCAGCCCCAGCCGGTCCTCGAGGCCCGCGACATCGTCAAGACCTTCGGCAAGGTGCAGGCGCTGCGCGGCGCGAGCTTCACCGTGTACCCGAACGAGGTCGTCGCGCTGATCGGCGACAACGGCGCCGGCAAGAGCACGCTGGTGAAGACGCTGACCGGCGTCCACCCGCCCGACAGCGGCGAGATCCTCTTCGAGGGCGAGCCGGTCGAGATCCACACGCCCAGCGACGCCCGCCGGCTCGGGATCGAGACCGTCTACCAGGACCTCGCGCTCGCGGCCGAGATCGACCCCGCCGCGAACATGTTCATCGGCCGCGAGATCCTGCGCCCCGGCCCGCTCGGCAAGCTCGGCTTCCTCGACAAGAGCGAGATGCGCCGCCGCAGCGACGAGGCCTTCAAGAACCTCGGCGTCAAGATCCAGGACACCAGCGCGCGCGTCGCGAACATGTCCGGCGGTCAGCGCCAGGGCATCGCGATCTCGCGCGCGGTCACGTGGGCCAAGAAGGTCGTGTTCATGGACGAGCCCACCGCGGCGCTGGGCGTCGTGCAGACCCGCAACGTGCTCGACCAGATCAAGCGCGTCGCGAGCACGGCCTGTCCGTGGTGCTGATCAGCCACAACATGCCCGAGGTCTTCGAGGTCGCCGACCGCATCGAGGTCCTGCGCCTCGGCGCGCGCGTCGCGCGGCTCAAGCCGCAGGACGTCTCGATGGAGGACGTCGTGTCCGCCATGACCGGCGCGCTGACCTTCCAGGAGGAGCGATGAGCGACGAGCCGCAGGTGGAGATCCCGGAGGACGACCAGCCCGGCTGGATGCGCTTCCTGACGGGGTCCAGCACGGCGATCCTGCTGATCCTCGTCGGCCTGATCCTGGTGTTCTCGCTGCTGAGCTTCGACGAGTTCTTCGCGGTCTCCAACGCCCGCAACATCGCGACCGACGCCGCCGTGCTGCTGGTGATCGCGACGGGCCTGACCTTCATCATCATCACCGCGGGCATCGACCTCTCGGTCGGCGCCGTGCTGGTGTTCGCCGGGGTGGTCGCCGCCAAGGCGATGAACGAGGTCGGCGACGACGGCTGGGGCGTGATCGCGGTCGGCTTCGTGGTCTCGCTGCTCGCCGGCTTTGCCTGGGGCCTGCTCAACGGGCTTCCTCGTCGCGAAGGCCAAGATCCCGTCGTTCATCGTCACCCTCGGCACGCTCGGCATGGCGCTCGGCTCCGCGCTGCTGATCACCGGCGGCGTCGACGAGCGCGACGTCCCCTTCAAGCTGATCGAGACGATCGGCTCCGGCCGCCTCTTCGACCAGGTGCCCTACCTGGTGATCATCGCCGCGGTGGTCGCGCTGATCGGCGCGATCCTGCTCGCGCAGACGCGGTTCGGCCGCTACACGTACGCGATCGGCTCCAACCAGGAGGCCGTCCGGCGCTCCGGCGTCAACGTCGACCGCCACCTGATCAAGATCTACGCGCTCGGCGGCACGCTGGCCGGGCTCGCCGGCTTCCTGTCGCTGGCCCGGTTCGGCACGACGTCGATCGGCGGGCACTCGACCGACAACCTCGACGCGATCGCGGCGATCGTGATCGGCGGCACCAGCCTGTTCGGCGGCGTCGGCACGATCCTCGGGACGGTGATCGGCGTGTTCATCCCCGCCGTCCTGCGCAACGGCTTCGTGATCGTCGGCGTGCAGCCGTTCTGGCAGCAGGTCGCGGTCGGCGCGGTGCTGATCGCGGCCGTCTACTTCGACCAGTTGCGGCGGTCCAGGTACCGCATGTGAACCACCATGAGGAGGAGTAGGCCCATGCGCATTTCACGAAAGGCGGCGGCGCTGCTGGCGTCGGCGACCCTCGCGCTCGGCGTCGCCGCGTGCGGCGACGACGAAGGCAGCGGCGGAGGAGCAGCAGCGGAGGCGGCAAGGACTACAAGCTGACGCTGGTCGCCGGCGTGAAGGGCGACGAGTTCTACATCACGATGAACTGCGGCGCCCAGGCCGAGGCCAAGAAGCTCGGCGTGACGCTGGACTTCCAGGGTCCCGACCAGTTCGACCCGTCGCTGCAGACGCCGATCGTCAACGCGGTCGCGGCCAAGAAGCCCGACGGGCTGCTGATCGCGCCGACCGACACGAAGGCGATGTACGTGCCGATCAAGCAGGTCGCCGACGCCGGCACGAAGGTCGTGCTCGTCGACACCACGCTCGAGCAGCCGGACCTCGCCGTGTCGCAGATCGCGTCCGACAACGAGGGCGGCGGCCGCGCGGCGGCCAAGGCCCTCGCCGAGGCGATCGGCGGCTCCGGCAAGGTGTTCGTCAACAACGTCAAGCCCGGCATCTCCACCACCGACGCCCGCGCCAAGGGCTTCGAGGACGAGGCCGAGAAGCTCGGCCTCGAGTTCGTCGGCATGGAGTACAACAACGACCAGCCGGACAAGGCGGCGTCGCTCGTCAAGGCCCAGCTCGCCAAGCACCCGGACCTCAAGGGCATCTTCGCCACCAACCTGTTCGGCGCCGAGGGCTCGGCCGCCGGCCTGCGCGAGGCGGGCAAGCAGGACTCGGTGAAGATCGTCGGCTTCGACGCCGGCCCGAAGCAGGTCAAGGACCTCGAGGACGGCCTCATCCAGGCGCTCGTCGCCCAGAAGCCCGCCGACATCGGGGCCCAGGGCGTCCAGCAGGCCGTCGCCGCGCTGAACGACGAGGAGCCCAAGCCCGAGATCGCGACCGGCTCGGTGATCCTCACCAAGGACAACCTGGCCAGAACCAGGACGCGGTCTACAAGTCGACCTGCTGACCGGGAGAACGTCGACGGCGTGCCGGGCGCTAGCGTCCGGCACGCCATGGACCTGATCGCCGAAGCCCTCGCCACCCACCGGCGGTGGCGGGACGAGTACCCCGCGTTCGACCCGCACCCGGCGCTCGACGTCCCCGACGAGCGCATGGAGGCGGCGTTCGCCGAGCTGGCGGAGCGGCTGCGCGACAACTACCCCTTCTTCCATCCCCGCTACGCCGGGCAGATGCTCAAGCCGCCGCACCCCGCGGCGGTCGCCGGGCAGCTCGCGGCGATGCTGTCAACCCGAACAACCACGCGCTCGACGGCGGGCCGGCGACGGCGAAGATGGAGCGCGAGGTGGTCGCGCGGCTCGCCGCGATGTTCGGCTACGGCGACGAGCACCTCGGCCACCTCACGACGAGCGGCACGATCGCCAACCTCGAGGCGCTGTTCGTCGCGCGCGAGCTGCACCCGGAGCGCGGCGTCGCCTACAGCGCCGAGAGCCACTACACGCACGCGCGCATGTGCGGCGTGCTCGGCGTCACCGGCCACACCGTCCCGGTCGACCCGCGCGGGCGGATCGACCTCGACGCGCTCGACGCGCTGCTGGCCGAGCGGCCAGCGTCGGCACCGTGGTGGCGACGGCGGGGACGACCGGGCTCGGCGCCATCGACCCGGTGCACGAGATCCTCGAGGTCGCCGGCCGCCACGGCGTGCGCGTCCACGTCGACGCGGCGTACGGCGGCTTCTTCGCGCTGCTCGCCGGGCACGCACGGGATCGCGCGCGAGCCGTGGGAGGCGATCGCGCGCGCCGACTCGGTCGTCGTCGACCCGCACAAGCACGGGCTGCAGCCGTACGGCTGCGGGGCGATCCTGTTCCGCGACCCGTCGGTCGGGCGCTTCTACCTGCACGACTCGCCGTACACGTACTTCACCTCCGACGAGCTCCACCTCGGCGAGATCAGCCTCGAGTGCTCGCGCGCCGGCGCGGCCGCCGCCGCGCTGTGGCTGACCTTCGAGGTGTTCCCGCCCGAGGCGCTCGGCGAGGTCCTCGCCGCCGGCCGCCGCGCCGCCCTGCGCTGGGCCGAGCTGCTCGGCCGACTCGGAGGTGCTGGCGCTCTACCAGCCGCCGGAGCTCGACATCGTCACCTACCTGCCGCGCCGCGCCCGCGCTCTCGCAGATCGACGCCGCCTCCGCGCGGATGCTCGCGCGCGGCATGGAGGAGAACATCTTCCTCAGCACCCTGCGCGTCACCGCCGACGCCTTCGCCCAGCGGCACCCGGCGGTGGAGGCCGACGCCGACGGCGCGCGGATCCTGCGCAGCGTGCTGATGAAGCCCGAGCACGAGACGTACGTCGAAGAGCTGCACGCCGCCGTGGAGGCGCTGGTCTAGACGGCGATCGCGCGGCGGTCGGGAACGACTCAGCGCCCGTGGCGGAGCGTGAGAGCGACCACGCGCACCGCCTGCGACACGGCGTCGACCAGCATCGAGGCCGCCGGCGAGTCCCGGCCGCGAGGCTGCCGCAGAAGGCGTCCCCGGCCCCGGTCGTGTCGACCGCGTCGACCCGGGCGCCGGCACGTGCACCTCCTCGTCGCCGTCGATCACGAGCGCGCCGTCCTCGCCCATCGTCACGACGACGGCCATGCCGTCCGCGAGCGAGCGGCCGCGCGCGGCGAGGTCTTCGGGCTGCCGCCGCCGGTCAGGGCGCCGAGCTCCGGCACGTTCGGGACCAGGACGTCGACGTGCCGCAGCAGCTCGCCCGGGAGCGGCCGCGCGGGCGCGGGATTGAGGATCACGGTCGCCGCCGTGTCCGCGGCCGCCGCGATCACCGCGTCGAGCGGGATCTCGAGCTGCAGCAGGATGACGTCCGGAGCCGGCAGCCGGCCGAGCGCCGCGGTGCACGTCGCTCGGCGTGCCAGCGCGGCGTTCGCGCCGGAGACGACGACGATCGTGTTGTGCCCGTCGGCGTCGACGGCGATGTGCGCGACGCCCGTCGCGGCGTCGTCGCGCACGGTGACGCCGCCGACGTCGATGCCCTCGGCCTCGAGGGCGTCCGTGAGGCGCCGTCCCTCCGGCGTCGGCGCCGACGCAGCCGACCATCGCGACGTCGACGCCGTGCCGCGCGGCGGACACGGCCTGGTTGGCGCCCTTGCCGCCCAGCCCCGGCTGGAGCCGGCGGCGAGCAGCGTCTCGCCGGGAACGGGCAGCCGCGCGACCTCGGCCACGAGATCGAGGTTGAGGCTCCCGACGACGATCACGCTCGCCTCAGGCATCGGCGCAGTCCGGCGCCCTCCCGGCCGCCGACGCCCGCCAGGACGGCGGCCCCGCGGGCCGTCGCCTCCTGGACCGGCGACCACTCGATCGGGCCGAGGCGCTCCTCCTTGACCGCGCGGGCGCCCGCGCCGCGGACGCCGCCGCCGGTCGCGACGATCCGGTTCCTGCGGCCCGGCCACCGCGTCGATGCGCGCGAGCGTCGCGGCGCTGAGCTCGGCGCCCTTCTCGAGCGCGTCCCGCCACGCCGCGGCGCGGGTCATCGGGCGCGCCGACGACGGCGCGAGCGCCGCGGCGGCGGCGGTGAGCGCGTCCCGCTCGGCCTGCCCGTCGACGCCGAGCAGCTTCAGCGCCGCGACGCGAGCGCCACGTCGAGCTCGTTGCCGCTGATCAGCGTCCAGTGCTCCGGGACGACGTGCCATCCGACGGTCACGCCGCTCTCGACCGCGTCGGCGACCCGGTCCGCGTCGAGCGTCGCGCGCGACGCTGCGCACGAACACGTCGGCCGTCCCGGACGAGTGCAGGACGTCGCCGTCCCCGGTCGCGCCCGCCCCGACCATCGCGACCACGTGGTCGTGCCCCGCGACGGTGAGGACGGCGCCGCGCGCCGCGGGCAGCGCGTCGCCGACGCGCCCGACCGGCGTGCCGGCGGGCACCGGCTCGGCGAGGAAGCCCTCGGGGACCCCGAGCCACGCGAGCGCCTCGGGCCACCAGGCGCGGTCGGTCAGCGAGAGCATCCCCGTCCGCGACGCCAGCGACAGCTCGGCCACGTCGGCGGCGCCGAGCGAGCGCGCCACCCACTCGGGCATGCCGAGCCAGCGCACGGCGTCCGCCGCCCCGTGGGCGCGCTGCCACGCGAGCTTGCTCAGCGTGCACAGCGCGCGAGGCGGGCAGGCCGGTCATCGGCGGCGAAGCGGCGGGCGCCGAGCTCGCGCCGCGATCGCCCGCGCCTCGTCCGCCCCGCGGGCGTCGTGCCAGGCGATCGCCGGGCCCGACCGGCTCGCCGCGCGCGGTCGAGCAGCACGCCGGTCTCGGCGAGGCCGGCGACCCCGACGGCCGCCACCTCGCCCGGAGGCGAGGCGGCGAGCGCCCGCGCGGCCACGGCGCAGCGCGGTCCGCGCGACGCCGTGCGGATCGATCTCCGCGCCGGTCGCGACCGGCGTCCAGGGCGTCCGCTCGCGGGCCTCCCCGAGCTCCTCGCCGCCGACGTCGAGCACGAGCGCCTTGCAGTACGTCGTGCCGACGTCGATGCCGAGGAGCAGCTGCCGCATCGCTAGCCCGTGGCGTCGACGATCGTCGAGCAGGTCCTCCATGCGACGGCGCGCGACGCCGTCGAGGAACGTGCGGCGCTCGTCGGCGGGCTGGCCGACGGCCTCCTTCCACAGCGAGCGCCCGGCGATGAAGCCGTCCGCGCCGCCGGCCATCGACGCGCGCAGCTGGTCGCAGAACGCCTCGTGGTCGACGCCGGCCGAGAGCACCGCCCACGGGACGTCGATCGCGTCGGTCACGCGCCGGCACCCCTCCTCGCTGCCGGGGTACTCGAGCTTGAGCACCTTCGTGCCGCACTCCTGCAGGAACACCGCGCCGTCGACGACGAGGTCCTCCTTGCGCGCGGCGAACTCCTCCGGGCTCTCGTCGTCGAGCCGGTAGGTCATCAGCTCCATGACGCACAGGAGGTCGGCGCGGCGCGCAGTCCTCGAGCGCCTCGCGGACCATGCCGGCGGTGTAGCCGTCGAGGTCCTCGCGGTCGGCGCGCAGGAACACCATCACCTTGGCGGCGGTGGCGCCCAGCGCACGCGCGCCGGCGGCGCCGAGGCCGGGGATCAGCCCGGAGCGGCGGAGCCCGTCCTCGTCCTCGTGGCCGTCCGCCTCGATCCGCGCGATCAGCCCGACGTCGCGCGGGAGCACGTCGGCGTCGACGATGTGCGGGCAGCGACACGTCGGGGTCGAGCAGGACCGCGCTGGCGTCGCGGCCGACCGTGTCGACGAGATCGGACTTGAACGCGCGCTGCGCCTCCGGGCCGCTCGGGAGCGCCGAGCCCGTCGAGCATGTCGACGAGCGGCTGGCCGTGGTCGGCGGCGATCACGGCGAAGCGGTCGCCGGACGTCTTGATCTGCCGGAGCGCGCGGCGCTCGGCCGTGGTCGGGGCGGTGGTGGTGGTGTTCGGTGAGTGGCACCGGGGTCTTCCTCGCTTGGATCGCGTCTGCGGTCTGGTACAACCCTAGCGGTGTCTGAGCATATGTCCAGCACAAATGTGCAGACAGCGACGCTGGTGGCCGCGGCCGAGCTCTACTACCGCGACCAGCTCTCCCAGCAGGAGGTCGCGGAACGGCTGGGCGTGTCGCGCTCGACGGTCTCGCGGCTGCTCCAGCTCGCGCGCGACGAGGGGATCGTGCACATCGAGATCCGCCGGCCGTCGGCGCCGGACGACCTGTCGGAGGCGCTCCGCTCGGCGCTCGGGCTCCGGCGCGTGGTCGTGGTCCCCGCGCTCGGCGCCCCCACGCGCTCGTCGAGCCCGCGCTCGCGGAGATCGCGAGGCTCGAGCTCGGGCCCGGGCGACGCGCTCGCCGTCTCGTGGGGCAGCACGATCGCGGAGATCGCCGGCTCCCGGCACTTCCCGCCGCTGCACGGCGTGCGCCTGATCCCGGCGATCGCGGCCTTCGACGAGATGGACGGGCGCTTCCAGACGAACGAGATCGCCCGGCGCATCGCGGCGACGAGCGGCGCCGACGTCAGCTTCCTGCACTCTCCCGCGATGCCGTCTCCGCGGCTGCGGCGGACGCTGCTGGCCGACGAGGACACGAGCCGCCGGCTCGCGCTGTGGGACCGACCTGTCGGCGGCGCTCGTCGGCATCGGGCCGCCGACGGCGCGAGGTCGAGACGGCGCCGGCGCACGTCCTCGCGGCGCAGGACGATCTGGCACAGCCGCCGGCGACGTCGTGTCGCGGTACTTCGACATCGACGGGCGGCCGGTGCCGTTCGAGGGCGAGAAGCTCCTGATCGGCCTGTCGCGCGACCAGCTGCGCAACACCGGCACGGTCGTCGGCGTCGCCGCGGGCCCCGGCAAGGGTGCGTCGATCGTCGGAGCGTCGCGCGCCGGGCTGATCCATGTCCTGGTCACCGACGCCGCGACCGCGGAGGCGGCGCTGGCGTCGAGCTGACGACCTCGACGAACGCGTCGGCGCGGTCGCGCGTCGCGTCGACGACGTCCGCGTTGAGCTGGTCGGTCCCGAGCGCCCATGCGCGCGCGGCGTCGGGCGCCTTGCCGTAGTCGATGTGGCGCTGGATCAGCCAGCGCAGCCGCGTCTCCTCCGGGCGTCGTCACGAACCACGCCTCGTCCAGGAGCGGGCGCACGCTCCGCCACTCGCCGTCGTCGACGAGCAGGTAGTTGCCCTCGGTGATCACGAGCGGCACGTCGCGGGGGACCGCGACGGCGCCGGCGATCGGCTCCTCGATCTCGCGCCGGAACTCGGGCGCGTAGACGACGTCCTCGAGCGGCGTCGCGCAGCCGCCGCAGCAGCGCCACGTACCCCGGCGGCGTCGAACGTGTCGACCGCCCCCTTGCGGTCCTCGCGGCCGAGCCGGACGAGCTCGGCCTGCGCGAGGTGGAACCCGTCCATCCGGACGAGCCGCGCGCGGTCGCCGAGCTCCTCGGCGATCCGCGACGCGAGCGTCGACTTCCCGCCGCCCGGCGGGCCGGTGATGCCGAGCAGGCGCCGCGCCCGGAGCGGCGGCGAGCCGCCGGGCGTGCGCGACCGCCTCGTCGATCGACAGCGCGGCCGTCCGGTCGCGTCGCGTCAGCCGACGGGACTGACGACGGCCTTGTGCAGGCTCTTGTCGTTGGCGAAGTCGTCGAGCGCCCGCCCGTACTCGTCGCAGCCCGTAGCGGTGGGTGATCAGCCCGTCGGTCCTGACCCTGCCCGACCGCAGCGCGGCGATCGCCGCCCGGAACGACGTGATCTCGGCGAACGAGCCCTTGATCGTGATCTCGCGGCGGAAGATGTCGAACGGATGGATCGCGAAGGTGTCGTCCGGGATGGGTGACCCCGTAGACCATGACGGTGCCGCCGTCCCGGGTGAGGCCGACGCACTGTGCGCCGACCCCGGTCGAGCCGGTCGCCTCGACCACGTAGTCGTACCCGCCCTCGGAGTGCTCGTAGAGCCTGCGCACGCTCTCCTCGGGTCGTCGCGGTCGATCAGCACCGTGGCGTCGATCCCGAGCGCCGACGCGCGGTCGAGCTGGTACTGGCTCGGGGCGGCGACGGTCACGTGCGCGACGCCTCCGGTGGCGAGGAGCTGCGCCAGCAGGAGGCCGGTGGGGCCGGCGCCGAACACCAGCGCGGTGCTCCCCGGGCCGCGGGCTCAGCGTCTCGAGCCCGTGCAGCGCGCAGGCCGCGGGCTCGGTGAACACCGCCACGTCGGGCGCGAGGCCGCTCGACGTCGAACACCACGTCGGCGGGCACCGTGATCTGCTCGGCGAAGCCGCCCGCGTAGTTGGAGCCGATGCCCTTGAGGTTGCGGCACAGGAGCGGCCGGCCGCGGCGGCACTGGTCGCAGCTCCCGCAGCTCATGTTGGGGTTGACCGTCACCCACTGGCCCGGCTCGAACCGCTGACCTCGTCGCCGGTGGACTCCACCGTGCCGACGATCTCGTGACCGGGGACGAGCGGGAAGACGGCGTTGAAGTCACCGTCGTGGATGTGCTTGTCGGTGCCGCACAGACCCGGTCTGGTGCACCCGGATCCGCACGTCCTGCGGCCGGGATCGGTGGCGGGGAGGTCCTCGACCGCGTAGCTCGCGCGGACCGGAGTAGACGACTGCCTTCATGTGCAGTTGGTCCGTTCGCGTGCGAGGTCTTCAGAGCAGCCGAGACTCGCCGGCCCGCCCTGGAGGGCGGGCCGGCGAGCCGACCGGCGTTCAGCAGCTGGACTTGTAGACGTAGTCCTGGTTCTGGGCCAGGTTCTCCTTGGTGACGATCGCGGAGTCGGTGCCGATCTTGGCCTTGGTCGGCTCGTCCTTGAGCGCCGCGACGGCCTGCTGGACACCCTGCGCGCCGATGTCGGCGGGCTTCTGGGCGACGAGCGCCTGGAGCAGCCCGTCCTCGAGCTCCTTGACCTGCTTCGGGCCGGCGTCGAAGCCGACGACCTTCACCTGTCCTGCTTGCCCGCCTCGCGCAGACCGGTCGCGGCAGCCCTCGGCGCCGAACAGGTTGGTCGCGAAGATGCCCTTGAGGTCAGGATTCTTGGCCAGCTGCGCCGTGGTGATCGGCCGCGGCCTTGTCGGGCTGGTCCTGGTTGTACTCCATGCCCGTGTACTCGAGTCCGAGCGTCTTGGCCTCCGCCTCGAAGCCCTCGACGCGCGCGTCCGTGGTCGACACGCCCGGCTTGGTGTTGTTGACGAACACCTTGCCCGTGCCGCCGATCGCCTCGCCGAGCGCCTTCGCGGCCGCCTTGCCGCCGCCCACGTTGTCGGAGGCGATCTGGGAGACCGCGAGGTCGGGCTGCTCGAGCGTGGTGTCGACGAGCACGATCTTGATCCCGGCGTCGGCGGCCTGCTTGATCGGCACGTACATCGCCTTGACGTCGGTCGGCGCGATCAGGATCGCGTCCGGCTTCTTGGCGACCACGCCGTCGACGATCGGGGTCTGCAGCGTGGCGTCGAACTGGTCCGGACCCTGGAAGTCGAGGTCGACGCCCTGCTTCTTGGCCTCGGCCTGGGCGCCGCAGTTCATCGTGACGTAGAACTCGTCGCCCTTGACGCCGACGATCAGCGTCATCTTGTGTTCTCGCCGCCGCCGCGCTGCCGCCGCCGCCGCCGCCTCGTCGTCGTCGCCGCATGCGACGACCGTCATGCTGAGCGCGGCGAGCGCAGGCGCCGACAGGTGGACTTGTCGTGCACATTGCATTCTCCTCTTCGGGTGGTGGAGTTGCGTGCCGGTCAGCGCCGTAGCGCGCGCGGCGGAGCTGGTCGAAGTAGACGGCGACGATCAGCACGGCGCCGACGGCGACCTGCTGCCAGAACGGCTGGACGCCGACGATCACGAAGCCGTTGCGCAGCACCGCGGGGATGAACACGCCGACGACGGTGCCGAGGATCGTGCCGATGCCGCCGAACAGGCTGGTGCCGCCGATGACGATCGCCGCGATGGCGTCGAGGTTGTCGGTCGAGTGCCCGCCGATCGAGGTCGTGCCGAAGCGCGCCAGCGACAGGAACCCGGCGAGGCCGGCGAGCGTCCCGCCGAGCGCGTAGACCTTGATCAGGTGGCGGTCGACGTTGACGCCGGCCCGCCGCGCGCCCTCCATGTTGGACCCGATCGCGTACGTGTAACGGCCGAACCGGGTCTGGGCGAGGACGATCGCGCCGATCAGCGCGACCACCGCGGCGATGATCACCAGATACGGGCACCTGGTCGAACAGCCGGCCGGAGCCGATCGTCTCGATCAGCTTGAACGGGACGTCGCGCTCGTCGACGCCGCCGGTGATCAGCAGCGCCGAGCCCAGCGCCATGCCGAGCGTGCCGAGCGTGACGATGAACGGCGGGATCTTCGCCTTGGCGACGAGGAAGCCGTTGAGGATCCCCCACGCGCTGCCCGCGATCATGGCGACGACGAGCCCGACGATGATGCACGCCCCAGTCGTTGCCGCCGACCGAGTTCATGAGCCTTGGCCGAGACGACGCCGGAGAAGACGAGCACCGAGCCGACCGACAGGTCGATGCCGGCGGTGATGATGATGTACGTGAGCCCGGTCGCGATCACCAGCAGCACGGCCGCGTCGGTCGCGATGTTGCGCGCGTTGGAGACCGCGAAGAACTCCTCGAAGCGCAGGAGCGAGAAGACGACGATCAGCCCGGCGAGGATCAGCAGGATCGAGGCGCTCGAGTTCGTGACGAGCTGCCTCCACACCGGCTGGCTGCGGCTCGTCGGCGATCTCGAGGTCCTCGGGCTCCGTCTGCGTGCTGCTCATGACGACTCCTCGTCGTGGAAGGTCAGCGCGCCGGTCATCGCCGCCACGCGTCCTCCATCGACACGTCCTGCGGCTTGAGCCGGGCGACGCGGGCGCCGAGGCGCAGCACCTCGATGCGATCGGCGACCTCGAAGACCTCCGGCATGTTGTGGCTGATCAGCACGACCGACAGGCCGTGCTCGCGCACGCGCTTGATCTGGTCGAGCACGTTGCGCGTCTGCACGACGCCGAGCGCGGCGGTCGGCTCGTCCATGAAGACGACCTTCTTGGCCCAGGTCACGGCCCGGCAGATCGCGATGCCCTGGCGCTGGCCGCCGGACATGTTCGCGACCCGGGCGCTGGTGTCCTGGATCTTGACGCCGAGGTCCTTGAAGGCCTTGTCGCTGCGCCGGCGCATCTCGCGCCTTGTCGAGGAAGCCGAGCTTCCCGAGCGACCCCGGAGCGCATCAGCTCGCGGCCCATGAACATGTTCGCGGCGGGGTCGATCTCGGCCGCGAGCGCCAGGTCCTGGTAGACGGTCTCGATCCCGAGATCGCGCGAGTCGTGCGGCGTGTTGATCGAGACCGGCTTGCCCTCGAAGAGGATCTGGCCGCTGTCGGGCGGGTGGACGCCGATGAGCGTCTTCACCAGCGTGCTCTTGCCGGCCCCGTTGTCGCCGATCAGCGCGACGACCTCGTTCGGGTAGACCGTGAAGTTCGCTCCGCGCAGCGCCTGGACCTTGCCGAAGCTCTTGATGACGTCGCGTGCCTCGAGCACGGGCTCAGGCATCGCGATCGCTCTCCTCGGCGGACCCTCTGCGACCTCATCGCTCTCCTCCTCATCGCGATCCCCGGCACGCCCCGTAGCGGGCTAGCCGTCGATCTTCGATGTGGCGCACGCTAACCCATGAATCGAAAGTAGTCAAGCGTCAATCGAAAATATATGCGCTTGATCCACGCGACAAGCTTCGTACCGGTCGACGCCGGGCGCTAGGCGCGTGATGAGCTCGATGTCGAACGCGTCGCAGAGATCGCGGCACGGCGTCCGAGGCCTCGTCCATGACGACGACGTCGACCTGCGTCCAGCTCGCACACGCGGGCGAAGTCGGTCGCCCCGACCTTGTGGTGGTCGACCGGCAGCACCACGCGGCGCGCGCGCTCGATGACGGCGGCCTTGAGCGCCGCCTCGGCGAGGCTGCCGACGCTGACGCCGAGCTCGGAGAAGCCGCTGACCCCGAGGAAGGCCGCGCTGAACGTGAACCGCCGGAGGTTCTCGAGGGCGAGGTCGCCCACGACGGATCCGTCGACCCGCCGCAGCTGGCCGCCGAGCAGCACGCAGTCGATCGTCGGCACCTCGGCGAGCGCGTTGGCCACGCCGAGGCTGCTGGTGAGCACCGACAGCCGGAGCGTGGTCGCCTGGCCGGCGAGCTTGCGGGCCAGGGCCTCCACGGTGGTCCCGCTGTCGAGGAACACGGAGTCGCCGTCGGCGAGGAGCGCGAGGCACGCCTCCGCGATCGCCTCCTTGCTCGCCACGTACGCGCGCTGGCGTCCCGCGAGCTCGCGGTCGGCGTTCGGATGGATCGCGAGCGCGCCACCGTGCGTGCGCTTGAGCAGCCCGCGCTCCTGCAGCGAGCTCAGGTCCTTGCGGATCGTCGGCTCGGTGACGCCGAACGCCTCGGCCAGCTCCCCGATCCGCACGCTGCCCCGCACCGACGACCAGCTGCGCGATGCGCGCCTGCCGCTCGTCGGCGAGCACGGGGGCGTCGTTCGAAGGCGTGGACATGGCGTGTAAGCGTACAGGCCACTGACTACCGTGTTTCTTTCGAAATCTTTCGATTTGCTTGACGCGTTGTTCGGTACCGCGTGTAGAACGGTAGGCATCGAAACTCCTGCCGACACGGCACTCCGACTCGGGATCCTCACCAGCGGGGGCGACGCGCCCGGCATGAACGCCGTCATCGCCGGGGCCTGCGAGCAGGCGGAGCGGCTCGGCGGCCGGGCCTACGGCATCCGCGGCGGCTTCGGCGGGCTGGCCGATGCGCCGAGCGGAGCCCGATCACCGCCGCGGACGCGCGCGCGCACGCGCGACGAGTCGGGCACCTGGCTGGGCACGAGCCGCTGGACCGCGCTCGCGACCCCGGACGGGCTCGCGCGAGTGCCGGCGCGCGCTCGGCGACCTCGGCCTCACCGCGCTGCTGGTGATCGGCGGCAACGGCTCCGCGCATGGGAGCGCGGGTGCTCGCGGACGGCATCCCCGTCGCGTTCGTCCCCGCGACGATCGACCGCGACATCGACGGATCGGCGTCGACGATCGGCATGGACTCCGCGATCCGCTACGCCGTCGCCGTCGATCGACCAGCTGCGGGTCACCGCGCGCTCGCTCCCCGGGCGCGCCTTCCTCGTGCAGACCCTCGGCGCGCCCCACGGCTTCCTCGCCGACGCGGTCGCCGCCGCCGCCGGCATCGACCACGTGCTGGTCCCCGAGCGCGAGATCGACCTCGACGCCGTCGCCGTCGGCGCTGAGGGACCTCGCTCCGAGCGGCTCCGCGATCGCGGTCATGTCCGAGGCCGTCGGCGACGCGGTGCGCATCGGCGAGGAGCTCGCCGCGCGCTCCGGGGTCCGCGTCCACCCCACGATCCTCGGCCACGCGCAGCGCGCGGCCGCCCCGTCGGCGCACGATCGGGCGACCGGCCAGGCGGCGGGCCGCGCCGCCGCGGACGCGCTCGCGAGCGGACGCTCCGACCTTCATCAGCCTCGGCGACGACGGGGCCGTGACGCCCGCCGCTCCGCTCGGACCCCCCCACCACGACCCAAGGAGCGCTCGCATGAGCCTCGGATACGACCGCCCGCTCTACATCCTCGCCTCCGACCACCGGACGTCCTTCCAGACGAAGCTGTTCGGGATCGAGGGCACGCCCGTCCGACGAGCAGCGCGAGCAGATGGCCGAGGCCAAGCGGATCATCCTCCAGGGCCTGCTCGTCGTCGCGGAGGCCGCGCGAGCCGGGCACCCTCGGCACGCTGATGGACGAGGAGCACGGCGCGAGCGCCGCGAGGGCGGCCAAGGACGAGCGGGCTGGTGCTCGCGCATGGCGGCCGAGAAGAGCTCCCGGCCGAGTTCGAGCTCGAGTACGGGGACGCGTTCGCCGAGCACATCGAGGCGTTCGACCCGGACTTCGTCAAGGTCCTGGTCCGCTACAACCCCGAGGGCGACCGCGAGATGAACCGCCGCCAGGCGGCCCGGCTCGCGGAGCTGTCGGACTGGCTCGCCCCGCGGGAGACGAAGTTCCTGTTCGAGCTGATCGTCCCGCCGAGCGTCCAGTGGCGAGCTGAGTCCGAGCCGGAGAGCTTCGCGACCGAGCTCGCCGCGGCTCGCGGCCGCCATCGCCGAGCTCCAGGCGGCGGGCGTCGAGCCCGACGTGTGGAAGGTGGAGGGCATGGACACCGCCGCCGACTACCAGCTGCGTGGCCGACGCCGCCCGGGCCGGCGGGCGCGATCGAGTCGGGTGCGTCGTCCTCGGCGCGGGCGCCGACGAGGCGACGGTGGCGCACTGGCTGCGCGAGGCCGCGCGGCGTGGACGGGTTCATCGGCTTCGCGATCGGCCGCACGATCTTCTGGGAGCCGCTGTCGCGCTGGATCGCCGGCACCGTCGACGCCGACACCGCGGCCGCGATGATCGCCGACAACTACCGGCGCACGATCGACGTCTACACGAGCGCGACGCGGCGCAGCCCGCCTGATGCAGGCTCAACCACCCCGGGGAGCGAGCTGGCGCGACCTCGCCTCGCACCGCCTCTGGCTCGCGCGCGAGACGGCGCGGCTGCTCGAGTTCGCCCGCGGGTCGCGGGTCGACCGGGGCTTCGGCTGGCTCGACGACGACGGCGTGCCGGACCCGGACCGTCCGGCGCAGCTCTGGATCACGAGCCGCATGACGCACGTCTTCGCCCTCGGCGATCTGCTGGGTCACCCCGGCTGCGGCCCGCTCGCCGACCACGGCCTGCGGGCGATCCGCGACGTCTTCGAGGACCGCGAGCACGGCGGCTGGTTCGCGGAGGACCCGGCCGGCGCGTCCCCGGCCGCCGCAAGGAGGCCTACGCGCACTCGTTCGTGCTGCTCGCCGCGGCCAGCGGCGCGATCGCGGGCCGCGAGCCGGCGGCGGCGCTGCTCGACGAGGCGGTGGCCGTGGTGACGCGCCGCTTCTGGTCGGACGACGAGCGCGCGGGCCTGGAGGGCTGGGACCGGCGCTGGGAGACAGACCGAGCCCTACCGCGGCGCGAACGCGAACATGCACATGGTCGAGGCGTTCCTCGCCGCGGGCGACGCGACCGGCGATCCCGTCTGGTTCGAGCGCGGCGCTGCGGATCGCCGAGCGGCTGATCCGCGACGATCGCGGGCGCGCACGACTGGCGGGTCGTGGAGCACTTCGACGAGCAGTGGCGCCCGCTGCCCGACTACAACGCCGATCAGCCGCGGCACCCGTTCCGGCCGTTCGGCATCACGCCCGGGCACGGCCTCGAGTGGGCTCGGCTGCTGCTCCAGGTGCGGGCGAGCCTCGGCGCCCGCCCGATTGGCTCCTCGACGCCGCCCGCGGGCTGTTCGCGCGCGCGACCGCGGAGGGATGGCAGGCGAACGGCGGCTTCGTGTACACGACCGACCACGACGGCCGTCCCGTCGTCACGGACCGGCTGCACTGGGTCGTGACCGAGGCGATCGGCGCCGCCGCCGCGCTGCACGCCGAGACCGGCGACGTGGAGTACGAGCGCTGGTACCGGACGCTGTGGGACTTCGCCGAGCTCCACCTGATCGACCGCGAGCGCGGGAGCTGGCACGCCGAGCTCGACGAGGCGCTGCAGCCGAGCCGGCGGACCTGGGAGGGCAAGCCCGACGTCTACCACGCGCTCCAGGCCACGCTCATCCCCCGCCTGCCGGTGCGCCCGAGCCTGGCCGGGGCGCTGCGCCGGCCTGCCGCGCGTTGATCGCGGGCCGCTCGCGTCCCGTAGCTCTGGCGTCACCCCCGAAGGAGGCCCCATGAGCACCATCGAGAAGTCGATCGAGGTCGACGTGCCGATCACGCACCGTCTACAACCAGTGGACGCAGTTCGAGGAGTTCCCCCGCTTCATGGACGGCGTCGAGTAGATCCGCCAGCTCGACGACCGCCATCTGCACTGGGTCGCGGAGATCGGCGGCAGCCGCACGAGTGGGACGCCGAGATCACCGAGCAGAGCCCTGACGAGCGCGTCGCGTGGCGCAGCACGGACGGCACGGACAACGCGGGCGTCGTGACGTTCCACAAGATCGACGACGACCGGACCGCGGGTGATGCTCCAGCTCGACTACGAGCCCGAGGGCATCACGGAGAAGGTCGGCGCCGCGCTGGGCGTCGACGACCGCCGCGTCGAGGGCGACCTCGAGCGCTTCAAGGAGTTCATCGAGGCGCGCGGCGCCGAGACCGGCGCGTGGCGCGGCGAGGTGCCCCGCGACGCCTGATGCCGTGGCGGCGTGGACGGCGCTGTGCGCCGTCCACGCTTCGCTCTAGAAGTCGACGATCGCGCCACACGAGATGTTCACCGTCGCCGCGGTGAGCGCGGCGCCCATGTCCGAGGCGGCGAACACGGCGGCGTTGCCGACGTCCTCGTGGCGTGCCCGTGCGCGGGAGCATCGCCAGCTCGAGCGCACCGTCGATGACCTCCTGCGGCATGTCCCCTCCTCGAAGATCCCGCCCGTCACGAGCGACACCACCCGGACGCCGTAGCCGCCCGCCTCCACAGAGATCAGCCGCCGCAGCGACTCCATGCCGTCGAACGCCACCTGCGTCGCACCGAGGTGGTAGCCCTTCATCGGCGCTCCCGTGCCGCCGAAGAACAGGATCACGCCCGGCCTTGTGCTCGATCATCCGGCGGACCGCGGCCCGCGAGGTGATGAAGTTGGAGCGCAGCGCGACCTCCGGCGGCGCCATGAACTCGTCGACGGTGAGGTCGGCGAACGGCGTCCCGTGCGTGTACGGGTGCGTGATCACGTTCAGCGAGACGTCGATCCGCCCCACGGAGTCGGCGTGCGCCTCGACCTGCGCCTCGTCGAGCGCGTCGACGATCGCGGTCTTCGCCCCCTCCACCGCGTCGAGCGGCTCCTGCGTGCGGCCGACGACGTGCACGTCCGCGCCCTCGCGCAGGAACGCGCGCGCCACCGCGCCGCCGATATCGCCACCGCCGCCGTAGATCACCGCGGTCTTGTCCTCGAGTAGTCCCATACCCCTACGTCGAACCAGGCGGCGCGCTTTTCGACATACTCGCCCGTGGCGACTTCGGGAGGGAAGCCACATGGCAAGGGAACTGACGCGGCGGCGCTTCGTGGAAGCGGGCGGCGCGGCACTGGCGGCGGCGTACGCGGTCGGCGGGCGCAGACCGGCGAGGCGGCCGACACCAGCGTCGCGCTGCGCGGGCTGACCGCGCCCGGCGAGATCCTCGTCGACCGCTGGGGGATCCCGCACATCTACGCCGCCACCCAGCCGGACGCGTTCCTGCTGCAGGGCTTCAACGCCGCGCGCGACCGGCTGTGGCAGATCGACCTGTGGCGCCGGCGCGGCCTCGGCCGGCTGTCGGCGGCGCTCGGCCGCTCCTACGTCGAGCAGGACCGCGCGGCGCGGCTGTTCCTCTACCGCGGCGACCTGGCGCGCGAGTACGCCGCCTACGGCGACGACGCGCGAGCAGATCGCCGACCGCGTTCGCGGACGGCGTCAACGCCTACATCGACCAGATCGAGCGCGGCGCGGCGCCGCTGCCGGTCGAGTTCGAGGCGCTCGGCTACCGGCCGGAGCGCTGGGCGGCCGAGGACGTCGTGCGCATCCGCAGCCACGGGCTCGTCTCCAACCTCTCCGACCAGGTCGACCGCGCGCTCGTGCTGCGCGACTTCGGCCGCAAGGCGGAGCGGCTGCGCAAGCAGCTCGAGCCGCACTGGCGCTACGAGGTCCCCGACGGGCTCGACCTCGACGACATCCCCGACGACGTGCTCGACGTCTACGAGCTGGCGATCGCGCCGGTCGAGTTCGCCGAGCAAGGCGGGCAGCGCGCGCGGCGCCCGCGCGTGCGCCAGGGCTCGAACAACTGGACGATCGCCGGCCGGCGCACCGCGACCGGCCGGCCGATCCTCGCCAACGACCCGCACCGCACGCAGGGCGTGCCGTCGCTGCGCTACCTCGCGCACCTCATCGCGCCCGGGCCTCAACGTGATCGGCGCCGGCGAGCCCGCGCTGCCCGGCATCTCGATCGGCCACAACGAGCAGATCGCGTTCGGCCTGACGATCTTCGCGATCGACCAGGAGGACCTCTACGTCTACGAGACGCGCGAGGGCAGCCCGGACGAGTACCGCTACGGCGACGGCTGGGAGCCGATGACCGTCGTCGAGGAGGAGATCCCGGTCAAGGACGCCGCGCCCGAGCGCGTGACGCTGCGCTTCACCCGCCACGGCCCGGTGATCGCCGCCGACGAGCGCAAGCGGACCGCGTTCGCCGTGCGCTCGGTGTGGTTCGAGCCGGGCACCTCGGCCTACTTCGCCTCGATCGCCTACATGCGCGCGGGCAACTGGACCGAGTTCGTCGGCGGGCCTGCGCCGCTGGGGCGCGCCCGGGCGAGAACCAGGTCTACGCGGACCGCTCCGGCCACATCGGCTGGAAGCCGTGCGGCTTCTCGCCCGATCCGCCGCAACTGGGACGGGCTGCTCCCCGTGCCGGGCGACGGGCGCTACGAGTGGGACGGCTTCCTCGACGCCGACGAGCTGCCGGTCGGAGCGCGACCCGGAGCGCGGCTGGATCGCGACCGCCAACGCCGAGAACCTGCCGCGCGGCTACCCGTACCGGCGGCGCAAGATCGGCTTCGAGTGGGCGGCGCCGTTCCGCCTGCGCCGCATCCAGTCGGTGCTGCGCCGGGAGCGCAACGGCACGCTCGCCGACTCGCGGCGGCTGCAGGTCGACCACCGCTCCGTGCAGGCCGCGCGGACCGTCCCGCTGCTCGCGCGGGCTGGAGCCGCGCAGCGCCGGACGCGCGCGCGCGATCCGGCTGCTGCGCCGCTGGGACCGCGTGCTGCGCGCCGGACTCCGGCGCCGCCGCGCTGTTCGAGATCTGGAACTCGATCGAGCTGCCGACCGCCGTGCTGAAGGCCGCGCTGGGCGACGAGAAGGCGGTCGAGGCGATCTGGCCGGGCGACCCCGTCGGTGATCCTCGAGTTGCTCGAGCCCACCGCTCGGCCGCCACCGCGGCGCGCCCGCGACCGCGCGCTGATGACCAGCCTCGAGCGAGCGATCGACCTCACCGAGGCGCTGCTCGGCAAGCGCTGGTCGCGGTGGGAGTGGGGCCAGCTGCACGTCGCGCTGTTCGACCACCCGATCGCCCCGGCGGTCGACGAGGCGCTCGCCCGCCGGCTGCGGTCGGCCCCGTGCCGGTGGGCGGCGGCGGCGAGGTCGTCGGCGACACCGGCTACAGCACGTCGGCGCCGCCGGACGACGTCGAGGCCCCGCGGGCGTGGTTCCAGGTCGCGTCGGGCGCCTCGTTCCGCCAGGTGATCGACGTCGGCGCGTGGGACCGCTCGCTGGTGATCAACAACCCGGGCCAGTCGGGCGACCCCGACTCAGCCCGCACTACCGCGACCTGATCGGGCGCTGGGCGCGCGGCCGGCCGGTGCCGATGCTCTTCTCGCGCTCCCGCGTGGAGGCCGCGACCGAGCAGAAGATCAGCTGCCGCCCCGCCGGTACAGCTCGATGACGGCGGCGAGGCCCTCGACCGGGAGCGACGGGCCGTCGACGCGCAGCACGGCCCAGTTCCCCGTGTCGGCGGGGCGCACGCGCACGCCGAGGTTCCAGCGCGCGCAGAACGCCTCGACGTCGGGGACCAGCCGCTCGGTCACGGCCACGACGGCGGTGCCGCGGGCGTCCGCGCGGCGCGGCGGGCCGTTGTCGGCGCGCTGCTCGAGCCAGCCGAAGAGGAGGGAGTCGAGTTGCTCGGCGAGGGTCATGCCGAGGAGGACGCCGACGGGCGTGATGTATTCCCTGGGACGCACGTCGAAGGTACGCGCGCGAACTTGCTCCGGCGGGCCATAGGGAGCCGACTCGCGGCTGCCAGGCTGTGAGCGGTGCTGGATACCCCTGCCCGCATGACGGACGACCCGCGCACGTTCGCCGACGACGAGGCGCTGCTGGGCGAGCGTCCTGCGCCGAGGTCATCCGCGCCGGCGACGGCGACGCGGCGCTCGAGCTGCACGACCGCGCCGTCGAGCTCGCCCAGCGCGCCCGGGCGGGCGACGACGGCGCCGCCGACGAGCTCGCCGCGCTGGTCGCCGGGCTCGTCGTCGCGCGAGGCCGAGCTGCTGATCCGCTCGCTGACGCGCTGGTTCCAGCTGCGTCAACCTGGCCGAGGACAACGAGCGCGTCCGCCGGCTGCGCGCGCGCGCGCGACGACGAACCCGCGCCCCGTGCGCGGCTCGGTGCCGACGCGATCGCGCGCCTCGCGGCGAGGGCACGACCGCCGACGAGCTGGCCGAGACGCTCGCCGCGGCCGAGCTGCGGCTGGTGCTGACCGCGCACCCGACCGAGGCGCGCCGCCGCACCACGATCGAGAAGCTGGCCCGCATCTTCGCGCACGCTGCGCGAGCTCGACGAGCGGCGCCGGACCGCCGGCGCGGCGGAGGCCGCGCGCGAGCGGCTGCGCGGCGACCGTGCAGGAGCTGTGGGGCTCCGACGAGCTGCGCGCCGTGTCGCTCGACGGTCGCTCGACGAGGTCCAGGGCGGGCTCGATCTACCTCGCCACCACGCTGGCGCGACGTCGTGCCCGCGCGTCTACCGCGAGCTCGAGGCCGCGTCGCCGAGGTCTACCCCGGCGAGGACGTGCCCGGTCCCGCCGCTGCTCACGCTTCGGCTCCTGGATGGGCGGCGACCGCGACGGCAACCCGAACGTGACGCCCGAGGTGACCGCTGCAGGCGCTGGCAGCTGATGCGCGACCGCCTGCCTGACGTTCCTGGAGGCGGCGGCTCGGCGAGGTCTGGCCGGGCGGCTGTCGCTGCTCCGAGCCGCGTCACCGGCGTGCCCGAGCGAGCTGGACGCGATGGCCGAGCGCGGCGCCGAGCGACTTCCCGGAGCTGTCGGCCGAGCTCGTGCGCGGCGCAACCCCGAGGAGCCCTACCGGCGCGCGTTCTCCTGATCGCGCGCGCGCGGTGCGCGCCGCCCGCAAGCGGCCGCCGGGCGGCTACGCCGGGCCCGCGCGAGCTGCTCGACGACCTGCGCGTGGCCGAGCGCGCGCTGCAGTCGGCCGCAGGCGGCGCTTCGTCGCCGCCGGCGACCTGCGCGACGTGATCCGCCAGGTCGAGGTGTTCGGCTTCCACTTCGCGCGGCTCGACATCCGCGAGCACGCGAAGATCCACCGCGCACGCGATCGGACGAGATCCTCTCCGAGCTGCGGCGTGCAGCGAGGGCTACGCCACGCTGCGGCGACGACGAGCGCGCGACGCTGCTGGCGCGCGAGATCGCCGACCGGCGCCCGCTGATCCCCGCCGACGTGAGCGGGCTCTCGGCGACTCCACGCAGGAGACCGTCGCAGACCTTCCGGACGCTGCACGAGGCTGCTCGACCGGCGGCCACCGCGGCGCGGTCGAGGCCTACGTCATCTCCGGCACCGACGTGCCCGGCGGACCTGCTCGAGGTGCTGCTGCTGATGAAGGAGTGCGGGCTCGCGCGGCGCCGGCGGCGAGGACGCGCAGCTGCGGATCGTGCCGCTGTTCGAGTCCGGCGAGACGCTGGAGGCGGCCGCCGGACACGATGCGCGACGCTGCTCGACCACGCCGTCTACCGCGAGGCGCTGCGCGGCGGTCGGCGACGAGCAGGAGGTGATGGTCGGCTACTCGGACTCCAACAAGGACGTCGGCTACGTCGCCTCGGGCTGGGCGACCTACCGCGCGCAGATCGCGCTCGCCGAGGTGCTGCGCCGAGCACGGCGTGACGTGGACGTTCTTCCACGGCCGCGGCGGCGCCGTCGGGCGCGGCGGCGGCCAAGGCCAACGTCGCGATCCTCGCCCAGCCGCTCGGCACCGTCGCCGGGCGGATGAAGATGACCGAGCAGGGCGAGGTGCTGTCGGCCAAGTACTCGGTCGGCGAGATCGCCCGCCGCGAGCTGGAGCTGACGACCAGCGCCGTGCTGCTCTCCACGCTCGTCGCGCGACCCGCGCGCGCCGGAGCGAGCGGATGCGCGCGCTACGAGGCGATCGTGCGAGCGAGATGGCCGACGCGCTCGCAGCGACGCCTACCGCGGCGCTGGTCTACGACGACCCCGACTTCGTGCGCGCTTCTTCCGCCAGGTCACGCCGGTCGACGAGATCTCCCGCCTGCAGCTGGGCTCGCGGCCGCCCAAGCGCGGCAAGACGGCGCGGCATCGAGGACTTCCGCGCGATCCCGTGGGTGTTCTCCTGGACGCAGGCGCGGATCGTGCTGCCGGCCTGGTACGGGCTCGGCACCGCGCTGGAGGACGCGCGTCGAGGAGCACGGGCTCGAGCTGCCTGCGGAGATGGAGCGCGACTGGCCGTTCTTCGCCGCGCTGCTCTCCAACGCCGAGATGGCGCTGCGCGAAGGCCGACCTCGGCATCGGCCGCCGCTACGCCGAGCTGTGCGACGACGAGGCGCTGCGCGAGCGCATCTGGAGCGCGATCGCCGGACGAGTTCGAGCGCACGACGCGAGCTGCTGGCCGAGATCGACGGCGAGCGACGCGGCTGCTCGACCGCGAGCCGGTGCTGCAGCGACTCGATCGCGCGCCGCAACCCGTTCGTGGACCCGCTCTCCTACGTGCAGATCGAGCTGCTGCGGCGCCGCGCGCGGCCGGCGGCGACGCCGGACGCCGCGCTGGCCCGCGCGAGCCTGCACGCCCTCAACGGCATCGCCAGCGGGCTGCGCAACACGGGATGACGCTCTACGACCCCCGGTACGAGCACGACGGCTGCGGGGTGGCCTGCGTCGCGCGGCTCGGGGGCGAGGCGTCGCACGAGACGCTGGAGCGCGGCCTGCGCGCGCTGGAGAACCTGGAGCACCGCGGCGCGGAGGGCGCCGACGCGGAGACGGGGGACGGTGCCGGGATCCTGATCCAGATGCCGGATCAGCTCCTGCGCGAGGAGATCCCCGGCCTCCCGACGCCGGCGCCTACGGCATCGCGGTCTGCCTGCTCCCGCAGGACGGCCGGCTGCGCTCGCAGGTCGAGGACGCGCTGGAGCAGGCGGTCGAGGCGGAGGGCCAGACGGTGATCGGCTGGCGCGACGTGCCGGTCGACCCGCGTCACGCCGGCCATGGCGCGCTGGAGTGCGCGCCGGTCGTCCGCAGCTCGCGATCGGCTCCACGTGGGAGCGCGGCGACGCGTTCGAGCGCAAGCTCTACGTGATCCGCCGCCTGGTCGAGCGCGAGCACGACGAGGACATCGCGTTCGCGAGCTGCTCCTCGCGCACGCTGGTGCTCAAGGGGATGCTCAGCGCGCCGCAGCTGCCGCGCTACTTCCCCGACCTGCGCGACCCGCGCGCCAAGAGCGCGATCGCGGTCGTGCACTCGCGCTTCTCGACCAACACGTTCCCGAGCTGGCGGCTCGCGCACCCGAACCGCTACATCGCGCACAACGGCGAGTTCAACACGCTGCGCGGCAACCTCTCCTGGCTGCGCGCCCGCGAGCGGACGCTGGTCAGCGAGGCGTTCGGCGAGGACCTGGAGAAGGTGCTCCCGCTCGTCCCGCCCGGCGAGTCGGACTCCGCGAGCTTCGACCGCGTGCTCGAGCTGCTGGTGATGGCGGGCCGCTCGCTCCCGCACGCGCTGATGATGCTCGTGCCGGAGGCGTGGGAGGACCGCGACGACCTGCCCGAGGAGCTGACCGGCTTCTACGCCTTCCACGAGCACCTGACCGAGCCGTGGGACGGCCCGGCCTCGCTGACGTTCTCCGACGGCAAGATCGTCGGCGCGAGGCTGGACCGCAACGGGCTGCGGCCCGGGCGCTGGGCGCAGACCGACGACGGCTGGGTGGTGCTCGCGTCCGAGACCGGGGCGCTCCCGCTCGACCCCGAGCGGGTCGTGCGCCGCGGGCGGCTGAAGCCGGGCGCGCTGTTCGTGGTCGACGTCGAGACCGGCCACGTGATGGCCGACCGCGAGATGGAGTCGCTTGTCGCGGCCCGCGCATCCGTACGCGCGCTGGGCCGAGGAGGCGATGCGTCCGCTCGCCGACCTGCCGGCCGCCAAGGCGCCGAAGCTCGAGCCGCCGTCGCTGCCCGCCGAGGTGGCGCGGGCGGCGCTGGGCTACACGCGCGAGGACCTCGAGATCGTCGTCGGGCCGATGGCGGACGCGGGCAAGGAGCCGACCGGCTCGATGGGCGGCGACGCCGCGCTCGCCGCGCTGTCGGTGCGCAGCCCGCCGCTGTTCGCCTACTTCCGCCAGCTGTTCGCGCAGGTCACCAACCCGGCGATCGACCCGCTGCGCGAGGAGATCGTGATGTCGCTGTCGAGCGCGCTCGGCCCCGAGGCCGAGCTGCTGCGCGACGCGCGCTCGCCCCGCCGCCGCGTGCGGCTCGACGGGCCGGTGCTGCGCGCCGACGAGCTGGAGCGCGTGCTGGCCGCGATCGGCGACAACGGCTTCCGGGTGCTCGACGCGACGTGGGACGTGGCGGGCGGCCCCGAGGGGCTGGCGCCCGCCGTCGCCGCGCTGGTGGCCGGCGCGTGCGAGGACGTGCGCCGCGGCGCGCGCATCCTCGTGCTGTCCGACCGCGGGATCGGCGAGGGGCGCGCCGCGGTCCCGTCGCTGCTCGCGACCTCCGCCGTGCACCACGCGCTGATCCGCGAGGGCGCTGCGCCCGTCGGCGTCGCTGATCGTGGACTCCGGCGAGCCGCGCGAGGTCCACCACCTCGCGTGCCTGGTCGGCTACGGCGCCGACGCGGTGCACCCGTGGCTGCTGCTCGACTCGGCCGAGGACGGCGACGCGCTGGTGGCCGCGCTGCACAAGGGGCTGCTGAAGGCGATGTCCAAGATGGGCATCTCGACCGTCTCGAGCTACCGCGGCGCGCAGGCGTTCGAGGTGATCGGGCTCTCGGCCGAGCTCGTCGAGGAGCACTTCACGGGCACCACGCGCGCGGCTGGGCGGCGATCGGGCTGCAGGGGCTCGGGCGCGAGGCGCTGGAGCGCCACGCCGCGCGCCTTCCCCGAGCGCGGGCTTCCCTCCGGCGGCGTGTACCGCTGGCGGCGCGGGATGGAGCGCCACGCGTGGGACCCGGACGCGGTCGTGGGCCTGCAGGCCGCGATCCGCGACGGGAGCGAGTGGGAGAAGTACAGCGCGACGTCCGACGAGGCGGCGCGCGGCCGGACGATCCGCGGGCTGCTCGGCTTCGCGGACGACCAGCAGGCGGTGCCGCTGCGCGAGGTCGAGCCGGCGGCGGCGATCGTGTCGCGGTTCGCCACCGGCGCGATGTCGCTCGGCTCGATCTCCCCCGAGGCGCACGAGACGCTCGCGATCGCCATGAACCGGATCGGCGGGCGCTCGAACACCGGCGAGGGCGGCGAGGACCCGCGCCGCTACGCGCCCGATCCGAGCGGCGACTCCAAGCGCTCGGCGATCAAGCAGATCGCCTCCGGCGCGCTTCGGCGTGACGATCGACTACCTCGTCAACGCCGACGAGCTGCAGATCAAGATCGCCCAGGGCGCCAAGCCCGGCGAGGGCGGGCAGCTGCCCGGCCACAAGGTGGACGAGCGGATCGCCGAGCTGCGCTACGCGACGCCCGGCGTCGAGCTGATCTCGCCGCCGCCGCACCACGACATCTACTCGATCGAGGACCTCAAGCAGCTGATCCACGACCTGCGCTGCGCGAACCCGGCGGCGCGCGTGTCGGTGAAGCTGGCGTCCGAGGCGGGCGTCGGCACCGTCGCGGCGGGCGTGGTCAAGGCGCTCGCCGACCACGTCGTGATCGCGGGCCACGACGGCGGCACCGGCGCGGCGCCGCAGTCGTCGCTGCACAACGCGGGCGTGCCGTGGGAGCTGGGGCTGGCCGAGACGCAGCAGACGCTGGTGCGCAACGGGCTGCGCTCGCGCGTGGTGCTGCAGGTCGACGGCGGCATGAAGACCGGTCGCGACGTCGTCGTCGCCGCGCTGCTGGGCGCCGAGGAGTTCGGCTTCTCGACCGCCCCGCTGATCGCGCTGGGCTGCATCATGATGCGCGTCTGCCACCTCAACACCTGCCCGGTGGGGATCGCGACGCAGGACCCGGAGCTGCGCCGCCGCTTCGCCGGCCGGCCCGAGCAGGTGGTGCGCTTCGCGGTGCTGGTGGCCGAGGAGGCGCGGCGGATCATGGCCTCGCTGGGCATCCGCCGCTTCGACGACCTGATCGGCCGCGCGGACCTGCTGCGGGTGCGCCCGGGCGAGAGCTGGAAGGCGGAGGCGCTCGACCTGGCGCCGCTGCTGGACGGCGGGCGCGGAGCGCATGACGCGCCGCACCGCCGCGCCAGCGCGAGGCGCTGCTCGACGACGAGCTGATCGCCGGCGCCCGTCCCGCGCTCGCGCACGGGCGGCGCGTCGAGCTCCAGCGCCCGGTCACCAACGCCGACCGCGCGGTCGGCGCGCTGCTGTCCGGCGAGGTCACGCGGCGGCGCGGCGCGCGCGGGCTGCCGGAGGGCACGATCTGCGTGACGCTCACCGGCTCGGCGGGCCAGAGCGTCGGCGCGTGGCTCGCGCCCGGGATCGACTTCACGGTGCAGGGCGACGTCAACGACTACGCGGGCAAGGGGCTCTCCGGCGGCGCTGCTCGACGGTGCGCCCCGACGCGCGCTCGCCGGCTGCGACGCCGAGGACAACGTGATCGCCGGCAACACCACGCTGTACGGCGCGACCGCCGGGCGGGCGTTCTTCCGCGGGCGGGCGGGCGAGCGCTTCGCGGTGCGCAACTCGGGCGCGGCACGCCGTGGTCGAGGGCGTCGGCGACCACGGCTGCGAGTACATGACCGGCGGGCGCGTCGTCGTGCTCGGGCCGACCGGCCGCAACTTCGCGGCCGGCATGAGCGGCGGCATCGCCTACGTGCTCGACGTCGACGGCGGGTTCGCCGCGGCGCTGCAACCGCGACCTGGTCGACCTCGAGCGCCGTCGAGCGACGACGGCGAGCTGCGCGCCCTGGTGGAGCGAGCACGCCCGACCGCACCGGCTCGCCGGTGGCCGCGAAGCTGCTCGCCGACTGGGATCGCCGGCCGCTTCGTCGAGGTGATGCCGCGCGACTACCGGGCGCGTCGCGATGAGCGCGAGTCGCCGAGGCCACGGCGGTGCGCGGCCTGATGGCGGACCCGCGCGGATTCCTCGAGATCAGCGGGTCGCCGAGCCCGAGCGCGACCCCGCCGAGCGCATCGCACGACCACCGCGAGATCTTCGGCACGCTGCCCGCCGGCGAGGTGCGCGGGCAGGCGCGCCGCTGCATGGACTGCGGCATCGCCGTTCTGCCACGACGCCTGCCCGCTCGGCAACCTCATCCCCGAGTGGAACGACCTCGTGCGCCGCGGCGACTGGCGCGAGGCGATCGACCGGCTGCACGCCACCAACAACTTCCCCGAGTTCACCGGGCTGATCTGCCCGGCGCCGTGCGAGGCGCGTGCGTGCTGGCGATCAACGACGACCCGGTGATGATCAAGCAGGTCGAGTGGTCGATCGTCGAGCGCGCGTTCGAGGAGGGCTGGATCGTGCCGCGGCCGCCGCGCAGCGCACCGGCCGCAGCGTCGCCGTGATCGGCTCCGGCCCGGCCGGGCTGGCCGCCGCCGCAGCAGCTCAACGCGCGCCGGCCACCACGTGACCGTCTACGAGCGCGACGAGGCGCCCGGGCGGGCTGATGCGCTTCGGCGTCCCGACTTCAAGCTCGAGAAGTGGATGATCGACCGGCGCGTCGACGCTGCTCGCGCGCCGAGGGCGTCGAGTTCCGCTACGGCGTCGACGTCGGGCCGCGAGCGTCAGCGCCGAGCGAGCTGCGCGCCCGGCACGACGCGGTCGTGCTGGCGGTCGGCGCGCGCGTCGAGCGCGCCGCTCGGCGTCCCGGGCCGCGAGCTCGACGGCGTGCACCGGCGATGGAGTACCTCGTGCAGCGCAACCGGCCGTGGCCGGGCGCCGAGGCCGCAGGCACCCGATCACGCGCCGCGCGGCCGGCACGCGTCGTCGTGATCGGCGGCGGCGACACGGCCGCCGACTGCGTCGCCAGCGCGCACCGCGAGGGGCCGCGAGCGTCACGCAGGTCGACATCTACCCGTCGGCGTCCGGCGAGCACGCGTGGGAGTTCGCCGCGCTGGCCCGAGTACCCGAAGCGGCAGCCGTCGACCTACGCGCTCGACGAGGGCGGCGTGCTGGAGCCGCAGCTCTCCAGCACGCGCTTCGTCGGCGAGGACGGCCGCGTGGTCGCCGTCCGCGCCGACAAGCTCGGCCTGCCGCCGGACAAGGCGCCGACCGGCGAGGAGGTCGAGCTCCCGGCCGACCTCGTGCTGATCGCGATCGGCTTCACCGGCGCCGAGCCGCGGCTCGCCGAGGCGTTCGGCATCGACGCTTGACGACCGCGGCAACCTCCCCGCCGAGCCGGGCGAGGGCGTGTTCGCCACCGGCGACGGCCACATCGGCCAGTCGCTGATCGTCACCGCGATCGCCGAGGGCCGCCGCTGCGCGGCGGCCGTCGACGCCTACCTCACCTGATCAGCCCTCCGTCTCGATCGTCCGGTCGAACACCATCTGGTCGTCCTTGATCACGTAGGCGCCGTAGGGCGTGAGCGTGATGTCGCCGTTCTCGTCGATCGAGTACTTGCCGAACACGCCGTCGCGGTCCTTCGTCGACATCAGCTGCTCGACGACCGCCTCGCGGTCGCCCCCGTCGTCGCCGGCGCGCTTGATCGAGTCGAGCAGCAGGCTCATCGACTCGTAGCCGTAGACGGCGTACCGGTCCGGGTTCTTCTCGCCGTACTTCGCCGTGTAGTCCTTGAGGAACTCCTTGCCGGCCGGCGGGTACTCCTCGGGCGCGACGCCGGGGATCGTGATGCGCACGCGCTCGGCGACCTTGGGCGGCACGCCGCCCTCCTTGGAGTCGAAGAAGCCGGTCTCGCCGACGCCCTCGGGGCCGAGCAGGGGCGCCTTGGGCAGCGCGATCGCCATGTCCTTGAAGATCTGCACCGCGTTGTTGGCGGTGATGCCGGTGTAGATCATGCAGTCGGCGCCGACGCCCGCGACCTTCTCCCCGAGCGACCGGTAGTTGGCAGCGGTCTTGTCGATGGGGTCGTTGCCCTTGATCTCCAGGCCGCCGTCCTCCTTGGCGGCGAGCTCGACGTTCTTGGCCAGCCCGGCCCCGTAGACCTCCTGGTCGTTGAGGATGTAGGCCGAGGCGCAGCCCTCCTCCTTGGCGAGCGCCACCAGCGCGGCGCCCTGGTAGGTGTCCTTGGGCAGCACGCGCGCGTACGTGCGCGTGCCGGAGGGGTAGTACTTGTCCGGCTCGCCCGGCTCCGCGCCGGGGTCGTCGGAGGTGATCCCGACCGCCGTGTTGCCGGGGCTGACCTGGGCCACGCCCGCCTCGTTGAGGATCGGGAGCGAGACCGCGGTGGCGCCGGAGTTGAACTCGCCGATGTAGCCGATCGTGGAGTCGTCGGAGGCCGCCTTGCGCGCGTTGGTGGACGTCGCGCCCGGCTCCCACCCGGCCGCCTGGGCGGTCGAGTCGTCGAGCGACTTGTAGGTGATCTCGAAGTCGCCGACCTTGCCGCCGGCCTGCTCGAGCGCGAGCTTCGCGCCGTTGACCGCGGCCACGGACTGGGCGCGCGCCGCGCCCTGCAGCGGGAGGCTCGAGTAGATCGTCAGCTCGCCGCCGCCCCCGCCGCCCCCGCTTGAATCGCCGCCTTCGTCGCCGCCGCAGCCTGCCACCGCGAGCCCCGCGATCGCGAGCGCGACTCCCACACGTGTGCTGAACATCGAGTCTCCCCTTTCCCCGCTGCTCGGGGGAGTGTCCCACTCAGAGCGTGGTTGCGTCGAACGTGTCGCAGCGCTGGGGGTCGCCGCCGCGGAAGCCGGTGGCGAACCACTTCTGGCGCGAGGCGGAGGAGCCGTGCGTCCAGCCCTCCTTGTCGACGCGGCCGGTGGCGCGCTTCTGGATCCGGTCGTCGCCGACCGCGGCCGCGGCGTCGAGACCGTCGGCGATGTCCTGGTCGGTGAGGTCCTCGATGAAGCCGGTCTCGACCGCGTGGGCGGCCCACACCCCGGCGTAGCAGTCGGCCTGCAGCTCCAGCCGCACGCTCCCCGACTTCGGCCCCTGGCGGTCGCCGCCGACCTTCCCGTCGGCGCCGAGCAGGTGCTGGACGTGGTGGCCGTACTCGTGCGCGATCACGTACGCCTCGGCGAACGGGCCGCCCTTCGCGCCGAACCGCTCGCGCAGCTCGTCGTAGAAGCTGAGGTCGATGTACACCGTCTGGTCGGGCGGGCAGTAGAACGGCCCGACCGCCGACGTCGCGCCGCCGCAGCCGGTGCTCGTGCTCCCGGTGAAGAAGCGCGTCGGCGCCTCGCGGTACCCGTCGACGGTGTCGCTCCCAGTACGCCTGCACGGAGTTCACGACGCCGACGATCCGGCAGTCCTCGCGCTGGTTCGCGTCGCTGCCGGTCTTGCACGTCGCGGCCAGCTCGGTCGTCTCCTCCGCGCCGCGCCGCCGCCCGTGCCGAGCGAGTACGGATCGCCACCGGTCACGTCGACCCCGAGCAGCGCCAGCACGACGATCACCACCAGCCCGGCCGCGCCACCGCCCACGGCGACGCCGCGCCCACCGCGCGAGCCGCGGGCGTCCTGGACCTGCCCGGCATCGAGCTTCGCGCCCTTCCTGAACCGCACGGCCACGTCCTGCCCGACCGGCCATTACTTCATTCCACCGCCATAAAGGGTCTGACCCCATCTGTACTCCCGGGGTACAGGTGGGGTCAGACCCCTTAGGTACTCCCGGGGGAGTACGGGCGGCGCGGGGAAGTGCCTCCCTGGAGCCGATGTGCGCGGGCGCGGCGCGGGCCGACGATGGAGGCATGCTCACCTCACGCCTCGCGGCCCACCCGCGCCGCACCCTCATCGCGGTCCTGCTGTTCGTGGTGCTCGCCGGGGTGTTCGGCGGGCCGGTCGCCGGTGCGCTGGAGAGCTCGCGGCGGCTTCGTGGCGCCCGGCGCCGACTCCGAGGTGGCGGTCGAGCGCATCGAGCGCGCCTCCGGCCGCGAGCCCGGCACCGGGATCGTGCTGCTCGTCGACGACCCCGCCGACGGCTCGCCGCCGTCGCGCGCGAGCTCGCCGGACATCCCCGGCGTCGCGTCGACCGACGCGAGCGGCCGGGCCGGCGACAACGCGCTCGTCACCGCCACGCCTGCGCGCCAGCGCGGAGGAGGAGGACGTCGCGCAGGACGCGCTCGACGCGTTCGCGGGCCGCCGACGGCGTGACCGTCGGCGGCGGCGACGTCGCCGGGCCTGCAGATCGGCGAGACCGTCGCCGAGGACCTCGGGCGCGCGGAGCTGATCGCGTTCCCGATCCTGCTGATCCTCTCGATCCTGTTCTTCCGCGGCCGCGCCACGCTGATGCCGCTGGCCGTCGGCGTCACGACCGTGCTCGGCACGTTCCTCGTGCTGTCGGGGATCAACCAGGTCTACGGGCTGAGCGTCTTCGCGCTGAACCTCGTGATCGGGCTCGGGCTCGGGCCTCGCGATCGACTACACGCTGTTCCTCGTCACCCGCTTCCGCGAGGAGATCGGCCGGCCGGACGCCACCCGCATCCGCGACGATGGCCACCGCCGGCCGCACCGTGGCCTTCTCCGCGGTGACCGTCGCCGCCGCGCTGATCACGCTGACCGTGTTCCCGCAGGGCTTCCTGAAGTCGATGGGCATCGCGGGCGCGACCGTCGCGATCGTGGCCGCCGTCGCCTCGCTCGTCATCTCCCCCGCGCTGTTCGCGCTGTGGGGCGACAAGCTCGCCCGCAAGCGCGACGACGCCGCCGAGGACCGCTGGGACCGGCTCGCGCACGCCGTCATGCGGCGGGCCGAAGATCGTCGCGCCGCTCACCGCGCTGGCCATGGTCGCTCGTCGCGCTGCCCGGCCCTCACCACCACCTGGTCGGCGGTCGACTCGCACCGTGATCCCGAAGGACAAGAGCGCCCGCGTGGTGGCCGACGCCATCAACGCCGCCGACGGCGCCGCCAAGGCGCCCGTGCTGGTCGCCGATCGACGCGCCCGCCTCGGAGCCGCGCGGAGGTCGCGCGCGTTCGCCGCAGCGGGTCGGGCCGATCGACGGCGTCGAGCGCGTCGCCCCGCCGCGCGACGTCGGCGAGCGACACCTGGCAGGTGCGGCGCGATCGTCTCCGGCGACCCGCCGGGCCGACCGCCCAGCGCGTCGTGGAGGACATCCGCGCGCTGCCCGCGCCCTTCGACGTCGCGGGTCGGCGGCGACGCCGCCGAGTTCGTCGACCAGCAGGCGGCGATCGGCTCGCGGCTGCTGCCGCGCGATCGGGCTGCTCGTCGGCCTGACGCTGATCGTGCTGTGGCTGATGACCGGCTCGGTCGTGCTGCCGATCAAGGCCGTGATCATGAACGCGCTGACCGTCGGCGCCGCGCTCACGCCGCTGGTGCTGATCTACCAGGGCGGCCACCTCGAGGGCCTGCTCGGCTACACCTCCAACGGCGGCGTCGAGCCGAGCGACTTCCTGGTCACGGCCGCGATCGTGTTCGCGCTCTCCACCGACTACGGCGTGTTCCTGCTCGGCCGCATCAAGGAGGCAGCGCGACAGCGGGCTGCCGCGACTCCGAGGCCGTCGCCACCGGGCTCGCGCGCACGGGGCGCGTCGTGACCGCCGCGGCGATCCTGCTGGCCGTCGCGATCGGCGCCTTCAGCACCAGCTCGATCTCGTTCATCCAGCAGATCGGCGTGGCCACCGCGACCGGCGTGCTGATCGACGCGTTCGTCGTGCGCACGCTGCTCGTGCCGTCGCTGATGACGCTGCTCGGCCGCTGGAACTGGTGGTCGCCGCGGCCGCTGCGCCGCCTGCACGGCCGGCTCGAGCTGCGCGAGGCCTAGACCGTCCCGCTCGTGCTCCGCAGCGCCACGTTCCGGGCCTGGCTGCCCGTCCTGATCCTGCCGCCGATCCTGCTCGTCGACGCGGCGATGGTCGACGAGAAGCCCGGTCGACGCCTGGGGCGTGGCGGCGGCGATCGTCGCCTGCCTGCCGCTGGTGCTGCGGAGCCGGCTGCCGTTCCTGGTGATGGGGCCGCTGATCACGGCCGGGATCATCCTGCTGCTCACGCAGATCGAGCCGAAGCAACACGCTCGTGCTGATCCCGGCCGTCGCGCTCGTGGAGCTGGCGCTGCGCAGCGACCGCCGGCACAACGTCTGGGTCGCGGTCGGCCTCGTGCCGTGCGTGGTGCTCGGCGTCGCTGCCGTTCGCCGACGACGTCGGCGACTTCGCGAACGCCGTGGTGCGCAACCTCCTGCTGTGCTGCCTCGCGCTGGCGGTCGGCGACATCTACCGCGCAGCGGCGCGAGGCGATCGAGCGAGGAGGCGCGGCGGCGGCTGGGCGAGGAGCGGCTGGAGATCGCCCGCGAGGTGCACGACGTCGTCGCGCACGCGATGGTGGCCATCAACGTGCAGGCGGGCGTCGCCGCGCACCTGATCGACCGCGACCCGGAGCAGGCGCGCTCGGCGCTGCGCGCGATCAAGGACGCGAGCGGCGAGGCGCTGACCGACCTGCGCGCGACGCTCGGCGTGCTGCGCGGCGACGCCGACGCGCCCGTCGCGCCCGGCCGCAGGGCTCGGCGACCTCGACGAGCTCGCCGCCGGGCTGCGCGCCGCCGGCGTCGACGTGCGCTTCGAGGTCGGCGACGTCGGCGACGTCCCCGCCGCCGTGCACGCCGCCGGCTACCGGATCGTGCAGGAGGCGCTGACCAACGTGCTGCGCCACGCGCGGCGCCTCGCACGTGCGGCGTCGTCGTCGCGCGCGACGGCGACGCGGTGCGCGTCGAGGTCGACGACGACGGCGCGGGCAGCGCCAACGGCGACGGCTCCGGCAACGGGCTGCGCGGGATGCGCGAGCGCGCCGAGGCGCTCGAGCGGCACGTTCGAGTCCGGCCCGGCGGACGGCGGCGGCTGGCGGGTGCTCGCGAGGCTCGCCGGCGTGATCACCGTCGAGCTCGCCGACGACCAGGCGCTCGTGCGCGCGGGCTTCCGCGCGCTGCTCGACGCGCGAGGACGACGTCGCCGTGGTCGCCGAGGCGGCCGACGGCGAGGAGGCGGTCGAGCTCGCGCGCGAGCACCGGCCCGACGTGATCCTGATGGACGTCCGCATGCCGCGCACCGACGGGCTGCGCGCGACCGCGCGCATGCACCGACGACCCGACGCTCTCGCGCACGCGCGTGATCGTGCTCACCACCTTCGAGCTCGACGAGTACGTGTTCGGCGCGCTGCGCGCCGGCGCCGCCGGCTTCCTGCTCAAGGACGTCGAGCCCGCCGACCTCGTCGAGGCCGTGCGCGTCGTCGCGGGCGGCGAGGCGCTGCTCGCGCCCGCGCCACACGCGACGGCTGATCGAGGCGTTCGTCTCCCAGGAGGACCGCACCATGACCGACGACGACCGAGCTCGAGGAGCTGACCGCCCGCGAGCGCGAGGTGCTCACGCTGGTCGGCCAGGGGCTGTCCAACGCGGAGATCGCCGAGCGGCTCGTGCTCTCGCCGCTGACCGCCAAGACGCACGTCGCGCGGCTGTTCACCAAGCTCGGCGCGCGCGACCGCGCGCAGCTCGTGGTGACGGCCTACGAGACCGGGCTCGTCCGCCCCGGACGAGCGCTGAATCCCTCGCGGCGGGTGAGCAGCGGTCACCCGCGCGCCTGGAAGGCTCGGCCGATGCTCGATTCGTGGAGGGACACGCCGACGCGCGA
The DNA here is from genome assembly GCA_963738795.1 of uncultured Gaiellaceae bacterium. Classification (GTDB taxonomy): domain Bacteria; phylum Actinomycetota; class Thermoleophilia; order Gaiellales; family Gaiellaceae; genus Gaiellasilicea. Next base: position 295,415 of record CAVTXQ010000003.1, on the reverse strand, counting down.
GGCGATCACGACGTACGTCGAGCGCGACGCGCCGGCCGACGGACGGATCGCCGTCTTCGACAACGACGGCACGCTGTGGTGCGAGAAGCCGATGCCGATCCAGCTCGACTTCACGCTGCGCCGGCTGGCCGAGCAGGCCGAGGCCGATGAGTCGCTGCGCTCGCAGCAGCCCTACAAGGCGGCGTACGAGCACGACCTGGCGTGGCTCGGCGGCGCGATGCGGCGCCACTACCAGGGCGACGACGGCGACCTGAGGCTGATCATGAAGGGTGTGGAGGGTGCGTTCGGCGGCATCGACGTCGAGGAGTACGAGCGGCGCATCACCGCCTTCTTCGCCGACGCCGCCCATCCCACGCTCGACCGCCCGTACACGACCTGCGTCTACCAGCCGATGGTCGAGCTGCTCCGCTACCTGGAGGCGAACGGGTTCACGACCTTCATCGCCTCCGGCGGCGACCGCGACTTCATGCGCGCCATCGCCGAGCAGCTCTACGGCATCCCCGGGAGCGCGTGATCGGCAGCAGCATGGGCATGGAGTGGAGCGAGGAGACCGGGCTCGTCTACAAGTCGAAGATCGAGTTCTTCGACGACGGGCCCGAGAAGCCGGTGCGGATCTGGAGCCGGGTCGGGCAGCGGCCGGCGATCGCCGGCGGCAACGCCAACGGCGACGCGCCGATGCTGCGCTTCGCGCACGGGCTGCGGCTCGTGGTCCGCCACGACGACCCCGAGCGCGAGTTCGACTACCAGGACGAGGCGGCCGACGTGCTCGGCGGCGAGAACGTCGAGATCAGCGTCAAGGACGACTGGGAGACGGTCTTCGCGGCACCCGCGCGCGGCTGAGCGCCGCGTCGGCTTGACGGGCGGGCCGGAGCACGTGAGGCTGGAGGGCTGATGCCCGAAGCGGTGAAGACGGTCGGCCGCTACGAGATCCTCCGCGAGCTGGGACGCGGCGGCATGGCGACGGTCCACCTCGCGCGCCAGCGCGACCTGGACCGGCTCGTCGCGCTGAAGGAGCTCGGAGCCTTCCACGCGGCCGACCCCTCGTTCGCGCAGCGCTTCGTGCGCGAGTCGCGGGTGGCCGGCTCGCTCAGCCACCCGAACATCGTCACCGTGCACGACTACTTCGAGCACGACGGCACGCCGTACATCGCGATGGAGTACGTCGAGGGCGGCTCGCTGCGGCCCTGGATCGGGCGGATGTCGCTGGCCCAGAAGAGCGGCGTGCTCGAGGGGATCCTGGCGGGGCTGACGTGCGCCGAGGCGCAGGGGATCGTGCACCGCGACCTCAAGCCCGAGAACGTGATGGTCACCTCCCACGGACAGGTCAAGGTCGCCGACTTCGGGATCGCGAAGGCGACGACCAACCTCGAGACCGGCGCGTTCCAGACCGCGACCGGGGTCACCGTGGGAACACCGACGTACATGGCCCCGGAGCAGGCGATGGGCCAGCAGGTCGGCCCGTGGACCGACCTCTACTCCGTCGGCTGCATGGCCTTCGAGATGTTCACCGGGCGCGTCCCGTTCCACGACACCGACGCGCCGATGGCGATCCTCCTGCGCCACGTCAACGACCCGCTCCCGCCCGTGCGCGCGATCGACCCCTCGATCGACCCGGAGATCTCGGACTGGATCGAGGGGCTGGTGAGCAAGGATCCCGCCGCGCGACCGGGCTCGGCGGCCGTGGCGTGGGACGCGTACGAGGAGATCGCCGACCGGCTGCTGCCGCGCCGGTGGCACCGCGAGGCGCGGCTGTCCGGCGGGCCCGGCGCCGCGCCGCCGGTCGGCACGCCGCCGCCGTTCACCCCGCCGCCGGTCGACCTCCCGTCGGAGCCGATGGCCGAGCCGGCGCCGCCGCCCGCCGAGCCGCCCGCCGCGCCGGCCGAGCCGCCCGCCGCCACCGGTCGAGCCGCCGCCGCCGCCGGTCGAGGAGGCGCCCCCGGTCGAGCCGCCGCCGCCCGCGGAGCCGCCCGACCTCCCGACCACCCCGCTCCCGGCGGAGGGGCCACGGCGCCGGTGGGCGCCGATCGCCGCCGCCGTCGTCGCGCTCGTCGTGATCGCCGTCGTGTCGGTCCTGGTGCTCGGAGGGGGCGGTGACGGCAACGGCGGCGGACAGACCGGCGGCGGTGGCGGAGGAGCACGACCGGCGGCGGCGAGACCGAGACCGGCCCGCCGGTGGTCGACGTCCCGGACGCACCCAACAGCCTGGCGCTCTCCGACGACATCGTGTGGGTCTCGACGCGGGCCGGCACGGTCGGGATCCCGCCCGGCCAGGACAAGGAGCTGATCGAGCGCGGCCGCGACACGACGCAGGGCGGGCGGGCGGTCGGCGAGCAGGGCGACGTGCTGTGGGTGCCGATCCCCGAGGAGAACAAGGTCGTGAGCCTCAGCGCGCGCACCGGCGCGCCGCGCGACACCACGATCACCACCGCGAACCGGCCGAAGGCGCTCGCCTTCACCGACGACCAGGTCCTCGTCTCCGAGTCCGACGGCGCGACGACGCGGGTGGAGCGCTACGACGCCGAACACCGGCGACCTCATCACCGGCTTCAACGTCGCGAACGGCGTGGAGCGGATCACGCTGCGCGGCGACACCCTCTGGGTGCTCACGTCGGGCCCCGACTTCCTGAACAGCTACAACGCCAGTCGGGACCCTGCTGACCAGCACCGAGGTCGGCGAGGGCGCCAAGTCGATGGTCTTCTCCGGCGGCTTCTTCTGGGTCACCGGCTCCAAGGACGGCTCGCTCACCCGCGTCGACGAGAAGACCCAGGACACGAAGACCTTCGACCTCGGCGGCTCGCCCCAGAACGTGCGCGTCGGGCTCGGCGCCGTATGGGTCACGAACGCCACGGAGGGCGCGCTGCAGGGCTCGACCCGGACACCGGCGACATCAACCGGATCCCCGTCGGGCAGCCGCCCGTTCTCGCTGGTGCTCGCCGAGGACGGCATCTGGGTGGGCGACACGGCCGACGACAAGGTCCGCTTCGTGCAGCCCTGATCAGGTGGTGGGGGCAGGATTCGAACCTGCGAAGGCTGAGCCAACGGGTTTACAGCCCGTCCCCTTTGACCGCTCGGGAACCCCACCAGGGACGCGCGAAGGATAGCGTCACCAGGCGGTCCAGCCCCCGTCGACCCTCAGGATCGCGCCCGGTGACGGAGCCCGACGCGTCGCACGCCAGATAGCGCACGGCGTCGGCGACGTCATCGATCGTCGCGAGCTCGCCCGGTCGGCAGCCGGCGGCGGACCTCGGCCGAGAACTCGGGGTCGGCGAGCATCGGCTCGGTCAGCGGCGTCATCGACGAACGTCGGGGCGACGGCGTTGACGCGGATGCCGTGCGGGCGCCCACTCGACGCCGAGCGCCTTGGTCAGCCCCTCGACCGCGTGCTTGCGTCGCGCAGTAGGCGGCGCGGCCGGGGTAGCCGACCGTCCCCATCTGCGAGGAGAGGTTGACGATCGAGCCCGGCGCGCCGCGCTGCAGCAGCGCCGTCGCCGAACGCCTGGCAGGCCAGGAACGTCGCGCGCACGTTGACGTCGAAGAGCGTGTCCCAGTCGGCGAGCGCGTAGCTCGCGGTCGGGCCGGGGACGTTGGTGCCCGCCGCAGTTCGACGACGCGAGCGTCGCCGCAGCTCGCGGCGTCGCCGGACGATCTCGGCGACCTGGCCCTCGTCGGTGACGTCGGCGACCTCGGCCCGCGCGCGCCCGCCGGCCGCGCGGATCGCCTCCGCCGCGACGGCGATCTCGCTCTCCGTGCGCGCCACCAGCACGACCGCGGCGCCGGCCTCCGCGAGCGCGTGCGCGCAGCCGAGCCCGAGCCCGCGGCCGGCCCCCGTGACGACCGCGATGCGGCCCGGCGAGCGACCAGCGCGTCCCGGTCACGCCGCGCCGGCCCGCTCGAGCCGCATCGTCGCCGTCAGCCCGTGGCCGGCGAAGTGCTCGGCCTCGCAGATCGCCTCGACCGCCGGGCGCGATCCGCGCGCGTGCCCTCGTCGGTCGAGCTGCTGGTAGGTGCAGGTCTTGAGGAACTTGCCCGACCCACAGCCCGCCGGTGTAGCGGGCGCCGCGCGAGCGTCGGCAGGACGTGGTTGGTGCCGATCGCCTTGTCGCCGTAGGCGACGGTCGCCTCGCTCGCCGAGGAACAGCGAGCCGTAGTTGCGCAGCCGCTCGCAGGTACATCGCCAGCTTGGCCTCCTGCGACCTGCACCTCGAGGTGCTCGTTGGCGGCGTCGTCGGAGAGCGCGATCGCCTCGTCGTCGTCGGCCGCGACGGCGACCCAGCCGTGCGTCGCGCCAGGCCTCGCCGGCGACGTCGGCGGTCGGCCACGTCTCGCAGCAGGTCGTCGACCTCGCGCGCAGCACCGCGCTGCCCGACGTCCTCGCCGATCGGCGATCACGCCCGGCCGGGCGAGGTCGGGCCGTGCTCGGCCTGGCCGAGCAGGTCGGCGGCGACGAGCCGCGGGTCGGCGGTCTCGTCGGCGATGACGAGCACCTCGGTCGGCCCGGCCAGCAGGTCGATCCCGACGCGGCCGAACAGCTGGCGCTTGGCCTCGGCCACGTAGGCGTTGCCGGCGCCGACGAGCATGTCGACCGGCGGCGACGCCGTCGATCAGCGCCGAACGCCATCGCGGCCAGCGCCTGCACGCCGCCGAGGCAGACGACCGCGTCGGCGCCCGACGTCCGCATCGCGTAGAGCATCGCCGGGTGGATGCCGCCCTCGCGCTGCGGCGGCGCGCACGCGACGACGTGTCTCGACGCCGGCGACCTTCGCGACGAGCACGGTCATGAACGACGACGCGAGCATCGGGTAGCGGCCGCCGGGCACGTAGGCGCCGACCGTGCGCGACCGGGATGTGGCGGTGGCCGAGCACGACGCCCGGCCCCATCTCGACCCGAGGTCGCGTGAGCGTGTCGCGCTGCGCCTGCGGCGAACGTCGCGGACCTGCGTCCTGCGCGAACGCGATGTGCTCCTTGAGCGTCGGCGTCGAGCTGCGCCGACGCGCGCTCGAACTCCTCGTCGGAGACCACGAACGACTCCGGATCCCAGCCGTCGAGCTCGCGCGACCAGCGGCGCACGGCGTCGATGCCGCCCTGCTCGATGTCGCGCAGCATCGCAGCTGACGCGCTCGCGCAGCTCGTCGGTCGCCTCGAGCGAGGGCTCGCTCGGCGGCTTGAGGAACCGTGTCATCGATGCCCTTCCGTCGTCATTGGTCGCTTCACCAGCCCAGCTCGATCGCGAAGGCGTCGCCCACCGCCCGCACCCGGCCGACGGCCGGCGCGTGGAAGTGCGCGGGGATCAGCAGTGCGTCCTCCTCGACGCAGTCTTCCAGCAGCGCGCGCCGCGTCGCGACGTCGCGCACCGGGTCCTCGGCGAGCTTCGTGCGCCAGTCCCAGAACGGCGCCTGCAGCGGCGTGTGCACGATGTCGCCGCTGAGGATCCCGAGCGCGCCGCGCGAGCGCAGCTCGATCCGGACGTGGCCGGGCGTGTGGCCCGGGCGCGGGCCGGATCGTGATCGCCGTCCGACAGCTCGGACACGCCGTCCACCGTGGAGACCTGGCCGGCCTCGACGACCGGCAGCACGCTGTCCTCGTAGACGTCGCGCAGCAGGCCGGAGCTGCGGCCGCCGAGAGGAAGTCCAGCTCGGCGCGAGGACACGACGTAGCGGGCGTTGGGGAACGTCGGCACCCAGCGCCCGCCGGCGCTGGCGCGTGTTCCAGCCCGCGTGGTCGGCGTGCAGGTGGGTGCAGAGCACGACGTCGACGTCCTCGGGGCGCACGCCCGCCGCGGCGAGCCGCTCCAGGAACCCGGTGCGCAGCAGGTGCAGGTCGGGCAGCTCCGGCCGCCACTTGCCGTCGCCGCAGCCGGTGTCGACGAGCACGGTGAGGCCGCCGGCGCGGACGATCCAGCAGTGCACCGGGCAGCGTGTGCACGCGGCGCCCGGGGTCGTAGAAGCGCGGGCCGAGCCGCGCGGCGTACGGCGCGACCGCCTCCTCGTCCCAGTCGAGGAACAGCTCCTCGGGCGACGAGGTGGATGTCGGCGTCGTGCACGCAGGTCAGCTGACCGACACTCTCCGATCGCGCCCCGACGTCAGTCGCGGCCGGAACATCTCGATCCCGCGCACCGTCGTGGGCACGTACGCGTCCTCGAGCGCGGCGCGCTCGTCGGCGGAGAGCTCCAGCGAGAGCGCGGCGACCGCGTCCTCGACGTGCGCGGCGCGGGTCGCGCCGATGATCGGCGCCGTCACCTCCGCCCGGCCGAGCAGCCACGCGAGCGCGACCGTGGCCGGCGCGACGCCGCGCGCCGCCGCGACCTCCTGCACGCGCGCCACCACCTCCGGGTCGCGCGGGTGGTCGTAGAGGTCCTCGGCCCAGCGCGTCGGTCCGCGCGCGCTCGGTCCCGCGCGCCGCCCGCGCGCCAGCAGCCCGCGCGCGAGCGGGCTCCACGGCAGCACGGCGACGCCGTCGTCGGCGCAGAACGGGAGCATCTCGCGCTCCTCCTCGCGGTAGACGAGGTTGTAGTGGCTCTGCACCGAGGCGAAGCGGGTCCACCCGCCGCGCTCGGCGGCGTGCTGGGCCTTGGCGAGCTGCCACGCGAACAGCGAGCTGGCGCCGATGTAGCGGGCCTTGCCGGCCGTGGATCCAGCTCGCGGAAGAAGACGTCCGACATCGCGTCGTCGTAGTGCTGCCCCGTATGCAGGAGCACGAGCTCCAGGGTGGGATCGAGCGCGGCCAGCTCCCGGTGCACCGGAGCCGACTTCATGAAGTTCGGCCGCGCGCCGACGACAAAGCAGACGCGAGCCGACACGCGGAGGATCCTACCGTCGGCTCTACACTCGGCCCGGTGCTGGTGCTCAAGGCCCTCTTCTGGCTCTCGCTCGGAGCGCTCCTCTGGACGCACGTCGTCTACCCGCTCGGGGCGGCTGCGCTCGCGCGCGTCCGCACCCGAGGCGTGCGCAAGGACGCGATCGAGCCGCACGTGACCGTGATCGTCGCCGCCTACAACGAGGAGCCGGTGATCGAGCGGCGGCTCGAGAACCTGCTCGCGCTCGACTATCCGGCCGACAAGCTCGACATCGTCGTCACCTCGGACGCCTCGACCGACCGGACGCACGAGCTCGTCGAGCGCTTCGGCGACGCGCGTCCGCCTGATCGTCAACCCGCGCGGCGGCAAGGTCGCCGCGCAGAACCGGGCCGTGCGCGAGACGACCGGCGAGATCGTCGCCTTCTCGGACGCGAACGCGACCTGGGCGCCCGACGCGCTCCGGCAGCTCGTCGCCAACTTCGCCGACCCGGACGTCGCCTACGTCTGCGGCCGGCTCGTGCTCGAGGCCGCCGACGGCTCGAACCAGGAGGGCGTCTACTGGCGCTACGAGCTGGCCCAGCGCGAGGCGGAGTCGCGGCTCGGCTCGATCACGGGCGGCAACGGCTCGATCTACGCCGTGCGGCGCTCGGACTACGTCGAGGTCGACCCGAAGTGGGGGCACGACCTCTCCTTCCCGTACCGGATGGTGCAGGCCGGGCGGCGCGCCGTCTACGAGCCGCTGGCGAAGGCGTTCGAGAAGCCGACGCCGTCGAACGAGACCGAGTACCGGCGCAAGGTGCGCATGTTCGAGCACTGCTGGGAGATCACGCTGCGCGGCTCGATGCTGAAGCGGCTGCCGTTCGGCTACCTCGTCGAGGTGATCTCGCACCGGCTGCTCCGCTACGGCAGCGGCATCCTCCACCTCGTCCTGCTCGCGACCTCGCTCGCGCTCGTCGGCGAGGGGCTCGCCTACCAGGTCGTGCTCGCGGGCCAGCTGCTGCTGCTGCTCGCCGCGGCGGTCGGCGTCGGGATCGCCCGCTACTACACGCTCGTCACCTGGGCGACGGTCGTCTCGCTCTGGAACTACCTCCGCCGCGGCGTGCCCGCGACGTGGGAGGCGGCGGAGGGGACGCGCTGAACCGCGCGCTCGACGTCGCGATCGCCGGAGCCGGGCTCGCGCTCGCGAGCCCCTTCCTGGCGGCTGCGGCGCTCGCGGTCAAGCTCGGCGACCGCGGGCCCGTCCTCTTCAAGCAGACGCGCGTCGGCAAGGACGGGCAGGACTTCGAGCTGTTGAAGCTGCGGACGATGGTCGTCGGCGCCGAGCAGCAGGGCGCCGGCTACGCGGTCGACAAGGGCGACAGCCGGATCACGCGCGCGGGCCGCTTCCTCCGCCGCACCTCGCTCGACGAGCTGCCGCAGCTCTGGAACGTCGTCCGCGGCGACATGAGCGTGATCGGGCCGCGGCCGACGCTCCGCTACCAGGTCGAGCGCTACTCCGACCGGCAGCGGCGCCGGCTCGAGGTGCTGCCCGGGATCACCGGCTGGGCACAGATCCACGGCCGCGCCTCGCTCTCGTGGGACGAGCGGATCGAGCTCGACGTCTGGTACGTCGACCACCGCTCGCCGCGCACCGACCTGCTGATCCTGCTCCGCACGCCGCTCGCCCTCTTCGGCGGTACCTACAAGGGCGAGACCGGCGGGTGGAAGCGCTAGCCTGTCCGCCGTGACCGCCGTCCTCTTCACCTGCGCCGGGCAGCGCGTGGACATCGTCTCGGCCTTCGGCCGCTCGGGCGCGACGACGATCGCGACCGACGCCGACGCGCTCGCGCCCGCGCTCTACCACGCCGACCACCACGCGCTCGTCGCGCGCGTCGACAGCCCCGGGTACGTGCCCGCGCTCGCGGCGCTCGTCGCCGAGCACGACGTCAAGCTGATCGTCCCGCTCACCGACCTCGACCAGATGCTGCTCGCGCAGTCGCGCGACGCGCTCGCGCCGGCGCTCGTGCTCGTGCCCGAGCCGGAGGTCTGCCGGACGATGGGCGACAAGTACGAGGCGCACCTCTTCTTCGAGCGGCACGGGATCGCGAGCCCGCGCAGCTGGCTCCCCGGCGACGTGCCGGACGACGCGCGCTACCCGCTGCTCGTGAAGGTGCGCGAGGGCTTCGGCTCGCGCCACATCTACCGCGCGCACGACCGCGGCGAGCTCGACTTCTTCCTCGGCTACACGAAGGTCGACTCGTTCGTGCAGGAGCTCTGCCAGGGCGAGGAGTTCTCGATCGACGTCTTCTGCGACCTCGAGAGCACGTGCCTGCAGGCGATCCCGCGGACGATGATCCAGTCGAAGGGCGGCGAGTCGATCAAGGGCGCCTCGATCAAGGACGCGGAGCTGATCGAGCACGCATGCCAAGTCGCCGAGACCGTCGGGATCGTCGGGCCGGCCAACGTCCAGTGCTTTCGCGAGCCCGACGGCTCGCTGCCCGTCACAGATGTAAATCCTCGGTTTGGAGGGGCTTTTCCGCTGCCGCTCGCGTCGGGGTCGCGGTACCCTGAGCTCGCGATCGCACTGGCCAACGGCGAACGACCGGAGCCAAGGCTGGGCGACTTTCGCGCCGGGGTCCTGATGACGCGCTTCTTCTCCCACCTGTGCTTGACAGCCGAGGACGGCGGTAGCCTCGTTCCGTTCGCCGAGGAGCTCCCCGAACCGGTTGCTGGCGAGCCCGGCGAGGCGTGACGCGCCTCATCGCGGCAGGACTGGCCCTCCTGGGCCTGGCGGCGGCATGCGGCGGTGACGACGCGCGGGAAACGGCGTCCCCCCCGGCGACCACGCACTACGCCGCGCCCGGCGACCCGCCGGGCTCGCGGCCCGTGCCGCCGAAGCCCGAGGCTCCGAGGCCGCGCTCCACTCGGGTGGTCGTGACGGTCGTCGACGGCGACACGCACCACCGCGTCCGCGGCGCCCGCGTTGTCATCGGGGCGCGGGCCGACTACGCGAACAAGCGCGGTCGCGCGTACCTCCCGATCAGGCTGCGCACCGCCCTCCCGGTTCGCGTCTCGAAGCCCGGGTACGCCGCTCGGCTGGTGCGCATGCCCTTCAAGCAGCGCCGACTGGTCACCGTGCGGCTCTTCCGGCCCGATCTCCAGTGGACGATGTACGGCGCCAACAACCGCCGCACGCAGGCGCACCCCGACATCAAGCTGCGGCCGCCGTTCAAGGTCGTCTGGTCGCGCGGGGTCGGCTCGCTCGTCGAGTTCCCGGCAGTCGTCGCCGACGGCGTCGCCTACGTCGCCAACTACAAGGGCCACGTCTACGCGCTCCGGATGAGCAACGGCAAGGTGCTCTGGCGGCACCGGCCGAGCCGCGGGAAGATGGCCTCGTCCCCGGCGATCGTCGGCGAGGATCTCGTCGTGCACGGGATGGACGGGATCGTGCGCGTGCTCGACCGCCGCAACGGGAAGCTGCGCTGGCACTTCCGCGTCGGCTCGCCGATCGAGTCGTCGCCGATCGTCTCCGGCGGGCTCGACTACTTCGGCGCCTGGAACGGCCGCGTCTACGCGCTCGACCTGAAGCGGCGCAAGCTCCGCTGGAGCTATCGCACCGGCTACAAGATCACCTCGAGCGCCGCGATCGCCGGCCGGACGCTCTACATCGGCGACTACGGCGGCCGCCTGCACGCGCTCGCGACCCGCACCGGCAAGCGGCGCTTCGTCCGCTCGGTCAACGGCCGCGTCTACGGGACGCCCGCGGTCGCCGCCGGCCGCGTCTTCGTCCCCTCCTCGACCGGCAACAGCCTGACCGCGTTCTCCACCTCCGGCCGCTACCTCTGGCGCGTCGGCACGGGCGGCTACGTCTACTCCTCGCCGGCCGTCTGGGCCGGCCGCGTCTTCTTCGGCTCCTACAACGGTCGGCTCTACTCGGTGGCGGCGAAGAGCGGTCGCGTCCTCTGGAGCGTCCGCACCGGCGGGCCGGTCTCGGGCGCCGCGGTCGTCGTCGCCGGCGTCGCGTACGCGGGCTCGACGTGGGGCCGGATCACCGGCGTCGACGCGAAGAGCGGCCGCGTCGTCCTCAGCTTCCCGCACGGTGAGTACGTGCCCGTCTCCGGCAACGGGCGCCGGCTGCTCCTGCACGGCTACTCGCGCGTGTGGGCGGTCGAGCCGAAGCAATGAAGCGCTGGATCGCGGCGGCCGCCGCGCTGATCCTCCTGGCCGGCGGTGTCGCGGTCGGCTACGTCGTCTACAAGCGCGAGGAGGCGGCCGACGTGCGCGGCTCGTCGACCGAGGAGTTCGTCACGACGGAGGAGGAAGAGCCGCCGCCCCCGCCGCCCGACGCCGACACACTCGGGATCGCGTGGCCGCTGAACGGCTACGACGCCGCGCGCCACCGCGTCGGCCCGTCCGCGCTGAAGCCGCCCTTCCGCCGGGTCTGGATGTTCCGCGCGCGGCAGTTGCTCGAGTTCCCGCCCGTGCTCGGCTACGGGCGCCTCTACTTCACGAACAACTCCGGCGTCATGTTCGCCGTCAACGCGAAGACCGGCAAGCGTGCCTGGAAGAAGGCGATCGGTCGCTGCGTCGCCGCGTCGCCCGCGGTCGGCGAGCACACCGTCTACCAGGCGTTCCTGAACCGGCCGCCCTGCAACGCCAAGGCGAAGCCGGGCCGGCTCGAGGGCGAGGTGATCGCGTTCGCGACCGGCTTCGGGAAGATCCGCTGGCGCACCCGGATCGGCCCGACCGAGTCGTCGCCGCTCCTCGCCGACGGGCTCGTCTACGTCGGCGACTGGCGCGGGCGCGTGTACGCGCTCGACGAGCAGACCGGCCGCGTGCGCTGGACGTTCCAGGGCAAGGGCCGGATCAAGGGCGCGATCGCGAAGTCGGGCAATCGCCTCTTCGTCGGCACCTACGACGGCTACCTCTACGCGATCCGCGCCAGCACCGGCAAGGTGATCTGGCGGACGCGCTCGCAGGACCGGCTCGGCGGCCGCGGCCAGTTCTACTCGACCCCAGCGGTCGCGTACGGCCGTGTCTACCTCGGCTCGACCGACGGCAAGGTCTACTCCTATGGCGCCGCGAGCGGGAAGCTGCGCTGGTCGCAGGGGACGGGCGGCTACGTCTACGGGTCGCCGGCGGTCTGGCGCAAGACCGTCTACGTCGGCTCCTACAGCGGCCGCTTCTACGCCCTCGACGCCGCCACCGGCGACGTCAAGTGGCGCTTCGAGGCGCAGGGCGACATCTCCGGCTCGGCGACCGTGCTGAACGGCGTCGTCTACTTCTCGACGTTCGACGAGATCACCTACGCCCTCGACGCGCGCAACGGCAAGCTGCTCTGGACGTTCAGGGACGGCAAGTACGCGGGTGTCGTCGCAGACGCCGAACGCCTCTACCTCGTCGGGCATGCCCGCGTCTACGGGATGGTTGAACGGTAGAGTCGCGCGCGTGAATCGTCCGGAACCCGTCCCCGATCCCGACGCCGAGCGCGAAGTCGACCTCCGCTCGGCCTGGGAGCGCATCGCCGCGCGCTGGTGGCTGCCGGTGCTCGGCGCCGTTCTCGGCGCCGTCGTCGGTTTCGCACTCGCGCTCGGCGGCGGCAAGGTCTACGAGGCCGAAACGCTCGTCGCGATGGGACAGCCCTTCTCGCCGAACGGCGGCGCGCCCGTGCAGGCATTCCTCACGAACCCGCGGGCCGTCTCCGAGATCATCCGCTCCGAGAGCGCCTTGCGACGGGCGGCGAATGCCGCGGACCTGCCTGTACGCGCGTTGCGTGGCAAGGTCACCTCCGCGACCGTTGGAGCTACCGGCCCGGGCGCCCGGGCGACCGGTGCGCCGCTCGTGACGATCAAGGTCGTCGCTGCACAGCCGCGGAAGGCCGAGCGCGCCGCCGATGCGCTCGCCGCCGAGGTGATTGCACGCACCTCCGCCCAGTACGTCGGCACGAAGATCACCACGTTCAACGACCAGCTCGAGTCGATCCAGGAGCAACTGAACAGGCTCGCGCCACGGATCACTGCGGCGGAGGAGGCAGTCAACGAGCCGGGGCTCGACTCGCTTGACAAGCTTGTCGTCCTGACCGCGCTCGACCAGGCCCAGGCACGTCGCGGCCAGCTGCTCGACCTCCAGTCGGATGTCCAGCAGCAGCTCGCTCTCGCCGAGAACGTCGAGAAAGCGCAGGTCATCGAGCCGGCCGCCGCGGTGAAGACCACGGCGCGAAGCGGCCGTAACGGGGCCTTGATCGGCGCGCTGCTCGGGCTCCTGTTGGGCGGCATCGCGGCGCTCCTCGCCGACCCGTTCCTCGCGCGGCGCGCCCGCACCACCTGAGCCATGGTCGACGGCAAGCGCGTTGCGGTCGTCGTCCCCGCCCACGACGAGGAGCGGCTGATCGGAACGACGCTCGCCGGGATCCCGGAGTTCGTCGATCGGATCCTCGTCGTCGACGACGCCTCCACCGACGGGACTGCAGTGGCGGTGCAAGCCTCGCCGGATCCGCGCGTCGAGCTCGTCGCGCGTGAGCGAAACGGTGGCGTCGGCGCCGCGATCGTGACCGGCTACCAGCGCGCACTCGAGGACGGCCTCGACGTCGTCTGCGTGATGGCGGCCGACAACCAGATGGATCCGGACGACCTGCTGACGCTCGTCGAGCCGGTCGCGCGCGGCGAGGTCGACTACGCGAAGGCGAACCGCCTCGTCACCGGCGAGGCGTGGGAGCTGATCCCGCGCACGCGCTACCTCGGCAACGCGATCCTGTCGCTGCTGACGAAGATCGCGTCCGGCTACTGGCACGTCGCCGACTCGCAGACCGGCTACACGGCGATCTCCCGGACGATGCTCGCCCAGCTCGACCTCGACCGCGTCTACGCCGGCTACGGCTTCCCGAACGACATGCTCGTGCACCTGAACGTCTGGAACGCGCGCGTGCGCGACTTCCCCTCGCGGCCGGTCTACGGCGTCGGCGAGCAGTCGGGGATCAAGCTGCGCCGCGTCGTGCCGCGGATCTCGTGGCTGCTCGTGAAGGGCTTCTTCTGGCGGCTGCGCGAGAAGTACGTGATCCGCGACTTCCACCCGCTCGTCTTCTTCTACGCGCTCGGGATCGTGATGACGCTCGCCGGCCTCCTCCTCGGCACGATCGAGGTGATCCTGCGGCTGATGGGGAACGAGATCACGACGCCGACGATCGTGTTGGTGGCGCTGCTGCTGATCTCGGGCAGCCAGTTCACGCTGTTCGCGATGTGGTTCGACATGGAGTCGAACAAAGACCTGCGCTGAGGCCGTTTGGGAAGCGGGCTTGTGGGTAGCAAAACCGCCGCCCAGCCCTGCGATCCGAGCGTCCACCGCACCCGATCCCGTGGAGGTCACGCGATGAGCAGCCGACTTGTTCTCACGACCCTGCTGGCCCTCTTGCTCGGCGTATCCGGCGCCACCGCGGCGCCGATCGGCCTCGCTGCCAAACCGCCGGACACCAAGGTCGCCGGTGTCGACGTCGACCGGACGACGATCCCGGAGCTCCAGAAGTTGATGAACTCGCACCGGTTGAAGTCCGTCCAGCTGACGCAGTTCTACCTGCACCGCATCAAGAAGCTCAACCCCGCGCTGAACGCGGTGATCACGGTCAGCCCGACGGCCCTCGCCGACGCGCGGGCAGCCGACAAGGCGCGCCGCGACGGGGACGACCGGCCGCTGCTCGGCATCCCGATCATCGTCAAGGACAACATCAACACGACCGGCATGGCAACGACTGCCGGCTCCTGGGCGCTCGCCGGGAGCACGCCCGGCGACGCGTTCATCGTCCGGCAACTCAGGGCGGCCGGCGCGCTCGTGATCGGGAAGGCCAACCTCTCGGAGTGGGCCAACTTCCGATCCGGCCCGTCGTCGAGCGGTTGGAGCGGGATCGGGGGCCAGACGAACATGGCCTACGTCCTCGATCGCAACGCCTGCGGCTCGAGCTCTGGCTCGGGCGTCGTCACCTCGGCCGACCTCGCGGTCGCGGCCGTCGGGACCGAGACCGACGGTTCGATCGTCTGCCCCTCGGGCGCCAACGCCAACGCCGGCATCAAGCCGACGCTCGGCCTCTTGAGCCGGGCCGGCATCGTCCCGATCTCGGCCGACCAGGACACCGCCGGGCCGATGGCCCGCAACATGACCGACGCCGCAGTGCTGCTGGGAGCGATGACCGGCGTCGATCCCGCCGATCCGGCGACGGCCGAGCAGCGTGGGCACGCGTTCACCAACTACACCAGGTTCCTCGATGCCGACGCGCTCGACGGCGCCCGGATCGGAGTCTGGCGCGAGAACAGCTTCGAGATCGAAGGCGTCGCGGTCGACGCGGACGTGTCCGCGATCATGGACGAGACGATTGCCGCGCTCGACGCGGCCGGCGCGACCATCGTGGATCCGGCCGACATCCCGTTCGGCGACTGGGCCGGTGCAGAGTTCCCGGCGCTGCTGTGCGAGTTCAAGACCGACATCGCCACCTACCTGCGGACGTACACAGCTCCCGGCTACCCGAAGACGCTCCAGGACCTGATCGACTTCAACAACGAGCATCCCGAGCTCGAGTCCGGTGCGCCGGAATCGAACTGGAACTCGCTTATCTTCGACCTGGCCGAGGACACGGGCGGCCGCGACGCCGACTGCGCCGAACAGCGCGCGATCGCGACGCCGGGTGCCCGGGCCGCGATCGACGATCTGATGGCAGCGGAGGACCTCGACGCGATCATCGCCCCGACGAACGGGCCTGCGTGGGTGACCGATCCTGTCAACGGCGACCTCGGCGGCGACTTCTCGACATTCATCGGATCGTCGGGTCCGCCCGCGGTCGCGGGCTACGCGAACGTGACGGTGCCGGCTGGCTTCGTCGGGCCGCTACCCGTCGGCGTGTCGTTCATCGGCGGCCGCTGGGACGAGCCGGCGCTGATCGGCCTCGCATACGCGTTCGAGCAGGCGACCAAGATCCGCGTCCCGCCGGAGTTCATCCCGTCGATCGGCGACGGGTCCTCGGCGCTGCGCCAGAAGGCGTCCGTCCCGGGCCGCAACAGCAACTGGCGGATGGCGCCGCGGTAACGCGGCTCTTAGACGCACTTACCGGCGGGTACGCGCTCGGCGTACCCGCCCGGTAGGGCCCGTTAGACCGCGATCGTCAGGCTCTCGAGGTCCCTCGGGTACGAGGTGAGCATGTCGATCCCGTCCTCGGTGACGACGACCGTGTCCGAGTGGCGGAAGCCGCCGAGGTCGGCCGAGTAGAGCCCCGGCTCGATCGTGAAGACCATTCCCGGCTCGACGCGGGTGTGGTCGCCGACGTCGAGGAACGGTGCCTCGTGGTTGCGCAGCCCGATCCCGTGGCCCACGTGCTGGCGCCAGTACGGGAGCAGGTTGTTCGCCTCGAAGTAGGCGAGCACGGCGCGGTCGACGTCGGCGCAGGTCACACCGGGGCGAAGCGCGTCGAACGCCACCTGCTGGGCGGCGACCGTGTGGTCGAACAGGCGCCGCATCTCGTCGGTCGGCCCGCCGATGATCATTGCCCGCTCGAGCTCCGCGTTGTAGCCCCAGATCGGCGCGCTCGTCTCGGTGACGAGCACGTCTCCCTCCTGGAACTCGATGTTGTGGGCGACGGCGTGCGCCCACGAGCTTCGAAGCCCGATCTGGCCGCGGTAGCCGGCGGAGACGCCGTCGGAGGAGGCCTGCTGGCCGCCGTAGGAGCCGTCGAGCGTCGCGAGCAGCGCCAGCGTCGCCTCGTGCCCCGCGCGCAGGCTCGCCTCGGCCTCGGTCGCGCCGGGCCGCGTGTACTCCTGTAGCAGCCGATGCGCGTGCTCGCACCAGCGCGCGCTCTCCCGGATCAGCTCGACCTCGGTCTCGCTCTTGCGCACGAGCATGCTCTCGATGAACGGCGCGAGCGGCACGACGGGCTGGCCGGTCACCTCGCTCAGCGCCGGGCCCTCGTAGCCGAGGATGCCGGGATAGCCGTCCTCGTCGGCTCCCACCGACCCTGTCACGCCGAGGTCGCGCAGCACGCCGCCGAGGAGACGCATCGGGTGCTCGAGCCCCGGATACTCCGGATACGACTCGACCCGCTCGAAGGGTGTCTCGGCCTGCACCCGCTCGACCTCGAACTCGGGCACGAAGACGGCGAGCTCGCCCGAGGCGTTGCCGACGACCGCCACGGGCCGCTCGGTCGCGAGGAAGTTGAAGCTCGTGAAGTAGCGGATGTAGTCCGCGCCGAAGAGCGCGTAGCCGCTCAGCCCGCGCTCGCGAACGTGCTGCAGGAGCGCCTCGCGGCGAGCCTGCAGCTCCTCCGGTGTGATGCCCGCTCTCACGTCCATTCGCTAGCAGCTCTGCTTCGCCGTCTTCGCCTTGCCGCTCCCCTGCAGGAGCTCCGGCGTCAGGATCGCCTGCCGCACGGTCGCGCGCAACCGGCCGAGCGCCGGGACGGGGTAGTTGCCGGCCTTCTGGCGGCCGAAGAAGTAGTCGAAGCCGAACGTGACCGTAAGCGTCTCGCTCGAGTCGACGGAGCCGACGAGCCGGACAAGCGAGGGGAGGCGGTTGAGCGGGATGTCGGTGCGGACGTTGGTCTCGATCGTCTTCGCGAGCGAGCCGAAGTTGCGGATCGCGCGGACGGGGTCGAGCTGGTCGGCCATTGCGCTGAGGAAGCAGCGCTGCCGCGTCATCCGCGTGTAGTCGCTCGAGTCCTTGCGCGAGCGCACGTAGGCGAGCGCCTCGCGGCCGTAGAAGCGGTGCCGCTCGCCCGGCCGGACGTCGATCTTCGGCTTCGGCTCGCCCCACGCCGGCCGCGTCACCTCGTCGCGGAGCCGCTCCTTGACGACGATCTCGACGCCGCCGAGCGCGTCGACGAGATCGGCGAAGCCGACGAGGTTCACGAGCGCGTAGTAGTCGACGCGGATCGCGAGCAGGTTCGAGACCGCCTGCTTCAGCGCGGCCGCGCCCTCCTCGCCGCCGCCGTTGAGCCCGAAGATGTGGTTCAGCGGCTCCTTCGACGGCCGGCCCTTCTTCCCGAGCGGCACCTGGGCGAGGTTGCGCGGGATCCCGAACGCGGCCGCGCGGCCGGTGCCGTGCTGGACGGCGGCGAGGATGATCGTGTCCGTGCGCGCGCCGAAGTTGCCGGGCCCCTCGTCGGTGCCGAGCAGCAGGATCGTCGTCCACGGCTTCGGCGACGGCTGCTTTGCATCCGCGAGCACGCGTGCGTCTGCCTCGAGCGGCGCGGACTCGCCCGGCCCGAGCCGCTCGACGAGCGCCCACTCCCACGCATCCTTCGGCACCCACTCCGGCAGTGGCCGGACGATGTTCGCGAGCAGGACGGAACCGCGGTCGCAGGCCGTGCCGCACGGCTCCTCGTCGGCGAAGACGGTCGTGAGCACGTCGTAGCTCCGCACGGTCACATAACCGGCCCAGACGTGCGGGGCAACGGTGAGCGCGGCGAGGACGACGATTCCGGCGATGCCGCCGCGCCAGACCTCGAGTACCGCGAAGAGCCGCAGCGCGAGCAGCACTGCGTTCGCCGCGAGCACGAGCGCGAGGAGCCTCGTGTCCACGACGACGGGCAGGGCCAACGCGAGCGCGAGCAGGCCGGCGACCGTGGCGCCGGTCAGACTCAGGAGCAGAATCCCGCGCCTCCTCTGCCCGAGCCAGAGATGCCCCGCACCGGGAAGCACCATCGAAAGCATGCCGGCCGAGAGCCGGCGGCTCGCCGGTGAGCCCATCGCTCGAGTGTAGTGACGCGACTCGGCGGGCAGGGAGCGCGGGAACAGCATGCAGCGACACATCGGCTTTGCCATCCTTGCCGGGCTGCTCGTGTTCGGCGCAGCGGCCGCAGCGCCGAACGTGCAGCTCACCACTCACAACATCGGTGACACGCCGCTGTACCAGCGGTATGGCGAGAACGTGAGGGACGGACTGGTGCCGTACGCGGACTTCTACACGGAGTATCCGCCCGCCGCCCTGCCTGTGTTCGTCGCCGCCACTCTGGGTGAGCGCGACGACTACGCGCGGAACTCGAAGCTGCTTCAGCTGGTGCTCGCCGCCGGGTGCCTTGCGGTCATGGTGGTCGCGCTCGCTCCGGCCGCTCGACGGCCGCGCGATCTCTATCTCGCGGCGATGCTCTTCGCGGTATCGCCTCTTCTCCTGGGCCGCGTCACGTTCACACGCTTCGACTTCTGGCCTTCGCTGCTGGCGGTGGGCACCATCGCTCTGGCCGTGCACGGTCGCCTGCGGCTTGGTTCCATCACGGCGGCGGTGGGGACGCTCGCGAAGGTGTATCCGATCGTCATTTTCCCGCTGCTCCTCATCGCTGGAGGGCGAGCGAAGGGCCGCCGATACGCGCTCGAGTGCCTTGCCGCATTCGCTGCGGTTCTCGTGGTGGTTCTCGGGCCGCTGCTCGTCGTCGGCG
Source organism: uncultured Gaiellaceae bacterium (assembly GCA_963738795.1). Classification (GTDB taxonomy): domain Bacteria; phylum Actinomycetota; class Thermoleophilia; order Gaiellales; family Gaiellaceae; genus Gaiellasilicea. The sequence goes on along the minus strand of CAVTXQ010000003.1, from coordinate 276,237 downwards.
CGGGCGGCCTCCGCTTCTCGTTGACGACTCAGCTTGATCGTCCGCTCCAGATCGAGAGCCTCGGCGGCTCCCTGCTCCTCGCCCTCGGCAAGCTCGGCATCTACGAGCCGCGCGTCGAGCTCACGCACGGCTCGCACAACCTCGTCGGCTCGCTTCCCGACGCAGTCGCGGCGGCGACGGGGCTGCTCACGGCCGTACTGCTCGCCGCGGTTTGGTGGTGGTTCCGGTCGAGCGACGGAAAGGCGGCGGCGCTTCTGACCGCCGCCGCAGCGGCGGTTGCGGTGTACGTCGCGTTCGGGCGCGTGCTCTCGCCCCAGTATCTGATCTGGCTGCTTCCGCTGGCTCCGCTCGCGCGCGGCCGGCGTGGAACTGCTGCTTCGCTCCTGATCCTGCTCGCCCTCGGATTGACCCAGATCTGGTCTCAGGGCCGTTACGGCGACCTCGTCCAGCTCGGCTCCGTGTCGTGGTTCGTGCTCGTCCGAAATCTCGTCATCGTCGCTGCTGCCGCGCTTCTGGTCGTCCAGGTTGCCCACTACGGCCGCCGCGGCGGCAGGAAGACCACGAACTCGGCGGCACCAACGAATCGGTAGCCTGCCGCGAGCAGGCGCGGTCGTCGGCCGCGGTCGCGCTCACTCCCGGCGAGGAAGACGTACGCGGCGTTCGGGTCTTCCAGCGCGGCCCGGTAAAACGCCGGGTAACGGCCCTGGTCATCTGTGCCGCGACGCAGCCTTCCCTCGCCCTCGGCCGCGATGATCTTCTCCTCACTCTCGAAGACGATGCGCCACGCGATCCAATAGTCCGCGAATGCGTGTCGCACGCCATGATCCTCGAGCGTGCGCAGGAGCGGCTCGATGTCGGCGGGGACGGCAACGCCGTCCGAGTATTTGGCCGGCACCTCGCTCCGCTCGAGCGACGCGATTCCCGCCGCCGAGAGCACGGCGAGTGCGCAGGCGACCGCCGCGCTTCGTCCGGCCTTCCCGGCGGCGGTCACGACGATGAGCGCCAGCAACGGCCCCAGCAGGACGAGATACCGCGGCTCCACGTTCAGCCACGAGTACGGCGAGAGGGCGTAGAACACGGGAAAGACGGCGACGACAGGCACGAGCGGCCCAAGTTGCCTGCGCCTCCGGACCAGCGTCCAGACGATCGCCACGAGCAGCACGACATAGACGACGAGACCGACGAGAGCGCCGCCGACCCAGTCCAGCGTGAACGGGACGCGAGCTCCGAGCGCGGTCGGGAGCGTCGCCGCAACCAGGTTGTGGATGCTGTCCACCAGGGAGCCGCCGCGAGGCGGATGCTCGAACGACCACCAGTCGTGCCTGACGTTCGAAACGAGCCAGGGGAGCGATCCGACGAGCGCGGCGCCGACCACGAGCCACGCGTCGCGGAACAGCTCCCGGCGTTGCCAGAGGAGCCAGGCGACCGCGGGCAAGCCGATGACGAGCGCCTGAGGAGTCGCCCACCACCCGAGTCCGAGCGCGAGCCCGAGCAGCAGTAAGTCCCTGCGTGTCGGCCGCTCTGCGAGCCGGAGTGTGAGCAAGACGACGGCTAGGCCGAGCACCAACGCCACGCCGTAGAAGCCGTGCGCCCGCGTCGACTTCCAGACGACGTATGCCGACCAGACCCAGAAGGCGCCCGCGGCGAACCGCGCATATGGTTCGCCGACGGTTCTGACCCCAATCCGCCACGTCAGCAGGGCGCCCAACGCGAACAGGATGATCGGGACGGACCGGAGAGCCTCGACGCTCGGTCCGGTCAACGCGAACACGCCCGCTGTCAGGATCGGCTCTTGGCTGCCTCCATAACTCTGATCCCAGTAGAACGCACTGAACTCGCCGTCCAGGACGCGACGCGCCATCGTTCCCGTCACTGCCTCGTCGGCATCGAGCGCGCCGAGATCCGAGCTGAGCAGCCACGCTCTAAGGGCGACCCCGGCCGCCGCGAGGGCGACGACGACGGCGGTAACGCGCGCTCGACTCATGTTGTGCCGATTCCGCCGGCTTGCCCGAGGAGCCGCATGGGGAGACAACGGTGAGTCGTCGTCTTTGGGTGCCGGCACTCGCTTCGCTGGCAGCGCTTCGCGTCGCGATTCCCCTCCTCGTGCTGGCTGCGACCGGGCACGATCTCCCTGGGCTGCCGCCGTACCAATACGCGCCCCTCGTCGGCGACGCGAACGGCTTCTACGCCGAAGCGCGTGAGCTGATCTCGGTCGCCTTCGGCCCGGCGGGCGCGGTGGCTCTGCTCCTGCTCGCGGCGGGAGCGGCGATCGTCTGGCGGCTGCGGCAGAGTTGGATCGCGATCCCCGTCGGCTGTCTCGCCGTCTCGCTCGCCGCGAGCGCACTCGTGCTCGACCAGCAGCCGAGCGGCGCCGCGGTCGTCGGCTGGCCGCTCCTCTGGTCGATCCCACTGTTCCCGCTCCGGGTTCTCGGCGTGCTCGACGACGACGCCGCGTTCGTGATCGGGCTCGTGCTCTCCCTCGCCGCGAACGCCGTCACCGTCGTCGCGACGGCCTACATCGGTCTGCGCGCGACGGGCAGCCGCGCCGTCGGCATCGCGGCGGCGACGCTCTACGCAGTCTGGCCCCTGCTCACGCGCCCGCTCGCGGGAACGAGTGTCTGGGAGAACGGCCAGTGGAACGTCGACGTCGGGCTCGTCCTCTACACCGAGCCGCTTTCGACTGCGCTCGTGGCGGCCGCGATTGCGCTCCTGCTCGCCCCGTCGCTCGATCCGATCCGGCTCGCGGCTGCCGGAGCGCTGCTCGGCTTCGCGACCGTCGTCCGGCCGTCGAACGGATTCTTCGCCGCAGCTGCGGTGGCGCTCCTCGCCTGGCGACTCGGTCCCCGGCGGGCGCTCCCGGCCGCGGCCGCCGGGCTCGCGTTCGCGCCGCTGCTGGCGGTCTACTGGCCGAAGGGCTATCCGAAGATCGAGAACGTCCCCGGGTTCTCGCTCGACCAGGCCGACCGGAGCTGGGTCGACTCCCTGCTCTTCGACCCGCGGACGCTGCTCGTCCTGCTCCCGCTCGCCGTGCTCGGGCTCCTCGCCGTCCCCCGCTGGCAGGCGGCGCTGCTCGGCGCCGCGATTGCGACGAACGCCGTCCTCTACACGTTCTACGAGCACACGCATCTGCACCCGCGCTTCCTCTACGTCGCCCTGCCGGCGCTCTTCGTTCTGCAGGCGGCAGGCGCCTGGTTAGTGATTCGTAAGGCTTTCGAAGGTCGTCACGAACGCGGGCTATGATCGCGCGAATGCCGACTTCAGTCGTCACGGGCGGTGCCGGCTTTCTCGGCTCTCATCTTTGCGACGCGCTCCTCGAGCGCGGTCATCGGGTGATCTGCGTCGACAACCTGGAGACGGGCTCGCTCGCGAACATCGAGCACATGCGCACGGACGAGTTCGTCTTCACGCCGCACGACCTGACCGTCCCGATCCGGATCGACGAGCCGGTCGACTTCGTCTATCACCTCGCGAGCCCGGCCAGCCCGATCGACTACCTGCGGCTGCCGCTGCAGACGCTCAAGGTCGGCTCGCACGGGACGCACAACGCGCTCGGCCTCGCGAAGTTCAAGCGCGCGCGGTTCCTGCTCGCCTCGACGAGCGAGGTGTACGGCGACCCGCAGGTGCACCCGCAGCCGGAGACCTACTGGGGCCACGTCAACCCGATCGGCCCCCGCGGCGTCTACGACGAGGCGAAGCGCTACGCCGAGGCGCTGACGATGGCCTACCACCGCCAGCAGGGCGTCGACACCGCGATCGTCCGCATCTTCAACACGTACGGGCCGCGCATGCGCCCGCACGACGGCCGCGCGATCCCGACGTTCGTGCGCCAGGCGATGGAGCGGAAGCCGATCACGGTCTTCGGCGACGGCTCGCAGACACGCAGCTTCTGTTACGTCGACGATCTGATCCGCGGCCTGATCGGCCTCGCGGAGAGCGGCGAGCATCTGCCCGTCAACATCGGCAACCCGCAGGAGTTCACCCTGCTCGAGCTGGCCGAGAAGGTGCTCGAGGTCTGGGGCGGCGGCAGCGAGATCGTCTACGAGGCGCTGCCGGTCGACGATCCGAAGGTGCGCCAGCCCGACATCACGCGGGCACAGCAGGTACTCGGGTGGGAGCCCGAGGTGGGTCTCGACGAGGGGCTGCGCAAGCTGCACTCGTCGCTGCGGGAAGCACCGGTTGCGTAGGCACGCACTCTCCATCCTGCTCGTCCTCGCCGCTGTCGCGCTCCTGGCTGTGCCCTCGGCGTCCGCGTCGCGCTTCCTCCAGCTCGGCATCTTCGACGACACCCAGATCAACTACGGCGACCCGGACAAGGTCTTCCCGCAGCTGAAGCAGCTGCGGGCGCAACTGATCCGGGTCAACCTCGTCTGGGGCGGGCCGAACGGAGTCGCCAAGCGCCGGCCCGTCAACCCGATGAACCCGAACGACCCCGCCTACGACTGGTCGGTCTACGACCGCACCGTCTTCTACGCGCAGCAGCACGGGATCAAGGTCGTCTTCTCGATCGTCGGCACGCCGCCCTGGGCGAACGGGGCGAAGGGCGTCAACGTCGTCCCCAAGAGCGCCCTCGACCTCGAGCGCTTCGCCACCGCCGCCGCCCGCCGCTACAGCGGCAGCTTCAGGACGAAGGAGGGGCGGATCCTGCCGCCCGTGCGCCAGTGGCTCGCCTGGAACGAGCCGAACAACCCGGCGTTCCTTCGGCCCCAGTACGTGAAGGTCAAGGGGAAGCCGGTGATCCAGAGCGCGATCGACTACGCGAAGATCTGCAACGCGATCGTCAAGGGCGTCCGCAAGACCACGGTCGGCGCCTCGAAGGTCGCCTGCGGCGTCACCGGCCCGCGCGGCAACAACAACCCGAACTCGGTGCGGCCGGCGACCTCGCCGCTGCCCTTCCTGCGCGCGATGAAGAAGGCGGGCGCGAAGGGGTTCGACGCCTACGCCCATCACCCCTACTACGGCGCCCCGCGCGAGACGCCGAGCACGCCGCCGCCGCCCGGGATCCACGGCAACGCGGCGACCGCGATCACGCTCGGCAACATCAACCTGCTCGTGCGCGAGGTGACGCGGCTCTACGGCAACAAGCGGCTCTGGATCACCGAGTACGGCTACCAGACGAACCCGCCGGACCGGATCTTCGGCGTCTCGTTCCTGAACCAGTCGCGCTACCTGACGCAGGCGTACGGGATGGCCAAGCGCCACCCGCGGATCGACATGTTCCTCTGGTTCCTGCTCCGGGACGAGCGCCGCGGCGGCGAGGGCTGGCAGTCCGGCCTGCTGACCGCATCGGGCGCGAAGAAGCCCTCGTTCGCGGCGTTCCAGAAGCTCCGCGGCTAGAAGCGCTTCGCGCCGACGGTCAGGTTCGTGACCGCGCGCAGGCCGGCTTCCGAGGGCGACTCGACCCCGTGCAGCGTCCGGTAGCCGTAGAAGAGGTACACGCCCCGTTCCTGGTAGTCCACCTCGCGTTTGCGAAAGAGCCGGTGGAGTGCCTTGACGCGGGCGATGGCCGACACGACCTTGTCCCGGAACGTCCGCTGGAACGAGCGGATGTTCGGATAGGCCGTCAGCTGGCCGCGCCGCGCGCCGGTGAGGTTCGGGACGACGACGGGCAGGATCATGTTCAGGTATGTCCCGTCGAAGTGATAGGCGGTGACGTCGCCCGGCCCGCGCATGATGTTGATTCCGGGAACGATCTCGTCGGCGCGAATCGGATCGCTTGCCACCCACGGATCGAGGATCCCGTTGACGACGCCGACGATGTAGCTCGAGCCTGCGAGCTCGCCGACGACCGTGTCCTTCAGGTGCTCGCCCTTGAGCGCATATTTCTGGTGGCTGCTGGCGGTGCTGGACGTCGCCTTGCTCTCGAGGTCGAGGATCTGCTGCTTCAGCAACGCATGTGCCTCGGGCGTCAGGAAGTCCGTCAATTCGACGACGCCGTCCGAGTCGAGCCGGCCGCGGAGCTCGGCGAGCTGCGCCTCGTCGGTCGCGAGGCCGCGGTAGCCCTCGGAGATGAGACTTTCGCCCGACACGCGCGGGAGCCTAACGAAACCGGCTCTCGGCTCGCTTCACGACTAGCGCGCCGCGAAGGCGCCGGTGACGAGCTCGAGGCCTTCCTCGAGCCCGACGGTCGGCTCGTAGCCGAGCACGCGGCGCGCCTCCGAGACGTCGGCCCACGAGTCGCGGACGTCGCCGGTCCGCGTCGGCAGATGCTCCTTCTCGACCGGCTTCCCCAGCGTCGCCCCGATTGCGTCCGCGAGCTCGTTCACGCTCGCTTGGCGCCCCGTCGCGACGTTGAGGACGGTGCCGCCGGCGTCCGCTGCGTCGGCCGCCAGCACGTTGGCCTCGACGACGTTCGCGACGTAGGTGAAGTCCCGCGACTGCGTGCCGTCGCCGTGGATCGGCACCGGCCGTCCGTCCTGGATCGCGGAGAAGAAGAGCGGCACGACGGCCGCGTACTGCGAGAACGGGTTCTGGCGGGGGCCGAAGACGTTGAAGTAGCGGAGCGCGACCGCCTCGAGGCCGTAGACGCGGCTGAAGCTGACGCAGTAGCGCTCGGCGGCCAGCTTCGCGACCGCGTACGGGGAGATCGGATCCGGCTGCTGTGTCTCCGTCCGCGGGAGCGTGCCGCCGTTGCCGTACACGGACGAGGACGAGGCATAGACGACGCGGCGGACGCTCTCGTCGCGTGCGGCGAGGAGGACGTTCAGCGTCCCCTCGATCGTGACTGCGCTCGTCGTCAGCGGATCCTGCACCGAGCGCGGCACCGACGGCAGGGCACCCTGGTGGAAGACGACCTCGACGCCGCGGACGGCGTTGTGGACGCGCTCGTAGCTGCGCAGCTCGCCCTCGATGATCTCGACGTCGTCCTCGAGCCCGGCGAGATTGGCGCGGTTGCCCGTGGCGAAGTTGTCGAGCACACGCACCGTGTCGCCGCGCTCGAGGAGGGCGTGCACGAGGTTGCTGCCGATGAAACCGGCTCCGCCGGTGACGAGGACCCTGCGACTCACGCGCCGACCCTAGCGGAACCCTCCCGCCGCCCCGCCCGGATAGGTTCTGCTCCGTGAGCGCTCAGGAGTGGCCCGGCGAGGAGCGGCGGCGGCCGCCGCTGACGTCGCCGACATGGGCGGTGCGGGCGCCGCTCGCCGCGTGGCTCCAGGAGCATGCGGCACGAGGAGACGGCTACCGCGTCCTCGACGTCGGCTGCGGCCCGAAGCCCTACTACCCGTTCTTCGCCGACCGCGCGAGCGAGTACGTCGGCGTCGACGTCGTCGAGAACCCGGCCGCCGAGTTGCGTGGCTCCGTCGAGGACCTCCCGGTCGCCGACGCGAGCTTCGACCTCGTCCTCTGCACGCAGGTGCTCGAGCACAGCGACGACCCTGCGCAGGCGGTCCGCGAGTTGCGGCGCGTGACGGCGCCCGGCGGCCGCGTGCTCGCCTCGACGCACGGCACGCAGGTCTACCATCCCTCGCCGCAGGACTACTGGCGCTGGACGCACGCCGGGCTGACCCGGCTCTTCGAGGAGCAGGCAGAGTGGCAGTCGGTCGAGGTGTCCCCGGGCGCGGGCACCGCGACGACGCTCGCGATGCTCCTCGGCACCTACGTCGAGATCGCCCTCCGCCGGACGCCGCTGGCGAAGCCGCCGGTGTGGCTCTTGAACCGGCTCGGCGCCGCGCTCGACGCCCGCGCCAGCAGCCTGCGCGAGCCGGTGCCGGGGTCGTTGATCGCGAACTTCCACGTGGTCGCCACCGTGGCGCCGTGAACCAGCTGCTCTGGCGGCGGCTCGCCACCGCGGTCGGTCTCTACTCCGCCCTGGCGTTCGGCGTCCTGGCGACGATCGTCGCGGCGCGGTCGTTCTCATTGCGCGAGTTCGGCCTCTACGCGACCGTGCTCGCGGCCGCGTGGTTCTTCATGGCGCTGCTCGACCTGACGGTGGAGGAGTCGTTGACGAAGTACGGCTTCCGCTATTCGACGGCGGAGGAGTGGGGCCGGCTGCGCCGGCTCTTCCGGCGCGCCCTGGAGCTGAAGCTCGCGGGGGGCGTGCTCGCGGGCATGGCGCTCCTGGCGCTCGCGCCCGTTGCCGACTGGATCTTCGGCACCAAGGGCCTCACCGTGCCGTTTCTCATCGCCGCGGCGCAGCCGCTCGCACAGGCGCCGGAGAACATCGCGACGACCGCTCTGCTCCTGCGCGGCCGTTACGACCTGCGGGGCCTGTACACGTCGTTCGCGATGGCTCTGCGCCTCGCCGCGGTGGCGATCGGGGTCCGCTACGGGCTCTCCGAGACGATCGCCTTGATCGTGGTCGCACAGCTCGTCAGCACGGCCGCCGTCTCCGTGGTCGGGATCGTCGCGTTCCGCCGCTTTCCCCAGGAGCCCGCCGCCGCACTGACCGAGGATCGGCGCGCGATCATCACGTTCGTGCTCCAGTCGAGCGCCGCCACGGGCCTGATCTCGCTGCGGAACGCGCTCGCTCCGCTTCTGCTCGGGATCGTGTCCGGCCCGACTCAGGTCGGCCTGTTCAGGATCGCGCAGGCGCCGCAGACCGGCCTCATCGCGGCCAGCGCTCCCGTGCGGCTGGTCATGCTCACCGAGCAGACGCGGGACTGGGAGCGTGGCCGCTACGAGCGCGTGCTTGCGGGCGTGCGCCGGTACACGCTGATCGCGATCGCGCTCTGCATTGTGCTGGTGCCGCTCTTCTGGTGGCTGATGCCGGATCTGATCGAGCTCGTCTTCGGGGCCCGGTATCTCCCGGCAACCGACGCAGCGCGTGTGATCCTCGTGGCAGGGGCGATCCAGCTTGCGGTCGGCTGGACGAAGTCGTTCCCGACGACGATCGGCCGCCCGGGGCTGCGGTTGCTGACGTCGGGCATCGAGACGGCGGTGCTGCTGCCGCTCGTGGTCGTGCTGGCGCTCGAGTGGGGCGCGACGGGCGCCGCCTTCGCGCTGCTCGCGGCCGCGGCCGTCTACGCGCTCGTCTGGACGGTTCTCTACGCCCGGATCAGCCGTGAGCCCAGGACGTCCGCGTAGACGTCGATCGTGCGGTCGGCCATGCGGGCAACCGAGAACTCCCTCCGCGCGCGCTCGCGGCCGGCGGCGCCGAGGCGACTCCGCAGCTCCTCATCTCCGAGCAGCCGCGTGAGCTCCCGGGCGACGCCGTCGACGTCGCCCGCCTCGACGAGCGCGCCGGTCTCGCCCGGCACGACGACCTCCGGGACGGCGCTGACCCGCGTCGCGACGATCGGCAGCCCGGCGAGCATCGCCTCGAGCAGGACGATCCCGAACCCCTCCCAGCGCGACGTGTGGACGAACACGTCCGCGCGCTCGAGCCAGTCGCGGATCTCGGTGCGGCCCGGCAAGGACGACCGCGCTCTCGAGACCGAGCTCCGCACGAGCGCGCGCGTCTCCGCCTCGAGCGGCCCCGAGCCGAGGATCGCGAGCCGGGCGGTCGGCATCCGCTCGCGGACGCGCGCGAATGCCCGCAGAAGCGTCGCGTGGTCCTTCTGCGCGATCAGGCGGCCGACGGCGACGGCCAGCGGGACGCCGTCCGGGATGCCGGCCTGCGCCGGTGTCGGCACGGACGGCGGCGCCGGCAGCTCGTCGAGGCCGTAGCGAATCGTCGTCAGCTTCCGCGGGTCGTGGCCGGCCTTCTCGAGAAAGACCCGGACCGCGTCCGAGATCGCGATCAGCCGCCGCGCCTGGCGCGCGAAGGTGCGGTCGACGTACCGGAACGGCCCGAGCAGGTAGCGGTCGTCGTTGTGCCGCGTCGAGACGACGGGCGTCCGCGTCAGCGACGCGGCGATCGATCCGTACACGTCGCCGTGGACGAGGTGCGTGTGGACGAGGTCGGGCCGCTCGGCGCGGACTGCGCGGACGACGTCGCGGGCGAGGCGCGGCGAGACGTCGAATCCACAGCGCACGCGCCGGTACGGGACCTCGAGCGCCTCGAGCCGCTCGTAGAAGACCGACGCGTCGGTCCCGGGCACGTCGAGTCCGAGGAACCGCGCGTCGATGCCGCGCTCGCGGAGCGCCGGCAGCAGCACGAGCAGATGGCCTTCCGAGCCGCTGACGCCGGCGAGCTTGTGGAGATGGAGGACCTTCACCTACGGCTGCGTTCGTACACGGTCTCGAGGTCGTCGGCCATCCGCGCAGTCGCGAAGCGGTCGCGCATGTCGGCCGCGCCCGCAGCTCCGAGCCGCGCCCGCAGCGACGGATCACGCGCGAGCTCGACGAGGCGCCGTGCGAGCCCGTCGATGTCGCCGACGTCGAGCAGGTAGCCGCTCTCGCCCTCGGTGACGACGGTCGCCGTGCCGCCCGCGCGCGTCGCCACGACCGGGCGGCCCATCGCCAGCGACTCGATCGCCACCACCGGCGTCCCCTCGTTCAGCGACGTCAGCAGCGAGGCGTCGACGGCGGCGTACCACTCGCGGACCGGCTTCTGAAAGCCGACGAAGCGGGTGTGCTCGGCGACGCCGAGCTCGCGCGCGAGCGCTTCCGTCGCACCGCGGAGCTCGCCGTCGCCCACGACCACGAGCACGGCGTCGACGCCCTCGTCCAGGACCGCGCGCAGGGTGCGGATGAGATCGAGGGGCCGCTTGATCGCGGTCAGCCGGCCTGCCCAGCCGATTGCGAACGTGTCGTCGCCGATGCCGAGCTCGTCCCGTCTGCGCGCCCGCGCCGCCGTCGTCGGCCTCGCCCCACTCGGGGACGTCGACCCCGTAGTGCACGACCGCGAACCGATGGGCAGGGGCGACGCGCATCCGCACGAGATCGTCGCGCACCTCCTCGCTGACGGCGATGAGCGTGCCGGTCGAACCGGGCGAGACCCCACTCGACCGCACGGAAGACGTGCTCCCAGCGCCGGCTCGAAGTAGCCGCTGAGGACGTGGCCGTGGTAGGTGTGGACGATCGCCCGCGGCCGCGCGCTGCCTGAGATCAGAGCCGCGAGCCTGCCCGTGGCACCCGCCTTGGCCGTGTGCGTGTGCAGGATGTCCGGCCGTTCCTCCTTGATGATCGAGCGGAGGCCGAGAATCGCCGCGGCGTCCGCACGCAGCGAGAGCGGCCGCTGCAGAGCCGGCAGCTTGTAGCACGTGCGTCCCGAGCTCGTCGGCGACGTACTCCATCGACTCCTCGCCGTGGGCGAGGGTGCCGGCGACGACGATCACGTCGTGTCCCCGCAGCTGCTGCGCATGCGCGATGTGGAGGACGTGCAGGGCGGCGCCGCCGACGTTCAGCCGTGCGATCACGTGCACGATCCTCATGCGGTCACCGGCTCCGGCTCCGACGGCGACCACGCCGAGCGCCAGCCAGAACATCGCCGTCAGCGGCGCACCGCCGAACAGCGCCGCTCCGGCGAGCGCGCCGAGCGACGGCAGCCAGCCAGAGCGCGGGAATGTACGCCGCGTCCGGGTCGCGCCGGCGCGACACGACCGCCGCGCGCCAGCCGGCGATCGCGAGCAGACACCGCGAGCACGCCCGCGCCGACGAGACCGAGCTCGAAGAGGACCTGGTCGTAGGTCTGCTGCGGGATGAAGACGCCGTCGGCGGGCGGGAAGTAGTGCGCCGGCTGGTCCGCGAACCGCTCGCGCGCGTCGGGGAGGTAGCGGGCGAACTCCTCCGGCGGCAGCAGACCGTGCCAGCCGGTGCCGAGGACGGGCTGGTCGAGGAAGATGCGGCCGCCGATGTAGGTGAAGATCAGCCGTTGGCTCCAGCTCGAGGCGTACTGGCCGGGCTGCTCCGGCGGCGGCCCGAACCACGACTGGAGGAAGCCGAGATCGCCGCCCCGGAGCGCGACCGTGCCGGCGGTCGAGATGCCTGCGACCGCGAGCGTCACGAGCGCCGCCGTCCAGCGGAGGTCGCCGCGGCGCCGCGCCAGGAGGAGCACGACGACGCCGGCGAGGTAGATCCCGATCAGGCTCGCGAGCGCGGCGCCGAGGATCGTCCCGATCACGCCGATCACGAGCCCCGCGATTGCGAGCGGGCCCGGGTTGCCCCGGCGCGCATGGACGCGCTCGAGCCCGATCGCGGCCGCGAGAGTCGCGAGGGCGGCGAGATCGTGCTCGCCCATGAACGATCCCTGCCGCTCCTGGTCCGAGGTGAGGAAACCGACGAGCCCCCAGGCGGTCGCGACCGCCGCGAAGGCGACGACGAGGACGAGGAGCGCGCGCAGCCGCCGCGGCGAGTCGATGAAGACCGCGGCGCCGAGCCCGAGCAGGCCGAGCTCGACGAGCTTGCCCGCCGAGGTGATCGCGTCCGAGCCGTTCGCAAGCGAGGTGACGGCGATGAGCGCGCCGAACGCCGCCGCCGCGACGAGCAGCCACCGTGACGGCAGGGGCCGTGTGCGGAGCCGGTGCACGGCGAGGACGCCGGTCGTGAGCAACGCGACGTCCGCGAGCGTGACGTCGAGGACGCCGAGCTGGACCGCGGGGAGGTCGACCGACCGCAGCAGGCACAGCGCGACGGTGACGAGGAAGATCGTGAAGGAGGTATCCCCCGCCGACCGCCCCAGGGCTCTTGGCAGCAGGCCGGGCATCGAAGGCAACTATGATAGGCGCCGCAGTCCGGTGCGCGGTGCGCCGGTTCGAACCGCATGCGCATCACTTTCCTGACCGGCATCTGGCCGCCTGACGTGGGCGGCCCCGCGACTCACGGGCCTGACTTCTCGCGCTTCCTCGTCGAGCGTGGCCACGAGGTGCACGTCGTCACGATGGGCGACGGCGAGCCGGCGGAGCGGCCGTGCGAGGTCGAGGTCGTGCCGCGGAAGCTGCCGTTCCCGGTTCGCTACGGGCTCGTGGCGCTGCGGTCGGCGCGCGACGCCCGCCGCTCCGACGTCGTCTACGCCTCCGCGACCTACGCGGCCGCCGCGGTCGCATCGTTGCTCGCGCGCCGCCCGCTCGTCGATCAAGCTGGTCTCCGACCCGGCGTACGAGCGGGCCCAGCGGTACCGGCTCTTCCAGGGCACGCTGGAGGAATTCCAGCGCGCCCGCTCCCGCCCGGTGCGGCTGTTGCAGCGCCTCCGGAATGCGACGCTCGGGCGCGCCGTCACGATCGTCGTGCCGAGCGCCTACCAGGGCGAGATCGCGGCCGGGCTGGGGACTCGACCGAAGCCGCATGCACGTGCTGACGAACCCGGCGCCGCCGCCGCGCGACGTCGACGCCGAGCAGCTGCCGCCGGGAACGTTCGTCTTCGTCGGGCGGCTGACGGCGGCGAAGGCGCTCGGCACTGCGATCGAGGCGTTCGCCCGGGTGCCCGAGGCGCGGCTCGTCGTCGTCGGCGACGGGCCGGAGCGCGCCGACGCTCGAGGCGCCGCCGCCCGATCCGATGCGAACGGCAGGATCGAGTTCCGCGGCTCGCGCTCGCGCGACGACGCGCTCGCGATCGTCGCCGGCGCCGTCGCCTCGGTGCTCTCGAGCGACTACGAGAACCTGCCGCACTCGGCGGTCGAGGCGCTGTCGGTCGGCGTTCCCGTCGTCGCGACATCCGTCGGCGGCGTGCCCGAGGTCGTGCGGGACGGCGAGAACGGCCTGCTCGTGCCGCCGGGCCGGCCGGAGGAGCTGGCGGCGGCGATCCGGCGCGTGCTCGAGGAGGAGGGGCTGCGCGACCGTCTCGCGGCGGCGGCGAAGCCGTCGGTCGCGGCGATCTCGAGCGAGGCGATCTACGGCCGGCTGGAGTCGCTGCTCGCCGAGGCCAGTGCGATGACGCGCCGCGTGCTCTTCGTCGGGAGGACACGGTACGAGCTCCCGCTGGCCGGACTCGCTGGCGCGGAAGTGGGACGCCGTCGAGGAGCGGCTCGACTACCGGTTGTTGGGGGCCGCGAGCGCGGACAGCGCGCCGTCCGACGACCGTTTCCGGCTCGCGCGCCCGGTCAAGCCGGCCGCCCTCGACGCGATCGCGTTCTACCTGCGGCTACCGCTGCGCGTGCGGGGCGAGATCAGGACGTTCGCGCCCGACGCGATCATCGCCTCCGACCCGATCGTCGGCGCCGCCGCCCTCGCGGGCAGGCGGATCGCCGGCAGCCGAACGCCGGTGATCGTCGAGGTGCACGGCGACTGGCGCACGTTCACTCGCTCCTACGGCTCGCGCGCGCGGCGGCTCGTCGCGGGCGTCGTCGACCGGCTCGCCGAGTGGGCCGTGCGGCGCGCAGACGCGACACGAGCGGTCTCCTCCTTCACTGGGGAGCTCGTCGAGCAGGTCCGCGGCGAGCCGCCGACGGTGACGTTCACCGCGTACAGCGACCTCGCCGCCTTCACAGAGCAGCCCGTTGCCCCGTTGCCGGAGCGGCCGACGGTGATCTTCGTCGGCGCGCTCGAGCGCTACAAGAACGTCGAGGGGCTGGCGGCCGCATGGCGGCTGCTGGCGCCGCGCGTGCCGGACGCGCGGCTCGTGATCGTCGGTCAGGGCTCGCAACTCGACGTCGTCGAGCAGCTGTGCCGCGAGTTCCCCGACCGCGTCGAGCACCGGGCCTGGCTCGACCCGGCGGATGTCGCCCGCGCGATCGACGGCGCGACGGTGCTCGTGCTGCCGTCCTGGCCCGAGGGGCTCGGGCGCGTCGTGATCGAGGCGTTCGCGCGCGGGCGGGCGGTGGTGGCGACGGACGGCGGCGGCATCCCCGACCTCGTCGACGACGGGGTGGAGGGATTCCTCGTCCCGCCGTTCGACACCGACGCACTCGCGCAGCGACTCGAGCAGGTGCTCGCCGACCGCGAGCTCGCCGCCCGTCTGGGCGCCGGCGCTGCGAAGCGCTTCCCGGACTGGGACGCAAGCCCGGACGAGCTCGCGGAGCACTTCCACGACCTCGTCGAGCGCACCGTCGCACGATGAGGCTCATCTTCGTCACACAGACGCTCGACGCGGAGCACCCAGTGCTGGCACAGACGCTCGACCTCGTCGCGGCGCTCGCGGCCCGCGTCGACGAGTTGGTCGTGCTCTGCCAGTCCGTTGGGCCGCACCCGCCGCTGCCGGCGAACGTGCGCGTGCGTCAGTTCGGGGCGGGGTCGCGCCCCGGTCGTGCCCTGCGCTTCCTGCGCGGCTCTTGCCGCCGAGCTCCGCCGGCGTCCCGACGCCGTGCTCGCGCACATGGTCCCGCTCTACGTGATTCTCGCCGCGCCGCTCGCGCAGCCGCGCGGCGTCCGCATCTTGCTCTGGTACACGCATTGGCACGCGGGTCGTCAGCTCCGCCTCGCGACGCGGCTCGCCGACGTCGTGCTCAGCGTCGACGCGCGCTCGTTCCCGCTTCGCTCGCCGAAGCTGCGCGGGATCGGGCATGCGATCGACGTCGAGCGGTTCGCACCGTCGGCGCGCACCGAGCGGGACGGGCCGCTGCAGCTCGTCGCCCTCGGTCGGACGGCGCGCTGGAAGGGCTACGAGACGATGCTGGAGGCGCTCGAGCTGGCGGTCCGGGGCGGTATCGACGCACGCCTCGAGATCCGCGGGCCGCAGCTGACCGACGACGAGCGCGCACACCGTCAGGAGCTGGAGCAGACCGCGCTCGCGTCGGACGCGCTCCGCGACCGCGTCCGGATCGAGCCGCCGCTCCCGCGCGACGAGCTGCCGGCGCTGCTCGCCGGCGCCGACGCGCTCCTCTCCGCGACGCAGCCGCGCGGCAGCGAGACGCTCGACAAGGTCGTCTACGAGGCCGCAGCCTGCGAGGTGCCGGTGCTCGCCAGCAACGCCGCACTGCAGGAATTCCTCGCCGGCCTGCCGCTCGAGCTCTCGTTCCCGCCCCGTGACGCGGGCGCCCTCGTCGAGCGCCTGGTCGCGCTCGCGGCGGCTGATCCTGCAACCCGCGCCGAGACCGGGGCCGAGCTGCGACGCCGCGTGGTCGAGGGCCATTCCGTCAGCTCGTGGGCGGATGCCGTCGCGGCCACCGTTGCACGCCTGAACCCGGAGTAAGCTCCCGTCCGTGGCCATCCAGCCCTCCGAGCCGACCGAGCTCGGCACCCGCGAGCGCGACGTGCGCGCGTCGCGCCCGTACCTCCTCTCGCGGGCCACGGGCCGCGCTTTCCTCCGGCGAGTCTTCGCGATCGCGGTGCTGGCAGGGCTCGACGCGATCGGGCTCGCACTCGGGCTCTACGTCGCGCTCGTCCTCCGCAGCATCGTCTTCGGCGACCCGATCTTCTGGAACCTGCTCTGGGACGCGGGCCCGGCGGAGTGGCTGCCGTTCCTGGTCCCGATCACCTGGCTCGTCTTCTGGCAGGCGGGCCTCTACGCCGTCCGGGAGCGTCGTGCCGGCCCCGGCCGGATCGCCTCGTCGATCGTGCTCGTCGCTGCGATCACGCTCGCGTTCGGCTGGGGCACGGACTACGACTTCACGACCTCCGGCCTGATCCCGACGGCGTGCGTCACCGTGGCACTGGCGATCGGCTTGCTCCGTGCGGCGTACGAGTCGTCCACGCTCGAGCTGCAGCGGCTCCTGGGCGTGCGGCGGCGCGTGCTGCTGGTCGGCGAGAGTCAGCAACTCGAGTTCCTCGAGCGTGTGCTGACCTCCCAGCGCCGCATGCTCGCCTACGACCTCGTCGGCTCGTTCGCACCCGGCCGGGACGGCTCGCTCGACGCGCGGCTCGAGCAGGTGCGGCCGGACGAGATCGTCCTCAGCGAGGGCGGCGTCGACGAGGAGACGGTGCTCGACCTCGTCGAGACGGCGCACCGCAGCGGCGTGCGGGTGCGCATCGCTCCGAAGACGACGGAGCTGCTGCTGCAGCGCGGCGAGTACGTGCCCGGCCAGGGCGTGCCGCTGTTCGAGCTGCAGCCGCCCGTGCTCGCAGGCGCGGACTGGGCGGTCAAGAAGGCGTTCGATCTCGGCGTCAGCTTCGTCGTCGTGCTGATCGGGCTCCCGATCTGGCTCCTGATCGCGGCCGCGATCAAGCTCGACTCGCGCGGGCCGGTGCTCTACCGCGACCGGCGCATCGGCGTCGGCGAGCGGGAGTTCGGGATGCTCAAGTTCCGGACGATGGTGCAGGGCGCGGCCGAGCAGCAGGCGGTGCTCGAGGAGCAGAACGAGGCCGGCGGGGCGCTCTTCAAGATCCGTGACGACCCGCGCGTGACGCGTGTCGGCCGCGTGCTGCGGCGGCTCTCGCTCGACGAGCTGCCGCAGGTGCTGAACGTCCTCGGCGGCGAGATGAGCCTCGTCGGGCCGCGGCCGCTGCCGCTGCGCGACTACCGCCAGCTCGAGGCCTGGCACCGCAAGCGCTACAACGTGCTGCCCGGCATCACCGGCCTCTGGCAGATCTCCGGCCGCTCGAACCTGACCTTCGACGACCTCGTCCGGCTCGACTTCTACTACATCGAGAACTGGTCGATCTGGCTCGACATCTCGATCCTCGTCAAGACGTTGCCTGCCGTGATCGCGGGCAGGGGCGCGTACTAGCTTCCGTCCGGCCAGCCGCCGCGGTGGAGCACCATCGGGTAGTGCGGCAGCGTCGCTGCCGGATCCTCGAGCATGGATTCGGTCTGTGCCAGGTACGGCTTCGTTTCGCGCCAGCCGCCCGGGTGCGGTCGAAGTCCGAGCACGAGCAGTTCCGGTCGTTCGAGCACTCCGGCGAGCGCCGCGCGTAGCCGGCCGGCCGCCGGCCATGCGTTCTCGATCTCGCGGTGCAACGGCTCCGCGCGCTCCTGCGCGTCGCCGCCGAGCGCCGTCAAGCGAACGGACTTGGCCTCCACGACGACGTAGCGGTGCTTCGCGAGGAAGGTCGTCGCCATCGCGACCGCTTCTTTGGAGATGCCGCCTCGTAGCGGCATGTCCTTCACGCTCACTCCCCGCTCGTCGATGACGCGCACGACGTTGGCGGTCAGTGGCAGGGCGAGCTCCGACTCGCGCTCGAACTCGAAGGTGTAGCCGAGGAGCGCTCGGGACAGGAGCGCGGAGAGCGGCGCAGGCGACTCGGCTTCGCGCTCCCGTCGGACGATCGCATCGGCGAGCCTCCAGCTCGCGCCGCCGACGATCGGCATGTACTCCGGCAGCGCGACGTCGAGCTGCCCGGCGATCGTCTCGAGACAGAGCCGAAGCTCCGCGACCGCGGCGGCCTCGAACCGCTCCGCCCAGCGCCCCTCGATCTCGTCGGCCAACGGGCGCCAGATCGCAGCCGCTGCCTGGCCTGCGGGGGTTGGGCGAACGACCCAGTCCGAGCGAACTCCGCGCGCGCTGCCGAAGCCGTCGCGCCTCGTCTCGGGGTCGGGCCCGACGGACACGTACCCCCAACGCTCCATCCCGCCGAGCGTCGAAAGTGTCCGCGCCTTGGGGATTCCGGCCGCGGCCGGCAGCTCGGCCACGGCGATCCCGTCGCCGACGAACCGCATGAAGTTCGACCACATCACGAGCGACGTCACGCGCGGCGCATGCCCCGAATCGCCCAGCCGCCGCTCGAACTCGTTGTCGAGCTCGATCGTGAACGCCACGAGCGCGCGCGAGAGGAGCGTCGAGAGATGTGTCATTTCGGCACTC
Source organism: uncultured Gaiellaceae bacterium (assembly GCA_963738795.1). Taxonomy (GTDB): domain Bacteria; phylum Actinomycetota; class Thermoleophilia; order Gaiellales; family Gaiellaceae; genus Gaiellasilicea. Next base: position 257,806 of record CAVTXQ010000003.1, on the reverse strand, counting down.
TACGACCGCGCGAGCCGAGTCCTAACGGCGCCTTCATCCCCGCTCCCTATGCTGTCCAGCGTGAAAGCGCCGAAGATCCTCGCCGTCGCGTCCGCGGTCGACCTCGACTTCCGCTACGGCTGCACGCCCGCGTGGTGGCAGCTCTGGAAAGGGCTGTACGAGGTCGGCGCCGACCTGATCGTGACCCCCTACCGCGGCCGGCCGGTCGAGTCGCCGTGGTGGCGGACGGCGCCGAACCCGACCTGGGTCGAGGGCGAGAGCTTCGCCGCGGTCCGCGGCGGCCTCGCGCGGCTGAAGGGCGATCGCTACCTCCGCCGCGCCGAGGAGTCGCCGGACGAGACCGTCTTCGACAAGGCAGCCCGCGAGGCGATCTGGCGCTGGGTGACGCCCCGCTGGAAGCGGCATCTGACGAAGGTGCTCGAAGCCGAGAAGGACGTCGACGCCGTGATCGTCTTCACCGTGCCGATGGCGCACTTCCGCGGCATCCCGACGTTCCTGCGCGAGCGCTTCGGCGTGCCGGTGATCTTCTACGACGGCGACGTGCCGATGAGCCTGCCCGAGTTCGGCGGCATGGACACCGGCTTCAACTACTACCACGGCGCCGATCCGTCCGAGTACGACCTCGTCGTCTCGAACTCGGAAGGCGGGCTGTCGAGCCTGCTCGAGCTCGGTGCCCGGCGCGCAGAGGCGGTCTTCTGGGGCGCCGATCCCGAGTTCTTCGCGCCGAAGCAGGTCGAGAAGCTCCACGACGTCTTCTTCTACGGCTACGGCGACAAGTTCCGGCGCGACTGGATGGCCGCGATGGTCGGAGAGCCGAGCCGCGCCGCGCCGGAGCTCGAGTTCGCGCTCGGCGGCCGCGACTTCCAGGGCGACACCGGCCGCGCCTGGCTCGTCGGCGACGTCCCCTTCAACGCCTTCAACCACGCGATCTCGTCCTCGCGGATCAACCTGAACATCACGCGCCGCTCGCATGCGTCCGTGCCCGGCTCGTCCTCGTGCCGGCCGTTCGAGCTCGCGAGCGCGGGCGCCGCGATCGTCTCGAACCCGTACGAGGGGATCGAGCGCTGGTTCGAGCCGGGGCACGAGCTGCTCGTCGTCAACGACGCCGACGAGGCGCTCAGGACGTATCGGAGCCTCCTCGACGACCCGGCGCAGGCGGAGGCGATGGGCGCCCGCGCACGCGAGCGCGTGCTCGACGAGCACACCTACGCGCACCGTGCCCGGCAGCTGCTCTCGCTCGTCGGCCTCGGCGTCCCGGCAGGCGCACGTGTCTGACCGGCGCCTCGCGATCGTTCCGGCCCGGAACGAGGAGGAGGCCGTCGCGGGCGTCGTCGCGGAGCTGCGCGCGTTCGATCCCGAGCTCGACGTCGTCGTGATCGACGACGGCTCCGAGGATCAGACGGCCGCGCGCGCTGCCGCCGCCGGCGCCGCCGTCGTCAGCCTCCCGTTCAACCTCGGCATCGGCGGCGCCGTCCAGACGGGCTTCAAGTACGCGCTCGAGCACGGCTACGACACGGTGATCCGGCTCGACGGCGACGGCCAGCACGACCCGCAGCAGATCCCGAACCTGCTCGCGCCGCTCGAGCGCGGCGACGCCGACGTCGTCATCGGCTCCCGCTTCGCCGAGGGCGGCGGCGACTACAAGGCGCCGTTCGCCCGCCGCGCCGGGATCCGCTGGTTCGCCCAGCTCGTCTCGCTGCTGACGCGGCAGAAGCTGACCGACACGACGTCCGGCTTCCAGGCCGTCAACGCCCGCGCGATCCGCCTCTTCGCCGCCGACTACCCGCACGACTACCCCGAGGTCGAGGCCGCCGTGATGGTCGTCCGCCACCAGTTGCGGATTCTCGAAGTCCCGGCGCAGATGCGCGGTCGCGAGACCGGCCGCTCGTCGATCACGATGCTGCGCTCGCTCTACTACGCGATCAAGGTGACGCTGGCGCTGCTCGTCGGCATCTTCCGCCGCCGCGTCGTTCCGCTGGAGGAGGCATGAACGCTGTGTTGGCTGCGCAGGATGAACATCCGCAGAAGCGGATGTTCATCGCGCGAAAACCCCTAAAGGGTCGCTTCGCTCCCGAAAGGCCGAGGGACACATGAATCCTGTTACGCCTCTGTATGTCTCGATCGCCGCCACGGTTGCGTCGATCCTGCTCATCCTCGTCGTCTTCGAGTTGATCCGAAGCCGCCGGCTGCGCGAGCGCTACGCGCTGCTCTGGCTCGCGACCGGCGTCGTCCTGCTCGTGCTCTCGGCGTGGCGCGGCGGCCTGAACACGATCGCCGGCTGGGTCGGCGTCACCGGCTACCCGCCGGCGGTGCTCTTCGCGGTCGCGACGCTCTTCATCCTCGCGGTGCTGCTCCACTACTCGACCGTGATCTCGAAGCTCGCCGACCAGAACGTGATCCTGGCGCAGCGGCTCGCCCTGCTGGAGCAGCGCGTCCGACCCGACCGCGACCCGCAGGCCTAGGGCGACGCGATCGGCGTGCTGATCGTGGCGACGTCGCCGGCGTTCTCGTCGTTGCGCGAGTTCGCGGCGACGCCGATCCGGTAGCGGACGCCGGGCGGCGGCGAGCCGTCGCGCCAGCGCGGCTCGCGGGTCGTCCCGAGCAGCACCATGTCGAGGCGGCACTCGCTCGCGCCGTCGTGGTCGGCGCAGTCGAGGTCGGCCCCGTCGAGGTCGCTGCGGTAGACGCGGTAGAAGACGTCGCTCCGGCCCGTACCCGGATGCGTCCACGTCAGCTCGCGCGCCTCGCCGGCGGCGCGGATGTCGACGTCGATGCCGCGGTCCACGGGTGTGAGGATCTCTGTCGAGGACGACCGCTTTCGCCGGCGATTCGATCGGGCGCACGACCAGCACGACGACGAGCGGCACGACGGCGAGCACGGCGGCGACGCCCCACACGAGCCGGCGGTCGAGCGGTCTGGCCGTCCGCTCCGGCCACCGCGCCGCGAGGCGCGCGCCGAGCGTCGGCACGAGCAGGAGCGTGGAGACGACGAGCAGGAAGTACGCCGGGAAGCCGGGCATGACGAAGCGGAAGAAGCTCCCCGACGACACGGTCGAGAGCGGCGTCGTGCCCTTGACGAGGAGGAAGGCGCCGAACCAGGTCGCCAGCAGCCCCAGCAGCGGCAGGTTGCGGCGCGCGACCGCGACCGCACCGGCGATCGGTGCGAACTCGAGCAGCCGCGCGCTCCAGAAGTACTCGCGCAGATGGTTGAAGTTGTCGTGGAGGTTCGCCCAGTCGAGGTCGACGTACCGGTCGACCGACGACAGGCTGACGGCGACGGCCGGACCCGCCGCGAGCCGGGCCTCCTCGAACGCGAACGCGGGTAGCGTGCCGAGCCCTCGCTGCTTCCAGATCGCGAGCGTGAGCAGCGCCGGCAGCAAGGCGAGGCCGAACGGCAGCAGCGGCCGCAGACTCCGCGCGAGCAGCGCCGCGACGACCGGCGCAGCGATGAAGAGACCGTTCGACGGCTTGACGCCGACCGCGAAGCCGACCACGAGCCCGGCTGCGACTGCGTCGAGCGGCGCGCGCGTCTCGAGCGCCCGCACGAAGAACAGGGCGCCGACGAGCAGCAGCACCATCGACTGGTAGTCGGCGAGCCCTGTCAGACCGAGGGCGCCGGGGAGGAACTGCTCGACGTAGCGCTCGTGGTAGTCGTCCCGCCAGAGCGGGATCACGGCGAAGGGCATCACGACCCAGGCCGCCGCGGCGAGGAGCCCGAAGGCGCGGCCCGCGATCCGGGTCGCGAGGCCGTAGATCGCCCAGAGCGCGAGCGGCCCGAGCACGAGCACGTTGAAGAGGATGATCGGCGGCATCGCGTTGACGAAGCTCGGGCCGGTCACGGCCATGATCGGCGCGACCGCGAGCGGCCAGCCGTAGCCGGTGTACGTCGGCGCCAGGTCGCCCTGACCGAGCAGCCAGCCGGTCGTCAGCAGCCAGATCTGGTCGCCGCCCTGGTAGAAGAGCCAGCCGTTGTGGCGCACGGTCAGCGCGTAGACGAGGATCGCGAGCCACTGGACGACGGCGAGCACGGCCAGCGCCACGAGCGGCCGCGCGACGGCAAGCGAGATGCCTTGCTCGATCCGCACCCAGCCGCGCCGGCCGTACTCGGTCAGCGTCGGCCGCAGCTGTTGCGAGGCGTCAGGCGCCTGCATGCGCCGCGCGTCGCGACCGATACCAGGCGACGGTGCGCTCGAGCCCCGTCGCGCAGTGGCGTCGTCGCCTGGCAGCCGAAGAGCTCGCGGGCGCGGCTCGCGTCGAGACCGCGGCGCGGCTGGCCGTTCGGCATCGAGGTGTCCCACACGATCTCGCCCTCGAAGCCGGTCACGTCGGCCACGAGCTCGGCGAGGTCGCGGATCGAGATCTCGTCGCCGGTGCCGAGGTTGACCGGCTCGCGCGCCGTCGTAGCGCTCGGCGGCGAGAGCGAGCGCCTCGACGCAGTCGTCGACGTAGAGGAACTCGCGCGTCGGCGTGCCGTCGCCCCAGAGCACGATCTCGTCGCGACCGTCGAGCATCTTCCGGATCAGGTCCGGGATCACGTGCGCGTTCGTCGCGTCGAAGTTGTCGCCCGGCCCGTAGAGGTTCGCCGGCAGCAGATAGACGGCGCTGAGCCCGTACTGGTCGCGGTAGGCCTGCGCGCCGTCGAGCACGGCCTTCTTGGCGACGCCGTACGGCGCGTTCGTCTCCTCCGGGAAGCCGTTCCAGAGCTCGTCCTCGACGAACGGCACCGGCGTGAACTTCGGATAGGAGCAGACCGTGCCGACGAGCGACGAGCTTGCCGACCTCGTGCAGACGCGACTGCTCGAGCACGTGCGCGCCCATCATCAGGTTCGCGTACCAGTAGCGGCCCGGGTTCGCCCGGTTCGCGCCGATCCCGCCCACCTCGGCCGCGAGGTGGAAGACGAGCTCCGGCCGCGCATCCGCGAAGAGGCGCGCCGTCGCGTCCGGCTCGCGTCAGGTCGTAGTCGCGCCGCCGCGCGGCGAAGACCTCGTGCCCGTCCGCCTCGAGCCGCTCGACGAGGCGCGAGCCGAGGAAGCCGCCGCCGCCGGTGACGAGCGCCCTCACGCAGCCAGTCCTGGGCTGTAGGCGTCGTACGTCTCCGCCAGCAGCGCATCGAAGCGCTTCGGCGCGCGCTGCACCGCCCGGTTCACGCGTCGCACGAGCGGCAGCGGTCGCGTCCCGATCCGCTTCGGCAGGATCGACCGGTCGCCGGCCGCGATCCTGAACCCGCCCGCTTTCGCGGCGAGGCCGGACTCGAGCAGCAGCGCCTCCACCTCACCGCGCGTCCAGTACTTGAGGAAGTGCGGCGGGCGGAATCGCTCCGGCTTCAGGCGCGGCGGGAAGCTCGGCGGGTTGAACGAGTTCGGGAACGAGACGTCGAAGACGAAGTCGCCGCCAGGCTTCAGCGTGCGCGCGATCTCGGCGACGGCGTCGCGGACGAAGCTCTTGCCCATGTGCAGGAAGACGGCGCTCGTGATCGCGAGGTCGACGCTGTCGTCCTCGAGCGGCAGTGCGTCTGCGGAGACGCAGATCGGGTAGAGCCTGCTCTCTGGCGCCGGCGCGTACTGCTCGCGGTACTCGGCGAAGCGCTCGAGCATCGTCGCGGAGATGTCGACCGCGCAGTAGGTCGACCACGTCACGCCCCGCTCGCGGGCGAGGTAGAGCGGGATTCGCCCGTAGCCGGCGCCGATCTCGAGCACCGTGCCGAAGTGGCGCCCGTGTGGGAACCGCTGCCAGACCGGCGTGATCTTGCCGGTGATCGCCTCGTAGTCGAGCGTCCTGGTCTTGCCGCCCGCGATCGCGGAGCGCACGTGATCCACGGCCGCCTCCTCGTCCCAGCGGCGGCGGTAGTCGGACTCGCCCCTATCGTCGGTGCGGAAGTAGATCCCATCCGCGCTGGACGAGCTCGCTGCGCTCGAAGGCCGCCCCACACTTCGGAGCGCCTCACCGCCAATGCGAGTCCAGCTGATGAGGCGGTGGGACTTCGTCCATGCGCGGGGGTTTGCGTTTCGTGATTGGTCGGATCATCCACAGACAAGGCGGCCGGCGGCCTCTCGGAAGCCTACTCGGCAGGCGCGTCGGATCGGGCTAGGATCGCGTGCCGTGTCGCACGAGTCACCGACCAGCGGGAACGCGAGACGGGAGGGGTGGCCGTCGCCTGAGTGGCTCGCTCGGCCAGGACTTCTGCTTGCGGCAGGTGTCGTGCTCGGGGTCGTCTCACTTCACCTGTGGATCGATCCGTCGAATCCACCGGGTTTCCACCGCGACGAGGCTTCCATCGCCTACAACGCGTCCACGATCTCGATGTCCCTGCGAGACGAACACGGTGGCCTGCTGCCGCTGTACTTCGAGTCGTTCGGGGACTACAAGAGCCCCGTCTTCGTGTACGCGCTCGCCGGGCTGTTCCGGCTGACGGGCCCGAGCTCCGACGTCGCTCGAAGTCTCGGAGCAGTCGGGGTGCTGGCCGCAGTTCTGCTGCTCGCACTTCTCGCCTTCCGGCGAACGCGGGACGTCCGAGTCGCGGCCGCGGTGGCTGCGCTGGGAGGGTTGTCCCCGTGGCTCTTCGAGCTGGGCCGCGTCGCGGTGGAGGTGACATTGGAGCCGCTCGCCCTCGTTGTCCTGCTCCTCGTGCTGGAGAACACGTGGCGCAGGAACCGCTGGGGTGTCATGCATGGGGTCGCCGCGGGTGCACTGCTCGCTCTCCTCGCGTACACGTACGCGGGCGCGCGACTGCTCGCGCCGCTCCTCGCAGCGTCGCTCGTCGTTTTCGCGCGACGGGAGCGGCTGCGATGGCTCGTTGCCGCATGGGCGACATTCGTCGTCCTCCTGATCCCCTTGATCACCTACGCCGTTCGCCACCCCGGTGCGCTCAGCGCACGGTTCCATCACACGACATTCGTCAAGGACGACATGTCCAACTGGGAGGTGGTGCGAACGTTCGTCGGCAACTACCTGACCGACATCAGCCTGTGGTCCTACGTCACCGGGGGAGATCCCAAGCCGCACATCCACATTGCGGGGACGGGAATGCTCCTGGCCGCGGGTATAGCCCTCGCTGCGGCGGGTGCGGTGCTCTCGATCCGAGCCGCACGAGAAGACCGGTGGGCCGCGTTCGTCCTTCTCGCCACCGTCCTCGTTCCGATTCCAGCCGCGCTCACGGCCGACCGGATGAACGGCTACCGGCTGGCGCTCCTCCCGATCATGCTCGTGGTGTTGGCGATCCCCGCTCTCGCAGCGCTCGTGCAGTGGGCGGCCCGCGATCGGCGAGCGTTCGTCGTGGTCGGCGCACTCACGGCCGCCGTCCTCGTGCAGTTCGCGGGCTTCCTCTCGACGTATCACGAGAAGGGAGGTTTCGCTCGTGCGGAGCTCTACGAAGCCGGGGTTCCCGGGCTGCTCGCGCAGGCGTTCGCGAACGGTGCTGCCGTCCACATGGACCTCGACGAGCCTCGAGCGCACGCGCACGCGCGCGTGGTACGCCGCGACCCACGACATCTCGCAGGACCGAGTGGTCGTCCTGTCGGACGGCGGTGTGCCGCCTGACGGCTCGATCGTCTTCGGCCGGGCACAGGCGTGCGACTTCGAGTGCGCTGAGTTCGCGCGCTCCGACACGTACTGGCTGGCTAGGGCCCAGGTGCCGAACTAGTCGGCGCCTCAACCGGGCCGAGCCAGTCGACGCGGCCGATCCAGCGCTCGCGATGCTCGGCGTACCACTGGATCGTGCGCAGGACGCCTTCCTCCCACGAGACCTTCGGCTCCCAGCCCGTCTCGCGGTTCAGCTTCTCGTAGCCGACGCGCAGCGCCATCACGTCGGTGACGCCTGGGCGCAGCCGGCCCTCGTCGATGACGATGTGCCGGTCGTCCGGCCAGAAGCCGTGCTCGACGCCGGTGCGCAGGATCAGGTCGGCCCAGTCGGCCATCGAGATGTTCGAGCCCTGGCCGTAGACGTAGACGTCGCCGGGGATGCCCTTCGCGGCGACCGTGAGGTGGCCGCGGACGCCGTCGGTGCAGAAGCAGAAGTCGCGCAGCGGCTCGAGCGCGCCGAGCTCGATCTCGGGCCGCGCGAGCGCCTGCGTGATGATCGTGCCGGTGACGTAGCGCGGGTTCTGGCGCGGGCCGTAGTTGTTGAACATCCGCGTGACGACGCCGGGGACGCCGAACGCGTCGTGGTAGTTCATCGTCAGGAAGTCGGCGGCGACCTTCGCGGTCGCGTAGATCGACTTCGGGTTGATCGGCGAGCGCTCGTGCAGGATCAGGCCGCCGGCGTCGTCGAAGTCGTGATGGTGGGCGACGTTCTCGCGGACGTTGCCGTACTCCTCCGAGGTGCCGGCGGTGTCGAACTTCTCCAGCTCGAGCCCCCAGTCGACGATCGACTGGAGCAGGTTCAGCGTCCCGATCGTGTTCGCCATCACCGTCTCGTACGGCCGGTGCCACGACTCGCCGACGTGCGCCTGGGCGCCGAGGTGGAAGACGTACGGCTTGTCGGAGACCGTGTCGCGCAGCTCCTTGACGAGATAGTCGATCGACGTCTTGTCGGTCAGGTCGGCGAACTTCACCTTCAGCCGGTTGCGCAGGTGCGCGATGTTGTTCAGCGCGCCGCTCGACGTGGCGCGGACGAAGGCGTGCACGTCGGCGCCGATCTCGACGAGCGCGTCGGTCAGGTGCGAGCCCATGAACCCGTCCGCGCCGGTGACGAGCACCGTCCGGCCGGCGTAGGCGTCGCCGAACTCGCGACGCAGGTCGGCGAGGTCGTTCTCGGTCCAGATCGGGTCGGTACTCATACGGAATACGCTTGCGCGCGTGGCGAAGCCTAGCGCCCGGGTCCCCCGGAGCACCCTCTCGAGCGGTCTGCTGACGGCGCTCTCGCTGGCGGTCGTCACCGCACTCTCGGCCGCCGTCGGCGTCGTCATCGCCCGCGAGTTCGGCCGCACCGTCGTGACCGACGGCTTCTTCTCTGCGTACGCCGTTTTCCTCGTCCTCGTGCTCGCGGCGAGCGCGGTTCGCGTCGCCGTGATGCCGGCCCTCGCGCGCGCCCGCGGCGACGGCACGTTCGCGACCGTCTTCGGGTCGTACGCCCTCGCGCTCGCCGCGGTCGCCGTTCCCGCACTCGCGGTCGGCGTGCTCGCGAACGACTGGGCGGCCGCCCAGCTCGTGGGCGGGCTGCCGGGAAGCGCGCAGGAGACTGCGGCGGACGCGCTCGTCTTCCTCGTTCCCGCCGCCGTCGCGCAGCTGTTCGCGGCGCTCTGCGCGAGTGCCCTGGCCGCGTACGACAGCTACGCGACCGCTGCCGCGGGCTATGCCCTCGGCAGCGCGCTCGGCCTGGCCGTGATCCTCTGGCGGGTCGACGAGGACGGCATCATCGTCTGCGCCTGGGGGCCGCTCGTGAACAGCGCCGTCGCCCTCGGCGTCCCCCTGGCGGCGCTGGCGGTCCGCGCCGAGTGGGGTCGGCGGGGGGCGCTCGACATCGGTCGGCGTCTCGTCGAGCTGACGCGGGCTGCGGCGCTGCCGATCGTGCTGCAGGCGTTCTTCGTCGTCTGCCTCCGCTTCGCGAGCGGCCTCGGCACCGGCGCCGTCACGAGCTTCACGTACGCCTACTTCGTCGCCGCGTCGCTCGTCGCGGTGACGGCGTCCTCGCTCGGGCTGGTCTCGAGCGTGCCGTTGAGCCGGGCTGCGCTGTCGGACGAGCGCGCGTCGCGCCACGTCGTCAGCACGTCGCTCGTCTCCTTCGCCGCCGTGGCGGCCGCGGCCGGCGTCTTCGCGCTCGTCGGCGAGCCGATCGTCCGCGCCGCACTCGGGCCTGCCTACGCGGGGGACGCCGGCGGCGAGATCGGCAGGCTGATCGTCCTGCTCGGCCCCTGGATGGCCGCGTCGATCGGCGTCACGATCACGTTCCCGCTCCTCTTCGTCGCCGGCAGGGAGCGGCGGCTGCCGCTGCTCGCGCTCGCCGTGCTGCTCCTGCACGTCGCGCTGACGTGGGCAGCCGTGGAGGCGTTCGAGCTCGACGGCGCCGCGCTCGCGCTGACGCTCTCGACGCTCGTCGTCCTCGCGGCGCTGCTCGCGCTGCTCTCGCCGCACGTCCTCGCGGAGAGCGGGCGGCGGCTCGCGCTCGGCGCGGCGGCCGTCGGCGGCCTGGCGCTGCTCGCCTTCGCGGCGCCCTCCTGGCTCTTGCCCGACGCGGCTGCTGCCGTCTTCGGTGTGGCGGCCTTCGGCGCCATGCTCGTCACGCTGCGCGACCGGGGCCTGCGGCAAGCGTGGAGCTACCTGCGGACACTGGACTAGACTGCCGCCCGTGCTGCGCGACCTCGTGAAGCGGGCGCTCGGCGCCGCAGGGCGGACGGGGGTCGGCAAGAACCTCGTCAACGCCGCCGTGCAGGCCGATCCGGGCCTGAAGCGGTACCCGAGCGTCGAGCGCTGGCCCGAGTCGCTCGAGGGCTTCGAGGATCTCGCGTTCCTCTTCTCCTCGAACCAGCTCAGCCACGGGATCGCGTCGCTCCAGCTCGACGAGGCGGCGCTCCTGTACGGGCTCGCGCGGCGCGTCGCGCCCGGCGCGGCGGTCGCGGAGATCGGGCGCTTCAAGGGCGGGACGACGCTGATGCTCGCGAGCGCACTGCCCGACGGCGCCGAGCTCTGGTCGTACGACCTCCACGTCGCGCTCCGCGCCGACATGAGCGGGCCGCAGCTCGACGCGGAGCTCGAGACCGCGCTCGACCGCTACGGGCTCTCGGAGCGCGTGCACCTCGTCGTCGGCGACTCGCGCACCGCCGAGCCGCCGCCGCGTGCCGTGCGCGCTCGTCTTCGTCGACGGCGACCACACCTACGAGGGCGCCCGCGCCGACTACGAGCGCTGGGTCGAGCTGGTCGCCCCCGGCGGGCACCTGCTCTTCCACGATGCGGTCGACGTCGGCGGCTACGGGAACCACTATCCGGGGATCGCGCGGCTCGTCGCGCGAGATCGAGCGGGGCGACGCGCGCCTCGAGCGGCAGCCGGACGCGGGCTCGATCGCGCACTTCACTCGACGCGCTTGATGAACGTCGTCGCGGTCGTCCTCTCGTACAACGGACGCGAGGACACGCTGGCGGCGCTCGAGTCGCTGCGCGGGATCGAGACGGTCGTCGTCGACAACGGCTCGACGGACGGGTCGGCCGACGCCGTCGCGGAGCGGTTTCCCGACGTCGAGCTCGTGCGGGCCGGCGTCAACCTCGGCTTCGCCGGCGGCAACAACGTCGGCATCCGGCGTGCGCTCGACCGCGGCGCCGACTGGGTTCTGCTCGTCAACAACGACGCCGAGGTCGAGCCGGGGATCATCGATGCGCTCGCCGCCGCGGCGGCCGCGCGACCGGACGCCGGCGTGCTCGCCTGCAAGGTGCTGTTCGCCGACTCGGGCCGGCTCTGGTACGCCGGCGCGGATTTCGACCCGATCCTCGGGCGCAGCCGCCACGAGGGCTTCGGCGAGGCCGATGCACCCGGCAGACTCGAGGACACGCGCCGCGCCACCGGCGCCGGCGATGGCCGTTTCCCGCGCGGCGATCGAGGCGGCCGGCCTGCTCGACGAGGAGCTCTTCCTCTACGCGGAGGACCTCGAGTGGAGCCTCCGCATCCGCGAGGCGGGGTTCGCGGTCGTCTACGTGCCGGAGGCGAGGGTCCGCCACCGCGTCTCCAGCGCCACGGGCGGCGCCGGCTCGCCGACGACGAGCTACTACGAAACGCGCAACATGCTCGCCGTCGTCGAGCGCTACCGGCCGCTGCCGCGCGGCCTGACGGGCGTGCGGCGCGGGCTCGTCGTCACGCCGCGCGTCCTGCTCGCGGCGCGCCGGCCGGCCTCGGCGTGGGCGGCGCTGCGCGGCTGGCGCGACTACCGCCGCGGACGGATGGGGCGTCGGGGCTAGCCTGCCGACCGTGGCGAACGAGCGCAGCAGCTTCTACCGCCGCGTCCTCGAGCGGCTGCTCGACGAGGGCGTCCTCAGCCGTGAGATGAGCGTGCTCGTCGTCGCCGGCGGCTCGGCCGACCGTGACGCTCTCCACGAGCTCGGGTTCGAGCACGTGACGATCTCGAACGTGGACGAGGAGGTCGCCGTCGAGGAGCTCGCTCCCTACGAGTGGAGCTTCCAGGATGCCGAGGCGCTCGACTACCCGGACGGCAGCTTCGACCTGACCGTCGTCTCGGCCGGGCTCCACCACTGCCGCTCGCCGCACCGCGCGCTGCTCGAGCTCTACCGGGTCGCCCGTGTCGCCGCGCTCGCGCTCGAGAGCCGTGACAGCGCGCTGATGCGCGTCGCCGTCAAGCTCGGCGCCGTCGACGAGTACGAGCTTGCCGCGGTCGCCGCGCACGGCCTTCGCTCCGGCGGCGTCGCGAACACGAGCACGCCGAACTACGTCTACCGCTGGTCGGAGCGCGAAGTCGAGAAGACGGTCGCGTCGTTCGCGCCGCACGCCCGCCACAAGATCCGCTTCTTCCGCGAATTCGAGCTGCCCGAGGCGCTCGTCGAGATCGACCGCGGCGCCCGCGCGGGCGTCCTGCGGCTCGCGCGGCCGGTCGTGACCGGCATCACCCGCGTGTTCCCGCGCCAGGCGAACCTGTTCGCGTTCGCGATCGAGAAGCCGCAACTTCCCGCCGACCTGCAGCCCTGGATGCGCGCCGACGGGGACGAGCTGCAACCCGACCCCGAGGTGGTCGGGCGCAGGTACGGAGACCCTGGGATCAATCTCGACCGTCACCAGCAGGACTGGGACCGGCTCGCGGAGGTGGACGCGCTCTGGGCCGTGCTGACCCGGCCGGGGCGCAAGGGCGGCCGCTGGGACGTGGACGAGTTCTTCGCCACCGGCGAGGCCGAGATCGCGCATGTCTTCTCCGTCGCGGACTCGCTCGGCCGCCCGGCGCAGCGCGAGCGGGCGCTCGACTTCGGCTGCGGCGTCGGCCGGCTCACCCGCGCCCTCTGCTCCCGCTTCGAGCACGCGATCGGCGTCGACATCTCGGCCGCGATGGTCGAGCAGGCGCGGCGCCTGAACGACGGCCTCGCCGGCTGCGAGTTCCGGGTCAATGCCGCCTCCGACCTGGCGATGCTCGAGACCGCGTCGTTCGACTTCGTCTACTCGAGCATCGCGCTGCAGCACATCCCGACCGTGGCCGAGATCGAGCGGTACGTGACCGAGTTCCTCCGCGTCGTGCGCCCCGACGGGCTCGTCGTCTTCGGGCTCCCGTACTTCATCCCGTCGCTCTGGTCGCTCCAGCCGCGCCGCCGTGTCTACGCGCTGCTGCGGCGGCTCGGCGTCTCGGAGCAGTGGATGCTGCGGCGGACGCCGCTGACGCCGATGCGGATGACGACGATCCCCGAGGCGGATGTCCGGGCGCTGCTCGAGCGCGGCGGCGCGTCGGTGCTGCAGACGGAGCCGATCGACGAGGGCCCGATCCGCGCGCTGCGGTACTACGTCAGCCCGGCGTAGACCGCCTCGTGCCGGCGGGCCGTCTCGGCCCAGGTGAAGCGGCCGGCCTGCTCGGGCCCGGCGGCGGCGAAGCGGTCCGGCGCGTCGAGGACGCCCGAGACGACCGCAGCGATGTCCTCCGGCTGCTCGGGGTCGAAGAGCGCGGCCACGTCTCCCGCGATCTCTGCGATCGCCGGGATGTTCGACGCGGCGACGGGCGCGGCCGACGCCATCGCCTCGAGCGGCGGCTGGCCGAAGCCCTCGTAGAGGCTCGGGAAGACGAGGCATGCCGTCCTGCGGTAGAGCATCGCCAGCTCGTCTGCCGGGACGAGGCCTCGCACCTCGACCCCCGCCGGCACGGCGCGCCCCTCGTGGCCGCCGCCCGTGAGCACGAGCCGGAGCTCGGGCCGCTCCTCCCGCAGCAGCGCGAACGCCTCGAACAGCCGGGCATGGTTCTTGTGCGGCCACGGCCGTGCCGGGTAGAGCAGGAACTGCTCGCGCTCCTCGTCGCCCGGGCGGAAGCGCTCGTGGTCGACGCCCCACGGGATCGCATGGACGCGCTCGGGCGGGATCCCGAGCAGCTCGATCGTGCGGCGCCGGACGAACTGGCTCGGGACGATCACCGCGTTCGCGTTGCGCGCAGAGCGCTCGTGCGTGCGCGCTCGGAAGATCCGCTCGGCGCGCGAGAACAGCTCGGGATGGTCCAGATGCTGGAGGTCGTGGACGGTCACGGCCGTCGGCAGCTCGAGCGGGGGCAGCGCGATCGTGAGCGGGTAGTGGACGGCGTCGAGGCCGGTGAAGCGCTCGCGCAGCCGGCCGGGCCGGATCGCCGCAAGCGCCATCGCGAACGCCCGCTCCCCGATGCTGCGGGCGTTCCGGTACTCCGGCACGGGCGTCTCCGGCAGGCCCTCGCCCGCTCCGGGTGCCGCGGGCGGCGTGAACGCGACGTAGTCGAGCGTCCCCACCTGCGCGAGGCCGCGTGTAAGCCCGCGTGCCGACGTCTCCGCGCCGCCGACCTCGCCGGGGACGAGCGTGAGGAGGCTGAGCCCGACCCGCATCGGCAGGGAGCGTATCCCGCGCCCCCGGTACAATCGTCCGATGCCCGACGGCCCCGCTGAAAATGGCGATCTTGCAGGGATTTCTTCAGAGAAGGAGACCGACCTCACGGCCCTGTTCGAACAGCTGAAGGAGGAGGTACGGCGGTCGGGCGCGGCGCCCGGCGACACGGGAGGCTCGGATGACCGCAGCGCGGCGCGGGCCGAGGCCGAGCGGCTCTGGCCGGTGTCGGCCGACCGCAACCTGCGCCTCCGGCCGGGAGTCCGCGGCGGCATCGGGACGCCGGCGAAGGCGGTGCTGCGGAAGCTGATGCGCTGGTACGTCGAGCCGCTCGCCTACGACCAGCGCTCCTTCAACGCGGCCGCACTGCGGCTGATCGACGACCTCGAGGCGCGGGTTGCGCAGCTCGAGGCCGAGTTGAAGCAGCGGTCATGAGGATCGCGGTGTGCGCGCCGCAGGTGCCCTTCGTTCGCGGGGGCGCCGAGATCATGGCGGAGACGCTCGTCGACGAGCTGCGCGCGCGCGACCACGAGGCGGAGCTCGTCACCGTCCCGTTCAAGTGGTACCCGGGCACGCGCGCGCTCGACCAGGCCTTCCTCTGGCGCCTGCTCGACCTGACCGAGTCGGACGGGCGGCCGATCGACCTCGTGCTCGCGACGAAGTTCCCCTCCTACGTCGTCCGGCACCCGAACAAGCGCGTCTGGGTGCTGCACCAGTTTCGGCAGGCGTACGAGCTCGACCGAACCGATCTGGGGCAGTTCTCCGAAGAACCCAGGGACCGGGCGTTGCGGCGCTCGGTCCAAAACCTGGACCGGATCGCGCTCGGCGAGGCGAAGCGGCTGTTCGCGACCTCGCGCAACGTCGCCGAGCGGATCGAGCGTTCGACCGGGCTGGCGGCGGAGGTGTTGCCGCACCCGCCGCAGGAGCTGGCCTACCGGAACGACGGCTACGGCGACTTCGTCCTCTCCGTCGGCCGGCTCGACCGCGCGAAGCGGAACGACCTGCTGCTCGAGGCGGCCGCGCTCGATCCCGGCCTGCGCGTTGTGATCGCGGGCGAGGGCCCGGACCGAGACCGGCTCGAATCGCTCGCCGCCGAGCGCGGGCTGAACGGCCGCGCCGAGTTCCCGGGCCGCGTCGACGAGGCCGAGCTCGCATCGCTCTACGCCCGCTGCCTCGCCGTCTACTACGCGCCGGTCGACGAGGACTTCGGCATGGTCCCCTACGAAGCGTTCCTGTCCGAGAAGCCCGTGCTGACGACGACGGATGCGGGAGGGCCGCTCGAGGTCGTCACGGACGGCCGCACCGGCTACGTCACCTCTCCCGATCCCGCCGAGCTGGCGCGCGCCGCGGGCCGCCTGCGCGAGCACCCGGATGACGCCCGCGCGTACGGCCTCGCAGGCAAGGAGCTCGCCGCCCGCGTCACCTGGGACCGCTGCATCGAGAGGCTACTCGCGTGAAGGTCGCCTACTACTCGCCGATGCCGCCGGAGCGGTCGGGGATCGCGGACTACAGCGCCCACCTGCTGCCGGCGCTGCGGGAGCGGCTCGACGTCGTCGTCGCCCAGCGCCGCCGCCGCGCGCCGAAGGCGGACCTAGCCCTTTACCACGTCGGCAACAACCCGGACGCCCACGGCTGGATCGTCGACGCACTGCGCAAGCGTCACAGCAGTCAAATGAGTGTCGTCGTCCTGCACGACTTCGTCCTCCACCACTTGATCGCAGGGCTGACGATCGGCCGCCGCGACGGCCACGGCTACCTCGACGCGATGGAGCGGGAGGGCGGCGTCGTCGGCCGCCTGCTGGCGCACGGCGTCCTCGACAAGCGGATCCCGCCGCTCTGGGAGAGCCGCCCGGAGGACTACCACCTCGCCGGAGAGGTGCTCGCACACGCGACCGGGCTGATCGTCCATTCCCGGTATGTCGAGCAGCGCGCGCGCGCGGCCGGCTACGAGGGGCCGATCTGGCGAATCCCGCATCCGGCCTGGGAGCACGCGCCCGTCACGCCGGCGCTGCTCGAAGGTGCGCCGCTGATCGGCTCGTTCGGGAACGTGAACGCGAGCAAGCGGATTCCGCAGCTGCTCGAGGCGTTCGCCCGCCTCCGCCGCGACCGGCCCGACGCGCGGCTGCTGCTCGTCGGCGCCGTCTCGCCCGGCTTCGACCTCGACCGGCGGCTCCAGCGTCTCGGCCTGTCCGATCAGGGCATCGTCCGGGAGGCGTACGTCGAGGAGGACCGGCTCTGGGCGCTGATGGCGGCCTGCGACATCTGCGTCAACCTTCGCTCGCCGACGATGGGGGAGACGTCCGGCAGCGTCATCCGTCAGCTCTCGCTCGGGAAGCCGGTGGTCGTCAGCGACGTCGGCTGGTTCGCCGAGCTTCCCGGCGACGTCGCCCTGAAGGTGCCGGTCGACGGCGGCGAGACGGAAACGCTCTACGCGGCGCTCGAGCTGCTCGCCCGCGACGAGGCGGCCCGCGCGTCGATGTCGGCAGCCGCGCTCGAGCTCGTCCGCCGCGAGCACGACCTCGGCCGCGCCGCCGACCTCTACGCCGCAGCGCTCGAGCAGGCCGCGGGCGGCGAGGCGGTCGCGAACGCGGTGCTCGGCGACGTCGCGACGGCGGCGACGGAGGTCGGGATCGAGCCCGGCTCGCCCGAGGCCTCCGAGCTCGCGCGGCGCCTCGCCGAGGTCGAGCTTGGGCGATAGGCTGCGCCGCGTCCCGGTGTGGGCGTGGCTCGCTCTCATCGTCGGAGGCTCGATGGCCTTCCGCGCCTGGCTCGGCAGCCGGATGCCGGCGCCGTTCATCTTCACCGACGAGCTCACCTACCAGGAGAACGCGCGCAGCCTCGCGGCCGGCGCCGGGATCCAGGTGCGCGACGAGCCGTTCGGGGTCGTCAGCGTGCTCTACCCGCTGCTGCTCGCGCCGGCGTACCTGCTCTTCGACTCGCTCCCGGATGCGTACGCCGCCGCGCGGACGATCAACGCGGTCGTGATGTCGCTCGCCGCGATCCCGGCGTACCTGATCGCGCGACGGCTGCTCCCGGTTGGCCTGTCCCTCCTCGCCGCGCTGCTCGCGGTCGCGCTGCCGTCGCTCGCCTACACCGGCACGCTGATGTCCGAGAATGCGTTCTACCCCGCGTTCCTGCTCGCGGCGTGGGCGCTGTTGCGGGCGCTGGACGAGCCGACCCTGCGGCGCCAGGCCGTGCTGCTCGCGGCCTGCGGCGTCGTCACGCTCGTGCGCGTCCAGGGTCTCGCCGTCGTGTTGGCCGCGCTGACCGCACCGCTGCTGCTCCGCCTCGTCGCCCGTCGGCCGCTGCGGCCATGGCTGCCGCTCTACGCCGTCGTGGCCGGCGGCGCTCTGCTCGTGCTCGCGGCTCAGCTGGCGCGCGGCGCCTCGATCCCGAGCCTCTTCGGCGCCTACCAGGTCGTCGGCGAGGAGAGCTACGACGTCGTCGACGTCGTCAAGTACCTCTTCTGGCACCTCGCCGAGCTCGACCTCTACGTCGGCGTGATCCCGTTCGCGGCGTTCCTGCTGCTCGCGGCCCGGATCCGCACGCTCGAGCCGCGGGTGCAGGCGTTCGTCGCCGCGACGACCGCGCTCACCGTCTGGACGCTGCTCATCGTCGCCACCTTCGCCTCCCGCTTCGCGGGCGCGATCGTCGAGCGGAATATGTTCGTCGTCGCGCCTCTACTCCTGATCGGGCTGCTCGTCTGGATCGACCGCGGCCTGCCCAGGCCGCGCGTGTACGCCCTCGCCGTGGCCGGCGTCGCCGCCGTGCTACCGGCGCTGATCCCGTTCGACCGCTTCCTGCAGCTGAAGGTGCGCTCCGACACGCTGATGATCGTGCCGCTCTGGAACGTCCAGGATGAGGTCGGGTTGTCGCGGCTGAACGAGGTCGTGCTGTTCGGCGGCATCGTCGCGGCCGCGCTCTTCTTCTTCGTCCCGCGCCGGTACGCGCTCGCGCTGCCCGCGGTCGTGCTGGCCTACTTCGCGGTCGCGATCCAGCCGATTCACGCGGGCCCACACGGGATGGAGCAGGCGGCGGCCGGCGCGCTCTTCGAGGGGATCCGTGTCCCGGACCGGGCCTGGATCGACCGCGCTGTCCCGGACGACGACGTCGCGGTGCTTTGGACCGGGAAGACGAACCGCTTCACGGTGCTGATGAACGAGTTCTTCAACCGAAGGGTCAGCCGCGTCTACACGCTCGGCGGGCCGATGCCGGGCCTCCTGCCGGAGACGCCGGTCCGGGTCGACCCCGAAACCGGTGAGATCCGCCGCGCCGACGGGAGCGTCGTCGAGGAGGGCTACGTGCTCACCGACGGCACGATCGCGCTCGACGGTGACGAGGTCGCGGCCGACTCGGCGCTCGGGATCGCCGTCTTCGGCGTCGGCGGGCCACTCGTCTCGACGACGAGCGTCACGGGCGTCGACAACGACCTCTGGTCGGGCCCGACCGCGTCCTACCGACGCGTGCGCTGCCGCGGCGGCACGCTCGACGTGACGCTCGGCAGCGATCCGCTCACGTTCACGGAGGAGCAGACGGTCATCGCCACCGGTCCGGGCGGGAACCCGCTGTCGTCGATCACCTTCCGGCCGCACGAGACCGTGATGCTGCGCGTGCCACTCGAGCCGAGGGACGACGTTTGCACGGTCGACTTCAAGATCTCGCCCACGGCCGTCCCCGGCGGCGGAGACCTGCGGGAGCTCGGCGCGCGCTTCATGGCTTTCGAATACACCGCGCCGTGAGGATCGTCTATGACGTGTCGCCGTTGTCGCATCCGCTGACGGGGGTGGGCAACTACGTCCGCGGCTCGCTCGCCGGGCTCGTCGAGGCAGCGGCCGGAAAGCACGAGCTCGTCGCGTTCGCGCCGACGAGCCCCGCCGGGCGGAAGGCGATCCCGCGCGCGCTCGACGGGCTCGACGTCGAGCTCCAGCTCGTGCCGCTGCCGCTCTCGCAGCGCTGGCGCGACGCCTGGAGCCGGCTCGGACGGCCCGCGCTCGAGCGCTTTCTCGGCGGCTTCGACGTCTTCCACTACTCGGACTGGATGTACCCGCCGCAGGCCGGCGGCGTCCGTGCGACGACCGTCCACGACCTCGTGCCGCTGCGCTTTCCGGAGTGGGTGACGGCGAAGACGGCGGCGATGCACGGCGCCAAGTACGCGAACACGGCCCGCACCGCCGACCTCGTCTTCGTCAACTCCGAGTACACGGGCCGCGACGTGGTCGAGCGGCTCGGTGTCGGGGCCGAGCGGGTGAAGGTCGCGTACCCAGGTGTGAAGGAGGCGTTCGGCCCCGACGGCGAGCGCGCCGACCTCGGACGGCCCTACGTGCTCACGGTCGCGACGCTCGAGCCGCGCAAGAACCTCGAGACGCTGGTCGCCGCGCACCGCCTGCTGGGCGACGAGCTCCTGCTCGCCGTCGCCGGAGGCACTGGCTGGGGCGACCAGCCGGAGTTGCGCGGCGCGAACGTCGTCCGGCTCGGCTTCGTCTCCGACGAGGAGCTCGCGCGGCTGTATCGCGGCGCCGCCGTCGCCGTCTATCCATCCCGCTTCGAGGGCTTCGGAATGCCGATCATCGAGGCGATGGCCTGCGGCACGCCGACGGTGGCGTCGGCGCACGGGTCGATGGACGAGGCGTCCGGTGCCGCAGCGGTGCGGGCCGATCCCGACGACCCCGAGGCGATCGCCGCCGCTATCCGCGAGGCGCTGGAACGGCGCGACGAGCTCGCGCCGGCCGGCGTCGAGCATGCGCGGCAGTTCACCTGGCGCGCCGCGGGCGAGGCCTTGCTCGCGGGGTACACGCAGGCGGCAGCGTGATCAAGGCGGCGGTCGACACCTCGCCGCTCGTGCAGACCCGTGCGGGAACGGCCCGCCACGTCCGCGGGCTGCTGGGCGCGCTCGCCGGGCGCGAGGGGGTCGCGGTGACGCCGCGCTCGTTCGGCGGCACCGGCAAGGCGGCCTCGCTCGCGCGCGACACGTGGTGGTACTACGCCGGGCTGCCGCGGGCGGCGCGCGGAGCCGACGTGCTCCACTGCACGACCTTCCGTGGCCCGCTGCGGGCGTCGATGCCGGTCGCGGTCACGCTGCACGACCTCGCGCTCGTCCGGCACCCGGAGCTGTTCCCGCGCTGGCACCGGCTCTCGGGCCGGGCCGGGATCGGGCCGGTCGCCCGGGCCGCAGATCGTGTCTTCGCCGTCTCCGAGTTCACGAAGCGCGAGGCGGTCGAGTTGCTCGACGTGCCCGAGGAGCGCGTCGTCGTGATCGGGAACGCCGTCGACCCGGTGTTCACTGCGGACGGACCGGCGGCCGACGGCGACTACGTGCTCGCGGTCGCGACGCTCGAGCCGCGCAAGAACCTCCGCCGGATCGCCGAAGCCGCTGCACGGATCGGCGCCGAGCTGCGCGTGGTCGGAGCGCGCGGCTGGGGCGGCGTCGAGACGCCCGGCTGGGTCGGCGAGGTCTCCGACGAGGAGCTGGCCGCGCTCTATCGCGGCGCCCGTGCGCTCGCCTTTCCGTCGCTATACGAGGGTTTCGGGATCCCGGTGCTGGAGGCGATGGCCTGCGGCACGCCGGTGGTGACCAGCCGCGGCGGCGCAACGGAGGAGGTCGCCGGCGGCGCGGCGGTGCTCGTCGACCCGCTCGACGTGCCAGCGATCGCGGCCGGAATCGAGGAGGCGTCGGCGCGACGAGACGAACTGCGCGCGCTCGGGCTCGAGCGCGCGGGCGCCTACTCGTGGCCGTCGGTCGCGGATGCCGTCGAGGCTGTCTGGCGGGAGCTCGCGTGAACCCGCTCGTCGTCGTCGACGCGGACGTGCTCGGCCGCCGGCGCACCGGTGACGAGACGTACGTCCTCAATCTCCTCCGCGAGCTTGCCCCGCTCGCACCCGCGGCCGGGCTTCGGATCGCCGCGGTGACGCGGCAGCCCGCGCTCGTTCCCGAGGGGATCGAGGCCGTCGAGCTCGGGACGACCTCGCAGGAGCTGCGGATGACGTTGACGCTGCCGCGGCTCCTCCGCCGGCTCGGCGCCGCGCTCGGGCACTTCCAGTACGCGCTGCCGCTCGCGCTTCCGTGCCCGGCCGTCGTCACCATCCACGATCTCTCGTTCGAGCGCGAGCCGTCGCTGATGGGCCGCAGGGACCGCTTCGTGTTCCGGAGGGTCGTGCCGCGTGCGGCACGGAAGGCCGCCCGCGTGCTCACCGTCTCCGAGCGCACCCGCCGCGACCTCCGCGAGCTCTACAACGTCCCGGACGGGAAGATCGTCGTGACGCCGAACGGGGTCGACCCCGCCTTCACGCCAAGTAGCAGTCTGCTGCAAGGCGAATACGTCCTCGTCGTCGGCGCGGTGCAGGAGCGGAAGAACCCGCTCGCCGCGCTCGCGGCCGCCGACGCCGCCGGGCTGCCGCTCGTCGTCGCTGGGCCGGCCAAGGACGAGGCGCTCGCGCGCGAGCTCGGGCAGCGCGGCGCCCGCGTGACCGGTTACGTCAAGCAGGCCGAGCTCGTCGAGCTCTACCGCGGCGCCGCCTGTCTCGTGCAGCCGTCACGCTACGAGGGCTTCGGCCTCCCGGTGCTCGAGGCGATGGCGTGCGGGACTCCCGTCGTCGCGGTGCCCGAGCCGGCGTTGCAGGAGGTGGCCGGCGACGCTGCCGTCTGGGCCGAGGAGCACGAGCTCGGGGACGGGATCCGCCGCGCCGTGGCCGAGCGCGAGCGCTTCGTCGCGGCCGGGCTGGAGCGGGCGCGGCTCTTCTCCTGGCGCGAGACGGCGAAGCGGACGCTCGAGGTCTACCGGGAGGCGCTCGGCCGGTGACGGTCTCTGCCGTCGTCGTCTCGCACGGGCACGCCCGCGAGCTCGAGCTCTCGCTGCCGGCGCTGGCGCAGCAGGTCGACGAGCTCGTCGTGATCGCAAACCTGCCCGGCAGCGTCGGCCCGGAGCGCTTCGGCGCCCGCGTGCTCGAGAACGCGCGGCCACTCTCGTTCGCGGCGAACGTCAACCTCGGCGCCGGAGCGACGAGCGGCGACTACGTCCTGGTCTCGAACCCCGACGCCTACCCCGAGCCGGACGCCGTCGGCGAGCTCGTCCGCTTCGCCGACGCACACCCGCGCGCCGGCCTCGTCGGGCCGCTCGTGCTCTGGCCCGACGGCACCTGGCAGCCGAGCCTGCGCCGCTTTCCGACCGTGCTCGGGACGATCTGGCGCCGGACGCCGCTGCGGCTGCTCCGCGATCCCTACCGGCATCAGGTCTCCCACTACGGCACCCGTCCGACCGAGCCGGTGCAGGGCGACTGGCTCCTCGGCGGCGCCTGTCTGCTGCTGCGCCGAGCGATGCTCGAGGAGATCGGCGGCTGGGATGCCGGCTTCCGCCACTACGTCGAGGACATCGACCTCGCCTACCGGGCGGCGCAGGCGGGCTGGGAGCGCTGGCTCGTCCCCGCCGCAGTCGCACACCACGACTACGCGGCGGTGGTCGACAAGCGCTTCCTCGACCGGCACACGCTCTGGCACGCGCGCGGGATGGCCCGCTTCCTGCGCAAGCACCCCGAGCGGCTGCTGGCTTTGCGCTAGCCCTCTTCGCCGAAGGGGAGGAAGTCGAAGCCGACCTGGGCGCCGAGGTCGCGCACGTCACCGCTCCGGTCGTCGATCTCGGCCGGGATGAACGTCGGCGACACGGTCACCTCGACGTGGTACGGCACTCTGGCACGCGTGACGATCCGCTCCAGGCCGCAGGGCTGCGAGCTTGCGGCGGACGACTTCGTCGACGCGCGCGAAGCCCGGCTGTTTGTCGCGCACCGCGACGGGGCCGATGCGGACGGTGACGTCGGCGACCGGGATGCCGCCGCCGCAGGCGCCCTGACGTGAGACGACGACGTTCGAGAAGCCGCGCGAGACGCCGTCCTCCGGTGCGTACTGCGAGAAGGTGGCGCGCGAGCTCATCCAGCCGTCCGGGAAGACGCCGGTCTGCGTGTTCCGGAAGCGGGCGGGCGGCTCGACGCGCCAGAGCTGCATCCCGTTGCGCGGCTCGCCGACCTGCTCACCGAGGACCTCGACGCCGTTCCCCGTCACGACCCAGCTGACGCCGGGGTCGGGGCTCATCGTCCCGTCCGCCGCGCCGAGGTCGGGCGAGAGCGACGGCAGCGGCGCGGTGCCGTCGAGGCTCCAGATCTTGTCGATCGAGTAGTTCCAGAACTCGAGCAGCCAGATCGGGTTCTGATCCTTGCCCATCTGCTGGCCGAGGAAGAGCGTCGGCTCGCCGCCCGTGGCCTGGTCGACCCAGTCGACCGGCTTGGGCGAGATCTGGTGGATCCGCTCGGAGAAGATGTTGAGGCCGCGAGCGGCGTAGATCTCGGTCGTCAGCGCCCACGCGGTCACGCCGCACGCGGCGACGACGGCAATCGCGAGCCCGACGGTGCGCGAGCGGACGAGCGTCCGCGCCGCCAGGAGGGCGACCGAGACGACCGCGGCGACGACGAGCGCCCGCTCGACGTCCGCCGCGTCCCAGATGAAGTTCCGGTTCGCGAGGTGGCCGATCGCGAGGCTCGGGGCCTCGAAGTACGGATACTGGTCGAGCCTCAGCTCCGCGTTCAGGACGAGGAACAAGGCCACGAGGAAGCCGGCGGCGAGCGCGACCGGGCTCGCCAGCGGGCGCGAGAGCACGGCGGCCGTGGCGGCGAACACGACCGGCACGAGGTAGATCACGTTCCGCTCGACGATCAGCAGCGAGAACACGGTCGAAAGGAAGGCGCCCTTCACCGCGGCGTAGGTGACGAAGGCAACGCACGCCGAGACTCCGACGACGACGAACGCGCGGCCCTCCGGCGGTGGCGCGGAGGCGGCGGGAGCCGAAGGCGGCGACCGTCGCCACGATCGGCAGCACCGCGAGTCCGATCGTCATCGCCGCGAGCGACCAGACGGCGTGGTCGTAGACGCGCTGCTTCTCGAAGCCGGTCGCCACGTACCAGGCGTTGTTCCGGTGCCCGGCCGCCGCGCTGAAGACGACCGCGGCGCCGACGACGAGCATCGCTGCTCCCACCCAGTCGCCGGCGCTCCAGGTCGAGCGCCAGCGCCTGAAGCTCTCGGTCCGCCAGAGGAGGGAGAAGAGGCCTGCGCCGAAGACGACCAGCAGCACCCCCAGCTCGCCGCGGACGAACGGCGCCGCGAGGCAGAGGGCGGCGGCGAGCGCGAGCCGGCCGCGGGTGGGACTCGCGATCGCGGCGGTGATCGCCCACAACGCGGTCGTCGAGAACGGGTAGGCGAGCGGCTCCTCGAGCAGGTACGGCGCATAGGCGAGCGGCGGCGCGGCGACCGCCCCGATCGCGGCCGCGATCGCCCACGGGCGCGAGACGACGAAGCGCGCCAGCCCGTAGGCGGGGAAGATCGCCGCCGTCATCACGAGCGCGCCGATCAGCTTCGCTGCTTCCCAGGCCGAGGTGGGGTCGAGCCACCACGCCGGCGCGACGAGGAACGTGTAGAGCGAGCCGAAGCCGCTCGGCTCGCCGAGGCGCGAGGGCCGTCCCGTCTCGGCGATCCCCCGCGAGACCTGCGTGAACTCGATCTCGTCCGAGAAGATCGACGGCGACACGCGCTGCGAGGCCTGCCAGGCGAAGAGCGACGCGAGGCAGAGGTAGGCGACGCCGAGCAGCCACCGGGCGGCACCGGGCGTCAGCCGCTCGTCTTCGAGCGCGGCGTCCGGCGTCACTCTGCGGGCACTCGGGTCAGGAACGGCGGCGGCGCGATCTCGCGGACGACGAAGCGGCAGCCGACGCCGGCGTCCGTGCACGAGGCGACGAGCGGCTCCAGCCGCTCCGCCGCCGCGCCGGGAATCGTCACGAGCACCTCGTCGACCTGCAGCTCGCCGAGCAGCCGCCCGACGTCGTCGAGGGCGCCGTGGACGGTGACGCCGTGGATCCGCCGCCGGCGCAGGGCCGGGTTGTCGTCGACGAAGCCGACGACCCGCGTCTCCGGCGTCTCGGCCAGCTCGCGTGCGAGCGCCCGGCCGGAGCGGCCCGCGCCGGCGACGAGGACGCGCTTCTGCGCGCTGCGGACGCTTGCCGAGCGCCGGCAGCAGCCGCAGCGCCAGGCGTGAGGCGGCGACGAGCGTCATGCACAGCACGGCGTCGACGACGAAGATCTCGAGCGGGAAGTCGCCGAACGGGCGGGTCGCCCGGACGATCCCGATCGTGAGCGGCACGGAGACGATGACCGCCGTGCCGATCGCGAGCAGGTCGCGCGCCGAGGCGAAGCGCCAGATCCGCCGGTAGATCCCGAAGAGGACGAAGAGGACGTAGCGGACGCCGAGCAGGATCGGCAGCGCGGCGAGGAAGAGCGCCCGCTGCGTGATACTGCCGCCGCCGTCGACGAAGAGGAGATAGGCGGCCAGGAACGAGACGCAGACGATCGTGAAGTCGACGAGCACCTCGACGAGCCGCCGCGGGTTGGAGAGGAACGCGCGCCAGAGCGCGGGCGGCGGGCCGGGCTCGTCGCGGCGCGAGCGCTCCTGCAGGTCGCCGAGGAAGCTCGCGAACTGGACGAGGACGACGAACGAGACGAGCAGCCCGACCGCCGTCACGCGCGCGTTCTCCAGCACGGTGTACGCGAGAGCGGTCGCGCCGAGCAGCGCCGCCAGCAGCGTCAGCGCCGCCACCGCCTGCTGCTCCGAGAGCCCGTAGTAGACCAGCCGGTGTGAGGAGTGGTCGGTGCCGCCCTGGGTCACCGGTCGCCGCTCGAGCGTCCGGCGCACGGTCACGAGCGTCGTGTCGAGGATCGGGATCGCGAGCACGAGCAGCGGCAGCACGAGGCTCGTCAGCGTCGCGCCGGCGGTCGTCCAGCTCGACGCGAGCGCGAGCGAGGCGAGGCCGAAGCCGAGCACCTGGCTGCCCGAGTCGCCCATGAAGACGCGCGCGCTGCGGCCGGGACGGAGGTTGAAGGGGAGGAAGCCGAGACAGGCGCCGCCGAGCGCCAGCGCGACGACGAGCGCGAGCTCGCCCGAGTCCTGCGTCGAGCGCGGCGAGCGCGAAGACGGCGCAGGAGACCGCGGCGAGCGACGCTGCCAGCCCGTCCATGTTGTCGAGCAGGTTGAACGCGTTCGTGATCCCGACGAGCCAGACGAGTCCGAGCACCGTCGCGAGCACGTCGTTGCCGAAGATCTCGACCGTCAGCCCGGAGGCGAGGACGACGCCCGCCGCCGCGAACTGGGCGATCAGCTTCGCGATCGGCTTCAGCGTGTAGACGTCGTCGACGAAGCCGGCGACGAAGAGGATTGTGCAGCCGCCGAGGATCCCGAGCAGCTCGCTGCTCGCGTCGGTCGCGCCAACGGCGATTGCGGCGCCGACGCCCGCGACGAGGCCGAGGAAGATGCCGACGCCGCCGAACGTGGGCGTCGAGCTCGTGTGCCAGCGCTCGCCCGAGGGGTCGGCGACGAGCCGTCCTCCGACTCCGGCGCGCAGGAGCCCCCAGAGGGTCAGGGCCGCGACCGAGAGCGCGGCGACCGCGGCGATCGCGTTCACGGGACGACAGGGTAATGCAGGTCTGTTAGGCCGAGATGAGCCGGCACGCGGCCTACACTAGTCCCCGCCCGTGACGGTCTACGTCGATCTCCTCCGCTACCGCGAGCTCTTCGGCAGCCTTTTCCGACGCGACCTGCGCGCGAAGTACAAGGGCTCCGTGCTCGGGCTCGCCTGGTCGCTCGCGCACCCGGTCGTGCTGATGCTCGTCTACCTGCTCGTCTTCAGCGTGCTGCTGAAGATCCAGACCGCCGACTACGACCACTACTGGCTCTTCCTGCTCGCCGGCCTGCCCGTCTGGGTCTTCTTCGCGACCTCGCTCCAGTCGGCCTCGCGCAGCCTGCTCGAGAACGCCAACCTGATCCGGAAGGTCCGCTTCCCGCGCCAGCTCGTCCCGCTCTCGATGGTCGCGACGCAGCTCGTCGGCTTCGCCGTCATGATCGCGATCGTCGTCGTGCTCAGCCTCGTCTACCTGCCGGAATCGCGCGCCACGGTCTGGCTCTCCCTGCCGCTGGCAGTGCTGATCGTCGGCTTCGTCGCCGGGCTCTCGCTCGCGGTCGCGTCGCTGAACGCGATCTACCGCGACGTCGAGCACATCGTCGCGGCGCTGCTCCTGCCCTGGTTCTTCCTCACGCCGGTGCTCTACTCGCTCGACGAGATCCCGGGGCTCGACGACAACCCGACTCTCGTCGCGCTCGTCCACTGGGGCAATCCGGTCACGCCCGCGATCCAGGCGTTCCGCGATCCGATCTTCTTCGGCGAGCTGCCGGCGGCCGGAGACGTGATCTACCTCGCGGTCGCGACCGTCGCCTCGCTCGCGCTCGGCGCGCTCGTCTTCACGCGCGTCGACGACCGCGTGGCAGTCGAAGTCTGATCCGTCCGTCGAAGATCGCCGGCTCGCCGTCGGGGACGTGCGCCGGCAGGCCTTCGTGCTCGCCCGGCTCGAGCCCGTCCAGGAGCGACGGCAGCAGCAGCGGATGCGAGAAGGCGGGATTGCGGCCGCCGCCGGGCGCCCAGGGGCGCAGCGAGCGGTCGCGCGCCTCGATCGAGCCCCCGACCGCGACGTAGCCCTCGGCGTGCGCGTCGAGGATCCGCCGCGACCAGTCGGGAGCGGGGATCGCGCCCGCGACGAGATACGCAGTCGCGACGGCGTCGGCCTCGACGACCGGCTCCTCCTGCTCGGCCAGCGCCGCAGTCGTCTCCTCGTCCGCGCCGCCTCTGACGACGACGGCGAGGCGGCGCTCTTCGATCCGCGGCAGCACCTCGGCGTCGAGCTCGAGCGGCGCCGAGCCGACCTCGGCGAACCAGAAGCGCAGCTCCTCGACGAGGTCGAACGCGAGCCGGTAGCGGCCCGGCGGCTGCGGCGCCCGCACGCGCAGCGCCACCTCGACCTCGTCGCCGGGGGCGACGGGGCCGCCGAAGTCGACGCGCGGGCCGTCCCAGACGATCGCGTTGCCGCGGTCGTCGAGCCAGTGGTAGGAAAGCTTGACGCCGGCGTCGCCGCGGGCGCGCCAGGTCGCGGTGCCGGCGTTCTGCAGCACCACCTCGACCTCGTCTTCCGCACCCGCGCGGAAGTCCGGCAGGTCGTACGCGAGCCACCGGACCGCGAGCGGGCCGGCCGGGACGGGATGCTCGCCGACTCGTTCCATCGCGCAGCTAGCCTACTGCGGCGATGAGCGAGCCCCTTCTCGTCCGCGCGGCTCGGCTGGAGCCGACCGAGCGCACGCCGGTCTGGTTCATGCGCCAGGCGGGCCGCTCGCTGCCGGAGTACCGCGAGATTCGCAAGACGCACACCCTCTTCGAGGTCTGCTACGAGCCCGAGCTCTGCGCCGAGGTGACGCTCCAGCCGGTGCGCCGCCACGACGTCGACGCCGCCGTGATGTTCGCCGACATCATGCTGCCGCTGCTCGGAATGGGCGTGAACGTCGAGCTCGTCGAGAACGTCGGCCCGGTGATCGAGCAGCCGGTCCGCTCGCGTGCCGACGTCGGCCGCCTGAGCGTGCCGGAGCCGGAGGAATCGGTCCCGTTCATCCTCGAGGCTGTCGCGATCGTGCGGCGCGAGCTGCGGCCCGACCAGGCCGTGATCGGCTTCTGCGGCGGCCCCTTCACGGTCGCCGGCTACCTGATCGAGGGCAAGCCGAGCCGCGAGTTCCTGAACGTGAAGCGGATGATGTACGCCGAGCCGGAGACGTGGCACGCGCTGATGGAGAAGCTGACGGATGCGTTCTCCCTCTACGTCGCCGCGAAGGTGCGCGCCGGCGCGGACGTGATCCAGCTCTTCGACTCCTGGGTCGGCGCACTCTCGCCGCAGGACTACGAGGAGTTCGTGCAGCCGTACTCGGCTCGGATCCTCGCTGCAGTCGACTGCCCGACGATCCATTTCGGCACCGGCACGGCGACGCTGCTCGAGCAGATGCGCGACGCCGGCGGCGACGTGATCGGGCTCGACTGGCGGATCCCGCTCGACTGGGGCTGGCAGCAGGTCGGCGACGACCGCGGCGTCCAGGGCAACCTCGACGGCGCCGTCCTCTTCGGCCCGTGGGAGCGGATCGAGGCGGCGACGCTCGACGTGCTCGCGCGCGCGGCGGGCCGTCCCGGCCACATCTTCAACCTCGGCCACGGCGTCATGCCGGACACCGATCCCGACGTGCTCGGCCGCCTGCGCGCGTTCGTGCACGAGCAGACCGCCCGCGTCCCGGCATGAGCGCCGCCGTGGTGCTGATGGCGTACGGGTCGCCCGACCGGATCGACGACGTCCCGGCCTACTACGCCGACATCCGCGGCGGCCGTCCGATCAAGCCCGAGCACCTCGAGGACCTCGTCGCCCGCTACCGGCGGCTCGGGATCGAGGAGTCGAACCCGCTGAACGAGATCACCGAGGCGACGCGCGCGGCGCTCGAGGCCGAGCTCGGAATCCCCGTCCTCACCGGCATGCGCCACTGGCAGCCCCGGATCGCCGAGGCGGTCGAGCAGGCGCTCGCCGGCGGAGCCGACGAGCTCGTCGGCCTCGTGCTCGCGCCGCACTACTCCTCGATGTCGATCGGCAAGTACCGCGCCAAGCTCGAAGGCGCCGTCGCGCGCCGCGTGCCGATCCGCTTCGTCGAGCGCTGGGGCACCGAGCCCGGCTTCGTCGACCTGCTTGCGGAGCGCCTCGCAGGCCGGCGGCACCTGCACGTCGTCTTCACCGCGCACTCGCTTCCCGCCCGGATCCTCGACGAGGGCGACCCGTACCGGGACGAGCTGCTCGAGACGTCCCGCCTCGTCGCCGAGCGGGCGGGCGTGAACGAGTGGACGTTCTCCTTCCAGAGCGAGTCGCCGACCGGGGAGCCGTGGCTCGGCCCCGACATCCTGGTGCACCTGAACGAGCTCGCCGCCACCGACGTCCGCGACGTCCTGCTCTGCCCGGTCGGCTTCGTCGCCGACCACCTCGAGATCCGCTGGGACCTCGACGTCGAGGCCGTCGACCGCGCCCGCGAGCTCGGGATCCGGCTCGACCGGATCGAGCTGCCGAACGCCGAGCCGGCGTTCATCCACGTGCTCGCCGGGCTCGTGCGTCGGCACACCGCGGTACCGTCTGCAGGGTGAACACGGGCCAGATCCGGGTCGACGGAGTCTCGCGCCGTTTCCGCGTTCACGCGAACGAGGCGCGCAGCCTCAAGGAGCTGTTCGTCCTCCGCGGCCGCACCGACGCGCAGGACGTGCAGGCGCTCGACGACGTCTCGCTCGCGATCGAGCCCGGCGAGGCGGTCGGGCTCGTCGGCCGCAACGGCTCCGGCAAGTCGACGCTGCTGCGGCTGATCGCCGGGATCATCAAGCCGACCTCGGGACGCGTCGCCGTCGGCGGCAGGATCGGCTCGCTGCTCGAGCTCGGCGCCGGCTTCCATCCCGACTTCTCCGGCCGCGAGAACGTCTTCCTGAACGGCGCCATCTACGGGCTCAAGCGGGCGCAGATCCGCGAGCGCTTCGACGAGATCGTCGCCTTCGCCGAGCTCGAGCAGGCGATCGACCGGCCCGTCCGCACATACTCCTCGGGGATGTACATGCGGCTCGGCTTCGCGATCGCCGCGCATCTCGACGCCGACATCCTCCTGCTCGACGAGGTCTTCGCCGTCGGCGACGAGGCGTTCCAGCGCAAGTGCTTCGGCAAGGTCTTCGAGTTCAAGCAGCGCGGTGGCACGATCGTCTTCGTCTCGCACGACGCCACCCAGGTCGAGCGGCTCTGCGAGCGCGCCGTGCTGCTGCGCGAGGGCAGGCTCGAGTTCGACGGGCCGACGCACGAGGCGATCGTCCGCTACCGGAAGGTGCTCGCCGCCGAGGCCGATCCGGCCGAGCGGGCCGCCGGCCTGCGCGAGTGGGGAACGGGCGAGGCGACGATCGCTGCCGCGCGCCTCGTCGGCCGCGAGGGGCGGGAGCGGCAGCAGTTCCTCGCGGGCGAGCCGTTCTCGCTCCGGCTCCGGATCGAGGCGGAGAACGGGATCGCGCCGCCGCAGCTCCAGTTCGAGCTGCGCGACGACGGTGGCCTGCTGGTCGCGTCCGACGTGCTCGACACGGCCCGCGTCGGCTGGGCGGACGGAACGCGCGAGGTGCGCTACGACGTCGACCCGCTGCCGCTCTCGGACGGCCGCTTCCATCTCCGGCTCGGGCTCGCCGACGCGACCGGTGAGCGTGTCCTCCACTGGCTCGACGACGCGCTTACCTTTCTCGTCTATCCGGCCGGCGAGGAGCGCGGTGTCGTCCGGCTGGAAGGGAGCTGGGCGGCGGAGCAGAAGTCGGTCGAGCGATGAGCTCACGCAGCTGCCCCGACTGGCCGGACCTGATGGAGCTCGCTCCCGATCTTCAGTTCATGCACTACACCGTCGCCGAGGCGCAGCTCCCGGTCGAGGTGCTGACGGCGATCACACACGTCTCGCTCGGCGACGTCGCGATCTGCTGCGATCTCGAGCACCACGTCTTCTACGCGGGGCACACCGATCCCGAGGTGGCCGAGGCGCTCCGGGGGACGCACTGGTACGAGGTGCACGAGTACGCCGAGCGCGGCCCCGGCTCGGGCCAGTCAGCGGCCTAACGAGGACGCCGCCGCGGGAGGCTGGAACCGTGCTCCGGCGTGCGGTGTAATGCCGCATGGATGCGTTCTCTCGCCACTGCCGCAGTGCTCTGCCTGCTCTTTGCCGGAGTTGCTCAGGCGAAGCTCGATCCGGCGTTCAGCGAGCAGAACGCTGAGCCGGGCGACACACTTGAGCTTGACCTCGGGGACGGAGCCGAACAGTTCCTGGGGCCGTTACGGATTTTCCTCGTGTCGCTTGAAGGCGACGACCGCACCCAGATCAAGATCGGGGAGCTGGGCACCTTAGGGGAGTTCGGCAGGTCGCAAGTGCTGACGTTCAAGGTTCCCGATCTTCCGGAGGGTGAGTACACCATCGCTGTTTGGTTCAAGGAGTCTCTGACCGGCACGTGGGCAAACGCGCTCGAAGGAATCCATCCGCTCTTAACGATCGGCGGTGCCAACGACGTACCCGCAGCTTCTCCCGCACGCGCAAACGAGCAGACCAGGTCGCCACTCTGGCCTGTCTCCCTCGCGCTGGGCGGCCTCGCGGCCGCAATCGTCGCGTTCGGGTGGCGACGCACTACCCGCCGTCCGGCTGCGGGGACGTCGGCCGGCTCGTAGATCAGCAGTTGGGACGACGTCATCGCCGCGCTGCTCGGCTGAGCAGCGCGCGCAGCGAGAGCGTGTTGAGCACCGAGCCTCGCGGTGCGCCGCCGCGGCGGGCGGTCGCGACCGAGAGCGCCATGTTGCGGAGCCCGCGCACCGAGTGCGCGTCGGTCGAGCAGACGATCGGGACGCCGGCCGCCAGCGCTTCTCGGACGTGGGCACCGGAGAGATCGAGCCGGTCGGGGAGGCCGTTCACCTCGACGGCGACGCCCGTCTCGAGCGCGACCTCGAAGACCCGCTCGAGGTCGAGGGCGTTCTCGGGACGGTGGTTGAGGATCCGGCCCTTCGGATGCGAGAGGCATGACGCGGCCGGATGGTGCATCGCCTCGACCACCCGGTCGGTGATCGCGCCGCGCGGCGCCCGCTGGCCGGCGTGGAGGCTGATCTGCACCCACTCGAGCTCCGCGAGCACGTCGTCGGGGAGGTCGAGCGAGCCGTCGGGGAGGATGTCGCACTCACTGCCGCGGAGGATCCGGAACGGCGTCAGCACCTCGTTCGCGGCCGCGATCTCCTCGGCCTGGCGCCGGATGTCGTCGGCGTCGAGCCCGGGGACGACCCGGACGTTCCGTGTGTGGTCGCAGATCGCCAGGTACTCGTAGCCGAGCTCCTGCGCCGCGCGGCCCATCTCCTCGACGGTCGCCTTGCCGTCGGATGCGGTCGTGTGGACGTGGAGGTCGCCGCGGACGTCGGCGAGCTCGAGCAGGTCGGGCGGCGTCGGCGGCGCGTCGAGCTCGCGCAGCTCCGGCGGCGGCAGCGCGGCGCCGCGGAGCCCTCCGTGCGCGGCGACCCACTCCGGCGAGCCGATCGCGCGCACGAGCTCCGCCTCCCAGGTCTCCGCCGTCGCGCCGACGACCTCGATCGGATAGCCGTCCGCGGTGACGCCGACGACACGCCGCTCGTCCCGCTCGAGCACTGCGACGAGCTGCGGCAGCGCCTCGGCGTCCGCCAGGCGCTCGAGCGGGACGACGACGGCGAAGTGCGTCGAGAGCTCGCAGGCGCGCCGCGGATCGCCGGCCGGCTCACCGCCGAGCGCGTCGGCCACCTCGCCGACGAGCGCGAGCGCGCGGTTCAGGGTCATCCCGCGCCTCGGCCTCGCCGTACCGAGCTCCGCCAGCCCCTGCTCGATCTGCGCGGCCGTCTTCGGCCCGATCCCCGGCACGGTCGCGAGCCGTTTCTCCGCCGCGGCCGCCCGTAGCTCCGGCAGTGTCGTGATCCCGAGCGCGTGCCCGAGCTCGCGCATCCGCTTCGTCGAGACGCCGAGCAGCGCCGCGACGCCGACGAGCTCCGGCAGCGCCTGCGCCTCCAGCTCGTCCAGCTCCGCGATCCGCCCGGTCTCGACCAGCTCGCGCAGCCGCGCCTCGATTCCGGGGCCGATCCCAGCCAGCTCGCGCGCCCTTCCGGCGCGCACGAGCGCCGCCACGTCGGCCGGCGTCGCGCGGATCAGGTCGGCCGCGCGACGGTAGGCGCGCACCGTGTAGTGGCCGGAGCCGTTGAGGTCGAGCAGGGCGGCGAAGGCGTCCAGCCGTTCGGCGAGCGCGGCGTTGGTCATGACTAGAGTCTGGCCGGATGACGCAGATCGTGATCCCGTTCCGCGGCGAGCACGGCAAGCAGCGGCTCGACGCGCCGGACGAGGTGCGCGCGCGGCTCGGGCTGGCGATGCTCGGCGACGTGCTGGCGGCAGCAATCGCCACCGGCCGCACGCTCGTCGTCACCGACGACAAGGACGGCCGCGCGCTCGCGGCGGAGCTCGGCGCCGAGCCGGTCGCCGACGTCCGCGGCGGCCAGGGTGCCGCGGTCGCCGCCGCGCTGGAGCCGCTCGACGACGGGACCGTGCTCGTCGTCAACGCCGACCTGCCGTGCGTCGTCCCGCACGACCTGCGCACGCTCGCCGGCGCGGCCGAGCTCGGCGCCATCGGCTACGTCGAGGCCGAGGACGGGACGACGAACGCGCTCGCGCTGCCCGGCAAGGAGCACTTCGCGCCGCTCTACGGCGGCGGCAGCGCCGCCCGCTTCCGCGACCACGCCGACAGCATCGGCGTCCCGGCGATCTCCTGCGTGATCCCGAACCTCTCGGACGACGTCGACACGCTCGACGACCTGCGCCGGATCGGCCTCCGCGCCGGCCCGCGCACGCAGGCCGCGATCGGCCGCGCGCTTCAGCCGTGAAGGTCGCGCTCCTCTCCGGCGGCGTCGGCGGCGCCCGCTTCGCGCGCGGCCTCGTCGACGCGGCGGGCGGCTCCAACCTGACGATCGTCGGCAACGTCGGCGACGACCTCGAGGTGCTCGGGATGTCGGTCTCGCCCGACCTCGACAGCATCCTCTACGCGCTCGCCGGGCTCCACGACGAGGAGCGCGGCTGGGGACGCGCCGGCGAGACGTGGGAGGCGCTCGGGACGGTCTCGTCGCTCGGCGGCGAGGACTGGTTCCGGCTCGGCGACCGCGATCTCGGGCTCCACCTCGTCCGGACGCAGGCGCTGCGTGCCGGCGAGCCGCTCTCCGCCGTCACCGCCCGGCTCGCGCGGGCGCTCGGGATCGAGGCGGCGATCCTGCCGGCCACCGACGACCGTCTGCGCACCTGGATCGACACGCCGGCCGGGAGCTTCCCCTTCCAGGAGTGGTTCGTCGCCCGCGGCCACCGCGACGAGGTCGACGGCGTCCGCTTCGAGGGCGACGCGCGCAGCCGCGCCCGGCGTGCTCGACGCGATCGGGTCGGCCGACGCGATCCTGATCGCGCCCTCGAACCCCTACGTCAGCATCTGGCCGATCCTCGCCGTGCCCGAGATCCGCGCGGCGCTCGAGGCGCGGCGCGTCCCCTCGGTCGCGGTCAGCCCGCTCGTCGGCGGCCGTGCGGTCAAGGGCCCGGCAGACCGTATGCTCGCGCGGATGGCGGGCGGCACGACACCGGAGCACGTCGCGGGCTGCTACGCCGGGCTGATCGACGCGCTCGTCGTCGACGAGTCCGATCCGACCGGCCCGTCGGCGGTGCGCCGCGTCGTCACGAAGACGCTGATGACCGACCTCGCCGCGTCGCGCCGGCTCGCCGAGACGGCGCTCGGGGCGGCGGCATGAAGGTCGCCGTCGTCGGCGGCACCGGCAGCTTCGGCCAGGCGGTCGCGAAGCGGCTCGTCGACGCCGGCGTCGAGGTCGTGATCGGCTCCCGCGACGCCGAACGGGCGCGCGAAGCGGCGGCTGCCGTCGGCGCAACAGGAGCGAACAACGACGACGCCGTTCGCGGCGTCGACCTCGTCGTCTTCGCGGTGAAGGCGGATGCCGCGGTCGAGACCGCGCGCGACCTGCGCCAGTCGATCGGCTCGACGCCGGTGCTCTCGGTCTGCGCCGAGCTCAGCTTCGGTCCCGGCGGCGTCAAGCCGACCGGCGAGGCGACGTCGATCGCGAAGCGGATCGAGGACGAGCTCGACGCCCCCGTCGTCGCCGGCCTGCACTCGCTCGCGGCCGCCAACCTCGCCGACGCGCCGCCGGACGAGGACGCCCTCGTCTGCGGCGACGACGCGCCGCCGAAGGCGCTCGCGCTCGAGCTCGCCGCGCCGGCTCGTCTCCGGGCAGCGCCGTCGACTGCGGCCCGCTCGCGAGCGCGCGCGCTCTCGAGGGGATGACCGCCGTGATCGTGAACGTGAACAAGCGCTACAAGGCCCACGCCGGCCTGCGCATCTCCGGACTGCCATGACGACCGGCGAGTCCGGGTCATCCCGCTCGAGGGCATCCCGGAGATCGAGGACGGCGACGATCTCGCGGCGCTGCTGCTCGACGCCGCCGGGCGCGCGGGCGGGTTCGAGGACGCGGACGTCCTCGTCGTCGCGCAGAAGGCGGTCTCGAAGGCCGAGGGCCGGGTCGTCCGGCTCGACGACGTCGAGCCGTCGCCGCGCGCGCTCGAGCTGGCGGACGACCGCGATCCGCGCCACGTCGAATGGATCCTGCGCGAGAGCGCGCACGTCGTCCGCGTCCGGCCGCCGCTGATCATCTCCGAGACGCGGCACGGCTTCGTCTGCGCGTCGGCGGGCGTCGACGCCTCGAACGCGCAAAGGGGAGGGGACGCTGATCCTGCTCCCGCTCGACCCGGACGCCTCGGCCGCCCGCATCCGCGAGCGGGTCCGGGCGCAAACCGGCCGCGACGTCGGCGTGATCGTCAGCGACTCGTTCGGACGCCCGTTCCGGCAGGGCACGACCGACGTTGCGCTCGGCGTCGCCGGGCTGACGCCGCTGCTCGACCTCCGCGGCGTCCGCGACCGCCTCGGCTACGAGCTGCAGGCGACGCAGATCGCCGTCGCGGACGAGCTCGCCGCCGCGGCCGAGCTCGTGCTGGGGAAGGTGAGCGGGATCCCGGCCGCCTTGATCCGCGGCGTCGACTTCCGCGGCGACGGCACCGGCGCCGAGATCCCGATCCCCGAGGAGCGCGACCTCTTCCGCTAGAGCACTTCGGTGGCGAGCGCGGTGAGCCGCTTCCCGACCACCGGTGCGAACTTGAAACCGTGACCGCTGCACGCTGAGCCGACGACGACCCGGCCGCGCCGCTCGAGCAGGAACTCGTCGTGCTCGCGGATCGTGTAGAGGCAGGTCTCGAGCCGTATCGCCGGCTCGAGCCCGAAGCGACGGGCGACCCAGGCGGCAGTCCGCGCCGCGAGCTCGCGGTCGGGCGGGTTGGGCTCGTCGGGGTTGGCCGGCCGGCCGGTCTGGTGGAGACCCGCCTTCAGCGTCCCGCCGGGCGAATGCAGCGCGTAGCCCGAGTGGGCGCCGGTCGTCGTGTCGATCACGGACGGCAGCGGCTCGGCGAGCTCGAAGTAGGAGACCGTCTCGACCGTCGGCGTCGCGTCGACGCCGGCTAGCTGCGGCGCCCACGCGCCCGCGGTGACGACGGCCGCCCGGGCGCGGAGGCCGCCGGCCGTGACGCCGTCGCCGTCCTCGACGACCGCGTCCACGCGCTGCCGCTCGCGGATCTCGAGGCCGCCCGCGAGCGCGGCCATCGCCCTGTCGGCGTGGACGATCCCGCCGTCGGCCTGGAAGAGGCCGCGGCTGCCGGAGTCGGCGCGGACCGGAAAGCGCCGCTCGATCTCGGCCGCGTCGAGCACCTCGAACGGAGCTCCGGCGGCGGCGAGCGCGTCGCGGTTCGGCTCCCAGTCGCCGAGGTCGAGCGTGCCGTGGAGGTCGAGCAGCGTCGTGCCGCTCTCCGCCTCGAGCTCGCGCCAGAGCGGAAAGCTCTCCTGCGCGAGCCGGACCCAGCGCTCGTCCGGATAGGACAGGCGGACGATCCGCGAGCTGCCGTGGCTCGAGCCGCGGTCGTGGCCGAGCGCGAACTGCTCGCAGACGACGACGTCGCGCCCTGCCTGCGCGAGCGCCCGTGCGGCGGCGAGGCCCATCACGCCCGCGCCGACGACGACGACCTCGGTGTCGAAGGCGGCCACGCGAGGCAGCCTAGCCAGCTACGCGAGCAGGTCGAACAGCTGGCGCGGGCTCAGCTGCCGCGTCGCCCCGTCCTCGGTCAGCTCGATCCGGAGCCGGTGCGTCTGCTCGTCCATCGCGAACGTCAGCTCTGCTGCGCGGGTCGTGAGCTCGTCGAGCGCCCTCGCCGCCGCATCGAGCTCGGCGAGCAGCTCGGCCGGTGGCGTCTCGGGGATCGTGTACGGGGTGGGCGTCATGCCGTCCACTACCTCGTGATCGGCAGCGCTAGACCGCGCTTGAGCGATGCCCGGAAGCGTGCGCCAGCGCGATCGCGAGCGACTGCTCGACGGTGCCGGTGCCGGCGGCCCGCCTGATCGCGAGCACGTCGTCGAACGAGGCGAAGAAGAGATCGAGCAGCTCGGCGTCGAACTGCGTGCCTCGGCCCTCGGTCATCAGCGCGCGAGCCTCGTCGGGCTGGAACGCCGGCCGGTAGACGCGATCGGACGTGAGCGCGTCGAAGACGTCGGCGATCGCGCAGATCCGGCCCTCGATCGGGATCGCGTCCCCGGCGGCTCGGGACGGGGTAGCCGGTGCCGTCGATCCGCTCGTGGTGCGTCAGCGCCATCACGGCCGCGAGGTCGAGCAGCTCCACCTGCGAGCCGGCGAGGATCCGGTGGCCCATCTCGGTGTGCGCCTCCATCACCTTGCGCTCGTCGTCGGTGAGCCGCCCGGGCTTGAGCAGGATCCGGTCGGGGATCCCGATCTTGCCGACGTCGTGCATCGGGCTCGCGATCCGGATCAGCTCGGCCCGCTCGGCGTCGAGGCCGGCGAGGCGCGCGAGCAGGGCGCAGTAGAGGCTCATCCGGACGATGTGCTCGCCCGTCTCCTGGTTTCGGAACTCCGCGGCCCACGAGAGCCGGCGGATCGTCTCCTCGCGGAGGCGGCGCAGCTCGGTGTCGGAGCTCTCGAGCTGGGCGATCGTGTCGCGGAGCGCCGCGGTGCGGTCGAGCACGGTCTGCTCGAGCATCTCGCGGTGGTTGCGGTTCTCGATCTCGAGCGTGCGGCGCCGCAGCGCGTTGCCGACGTTGATGATCAGCTCGTTCGGCTTGAACGGCTTCAGCACGTAGCCGTACGCACCGAGCTCGATTGCGGCATCGGCGTAGCCGCGGTCGTCCATGCCGGTGACCATGACGACGGCGGTGTCCGGGAAGTGGGCGAGCACCTCGCGGGTGAAGTCGATCCCGGACTCGCCGGGCATGTTGACGTCGCTGAGCACGAGCGCGACGTGCGTCTCCTTGAGCAAGCGCCGCGCGGCGGCTGCCGACTCGGCCGTGATGCACTCGTAGCCGTGCGCCCCGAGCAGGCGCGCGAGCAGGGTGCGGATCTGATCCTCGTCGTCGACGATCAGGATTCGTTCGTCCGGTTGCGGCGTACTCACAACATCCGTTATCGGCAGCTAGCCGCCGTCCTCAACCGCGACGAGCTCGATCCTGTTCCGCCACGGATCCTCGACGAAGCAGCGGCGGACGCCGGGGATCGACGCGTCGTCGGCCACCGGTGTACCGGCTGATCGAAGCCTGCTCGACGAGCTCGTCGTAGCGGGAGACGGCGAAGGCGGGATGCGCCTTGCCGGCCGGCGCGAACTGCTGCTCGACGCCGACGTGGAGCTGCTGCGCGCCGACGCGGAACCAGACACCGCCGCGCGCCTGCAGCGACTCCGGCTTGTCGAGCTCCTCGAGGCCCATCAGCTCGCCGAAGAATCGTCGCGCGTCGGCCTCGCAGCCGGGCGGCGCGGCGAGCTGGACGTGGTCGATGCCGTCGAGCACAGCGCGCAGGATAGAGTCGCGCGAATGCACTCCGAGGGTCTCGCCGAGCTGCACACTCACCTCGGCGGCTCGGTCGCCTCCGACATCCTCTGGTCGCTCGCGCACGAGCAGGGAATCGCGCTGCCGGTGAAGGACTACTGGGAGTTCGACGCGCTCGTCACCGTCTCCGACCCGCGCGGCGTCGAGAACCTGGACGCGCTCGATCGGATCTACCACTGGACGGAGCTGATCCAGAGCTCGCCGCTCGCGGTCGAGCAGTCCGTCCACGGGGCGATCGGCGGCGCCTACCGCAGCCAGGGGATCACGACGCTCGAGCTGCGCTTCAACCCGATGAAGCGCAACCGTGGCGGCGAGCGTGACCTCGACCACATCATCCTCGCCGCGATCCGCGGGCTCGACCGCGCTTCGCTCGAGTACCCGCAGGTGCGGGCCGGGCTGATCCTGATGATGGACCGGACGTTCGCGCCGCGGCAGAACGAGGTCGTGGTCGAGAAGGCGATCCGCTGGGCCTCGCGCGGCGTCGTCGGGATCGACATCGCCGGCCCGCGGCCCGGCGGCGGCCGCTACGACTACACGCAGATCTCGCCGATGGTCGAGACCGCGCGGGCGGCCGGGCTCGGGATCACGATCCACGTCGGCGAGGAGGGCGAGACCGGCGGCGAGGAGCTCGGCGAGGTCGTCGAGCACCTGCGCCCGGACCGGATCGGCCACGGCATCCTCGCCGCGCAGGATCCGGAGCTGATGCGGCTCCTGCGCGACGCGGGGATCGTGCTCGAGATCTGCCCGACCTCGAACCTGCTCACGAAGGCGCTCGCCGACGAGGACGCCGTGCGCGAGACGTTCGCCGCCTTCAAGGAGCACGGCGTCGCGTTCACGATCGCCACCGACGGCCCCGAGATGATGCGGACGCACCTGCGAGACGAGCTCGAGCTCCTGGAGCGGATCGGCGCGCTCAGCGCCGACGAGCTCGTCGCGGCGAACGCCCGCGGCCACGAGGCCAGCTTCATCAAGTCGGCCGGCTGATCGTTTCGATCAGCGATCCGAGCGGGGCGGAGGAATCTCACGCCGGGGTGCCGCGTTCGGTTTGAGTAGACATGGCCGCGCCTGCTCGCTGGAAGCTCCTGACCGCGCTCTGGACCGTCTACCTGGTCTGGGGCTCGACCTACCTCGCGATCAAGCTGTCGGTGGAGACGCTGCCCGCGTTTCTCTCGGCCGGGACGCGCTTCCTCCTCGCCGGCGGGCTGCTGGCGCTGATCCTGACGTTGACGGGCCGCAACATCCGCGTCACCCGGCGCGAGCTCGGCTCGTCCGCGCTGCTCGGCCTCTCGCTGCTGGCGCTCGGAGTCGGCATGGTCACGCTCGCGGAGACGCGCATCGACTCGAGCGTCGCCGCGATGATCGCGGGCTCGGTGCCGCTGCAGGTGATCCTGCTGCGCACGCTCGCGCGCGAGCGCGTCGCGCTCGCGACGCGCCTGAGCGTGCTCGTCGGCCTGGCCGGGCTGGCGCTGATCGTCATTCCCGGCGGCGAAGGCGCATCGAGCGCGGTCGGGCTCGCGATGGCGCTCGCAGCGAGCATCTCGTGGTCGCTCGGCTCCTTCTTCGCGCACCGGCTCTCGCTGCCGGAGGACGGCTTCGTCGCGGCGACGTGGGAGATGCTGAGCGCCGGCGTCTTCCTGGTCCTGCTCGGTGTCGCGACCGGCGAGCCGTGGTCGATGGATCCGGCCGGGTTCACCCTCGAGTCGGTGCTCGCGTGGCTCTACCTCGCCGTCTTCGGCTCCCTGATCGCCTTCACCGCCTACGCCTGGCTGCTGCGGAACGCGCCGATCTCGAAGGTCGTCACGCACCAGTACGTGAACCCGGTCGTCGCGATCCTGCTCGGCGCGCTCGTGCTCGGCGAGGAGATCACGCTCGCCGTCGGCCTCGGCGCGACGCTGATCGTCGGCTCCGTCTTCGTCGCGGTGCGCTCGGAGAACGCGGCGGCTAGGCGCCGTTCACTTGAGAGCGTTGATGCGCGAGGTACTCCAGCAAGTCAGAACGCGTGAGGATCGCAGCCGGCCGCCCGGCGGCGGCGACGACGACCGCCGCGCTCGGGCCGGAGAGGTCGGCGAAGACCTGATCGAGTGAGTCGCCGACGTCGACGGCGGCGAGCGGCGGCTGCATCATCACCGCGACGTCCTCGTTCATCGCGTCCGGGTTCTTGAAGACGCGGTCGAGCACGCCGCGCTCCTGCAGCGAGCCGACGACGTCCGCGAGCGACTCCACCGGCTCGCTCCGGACGACCGGCAGCTGCGAGATCGAGTAGCGCTGCATCAGGTCGATCGCGGCGCCGACCTTCGCGTGCGACTCGATCGTGACGAGGTCGGGCACCTCGTGCTCCTCGCCGCGCTTGAAGCGCAGCACCTCGTCGATCGTCGGCGCCGGTGCCTTCCGCTCGAGGAAGCCGTACTGGAGCATCCAGTTGTCGTCGTAGAACTTCGAGAGGTAGGAGCGGCCGGAGTCGGGGAGGATCGTCAGGATCTTCGCGTCCGGGCCGAAGTCCTTCGCCACCTCGAGCGCGGCCCAGATCGTCGTCCCGGCCGAGCCGCCGGCCAGGATGCCCTCCTCGCGCGAGAGCCGCCGCGCGGTCACGAACGAGTCGCGGTCGGAGACGCGCACCCAGCGGTCGACGACGTCCCTCGACATCGTCTCCGGCCACGTGTCCTTGCCGATCCCCTCGACGAGGTACGGATGCGTCTCGTCGGAGGTGTAGACCGAGCCCTCCGGGTCGGCGCCGACGATCTCGATCTTCGGGTTGCGCTCCTTCAGGTAGCGGCCGGCGCCCGAGATCGTGCCGCCAGTCCCGACCGAGATCACGAGCGCGTCGATCTCGCCGCCCGTCTGCTCCCAGATCTCCGGCCCCGTCGTCTCGTAGTGGGCCTGCGGGTTCGCCATGTTCGAGTACTGGTCGGGCTTGAAGCCGCCGGGGATCTCCTCGGCGAGCCGGTCGGAGACGCTGTAGTAGCTCTCCGGCGAGTCGTGCTCGACCGCGGTCGGCGTGATCACGACCTCCGCGCCGTAGGCCCGCAGCATCGAGATCTTCTCCTGGCTCATCTTGTCCGGCATCACGAAGATGCAGCGGTAGCCGCGCGCGGCGGCGGCGATCGCGAGGCCGACGCCGGTGTTGCCCGAGGTCGGCTCGACGATCGTCCCGCCGGGCCGCAGCTTCCCCTCGCGCTCGGCCGCCTCGATCATCGCCATCCCGATCCGGTCCTTGTTCGAGCCGCCCGGGTTCAGGTACTCGAGCTTCGCGAGCAGCGTCGGCTCGACGTCCCGCGCGATCCGGTCGAGCCTGACGATCGGCGTCTCGCCGACGAGGTCGAGCAGCGTGGGGTACTCGCGGGCCATCGGCGCGTTAAGCCTATGCAACTGCCGCGCCGCGCCGGGGCACGGGC
The DNA here is from genome assembly GCA_963738795.1 of uncultured Gaiellaceae bacterium. Lineage (GTDB taxonomy): Bacteria > Actinomycetota > Thermoleophilia > Gaiellales > Gaiellaceae > Gaiellasilicea. Next base: position 214,488 of record CAVTXQ010000003.1, on the reverse strand, counting down.
GAGGACTGGATGATCGACGTCGTCGTCTGGCCGTAGAGGATGAAGCGGTCGAGCACTTCCTCGAGGTGCTCGACGTCGCGCAGGTTCAGCTTCATGAAGAAGCAGTCCTCGCCGGTGATCCGGTGGCACTCGACCACCTCGGGCGTCTCGCGCGCGAGCTCGGCGACCTTGTGCAGCTGGCGTGCGGACGGCCGGATCCGCATGATCACGCCGAGCGTGTAGCCGAGCGCCTTCGGGTCGACCTCGGCGCGGTACGCGGTGACGACGCCGTCGCGCTCGAGCCGGCGGAGGCGCTCGGCGACCGCCGGCGGCGAGAGGTTGACGCGCCGGCCGAGCTCCGCGTGGGTCAGCCGCGCGTCCGCCTGCAGCTCGGTCAGCAGGCTGGCATCCGTGGGATCGAGCGTCGATGTGACGGATCGCCGTTGCTTTGTCGCCATCGTGGCCGGGACTCCTTCGCTTTCGGGGGTCAGTGGAGGGTTCTGCCCGCGATCATATCGTCGTGGGCACGCGCCGACCACCACCGCACGCGTACTTCGTCGGCAGCGCCGTCTTCCACTACCTCGGGCCGGCGTTCGCCGTTCTCCTGTTCGTCCGCGTCGAGCCGCTCGGCGTCGCGTGGCTGCGGATCGCGGCGGCCGCTGCCGTCTTCGCGCTCTGGCGCCGCCCCTGGCGGCTGCTCGGGCGGCTGGACGCGCGGAGCCGGCGGCTGTTCGCCGCCTGGGGAGCGGTGCTCGCCGTCATGAACGCGTGCTTCTACCTCGCGATCGACCGGCTGCCGCTCGGGACCGTGGCCGCGATCGAGTTCCTGCCCGTGATCGCGCTCGCTGCGCTCGGGACGCGGACGGCGCGGAACGCGGCCGCCCTGGCGCTGGCGGTCGGCGGCGTCTGGCTGCTCACGGACGTCCGGCTCGAGGGTGAGCCGCTCGGCGTCGCGTTCGCGCTGGCGAACGCGCTTCTCTTCGCCGCGTACATCGTGCTCGGGCACCGGGTCGCGCAAGGAGGCGGCGTCGCCGGCATCGACGGGCTGGCCGCTCTCGATGCTCGTCGCGCTCGTCGTCGCGACGCCGATCGGCGGCTGGGCCGCGGCGCCCGCATTCGGGGACCCGGTCGCGCTGTTGGCAGGCATCGGCGTCGGCATCACCTCGTCGGTGATCCCGTACGTCTGCGACCAGCTCGCGATGGCGCGGCTCGCCCGGTCGACGTACGCGCTGCTCGTCTCGCTGCTGCCGGCCACCGCGACGGTGATCGGCATCCTCGTCCTCGGTCAGGTGCCGACCGCCGTCGAGGTCGCCGGTGTCGCCCTCGTCGTCGTCGGCGTCGCGGTCCACCGCGAACGCTCACGTCAGCTGCCAGAACTCTCCGGTCAGCCCCAGCTCGTCGAGGATCGTCTGTGACTCCGCGGGCGTCCGCGGCCGCCAGTCGGCGTCGAGGCGGGTCCACCACCAGCGCCGCGCGAGCTCGTTCAGCGTCGACGCGCTCATGCTCGCGCCCGGCTCCCAGCCGTTCGCGTCGAGCCAGCGCTCGAGGTGCTCCTCCGACCGGAGGAAGACCATCGTGCTTCAGGTGAAGGCGATGTCGTCCCACCAGTGCCGTGCGGGGACGACGAAGTGGACGAGCAGGTCGGCGCCGCGGACGAGCTCGCCGTTCCGAACCTCGAGCTCGAGCCGCTCGCCGCAGTCCGGGCACTCGGAGGCGATCGTGCCGTCGATGTGCAGCGCCGCCGGAATCCCGAGCGCGTCCCAGGCGCAGTTCGCGAACCACGAGCGTCCGCCGGCTTCGACCCGGTGCGGCGTCTCGACGGTCGAGAACGGGTTCAGCATCCGGATCTCGGTCGTGCCCGGGTGGAGCACGAGCGCGTGCGCGTCGTGCAGGCGCCGGTAGGCGTCCTCGACCACCGCTTCGGCGAGCCCGAGCGCCGCGGCCGCCTCTGCGGTCGTGTCCGCGCGCCCGTCCGCGACGAAGGAGGCGTAGAGGTGGTTGCGAATACGCAGGTCGGACTCGTCCACCCGGCGAGTATCCCTTCTCAAGGAGCGCTGATGAATCTCGGTCTACGCACGATCCTGTTGCTGGTCGCGGTCGTCTTCTTCGTCCTCGCGGTGTTCTCGGACACGCGCTGGCCGGACCTGATCGGGATCGGCCTCGCCGCCTTCGCGGGCGCGTTCCTCAGCGATGCGCTCGGCTACGCCGACCGCACGTTCGGCACCAAGGACAACACCCCCAGCACCTAGCGGCTCAATGTCGAAAATGCCGGCGCCCGGTGAAGACCATCGCGGCGCCGGCGCTTTCCACGGTCTCGATCACGTCGAGATCGCGCTTCGAGCCGCCGGGCTGGATGAACGCGGTGACGCCGGCATCGAGCGCGAGCCGCGGGCCGTCGGGGAAGGGGAAGAACGCGTCCGAGGCCAGCGAGGCGCCGGTGAGCGAGTGGCCGTGCTCCCGGGCCTTCTCGAGCGCGATCCGGACCGCGTCGACGCGGCTCATCTGTCCCGCGCCGATCCCGATCGTCTGCAGGTCCTTGGCGACCACGATCGCGTTCGACGCGACGTGCTTGCAGACGCGGGCGGCGAAGAGGAGGTCGCCCCACTGGGCCTCCGTCGGCTCGCCGGTCGCGACCTCCATTCCCTCGCGGTCCTCGACGTCCCAGTCGCGGTCCTGGACGAGCAGGCCGCCGAGGACGCGCTTGTAGTCGCGCTCCCATGCCTCCGTGGTGCGCCGCTCGGTGTCGTTGAGGATCCGGATCGACTGCTTGCGGATCAGCGCCTCGAGCGCGACCTCGTCGTAGCCCGGCGCGAACAGCACCTCGACGAACTGCTCCGAGAGCCGCTCGCCGAGCGTGGCGCTGACGGCGCGGTTGAGAACGACGACGCCGCCGTAGGCGGAGAGCGGGTCGGCGGCGAGCGCGATCTCGTACGCCTCCTCGATCGACGCGCCGACGGCGACGCCGCACGGGTTCGCGTGCTTGACGATCACGCAGGCGGGGAGCGTGAACTCGCGCACGAGCAGCCGTGCCGCGTCGAGGTCGTTGAGGTTGTTGAACGACAGCTCGCGGCCGTGCAGCTGCTCGACGCGGGCGAGCAGGTGCGTGCGGACGCCGCGCTCGGCGTAGTAGGCCGCGCCCTGGTGCGGGTTTTCGCCGTAGGCGAGGTCGAGGTGCTTCTCGAACACCGGCGTGAAGACGGGCGGGAACGACTCGCGCCCCGCGAACCAGGATGCGATCGCCGCCTCGTACGCCGCCGAGGTCGCGAACGCCGTCGCTGCGAGCCGCCGGCGCGATTCGAGCGCGACCTCGCCGGACTCGCGCAGCTCCGCCAGCACCGGCTCGTAGTCGTCGGGCCGGCAGAGCGGCGTCACGTGGGCGAAGTTCTTCGCCGCGCCGCGCAGCATCGACGGCCCGCCGACGTCGATCATCTCGACGGCTTCTTCCTCGCGGACGCCGTGCTCGCGCGCGACCTGCTCGAACGGGTACAGGTTGACGCAGACGAGGTCGAACAGCCCGATCCCATGCTCGGCGAGCGCGGTCAGGTCGGACTCGACCTCGCGGCGGGCGAGGATGCCCGCGTGGATGCGCGGATGCAGCGTCTTGACCCGGCCGCCGAGCATCTCCGGGAACTCGGTCAGGTCCTCGACCTTCGTCACCGGCAGGCCGAGCTCGCGGATCGAGTCGGCGGTGCCGCCGCTCGCGACGAGCTCCCAGTCGAGCGAGGCGAGCCCCTTCGCGAGCGTGTCCAGCCCGGTCTTGTCCCACACGGAGATCAGCGCACGCACAGTTCCCTCACCACCTCGGGCAGGAGCCGGTGCTCGACGGCGCGGATCCGTTGGATCAGCGTCTCGGGCGGCTGGACGGGGACGGGCTCCTGGCGGATCACGGGGCCGGTGTCGAGGCCCTCGTCGACGAGATGGACCGTGACACCGGTCGTCTCCACGCCCGCGGCGAGGGCGTCGTCGATCGCACGCGCGCCCGGGAATTCGGGCAGCAGCGAGGGATGAACGTTGACGATCCGCTCCGGGAAGCGCTCGAGGAACCCGGGCGTGAGCAGGTGCATGTAGCCCGCGCAGACGACGAAGCGCACGCCCTGCTCCTGGAGCCAGTTGGCCATCGTCGCGTCGCGCTGCTCGCGGTCGGCGTACTCCGCCAGCTCGAAGGCGGCCGCCGGGACACCGGCTGCGCGCGCCCGCTCGAGCGCGCGGGCGCCGGTGCGGCTCGAGGCGACGGCCGACACCGGCAGCCCCGCGTCGAGCAGCGCCTGCAGGTTCGAGCCTTCGCCGCTGACGAGCACGCCGATCACGTGTCGACGATCCGGCCGATCACCAGGCCGTCGCCCGGCTCCGCCAGCACGGCGCAGTAGCCGATGCCGAGGTTGAAGACGCGGCGCGCCTCATCCTCCTCGACGTGGCGGCCGAGCCACTCGAAGACGGGCGGCCGCTGCCAAGCGTCCCAGTCGAGCTCGGCCCGCAGACCGTCCGGGATCACGCGGCTCAGGTTGCCCTCGATCCCGCCGCCGGTGACGTGCGCGAACGCGTGCGCGTCGCCGCGCAGCCGCTTCACGTCGTCGAGGTAGAGCCGGGTCGGCGCGAGCAGGTCGGCGCCGTCGTAGTCCTCGACCTCGAGCACGGAACGGACGAGCGTGAACCCGTTCGCATGCACGCCGGCGGACGGCAGCCCGACGACGTAGTCGCCCGCCTCCGACGGCCGAGCCGTCGATGACGCGGTCGCGCTCGACGATGCCGACGCACGTGGCGGCGAAATCGAGCTCGCCCTCGTGGTAGACGCCGGGCAGCTCGGCCGTCTCGCCGCCGATCAGCGCCACCCCGGCGGCGCGGCAGACCTCGGCGGCGCCCTCGACGAGCTCCGCAACCTGCTCGAGCTCGAGGCGGCTCGCGGCGACGTAGTCGAGCAGGATCAACGGATCGGCGCCGCACGTGATCACGTCGTTGATGCAGTGCGCGGCCATGTCCGCGCCGCAGGCGCGCAGGGCCCCGCGCCGGCGGGCGACGACGGGCTTCGTCCCGATCGAGTCGGTCGACGCGGCCAGAAACCGGTGCTCGTCCAGCGGGTGCAGCCCGGCGAACGCGCCGAATCCGTGGGCGCCGGTCGACTCGACCGCGGCGCGCAGCCGCTCGACGATCCCCTCCGCCGTCGCGAGCGAGACCCCGGCGGCGGCGTACGTCCGTTCGTCGCTCACGCGCGCACTCTACGAGGTCGGTCGGGCGTCAGGTGAGCAGCTCGCCGTGCAGCTGCGGGCGGCCCTGCGGACCGCCCGGGATGAAGCTGACGACCGAGTTGCCGACCATCACGCTCGTGCCGTCGAGCTCGGTGTCGAGCAGCTCCGCGAGCACCGTGGCCTTCGCCTCCGGGTCGTCCGCGAGCAGCTGCAGCTCCGTCAGCTGCAGCACGTCGCTCGTCTCCAGCAGCTCGTCGAGCCACTCGCGGGGCGGGTGCACCTCGAGCCGGTAGCCGGCGTTCGTGGCGATGAACGTCCTGCGCCCGCCGTGCGCCTGGACGCGCAGCTCCTGCTCGACGGCGCGGTCGACGACGTCCGCGAACTCGTCCTCGTCGAGCGCCAGCCCGAGATGGTCGACGCGGGGCAGCTCCCACTGGCCGGGCTGGACGACGACGTTGACCGCACCGCGCTCGAGCTCGGTCAGGCGGAGCTTGAAGCCGATCCTGTCGAGCTCCTCCCACGAGACGCCGGGCTCGAACGACTGGTACTCCTCGCCGATCCGGCCGTGCCGCGCGACGAGGCCGAACGCGAGCTTGCCGAGGTACCGCGCCTCCACCTCACGGACGCGTGAGGTGACGAGGTGGTAGTGGAAGAGCTTCACGGGGCCTGAGTCTAGGCTGGGCGGCGTGCTGACCGACTGGACGCTCGATCCGCTGCAGCTGGCGCCGGTCGCGCTTGCGGCGCTCGCCTACGCGATGCGCGCCCGCACCCTGCGCCGCCGCGGCACGCCGATGCCGCGGTGGCGTGTCCTCCTGTTCGCAACCGGGATCCTGCTGCTCGTCTTCGCCTTCGCCTCGCCGGTGGCGGCGATCGGCGAGGACGAGCTCTTCAGCTTCCACATGCTGCAGCACGTCGTCATCGGCGACCTCGCGCCACTCGCCCTGCTGGCCGGCCTGAACGGCCCGATGCTCCGCCCGCTGCTCGCGTTCCGCCCGGTCGAGCGCCTCCGCGTCCTCGCGAATCCGCTCGTCGCGCTGCCGATCTGGGCCGCGAACCTCTACCTCTGGCACGTGCCGTTCCTGTACGAGGCGGCGGTCGAGCACTCGGCCGTGCACGCGCTCGAGCACATCTGCTTCTTCAGCGCCGGGATCATCGCCTGGCTGCCCGTGCTCGAGACGCTGCCGGCGCCGGAGTGGTTCGGCACCGGCCCCAAGCTCGCCTACATCGCGATCGTCCGGCTCGTCGAGACCCTGCTCGGCAACGTCTTCGTCTGGTCGGGCGCAGTCTTCTACGGCGTCTACGACAGCGGCGAGGAGCTCTGGGGGATCTCGCCGCTGCAGGATCAGGGGCTGGCCGGGGCGGTGATGATGATCGAGGGCTCGCTCGTCACGATCGTCGCGCTCGCCTGGCTCTTCCTGCGGCTCGCACAGGAGGGCGAGCTGCGCCAGGAGCTGCTCGAACGCGGGCTCGACCCTCGTGCCGTCCGCCGTGCCGTCCGCTACGGGCGGGCGGAGGAGCTCGCCGAACGCCGCTGAACTCGTAAGCGCGATGCGCGCGAGCGGCGTCCACCACGTCGACCTGGTCGTCTCGTCGATCGAGCGCAGCCTGCCGTTCTATCGGGAGCTGCTCGGCCCGCTCGGCTACACCCGGGTCGGCGAGGTCGAGGGCGAGCGCGGCGAGACGATCTGGTACCTCGGCGGCGCGGGCTGCGCCGTCGGGCTCCGGCAGGCCCAGAGCGCAGGAAGCAGCGACCGCTACCGGATCGGCCTGCATCATGTCGCCTTCAACGCGTCCTCCCGCGAGCTCGTCGACGAGCGTCACGAGTGGCTCGTCGAGGTCGGCGCCACGATCGAGTCGCCGCCGCAGGAGTACACCTACGGCCCCGGCTACTACGCGGTCTTCTTCTACGACCTGGACGGGATCAAGCTCGAGATCGTCCACATCCCGCCGCCAGGGCCGGCGGCAGCCTAGGAGGGCCTAGCCGCGCGGATCGGCGTCGGCGGCGATCGCAGCCGCCTCACCGCGCTTCCTGACCACGACCCAGCCGGCCCGCACGGCGACGACGTCCTCGATCTCGTGCCGCTCGTGACCCGGAGTCAGCACGAACTGAGCCTCGTCGCCGCGCACCGCCTCGTAGTCGCGCGGCGAGAGCAGGATCAGCTGCGCGCAATCCTCGTCGCCGCACTCGCAGACGAGCTCGAGGCTGCCCTCGCCCGGCCCCCAGGTGCCGCTCCCGTGCCGCAGCCGCTCGTTCAGGGCGCGAAACCTCGTTTCGTTCTCGGCGAGTTGCCGCTCACGGGCCTGCACGACCTCGACTCTACGCCGATAGAGATCCGGCGTGATGGGTATGACCGCGTCATGTCGGCCAGAATCGATCACGGGAGGCTCGAGCTCTACCTGCCCTCGGCCGAGAGCGCGATCGGCCAGGCGCGGGCGGCCGTCGACCGGCTCGAGGCGCTCGACGCGCATCCCGAGGCGCGTTTCGCGGTCAGGCTGCTCGTCAGCGAGCTGTTCACGAACGCCGTCAAGTACGGCCGGCGAAGCGAGAACGGACGTGTCCGCTTCGCCGTAGAGGTTGCCGACTCGCACGTCCGCGTCGAGGTTGGCGACCGCGGCCGGGGCTTCGTCGCCGACCACGTCGCGATGCCGGGGCACGAGAGCGACTCCGGCCGCGGGCTCGCGTTTCTCGACGCACTCGCGAGCCGCTGGGGAGTCGTGAGAAACGGCGAAAGCTGCGTCTGGTTCGAGCTGGATCTCTAGCCGGCCACGCGGGCGAGCTTGTTCTCGACGTTCGCGCGCGCCCGCTCGGCGAGCGGTGAGGCGAGCAGCCGCTCGAGCAGCTCCGGATCGGGCTCCTTGTCGTACCAGACGTCCATCAGGTCGACCACTGTCGGATTGCCGTTGGCGCCGCCGAGCCGCCCGACTGGATCGCCGGCGGCGACCTCGCCGGGCTCGAGCACGCGGACGTAGAGACCGGGCCGCCGCGCGTCGGCGAAGCGCTTGACCCAGTCCGGCTCGCCCATCCGCGTCGCGAAGACCGAGCAGGGGATGCGCGGCGCCGTCACCTCGACGAGAGCCGCGCCGACCTGGAAGCGGTCGCCGATCCGCACCGGCTCGGCGCCGAAGCTCGACAGGGTCAGGTTCTCGCCGAACGACCCCGGTTCCGGCATCCCGCCGAGCTGCTCCGCCCAGAACGCGTAGTCGTCGGAGCTGTAGAGGTAGAGCGCCTGGTCGAGCCCGCCGTGATTCTCGACGTCCGCGACGACGTCGCCGGCGAGCCCGAGCGCACCGACATGGCCGCGCTCGACCGGCCCCTTCCGGATCCCGGTCGAGACCGTGCGCGCGCCGATCTGCATCAGCTCCGCGCGGCCGGCGTTGACGGAGACGAGCTTCAACGCGCAGCCGGTTCGAACCGGAGCTTCGCCAGGTTCCTCTCTTCCGGCACCCGCGTCGGGTAGTCGCGGGTGAAGCAGGCGCGGCAGACCGACTGCTCCGGCAGCCGCGTCGCGGCCTGCATCCCCTCGAGCGAGAGGTAGTGGAGCGAGGTGGCGCCGATCAGCTCGCGCATCTGCTCGACCGAACGATGCGCGGCCGCGAGTTGTTCCTCGTCGGCCATGTCGATCCCGTAGAAGCAGGGGGCCACGATCGGCGGCGAGGAGACCCGCACGTGCACCTCGGCGGCCCCCGCCTCGAAGAGCATCCCGACGAGCTGCTGCATCGTCGAGCCGCGCACGATCGAGTCGTCCACGATCACGAGCCGCTTCCCGTCGACCTCCGCCAGCGGATTGAACTTCATCCTGATGCCCTGGCGGCGCAGGTGGTCGTCCGGCTGGATGAACGTGCGCCCGACGTAGCGGTTCTTGATCAAGCCCTCGCTGTACGGGATCCCCGACGCTCGCGTGAAGCCGACCGCCGCAGGCGTGCCCGAGTCGGGAATCGGCATCACGAGATCGGCCTCCACGGGCGCCTCCTGCGCGAGCCGCTCGCCCATCCGGACGCGGACGCCGTGCACCTCGGCGCCGGCGAGCGTGGAGTCGGGGCGGGCGAAATAGACGTGCTCGAAGATGCACAGCGCCTGACGTCCTTCGGGCACGGCCTGGGTCGCCTGCACGCCGCTCTCATCGACGACGACGAGCTCGCCGGGGCGAACGTCGCGCTCGTAGGCGGCGCCGATCAGGTCGAATGCGCACGTCTCGGAGGCGACCACCCAGTCGTCGCCGAGCCGGCCGAGCGCGAGCGGGCGGATTCCCTGCGGGTCGCGGAACGCGAGCAGCTTCCCCTCCGAGAGCGCGACGACCGAGTAGGCGCCTTCGAGCCGCGGCATCGCGCTCGCGACGGCTGCCGCGATCGGCGCGGGATCGTTGGCGATCAGCGCCGCGATCGCCTCGGTGTCGGAGGTTGCGCCGAGCGAGATCCCGTCGGCGGCGAGCTCCGCCCGCAGCCCGCTCGTGTTCGTCAGGTTGCCGTTGTGGCCGATCGCGACGGTGCGGGCGCGACCGTGATGGACGAGCGGCTGCGCGTTCGCCCACGCGTTCGAGCCGGTCGTCGAGTAGCGCGTGTGCCCGATCGCGACATCGCCGGGGAGCGCCTGCAGCTTCTCCTCGTCGAAGACCTGCGCGACGAGGCCCATGTCGCGGAGCACGGTCAGCCGGCCGCGGTCGGAGACCGCGATCCCCGCCGCCTCCTGGCCGCGGTGCTGGAGCGCGAAGAGGCCGAAGTAGCTGAGCCGTGCAACGTCGCGCTCCGCGGAGCGGATGCCGAAGACGCCGCACATCAGCCGTGCGCCGCCCGTAGCTCGTCGAGCTCGACACCGAGCAGGCTCGTGCCGCCGGCGACGCCAAGCCTGCGGATCGGGACACCGCCGAGCCGCTCGACCTCGTCCGGCGCGCAGGCCAGCACCGCCTGGCCGCCGCCCTCGCCGAACCACGCGCGTGGATCATCCGGCAACCGCACCTCGGCACCGATGCCCGAGTGGAGGGCGGCCTTCGCGAGCGCGACGGCGAGCCCGCCGAGCGCGACGTCGTGGACGAGCGAGCAACTGGGCGCCGCGCGCCAGAGGAACTCGACGAGCGCTGCCTCGGCCGCGAGGTCGAGCCGGGCCGGACGCCCGCCGACCTCGCCGAAGCGTGCCTGGTACTCCGAGCCTGCGAGCGCGACCGGCGAGGCGCCGGCGAGCAGGATCACGTCGCCCTCGCGCCACGCAGACGGAACGTCGCGCACGTCTTCGAGCAGCCCGACGCAGCCGATCACCGGCGTCGGGTCGATCGCCCGCCCGTCGGTCTCGTTGTAGAGCGAGACGTTGCCGGAGACGATCGGGACGCTGAGCGCCTCGCACGCCTCGGCCATCCCCTCGATCGACTCGACGAGCTCCCAGGCGATCGCGCCTTTCTCCGGGTTGCCGAAATTGAGGCAGTCGGTCAGCCCGATCGGCTCGGCGCCGGTGCAGGCGACATTCCGCGCCGCCTCGAGCACCGCCAACCGCCCGCCGGTGCGCGGATCGAGCCGCCCCATCCGGCCGGTGCCGTCGAGCGAGACGGCGAGACCGCGGTAGCCGGGCCGCAGCCGCAGCACGGCGGCGTCGAGCCCGGGTCGCCGGACGGTGCGCGAGCCGACGAGGTGGTCGTAGCGGCGGTAGATCGACGCGCGGCTGCGCACGTTGTCGCCTGCGAGCAGCTCGAGCAGCGCCTGCGGAGGCTCGGGAGCATCGGGCTCGGTGACGGGCGCAGGCTCGGCACGCGGCGCCGGCTCGACGCGGTAGCGCGGGCACTCGTCGGTGAGGAAGCGCGCCGGGATCTCGCCGACGACCTCGTCCTCCCAGAGCGCGCGCAGCAGGCCGGTGTCGGTGACCTCGCCGACGACGGCGTTGTGCAGCTCCCAGCGCTCGCAGACGGCGAGGACGTGCTCGAGCATCTGCGGGCGGACGACCGCGACCATCCGCTCCTGGCTCTCCGAGATCATCACCTCCCACGGCTCCATCCCTTCCTCGCGCAGCGGAACGGCGTCGAGCTGGAGGTCGATCCCGCACTCGCGCGCCATCTCGGAGAGCGAGGAGGCGAGGCCGGCGGCGCCGCAGTCCTGCAGCGACTCGACGAGGCCGGACTCGACCAGCTCGACCGAGACCTCGATCAACTTCTTGCCGAGGAACGGGTCGCCGACCTGGACGGTCGGCCGCTTGTCGGCGTCGTCCTCGCCGAGTTCCTGGCTCGCGAGCACGGAGGCGCCGCCGATCCCGTCCCGGCCGGTGGTGGCGCCGTAGAGGACGACGAGGTTCTTGGGACCGGTGGCGCCCGCGCGCGCGATCCGGTCGGCGGGCAGCAGCCCGACGCACATCGCGTTCACGAGCACGTTGTCGCGGTAGGCGTCGTCGAAGACCGCCTCGCCGCCGACGGTGGGGACCCCGACCGAGTTGCCGTAGGCGCCGATCCCGGCGACTGCGCGGTCGAAGCGCGGGTCCCCCGGCGCGAAGCGGAGCCCGTCGAGCAGCGCGATCGGCCGCGCGCCCATCGCGATGATGTCGCGCAGGATCCCGCCGACGCCGGTCGCCGCGCCCTGGAACGGCTCGACTGCGGACGGGTGGTTGTGGCTCTCGACCTTGAAGCAGACCGCCTCGCCGTCGCCGAGATCGAGCACGCCGGCGTTCTCACCGGGGCCTTGCAGGACGCGTTTCCCTTCCGAGGGAAGCCGTTTCAGGAGGAGGGCCGAATGCTTGTAGCCGCAGTGCTCCGACCAGAGCAGCGAGAAGACCGCCAGCTCGAAGTGGTTCGGCTCGCGCGCGAGCAGCTCGACGATGCGTTCCAGCTCCCCGTCGGTCAGTCCGAGTGCGCGGTGAATCGGCTGTTCGGCGATCTGCGACAGGTGGTTCACTCTAGCCGGGAAGGCCGACGGAGGCGGCCGCGTTGGAAGGGAGCATGGGCCGGCGCCACCTGATCATGCTGCTGGCGCTGGCGGCGATCTGGGGCTCGTCGTTCATGTTCATCGAGATCGCGCTCCGCGACCTCGCGCCCTCGACGTTGATCCTGCTGCGGATGGCCTCGGGCGCGCTCGCGCTCGCCGTCTACATCGCCGCGACCGGCCGCAGCCTCTCGCTCCTGCGGCCCCTGATCTGGCCGCTTGCGCTGCTCGGTCTCGCGAACACGGCGCTGCCGTTCTTCCTGATCGCGTGGGGCCAGCAGTACATCGACTCCGGGCTCGCCTCGATCTTCAACGCCTCGACACCGCTCTTCACGGCTGTCTTCGCGCTTGCGTACGACCACAGCCAGCGTGCGACCGGGCTCCGCCTTGTCGGCATCCTCGTCGGCTTCACCGGTGTCGTGCTGCTCGTCGGCTTCGAGCTCTCGGGCGGCGAGCGGGCGGTCGTCGGCGGGCTCGCCGTCGTCGCCGGCTCCGCCTGCTACGGGATCGGCGGGCTCTATGCGGGCCGCCGCTTCGCGGGGCTGCCGGCTTCGCTGGTGGCGTTCGGCGGGCTCGTCTGGTCGACGATCTTCGTGCTGCCGTTCGGCCTCGCACAGGCGAGCTCGTTCGGCTGGGAGGCGGCTCTCTCCGTGCTCTACCTCGGCGTCGCCGCGACGGGAGTCGGCTACCTCCTCTACTTCGGGTTGATCGCGGGCGCGGGCGCCTCGAAGGCGGTGCTCGTCACGTATCTCGTGCCGTCGCTGGCGCTCGTCTACGGCGCCGTCTTCCTCGACGAGCAGGTGACCGCACTCGCGATCGCGGGGCTCGTGCTCGTGCTCGCGGGCGTCGCCATGGGCACGGGTACCGTGAAGCGATGAACCGCTACTGGCCGATGTTGCTGACGCTGGCCGCCGTCTGGGGCGCGTCGTACCTCTTCATCAAGGTCGCGGTCGACGAGGTCGAGCCGGCGCCGATGATGGCCTTCCGGACGCTGCTCGCCGCCGCCGTGCTGCTCGGCTACATCGTCTGGCGGCTCGGACGCGAGGGCGCCTTCGCCGAGCTGCGGGCGGCTTGGCGCCACTGTCTGGTGCTCGGCGTCGTCAACGCCGCGCTGCCGTTCTGGCTGATCGCCTGGGGCGAGCAGTACATCGACTCCGGGCTCGCGGCCGTCGTGCAGGCCTCGGTGCCGATCTTCAACGCACTCTTGATCCTGCGCTTCCTCCCGCACGAGCGGCTGACGCGGACACGGGCAACCGGGCTCGCGATCGGAATCGTCGGCGTCGCCGTCGTCACCGGTATCCACCCCGAGGGAGGCAACCTGGCGATCCTCGGAGCGTTCGCGGTCGTCCTCTCGTCGCTCTCCTACGCGTCGGCGGGCATCTACGGGCAGCGAGCCGTGTCCGGCACGGCCGGGCCGGTGCTGGCGGCCGGCTCGATGCTCGCCGGCGGGTTGATCCTGACGCCGTTCGCGCTCTTCCAGCTGCCCGGCTCGGTGCCGTCGCTCGAGGCGACCTTGTCGATCCTCGCGCTCGCGCTGCTCGGCACCGCGCTCGCGCAGCTGATCCTCTTCCGCATGCTCGCCCTGCACGGCTCGGCGCGGCTCTCGCTCGTCACGTATCTGATGCCGGGGTTCGCGCTCGTCTACGGCGCGCTGATCCTCGACGAGCAGATCACCGCCGCGACGCTCGGCGGGCTCGCGTTGATCCTCGCCGGCGTCGCGCTCGCCTCGGGCGCGGTCCGGCTGCCGCGGCGCGAAGCGGCCACCGCGCGCTCGTGAGCGTCTCGATCCGGCCTGCCGGCGACGCCGACGTCGACTTCCTCGTCGAGCTCTACGCGGACGAGGACGTGCGCCCGTTCCTCGCTGCGGCCGGCACCTACGACCGCGACGGCATCGTCGCGAAGGTCGAGCAGGATCCGGACGCGGGCGGGGTCACGATCGTCGAGCTCGACGGTGAGCGGGCCGGTGCGATGGCGTGGGAGCTCCGCAACCGCCGCAGCGCGATCGTCCACGTCAGCGGCCTCGCCGTCCATCCGAGCTTCCGCGGCCGCCGGATCGCCGACGATGCGGCGCGCCTCTTCCAGCGGCACCTGATCCACGAGCGCGGCTTCCACCGGATCGAGCTCGAGATCTACGGCTTCAACGAGCGGGCGCAGCGCCACGCGGAGCGGTCGGGCTTCGTTCGCGAGGGCGTCAAGCGGCAGGCGTACCGCCGGGGCGACGGCTGGGTCGACGGGGTGCTCTACGCGCTCGTGGCGGAGGACCTGGAGCCGCCGAGGTAGGCGGTGAGCAGGTCGCCGGTCTGCGGCAGGTCGGTGCGCAGGCTGTAGACGTTCTCGTCTTCGTCGCGGATCGTCACGAACCCGGCATGGCGGAGGATCGCGAGGTGGTGGTGCGCAGTCGACTTGGCGACGCCGAGCTCCGCGGCCGCCTCGCTCAACTTCATCGGGCCGTCGCTCAGCCGACGCAGCAGCTTCAGCCGGCCCTCGTCGCCGAGGGCCTTGTAGACGCGTGCGACCTCGGCCGGTGAGGCACCCTCCTCTGTGGCCGGCGCGATCGGGTAGCAGAAGATCTTGGTGCCCTCGTGCTCCCAGAGGACAACCCACGGCCGCATGAACCAGCTGGGGAAGAAGGCGAGCTTCCGGATCCCCGGCGCGGGTCGGTACTGGTAGCCGTTTGTCGCCAGCTCGACGAGCTGCTCGGGCGCGTGCTTGGTCGCAAGTGCACGCTTCGCCTTCGCGTCGCGCTCAGCCGCGTCCCGCCACTCCTGCGCATTTGGCTCGAAGACGTGCTCGTACCAGCGCGGCAGCAGGTCGAGCAGACGTGCTTTCACCTCGTCGGCGCCGAGCTCGAGGAGGCTCTGGACAAGGTCGCGCTTGTCCGAGTACTCGGCGAGCGACTCGAGGAACATCTGCTGCGCCTCCGCGTCGCCGCGAACGGCTCGCTCGATCACTTCCAGCTCCGCAAGATGGCTGAATGAACCGCCGGAGCAGCCGAACAGCTGCAGCTTGATCTCCACCGGGTCGGTCGCCTCGAGCCGCTCGAGGAAGGCGGCAAACGTCCGCGGCTTCGGCGTCTCGAGCACGATCCCGAGCAGGTGTGCGGCCACCTTCATCGGGCCGGACGTCTGCTCGTCGACCGCATCGAGGAGGTCCTGCGGCACGGTCTCGAGCCGCGCATCGAGCCACTCTGCGCCGATGTCGAGGGTGTCGTGGTCGCGGTGGTCGGCGACCGCGCAGATGCTCATCAGCACCTCGGCCGCCTCGGCCACGTCGATCTCGACCGCGACCGCCGTCGGGCGGGAGAGGTCGAGCACGGGCGCGCGCTTGTTCTGTTCGACAGCCATGGAACGACTGCAGCGTACTCGCAAGAGAAAGGCTTGACAAGGGGAGCAGCGTTCGATAACTTTCGAACGGATCAAGCATGTCGAACACGTCAGGAGCCCGCATGTATCCCGCTCCCACTCTCGCCCAACTGACTCAGGATCGGCAGCAGGACCGGCTGGCCGCCGCTGCCGTGCACCGGCTCGTCACTGAGTTGGTCGCGCAAGAGGGGCATCCGCGGAAGCGGATGCCCCTCGCGCGCAACCCCTGAAGGGGGCCGCAGGCGGCCCCGTCTCGCCCTCGAAGGTGAGAAGCGCACTCCCCGGCGGCGGCTGCTAGAGCCGTCGCCGGGGCTTAGTGCCCTGGATTTTCCGCAGGAAGGGCAGCCGCGGGGGCGGCTGCCCTTCCGCGAAGACCCCTGAAGGGCCGCCTTCGGCGGCCGACCAGCCCGATACCTAGAGCAGGAACTCGAGCAGCAGCGGGTTGACGAGCTCGGGATTGCGGATGTCGGGGCGGTGACCTCCTGCCGCGATCAGCTCGAGCCTCGCGTCCGGCAGCTCGCCGGCGATCGCGTGCGCGGTCGCGACCGGCACGGGGACGTCGCCCTCGCCGTGGACGACCAGCGTCGGGCACGCGACGCTGCCGAGGAGGCGAGCCGGCGTGACCCAGTCGAGCTCGAGCTCCTGCGCGGCCACCACGTCCGGCGACGCGTCGAGGCCGATCGCGATCATCTCCTCGATCACCGCCTCCGAGCCCGGCTCGGTGAAGACGGCGTGCATGAACGGGACGATGAAGCCGGGCCAGTCGCTCCTCCAGCTCTCCAGCCGCTCCGGGTCGGGAGCCGACGGGCTCGGCTCGAGCCGCATGTAGGGCGCGATCGCGACGACCCGCGTCACCCGCTGCGGGTGTTCGGTGGCGAGCAGCACGACCGCGTTGAGCCCGCGGGACGCCGTGACGATCGCGGCGCGTTGCACGCCGGTCGCGTCCATCACCGCCAGCGCATCGGCTGCGTGGAGCGGGAAGTCGTAGCCGTGCGGCGGCCGGTCGCTGGCGCCGGCTCCCCGCGGGTCGAACGTGACGACGGTCGTGTGCGGCTCGAGCGCGGCGACCTGGTGGCCGACGACGCGCGCGTCGACGAGGTTCCAGGTCGGGACGAAGACGATGCGCTGCTCCGCCGACCCGTAGCTGCTCCAGGCGATCCTCGTCCCGTCCACACTCGTCGCGAGACCGGTCTCGCGGGGCTGTGGCGCAGGGATCACGCGCCGATCCTACGCCGCGTCTAGTGCGCCCGGAGAAAGCCTTCGACGAGAGTTTTGGCCCGGGCCGAGCTCGCCATCAGCCCGATCCCGTGCGCGGCGCCCGGCAGCAGCTCGAGCCGCTTGTCCTTCGCCGCCGTCTTCGCGAACATCGCCTCGGCGTCCTTCGAGAAGTCGAAACCGCCGTTGTCGTCCGCGGTCGCGGCGAGGTAGAGCACGGGCACGCGGAGCCGCGGGCCTGCCTTGACGCCGTCCATGCCGCGGTAGCGCGCCGGCGAGGAGATGCTGACGACGCCGGCGAGCGGCGGCGAGACGTTGGCGCCGGCGACGACGGCGGCGATCCCGCCCATCGAGGCGCCGACGACGAAGACCTTGCGCTTGCCGAGCTTCCGCAGCTCCTTCGTCGCGGCGGCGATGTCCTGCGCGTACCGGTACGGCCCCGCAGCGGGGATGTCGGAGAAGCCGTAGCCGCGGAAGTCGATCGGGAAGACGAAGTACCCGCGAGCCGCGAGCCGCTTCGCGTACGGGAGCCAGTCGCAGAGGTCGCCCTCGGACTGGTGCGTGAGGATCACGGCCGTCGTCCCCTTGCCGAAGCGGTGGCCGACGAGCTTCGTCCCGTCGGCGGCGTTGAAGAAGAGCTCGCCGCCGCGCACGCAGTCGTGCTCGGCCCGCTGCGGTGCAGCGCCGGCCGAGGAGGCGGCCACTGCGAGCAGGGCTGCGAGGAGCAGGAGGCGTCTCATTGGCGCAACGTCTACCAGGGCTGCTATGACATGTCAACTTTGACAGGTACGCTCGCCCATGCGCTCCTCGGCGTCCTCGCGGAAGGGCCGCGCACGGGTTACGCGCTCGTCAGGCACCTGGCGCAGTCGATCGCGTACACCTGGCCGGCGAGCCACAGCCAGGTCTATCCCGAGCTGGCGAAGCTGCGTGAGGCGGGCCTGATCGGCGAGAGCGCGTCCGCCCCGCGTGGCGGACGCGTCTACGAGATCACCGACGCCGGCCTCGCGGAGGTGCGCCGCTGGCTGCGCGAGACGGAGCCGTCGCGGACGGTCCGCGACGAGGCGTCGCTGCGGCTCTTCTTCCTCTGGCTGCTCGAGCCGGAGGAGGCGGAGGCGTATCTGCGCGGCGAGGCCGAGCGGGCGCGGGCGACGCTGGCCGAGTTCGAGCAGATCGCCGCGCAGGAGGATCCGGACACACCGAAGACGCGCGCCTACCGCATCGCGCTCGAGCTCGGCCTGCGCACGACGCGCGCGCGGCTCGAATGGGCCGAGTCGGCTACAGCACCCGCCCGCCGCTCTCGCTGACGACGATCACGTCCTCGACGCGGACGCCGAAGCGGCCGTCGAGCAGGATCGACGGCTCGTCGGTGAAGGTCATTCCGGCCTCGAGCGGCGTCCCGTCCTCGACGGAGAGAAACGGGCGCTCGTGCACGTCGAGGCCGATCCCGTGGCCCATCCGGTGGCGGAAGCCCTCGCCGAGACCGGCCGCCTCGATCGGCTCGCGGCAGGCGGCGTTGACCTCGCGGGCGAGCGCTCCCGGCACGGCGGCGGCGCGCCCCGCCTCCTGCGCCGCGAGCATGACGCGGATCACCTCGTCGTAGTCGGTCGGCGGCTCCCCGCAAGGGACGGTGCGGCCGAAGTCGGAGCAGTAGCCGTGGTGGACGGCGCCGAAGTCGAAGAGCACGACCTCTCCCTCGCGTAGCTGCTCGCGCGCGCCGGGCCCGCCCGAGTCGAGCCGCCGTTCGCCCCACGTGAAGATGTGGGTCGGGAACGAGGGGCAACGCGAGCCGCGGGCTGCGGAGCTCGTGCTCGACGGCCTCGACGAGGTCAGCCATCGAGGTGCCTGGGACGACGTGCGGCTCGACCGCCGTCATCGTCTCACGCGCGATCGCGCAGGCGTGCGCCATCAGCTCCAGCTCGGCCTCGGACTTGACGCGCCGGAGCTCGTTCACGAGCGACGTGCCTTCGGAGAGCCGCGCGTCCGGCACGATCGCGAGCAGCTCGACCACCGTCTCGGCCCAGGCGCGCTGGCCGAGCGCGATCCGCGTCGGCGAGCCCAGCTCCCCGATTGCCTCCGCGAACGCCGCGCGGCCGTCACCGGCGTCCTCGACGACGATCGTGCCCGGCGGCGGCTTGCCGTCGAGGTGGAAGCGGACGAACATCCGCGGCAGCACGTACACGGGCTCGCGGCCGGGCGCGACGAAGGCTCCGGCGACCCAGCCGTGCGCGTAGGAGATGTTCCCGAAGGTGGGGAGGTCGCGCTCGATCCCGGTCAGGTACTCGAGGTCGGAGGATGGCGGGACGAAGAGCGCGTCGAGCCCGCGACGGGCGAGCAGCTCACCGAGCCGCTCGCGCCGTCGCGTGTACTCGTTCGTGTCGATGCCTATCCGGCGTCCACCCAGTACGCGGCCGAGCCGAGGGCGGGCCACTCGCGCTCCGGATCCGCGCGGTAGAGCGGATTGAACGCGAACGTGGCCAGCCGAGGCGCCCCGGCCGTCGTGCTCGTGCCGTGCGCGATCATCGGCGCCCCCGGCGCCGACGCCGACGCGGCGTCGATCAGCCAGAGCCCCGCGGCGAAGAAGCCGGCGATCGGCAGGTTGGCGTCGATCGACCAGCCCGACGGCACGGCCGTGAACCAGGTCGGCGGATCGACGATGGCCGTGTCCCTGGACGGGTACGCGCCCGTGATCGGGCTCGCGGCTCCGCCCGTGTTGTCCCAGAAGACGATGCCGCTGCGGCCGTTGCCGGAGCGGGTGGCGGTGGTCAGCCCGGTGGCGAGCCCGCCGTTCGTGATGAACTGCGCGCCGCCGCTGCCGCCGCCGAGGTAGCCGCCGCCGGCGGCGAAGAACGCCGCCAGCCGCGCCCGCGCGGTGGCATTGGCCGGCGTGTTCGCCGGGTAGTTGGCGGTGCTGAAGACGACGTCGTAGGTCGCGAGCGGGTCGGACGCGCCGTTCAGCGCCGTCGTGCCGACCGGGTCGGCGGTGAAGCCGAGATTCCGCAGCGACCAGACGCTCTGGTCGACGGCGTTCGTGAACACCGCCATGCGCGGCGAGTGGTCGATGTCCTCGAGCTGCGCCGGCGCCGTCGCGACGCGACGGAACATCAAGCCGGCGTTCGATGCGGCCGGTCCGATCACGCCGGCCGTCGTGTCGTCGAACAGCACCGTTCCGGCCGGGAAGCTGGCGCCGCCCGAGGTGAACGGGGCCGTCGCCAGCTTCGCCGTCAGCCCGCCCTTCAGCAGCGTGTTCAGCGTCCGCACCGCGGTCGGCGAGTCGATCTCGAGCGCGTAGTAGTCGGCGGCGCCGCTCTCGAGCCCGCCGCCGAGGGCGATCCCGCCGGGGACCATCGGCTCCGAGATCGGCTGCGTCGTCCTCGCCGTGAACGGCACGCCGTTCGGCACCTGCAGCACGTCGGCTCCCCAGAGGTAGCCGTGGCTCCACGCCGCGGGCGGCGCGTAGAGGATGCCGATCCGGCTGGAGACGTCGACGCCGATCCCGAGCGCCGTCTCGGCGAGACCCCGGTGGGCCTGCGCCATGTCGACGACGTACGAGTCTTCCTCGACCTTCTGGCCGAGAATGGTCTCGTCGAACCGGAGCTGCCGCACCTCGATGCCGTTGAGGAGCAGCCAGTCCACGAGGCGGTTCGCCTCGGGGTTGCTGCGCTGGCCGGCACCGACCGGGATCACGTACGCGGTCGGGAACTCGTGCATCCAGTTGTTCTCGACGTCGAACGGCGCCGGGCAGCACGCCGGGCGTGCCTCGCCCGCGACGCCGCGCCGGTAGATCTCGAGCTGGTCGTTCAGAAGCTCGTTCCGGTTCGCCGTGTCGTAGAGCAGCGTCGACCACGTCGTCACGAGCTGCGCCAGGAGCGCCGCGTTGCGGCCGATCGGGTTCTTCGCCGGGTCCGGGTCGGCGTTCAGGTAGCAACGGTTGAGCGGGTTCGACGATGTGGACGTGCTGCTGCACATCTCGACCGTCGAGCCGTTCAGGCCGACGAGCTGCGAGTACATCGGCGTGTAGAACGGGCCCCAGTCGTCCCAGCTCTCGGCGACCGCCGGGCCGGCCGGCTGGCCGTCCGGGCAGGGACCGCCCTGCACCGAGATGCTGCCGTCGGAGCACCAGTCGTTGATCGGGCGCGTGACGTTGAGGTTGACGGCGTTCAGCGCCGCCTCGTTCGCGTCGATGCGCGACTGGTTCCACTTCAGCCAGAGGTCGTAGTCGATCCCCGGGTTGTGCGGCTTCGTCGTCGCCTCGATCAGCGTCGGCGTCACGTAGCCGTGCAGGTCGAGCGTCTCCGGCGGGAGCCACTCCTGCATGATCCGGACCGACGCCTTCGTCTCCGGCTGCGACTGGGTCAGGAAGTCGCGGTTGAGGTCGAAGCCGTTCGAGTTCGCGCGCTGGCCGACGACGCGGCCGTCCGGGTTCTGGATCACGTTGAAGACGACGACGGCGCCGTCGAGGATCGCGTCCACCTCGGGATCGGTGCCGTACGGCGTCGTCGCGAGGCGCTCGATCGTGCGCATGTTCGCGTCCACGCCCTCGAACTCGTTGCCGTGGATCCCGCCCTGGACGTAGAGCGGCACCTTGACGTCGTCGCGCCAGCCGCGGAGCTGCCGCTGCGCCGTGGCCGGGTTCCTGAGCGCTTGGCGGCGCAGGGTCGTCCAGCGCGTGAAGGCCGACTGCTGCTTCGCCGTCTTCAGCTGGTTGATCACGACCTTGTACATGGGGCGGCCGGTCGCGGACGTGCCGTGCACCCTGACGCTCATGCGCCCGTCGAGGCTGCGCGACTCGATGTCTGCGAGCGTGCAGCCGATCGCGTAGACCGGGATGTGCGGGAAGCTCGTGCCGGTCGACGGCAGCGCCTCGGCGGCGTCCGGTTCGGGGGTTCCGCACCAGGGCGGGCCGATCGCGGCGGCGGCCGGACGGGCGAAGCCGACGAGCGCGGCGACCAGCGCCAGCAGGAACATGGACGGGAAGATGACGCGGCGCACCATGGGATCCTCCAAGCGTTGAGCGGTTCGGTCTTATAAAACGTGGGACTGCCCTTGTCAAAAACGGAGGATCGCACGTATGGAGCTCATCCACACCTGCTACCGGATCACGGACATCGACCGCTCGGTCGCGTTCTACTCGGCGCTCGGCTTCGAGGAGCGTGCGCGGATGCCGATCCGCGAAGAGGCGATCAACGTCTTCATGGGCCTGCCCGGCGACGGCGACCGGCTCGAGCTGACCTACAACTTCGGCGTCGACTCCTACGAGGTCGGGACGGGCTACGGCCACATCGCGATCACGGTCGACGACATGGACGGCGCGCTCGCCGCGCTCGCCGAGCAGGGAATCGAGCCCGAGCGGCCCAAGTACCAGGTGCGCGAGGGCGGCTCGTTCATCGCGTTCGTCCGTGATCCGACGGCTATCGGGTGGAGCTGATCGAGCGCAGCCGGAAGTAGCGCGCCGAACCTCGTCCGATTCGGGTGATGCAGAGCGGCGGGCCGCGCTCGACCATCGATGGATGGCTGGAATCGTCGTTGGGACGCGGCTGACGGGATCCGCGCTGCTCGGGCTGATCGCCGCGCTCGCGCTCGGCTCGTGTGGCGGCGACGGCGAGGCGATCGGGACCGGGACCGGCACGCTGAACATCTCGCTGCCCGCACTCGGTGCCGGTTCGCACTGCGCCCGCGGCCGTCGAGACGGTGACGCTGACGGAGACGGCGCCGGCCGTGACGGTAACGGAGACGGTGACGCGTGACCGAGACCGAGACCGCGGCGACGCCGACGGAGCCGGCCGTGACAGAGACAGAGCCGGCCGTGACGGAGACGGTGACCGTCACCGAGACCGCGCCGGCGGCGACGACGGAAGCTCCGCCGGTCGAGACCCTGACCGCGACGGTGACGGTCACGACGAGCGAAGGCGTCAGCCCGGGCGCTGCGGCGGCCGCCGGCGCCGCCGCAGCGTCCGAAGACGAGGAGGAGGGGCTCACCAGCACGGAGTGGGGCTGGGTCGCGTTTGGGATCCTCGCCGCCGCGGTCGTGCTCGGCGGCATCGTGCTGCTGTTGCGGAGGCGAAAGGCAAGCAGCGACGAGGCGCCGCCTCCAGCGTCGGCTGCCTAACGCTCGAGCGGCTCGATCACGACGACCGGGATCTCGCGGTCGGTGCGCGTCGCGTACGTGTCGTAGTGCGGCCAGATCTCGGCCATCTCACGCCAGAGCCGGGCACGCTCGTCGCCCTCGGCGGTGCGGGCGCGCCCGCGGAAGCGGTCGCCCTTCACCTGCAGCTCGACCTCCGGCTGCTTGGTCAGGTTGCGGTACCAGCCGGGGTGCTCCGGGGCGCCGCCCTGGGAAGCGACGATGACGAAGGCGTCGCCGTCGCGGCCGAAGATGAGCGGCGTCGTCGTCGGCTCGCCGGTCCGGCGGCCCGTCGTCGTCAGCAGCAGCGTCGGCGCGCCGTTCCAGATGTAGCCGACCTCGCCGTCCGTCTCCCGGTAGCGGCGCACATGCTCCTGGCCGAAGAGCGAGCGGTCGATCACGAGCGCAGCGTACCGGGGGCTGCGTGATAGAAGACAGCTGATGGCCACCGATGTCGCACGCCACCTGACAACGGAGGAGCTCGAAGCCGGGCTCGGCGAGATCGAGCGCGCGCCCGCCGACGCCGGCACCGTCGAGCTGATCGTCTGCCGCCCCGCCGAGGGCGAGCGGGAGGTGCTCGCAGAAGGCGTGCTCGACCTCCGCGAAGGGCTCGTCGGCGACATGTGGCTCAGGCGCGGCAGCAGACGGACGCCGGACGGCTCGGCCAATCCGGACGCGCAGCTGACCCTGATGAGCGCACGCGTCGTCGACCTCGTCGCCGCAGGCGACCAGGAGCGCTGGGCGCTCGCGGGCGACCAGCTCTACGTCGACTTCGACATCTCCGTCGCGAACCTGCCGCCGGGCACGCGGCTCGCGCTCGGCTCGGCCGTGATCGAGGTGACCCCGGAGCCGCACACCGGCTGCGCGAAGTTCCACGGGCGCTTCGGCGGCGACGCGCACCGGTTCGTGAACACGAAGACGCACCGCCATCTCCGCCTGCGCGGCCTGAACGCGAAGGTGATCGAGCCCGGCACCGTCGCGACCGGCGACGCGATCCGCAAGCTCTGACGCGGATCACGTATGCAACCATGAGCCGATGAAGCGCCGGCTCGCCTGGCTGATCGCAGTCCCGCTCGCGGTGATCGGGTCGCTCGCCGGGCATTCGGTCGCCTACCGGGCCGCGGTTCCCGACACGCAGGAGCGCACGCAGGTTCTCGCAGCGAGCGGGCACGGCTACCTCGACTACGCACCGCTCGCGATCGCGCTCTGCGTCGCGCTTGCGGGACTCGGGTTCATCGCCGCCGTACTCGACTCGTTCGGACGCCGCGACCGTCGGCGGGACGCCAGCCAGTTCGTCCTCGTCGCGGCGCTCGCGCCCGTCGCGTTCACGCTGCAGGAGCTCGGCGAGCGCTACGCCCACGACGGCCAGCTGCACTGGGAGCTGCTCGTCTCGGCGCCGTTCCTGCTCGGGCTCTCGCTCCAGCTCCCGTTCGCGCTGCTCGCGGCGGCGATCGCGTACGCGCTCGCGAGCGCGGCACGGCTGGTCGCGCGCGCTCTCGAAACCGCGCGACCGCGCCGCGTCGGTACTCCTTTCGTCCTTCCCTCGCTCGCGGTCGAGCTTCCGCGCCTGCGGGCGCTCGCCGGCGGCTCCTCGGTTCGCGGGCCGCCGCTCCTCGCCTAGCCCGACAGACGCGGCCGCCTGCGGCCGCCGATCGAGCGAGGAGAGATGGACGATCACCCGGGCCGTCGTGCGTGCCGGCCGGTGCTGGTCGCGGTCGTCGCCGTTCTGGCGATGCTCGCAACGGCGTCGGCGGCGGGTGCGCACGCGCGGCTGATCACAACCGACCCGGCCAACGACGCGGTGCTCGAACAGAGCCCCGACGCAGTCGTGCTCCGGTTCGACGAGCCGGTGGAGACGGCGTTCGGCGCCATCCGCGTCTACGACGCCCGCGCTCGTCGAGTCGACTCGGGCGACGTCGAGCGGCCGAGCGGACGAGAGGCGCAGATCGCGCTCGACCGCCGGCTCGCCCGCGGCACCTACACGGCCACCTGGCGGGCGCTGTCGGGCGACGGTCACCCGGTCTCGGGGGCGTTCGTCTTCCACGTCGGTGCCCCGGGTGCGAACCCGGCCGGCGTCGCGGCGCAGGTGCTCGACGACGGGACGCCGGCGTCCGTGTCGGTGCTCGTTCTCGATCGTCCGGGCGCTCGACTTCCTCCTCCTGCTCCTGGTCGGCGGCGGCACGTTGATGCTCGTGGCCGGGCTCGGCCGCGCGTCGGCGGAGACGCGGTGGCGGCTGACGTGGGTGCTGGCCGGGCTATCGGCCCTGCTCGCGTTCGTCGCGCTCGCGGGGATCGTGCTCCAGGGAGCGGCCGCGGGTGGCTTCGGCCTCGGCGAGGCGCTCCACTGGGACGTCGTCGAGGCGGTGCTCGGGACGCGGTTCGGGACGGTCTGGCTCGTGCAGGCCGCGCTCGCAGCCGCGTGTGCCGGCGCTGCTGCTCGGGAGCAGGCGTGTGCCGGAGCTGACGCTCTCGGCCGTGACGACGGCGGCGCTGATGCTGCTGACGCCGTCGCTGTCCGGGCACGCGAGCGTCTCGGGCGGAGTCGCGCTCGTCGCGGACATGGCGCACGTCGTCGCGGCGGCGGTCTGGGTCGGCGGTCTCGCCGCGCTCGTGCTCGCGCTCGTCTGGAGCGGGGCGGAGCGGTGGGAGCTCGCGGTCACCGCCGTGCCGCGCTTCTCGGCGCTCGCGGTCGGCTCCGTCTCGCTGCTCGTCGTCAGCGGCACGGTCAGCGGCTACCTCCAGGTACGGGCTCTCCGCGGGCTCTGGGAGACGACGTACGGGCAGCTGCTACTGCTCAAGCTCGGCCTCGTCCTGCCGCTGCTCGCACTCGGCCTCTACCACAACCGTCGCGCGGTGCCGCGGCTCCGTTCCCGGCTCGCCTCGGCGAGCGAACGGACGCGCTTTCTCCGCACGACGGGCGGCTCGCTGGCGCTGATGGTCGTGATCGTCGGCGTCACGGCGGTGCTCGTGTCGGAACCGCCGGCGCGGGCGCAGGTGGCACCGTCGGGCCCGTTCGCCGTCACCGCTCCGCTCGGCGAGCTCGAGCTCAACCTGGTCGTCGATCCGGCGAAAGCCGGTCGCAATCAGATCCACCTCTATCTGACCAATCAAGCGGGACAACCGGAAGACGTCGACGAGGCCACGGTCTCGGCGACGCTCGCCAGCCGCCAGATCGGCCCGCTGCGCCTCCGCGCGCATCGAGCCGGTCCCGGCCACTTCGTCGTCCACGGCGCCCAGCTGGCGCTCGCCGGCGACTGGCAGCTTCGCGTCGACACTCGCCGCGGCGAGTTCGACGCAGCTGCGGCGACCGTGTCCGTCCCGATCGGAAAGGAACCTCACTGATGAGTAGACCACTGATCCTGCTCGCGCTTGCGGGCTCGCTCGTGCTCGTGCCCGCCGCGAACGCGCACGTCACCCTCAACCCGAACGAGGTGCCGGCGGACAGCTTCTCCCGCTTCGCCGTTCGCGTCCCCAACGAGCGGCCGAACGCCGGCACGACGAAGGTCGTGCTGCAGCTGCCCGAGGGGCTGTTCTTCGTCAGCTTCCAGCCGAAGCCCGGGTGGAAGCGGACGATCACGATGGAGAAGCTCGATCCGCCGGTGGAGCTGTTCGGCGAGACGTACTCCGAGCGCGTCGCGACCGTCGCCTGGGAGGGCGGCACGATCGCGCCGGGTGAGTTCGACGAGTTCGGCATGAGCGCGAAGGTGCCGGCCGAGGTCGGGACGCTGACGTTCCCGGCGACGCAGACGTACTCGAACGGCGAGGTCGTCCGTTGGATCGGCGCTGCAGACGCCGACACGCCCGCGCCGCGGGTGGAGCTGACGGCTGCGGCCGAGGAGGAGACGGCGACCCCGGCTCCGGCCGAGACGACCGCAGCGGCCGAGCCCGAGGACGACGAGTCCGACTCGGACGCGCTCGCACTCGCGTTCGGCATCGCCGGGCTCGTGGCCGGTGTGGCGGCGATCGTGCTGACGCTCGTACGGAGGCCGAAGGGCGCGTGAGGCACCTCGCGGCCGCTCTCGTCGCCGCTCTCGTCGCCTGCCCCGCTGCCGCGGGGCACGGCGACGGGGCGGCGCGCGGCTTCACCTCGACCGTGACGTCGGTCGCACCCGACCTGGACGGCCTCACCGCCCGGGTGCTGCTGGGCGACGACCAGCTGCGGATACGAAACGACACCGGCCGCGAGCTTGTGATCGAGGGCTACGACGGCGAGCCATACCTCCGCTTCGACGCCGACGGCGGCGTCTATCGCAACACGCGCTCGCCGGCCACGTACCTGAACCAGGAGCGGTTCGGCGGCGTCGACGTCCCGGAATCGGCGTCGGCCACTGCCGCGCCTGTCTGGGAGCGCGTCTCCCGCGGGCGCTCGTTCGACTGGCACGATCACCGGATCCATTGGATGAGCCCGATCGACCCGCCGAAGGTGCGGCAGGAACCGGATCAGCCGCAGCACGTCTTTGACTGGGAGGTTCCGGGAAGAGTCGGCCGCGAGCCGCTCGCGATCTCCGGCAGCCTTGACTACGAGCCGCCGCCCGCGAGCGGGTTCAACCCGGTCCTGATCGCGCCGGTCGTCGTGCTCGCTCTTGCCGGCGGCGTCTTCTGGTGGGCTCGTCGGCGCCGGGTGCCCGCGTAGTGGCACGCTACGTCGCCTTCCTCCGTGGGATCAACCTCGCCAAGCGGCGCCGTGTCGCGATGGCCGACCTCCGCACGCTGCTCGAGGAGGCCGGCCACGACGACGTGCGCACGCACCTGCAGAGCGGCAACGTCGTCCTCTCGAGCCCGCTCCCGCCGCGCAAGCTCGAGGCACAGCTCGAGCGACAGCTCGCGGCAGCGCTCGGGATGGACGTGCAGGTGCTCGTGCGGACCCGCGCCGAGCTGGCCAAGGTCGTGGCGCTCGATCCGCTCGGGAAGGTCGTGACGAACCCGTCCCGCTACCTCGTCAGCTTCCTCTCCAAGAAGCTGCCCGCGAAGCTCGCACGTGAGCTCGAGGCGGCCGGTGTGGTCGTCAGCGGCCGCGAGCTCTACGCGTGGCACCCGGACGGCGTTCAGCGCTCGCCGCTCGCGAAGCTCCTCGACGACAGGAAGCTCGGCGTCGTCTCGACCGCCCGCAACTGGAACACGGTCACGAAGCTGCTCGAGCTGCTCGACGAATAGATTCGCGTCATGCGCTCGCGGCGGATGATCACCGTCGTCGGCTGCCACGCCGGCGGCGAGATCGGCAACGTCGTCGTCGGCGGCGTCCTGCCGCCCGCGGGCGCGACCGTGTTCGAGCAGATGCAGACGCTCGAGCGCGAAGGCGACGCGCTGCGGAAGCTGCTCCTGCGCGAGCCGCGCGGCAGCGTCGCTTGCCACGCGAACCTCATCGTCCCCGCGACGCGCCCGGACTGCGACGCCGGCTTCATCATCATGGAGCCGACCGAGTATCCGGCCATGTCCGGCTCGAACACGATCTGCACGACGACCGTCCTGCTCGAGACCGGCATGCTCGCGATGGTCGAGCCGGAGACGGTCGTGCGGCTGGAGGCGCCCGGCGGCGTCGTCGAGGCGCGGGCGACCTGCCGCGACGGCCGCGTCGAGAGCGTCGAGTTCACGAACGTCCCGTGCTTCGCCGACCGGCTCGACGCGCCGCTCGAGGTCGACGGGCTCGGGACGATCGCGGTCGACGTCGCGTACGGCGGCATGTGGTACGCGATCGCCGACGCGCACGCGCTCGGCTTCGCGATCGAGCCGCACGAGGCGCGCGAGCTCTCGCTCGCGGGCGAGCGGATCCGCGCCGCCGCGCGCGAGCAGCTGCCGTGCGTCCATCCGGAGAACCCGGCGATCGCCGGCGTCAGCATCGTCCAGCTGGCGGAGCCGTGGCGGGGCGTCGGCGAGGTGAGCCGCAACGCAGTCGTCGTCGCGCCCGGGCGGCTCGACCGCTCGGCGACGGGCACCGGTCTCTCGGCGCGGCTGGCTGTCCTGCACGCGCGCGGGCTGATGGGCGTCGGCGACGCGATGACGCACGCGTCCGCGATCGGCTCGACCTTCGACGGGCGGATCGTCGCCGTGACGCGCGTCGGCGACCGCGCCGCGATCGTCCCGGCGATCCGCGGCAGCGCCTGGATCACGGGCGTGACGCAGCTCTACGTCGACCCGGACGACCCGTTCCCGGAGGGCTACCTGCTCGCCGACACGTGGGGCGTCAGCGGGCTCGACAGCCAGGCCTAATGCACCGCGGGCATGCGGTCGATCGAAGAGAAGTGGGCGTGAAACGCAACTCGTGCACGAAGACGCGGTATGCGACCGTGCGTGACGCGCAGCAGGCGATCGCCGGGATGGTGAAGCGCTTCGGCAGCTTCACCTTCAAGCGCCCGTACCGCTGCGGCCGCTGCCGGGCGTTCCACATCACGAGCACGCCGCCGATCAAAGCGCGGCGCAAGCAGTGGTGAGCGACCGCGCCTAGCGCTTCGCGGGCTTCCGCTTCCGCGCGGGCGGCTTCTTCCGGGCGGGTGGCCTCTTCGCGCGGACGGAGCCTTTGCTCTTCTTCGCGGCGTCGACCGACGCCTTCAGCGCCGCGAGCAGGTCGGCCGGCTCCTCGTCCTCGGCCGCCGGTACCGCCGCGATCGTCTCGCCCTTCTGCTTCGCCTTGATCACCTTCAGGAGCGCGTCGCGGTAGGTGTCCTCGTAGCGCTCGGGCTCGAAGCTCGCCCTTGAACTGGCCGATCAGGGCGGTCGCCATCTTCAGCTCCGCCTCGGGCACCTTGGTCTTCCTCGGCGCGATCTCCTTCGCCGGCCTGATCTCGTCGTGGAAGAAGAGCTTCTCGAGCGTGATCACGCCCTCCCGGATCCGCAGGCAGCCGAGGTGCTGCTTGTCGCGCATCACGTACTTGCCGATCGCCGCGAGCCCCGTCTTCTCCATCGCCTGGCGCAGCAGCGAGTAGACCTTCTCGCCGCCGTCCTGCGGGCCGAGGAAGTAGGTGCGCTCGAAGTAGATCGGGTCGATCTCCTCGTAGGGGACGAAGTCGGAGATCTCGATCGTCTTGACGCCCTCCGACTTGGCCGCGTCGAAGTCCTCGTCGGTGAGGACGACGAGCTCGTCCTCCTTCACCTCGTACGCCTTCACGATCTCGTCGTCGGGGACGGGCTCGTTCTCGGCCTTGCAGACCTTCTGGTAGCCGATCCGGCCGCCGTCCGGCTCGTGGACGAGGTGGAAGTGGAGGTCGGACTCGGCGATCGCGCTGTACATCCGCACCGGGACGCTGACGAGCCCGAACGAGATCGTGCCGCTCCAGATCGCTCTCGGCATATGGAGTCAACGGTGGAGCGATTGATTCGGTTTCGGCACGAACCCGTTGCTCTCTCGTTGCGAGTCGCCGCGTAGCGTTGTCGGCATGGGTGAAACGACGAAAGCGGCGACTCCGTGGGGCCCGGCGACGCTCGTCGAGGAGCTGCGACTGCCGCAGCAGTCGGGCGGCAAGCGCTTCGCCTCGCTCGTCCAGCTCCTCGAGGACGGCAAGGGCGAGCGGCTCGTCCGCTTCGCCTACGCGACCGACGGCGTCGCGCGACGCGGGCCGGTGACGCTCCGGCTCAAGGATCTCGAGCGGTTGCGCGCGGCGCTGGCGAAGCATCCCGGGCTCGAGGAGGTGCTGCGGCTCTGAGTCGCCCTGGGCGGTCAGGCAGGGGTGAGCGTGCTCTCGCGGGCTGCGTCCACGAGCGCGGCGAGCAGCAGCGCGCCGTCACCCGAGCCGAGCAGCGGATCGACCGCATGCTCGGGGTGCGGCATCAGGCCGAAGACGTTCCGTGTCTCGTTGCAGACCCCGGCGACATCGCCGACCGAGCCGTTGCAGTCCTCCGCGTAGCGCAGCACCAGCTGGCCCGCGGCCTCCAGCTCGCCGTACAGCTCCTCGTCCGCGTACCAGCAGCCCTCGCCGTGCTTCACCGGGATCGTCAGCTCCTGGCCCGGCTCGCACCGGGCCGTGAACGGCGTGTCGACACGCTCGACCCGCAGCAGGACGTCGCGGCAGACGAACTCGAGGTCGCGGTTGCGCCGCAGCACGCCCGGCAGCAGGCCCGCCTCGCAGAGGATCTGGAAGCCGTTGCAGATTCCGAGCACCGGGCCGCCGCCGGCAGCGAACTCGCGGACCGCGTCCAGCACCGGGGCGAAGCGCGCGATCGCGCCGCAGCGCAGGTAGTCGCCGTAGGAGAAGCCGCCCGGGAGAACGACGGCGCCGGTACCACGCGGAAGCTCCGTCTCCGCGTGCCAGACGAGCTCCGCATCGGCGCCGAGAGCGCCCAGTGCCCACGCGGCGTCGCGGTCGTCGTTCGAGCCCGGGAACACGAGCACCGCCACCTTCGGCCTGCTCACGCGCCGTCGACCTCGATCTCGAAGCTCTCGATCAGCGGGTTCGCGAGCAACTCCTGGCACATGCGCTCCACCTGGGCTTTCGCCTCCTGCGAGCTCGTGGCGTCGACCTCGAGGTCGACGAGCCGGCCGACGCGGGCACCGCCGACGGCGAACCCGAGCTTGCGCAGCGACCCCTGCACCGCCTCGCCCTGCGGGTCGAGGATGCCGGCCTTCGGGCGGACGAGCACGGTGACCTTCATCGCAGCACGACCTGCGGGTCGGCGAGGTAGGCGTCGAACGCGAGCCCCGTCAGCAACTCGAACGCCTCGACGTAGCGGGCGCGCGTTCCCGCGACGACGTCGGCGGGCACCTCCGGGCCGGGGTCGGTCTTGTCCCAGCCGAGGGCTCTCGCAGTAGTCGCGGACGTACTGCTTGTCGTAGGACGGCTGCGGGCCGCCGGGCGCGTACTCGTCGGCCGGCCAGAAGCGCGAGGAGTCGGGCGTCAGCGCCTCGTCCCCGAGGACGAGCGTCCCCGCCTGGTCGAAGCCGAGCTCGAACTTCGTGTCGGCGAGGATGATCCCGCGCGCCTCCGCGTGCCGCGACGCGAAGGCGTAGAGCGCGAGCGCGACGGTCTCGACCTCGGCCCAGCGCTCGGCGCCGACGAGGTCGGCAGCGGTGCGTGCGTCGATGTTCTCGTCGTGGCCGGAGGCGGCCTTCGTCGCCGGCGTGACGATCGGCTCGGGCAGCCGGTCCGACTCGACGAGCCCGGCCGGCAGCGCGTGCCCGCACACCGCTCCGGTCGCGCGGTAGTCCTTCCAGCCCGAGCCGGACAGGTAGCCGCGCACGACCACCTCGACCGGCAGCATCTCGAGGCGCCGGCACTCGAGCGAGCGGCCGTCGTCGCGCAGCGCCAGCAGGTGGTTCGGGACGATCTCGCGGGTCAGGCCGAACCAGAACGCCGACAGGCCGGTGAGGACGCGGCCCTTGTCGGGGATCTCGGTCGGCAGGATCACGTCGAACGTCGAGATCCGGTCGGAGGCGACGAGCAGCAGCCGCTCGTCGTCGAGCGCGTAGAGCTCGCGCACCTTCCCGCTCGCGAGATGGACGGCGGCCTCAGGCATGAACGTGCTCCTGGCGCAGCGCGCGCAGGCGGTCGAAGACGACGCCGGCGTTCCGGGTGTACGAGCCGAGGTCGAAGACCGCGTCGAGGTCGACCGCGCCGGCGATCTCCGCGTCGGCCCGCGACGAGCTCGGGGAAGTCGAGACCCTCGTCCCACGCCCGCATCGCGTGGCGCTGCACGAGCCGGTAGGCGTCGTCGCGCGACCGTCCCGACTCGACGAGCGCCAGCAGCAGGCGCTGGCTGAAGTAGAGGCGGTGGCTCGCGTCGAGGTTCTCGCGCATCCGCTCGGTGCGGACGACGAGCCCTTCCATGAGCCACGCGAAGCGGTCGAGCATGTAGTCGACGGCGAGGAACGCGTCGGGCAGGACGACCCGCTCGGCCGACGAGTGCGAGATGTCCCGCTCGTGCCAGAGCGCGACGTTCTCGAGGCCCGACGACCGCGTTCCCGCGGACGACGCGCGCGAGCCCGCAGATGCGCTCGGACGACGATCGGGTTGCGCTTGTGCGGCATCGCCGACGAGCCCTTCTGGCCGCTGCCGAACGGCTCTTCGACCTCGCGCACCTCGGTGCGGGCGAGGTGCCTGAGCTCGAGGGCGAAGCGCTCCAGCGAGGCAGCGAGCAGCGCGAGCGCGTTCAGCACCTCGGCGTGCCGGTCGCGCTGGAGGATCTGCGTCGAGCTCGGCGCCGGCTCGAGCCCGAGCCGCTCGCACGCGATCCGCTCGACCTCGGGGTCGGCGGCCGAGTACGTGCCGACGGCGCCCGAGAGCTTGCCGACGCGCATCCCCTCGAGCGCGCGCGCCACGCGGGCCCGGTCGCGTTCGAGCGCGAAGGCCCAGCCGGCGAGCTTGAGCCCGAAGGTCGTCGGCTCGGCGTGGACGCCGTGCGTCCGCCCGATCGTGATCGTCTCGCGGTGCTCCTCCGCCCGCGCGACGACCGCCGCGAACGCGCGCTCGATTCCCTCGAGCACGAGCGCTCCGGCCTCGCGGATCTGGAGCGACAGCGCCGTGTCGAGCACGTCCGACGAGGTGAGGCCGTAGTGGAACCAGCGCCCCTCGCTCGCCGAGCTGCTCGGCCACCGCGTCGACGAACGCGGCGACGTCGTGGTGCGTCTGCGCCTCGATCTCCGCCACCCGCTCGGCGCTCGGCGGCACTGCCTGCGCACGGATCGCGTCGACCGCCTCGTGCGGCACGACGCCGGTCTCCGCCCACCCGTCGAGCGCGGCCAGCTCGACGTCGAGCCACCGGCGCAGCTTCGCCTCGTCCGACCAGATCGCCGACATGGCCGGGCGGGAGTAGCGCGAAATCACTCGAGCGAGTCTAGCGTCCGCCTCGGCCGATCGCCGGCGATCAGCCCGGCGCGGCGGTCGCGTCCAGAGCGATGTCGCGGCGGTAGTGCATGCCCTCGAACCGGATCCGCTCGCAGCCCGCGTACGCGCGCTCGCGAGCGTCGGCGATCGTCGGCCCGATCCCGGTGACGCCGAGGATGCGACCGCCGTTCGTGACCAGCCGGTCGCCGTGCAGCGCCGTCCCGGCGTGGAAGACGATCGCGCCGGCGGCCTCCGCGGCCGCGATCCCCTCGATCGGCGTTCCCGCGTCGGAGCGCTCCGGGTAGCCGGCGGCCGCGAGCACGACGGTCACCGCCGCATCCTCGGAGACGGCGAGCTCGACGCCCTCCAGGTCGCCGCCTGCCGCGGCCGCGAGCGCGCCGAGGAGGTCTCCTTCGAGCCGCGGCAGGATCGACTGCGTCTCGGGGTCGCCGAAGCGGGCGTTGAACTCGAGCACCTTCGGCCCGGACTCCGTCAGCATCAGGCCGGCGAAGAGAACGCCGACGAACGGCGCCCCACGCCTGGCGAGTTCCTCGACGACCGGAGCGTGGATCTGCTCGACCAGCTCCGCGACCTCGGCCGCCCCGAAGCCGGAGACCGGCGAGAACGAGCCCATCCCGCCGGTGTTCGGGCCCGTGTCGCCGTCGCCGATCCGCTTGAAGTCCTGGGCCGGTGCGAGCGGCACGACGCGGCGCCCGTCCGAGAGCGCGAAGACCGAGATCTCGTCGCCGGCGAGCAGCTCCTCGATCACGATCGGGCCGTCGAAGGCAGATGCGGCGCGCAAGCCCTCGTCGAGCGCCTCGGCCGTCTCGCAGATGAAGACCCCCTTGCCGGCTGCGAGCCCGTCCACCTTGACGACGCACGGCGGCCGCGCGACCGCAAGCGTCTCGGCGGTCGGCACGCCGGCCGCCGCCATCACGTCCTTGGCGAAGCTCTTCGACCCCTCGATTCGCGCCGCGGCGCGGCCCGGGCCGAAGACCGGGATCCCGTTCCGGCGCAGCGCGTCGCCGACACCTGCGACGAGCGGTGCCTCGGGGCCGATCACCGCCAGGTCGACGTCGAGGCTGCGGGCGAGGCCGAGCAGTGCCTCCGCGTCGTCCGCGCGCACCGGATGGCAGTCGCCGAGCGCCGCGATCCCCGGATTGCCCGGCGCCGCGTGCAGCGCGGTCAGTCCCGGCGCACTGCGCCAGCTTCCACGCGAGCGCATGCTCGCGACCGCCCGACCCGACGAGGAGCACCTTCACGGCGGCCGAGTCTACTCCCCACCCGCAGTAGCCTCAGGCGGTGCTCGCCGAGAGCCTCCTGCTCCTGGTCTTCCTCCTCGCCGGCTACGCCGTTCAGCTCGCGGGCGCGCCGGCGCGCCTGCGCGACGTCGTCTGGATCCTCTTCTTCTGGACGTTCTCACCAGTGCTCGTCTTCGTCACGTTCCTCACCGTCGACCTCGACGAGGGCCTCGGCCGCGCGCTCGGAGCGGCGATCCTCGCGAGCTGGCTCGTCGGGCTCGGCGGCTACGGCTACGCACGGCTCGTCGCCGAGCGAGCGCGACGAGCGCGGAGCGCTGACGCTCGCGGCCGGGTTCGGCAACACCGGCTTCGTCGGCTTCCCGCTCGCACAGCTCGCCTACGGCGCCGACGGGCTCGCGCTCGCCGTCCTCTACGACCGGCTCTCGTGGCTCGTGCCGGCCTCGTCGATCTCGACGGCGATCGCGCGGGTGCACGGCCGCCGTGAGGTCGAGGTCTCGCGGCGGCACCGGCTGCGCGCGGTGCTCGCGAACCCGCCGCTGCACGCCTTCTGGCTCGCGCTCGTCCTGCGCGCGGCCGGCGTCGACGTCCCCGGCACCGCCACGGCCGCAGGACGTCGTCGGCGCGGTGATCGGGCCCTACGGCTTCTTCCTGCTCGGCCTCTCGCTCACGTTCGCGCGGGTGGCGCGTCCTCCGGAGGAACTGCGCCGCGCGGCCGGCGCCGTCGCGATCCGGCTCGCCGGCGGGCCGCTGGCGCTGCTCGCGACGGGCGCGCTCCTCGGCGCGAGCGTCCCGGTGTCTTCTACCTCCTCGCCGGGATGCCCAGCGCGTTCCACCTGCTCGTCCTCGCGCGCGTCTACGAGGTGCGGCCGGCCCTGATGAACCGGATCGTCGTCGGCACGACGATCCCGGCCGTCGCCGTGGTCGTGCTGGCGGTCGGGCTCTTCCGCTAGACGACCCGGGCGAGCGCCTCGACCACGACCGGGTCGAAGTGCGTACCGGCGCAGCGGCGCAGCTCCGCCAGCGCCTCCTCGGCCGAGCGGCCCGCGCGATACGGCCGGTCGGTCGTGATCGCGTTGTAGGCGTCGCAGCAGCAGACGATCCGGGCGACGAGCGGGATCCGGTCGCCGGCGAGCCCGTCCGGGTAGCCGCCGCCGTCGTAGCGCTCGTGGCAGGAGCGGACGAGGTGACCGACGTTGCCGAGGACGCCGCCGACCTTGTCGAGCATCTCCTCGCCGATCAGCGTGTGCGTCTCGACGATCGCCCGCTCCTCCGGGGTCAGCGGGCCCGGCTTGTTGATGATCTCGTTCGGGATCCGGATCTTGCCGACGTCGTGCAGCAGCGCCACGAACTCGGTGTCGCGCCGGGCGCGGGCGTCGAGCTTCAGCTCGTCCGCGACGGCGACCGAGAGCGAGACGACGTCGCGGCTGTGCGAGCCGGTGTAGCTGTCGTCGGCCTCGACGACGTCGCCGAGCAGGAGCGCGGTGCCGCGGTAGGCGTGGCTGAGCTCGAGCGCGTGGTCGACGCGGCTGCGGCGCTCGCGCGCGAACGTGCGCAGCAGCGCAACGAGCGGGAGCACGAGCAGGAACGCGCCGTCGCGGTCGATCGCCGACCACCGCGGCGAGCAGCGCGACCGGGGCCAGCGCCGCGTCGACGATCCAGGCGACCGAGAGCGGCTTGAAGAATGCGCGTGGCGAGAGCCCGAGCGCGATCCGCGTGTGCGTGGCGGCGTTGACGAAGTCGGCGGCGAACTGCGCTGCGAGCGCGCCGAGCAGCACGACGGCGGCGGCCTCCGCCGGCCCGGGGTCGCCCGCGGCGGCGAGCACTAGCACGGGCCCGAGCGAGTAGACGGCCTCGCCGAGCCTGCCGAGCACGCGCTCGACCCTGATGCGGCCGTCGAGCAGCTCGAGCACGTTGCCGAGCATGATTCCGGCGGCGACGCAGAGCGGGACGAGGCCGAGCGGGACGAGGAAGAGCATCGGCACGAAGACGAGCTGCGTCGGGGTGGCTAGCCCGGGGCCGACCTCGAACTCGACGTTGTAGGCGAGCGCGTAGGCGCCGACGAGCGCGGCCAGGAGCAGCGGGGACGAGTGCTGCGTCGCCGAGTCGAGCCCGAGCGCGAGCGGCACGGCGACCACGAGGAAGAAGCCGCCGGTGACGACGCTCGCCCAGAGCTCGCGGCTGCCGAGGCGCGCCTGCCGGCGCGCCCGCATGTCCTCGAGCTGGATCTCGGTGGTGGGATCGAGCTCCGCTGTGCTCACGAAGTGGATATCGGATCCGCCGGCGGCCGTGGGTTCACTCGAACGAGGGATTCGGCGACCTAGCCGTTCGTTCACCCCTGCGGGGGATTGTCGGAACGGCGTCGCCGACGACACTGCGACGACGGCGGCAACAAAGGGAGAGGGCGAGCATATGAGAACTGCGGGCACGATCAAGGGCATCCGGTACGTAGCTGGTGATCGCGGGGGCGCTCGTCGTCCTGGCGGCGGCGAGCGCATCACCTGCGCGCGCGGGCGACGGATCGTTGCTCGGCTGCGGGCACGAGCCTGTGCACCCGTTCCTGCAGTGGCTCGACCCTCTCCCGTATACC
Organism: uncultured Gaiellaceae bacterium; assembly: GCA_963738795.1. Taxonomy (GTDB): domain Bacteria; phylum Actinomycetota; class Thermoleophilia; order Gaiellales; family Gaiellaceae; genus Gaiellasilicea. The sequence continues at coordinate 177,137 of CAVTXQ010000003.1, read as the reverse complement.
TTGCTTCCGGGCGGGGACTTCGAATCGGGCGCGGCGGGCTGGAAGCTGACGGGCGGCGCGCGTGTCGTCGACGGGAACGAGCCGTTCTTCGTCACGAAGCGCACCGATTCGCGCTCGCTGCTGCTGCCGCCGGGCAGCTCGGCGACGAGCCCGCCGATGTGCATGGGCCTCGTGCTGCCGATCGTCCGCTACGTCTCCACCGGTGGCAACCTGCTCTCGTTCATGCGGGTCGAGGCGGTCTACCAGGATCCCAGGGGGCGTGAGCGGTCGATCGACCTGCTGCCGGCGGGGTTGCCCAGCAAGTCCTGGGCGCCGAGTCTGCCGGCGCTCCAGCTGATGGGGCTGCTCAACGTGCTGACGCTGGACGGGCTGACATCCGACATCGCACTGCGCTTCACTCCGAAGGGATCGCTCTTCGGCAGCGGCACCTGGCGGGTCGACGACATTTACGTCGATCCCTGGAAGGTCGTCTAGCCGAGGCCGCTAGCTGCGCGCGAGCACCTGCTCGCGCGCGGCGCCGGTGCCGACGAGCTCGACGGCGACGTCCAGCTCCCGCTCGACCAGCTCGACGTATGAGCGCGCTGCGTCCGGGAGGTCGTCGAGCGTCGCGCACTCGTCGAGCGGCTCCGCCCAGCCGGGGACGGTCTCGAAGACCGGCGCGGCGTGGTGGAAGTCGCTCTGGTGCGCCGGGAAGTCGCGCGTCTCCGTGCCGTCCGGCAGCCGGTAGGCGACGCAGACCTCGAGCTCGTCGAACGCCGAGAGGACGTCGAGCTTCGTCAGCGCCAGCGACGTGATCCCGTTCAGGCGCACCGCGTAGCGGAGCGCGACGAGGTCGAGCCAGCCGGGCCGGCGGTCGCGGCCGGTGACGGTGCCGTACTCCTGGCCGAGCTCGCGCACCTTGGCCGCCAGCTCCGGCTCCATCTCGCTCGGGAACGGCCCCGCGCCGACGCGCGTCACGTACGCCTTCGAGACGCCGATCACGCGGTCGATCCGCGTCGGCCCGATCCCGATCCCCGTCGCCGCTGCGCCCGCGATCGGGTTCGACGAGGTGACGAAGGGATACGTGCCGTGGTCGAGGTCGAGCAGCGTCCCCTGGGCGCCCTCGAGCAGGACCTCCTTGCCGTCGCGGATCGCCTCGTCGACGAGCAGTGACGTGTCGGCGACGAACGGCCGCAGCCGCTGCGCGAAGCCTTCGTGCCGGGCCGCGACCTCCTCGAGCTCGAACGGCTCCAGCTCGTAGACGCGCTCGAGCCAGATGTTCTTCTCGGCGAGCGCCGTCTCGATCTTCTGACGCAGGATCTTCGCGTCGAGCAGGTCCTGGACGCGGATGCCGAGGCGCGCGGCCTTGTCGGCGTACGCGGGGCCGATGCCGCGGCGGGTCGTCCCGATCTGGAGCTTGCCGAGCCGCTTCTCGCCGGCGCCGTCGATCGCGATGTGCCAGGGCATGATCAGGTGCGCGTTGCCGGAGATCCTGAGCGGCTCGGACGAGATCCCGCGCTGCTCGAGCCCGTCGAGCTCCTCCAGCAGCACCTCCGGGTCGACGACGCAGCCGGCGCCGAGCACGCTGACCTTGCCGGAGAGGATCCCCGACGGCAGGTGGCGGAACTTGAACGTCTCGCCGTCCACGATCACCGTGTGGCCGGCGTTCGGGCCGCCCTGGTAGCGGCAGACGACGTCGCTCGACTGCGCGAGCAGGTCGACGATCTTGCCCTTTCCTTCGTCGCCCCACTGGGCGCCGACGATTACGGTCGCTGGCACCCCTGAATCATGCCCGGTTCAGTTGAGTCGTACGCCGACCGGCTGCTCGAACGTGCGGACGACGCTGATCGGATGGCCCCGTGTGCAGCAGGTCGCCGTGTGCTCGCGCTCGAGCTCGAGCCGTCCCTCCACCCGCGCGCCGAGATATCCGTGCTCGGCGGCGCACTCCTCGCAGACGACGGTGTACGACGTCGCCCGCGCTGCCAGCCAGACCGTCTGATCGATCATGCCGATGCTCCTTTCCTCACGCTGCCCCTAGTGCCCGGTAGTCGTTGGTCGGTGTCAGCCTCACCTCCTGGCAGAGCCGCCGCAGCCGGCTCGCGATCGGCTTGCCGACGCGGTCGTCGAGCTCGCCGAGGGTCAGGTTCGTGGTCACGATCGTCAGCGAGCGGGACGACTCGCGCTCGTTGACGAGGCTGTAGAGGCGCCCGCGCGACCAGTCGTCCGGCTTCTCGTTGCCGAGATCGTCGAGCACGACGATCTTGAACCCGCGCGGGAAGCTCCAGTGCAGCTCCTCGCCGTCGAGCTGCTGGCTGCGCAGGTCGCGCAGGCGCTGCAGCCACGTCGGCACGTTGATGAAGAGGCTCGCCGACTCCTGCATGTACGCCGCCTCGCGCAGGATCGCGATCGCGAGGTGCGTCTTGCCCGCGCCCGGCGGACCGTGCAGGAGCAGGCCGCGGTTCGGCCGGCGTCCCTGCCGCACCTCCTTGGACAGGTGCATCGCCTGCGCGAGCGCGTCGCCGGTTCCCGGCACCCGCCGGAACGTCGCGAACGAGCAGTCGCGGTAGGCGAGCGGCACGCCGGTCCGCGTGAACCGGGCCGCTGCCTGGCTCTCGGCCTGCTCGACCTCCTCGGCCTGGCGGCACACCTCGCAGTAGCGGCTGCCAGGGAAGGTGAAGTGCATGACCTTCACCTCGATCGTCTCGAAGGGGCGCTCGCATCTGAGGCAGGTCGCTTTCACGCGGCGCGGTGGTCGGAGAACTTGGCGTAGCGCTTGACGAAGTTGAGCTTGATCGTCTCGGTCGGCCCGTTGCGGTGCTTGGCGACGTGCACCTCGGCGAGCCCCTGTTGCTCCGACTCCTCGCCGTTGTAGTACTCGTCGCGGTAGATGAACATGACGAGGTCGGCGTCCTGCTCGATGCTGCCGCTCTCGCGCAGGTCGGAGAGCACGGGGCGCTTGTCGGTGCGCTGCTCGACGGCGCGCGAGAGCTGCGAGAGCGCGATGATCGGCACCTCGAGGTCCTTGGCGAGCGCCTTCAGGCCGCGCGAGAGCGACGACACCTCCTGCAGCCGGCTCTCGACGGTGCCGCCCATCGCCATCAGCTGCAGGTAGTCGACGACGATCATCCCGAGGTTCGGCTCGCGCCGCTTCAGCGTCTGGGCGCGGGAGCGGAGCTCGAAGAGGGTGAGGCCGGGGGTGTCGTCGAGGTAGAGCGGCACCTGCTCGAGCGACGCGCACGCCTTCGACAGGCGCGACCAGTCCTCCTCGGCCAGCTTCCCGGTCCTGATCTTGTGCGAGTCGATCTTCCCTTCGAGGCAGATCAGCCGCTGCGTCACCTCCTGCTTCGACATCTCGAGCGTGAAGAAGGCGCACGGTGTCCCCGTGCGGACGACGTTGGCGGCGATGCTGATCCCGAGGGCGCTCTTCCCCATCGAGGGGCGCGCGGCGAGGATGATCAGGTTGCCGGGCTGGAAGCCGGCCGTGACCGCGTCGAGCTCGGAGAACCCGCTCGAGACGCCCGTGACCGAGGCACCCTGCTCGTACAGGTGGCTGACCCGCTCGAACGTCTCGACGAGCGCCTCCTGGAGCGAGCGCAGCTCGCCCGGGCTGCCGGCCTGGCTGACCTCGAACAGGACCTGCTCCGCCTGCGAGATCAGGTGGTTCGTCTCGTCACCGCGGTCGGTCGCGAGCCTCGTGATCTCCCGGCCGGCGTCGGAGAGGCGGCGGATCAGAGAGTGGTCGCGGACGATCAGCGCGTAGTGGCCGGCGTTTCCGGACGCGGACGCCCAGGCGGCGATCTCGTGGATCTTGCCGCGGCCGCCGACGAGCTCGAGCTGGCCCTCCTCCTCGAGCTTCGCCGTGACGGTGATCGCGTCGACCGGTTCGCCGCGCTCGAACAGGCCGCGGGCGATGTCGAAGATGACGCCGTGCGTGCGCCGGTAGAAGTCGGACGCCTTCAGGTGCTCGCTGACGGCCGCGATCGCGGTCGGCGCGAGCAGCATCGCGCTCAGGACCGACATCTCGGCGTCGAGATCGTGCGAGGGCACGTGGGGAGACTGGGTCCCCGCCGGGGGCACGGTCGAGGCGTGGGCAGGCGCGACCTGGGCCATGGACGTCCCATTAGAGCGGCAGCGGCGGACGGCCTCAACAGCTGGGGATTCACAGGCAGCTGTGGGAAGCAAAAACGGCGGTCCTGCAGGGGAAAGAGAACCCGTGTTCGGAAGGTTCTCCACCGAAATCGAGCCGGGTCGCCACCACTGTCCACAACAGCCGTGGCCGCTTAGAGCGGGAAGTTCACAGAGCGCTCCACAGGCCTGTGGAGCGCTCTGTGCAGAGCTACTGCTGCTCGGTCTCCACGGCGTCCGCGTCAGGCTCGGCGGGGGGCTCGGACTCGGCCTCTGCGGCCGCCTCCGGCGCCTCGGCCACAGCCTCTGCCTCGGGTGCGGCTTCTGCCTCGGGCGCGGCGGCCTCCTCCTCGGCGGCCAGCTCGGCCTCGAGGATCTCCGCAGCTTCGGCGCGGTGAGCCTCCGCCTCGGCCTCCTTCGCCGCCTCCGCCTCGGCCTCGGCGGCCTCCATCGCGGCCAGCTCCTCCTCGGGCGGCAGCTCGCCGCCCTCGGGGACGACCAGGGTCTTCACGTCGACGGTGACGTCCTCGAAGATCTGGATCGGGATCGCGTAGCGGCCGATCCGGCGGATCGAGTCGGTGCCGATCTTCTTCCGGTCGACGCGGATCTTGCGCGTGCGCCAGAGCTCGTCGGCGATGTCGGTCGTCGTCACCGAGCCGAAGAGCGCGCCGGTCGGCCCCGACTTGACGTCGAAGCTGAGCACGGTCTTCCGGAGCACGTCGGCGATCTCGTTCGCCTGCTCGACCGAGCGGGCCTCGTGCCGGGCGCGCTGGTCGTCGAGCCGCTTCAGCTCGGCGACGCGCCCCGCGGTGGCCGGCTCCGCCAGCTTGCGCGGAAGCAGGAAGTTGCGCGCGTAGCCGCGGGCGACGTTGACGACCTCGCCGCGCAGCCCCAGCTTGTCGACGTCCGAGAGCAGGATGACTTCCATCAGCGCGGCTCCACGTAGGGCAGGAGCGCCATCTCGCGCGCCCGCTTGACGGCGACCGCGACCTGCCGCTGGTGCCGGCGGCAGGCGCCGGTGATGCGGCGGTTGCGGATCTTCCCCTTCTCCGAGATGTAGCGCCGGAGCTGGTTCAGGTTCTTGTAGTCGACCTCTTCGACCTTGTCCTTGCAGAAGAGGCAGCTCTTGCGCCGCCCGGGGGCGAGCGACGAGCCGGGACGCTTGCGCGACTGCTGGGTTTTCGGCTGTGCCATCTGTGTCTCTCCTAGAACGGAATGTCGTCGTCGGCCGCAGCCGCGGGGAAGTCGGCGGACGAGCTCTGCGCGGCGCCGGCCGGCACGAACTGCTGCCCGCCGCCCTCGCCGCCGTCGCGGCCGCCGAGGAACTGGACGTTGTCGGCGACGACCTCGACGGACTGCCGCTTCGTCCCGTCCTGGGCGTCCCACTCGCGCCACGTCAGCTTGCCCTGGACGCCGACGGGGCGGCCCTTGGCGAGGTACTGGGCGCAGTTCTCCGCGGTCCGGCCCCACACGGTGACGTCGAAGTAGTAGGCGGCGTCCTGCCAGTCCTCGCCGCGCTTGACGCGGTCGTTGACGGCGATGCGGAGCGTCGTCACGGCGGTGCCGGACGGCGTGTGCCGCAGCTCGGGATCCCGCGTCAGGTTGCCGACGAGGACGACGCTGTTGATGTTCTGGGCCATTACTCCTCCTCTGACGAGCTGTCGATCGGGTCGGCGACATCCTCGCGCGCGGGGCCGCCCACCGCTACTGGCTGGGTCGAACCAGGCTTGTAACGACGGGTGGCCAGGTGACGCATCACGTCGTCCTCGATCTTGAGCACGCGCGAGATCTCGTCGAGCGTGTCGCCGTCGGTGCTGAACGAGAGCAGGTGGTAGGCGCCGTCGCTCTTCTTGTCGATCTCGTAGGCGAGCTTGCGGCGGCCCCAGGCGTCCTGGCCGTCCCACGTCCCCCCGCCCTTCTCGACGAGGTCGCGCGTGCGCTTGACGATCTCCTCCTGCCGCTCCTCGGGCAGGTCGGGGTCCAGCATGAGCAGAATCTCGTAGTCGATCACGTTCCCGGTCTCCTTCCGTCGGGCTTCCCCTGGTCTTAGGCGGCCTCGCCGGCAAGCGTGAGCGGGAACAGCGCACGCGAAGACGAGGCAGGAAGCGCCGACAGGTTAGCATCGAGGCCATGGGACGGTTGCTGACGGGGATCGCCGGCGCCCTCGGGCTGGCCTGGCTCTGGCGCCACCTCCGCAAGGAGCACGCCGGGCAGCAGCCGCGGCCAAACGCCGGCCCCGACCCCGCCGAGGAGCTGCGCGCCAAGCTCGCGCAGGCGCGCGAGGCCGCCGACGACCGCGACGAGTTCGATGCGGCCGAGGGCCAGCCGGTCGACGAGGTCGAGCGCCCGCCGCACGTCGCGGCCGAGGTGGAGCAGGAAGCGGAGCCTGAGCAGCCGTCGCAGTCGCTCGACGAGCGCCGCCGCGCGATCCACGAGAAGGCCCAGCAGGCGCTCGGGGAGATGAACCGGCCCGGTCACGACGAGTAGCCGTCACGGAAAAACCGCTTGAGCAGGCTTCTTCGCTCCGGCGGCATACTTCAGAGGGATGAGCAAGCTTCCCCGGACGGACGATCTGCCCCGCGCGGTCGAGGGGTACGACGCGGCCCGCGTCGAGGAGGCGTTCAGCGCCTTCGCCGACCGCGTGCACGAGCTGGAGGTGGTCGCGGGCGAGTTGCGCGCCGAGCTGCAGTCGCTGCGCGCCGAGCGGCCCGCACCGGCGCGCTTCGACGAGGAGCACTGGCCGGTGGACCCCGGCGGCCACCCGTCGCCCGACTGGGTCGCTGCGGTGCCGCCGCCGCTCCAGCGCGGCTTCACTGTGCCGCGCCTCGTGCTCGAAGGCGCGTTTCTGCTCCTCGTCGCCCTCTTCGCCGGGCTCGCCGACCTCTCCGAGGAGTGGATCGTGCTCGTCATGGCCGCCGCCTGGACGCTCGTCGTCCTCTCGGAGTGGGCCGCGGCCGCGAAGCGCGCACGCTGGCACCTCGACGAGATCGCGCCGCCGCTCGCTCCCGACGCTGCGGACACGACGGGGCCGTGGGACATGCCCGTCGTCCAGGCGACCGTGGTCGAGTCCGCGCCGGATGCGGAGTCGAAGACGATCGTGACGAAGCTGCCGGCCGAGCCCGTCCCGGACGAGCGGGAGCAGACGGCCGAGCGGGCGCCGGCTCCGAAGCGCCGCCGCGGCCTGCGGCGGCGCAAGCAGACCGCCGACGCGGGCGCCGCCGATCCCTGGGAGGCGTGAGCTTCTCGCGGCCGCCGTGGCGGCCGCCGCGCTTGTCGCTTCGCCCGGTGCGTCTGCGCTGCGGCCGGCTCCTGCGCTGAAGGCCTGCTGCGGCCTCACGGCCGAGCTCTACGCGACCGGCCTGGAGCGGCCGACCGCGCTCGCGTTCGGCCCCGACGGGCTCCTCTACGCGACCCAGGAGACGGGCGAGGTCGTCGTGGTCGGACGCGGCTCCTCGAAGCCGCGCGTCCTCGCCCGCGGGTTCGAGACGCCGCTCGGGCTGACGTGGGTCGGCTCGAACCTGTTCGTCTCCGCGCAGGGCTACGTCAGCCGTCTCGCCGTCCGCGGCCGGCAGGTGGTGTCGCGGCGGAAGATCGTGACGCGGCTGCCGTTCGACCGCCACCAGCAAGACACGATCGTGCTCGGCCCCGACGATCGGCTCTATCTCGGCAGCGGCTCGACCTGCGACGCCTGCAAGGAAAAGGACCGCCGCAGCGGCGCGATCCTCTCCTTCCGGCAGGACGGCAGCGACCTGCGGATCGTCGCGCGCGGTCTGCGCAACCCGTTCGGGCTCGTCTTCGACGGCGAGACGCTCTACGTCTCGGACAACGCCCGCGACGACCTCGGCGAGAACGAGCCGGCGGAGACGATCGTCCGGATCCGGCCGGGCGCCGACTACGGCTGGCCACGCTGCTGGGCCAGCTGGCGGTTGCGCAAGCTGCAGGGCTCCTGCCGCGGCGTCACGCCGCCGGTCGCCTACCTCGAGCCGCACTCGTCCGCGAACACGCTCGCGCTCTGGGGCGGCAGGCTGATCGTCGCCGAGTGGGGTCAGTACCTGAGCGAGCGCTGGGGCCGGAAGCTCGTGCAGGTGAACGTCCGCACCGGCCGCTCCTCGACGTTCGCCGATGGCTTCGAGCATCCGCTCGGGCTCGCCGTCGAGCCGCAGATCGGCGCGCTACTCGCGGCCGATCATGGCCGCGGCGTCGTCTACCGGCTCAGGAAGCGCTGAGTGCCGCGGGCGAGCGCGCCCGCGAGCCGCTGCTGATAGGCGGTGCTGCGCAGGAGCCCGGCCTCGCGCCGGTTCGTCATGAAGCCGGTCTCGACGAGCACGACGGGCACGTCGGCCCAGTTGAAGCCGGTCAGGTCGGCGCGTTCGACGACGCCGAGGTCGCGGGCGCCGTGGCGGCGACGAGCTCGTTCTGGAGCAGACGGCCGGCCTGTCCGCTCGCGCTGTAGACGTCGCTCGTCCAGCCGCGGCGGAGCGCCGGCACGAGCGTCGAGATCCCGCGGATCGCCGGATCGGTCGACCCATCGGCGTGGATGCGGATCATCAGCGCGGCGCCGCGCGCGTTGCAGAAGCGGGCTCGCTCGCGGTTGCCGCCGCGGTAGCCGGTGCCGTCGCGGGTCATCGCGACCCGGTAGCCGCGGGCGCGCAGCAGTGTCCGCGTTCGACGTGCGATCGCGAGCGCGACGGGCGCCTCACCCGCTGCGCCGCCCGGATCCTTGATCTTCAACTGCGCCGAGCCGGGGCCGATCGGCTCGAACTGGCGGCCGACGTCGGGCGCAGTGCCGTGGCCGGGATCGAGGCAGACGAGCGCGGCTGCAGCGGCGACCTCGGCGAGCATGGCTAGAGCACGCGCAGCTCCGCGAGCTGCTCCGCGCTCGGCTCCCACGCGCCGGCGGCCGCGTTCGCGCGCACCTGCTCCGGCTTCGTCGCGCCCGCGATCACCGAGGCGACGCCGGGAACCGCGGCGAGGCCGCCGATCGCGACCTCGAGCAGCGAGGCGTCGTGCCGCTCGCCGAACGCGCGCAGCCGCTCGACCGCGTCGAGGTCGTCCTCGGCCAGCTCCCGACCGGACAGCCGCGTCCCCTCGGGCGTCGGCTCTCCCTTCGCGTACTTGCCGGTGAGCAGGCCGCTCGCGAGCGGGAAGTAGGGGATGAAGCCGACGCCGTGCCGCTCGCTCGCCGGGAGGAGCTCGTCCTCGGCGCCGCGCCGCAGCCACGAGTACTGGCTCTGCTCGGAGACGAAGGGCGTCAGGCCGCGCTCGGCCGCGATCGCGGCGGCCTCGTCGACCATCGCCGCGGTGAAGTTGGAGGAGCCGATCGCGCGCACCGTCCCCTCCTGGACGAGCTCGTGCAGCGCCTCGAGCGTGTCCGCGAGCGGCGTGACGCCGTCCGGGCGGTGGTACTGGTAGAGGTCGATCCGGTCGGTCTGGAGGCGGCGGAGCGACGCCTCGAGCGCCTTGCGGATGTACGGCCGGGCGCCGCGGGCGGTCTCGCCGTCGCCGAGGTCGTGGCCGAACTTCGTCGCCAGCACGACCTGGTCGCGCCGTCCCGCGAGCGCGCGGCCGATGATCTCCTCGCTGCCGCCGCGGTTGCCGTAGACGTCTGCCGTGTCGAAGAAGGTGACGCCGGCGTCGAGCGCTGCGTCGATCACCGCCCGCGACGCGGCCTCGTCGATCCGGCCGCCGAAGTTGTTGCAGCCGAGCCCGACGACGGTCACCTCGAGGTCGGAGCTGCCCAGGCGGCGCGTGCGCATCCGGGCACACTAGTCAGAGGATGGGCCGAGGAGACGGAAAGAAGTCGCTGCACGACGTGCTGCGGGCGCGCCGGGAGGCGCCCTCGCTGCTCACGCCTGCCCAGGCGGCGCAGCGGGAGACGGCGCGGCGGCGTGAGGAGGCCGAGGCCGAGGCGGCGGCGGCGCTCGCGCGCTTCAGCGACGGCCGCTCGCCGGACGCGGGCGGCAAGCTGTCGGTCGAGGCGTACCGCGCCCTCTTCCGGCTCAGCCCGGCGGCGTACGCGGCGAGCGGCCACTGGCAGCGGCGCGCGAAGGCGCAGCTGGCGGCGGCGCCCGCGTGCGAGGTCGAGCGCTGTGGGTCTGCGCTCGGACCCAGTGCCCGGCACCTGACGCACGCGACGCTCGGCGCGGAGGAGCCGGGCCGCGACCTGATCACGCTCTGCGACGGCTGCCATCGGCGCGCGGAGAAGCTCGGCCGCGAGCTCGGCCGCGTGCCGCGGCGCAAGGAGATCGTGCGCCTCGACCCGCGCCGCCCGCTCTACGGCCCGGCCGACATCGCCGCGCTGAAGGCGAAGTACGCCCGCGAGGCCTGAGCTGGAGAGAGAAAGAAGAGTGGGGGTGGCGGCCACCCCCACTGCTTCGGAAGGAGCTCTACATGGACAGCTGCGGCACGGCCCACGGAACTCGCTAGTTCTCACCTCATCGGCGAGTAGGACCCGATGCTTGAGTCTCTAGGACCGAATGGCATCACTCGATCGAGGGATCTTCGGCGCAACGGAGCGGCCCCGGAGTCGAACCGAGCAAGCCGTGGGTTGCACGACCGGGCCGATTTTGAAGACCGGCTGGGCCACCGGGCCCGTGCCGCTCCGCTGCGAAACGTAGCCTGTCCGACCCTCGCAGACGCAATTCGGACGGCGGGCCGCGGAACGCGGCCCCTTCAGGGATCTTCGCGACGAGCGTCCGCTTTCAAGCGGATGCTCGTCTTGCGCAATAGAGCTGTGCAAGCGGGACGCAAAAAGGCTGTACGGATTCCGTAAAACCGCACCGTTCTGCGCTTTGGGAGCGTCCGGCACGGGGGATGCTGCGCCTATGCGACGCACACTCCTCATCCTCGTCTCGCTCGTCGTCGGCCTGCTGCTCGCCGGCCCCGCAGCCGCCGCGACCACGAAGACCGTCTCGATCAAGCGGGCGGCCTTCTCCCCCGCCACCGTCAACATCGTCGCCGGCGACTCGATCCGCTGGCGCAACGACGACACCCAGAACCACCAGATCGTCTCCGCCACGGGCGCCTTCGCCTCGCCCGTACTCTCCCGCAACAGGACGTACACGTTCCGGTTCGACGTCGCCGGCACCTACCGCTACCGCGACGCGCTCAACCCGTCCGTCACCGGCACGATCCGGGTCGCCGGCCCGCCCCCCGCCGTCACGCTCGCGACCTCGCAGCCTCAGATCGCCTTCGGCGAGAAGGTGACGCTCACCGGCCAGGTCAACAACAAGAAGCCGGGCGAGAACGTCCAGCTCAGCTACCAGCCCTACGGGCAGGCGTCCGAGATCGTGCTCGCCACCGTGATCACCGGCACCGACGGCACGTTCTCCTTCGCCGTCGCGCCGAAGATCCTCACCATCTACCGCGCGAAGTGGAAGACCGCCTCGAGCCTCGTGATCAGCACGGCCGTTGCGCCCTCGGTCTCGTTCGGCCGCATGAGCGGGTTCGTGGCGCGCGTCTACGCCGGCCGCAGCATGGCCCGCAAGCAGATCCAGCTGCAGCGGCTCTCGGCCTTCGGGCAGTGGGTGACGATCAAGCGCGTCTCGCTCGACCTGAATTCACGCACGCGCTTCCAGGCAACGCTCCCGTGCGGGGCGAACCGGCTGCGGATCGCGATGTCGGTCAACCAGGCCGGCGCGGGCTATCTCGGCGCGTTCAGCCGCGAGATCACGTGGCGGCGCGCCTGCTCGTGACGCAAACGAACACGGAAGGGGTCTGATGATGAAACGACGCACCATTCTCACGGCGACGCTCGCGAGCACGCTGGTCGTGCTCGCGGCCGTTGCCGGTCTTGCGGAGGTCGCCGACTCGGCGCCTCAGGCGGCGCCGTCGAACCAGTCGCCGCCGACCGTCTCCGGCACGCCGGAGGAGGGCAAGACGCTGACGACGAGCAACGGCACGTGGACCGGCACCGCGCCGATCACGTTCACCTACTCGTGGCGGCGCTGCGACGCCGACGGCGGCAGCTGCTCCGCGATCAGCGGCGCCAACGACAGGACATACGTGCTCAAGCGTGTCGACGTCGGCAACACGATCCGCTCGCGCGTGACCGCCCGGAACAACGACGGGTCGACTCCGGCGACGTCGGTGCCGACCGCGGTCGTCCGCGTTGCACCTGCTCCCGCTCCGACGGGTTGCAACGGCAACGCGCCGATCCCGATCGCGAACGTGTCGTCGCCCGAGCGGCTGCTCATCGACGGCCAGGCGATCAGCCCGGGAGTCGTCGGCCGTGGGACGACGACGGTCACGGTTCGATTCCGCGTCACCTGTAAGGGCAAGGCCGTGCAGGGTGCGCTCCTGTACGCCGAGGCGGTGCCGTTCAACCAGTTCTCGTCGCCGGCGGAGCAGCCGACCGGCGCGGACGGGTTCGCGACCCTGACGATGAACCGCCAGGCCGGCTACCCGGCGACGAACAGCCAGCAGCTGCTCGTGATGTTCGCCCGCGCGCGCAAGGCCGGAGAGGACATTCTCGGCGGCGTCTCGACGCGCCGTCTCGTCTCGTTCCCGGTCGACCTGCGTAGGTAAGGGGAGAGGAGGGCCCGGGGAAGCGCACGTCGTTTCCCCGGGCTTGCTCGCTGCGTAGGATCGCGGGCATGGCCCATCTGCGCCTGACCGAGGTCGACGAGGCAACCGGCCCGCTGAAGCAGGAGTACGATGCTGCGATCGGCCGCGCCGGGAAGGTCTTCAACATCGTCAAGGCGATGAGCCTCCGGCCCGGCGTACTGCGCCGCTCGATGGATCTCTACCTCGGGATCATGAAGGGGCCCTCCGGGCTCTCCCGCCAGGAGCGCGAGCTGCTCGCCACCGTCGTCTCCCGCGAGAACGACTGCCATTACTGAACGCGTGCGCATGCAGACGACCTCCGTGCCGAGGGCGCAGACGACGAGCTCGTGGAGCGGTGCGCCCACGACTACCGAAGCGCGGGCTTGCCGCCGCCCGTCGAGGCGCTCTGCGACTACGCCGTCAAGCTCACCCGGACGCCGGCGACGATGAGCGCGGCCGACGTCGACGTGCTGCGCGGCCACGGCTGGGACGACGCGGCGATCCACGACGCGATCCAGGTGATCGCCTACTTCAACTACATCAACCGGATCGCCGAAGGCGTCGGAATCGGGCCGGAACCGGAATGGGAGGAGCGATGAGCGGCTTCACGTTGATGCACATGGACGACTTCGAGCGCCCGTTCCCGAAGTGGGCGCTCGCGCGCAAGTCGCTCGGGCTGCAGTCGTTCGGGATGAACGTCCTCGAGCTGCCGCCGGGCGAGACGATCCCCGAGCACGACGAGACCGGCAGCGACCAGGAGGAAGTCTTCATCGTCCTCGCCGGCGAGGCGACGATGGTGATCGACGGCGAGGACCATCCCGCGCCGGCGGGGACGTTCACGCGGCTCGACCCGGAGCCGAAGCGGACGGTCGTCAACCGCAGCGACGCCGTCGCGACGATCCTGATCGTCTCGGCGCCGCGGACGAGCGGCTACACGCCGCTGGAGTGGGCGTGAAAGAGCGCGTCACCGCCGCGTGCGTCCAGGTCGAGCCCGCGATCTTCGACCGCTCCGGCACGATCGACCGGGTCGCCGAGCGGACGGCGGAGGCGGCCGCCGCCGGCGCGCAGCTCGTCGTCTTCCCGGAGACCTTCGTCCCCGCCTACCCGACCTCGGTCTGGGCGAAGGCGCTCGCCGGCTGGGCCGAGCCGGGGGCGAAGGAGGCGTTCGCGCTCCTGCACCGCGAGTCGCTCGAGCTGCCGAGCGCCGACGCCGACCGGCTCGCCGCGGTCGCGCGCGAGCACGGCGTCTGGCTCGTCGTCGGCGTCAACGAGGCCGACCCGGAGCGGCCGGGAACGCTCTACAACTCGCTGCTCTACTGGTCGCCGGCGGGCGAGCTCGCGCTCCATCACCGCAAGCTCGTGCCGACGAACCACGAGCGGCTCGTCTGGGGCCAGGGCGACGGCCGCGGGCTGCGCGCGCTCGCGACGCCGCTCGGCCGGATCGGCGGCCTGATCTGCTGGGAGAACTACATGCCGCTCGCCCGCTTCTCGCTCTACGAGTCGGGCGTCGAGATCTACGTCGCCTCGACCGCAGACGACGGCGACCGCTGGCAGGCGACGCTGACGCACATCGCGCTCGAGTCGCGGGCGTTCGTGATCGCGCCGTGCCACTTCCAGCGGGCGGGCTCGTACCCGGAGGACTTCCCGCTCCGCGCGCTGATCGAGGGCCGCGACGTGCTCGGCCGCGGCGGCTCGCGCGATCCTCGCCCCGGACGGGAGCTACCTCGCCGGCCCGCTCTACGACGAGGAGGGGATCCTCTACGCCGAGCTCGACCCGGACGTGCTCCTGCAGGCGCGGCAGCGGTTCGACCCGGCCGGCCACTACCACCGGCCGGACGTGCTCAAGCTGACCGTCAGCCCGATCGAGTGACGCGGAGGCGGTCGCCGGTTCGGACGCCCCAGCGCCGGAACGAGCCGGCGTTGACCTCGAGCGCGGTGCGGTAGGAGACCTTCGGGTCGTAGATCCGGCAGGGATCGCGCCGGCACGGCTGCATCGTCAGGATCCGCAGGATCTTTCCGCCCGCGTCTGCGAAGGCGATGTCGAGCGGGATCAGCGTGTTCTTCATCCAGAAGCCGCCGCGGTGAGCCTGCGGGTAGAGGAACGCCATCCCCGCCCTGGCGCCCAGTGTGCGCCGGTTCATCAAGCCCCGCTGCCGCGCCGCGTCCGTGCGGGCGAGCTCGACCTTGAGCGTCACCTTCGCGCCGTCGCGCGTCGTGATCGTCGCGGTGCCGCGCTCGACGCTCGTCCCCGCGAACGCGGCGACGGGGAGCGCGAGCAGCACGGCGAGCAGGGCGATGCGCACGCCCACCAGTGTCGCAGGCGATCGGCTTGTGACGTTCGGCGCGATTCCCTACTCTGGTGAGAGACGAACGGGAGTCGTGCGGCCGGCTCGGGGAGGTGGTTCCGGACGGCCGAGATCGCACACCCGTACGAGCAGGCCACCGAGGCCGACGCGGCTCCGGCCGTGCCGTCGAGCCGCCGCGTCTCCTTCTCCGAGCTCGTCGACGCCTGGGCGCTCCGCGAGAACGGCGCCGGCGCAGGAGGAGCGCTACCACGCGCTGCGCGCGGCGTTCGTCCGCGACCACGGCGAGATCACCGACGGCTACATCTGCGAGAGCGGCCCGATGGCGGTCGCGCTGACCGCAGTGCGGCCAAAGCCGCTCGAGCGGAAGCTGCTGCGCTACCACGACAGGATCGAGATGTACAGCGAGACCGAGCGGCTCGTGCGGATGCACCCCGAGGTCGCTCAGATCCTCCACCGAGCCGAGGTCCAGTACGTCTCGGTGCGGAACGCGCTCCGCGGGCTCAGCCAGCGGCTGCTCGTGAACTGGCTCTTCGTCTGGACGCGCGACCTGATGCTCGTCTCGATCCCGAATCCGGACGGCACCGTCGTCCCGTTGAGCGTCGAGGAGATCGACGACCAGGGCAAGGAGCTCGACCGGATCGACGCGCACTACCAGCAGGCGGCGGCGCGCGAGGCGCAGATCGTCTACCTCGGCGGGATGCTGATCGGCGTGCTCGCGCTCTGCGCGATCACGATCCCGGTCGGGCTGCTGCTGGCAGCGAGCGACACCCCGGTCAACCTGACGACGTTCTTCGGCTGCCTGATCGCGGGCGCGCTCGGGGCGCTCGTCAGCGTCGTCACGCGGATGAGCGCGGACAAGTTCCACGTGCGCCACGAGGTCGGGCGCTCGTACGTGCAGCGGGTGGCGGCGTTCCGGCCGTTCATCGGCGGCGTCTTCGGGCTGCTCGTCTACTTCGCGCTCCAGGGCGGGGTGATCCGGCAGCTGGACGTGCCGACCGACGAGCGCGACCGCTTCGCGTTCTTTCTCGTCCTCGCCTTCGCCGCCGGCTTCAGCGAGCGGCTGGTGAAGGAGGTGCTCCGCTCGACGAACGAGGACGACGCGTCCGCTACTGCGCCGGCGCCGAAGCCCGACGGCGCAGCACCCGCGCCTCCCCGACCCGGCGGGTGACGCCGTCCGCGTCGAGGCGCTCGAGCAGGAGCTGCGCGTCGCGGCGGCCGCAGCCGGCGAGGTCGCGGAAGCGCGCGAGCGTGATCTGGCCCGACGCGGCGCACTCCTCGAGCACGAGTGTCCGCGCCCGCTCGTAGACGGCCGCTGAGACCGCCCAGCCGTCGCCGAGCCGGACGAGCCTGCCGGCGCGCTCGAGGAAGCGGGCGAGCTCAGCGTCGTCGGCCTTGACCGCTCCCGGCGCCGCTGCCGCGAGCGCGGCCGCCAGTTCCTCGGCCTCGGCCGCGCGCGGGCCGAGCGCCCCGGTCGTGCCGGGCCGGTAGAGGAGCGAGCCGCGCCGCTCGAACGGCAGCCGCGCGAGCGCGTCTTTCGCCCACGGCTCGGTGGGCGCGGGAGTGCCGGGATCGAGCGGGTCGGCCTCGTCGATCGAGCGTTCGAGCTCCGCCTGGAGCTCGGCGAGCCACTCGTCCGACCAGCGCCAGTCGCCGTCGACGAGCACCGGTGCGTGAAGGCGCGTCTCGCCTCGCTCGGCCTGCTCGAAGCGTGCCGGATCGGCGTGGCGGGCGGGAGCCGGATCGAGCACCGTGCCGCCGCCGACGGTCGTCTCGTCGCGGAGCACGACGCGGTCGCCGCGCGCGGCCACGACCGGCGCCGCGAGCCGCAGCTGCGCGTAGCCGCCCGCCCTGACGACGCGCGCAGGGATCGCGGCCGTGCCGTGGTGGACGTGAAGCCGCGCGCCGTCTGCGATCGGCCCGAGCTCCTCGAGCGCGATGTCGAGCCGGTAGCTCGGCCGCAGGCTGCCGGATGCGACGAGCGCGTCGCCGCGGCGCAGCTCGCTCCGCTCGACCCCGGGGAGCGCGAGCGCGACCCGCTGTCCCGCCTCGGCGCGCTCGACCGGGCTGTCGTGCACCTGGACGCTCCGCACGCGGACGTCTCGCCCGGCCGGCTCGGCGCGGAGCGCGTCGCCGTCGCCGATCGTCCCCGACCAGAGCGTCCCGGTCGCGACCGTCCCGATCCCGCGCAGCGAGAAGACCCGGTCGACGTAGAGGCGGGCCGGCGCGTCGTCGACTTTGTGTTTCTGAAACACAAGCTCCGCCGCGCGACCGAGCGCTTCGCGCAGCTCGTCGAGGCCGGCGCCGGTCTTCGCGCTCACCGCGACCGCCGTCGCCTCGGGGACGAGCTCCTGCGCCTCCGCGAGCGCCAGCTCGAGCGTCTCCTCGTCGACGGCGTCGGCCTTCGTCACCGCGACGACGCCGTGCTCGATCCCGAGCAGGCGGAGGATCGCGAGGTGCTCGTGCGTCTGCGGCCGCGCGCCCTCGCCGGCGTCGATCACGAGCAGGAAGAGGTCGATGCCGGTCGCGCCGGCGACCATGTTGCGGACGAAGCGCTCGTGGCCGGGGACGTCGACCAGCGAGAGCCGCCGCCCGTCGGGCAGGTCGAGCGGCGCGTAGCCGAGGTCGATCGAGATCCCGCGCCGCTGCTCCTCGGGCAGCCGGTCGGTGTCCTTGCCGGTCAGCGCCCGCACGAGCCACGTCTTGCCGTGGTCGATGTGGCCGGCGGTGCCGACCGTAAGCGGCATGCGGCGACCGCCTCCGCGACCTCGTCGGCCTCGGCGTCGGTGAGCGTGCGGCAGTCGAGCAGCGTGCGCCCGTCGCGGACGACCGCGATCACGGGCGGCTCGTGCGCGCGCAGCGCCGCCGCCAGCTCCTCCTCGACCGCGCAGGCGAAGCTCGGCAGCTCGGCGAGCGGGAGCGCGCCGCCGCCGACGCGGGCGACCGTCTCCTCGACGGCGCCGCCGACCGCCTCCGCCAGCCGCTCGGCGCGGGCGCGAACGGCCTCGGCCGGCTCGCGCAGCATCCGCAGCACCGGGATCTCCTCCGGCCGGTCGAGGTAGAGCGCGAGCGTGCCCTCGAGCGCGGCGAGCGTCAGCTTGTCCGCGCGCAGGGCGCGGTGGAGCGGGTGCCGGCGCAGCCGCTCGACGAGGTCGGCGCGGCCGGCGACGATCCCGGCCTGCGGGCCGCCGAGCAGCTTGTCGCCCGAGAAGCAGACGAGGTCGGCGCCCGCGGCCAGGGCGGCGGCCGGGGTCGGCTCGCCCTCGACGTCGACGAGCGCGCCCGAGCCGAGGTCGTCGAGGAGCGGCAGCTCGTGCCGGCGGGCGACGGCCGCGAGCTCCTCGAGCGCGCGGCTGCTCGGTGAAGCCGACGAGGCGGAAGTTCGACTGGTGGACGCGCAGGAGCGAGCGCCGTCTCCGGCCCGATCGCGCGCTCGTAGTCGGCCGCGCGCGTCCGGTTCGTCGTCCCGACCTCGACGAGGCGCGCGCCGGAGCGGGCGAGCACGTCCGGGATCCGGAAGCCGTCGCCGATCTCGATCAGCTCGCCGCGCGAGACGACGACCTCGCGGCCCTCCGCGAGCGCGGCGAGCGCGAGCAGCATCGCGGCGGCGTTGTTGTTGACGACGAGCGCCGCCTCGGCGCCGGTGAGCCGGCGCAGCAGCGGCGCGAGGTGGTCCTGGCGCGAGCCGCGGGAGCCGGCGGAGAGGTCGTACTCGAGGTTCGAGTAGCCGCGCGCGGCCGCGACCCGCGCGAGCGCCGCCTCGGCGAGCGGCGCGCGGCCGAGGTTCGTGTGCACGAGCACGCCGGTCGCGTTGAGGACGCGGCGGAGCGCCGGCCGCCGCGCGGCGGCGAGCTCGAGGTCGAGCAGGACCCGCAGGTCGCCCGGGTCGGCGCCGGCCCGGATCTCCTCGCGCGCGCGCTCGAGCGCGGCCCGCGCGGCGGCGACCGCGAGCGGGTCGTCGAGGCCGCGCACGAGCTCGTCCACGGACGGAAGATCCTGCAATCTCACGGAAACGAGTGTAGTCCGGCCGGAGCGGCTACCTTGCCAATCGTGAGACGACTCGGGGTGATCGCAGCGTCGGCGCTCGCCATCGTGGCCGTTGCGGCCGTGGCCGCGGTGGGCGCGCGCGACGCCTACTACTGGGACCGGCCGCTGCCCGGCGTCGAGCTCCAAGAGGCTCGGCTGCAGACACCGGTGCGCGTTGTCGTCGGCGACCGCGAATATCACGTCAGGCCGGGCGAAGCGCTTCGGCTCGACGGCACGGCGACCCAGCAGGCGCTCTGGGACGCCGGCCGCACGAGCTTCACCGGCCGGATCAGGCAGCTCGTCGACCCGAGCCCGCCGGCGCTCGTCGTCGACCCGGTCCTCGTCGCGCGGCCGGAGGCCGAGCAGATCGCGGAGGAGGTCTCGGCTTGCGCTGCCGAAGCCACGGCGCGCGCAGGTCGTCGCCCGCAGCGACTTCCGCATCATCCCCTCCCGGCCCGGCGACGCTGTCGATCCCGACCGGCTCGCCGCGTCGCTCGCGGAGGCGTCCCTGACCGGCGCGCGGACGTTCTCGCCCGCGCTGACGCACGTCGAGCCGGAGCTGACGACACCCGCCGCCGAAGCCGCGGTCGCGGAGGCGGCAACGCTGATCGACGAGCCGGTGACGCTCGAGTTCGAGGGCGAGGACGTCGGCACGCTCGCGCCCGCCCGGCTCGCGAAGCTGCTCCGCTTCCGGCCCGACCGTGACCGCTTCCGCGTCTCGTTCCATCCCCAGCGGCTGGCCAAGGCGGTCGAGCCGATGCTGAAGCCGTGGCGAGCCCGAGCGGTCAACGCGCGCTTCGTCGTCGACGGGAAGCAGGTCCGGATCACGCCGTCGCTGCCCGGCCTCGCCGTCGACGGCCGCTGGGCCGCGGACTCGGTCGCGGCGGCTGCGGCCGCACCGACCCACCGGGCCTCGCTGCGGCTGAAGCAGATCCGCGCCGACCTGACGACGCGCGAGGCGGAGCAGCTCGGCATCCGCGAGCAGATCTCGACCTTCACGACCGAGATGGGCACGTCCTCGTCGAACCGGATCCACAACGTGCAGCTGATGGCCGAGTACATCGACGGCACGGTGATCAAGCCCGGCGACACCTTCTCGTTCAACGACTGGGTCGGCCCGCGGACGGTCGAGCGCGGCTTCCGCGAGGGCCAGATGATCATCGGCTCGCTGCTCCTGCCCTCGATCGGCGGCGGCGTCTGCCAGACCGCGACGACGCTCTTCAACAACGCGTTCGAGCTCGGGCTCCCGATCGTCGAGCGCCACAACCACAGCTTCTACATCTCGCACTACCCGATGGGCCGCGACGCGACCGTCTCGTGGGGCGGGCCGGACTTCGTCTTCAAGAACGACCTGAAGACCGGGATCCTGATCAAGACGTGGTACACGAGCTCGACGCTGACGTTCAGCTTCTTCGGCACCGACCCCGATCGGCGCATCGTCGCCGCGACGGGCGAGCGGACGAACTGGCGCGCGCCGCAGACGACCTACGCGCTCGACCCGTACGCGCCGCGCGGCTCCGTGCGGACGGTGGCCGGCTCGAACCAGTCCGGCTTCGACGTCACGGTCACCCGCAAGGTCTACGAGCGCGGGAAGCTGCTGCGCGAGGACCGGTCGACGAGCAACTACATCGCCGTCGGCCCGACCGCGATCTACGGCCCCGGCCGCTCGATCCCCGGTCCGTACTTCGTGCTGCCGCGGGTCTAATTTGCCGTCGCATGATCAGCATCCGCTCGCGCGGACGCTGATCGCGCAAACCCCTGAAGGGGGCCGCGTCGCGGCCCCGCCGGCGAGCCAGCCTTACTGCGCGTCGGCCTTCTCCGGCTCGACCGGAGACTCGACCGCGTTCCGCTCGTCGTAGCTGTCGACGACGATGCGCACCGCCTCGGCCGGGTCGTCCGTGACGTGCAGCAGCTCGACGTCCTCGGGCGAGACCATCCCGTCCGCGAGCAGCTCGTCGTCGACCCAGTCGAGCAGCTCCCGCCAGTAGTCCGAGTCGAAGAGGACGACCGGGAAGTTGAGCACCTTGCCGGTCTGGATCAGCGTCAGCGCCTCGAACAGCTCGTCGAGCGTGCCGAAGCCGCCGGGGAAGATGACGAAGCCCTCCGCCGCCTTCACGAACATCGTCTTGCGCGCGTAGAAGTGCTTGAAGGTCATCTCGATGTCGCAGTACGGGTTGATCCCCTGCTCGTGCGGGAGCGCGATGTTGAAGCCGACCGAGAGGCCGCCGCCCTCCTTGCAGCCGCGGTTCGCGGCCTCCATCACGCCCGGGCCGCCGCCGGTGACGACCGCGAAGTGCGCCTCGGCGAAGAGCCTCGCCGTCGCGCGCGCCTGCACGTACGGGTCGCTGTCCTCGCCGACCCGCGCCGAGCCGAAGATCGAGACGGCCGGCCGGTCGATCTCGAGCACCTTCTGGAAGCCGCCGAGGAACTCGGCCGCGATCACGGCGACGTCGTTCTGGAGGTCGTCGTGGGTGCGCTCGAGCATCCGCCGGTCGTTCGAGGCCATCCGGCTAGATGTCGCGTTCGACGAACGTGGCGCTCATCCCGAGCGTCAGGAGCGCCGCGAGCACGATGTAGGAGACCCCTGTGATCCAGCGCTGCGCGGCTTGACCCGGTAGTACGCCTCGCCCTCAGGCTGGTTCCGGTGCTGCCAGCGCCGCCACGACTCGAGCCCGCCGAGGACGAGGATCAGGATCAGGATCGGGTTCGGCGCCAGGATCGTCAGCCCGACGAGCAGCACGAGGCCGACCACCCAGAGCGCCGGGTGGATCGCGGCGACGATCCGGCCGCCGTCGAGCGGCGAGATCGGCGCCAGGTTGAAGAGGTTGAGGAAGAAGCCGGTGAACGCGAGCGCGACGAGCAGGTCGGAGTCGACGGCCACGCCGATGCCCCAGACGAGGCCGCGGTTCCGACGCCGCCGACGATCGGCCCGGCGATCGCCGACCTTCGCCTCGTTCCAGGCGTTGTCCGGCAGCTGCTTGAGCGTGATCAGCGCGCCGAGGAAGGGGATGAACATCGGCGCCGACACCGGCAGGCCCTGGCGCTTCGCCTCGGCGACATGGCCGAGCTCGTGGACGAGCAGCAGCAGCACGAAGCCGACCGCGAACTGCCAGCCCCAGAGCAGCGCGTAGGCGCCGATCGAGACGAGCATCGAGCCGGCGACCGTGAAGAGCTTGAACTTGAAGATCGCCACGAAGACGAACTTCAGCTTCCAGATCAGGAACCCGACCGCGGCGATCGGCGCCCAGAGCTTGCGCAGGACGTCGCCGAGCGTCCTCGGCCGCTTGATCGGCGAGTACTCGTGCGGCGGCTCCTCGACCTCGCGCGGTGCGTATGGGTCGGAACTCATCCGCTCAGAGTAGTTACGAACGGGCTCCTGGCTACGACCCTTGTCCGATCCACTCCTCACCGCCCTCGTAGACCTCCTTCTTCCAGAGCGGCACCGTTCCCTTGAGCGTGTCGATCGCCTCCTTGCAGGCGGCGAGCGCAGCGGCGCGGTGCGGCGAGGAGACGGCGATCGCGACGCTCGGCTCGCCGATCTCGACCCGGCCGACGCGATGGTGGATCGCGACCGCGAGCAGCTCGTGCCGCTCGGTCAGCTCGCGTGCGAGCTCGGCCATCGTCTCCTCGGCCATCCCCTCGTAGGCCTCGTACTCGAGGTAGAGCACGCTCCGGTCGCGGGAGCGGTTGCGGACCGTGCCGAGGAACGTGGCGACCGCGCCGGCCTCGTCGCGCTGCACCTCGCGCACGACCGCGTCGAGCGAGAGCGGCTCCGCGCTGAGCCGGAAGTCGCCGCCGGAGACGGGCGGGATCAGCGCCACCTCGTCGCCGTCGGCGAGCGCCGCGTCGCCGTTCGCGTAGCGCTTGTTGACCGCGTAGAGGAGACCGGCGGGCTCGTCGCCGAGGTCGAGCGCCGGCCAGACGTCGCCGAGCGTGGCGCCGTCGGCGAGCTCGAGCACGCGGGCGCCGGTGCCGGCGCGCTCGCGCAGGCCGGCGAAGAGGCGGATGCTCACCTGCATCGAGTGGAGGGTAGCCACGCGCCTGCGGGTTGCCTCGGGGCACGTGTCATGTTACGTATGCCGCATGTCGGTCTCCGCCCCGGCCGGGACGAACCTGAACGACCGCGTCTACGAGACGCTGAAGACGCGGCTCGTGCGCCGCGAGCTCGGCCCGGGCGAGAAGGTGAGCCTGCACGAGCTGGCGGCGACGCTCGGCGTCTCGCGCAGCCCCGTCCACCACGCCCTGACGAGGCTCGTCGCCGAAGGGCTGCTGACCGTGAAGTCGCGGCGCGGCTACTACGTGACGGCGCTGACCGAGGCCGCGATCGGCGAGGGGTACGACGTGCGGCTCGCGCTCGAGCTGCAGGCGGCGGAGTCCGCCGTCGGCCGCGTCTCGCCGGACGAGCTGCGCCGCTTCCGCGAGCTGCACGAGGCGACCGCCGACGCCGTCTCGCACGCCGAGTGGGACTCGGCCAACGCCGCCTTCCACGAGTACCAGGTCGACCTCGCCCGCAACGCGCTCCTGTCGCGCTTCTACCGCGACCTCTCGATCAACCTGATGATGCAGGTGATCCGCGGCGGCAAGCTCGAGGGCGGCTCGTACCTGCCGGAGGAGCACGGCGCGATCGTCGACGCGTACGAGGCCGGCGACCTCGAGGCGGCGCGCACGGCGATCCGGGCGCACATCGCCACCGGCCGCCGGATCGCGCTCGAGGCGATCGAGAGCAGCGGCGGCGTTCTGTAGTCACCCGTAGCATCCGCTCCGTGGAGCGGGAGACCGAGTCGGGGATCGAGATCGCGCCCGTCTACGGCGACGGCGAGCGGCCCGGTGAGTTCCCGTACACCCGCGGGCCGTACCCGGACATGTACCGCGGGCGGCCGTGGACGATCCGCCAGTACGCGGGCTTCGGCTCGGCGGAGGAGACGAACGCGCGCTTCCGCTACCTGCTCGACCGCGGCCAGACCGGGCTCTCGGTCGCGTTCGACCTGCCGACGCAGCTCGGCTACGACTCCGACGACCCGCACGCGCTCGGCGAGGTCGGCCGCACCGGCGTCGCGATCGACTCGCTCGAGGACATGCGGCTCCTGCTCGACGGGATCCCGCTCGGCGACGTCTCGACCTCGATGACGATCAACGCGCCCGCGTCGCTGCTGCTGCTCCTCTACGAGCTCGTCGCCGAGGAGCAGGGCGTCCCCGGCACCGCGCTGCGCGGCACCGTCCAGAACGACATCCTCAAGGAGTACATCGCGCGCGGGAACTACATCTACCCGCCGCGGCCGTCGATGCGGCTGACCACCGACCTCTTCGCCTACGCGGCCGAGCGGATCCCGAGCTGGAACACGATCTCGATCAGCGGCTACCACATCCGCGAGGCGGGCTCGACCGCCGTCCAGGAGCTCGCGTTCACGCTCGCGAACGGGATCGCCTACGCGCAGGCGGCCGTCGACGCGGGCCTCTCGCCCGACGACTTCGGCGCCCGGCTCTCCTTCTTCTTCAACGCGCACAACCACTTCTTCCAGGAGGTGGCGAAGTTCCGCGCCGCGCGGCGGCTGTGGGCGACGATCATGCGCGACCGCTTCGGCGCGACGAACCCGAAGGCGCTCGCGCTCCGCTTCCACGCGCAGACGGGCGGCTCGACGCTGACCGCGCAGCAGCCGGAGAACAACATCGTCCGCGTCGCGATCCAGGCGCTCTCGGCGGTGGCCGGCGGCGCGCAGAGCCTGCACACGAACGGCTTCGACGAGGCGCTCGCGCTCCCGACCGAGCGCTCGGCGCGGATCGCGCTGCGGACGCAGCAGATCCTCGCGGCCGAGGGCGGTGCGACCGACACGGCCGACCCGCTCGGCGGCGCCTACTTCATCGAGTCGCTCACCGACGAGCTCGAGGCGCATGCGCGCGAGCTGATCGAGCGGATCGACGAGCTCGGCGGCGCCGTCGCCGCGGTCGAGCAGGGCTTCGTCCAGCGCGAGATCGAGGACGCCGCTTTCCGCTGGAACGAGCAGGTCGAGTCGGGCGAGCGCGTGATCGTCGGCGTCAACCGCTTCGCCGAGGCCGAGGAGGAGCAGGTCGAGCTCCATCGCCTCGACCCGGACGCGGAACAGCGTCAGCTCGAGCGGACGGCGCGCGTCCGGGCGGAGCGGAACGCCGAGGCCGCCGAGCGCGCGCTGGCGGAGGTACGCAGCGCCGCGAGGGGCACGGAGAACCTGCTCGTCCCGATGCGAGAGGCTCTCCGTGCCCTGGTCACGGTCGGCGAGATCTCGAACGTGCTCCGCGAGGAGTGGGGCACGTTCGACGCGTCCCGCGCCTAGCGACTAGTCGTCGTCGCCGACGATCGGGCCGCCTCCGTCGTCCTTGTCGTCGGGGCCGACGAGCATCAGCAGCTGGCCGTCCTCGACGGTGTTCGGCTTCGGCGCCGCCGTCGGCGGGTGCGCCTGCACATCGAAGAGCCACGTGTCCTTCCCGAACAGATCCGTCGCGTCGATGATCCCGCTCGTCTCCCAGACGCCGGGGCCAACGGCGACGCGGTCGCGGCCGGGCGGGATCAGCTCGGCGATGCGAAGCGCCGACGAGACGTCGACTCCGTTCTTGTCGACATCGAAGCGCCAGATCGAGCCGTCGCGCTGCTTCCGCGCCATCTCCGCACGGCTCGTTGCCGTCCCGTCCTCGTTGATCATCAGGTAGTCGCGGCTGACGTCGATGTTGTCCGGACTGATCGCGATGTCGCCGCCGGCAGCGATGATCTGTTCGGCGTTGTACGCCACCGTCAGCTTCGCCGGGCCCGTCGAGTCCTCGCCGGTCAGGTCGAGCTCGTAGAGGCGGCCGAGCGCGTTGCCGGTCCCCTCGCCCGTGGTGACGAAGAAGTACTGATCCTCGTTCTTCAGGTTGAAGGCACCGTCCTCGGGACGCGCGAAGACCATCGCGTTGACGGCGTCGCTCGCAGCCTCGAGCTGGACGTCGCTGAGCGCGGTCACGTTGCCGAGCGAGACCCACTCGCCGTCGATCGTGCCGTCGAGGAATGTCGACTCGCTGTTCTTGGCCGGGTTCTTCGAGCGGAACACGTACAGATCGCCGCCGACGAGCCCGTTGCGCTCGAGCACCGTCGCGCCGTTGCTCCGATCCTTCACGCCGACATACATGTAGAGCTGGCTGTTGACCTGCGTCCGGTCCTGGCTCGCAGGCCCGTCCTCCATGCTCATGATCACCGTGTGCTTGCCGGTGCCCTGCTGGACGAGGGCGTTCTCCCAGGCGAAGTGGCCGAGCGCGGGCACGCCGTGGGCCTCGTTGTCGAAGATCGCGACCGTGATCCCGCCCTTGCCGTCGAACGTCGCCGGGCCGCCGGACTCCTCGTTCGCGAGGTAGATGAACCGGTCGAAGCCCTCGTCCTTGCCCGCGAGCGACGCCGAGCAGAAGCGGCTGAAGCTCGGGATCGTGTTCGCCACCGTCGGCGCCGGGCCGACGAGCGTGTCCTCGAGGTAGACGGTGTCATAGGCCCGCTCGCCGGAGAGCACCTTGCCCTTCCGGTCGAGCGTCAGCTTGGAGACGATCGGCCCGCGGTTGAGCGGCTCGCCGAGCACCGGCTCCGAGAGCGTGTTGTGCACGAGCTCGTGGTTCATGTAGACGATCCGCTTGTTCCCGGCCTTGTGGGCGCCGAGCCCGTCCGGGATCCCGATCATCTGGAACTGCTTGGACGGGTTGCTCGTCTCGGGGACCGTGTCCCCGACCGAGAGCAGCCGCTTCGTGTAGTAGTCGCCGTCGATGCCGACCGCGTACGGCTTGATGATCGCGATCCCCGCTGCAGCTGCACCCGCAACGGCGAGTACCGCGACGGTCGCAGCCGCGATCGCCTTCTTCCCCTTGAGCATGTTTCTCCCCTTCGGTCTGGTTGGACCTGCGGCGGCATCGTTCCGCGGCGGCGCGGCCGTGTGGTCATCCGGCTGGTGAAGGGGTTGTCTCGATCCGGCTTACGCCGAGGCGCCGGAGTAGCGGCGCAGGCCGAAGCCCCACCACCAGCGCGTGAGCGCGAACAGCACGACGCAGAAGCCGCCGGCGAGCGCCACTGTCGGCCAGTCGAGCCGCCCGGTCGCGGCCTCGGCGGGGACGGTGATCGCGAACGCGATCGGGATCAGAAAGGTGACGCCGAGCCGCAGCCAGATCGGATAGATCGAGACCGGCCAGCGGCCCGTCTGGTAGACGCCGTCGAAGAGCTCCATGATGCTCCAGACGTTGACGATCCAGAACGCGAGCGTCGCGATCACGAGCCAGAAGCAGTAGATCGTGACCGCGCCGACGGCGAGCATGACGAGGAAGAGGAGCCCGTCGGCGGCGCTGACTGCGTGATCGAGCCCCGAGAGCCCGTAGCCGAGCACGATCGCGCCGGCGACGACGTCGACCGAGCGCCAGATCTGGACGTCGCGGATGCTGACGAGCACCTGCGAGTCCTCCGGCTTCGTCAGCGCGAAGTCGAGTTTCCCGTCGCGCACCTCCTCCATCAGCCGCTGCATGTTCGGCTGGATCGTCGTTCGGATCACGCCCCCGAGCAGGATCTGAATCCCCATCACGACGAGCAGCTCCGACTGGCTCCACCCGTTCAGCGAGTCGGTCTGTGCGTAGACGAGCTTCAGGACCACGATCGCGGTCACGACCGAGACCGCCGACTGGAGCAGCTGGATGAAGAAGTTCGCCCGGTACTGGAGCTCGTTCATCGAGCCGACCCGGAAGAAGAGCCAGCCGAGGCGCAGCGCGCGCATCAGTTCCCCACCGCCGAGTAGCGCCGGACGGCGAAGCGCCAGACGACCATGGTCATCCCCGCCAGGACGGCGATCCAGAGCGCCTGCATCGCGAGCCCGCCGAGCAGCTCGCTCGTCGAGTAGTCGCCGACGAGCGACTGGATCGGGAAGTAGAACGACCACTGGAAGGGCAGGAAGCCGGCGAGGTCCTGGGCCCACTGCGGCATGAACTCGAGCGGCACGAGCCGGCCGGAGAGGAGCAGCTCGAGCGCGATCGCGAGCTCGAAGATCGCGCTCACGCGCGTCGTCCAGAAGGTGATCATTCCGAGCATCGAGAGGAAGAATGTCCGGATCAGATAGGCGCCCCAGATCGCGACCGAGAAGACGCCGACCTCGAGCAGCGTCGGGTCCAGCGTCGGATCGAAGACGAGCCAGAGCACGCCCGCGATCGGCAGCCAGAAGATGATCGTCGGGATCTTCCAGCCCGCGAAGCCGGCGATGTCGTCGTGGAGCGGGTGGATCGGCCGCAGTAACGCCGCCGAGAGCTGGCCTTCCCGGATCCGCCACTCCCAGCCGAACGGCGTGAAGACGATGTTCATGTTCCGGACGAGCGTCCAGACGATGTAGTAGGCGGCGATCTCGCCGGTCGTGATCCCCTCGACCGAGCCGCCCTGCTGCTCGGAGATCGTCGTCCAGACGACGAGGTAGACGATCGGCTCGGCGAGCATCCCGATCAGCCAGAAGTACGTCGCGGTGCGGTACTGGAACTCGCTCTGGATCTGCGTCCGGCCCCGCGTGACGTAGAAGTCGAGGTAGGAGCGGAAGCGCCCCGCTTCAGGGCTGACCGCGCTCACGGCTGCTCCTGCGCGAAGACGAGCTCGATCACGTCCTCGATCGGCGGGTCCTCGACCGTCAGGTCGGCGACGTCCTGCTCCGCGAGCAGCCGCGCCGTCACGCGCGCGGTCTCGCCCCGAGGCACCCGCAGCTTGACGCGGCCCACGTCGCTCTCGACCACCTCGCCGTAGGCGGAGAGGTCGGCGGCGCCGTCCTGCAGCTCGACATCGATCGTCTTCCACGCGGCGAGGCTGTCGCCGAGCCGCGCCAGCGGGCCGTCGAAGAGGATCTTGCCGTGGTGGATGACGATCACGCGCTTGCAGAGCGCCTCGACGTCGGCCATGTAGTGGCTCGTCAGCAGCACGGTCGCCTCGTAGCGCCGGTTGTACTCGGCGATGAACGAGCGGATCCGCTTCTGCATCGTCACGTCGAGCCCGATCGTCGGCTCGTCGAGGAAGAGCACCTGCGGCCGGTGCAGCAGCGAGCCGACGACCTCGACCTTCATCCGCTCGCCGAGCGAGAGGTTCCGCACAGGCTTGCGGACGAGGTCGCCGACGTCGAGCAGCTCGATCAGCTCGTCGCGGAGCGGGGTGAAGTCGGCGCGCTGGATCCGGTAGATCGCCCGGTTCAGCTCGAACGAGTCGAGCGCCGGCAGGTCCCACTGCAGCTGGTTTCGGTTCCCCATCACGAGCGTGATCCGGCGCAGGAAGTCGCGCTCGCGCTTCGAGGGGACGTGCCCGAGCACGCGCGCCTCGCCCGACGTGGGGTAGAGCAGCCCCGAGAGCATCTTCAACGTCGTCGTCTTGCCGGCGCCGTTCGGGCCGAGGAAGCCGACGATCTCACCCTGGCCGACCTCGAAGTCGATCGCGTCGACGGCCCGCACCTCGCGGTGCTGGCGGCGGAAGAGGCTCCGGATCGACGCGCGCAGGCCTGCCTCCCGCTCGGGAACCTGGAACGTCTTGTTCAGCTCGGCGACTCTGACTGCGGGCTCGGTCACCGGGAGAACCTAGATGATGGATCGGTGCGCATTCTGCTCGTCTCCCAGATGTACCCCTCCGCGGCTGCCCCCGATTTCGGCGTCTTCGTCCAGGGGCTGGAGCGTGCGCTGGCGGCGCGCGGGCACGAGCTGGAGCGGGTCGTGCTCGACCGCCGCGGCGGCGGCAAGCTCCGCCACGCGAAGCTGGCGGCTCGCGCGGTGCGGGCGGCACGGCGCTTCCGGCCCGACGTCGTCTACGCCCACTTCCTCTTTCCGACCGGGCTCGGGGCACTGCTCGCGGCCCGCGCAGCGAAGGCGCCGCTCGTCGTCACCGCGCACGGGCAGGACGTCGCCAACCTGACCGAGTACCCCTTCGTCCGCCCGCCGGCGCGGCGGGTCGTGAAGCGCGCCGCGACCGTGATCGCCGTCTCCGACTGGCTGCGCGGACGGCTCGTCGCGTCGATCCCTGCTGCTGCGTCGAAGACCGAGGTCGTGAACTGCGGCGTCGACCTCGAGCGGTTCCGCCTGCTCGAGCGGGCGCCCGGCCCGAGCCCTTCGTTTGTGTGCGTCGGCTCGCTGATCGAGCGGAAGAACGTCGTCCGGCTCGCGAACGCGTTCGGCCGGCTCGGCGAGGGGACGCTGACGTTCGTCGGCGACGGCCCGCTGCGGCCGCAGCTCGACGGCCGGCCGGGCGTGACCGTCACCGGCTATCTCCCGCACGACGCGGTGCCGCTCCACCTCGCGGCGGCCGACGTGCTCTGCCAGCCGAGCCTCGTCGAGCCGTTCGGCCAGGCCGCGCTCGAGGCGCTCGCGTGCGGGCGCAGCGTGGTCGGGACGACGGTCGGCGGCCCGCCCGAGTTCGTTCCCGCCGGCGCCGGCGTGCTCGTCGACCCGCTCGACGAGGATGCACTCGTCGCCGCGCTCCGCGACGCCGCCGCGCTCCCCGTCCCGAACCAGGCCGCCTGTGAGGCGGCCGGGCTGCACGACCTCAGGCTGCAGGCGGAACGGGTGGAGGCGATTCTCGAGCGAGCCGTTCGAGGTCGGCGAGCCTGATCTCGACGAGCGGCTTCACCGCGTCCTCGATCCCTGCCTCGCGCGCCAGCTCGAGCGCCTGCTCGTAGCTCTCGCGCGCCTTCTCGGGCGCGACTCCCTGCTTCAGCCGGTTGTCCCCCGTGACGAGCAGGCGCTGGATCTTGGCGCGGGTCTCGTCGCCCGGAGGGGTCATGCCAGTAGCCTAACGAGGCACCAGCCCGTTGGTTCCTAGATGCCGCCGCCCGTCAGAGTCCTCATCGCCGACGATCACCGCCTCTTCGCCGAGGCGCTCGAAGCCGTGCTCGCAACCGAGGAGCGGATCGAGGTCGTCGGCCGCGCCGCCGACGGAGAGGAGGCGGTGGCGCTCGCCCGGCAGCTGCGACCGGACGTCGTCGCCCTCGACATCAGCATGCCCGTGATGGACGGCTTCGAGGCCGCCGCGGAGCTCGAGACGCTCGAGCGGCCGCCGGCGGTGCTGATGTTGACCGGCTCGAACAGGCCCGAGGACGTCGATCGCGCCCGCCGCGTCGGCGCCAGGGGCTACATCACGAAGGACGCGATCGCCGCGAGCCTCGTCGACGCGATCCTCGCCGCTGCGCGTTAGCGCGCTCGCGCGTTCGCTACCCTTCCCCGCGTGCTTGCCGTTGCAGCTGTTTTCCAAGTGCTCGTCTCCGTCGCGCTGCTCGCGCTGATCCTGATGCACTCCGGCCGCGACGCCGGCCTCGGCGGCATGGGCTTCACGCCCGCCTCGCAGGGCGGCACGCACATCGTCGAGCGGAACCTGACGCGGCTGACGGTCGTCGTCGCGACGGTGTTCTTCTTGAACAGCGTGCTCCTGTATCGCCTCTTGGCCTAGGAGGCTTGGCGAAACGAGCGCTGCGCCGCCGGGCCGCGCTGTTCGTCCCGATGCGGCGTCCTCAGTCGCGCCGATAGCTTCGGCTATCGGCGCTCCCTGCGTCCTTGCCTCGGAACGAACATCGCATCCCGACGGCGAGGCACGTTCCGCCAAGCCCTCCTAGCTACACTGCACATCCCCGCGCTGGTGGCGGAATTGGTAGACGCGCAAGGTTGAGGGCCTTGTGCCCTTCGGGGCGTGGAGGTTCAAGTCCTCTCCAGCGCATGCGGGCGAACGGCCTCCGACCGGAGGCCGTTTCTCTATTTGTAGAGCGCCGCGAGCTGGGCAGGGCTGATGTTGCCGCCGCTTGCGACGAGTGCGATCCGCTTGCCGCGCAGGCGATCTGCGAGCTTCAACGCCGCCGCGAGCGGCGCCGCTCCGGCGGGCTCGACGAGGTTGCGCGTGTGCTCGATCATCAGCCGCGTCGCCTCGCGGATCTCGTCCTCGGAGACGAGGACGAAGTCGTCCAGGTGCTCCCAGAGGATCTGCTGCGGCAGCTCGAACGGCACTCGCGTGGCGAGGCCTTCGGCGAACGTCGCCGTCTCGTCCTCGACGAGCGACCGGCTCTGCCAGGAGCGGAACGCGGCCGGCGCCGCGTCCGACTGGACGCCGATCACCTCGATCTCCGGCCGGACCGCCTTCGCGACGACGCACGCGCCGGCCGCGCCGCTGCCGCCGCCGATCGGGACGACGATCGCGTCGACGTCGGGTCGGGCCTCGAGGATCTCGAGCGTCTCGGTGCCGACGCCCGCGATCAGGTGCGGCTCGTTGCCCGAGTGGACGTAGCGGTAGCCGTGCTCCTCGGCGAGCGCCGCACAGTGCTCGCGGGCGGCGTCGAAGTCCTGCCCGTGCTCGATCAGCTCGGCACCCTGCGCCCGCATCGCCGCGAGCTTCACGGGGTTGGCGTTCTCCGGCACGCAGACGCGGGCGGTGACACCGAAGAGCCGCGCGGCGTAGGCCACCGACTGGCCGTGGTTCCCCGTCGAGGCGGCAATCAGGCCGCGCCGCCGCTCGTCCTCGCCGAGTTGCGAGACGAGGTTGACGCCGCCGCGGACCTTGAAGGCGCCGACCGGCTGGTGGTTCTCGTGCTTGACCCAGACCTCGGCGCCGAGCAGCTCGTCGAGCCCGGCGTACGGATAGAGCGGTGTCGGCCGCAGGTGCGGCGCGATTCGCCGCTTCGCCTCGAGGACGTCCGCGAGCGTGATCGCCGGCCACTCCATCGCCCGAGTCTCTCAGCCTTGACGTCGTCCGGAAGGATCTCTACTCTCAGGAGCGAACACACGTTCGACAACCCATCTTTCGGAGGCGCGATGTCTTCTGCACCCCAGCTCACCGCACGGCAACAGGAGATCTGGCAGTTCCTCGTCGACTACGTCGACCGGCACGGCTATCCCCCGACCGTGCGCGAGATCGGGGAGGCGGTCGGCCTCGCGTCGCCCTCGACGGTGCACGCCCACCTCGCGAACCTCGAGCGCGCGGGTCTGCTCCGGCGCGACCCGACGAAGCCGCGGGCGCTCGACCTGATCGGCCACCGGCGCGAGTCGCGGGCAGAGGCGGCCGAGCCGGAGCTGCAGAAGCTGCCGCTGCTCGGCCAGATCGCGGCCGGCGGGCCGCTGCTCGCCGAGGAGAACATCGAGGACGAGCTCGCCGTTCCCGAGCCGCTCGGCCGCCGTGCCGACTTCCTGCTCAGGGTCAAGGGAGAGTCGATGATCGACGCCGGCATCCTCGACGGCGACATCCTCGTCGTCCAGCGCGCCCAGGACGCCCGCAACGGCGAGATCGTGGTCGCGCTCGCGGGCGAGGACGAGTCGGCCGACGAGGCGACGGTGAAGACGTTCTACCGCGAGGATGGACGGGTCCGCCTCCAGCCCGAGAACGAGCTCTTGGAGCCGATCTACGCCGACCACGTCCAGATCCTCGGCAGGGTGACGGGGGTCTTCCGGAGCCTCTGATGAGCATCGCGTCCTTCAACCGCACCCTCGACCAGGAGCTGGCGGCGATCGCGCGCGGGGCCAGCTACGAGTGCCTCGTCTGCGGCGAGTTCCTGCTCCGCCGGCCCGTAGCGCACGCCTGCCTCGAGTGCGGGACGCTGCTCTGCGACGGGCTCGAAGTGCCCGAATCCGAGCTACGATTCGTGTCGCAGGCCGGGTGACCGCGTCGCCTTCTCCGGAAGGCGCCGAGGAAAGTCCGGACACCGAAGGGCAGGGCGCTGGGGAAATCCCAGGCGGCGAAAGCCGACGGAAAGTGGAACAGAAAGGAAACCGCCACCGAGGCGTTCTCCGGAGGTCTCGGCGGTAAGGGTGAAACGGTGGGGTAAGAGCCCACCAGCGTCGTGGCGACACGGCGGCTGCCAAACCCCGTCCGGTGCAAGGTGAAGCAGATCCCGTTGACGCGGCCCGCCGAGGGATCGGGTACACCGCTCGAGCCGTGAGGCAACTCCCGGCCTAGAGGGATGGTCACCCTCGACAGAATCCGGCTTACAGGCCTGCTGACGGAAAGCCCCGCTTCGCGGGGCTTTCCCATTTCAACGGCCTAATCGCAAAACCGTTTTCGGCCAGGATATGACGCATATTGGCCCTTGACTTCGGCGAGGCCGAGGCGTATAACGAAACCGTTTTCGGAAGCCCTCGGACACGGAGGCGCGCGGATTTCCAGCATTCGTGAGGTCGCACGGTTGAGCGGAGTCTCTGTCGCAACGGTGTCGCGGGTGTTCAACGGCTACACGGACGTGAGCAGCGAGACGCGGCAGCGGGTGCTGGCAAGCGCGCGCAAGCTCGACTACACGCCGAACGCCGCCGCGCGGACGCTCGCGAAGCGGCGGTCGCGGCTGATCGGGGTCATCCTCTACACCGGCAGCGCAGAGAATCCCGACCTCCAGCACCCCTTCTTCCTCGAGGTGCTCGTCGGCCTCAAGCACGCGCTCGGCGTCGACGGCTACGACCTCCTGCTCTTCGCCCACGAGCAGCCGGGCGTGGGACACGGCCCGCACGCGTACGCCCGCCGGGCGCGGCATCACGGGGTCGACGGCGTGATCGTGCTCGCCGTCGACGACGCCGAGGAGCCGGAGCTGCAGAAGTTGATCGCGTCCGGTACGCCGGTCGTCGCGGTTGACCTCGTCCTCTCCGGCGGCCGCGCGAGCTACGTCGCGTCCGACAACCTCGGCGGTGCTCGGCTCGCCGTCAAGCACCTGCACGAGCTCGGCCACACGCGCATCGCCACGATCATCGGCCTCGCCCATACGAAGCCGGCATCGGAGCGCCTGCTCGGCTATCGCACGGCGCTGCTCGAGCTGGGGCTGCAGCCGCGGCCGGAGTATGAGGTGCAGGGCGACTTCCACACGGCGAGCGGCGAGACGGCGATGCGCGAGCTGCTCGCGCTGGCGGAACCTCCGACGGCGGTCTTCGCCGCGTCGGACATGATGGCCGTCGGCGCGATCAAGGCGCTCGAGGATGCCGGGCTCCGCTGCCCCGACGACATCGCGATCGTCGGGTTCGACGACATCCAGCTCGCCAGGCTTGTCAGACCCGCCCTGACGACGATTCGGCAGGACAAGCGTGGTCTCGGAGAGGCCGCGGCGCGGGCGCTCGTGCAACTGGTCGAGGACGACGCCGACGGCGTTCCGCCCGTATGGACGTTGCCGGTTGAGCTGGTCGTTCGAGAGTCGAGCGGCGCCGCGAAGGAGGTGGCGTGAGGGGTGAGTTGACGCAGTGCACACGCCAGACGTTCGACCAACTGTTCCGCTTGCGGAACGAGCAAAGGAGACGGAGATGGTGAGCAAGGTGAACAAGCCGTGGCGCCGCCGTCAGGCGCTCGCCGCGGTGCTCGTAGTCGCTGCGATCGCCGCTGTCGGCTTCGCCGCATCGAGCGCATCAGGCAAGACACAGCAGGAGGTCACGATCACGGTCAGCCTCTTCGGCGACTTCGGCTACAAGGACCTCTACAGGCAGTACGAGGCGTCGCATCCCGGTGTGACGATCAAGGAGTCGATCCAGGACTTCGCCGTCCACCACTCGAACCTCGCGAAGAGCGTCGCCACCGGCGCGGGCGCTGCGGATGTCGAGGCGATCGAGGTCGGCTTCATCGCGTCGTTCAAGGAACAGCCCGACAAATTCGTGAACCTGCGCCAGTACGGCGCCGGCGCGCTCAAGAGCCGCTGGCTGTCGTGGAAGTGGGCGCAGGGGCTCGGGCGCAAGGGCGAGATCGTCGGCCTCGGCACCGACGTCGGCAGCCTCGCGATCTGCTACCGGCGCGATCTGTTCCAGAAGGCGGGCCTGCCGACGAAGCGCGCGGATGTCTCGAAGCTCTGGCCGACCTGGCGCGCGTTCATCCAGGCGGGGCAGCGCTTCCAGGCGAAGGCGCCGAAGGGAGTCACGTTCTTCGACTCTGGCAGCAACGTCTACAACGCGATCATCGGCCAGGCCACGCCGGCGTACTACGACGCCAGCGGCAAGGTGATCGTGGCGACCAACCCGCGCGTGAAGGCGGCGTGGGACCTGACCATGCTGGGAATCGCGAACGGTGAGTCCGCGGGCTTCGCAGCCTTCTCGAACGACTGGAACACGGGCTACAAGAAGGGCAGCTTCGCAACCGTGACGTGCCCCGCGTGGATGATGGGGTACATCCAGGGCCAGGCGCCGGCGACCAAGGGCAAGTGGGACATCGCCGCCACGCCGGGAACGGGCGGCAACTGGGGCGGTTCCTACCTGGCTGTGCCCAAGCAGTCGAAGAACGCCGCGGTCGCGGCCGACTTGGTCAAGTTCCTGACCTCGCCGGCCTCCGAGGCGTACGTCTTCAAGCAGACGGGGAACCTGCCCAGCCAGCCGGCGCTCTTGAAGAGCAAGGCCGTGGCCGGGTTCAAGAACCCGTTCTTCAACAATGCCCCGGTCGGGCAGATCTTTGCGAACTCGGCGCTCAGGCTGAAGCCGCAGATCATCGGCCCGGCGCAGGGCGCGATCCAGACCGCGGCCTCGAACGCGATCCAGCGGGTGGAGCAGAAGAAGCAGTCGCCCGCGAAGTCGTGGTCGCAGTTCCTCAAGGACGTCAAGGCAGTCACGTAGCGGCAGTGGGCGCGCCGGGCCGGTGCTCCGGTCCGGCGCGCCCGACCGCGCCAAGAGCGGGAAGATGAGGAGACCGAGATGAGCGACGGAGCGGCAGCCCCCGCAGCATCCCCTGCGGTTCGGCGCCGGAGCGCGACGCGCCGGCGGCTCCGCCGTGTCGACGCGAAGGTATCCCCCTACCTCTACATCGCGCCGTTCTTCGTGCTCTTCGCGATCTTCGGCATCTTCCCGCTGCTCTACACCGCGTGGGTCTCGCTGACCGACCGCAACCTGCTCGCGTCCGAGTGGAGCTTCATCGGCCTCGACAACTACGCCGCGCTGATGCGCGACGAGTACTTCTGGCACGCCGTCGTCAACACGATGGGGATCTGGGTGCTCTCGACGATCCCGCAGCTCACGCTGGCGCTCGTGATCGCCCACGTCCTCAACCGCAGCCTCCGCGTCCGGACGTTCTTCCGCATGAGCATCCTGCTGCCGCAGGTGACCTCGCTCGTCGCGGTCGCGTTGATCTTCACGCAGCTCTTCGGCTACCGGTACGGGCTCGTCAACTACCTCCTGAACCAGGTCGGGATCGAGAACGTGAACTGGGAGGCAGGCCGGCTGTCGTCCTGGGTCGCGCTCTCGACGATGATCACCTGGCGCTGGGTCGGCTACAACGCGCTGCTCTACCTCGCCGCGATGCAGTCGATCCCGGACGAGCTCTACGAGGCCTCGGCGGTCGACGGCGCCCGCAGCTGGCGGCAGTTCATCCACGTGACGATCCCGATGCTGCGGCCGACGATCATCTTCACCGTCATCATCTCGACGATCGGCGGGCTCCAGCTCTTCACCGAGCCGTACCTCTTCCAGCCCGTCCAGAGCGGCAGCACCGGGGGCTCCGCCCGCCAGTACCAGACCGTCGCGATGTACCTGTACGAGAAAGCCTTCGGCGGGACGCAGTTCGACTTCGGCTACGCAGCCGCGATCGCCTGGTGTCTCTTCCTGTTCATCGCCGTCATCTCGTTCATCAACTACCTGCTCGTGCGCAGGATCAGGTCGGCGGACGCATGACCGTGGTGCCCTATCGGCTGCGGCGGCCCGGCCGGGGAAGGCGGAGACGCCACTACAAGCGTGGCGGCCCGCTGACGTATCTCTCACTGCTCGTGCTTGTCGGCCTCTCCGTCTTCCCCCTCTACTGGTCGTTCGTCGTCGCCTCGCACGACAACTCGGCGCTCGGCGCCTACCCGCCCGTGCTCACGCCCGGCGGCAACTTCCTGGACAACGTCGACCGGCTCTTCAACGCAGGCATCGTCAACGTCGACTTCGCGAAGGCAATGATCAACTCGGCGATCGTCGCCGGCGTCGTCACCGTCTCGGTCGTCTTCTTCAGCGCGCTCGCGGGGTTCGCCTTCGCGAAGCTCGATTTCCGCGGTCGCAAGCTCCTCTTCGTCGTCGTGATCGCGACGCTGATCGTGCCCGTCCAGCTGGGCGTGATCCCGCTCTACATCCAGATGGCCCACTTCGGCTGGATCAACCATCTGCAGGCCGTGATCGCGCCGTTCCTCGTCTCCGCCTTCGGCGTCTTCCTGATGCGCCAGTACATCGCCGGCGGCGTCCCGAACGAGCTGATCGATGCGGCGCGCGTGGACGGCTGCCACACGTGGCGCGTCTTCTGGCACGTGATCCTGCCGGCGGTACGTCCGATCGCAGCCGTGCTCGGCCTCCTCACGTTCATGAACACGTGGAACGACTTCTTCTGGCCGCTGATCGTGCTGACGCCGCACAACCCCACGGTGCAGGTGGCGGTCTCGACGCTGGCGGGCGCGCAGTACGTGCCGGACTACGCCCTGATCCTGACCGGCACGTTCATCTCGATCCTGCCGCTCCTCGTCGTCTTCCTCGTGCTCGGCAAGCAAATCGTCGGCGGAATCATGAAAGGAGCGGTCAAGGGATGAGCTTCCCCACGGACTTCGTCTGGGGCGCGGCGACCGCCGCCTTCCAGATCGAGGGTGCCACGGCGGCCGACGGCCGCGGCGAGTCGATCTGGGATCGTTTCGCGAGCACGCCCGGGAAAGTCGAGAACGGCGACACCGGCGACCCGGCCTGCGAGCACTACTACCGCTGGCGCGAGGATCTCGACCTGATCCAGTCGCTCGGCCTGCGCGGTTACCGCTTCTCGATCTCGTGGCCGCGGATCCAGGCCAACGGCCGCGGGCCTGCCAACCAGAAGGGAATCGACTTCTACCGGCGCCTCGTCGAAGGGCTGCTCGAGCGCGGCATCGCCCCGCTCGCGACGCTCTACCACTGGGACCTGCCGCAGGCGCTCGAGGACGAGGGCGGCTGGGCCTCGCGCGACGTGGTCGAGCGGTTCGCCGAGTACGCAGAGCTCGTCTTCACCGGTCTCGACGACCTCGTCGAGGACTGGACGACGCACAACGAGCCCTACGTGACCTCGTTCCTCGGCTACGCGTTCGGGAAGAAGGCTCCCGGCGTCACCGACTGGCCGCAGGCGCTCCGCGCCTCACACCACGCGCTGCTCTCGCACGGCGTCGTCGCCCGGAACTACCGGGAGCGCGGCGGCCGCGGCCGGATCGGAATCTCCCTCGATCTGACCGTCGCGAGGCCCGGGCGCGACAGCGACGACGATCGCGCAGCTGCGCGGCGGCTGGACGGGCATCACAACCGGTGGTTCCTCGATCCGATCTTCAGGGGCGCCTATCCCGCCGACATGCTCGAGCTCTACGAGCGGCTCTTCGGCCCCTTCGACGCGATCCAGACCGGCGACCTGGAGACGATCGCTGCGCCGCTCGACTACCTCGGGGTCAACTTCTACCGCCCGAACATGGTGATGGCGGCCGACGACGGCTCCGTCCTCGGGCTGCAAGATGTGCCGCTCGACGCGGAGACGACGGCGATGGGCTGGCCCGTCGTCCCGGCCGCGCTGACCGAGTTGCTCGTCCGCGTCAAGGCCGACTACGGCGACGTGCCGCTCTTCATCACGGAGAACGGTGCCGCCTTCGAGGACCGGACGAACGGTGCAGACGTCGTCGAGGATCCGCGCCGGGTCGCCTATCTCGAGGGCCACCTGGCCGCGACGGAGCGAGCGCTCGGCGCCGGCGTCGACGTGCGCGGCTACTACGTCTGGTCGCTGCTCGACAACTTCGAGTGGGAGCACGGCTACTCGCAGCGGTTCGGGATCGTCTATGTCGACTTCGAGACCCAGCGTAGGATTCCGAAGCGAAGCGCGCTCTGGTACCGCGACCGCATCGCCGCGGCGACGAACGGGGGTGGCTGAGCTGGCGAGCGTCGACTTCATCGGGCTGACGAAGGTCTTCGACGACGGGACAGTCGCGGTCGACGCGCTCGACCTCGGCATCGCGGACGGCGAGTTCGTCGTCCTCGTCGGGCCCTCGGGCTCGGGCAAGACGACGGTTCTCCGGATGGCGGCCGGCCTCGAGGCCCCGACGTCCGGCGAGGTGATGATCGGGGGCGAGGTCGTCAACGGCGTCGACCCCCAGGACCGGAACATCGCAATGGTGTTCCAGAACTACGCCCTCTATCCGCACATGACGGTCTACGAGAACATGGCGTTCGGGCTGCGGCTGCGCAAGATGCGCAAGAACGAGATCCGCGCCCGGGTCGGGCCGGCGGCAGAGATGCTCGGGCTGACCGAGCTCCTGACGCGCAAGCCGGCTCAGCTCTCAGGTGGACAGCGGCAGCGCGTGGCGATGGGCCGGGCGATCGTCCGCGAGCCGGACGCTCTTCTGATGGACGAGCCGCTCTCCAACCTCGATGCGAAGCTCCGCGTCGAGATGCGTTCCTACGTCGGCTTCCTGCACCAGCGGTTGAAGACGACGACGCTCTACGTCACGCACGACCAGACCGAGGCGATGACGATGGGCGACCGCGTCGCCGTGATGCGCGCGGGCGCGCTCGAGCAGTGCGACGTCCCGCAGCGGCTCTACGACAACCCCGCCAGCCTGTTCGTCGGCGGCTTCATCGGCTCCCCGGCGATGAACCTTGTCCGCTCGCGCGTGCGCGAGGAGGGAGGCGTGCTCTCGGTCGCCTTCGGCGACTCCGAGTTGCAGCTTCCGCGGACGGTGCTGGAGCGGTGTCCACGCCTGCGCGAATACCACGGCCGGGACGTGATTCTCGGTATCCGCCCCGAGAACATCGAGGATGCCGCGTTCGTCCCGAGTCCGAACGGCTGCTGCGTCGACGTGGACGTGTCGCTGGCCGAGCCGATGGGTGCGGAGGTGATCGCGTACTTCCCGATGGCCGTCGAGTCGGTCAGCGGGCGCGGCCGCGCCCTCGAGCTCCTCTCGCCCGAGACCGCGGCGGCGACGCTGACGGCGCGGCTCAACCCCCGTTCGGCCGCGTGCGCCGG
This sequence comes from uncultured Gaiellaceae bacterium, assembly GCA_963738795.1. GTDB lineage: Bacteria > Actinomycetota > Thermoleophilia > Gaiellales > Gaiellaceae > Gaiellasilicea. The sequence goes on along the minus strand of CAVTXQ010000003.1, from coordinate 136,274 downwards.
CGGGCGCATCCGCCTCGCTGTCGACGTCGAGCGGCTCCACTTCTTCGACGGCGAGACGGAACAGACGATCTCCTAGCCGGCAGCCGCGCTCAGGCGAGCGGCAGCGTGGCGGTGATCACGGTGCCGCGGCCCGGCGGGCTGACGACGACGAGCGTGCCGCCCTCCGCCTCCGCCCGGTCGCGAAGACCCAGCAGCCCGGTTCCCTTCGACGTATCCGCGCCGCCGCCGCCGTCGTCGGTGATCTCGAGCCGGAGCACACCCTGCTTCGTCTCGACCGTCACGCAGGCACGCGACGCGCCGGCGTGCTTGACGACGTTCGTCAGCCCTTCCGAGACGATGAAGTACGCCGTCGCCTCGACGTGCCGGTCGAGCCGCTCGGCGGGCACCTCGATCTCGACGGGCACGGGGAGACGCTCCTCGAACAGCATCAAGGCGCCGCGGAGGCCGTGCTCCATCAGCGCGCCGGGATGGAGGCCGCGGGCGAGCTCCCGCAGCTCCTCGAGACCGGCGTCGAGCTCGCCGCCCGCTTCCTGCAGCAGCGTCGCGGCCGCTGCCGGATCCCCCTCCAGCCGGGTCTGCGCGAGCCGAAGCAGCAGCGTCGCCGCTACCAGCCGTTGCTGGGCGCCGTCGTGAAGGTTGCGCTCGAGCCGGCGGCGCTGCTCGTCGCCCGCTCTGACGATCCGCGCGCGGGAGGTCTGGAGGTCCTCACGCGCCTGCGCGCTCGCAACCGCCAGCGAGACGAGGTCGCAGAAGTCGGCGAGCCGGACCTCGGCGGTCGGCGGGAGCGGGTCGGCTCCGCCGATCGAGACTGCGCCCCAGAGTGTTCCCGCCACGATGATCGGCGCCGAGACCGTCGACCGGTAGCCGCTGCGCACGAGCATCTCGGCCAGCTCGCCTTCGGCCGTGCCCCAGTCTTCGACCCGAGCCGGCGCGGCCGTCTCGCGTGCGCGCCCGATCGATGTCGACTCGTCCGCATAGAGCCGCGTCCCGATCGGAAACGGGTCGATGCCGTCGCGGTTGAAACGGCCGACGACGGTTGCTGTGTCGTCCCCCTCGTAGCGCCAGACCGCGGACGTGGTCACGCCGAGCACCCGCGCGCACTCGGCGGAGACCGCCATGAAGACGCTCTCGGGGCTCGCCTCGGATGCGACAAGGGTCGCGACCCGGCGCAACGCCCGTTGCTCCTGCGCCAGCTGGCCGACCTCGGCGAGCTTGGCCTCAGGGTCGCCGGCGAGCGCCGCCTCCTCCGGTGTCCGCGCCCGCTCGGTGAGGTCGAGCCCGGAGGTGACGAGGTAGCCCGGGGAGGCCGGGGTCGCCGCTACCGGTGTGTTCGACCACGCGATCAGCCGCCGGCCGCCGTCCTTCGTCTGCCAGTGGCCGACCTGCGGGCTCGAGTGCTCCGTCGTCCAGATGTACGTCAGCACTTCGCGGAACGCCTCCCGCTCCTCGGGCGGGACGAGGACTTCTGCGAGCTCGCGTCCGATCACCTCGTCGCGCGAGAAGCCGGTCGCCCGCTCGCACGCATCGTTGAAGAGCACCACCCGCCCTGCTTCGTCCAGCACGCAGACGAGCGACTGGGTCGTTTCCGCGAGCACGCGGGCGAACTCGTCGCCGAGCTCGAAGCCGTTGCTGCTCTGTTGCTGAATGCCCATCGCCGCAACGTGACCCTATCGGCAGGATTTTGCAAGTTCCTGACAATGCGGCTGTAGCGTTTGTCTCGTGCGCGCGCTCATGATCGCTCTTTCATTCATCGTCGCCGCGCCCGCCCTCGCCGCGGACGACCCGGCGGCGTTCGGCATGGCGCAGCGCGGCAGCCTTAAGGTCGTCAGCAACGTCCTCCTCAGCCCGACCGGCGGTGAGATGAAAGGCGTGTGGCTCGACGGCAAGCGTGGCTGTCTCGACCGGCGCACGCTCAGGGTCTCGATTCAGATCGACCTCGTTTCGTCCGCCGGGAAGACGACGCGGATCAAGCGTTCACGCCAGGGTGCGGTCGACAACTGCGCCGAAGGTGGCCCCAACTTCGGCTACGACCTGGCGCCGAAGGCCTACAAGATGGCGTGCGCGAACGGCCGCTGGAAGCCGGGCCGCTACTCGCTGACGACCCGAACGCTCGACCTCCGCTCGGGCATCTCGGCCCAGGCGAGCCTGTACCACCAGAGTCACGAAGCGCTGCTAGGCCCGCAGCACGACCTCGAGCGCGGTGCCGCGCCCGGGGCGTGAGCGGAGGTTGAAGCCGCCGTCGATCGTCTTCGCGCGCAGGCGCATGTTCCGGAGCCCCTGCCCCGCGGCCGCCTCCTCACCGTCGAAGCCGACGCCGTCGTCGCTGACGCTGACGATCCTGCGGCCGAGCCGCTGGCCGATCCAGACCTCGGCGCGCTGCGCGCCGGCGTGCTTGCGCACGTTCGCGAGCCCCTCCTGGACGATCCTGAACACCTCGATCTGCTCGTCCGGTGCGAGCAGGATCTTCGGGTCGATCTCGACGTCGACGGCGAGCACCCCGTCGGCGGTCAGGAACTCGACGTAGCGGCGCAGTGCCGCGTCGAACGGGGCGCTGCCGCTGGCCGACGAGAGCGCGAGCACGGCAAAGCGAGCCTCCTGCTGGGCCGCGGCCGCGGCTTCCTTGAGCTTCGGGAGCGTCTGCTCGAGCGGCGCACCCGACTCGAGCATGCTCGCGTGCGTCGAGACCGCGAACAGATACTGCGCGAGCCCGTCGTGGATCTCGCGCGCCACTCTGGCCCGCTCCTCCGCGACGGCGCGGCCGAACTCGGCGAAGCTGATCGCCCGCCACACGCCGACGAGCAGCAGTCCGTACGCGAGCAGGCGGAGGAAGTCTCCCTGGGAGATGAAGTCGCTCGAGACGCGGGGCGTCAGGACGTAGTGCAGCTCGGCGAAGAGGGTCAGCGTTGCGCCGAGCGCGAGCCAGCTGTCGAGGTCCTCGCCACGCGCCCGGTAGCGGATCGCAAAGCCGAGCACGGCGAAGAGCGCGAGCAGCGCGAGAAAGGAGGTGGCGACGGTCAGCTCGACCGCCCGGGCGCCGTCACCCGAGGCGTCGAGGAGGCTCAGCCGCGCGCCGAAGCCACGCAGCGGCAGCCAGACCGCGACGAGTGCTCCGATCAGGACGATGATCCCGACGAGCAGCACGCGCTTGCGGGCGATGATCCGCGGTGCCGGGACGAGCGGTGCGAGCGCGATCAGCGTCGCCGCGAGCACGCGGGCTGCGATCGCGGCCCAGGCCTCCGGCGCATCCTGGTTCGAGCCGCCGAGCACGGGCATGACCGAGAACGCGAGCGTGCCGGCGCCGGCGACGAAGAAACCCGCTGCGAGCAGCAGGTCGAGCACGCGCCCTTCGACCGAGAAGCGGACGCCCGCGAGGATGGCGACGATCGTCGCTGCCAGCACGACGGCGGTATCGAGCACGAGCCGCCCCTCGGGCAGCTCGTAGGTGTTGCGGAGCGCGGGGTTGGTCAGGAAGAGCGCCGTCGCCGAGCCCAGCAGGGCGACGAGCAGCAGCTCGCCGACGAGCCAGCTCTCGAACGTGTCCTTGGCGTTTCTCTGCACGTCCCCCTAATCGGCAGGGAACGAGCTGCCGATGAGTGGGACATGGCGGAGCGAATCCTCGTCGTCGACGACCATCCCCTCACGCGCGATGCGCTCGCGTCGCTGCTCGCCCAGGGCGGCTTCGATGTCGTCGGCGAGGCGGCCGACGGCGCCGAGGCGCTCGGGCTTGCGGCCGAGCTCCAGCCGGACCTCGTCCTGCTCGATCTCTCGATGCCGGGCCTCGACGGGCTGGCAGCGCTGCCGCGGCTGCGCGCCGCGGCGCCCGGCTGCGAAGTCGTCGTCCTGACCGCCTCCGGCACCGAGGAGAACCTGCTCGGCGCGATCCGCGCCGGCGCGGCCGGCTACCTGCTGAAGAGCGAGCCGCCGGAGCGGATCGTCTCGTTCCTCCGCGGCGTCGCGAACGGCGAGGCCGCCCTCTCCGGCGAGGTCGCGCGACGGCTGCTCGACCAGCTGCGCAGCGGCGGCCGGATCGGCGGCGGCGTCCCCGACGACATCGCCGGCACGCTCTCGGCGCGCGAGGTCGAGGTGCTGCTCCTGCTCGACGAGCATCTCTCCACCGACGACATCGCGAAGCGCCTCTTCATCTCCGAGCACACCGTCCGCTCGCACGTCAAGAGCATGCTCCGCAAGCTCGGCGTCTCCTCGCGCCGCGACGCGCTCGAGCAGCTCGCGCTCGCTCGGCTCTAGCTCGTGAAGCCGCGGTGGGCGGCGGCGACGAGCGTCGGCAGCGTCTCGAGGTTGTAGCCGCCCTCGAGCACTGCGGCGACGCGCGGACCGAGGGTGGCGCACCGCTGCGCGAGCTCCCGGAAACCCGCCTCCGTCACCTCCATCTCCGCGAGCGGGTCGTCGCGGTGCGCGTCGAAGCCGGCGGAGACGAGGACGAGCTCCGGCTCGAACGCCCGCACCGCAGGCTCGACCACGGTCTCGAACGCGGCCCGGTACTCGCCGTCGCCGCAGCCCGCCGGCATCGGCACGTTCAGCGTCGAGCGGTCGCTCGTGTCCGGCCCGCCCGTCCCCGGCCAGAACGGCCACTGGTGGAGCGAGACGAAGAGGACGGTGTCGTCGCCGCGGAAGAGCTCCTCGGTGCCGTTGCCGTGGTGGACGTCGAAGTCGACGATCGCGATCCGCTCGAGCCCGAGCTCGGCCTGCGCGTAGCGGGCGGCGACGGCGATGTTGTTCAGGAGGCAGAAGCCCATCGCCCGGGCGGCGAGGGCGTGATGCCCGGGCGGCCGCACGAGCGCGAAGCCGCCCCGGTCGACCGCCTCCAACGTGATCCCGGCCGCGAGCGACGCCGCCCGCCAGGACGTCTTCGAGCAGACGGTGTCGGCGTCGAGCTGGACCGGCCGGTCGACGGACTGCAGCAGCTCCAGGTAGCCAGGCTCGTGGACGCGGGCGAGCTGCTCGTGCGTCGCTTCGCGTTCGACCGTCTCTCCGTCGAGCACGCGCAGCCGGTCCTGCCGCTCGGGATGGTCGCCCGTCGGGTGGAGCTCGGCGAGCGCGGGGTTCGTCAGGAGCTCGACAGCGCCTCCAGCCGGCCGGCGAGACGCCCGAGACCCCATTCGCCGGCGAGCGCGGCCGCTCGCGGCCACGTCGGCTGCTGGTCGTCGAGCGGCGGCAGCGGCGCGTCGCGATCCATCGTCGCGATGTGCCGGTAGAGCCGCAGCGCGTCCGCCTCGGCGGCGAAGCGACCCTCCTCGAGCGCCGCCTCGAGGCTGCCGTACTGGGCGAGCACCGAGGCTGCCGTCTTCGCGCCGACGCCGCGCGCGCCCGGGATCTTGTCCGACGGATCGCCGCGGAGCGCGATGAAGTCGGGCACCTGCGCCGGCTCGACGCCGTAGCGCTCCCGCACCTCCGCCGGCCCGATCCGCGTCAGCGGCCCGCCGCCGACCTGCGGCTGCAGCACGCTCGTCCGCTCGCTGACGAGCTGGAACGTGTCGCGGTCGCCGCTGGCGACGAGGGCGGTGCCGCCGCGCTCCTCCTCGAACGCGACCCCGGCGGCGAGGAAGTCGTCCGCCTCGTAGCCGTCCGCCTTCGCGGGCGCGAAGCCCATCGCGTCGACGAGCTCCGGCATCAGGTCGAGCTGGTCGAGCAGCTCCTTGTCGAAATGCCTTCCGCCCTGGTAGGCGGGCAGCGCCGTCGTGCCGGTAGGTCGGCACCGTCAGCGTGTCCCACGCGACGAGCACCGCCCGCGGCGCCTCTTCCTCCCAGAGCCGGATCAGCAGGCCGCCGACGCCGTCGATCAGGTTCCCGCCGCCACCGCCGGCGCGCCGGATCGACTTCGGGAGCGCGTGGTAGTAGCGGTGGGCGAACGAGTCGCCGTCGACGATCAGAGCGGCTTGTGTCTATCAGTCACAAGCTCTCCCGCCCGTCCGCTTGCCAAGCCGTTCGTGCCGAGAGCTTGTGTCTATCAGACACAAGCCCTCACGCGGAGCGTTCGAGCTCGCCGATTGCCGCCATCAAGCGCTCGGTCGCGACCTGCGGCGCGTCCTCGCGCCCGGCGAGGTCGTCGAGCGGGATCGGCGGGCCGTAGGCGACGCGCAGCCGCGCCAGCCGTCCCAGCCTGTCGGTGCCGGAGATCCCCGCAGGGACGAGCGGGACGCCGGCCTCGAGCGCGATCCGCGCCGCACCCGTGTGCGCCCGCGCCTCGTACTTCTTCCGCATCCCCTTCTTCCGGCGCGTCCCCTCCGGGAACATGACGACGATGTGACCCTCGCGGCAGAGCTGCGTGGCCGTCGCGAGCGCCGCGGTGTCGTGCTCGCCGCGGCGCACCGGGAACGCGCCCGCGGCGAACGCGAACTGCTTGAACGGCGTCCAGAAGAGCTCCGACTTGGCCATGAAGCGGAGGTAGCGCTGCGGGAAGAGCGGCAGTCCGAGCGGCCAGGGGTCGAAGTTCGAGTTGTGGTTCGCGGCGAGCACGTAGCCCCCGCCGGGGAGGTGCTCGCGGCCTCGCGCCCGCAGCCGGTAGAGCCCGTAGAGCAGCGGCCAGCTGAGCGCTGCGACGAGGATGTAGACCGGGCTCGGCCGGGGCGCCATACGAGGAGTATCCCAACCGCGTAGCTAACGTGTCCCGCGCCATGGCGAAGAAGCTGGTGATCGTCGAGAGCCCTGCGAAGGCGAAGACCATCGCGGGTTATCTCGGCTCCGAATACGACGTCGAGTCGAGCATCGGCCACATCCGTGACCTGCCGAACCGCGCCAGCGACGTGCCCAAGGAGCAGCGCGCGAAGTACGGGACGATGGGTGTCGCGATCGACGCCGACTTCGAGCCGCTCTACATCGTCGACGCCGACAAGAAGGCCAAGGTCAGCGAGCTGAAGAAGAAGCTCAAGAACGCCGACGAGCTGCTGCTCGCGACGGACGAGGACCGCGAGGGCGAGGCGATCGCCTGGCACCTGCTGCAGGAGCTGAAGCCGAAGGTGCCGGTCCGCCGGATGGTCTTCCACGAGATCACCCGCGACGCGATCCAGCGGGCGCTCGGTGAGACGCGCGACGTCGACCAGCGCCTCGTCGACGCGCAGGAGACGCGGCGCATCCTCGACCGGCTCTACGGCTACGAGGTCTCGCCGGTGCTCTGGAAGAAGGTCATGCAGGGCCTCTCCGCCGGCCGGGTCCAGTCGGTCGCCGTCCGGCTCGTCGTCGAGCGCGAGCGCGAGCGCCGGGCGTTCGTCAGCGCCGGCTACTGGGACATCAACGGCGTCTTCGACCCCGGCTCGTTCGAGGCCCGCCTGGCCGCGCTCGACGGGAAGCGCGTCGCGCAGGGCCGCGACTTCACCCAGCAGGGCGAGCTGAAGTCGGACGACCTCGCCCGGCTCGACGAGGCCGAGGCGCGCAGCCTCGCCGCCGAGCTCGAGGGGCTGACGTTCGCGGTCCGCTCCGCGGACGAGAAGCCGTACACCCGCCGGCCGGCGGCGCCGTTCATGACCTCGACGCTGCAGCAGGAGGCGAGCCGCAAGCTGCGCTACAGCTCGCAGACGACGATGCGCGTCGCCCAGCGGCTCTACGAGAACGGCTACATCACCTACATGCGCACCGACTCGACGACGCTGTCGGAGTCGGCGCTGACCGCCGCGCGGCGCCAGGCCGTCGAGCTCTACGGCGCCGACTCGATCCCGGACGCGCCGCGCCGGTACACGCGCAAGGTCAAGAACGCGCAGGAGGCGCACGAGGCGATCCGTCCCGCCGGCGACTCCTTCCGGACGCCGAAGCAGCTCGAGCGGGAGCTGAACCGCGACGAGCTCGCGCTCTACGACCTGATCTGGAAGCGCACGCTCGCCTCGCAGATGGCCGACGCGCGCGGCCTGACCGTCTCGCTCCGGCTCGGCGCGACGACGCCGAACGGACGCGACGCCGAGTTCGCCGCGTCGGGCACCGTGATCACGTTCCGCGGCTTCCTCGCCGCGTACGAGGAGAGCCGCGACGACGAGACGGAGAAGGAAGAGGAGCGCCCGCTGCCGCACCTGAAGCCGGGCGACGAGCTGAAGGCGCTCCAGCTCGAGCCGGAGGGGCATGCGACGACCCCGCCCGCGCGCTACACGGAGGCGAGCCTCGTCCAGGCGCTCGAGGAGCGCGGGATCGGCCGCCCGTCGACCTACGCCTCGATCATCGGCACGATCCTCGACCGCGGCTACGTCTTCAAGCGCGGCACCGCGCTCGTGCCGTCCTTCCTCGCCTTCGCCGTCACCGGGCTGCTCGAGCAGCACTTCGGCCGGCTCGTCGACTACTCGTTCACGGCGCAGATGGAGGACGACCTCGACCGGATCGCGGAGGGAAAGCAGGAGCGGGTCGACTGGCTCCGGCACTTCTACTTCGGCGGCGCGGACGGCGATGCCGGCCTGCACGCGCTCGTCTCCGACCTCTCCGAGATCGACGCGCGCGCGGTCAACTCGTTCCCGCTCGCCGACAGCGGGATCGTGCTCCGCGTCGGCCGCTACGGGCCGTACGTCGAGCGCGGCGAGGAGCGCGCGAGCGTGCCGGAGGACATGGCGCCCGACGAGCTGACGGTCGAGAAGGCCGAGGAGCTCCTGTCGGCGCCGTCCGGCGACCGCATGCTCGGCACGCATCCGGAGTGGGGAACCGAGATTGCGGCGAAGGCCGGCCGCTACGGCCCGTACGTGACCGAGGTGCTGCCGGAGGGCGCGACCGAGAAGCCGCGCACGGCGTCGCTCTTCCAGTCGATGTCACCCGAGACGGTGACGCTCGAGGAGGCGATGCGGCTGCTGTCGCTGCCGCGCGTGCTGGGCGCCGACCCCGCCGACGGCGTCGAGGTGACGGCGCAGAACGGCCGCTACGGCCCGTACGTGAAGAAGGACAGTGAGTCGCGGTCGCTCGAGAGCGAGGAGCAGCTCTTCTCGATCTCGCTCGAGGATGCGCTGGCACTGCTCGCGAAGCCGAAGGAACGGCGAGGCCGCGGCCAGGCGAAGCCGCCGCTGCGCGAGCTCGGCCCCGACCCCGTCAGCGAGAAGCCGGTCGTGCTCAAGGAGGGCCGTTTCGGCCCGTACGTGACCGACGGCGAGACGAACGCGAGCCTGCGCCGCGGCGACGATCCCGAGACGGTCACGATCGAGCGGGCGGCCGAGCTGCTCGCCGACCGGCGCTCCAAGGGGCCGGCGCCGAAGCGCAAGCGCGGCGGCGGCAAGCGCTCCGCGGCGTAGCCTGCAACGCCATCCGAACGAACCTGCAAACTTTCCGTGCCAACCGGCGTCTGTCTCTACGAGGGCGCGATCAGACGCGCTAGCGTGGCACGCGCGGAAAACCGATTACCGCCCCTCACCGGAATAGTCAACACGGGCTCGCCGTTTGAGCTTGTAACAGGTCCGCAAGGGCCAGTACCCCTGGCAAGAGCAGGATTGACCGCATATGGTGCGTAAGTTTGTAGCCTCCAGACGAAGTTCGTCCTGAAAGGGTTGACGCTCTCGCTTTGACGCAGAACCAGCTGATCGAACTGATTGAGTCGGAGCAGGTCAAGGCGCTCGTCGAGCGCTCGGAGGAGCGCGGGGTCATCGAGCCCGCCGAGTTCGAGGCGTTCGTGCTCGAGCACGACCTGACCGAAGACGAGACGGAGCAGCTCACGCGCGAGCTCGAGACCCTCGGCCTCGAGGTCGGGCGCGCGGGCCAAGGACAAGGCCGAGAAGGAGGCCGACAAGGAGAAGGAGGCCGAGCCGGCGCCCGTCGCCGTCGCCACCGGCGCTGCCGACAGCCTGCAGCTCTTCCTCGCCGACGTCGGCCGCCACAAGCTGCTGAACGCCGCCCAGGAGGTGCAGCTCGCGAAGCTGATCGAGCGGGGCGACCCGGTCGCCAAGCGCACGATGATCGAGTCGAACCTGCGGCTCGTCGTCTCGATCGCCAAGGGCTACCGCGGTCTCGGTGTGCCGTTCCTCGACCTGATCCAGGAGGGCACGCTCGGCCTCAACCGCGCGGTCGAGAAGTTCGACTGGCGCCGCGGCTTCAAGTTCTCGACCTACGCGACCTGGTGGATCCGCCAGTCGGTGCAGCGCGCCGTCGCGAATCACGCGCGGACGATCCGCGTTCCCGTCCACGTCGTCGAGCGGCAGCAGAAGCTGTCGCGCGCCGCCCGCCGGCTCGAGGTCGAGCTCGGCCGCGAGGCGACGAAGGAGGAGCTCGCGGAGGCGACCGGCCTGCCGATCCAGCACGTCGACGAGGCGCTCGGCGCCGCCCACGCGTCCGTCTCGCTGAACCAGACGGTCGGCGCGGACGACGAGGGCGAGCTCGGAGATCTCTTCGCCGACCGCGAGGCTGCCGACCCGTTCGACGAGGCGGAGGAGTCGCTGCGCAAGCAGGGCGTCCGCCGCGCGCTCGACGCGCTCCCGGAGCGCGAGCGGCGGATCCTCGAGCTGCGGTTCGGCTTCGAGGGCGAGCCCTGGACGCTCGAGGCGATCGGGCACGAGCTCGACCTGACGCGCGAGCGCGTCCGCCAGCTCGAGGGCCAGGCGCTCTCGCGGCTCGCGGCGCTGCGCGATCTCGCCAGCCTGGCTGCGTAGGCGAATCGACCGAACGATGACCCGAAGGGCGGCCCGAGGCCGCCCTTCGTGTTACGGCGGTTTCCATTTGCGCCCGGCGGCGTGACGCAGGGATACTTGCGCTGAACCCGGGGATGCCGGATTGAAAGGAGACACTTTGAGAATCAAGTGGCACAGGCTCTTGATGCTGCTCGTGGTGGCGATGCTCGCCTTCGCGGCGGGCTGCGGCGGCGACGACGACGAAGCGAGTGGCGACGGAACGACCACGGAAGCGTCGGGTGGTGCGGAGGGCGGGACGCTCGTCTTCGCAGGCGCGTCGGATCCGGTGCTGCTCGACGGTGCACTCGTCTCGGACGGCGAGTCGCTCCGCGTGATCACGCAGATCTTCGAGACGCTCGTCGCCCTCAAGCCGGGCACGACCGAGCCCGAGCCCGGCCTCGCGGAGAGCTGGGAGGCGAACGAGGACGGAACCGTCTGGACGTTCAAGATCCGGCAGGGGGTCACGTTCCACGACGGCGAGACGCTCGACGCCGAGGCGGTCTGCTTCAACTTCGACCGCTGGTACAACTTCAAGGGAGCGCTCGCCAACCCGGCCGCGAGCTACTACTGGCAGGTCGTCTTCGGCGGCTTCGCCGAGTTCGACCCGGACAGCGGCGCACCGGAGGAGAGCCTCTACGAGAGCTGTGAGGCGACCGACGAGTCGACGGCCGTGCTGACGCTGACGAAGCCGTCGGCGACGTTCATCCCGGCGCTCTCGCAGCAGTCGTTCTCGATCGCGAGCCCGAAGGCGCTGCAGGAGTTCAACGCCGACGACGGCAGCATCGACGCCGAGGGCGTCTTCACCTCCTCGGGCACGTTCGGCACCGAGCACGCCGATCGGCACCGGCCCGTTCAAGTTCGAGTCGTGGGTCCGGAACGAGCGGCTGACGCTGTCGCGCTACGACGACTACTGGGGCGACAAGGCGAAGATCGACGAGCTGATCATCCGCCCGATCGCCGACAACGCCGCTCGCCTGCAGGCGCTGCAGACGGGCGAGATCCAGGGCTACGACCTGGTCGAGCCGCAGGACATCGCCACGATCGAGGGCGACGAGGAGCTGCAGATCATCGACCGGCCGGCCTTCAACGTCGCCTACGTCGGCTTCAACATCGCGAAGAAGCCGACCGACGATCCGAAGGTGCGCGAGGCGATCGCGTACGGCCTCGACCGCCAGGCGGTCGTGGACAACTTCTACTCCGGCCGGGGCGTCGTCGCGACGCAGTTCATGCCGCCGGAGGTCATCGGCTACGCCGACGACGTCACGACGTACGAGTACGACCCGGAGAAGGCGAAGCAGATCCTCACCGACGCCGGCTACACCCTCCCGGTCGCGCTCGAGTTCTGGTACCCGACGGACGTCTCGCGTCCGTACATGCCGGATCCGAAGCGGAACTTCGAGGCGTTCGCCGCCAGCCTGAACAAGTCGGGCTTCAAGGTGACGCCGAAGAGCGCTCCGTGGAACCCGGACTACCTCGGCCGCGTCGACGCCGGGAACGCGGGGAACGCCCGCCTCCTCGGCTGGACCGGCGACTACGGCGATGCCGACAACTTCATCGGCACGTTCTTCCAGAGCCCGCAGAAGGCCTGGGGGACGACGACGACCCCGCTGACCAAGGTCCAGGATCTCCTGAACCAGGGCGAGATCGAGACCGACGAGTCGGCGCGCGAGTCGATCTACCAGGACGCGAACCGGCAGATCATGATCGACCTGCCGGGCGTCCCGTACGCGCACTCCGAGCCGGCGCTGGCGTTCAGCGCCAAGGTCCAGGGGTACGTGGCGAGCCCGACGACGAACGAGTCGTTCGCCACGGTCACGATCGAGGAATAAGGAGGGGCTAGAGTCCGGCGGACGACATGCTGCGCTTCGTCGTCCGCCGGCTCCTCCTGCTGATCCCGATCCTGATCGGGCTCTCGATTCTGGTCTTCCTCTGGATCAGGGCCCTGCCGGGCAGCCCGGCGACGGCGCTCCTCGGTGAGCGCGCGACGGCGGAGCAGATCGCGGCGATCAACGAGCAGCTCGGTCTCAACGATCCGATCTGGGAGCAGTACTGGGCGTACGTCCGGAGCCTGCTCGAGTTCGACTTCGGCGAGTCGGTGACGACGCGGCGCCCGGTCGCCGACGAGTTTCTCGAGCGTTTCCCGGCCACGATCGAGCTGGCGATCGCCGCGATGTTCTTCTCGATCGTCGTCGGGATCCCGCTCGGGTTCCTGGCGGCGAAGCGCTACGGCAGCTTCTTCGACCACTTCAGCCTGTTCGCGTCGCTGCTCGGGATCTCGATCCCGATCTTCGTGCTCGCGATCATCCTCAAGTACATCTTCGCGGTGAGGCTCGGCTGGCTGCCGACCGTGGGCCGGATCAGCGTCCTGATCGACCTCGAGACCCCGACGAACTTCTACACCATCGATGCGCTCATCGCCGGTGACCTGGCTGCGTTCTGGGACGTGATCAAGCACCTGATCCTGCCCGCGATCGCGCTCGGCACGATCCCGCTCGCGATCATCACCCGGATCACGCGCGCCGCCGTGCTCGACGTCCAGAACGAGGACTATGTCCGCACCGCCCGCGCGAAGGGCGTCGCGCCTCGCACGGTCGACGGGCGCCACATCCTCCGCAACGCGATGCTGCCGATCGTGACGATCATCGGGCTGCAGGTCGGCCTGCTCCTCTCCGGCGCCGTCCTGACCGAGACCGTCTTTGCCTGGCCCGGGATCGGCACCTGGCTCCTCGCGGCGATCGAAGCGCGCGACTACGCGGTCCTCCAGGGCGGCATCCTCGTCATCGCGGTCGTCTTCGTCGTCGTCAACCTGATCGTCGACGTCTCGTACGGCTTCCTCAACCCGCGGATCAGGCTGACGTTGAGCGTCGCCGAGATCGAGGCCAGGGAAGCGGCGCTCGAGCCCAGCAGCGGCGGGCTCTGGCGCGACGCGTGGGCGCGGCTCCGCCGGGACCGTGGTGCGCTGCTCGGCTTCGCGCTCGTGGGCATGTTCGTCTTCGTCGCCATCTTCGCGCCGCTGCTCGCGCCGGAAGATCCGCGCTTCCAGGATCTCTCGCGGCTCGGCGGCAGCTGCTGCCCCGGCCCGTCGCTCGACCACTGGTTCGGCATCGACGCGCTCGGACGAGACGAGCTCTCGCGCATCATCTACGGGGCCCGCTACTCGCTGCTGATCGGCGTCGTCTCGGTCGCGGTCGGCCTCTCCGTCGGCATGGTCTTCGGCTCGATCGCGGGCTACGTCGGCGGGGTCATCGACAGCGTGATCATGCGCCTGACCGACATCATGCTCGCCATTCCCGGGTTCCTGCTCGCGATCGGCATCGTCGCGATGCTCGGCCCCGGGCTCGTCCAGATCATGGTCGCGGTCGGCGTCACACAGATCCCGATCTTCACGCGGCTGATGCGCGGCTCGATCCTCGCGCAACGGGACAACGACTTCGTCCTCGCCGCGCGCTCGATCGGTGTGCCCCGCCGGGCGATTCTCTCCTCGCACATCCTCCCGAACGCGATCTCGCCCGTGGTCGTGCAGGCCACTCTCGCGCTCGCGACCGCGATCATCGAGGTGGCCGGGCTCGGGTTCCTCGGGCTCGGTCCGCAGGATCCCTCGACGCCCGAGTGGGGGACGATGCTGACCGACACGACGCGGTACCTCCAGACGGCGCCGCACCTGGCGATCATCCCGGGCGTCGCGATCATCATCTCGGTGCTCGGCTTCAACCTGATCGGCGACGGCCTGCGCGAGGCCCTCGACCCGAAGATGCGTGGTCGTGGCTAGAGAGCCCCTGCTCACCGTCGACGACCTGCATGTCCGCTTCGGCACCGAGCGGGGGCTCGTCTACGCGGTCAACGGGATCTCCTTCGACATCGCGCCGGGCGAGACGCTCGGGATCGTCGGCGAGTCGGGCTGCGGCAAGAGCGTCACCTCGCTGGCGCTGCTCGGGATCCTCGCCCGCAACGGGCGCGTCACGAAGGGCACTGCGATGTTCGGCGGCCGCGACCTGCTGTCGCTGACCGACGAGCAGCTGCGCTCGGTCCGCGGCCGGGAGATCGCGATGATCTTCCAGGATCCGATGACCTCGCTGAACCCGGTCCTGACGATCGGCCGCCAGATCCGCGAGTCGCTCGAGACTCACTTCGCGATGAACCGCGACCAGGCCGACCGGCGCGCGGCCGAGCTGCTCGACCAGGTCGGGATCCCGAGCGCGAAGATGCGCCTGAAGGACTATCCGCACCAGTTCTCCGGCGGGATGCGGCAGCGGGCGATGATCGCGATGGCCCTCTCCGGCGAGCCGAAGCTCCTGATCGCCGACGAGCCGACGACCGCGCTCGACGTCACGATCCAGGCGCAGATCCTCGAGCTGCTCAAGTGCGCTCGTCGCCGAGCGCGACACCGCGCTGATCATGATCACGCACGACCTCGGCGTCGTCGCCGGCATGTGCGAGCGCGTCAACGTCATGTACGCCGGCATGTTCGTGGAGACCGGCCGCGCCGACCGGATCTTCGCGCGGCCGCGGCACCCGTACACGCTCGGCCTCCTCCAGAGCGTGCCGCGGATCGACGCGGGCCGGCGCCAGAAGCTGACGCCGATTCCCGGCTCGCCGCGGAACATGCTCAGCGAGCCGGCCGAGTGCCCGTTCGCGCCGCGCTGCCGCTACGAGGTCGAGCAGTCGCGGCAGGAGGTCCCGCCGCTCGAGGAGCTCGAGCAGGGCCAGTACGTGCGCTGCTTCAACCCGGTGCCGGCGGACGAGTGGCAGCGCTCGCGCCTCGGCGGTGCTGCGTGAGCACGAACGGGACGCCGCTCGTCGAGGTCGAGGACCTCAAGGTCTGGTTCCCGATCCGGAGCGGCGTCGTCATGGACCGCCATGTCGGCGACGTCAAGGCCGTCGACGGCGTCTCGCTCCAGATCCAGCGCGGCGAGACGCTCGGGCTCGTCGGCGAGTCGGGCTGCGGCAAGTCGACCGTCGGCCGCACGCTCCTCCGCCTCTACGAGCCGACCGCCGGGAAGATCACGTTCGACGGCACCGACATCACGCACCTCGGCGAGTCGCAGATGCGCCCGCTGCGGCGGCGGATGCAGATGATCTTCCAGGACCCGTACGCGTCGCTGAACCCGCGCCACTCGGTCGGCGCGCATGGTCGGCGAGCCGCTGCGCGTGCACGGCCGCGGCGGCAAGGAGCTCGGCAAGACGGTGCGCGAGCTGCTGCAGACGGTCGGCCTGCCCGCCGACGCCGGGACGCGCTATCCGCACGAGTTCTCCGGCGGGCAGCGGCAGCGGATCGGCCTCGCCCGCGCGCTCGCGCTCAACCCGGACTTCCTCGTCTGCGACGAGCCGGTGTCGGCGCTCGACGTCTCGATCCAGGCGCAGATCGTCAACCTGATGGAGGAGCTCCAGCAGCGACTTCGACCTCACCTACCTCTTCATCGCGCACGACCTCGCCGTCGTCCGGCACATCTCCGACCGGATCGCGGTCATGTACCTCGGCCAGATCATGGAGCTCTCGCCCGCCGACGACCTCTACGACAACCCGCTGCACCCGTACACGATCTCGCTGCTCTCGGCGATCCCGATCCCGGATCCGGAGGTGGAGCGGACGCGGACGTCGATCCTGCTCCAGGGCGACCTCCCGAGCCCGGCGAACCCGCCGCACGCGTGCCGCTTCCACACGCGCTGCCCGTACGTCCAGCCGACGCGCTGCGAGGAGGAGGAGCCGGAGCTGCGGCCGCTCGAGGGCCACTTCGTCAAGTGCCACTTCGCCGAGGAGATCAAGGCCGGGGCGCTGCAGCCGAAGCAGCGCGAGGTCGTCTTCGAGCCCGGAGCTGTCCCGAAGGCGTGGGAGCCGCCGCCCGTCTGATGCTGCTGCGCGTCCGGGCGGGCGAGCTCGAGAGCGGGCCGCAGTGGGTGTACGCGTGGCTGGCGCGCGACGGCGTCGTCTACGTCGGCGCGACCGCTCTCCACCCCGAGACGCGGACGTGGCTGCACCTCCACCACGACGATCCGGAGATCGGCCGGATGCGGGCGCGCTTCGCGGAGCTCGCCGGCGAGGAGCTCGACGTCGTCGCGGTCGAGCTCCCGGACGGCGTCGACCGCCAGCAGGTGCGCCACAGCGCGGTGACGGAGCTCGCCGAGCGCAGCCTCCTCTCGGAGCGGCACGTCTGCGACCCGCCGCGTGACTTCCCGGCCTCGCCGAGACCGAACGCTTCGTCGCGGCGATCGCAGAGCGCCTCGGCTAGGCCGCCAGCGCCCTTCGCTCGACGAGCTTGTCGATCAGCCCGTAGCCGAGCGCCTCGTCCGGCGTCATGAAGCGGTCGCGGTCGATGTCGGCCATCACCTGCTCGAACGGCTGGCCGGTGTGCTTCGCGAGGATCTCGGCCATCCGGCGCGTCATCGCGAGCACCTCCTGCGCGTGGATCTCGATGTCGGCCGGCGTGCCGCGGAACCCGGCCGAGCCCTGGTGGATCATCATCTTCGCGTTCGGGAGCGCCATCCGCTTGCCGGGCGCGCCGCCGGCGAGCATCATCGCCGCCGCGGACATCCCCATCCCGACGCAGATCGTCGCCACGTCCGGCTTGACGTACTGCATCGCGTCGTAGATCGCCATGCCCGCGTAGGCCGAGCCGCCGGGCGAGTTGACGTAGAGCGAGATGTCCTTGTCGGGATCCTCCGCCTCGAGGAAGAGCAGCTGCGCGACGATCACGTTCGCGATCTCGTCGTCGACCTCGCGCCCGAGGAAGACGATCCGCTCGCGCAGCAGCCGGGAGTAGATGTCGAACGAGCGCTCGTAGCGTCCGTCGGACTCGACGACCATCGGGATCAGTGGGCTCATGCCGCTCCTTCCGATAAAGTGCAACTGACTGGTTGCACAGTATATGCAACCGTAAGGTTGCGCGACGAGGAGGCGATCGTGGAGGTGACGCGGGAGGTCGTGCTGGAGGCGCCGCTCGAGGAGGTCTGGGAGGCGCTGACCGATCCGGATCAGCTCGAGGAGTGGTTCTCGGAGGACGGCGAGGAGCGGGAGCTCGTGGTCGAGGAGGTCGAGACGCGACGGCGCGTCACCTACACGTGGGACGAAGGGCGCGTCGCGATCGAGGTCGAGGAGGTCGGCGCCGGCACGCGCGTCGTCGTCACCGAGACCGGCGAGCCGGGCTGGAACGCCGTCTTCGCGCTGCGCTCGCTCGCGCTACGCGTACGCGTGACCGACGTCTTCGACGCGCTGGGCGACCCGACGCGGCGGCACATCGTCGAGTCGCTGGTGCGCCAGGAGGCGTCGGCGACGCAGCTCGCGGCGGAGCTGCCGGTGACGCGGCAGGCGGTCGCGAAGCACCTGACGGCTCTGCGCGAGGCCGGGATCGTCGACTCGCGCAAGCAGGGACGCGAGACGCTGTACCGGGTCAACACCGAGCCGCTCGACGCGGCCGCGGCGTGGATCGTGCGCGTCGGCGGGGAGTGGGACGCGCGGCTGGCGCGGCTGCGCGAGCTCGTGGCGTCGCGCCGTGGCTGAGAGCTGGGTCTGCGCCGTCGACGTGGCGCCGCTGCACGCGGAGCCGGACGCGTCGAGCGAGCAGGTGACGCAGGCGCTGCGCGGCGAGCCGCTGGCGGTCGCCGAGCGCCGCGACGGCTGGGTGCGGGTGACGACGGCGTACGACTACCCCGGCTGGGTCGCGGCGGACGCGCTGTCGCAGGAGCCGGCCGGCGAGTGGCTGCCGGCTGCGCGCGAGGGGGATCCGGTCGAGGAGGCGCGGGCGTATCTCGGCGCTCCGTACCTCTGGGGCGGGATGAGCGAGCGCGGGATCGACTGCTCGGGACTTATCCACATGGCGTGGCGGCGGCTGGGCCGGCTGGTGCCACGCGACGCGGATCAGCAGGCGGCGGCGGGGACGGCGGTGTCGGAGCCGGCGTACGGCGATCTCGCCGTCTACGGGGCGGAATCGGTGACGCACATCGCGTTCTGGCTCGGCGGCGGGAGGATCCTGCACGCCGCCGGCGGCCGGAGCGTCGTCGAGGAGGAGGAACCGGCGTCGTTGCAGGCGATTCGCCTCGGTTTCGTCCGTCTCCGTCCCTGAGCCGGTTTACCTCATTCGAGCTAAAGCGCCTCCCCCTTCGAGCCGATGTACGGCACGTGGACGCTGCTGAGCGCGAAGAGATCATGAGCCGCTACCTGGACCACAGCCGCCGTTTCGAGGCGGCCGCGGCCAGGCGCTCGAACGGCAACGCCGAGGTGATTCCGTTCGCCCCGCCGATGCGGGAGCTCGAGCAGGAGCCGACGATGCGCGAGATCGAGGTGCTCCAGCTCGTCGCCGACGGTCTCGTCAACCGCGAGATCGGCCAGCGGCTCTTCCTCTCGGAGGAGACGGTCAAGTCGCACGTCCGCCACCTGCTCGCGAAGCTGCAGGCCCGTAGCCGGGCCCACGCCGTCGCCGTCGGCTACCGCCGCGGCCTGATCGGCTAGAGCACCCTCTTCGGACCAAAGAAGAGCCGCGCCTCGCGGCGCGGCTCGGTAACTCTGAAGTGTTCGGGGTCTTTTCCTCAGTTCCCACACCCTGTGGAGAACCACCCAAACGAGGGATGTCTCCAAGGGTAGAGAAGGAGAGGATTCGTCGGCTTTACCAAGCCTTGCCGCTGCCAGCGAGGATCGCGAGCAGAGACATGGCGCTGGTGAGGCCGACGAAGCGGATCTTTAGGCGAGTCACGGGGGACCTCCCATCGAGGAACTAACGGCATCGGGATCGTATAACCCTTTTGGGGGAGCACGCAAGCGATTCTTGTCGATCTCTCGCGTTGATCTCCGAGTGGCGGCTTGGGCGGGCGCACTCGGTGTTACCACTGCAGCCGTCGCTGCGTGGCTCCTGGCGAGTGGCTACGGCCTCCCGAGCATCTGGTACCTCGTTGCGCTCGCGCTCGTAGCAGGAGTCGCCGAGCGTCAGAGCGTTGCTCTGATCGGGAACCGTGAGCACGGTATCGAGCTCGCAGTCTCGGTTGTTCCGCTCGTTTTTACAGCCGTGGCGTTCGGGCCGCTCGCAGCCCTTGTGGTCGGTGTCCTCGCCAACTTGGCAGACCTTCGGCGCCCGTATTTGAAGTGGGCGGTATACACGCCAGCACGGGGTCTGACGGGGGCGGCCGCTGGTCTTGCCGCCGCAGCTGTTCACGCCCACACGGAACCCGCGTTTCTCACGATGCTCGCGGCCGCGCTCGCCGCTTCGATCGCGCATCTTGTCGTTGACGTGGCAATCGCCATGGGGACCTTGGCGATCCGCGGCTCTGGCTCGCCGTTGGCCTACCCGCGAACGATTCTGCCCCTGTTCATCCTCTCGACGGCCCTCTACGTTCCCGTCGTCGGCTTCCTTGCCTACGGCGTACTCCCGCTACTCGTTCGCAGTTGTCGCCACCTTCTTGCTTCCTGTTCTCGCTCTGCAACGGGTCGCCCAGCTGTATCAGCAACAGCGCCACGCGACTGCGGAACTCCAGAGAGGCCAACATTCGGCTGGAGCACGCGAACATGTCCTTTGCGGCAGCGCTCGTGGCGACCCTCGACGCTAGGGACCGTTACACCGCAGGTCACTCAACGGCCGTCGCGATCTACTCACGGGACATCGCGATCAGGATGGGACTCTCCCCAGAGGATCAACAGAATGCTCATCTCGCCGGCCTCGTGCATGACATCGGGAAGGTCGGACTGCCTCCGGGCCTACTTGAAAAGGAAGGGCCGTTGAGCCTCGAGGAGCGCAGGATCATGCAGACCCACTCCGAGATTGGTGAGCGAATCCTGGCCAACGTGGATGACTACGCCGCGATCGCAGACATCGTCCGCCACCACCACGAGCGAATTGACGGCAACGGATATCCGGACGGCGTAGCGGGTGAGGAGATCCCGTTGATCGCGAGAATTATCGGTGTCGCGGACGCATACAACGCAATGACGTCCGATAGGCCGTACCGCGAGGCGATGGCGAGTCCCGTAGCGCGGTTGCGCCTCGCCCAGGCCGTTGGTTCGCAGTTCGACGTTTCTGTCGTAGCCGCCTTCGAGGCGATACTGGCGACGGCAGACGAGGACTATCGAATGGGCCGTCGCGCTGAGTTCGGGCTACAGACGCCGCCGGTTGAGCGCCCGCGTGTAGCTGCGCTCGGCTAGTCGCGCCCGATCTGAGCCGCTCGGAGCGCAGCCTCGGCTCGCGACTTCACGCCTAGCTTCTCGAAGATGTGGTGAACGTGAACCTTGACGGTCATGGGGCTGATGAACAGGCGCTGGCCGATCTCGGTGTTTGACAGTCCATGCCCGATCAGGCCGAGAACCTCCTTCTCGCGCTTGGTGAGGCTCAGCACGGAGTGCGAGCCGTGACTCACGTTGGGCGCTATCGATGCGTCGCCTGCTGCCGCGAGGATGCGCTCGAGATCCTCGTGTGTGTCGACGTCGGCAAGGAGGCTGACCACCAACTCGGGGCATCCACGATAGGCGCAGACAAACGACTCGATCAATCCCGACTCCGTCGTTGCATCCAAGGCACGCCGCGCGTGCGTTCGTGCGGCTGTCGTATCGCGTCTCTTACTCGCGGCAACTGCCAGCGCGCACGGAGATGTGATCACGATCTCAGTGGCGATGGAGCTTGCTAGAGCCCGCTCGGCGTGGACAACGGCGCGATCCAGCTCGCCGCTCCCGGCGTACGCGAGTGCGTAGCAAGCAGTCAGTTCGCCTTCGAGGGAGCTGGTGACACCTGCGTCTCGCGGAACGGGGTGCGCTGTTGCAATGTCGAACGCGCCTTGGGCGTTGAGCAGTCTCGTCCTAACCGCCCAACTGATGAAGTGTGCTGTTTGGTCGCCAGCTACGCGTGCGCGCTCGTCCGCCTCGTCGAGGAGAGCTTCAGCATCAAGATAGTCGCGCTGGAGGATGGCCACGATCGCACGATTCGTCAGAGCGTAGGGGACGACGAAGTCCAGTCGGCAACGTTCAGCATCCTCCATCTGCTCCATCGTGATTCGACTCGCTTCATCGGTCAGACCTGCAGCCGCCAACGCATAACCGAACACGTTTCTGAAGGACGATCTTGCGACCGGGTCAGCCACGTAGTCGAGCAGCTGCCACATCGCCCTCCCTTCGTCGAAGCTCACCGGACGCCCAAACCGTGTTTCGAGGTTGATCCTCCTGTTCACGAGCGTTACTCGGTCGGCTGGCGCCAACGAGTCTGTGGAGCCAAGCGACTCGAGAATTGCAGGCGCGTCTGGGCGTTCAAGTTCGATCGCGGCGGACAGCTGCCCTAGCCTTGCGACGCGTTCGGATTCTGGTGTCGCAGCTTGAGCTAGAGCGTGGCCGTAAAGCTCTGCCGCTCGCGTTGAGCGCGAGGCCGCGTGAGCTGCTCGCCCGGCCGTCAGGTATGCATGCGATCGCGTCGCTGGCGCGGTCCTGTCGTCCTCGGCGGCGAGCACTGCCAGCGACTCAGACTCATGGAACCGGCCCTCTCGAAATGCAAGCTCGGCCTCAAGCACCCGAACGTCAGGGCTGTCCTGTTCGGCGGCCGAAATCCACCCGCGCAGGGAGGCAACCCTGCCAGACGAGAGGAGGTCTTCGGCACACGCGCTCAGGAGTTCCGAC
This sequence comes from uncultured Gaiellaceae bacterium, assembly GCA_963738795.1. Lineage (GTDB taxonomy): Bacteria > Actinomycetota > Thermoleophilia > Gaiellales > Gaiellaceae > Gaiellasilicea. The sequence goes on along the minus strand of CAVTXQ010000003.1, from coordinate 114,122 downwards.
ATCAGGCGCTCGTCGCCAATACGGCTAATCAGGCGCTGGGCCTCATCCCACTCGCGACTGCGGATCAGCAGTCGGGCTGACCGAGCAACAATGCGGGTAAAACGTGAGGTTCTCTCCTCCGAGAGCTTTCGGATCAGAAATTCCTGCAAGAGTGGATGAATTTCCAGGTCGGGGTCACCGCTAGTGAGGAAACCGCTATCGAGGCCGACCTCCACCACCCGCGTTGCGATGAGCGCTGGGAGTTCCTGAAACACCAGGCGGCGACCGCGCGCCTCGTGTAGCGCGAGCTCGCAGAGCGCTTTCTGTACGTCGCGGTCGATGCGTCGGTAGATCTCGTCAGCGAAGAACTGATGCAGATGCGCCCCGACTGACACGTCTGGGAGCGGTGAGCTCGACACCGATGCGAGTGCCAGAACCGCCGGCCACCCACGCGCCAGATCCATGAGCTCCGACGCGTCGACATTTCCGGGGAGCAGTTCAAGCGCCTCCTCCGCGTCCATTGCTAGGTCGGGCCGGCAGAGCTCGGAGATCTCGCCGTAGAGGATGCGGCGCGAAGAAGCCCAGGTGGGGCGCCGGCGTGCCAGGAGAAAGACATTCAACGGCGTCTCAAGGATGAGCGTCTCGATGAGAGGCTCAGCTGGCGTCCCCATCACATGGTGGTAGTCCTCTAGCACGAGCCACGCGCTTGGCGGCCAGTCCCCTAGGTCACTCGCAAGCATCCGAGCGAGGAGGAGCGGGTCAGCCGCACTGACGCTCGTTGCTAGTCGGGCGACTAGCGCGTCGCCGGCGCCCGGAACTACCTCAGACACCGCATTCTTGAGGCCCGCCGCCAGCGCGGCTACGTCGGCCGACGCCGGCGTTGCCGTATACCAAACCGCCTGCTTGTCCACGAGCCACTGGCGGGCAAGCGTCGTCTTCCCGTACCCGGCCGGGGCGACGAGCATCTTGATCCGGCCCTGACTGCCGTCGAGCAGCCGTGTCAGACGGGGGCGCTCGATGATTCTGCGGCGCCTCGTCTTCGGCTCGGTTGCGGTGCCCTCGCCCATGGTTTCGTCACGGGTGCCACAAAACCCGCTCGAAGCGTACAACGCCCCCGACGCTGTGAATAGGCGCGCCTGCGACCCCACAGGAGTCGCAGGCGCGCTGCCGTCAGCTCCCCGACCCGCTGGGGTCGAGGCCTTGTGCGAGAGGGTCGTCGCCGGTGAGGCTCCGATATGCGATCGGCAGTTGGCGCCTGCGTCGCACGCCGAGCTTCTGCCGAAGGACATCGCAATGCGCCTTCACCGTCCTGGGGGAGATGCCGAGCCGCTCCGAGACTTCGTCGTTGGAGCAGCCGGCAGCGATGAGGACGATCACGTCACGTTGCCGGGGCGTGATCGGCGGCACCCTCTCGACCGTTGAATTCGCCATGGCACGAGGCTATGGCGTTCGACCAGAACCGCACCATCGCCCGCCAGGTGTAACCCGAGGCGTACTTCCTAGCGGGCGGCCGCAGACGCGACGAAACTGCGCAGAACCGGGACGATCGCGGGGTCGATCGTGTGCGGGAGCGGCGCCTCGTGGTAGGTCACGTCGGCTCCCGCGGCCGTGAGCGTGTCGCGGGCTGCGCGGCTCCACTCGACCGAGATGACCGGGTCGAGCGAGCCGTGCGCGATCGCGACCGGGTAGCCGTCGAGCCCGGTCAGGTCGAGCTCGAGGCCGTCGACCTCGGGCATGAAGCCGGAGAGCGGCAGCAGCGCGGCCGGCCGCTTCTCGACGCCGCGTCCGAACGCGAGCGCGTAGCTCATCACCGCGCCCTGGGAGAAGCCGCCGAGGACGAGCGGGCCGTCGAGGCCGTCGAGCAACTCGGACAGCGCCTCGAAGCTCGGCCAGAACGTCTCGGGCTCGGGCGTCGGGATCCCGCCGAGCCGGTACCAGTGGCGTCCGCCGGGCGGCAGCGACAGCGGGCCGCCCGGGGTCAGCCCGCGCAGGCGCCGCTCGGGGTCGAGCGCGTCGAGCAGCGGGAAGAGGTCGTGCTCGTCGGCGCCGCGTCCGTGGAGCAGCACGAACGTCCCCGCCGGCTCACCCTCGGCCGGACGCTCGAGTGCGTCGAGCGTCATCCGCGCGGGTTCGGCAGCGGAGTCAGCCGCGGCTCGATCTGCTCGCGCAGGTGCTCGAAGTCGGGCGGGAGCGAGAGCCGCTCGCCGAGATGCTCCGGATCCTCGTCGGTCGCGAAGCCGGGGCCGAGCGTGGCGAGCTCGAAGAGGATCCCGTTCGGCTCGCGGAAGTAGACCGACTTGAAGTAGAAGCGGTCGATCACCGGCGTCGGCCGGTGCCCGGCCTCGGCGACGCGCTGCTGCCAGGCGTCGTGATCCTCGATCGTCGTCGCCCACGCGACGTGGTGCACCGTCCCGGCGCCGGGGATGCCGCGCCCCTCGGGCGCGGTGTCGTAGGCGTACCAGCCGCCGCGCCGCTCGCCGCGCGCCTCCCAGGTGAAGTCGCCGCGGGCCTTGAAGCCGAGCGTGTCCTCGAGCAGGGCGGTGCTGCGCTCGGGGTCGATGGCGTAGGCGCGGACGCCGTCGAAGCCCTGCAGCGCGTGCTCCTCCGGGATCTCCGGATGCCTGGCCACGAGCGGCGTGTCGCTGGTCTCGACGACACTGAGCTCGTGCCGGACGCCTTCCGGGTCCTCGAACGTGAGGCTCTCGCCGGAGCGGGTGACGTTCCCGGCCTCGCCCTGCAGCCGCTGCTCCCAGAAGTCGAGCGCGTCGGCCGAGCCGACCCGCCAGGCGATCGTGTGGATCATCCCCGGGCCGGCCTTGCCGCGCGTGGCGCCCGGATACTCGAAGAACGTGATGTCCGAACCGGCGCTGCCCTTCTCGTCCGCATAGAAGAGGTGGTAGACGGTCGGGTCGTCCTGGTTGACCGTCTTCTTCACCAGCCGCAGTCCGAGCACGCGGGTGTAGAAGTCGACGTTGCGCGGTGCGTCGCCGGTGATCAGCGTCACGTGGTGAACGCCTTCGAGCTGCATTCGGTCCATTGTGCAGGCCGCGCGTAGACTCGTGCGGAGATGAAAGTGGGCATCGTCGTCCCGTTCTCGTGGTCCTTCTGGGGCGCAGTCGTGGAGCACGCGGAGCTCCAGGCGGCCGCGCTGCGGGATCTCGGCCACGACGTGCGGCTGGTGATGGGGAACGACCCACCCGGCCAGTTCACGCGTGTCCTGCATCCGCGGGTGGGCCGGCACGGGCAGCCGCCGCCGGAGGTGATCCCGATCGGCCGCTCCGTGATCGTGCCGGCCAACGGCTCGCTGCCGAACATCATCCTCAGCCCGCGGTCGATCTTCCGGATCAGGCGGGTGCTCGCCCGCGAGCGTTTCGACGTCCTCCATCTGCACGAGCCGATGACGCCGACGCCGTGCATCGCTTCGCTCGCGCTCTTCGACGGGCCGATGGTGGGAACGCACCACGCGAGCGGCGAGCTCGGCTGGATGCGGCTCGCGACGCCGGTCTGGGGGTTCCTCGAGGAGCGGCTCGACCGGCGGATCGCGGTGTCCGAGCAGGCCCGCGAGTCGGCGCAGCGCTGGCTTCCCGGCGAGTACGAGATCGTCCCGAACGGTGTGCTCATCCCGGAGGGCGTCGAGCCGGGCGGCCGCGAGCACCGGATCGTGTTCGCCGGGCGGCAGGAGCCGCGGAAGGGCCTGCAGGTGCTGCTGCGCGCGTGGCCCGAGATCCGGCGGCGCACCGGCGCGCGGCTGCGGATCGCCGGCGCCGACCCGCTCGCCGTGCGGCTGTTGCTGACGCGGCTGCGCGTCTCCGACGACGGGATCGACGTGCTCGGCTTCCTCACCCAGGACGACCTGACGGCCGAGCTCGCGTCGGCGAAGGCGCTGGTGGCGCCGTCGCTCGGCGGCGAGAGCTTCGGGATGGTGCTGACGCGCGCCTTCGCCTGTGCGACGCCCGTCGTCGCGTCGGACATCCCCGGCTACCGTGATGTGATGACGCCGGAGACGTCGGTCGCCGTCGCTCCGGGCGACCTGAACGAGCTCGCCGACGCGGTCGAGGCGCTGCTCGCCGACGAAGCCGGGCGCGCCGCCCGCGGTGCCGCCGCGAGGCAGCTCGCGATCGACCGGTACTCGTGGCAGGACATCGCCAGGCGGCTCGAGCGGATCTACGACTCCGTCCGCGGAACCGAGCGCGAGCCGGTGGCGGCGTGAGGTATCGTACCGCGGAGCCCGTGGGTGCGGGCGTCGCTCGGTCTGCCGCTCCTCGCCGCCGTCGCCGCGCTGCTCTGGTGGCGCGGGCCCGACTGGAACGTCGTCTACCACGCGTTCGACCTCGTCAACTGGGCCTGGGTCGCGTTCGCGCTCGGGCTGAACCTCTTCTCGGTGCTCCTGCGCTCGCTCGCCTGGCAGCTGACGATCAACCAGGCGCTCGAACCGCCACAGCCGCGCTTCGACCAGGTCTTCTCCGCGTTCTCGGTCGGCCTGCTCGGGAACGCGGTCCTGCCCGGCCGGATCGGCGAGCTCGCGCGCGTCGCCGTGCTGCGGCGCCACGTTCCGCGCGGCCGCGGCTCGAGCGGCGCCCTCGTCGGGACGGTCTTCGCGCACCGGCTCTTCGATCTCCCTGCGGCGCTCCTCCTGATCCTGTACGTGGCGCTGACGGCGAAGGTCCCGCACTGGGCGGTGACGAGCCTCGTGATCGTCTCGATCATGGGCGGCGTTCTCTTCACCGTCGCGTTCGTGTCGGCGCGGCGCCGTCACCGCCCGATCGACCCGGAGCGGTCCGTGCGACGGCTGCTCGCGATGGCGCGGCAGGGGCTGGCCGTGCTGCGCTCGCCGCTGCCGGCGCTGGGGGCGATCCTGCTCCAGTGCGCCGGCTGGTTCATGCAGCTGCTGGCCGTCTACGTCGCGCTGCGGGCCTTCGACATCCACGCGCCGCTGCCGGCGGCCGCGCTCGTGCTGCTGCTGATGAACGTCGCGACGATCTTCCCGCTCTGGCCTGGGAACATCGGGCTCCTCCAGGCCGCGGTGGCGCTCCCGCTCGTCCAGTACGGGGTCGCCTACTCGACCGGGTTCGCGTACGCGCTCGTCCTGCAGGTGATCGAGATGTCGGTCGGCGTCGGCGTCGGCCTGATCTTCCTCGCGCGCGAGGGGCTCTCGTTCGCGAACCTGCGCGACATGCCCGAGGGCGAGGGCCAGGCGGAGGAGGAAGCGGAGACGCATCCGCCCGAGAGGCGCCGTGCGCGCGCTCGCGTGCCCGGCTAGCCTCAAAGGCGTCCTCACGGCCGCCGAGGCTGCCGCGGCGCTGGCCGAAGGGCTGCGGTCGGCCGGAGCCGATGTGGTCGAGCTGCCGGTCGCGGACGGGGGCGAGGGGACGGCCGAGGCGCTCTGGCTCGCCCGCGGCGGCGAGTGGCGCGAGGCCGACGTGCACGACGCGTTCGGGGCGCCGCGCCGGGCGCGCTGGCTCGCCCTTCCCGAGGGAACGGCGGTCGTCGAGTCCGCGGCGGCGGTGCCGCTCGACGCGTCGCGGCTCGACCCGCTGGCGGCGTCGAGCCGCGGTTTCGGCGAGCTCGTCCGAGCGGCCCTCGACGACGGGGCGAAGGGGCTCGTGCTCGGCCTCGGCGGGACGGCGACGATGGACGCCGGCGCCGGGTTCCTCGAGGTCATCGCCGCGCTGCCGGTGCCGACCGTTGCCGCATGTGACGTGACCGCGACGCTCCTCGACGCCCCGCGTCTCTTCGGCCCGCAGAAGGGCGCCGAGCCGGACGAGGTCGCGGAGCTCGAACGCCGGCTTCGCGGCGCGCGAGGAGCTTGTGTCTATCAGACACAAGCCCGGCTCGGGCGCGGCCGGCGGGCTCGGCGCGGCGCTCGCTTCGCTCGGCGCCGAGCTCGTCGGCGGCGCGGCGTACGTGCTCGATGCGGTCGGGTTCGACGCCGTCGGCGTTCGATCTCGTCGTCACCGGCGAGGGCCGCGTCGACGCGACGACGGCGCTTGGAAAGGCGCCTGGTGAGGTCGTGCGCCGCGCCGGGGTGACGCGCTGCGTCGTCTTCGGCGGTGTCGTCGAGCGAGGCGTCCCGGCGCCGAGACCGTCGCCCTCTCAGGCGACCCCGAGCGGGCGCGGGACGACCTCGTCGAGCTGGGACGAGACTTAGTGTCTGAAGACAACACGTAAGTCAGCGCGCGTCGGCCTCGCGCAGCCGGTGCGCGAGCGCCTGGACGAGCTTCCACGCGATCCGGGCGTCCGTCTCGACGATCGGGCGGAACTCCCAGAACGTCATCGCGTAGGTCGTCATGTCCGTGTCGGCCGTCACGGTGGCGGTGCGGGCGCCCTCGTCGATCAGCGCGATCTCACCGAAGTAGTCGCCGGGGCCGAGCGTCGCGCGCTCCTCGCCGTGCACGAAGACCTTCGCGGTGCCGTCGCCGATCACGAAGAACCCGGCGCCGCCGGAGCCCTCGCTCGCGATCGTGTCGCCGGCCGAGTAGTCGCGCTGCTTGAACGAGTCGGCGATCCGATCGAGATCGCGCTTCTCGAGGCCGGAGAAGAGCGGAACGCGCGACAGTGTCTCGGTCGACGGGCGGGCCACGACGCGATCCTAACCAGGTTCGCCGGCGGGAGGAAGCGGTGCTGCGCCCGCCGCCCGCTGCGCGAGCTCCTCGATCTTCCCCTCGGCCGTCTCGAGCCGCGTCAGGCAGAACCGCAGCAGCTCCTCGCCGCGCTCCCAGAGCGCGATCGCCTCGTCCAGCTCCGCCTCGCCGCGCTCGAGCCGCTCGACGATCTGCTCGAGCTCCTTCTGGGCCGTCTCGAAGGTCAGCTCACTCACGGACGTCCTCGACCCGGGCGCCGAACCCGCCCTCGGCGAGCTCGACCTCGACCGGGGCTCCTGACGGCGAGACCCGCCGAGCTGCGGAGGACGGAGTCGCCTGCGCGGACGATCGCGTAGCCGCGGCCGAGCGTCGCGCGCGGCGAGAGCGCGGTCAGCCGTCCCTCGGCGCGCTCGATCGCGTTTCGGCGCCGTTCGAGCAGCAGCGCGGGGCCGCGGCGGAGGCGCTCGCCGAGCGCCGTCACGCGCCGGTGGTCGCGTTCGAGCGTTCTGCGCGCGCCGCGCTCGAGAGCCAAGCGCGTGCGTGCGAGCCGCTCGCGCTCGCGCTCGGTCGCCCGCCTGACGCAGCGCTCGAGCGAGCTCCGCGCGCGCGTCAGCTCGACGCGCAACGCTTCGAAGTCGGGGACGACGAGCTTGCCGGCGGCCGTCGGCGTTGACGCGCGGACGTCCGCCGCGAGGTCGCAGAGCGGCGTGTCCTGCTCGTGGCCGACCGCGGAGACGACAGGCACGGGGCACGAGGCGACGGCGCGCACGACGCGCTCGTCGCTGAACGGGAGCAGGTCGTCGAAGCTGCCGCCGCCGCGGGTCAGGACGATCACGTCGATCCCCGGCGAGCCGGCGAGCGCCTGCAGCGCCTCGACGATCCCGGCCGCGGCCCGCGGGCCCTGCACGAGCGTCTCCGCGACGAGCACGCGTGCCGGCGGGAAGCGGGTCTGGATCGTGGTCAGCACGTCGCGGCGCGCGGCCGCGTCGCTGCCGGTGACGAGGCCGATCCGGCGCGGGAAGCGCGGGAGCGCGCGCTTGCGGGAGGCGTCGAAGAGGCCCTCTGCCGCCAGCGTCTGCTTCAGCCGTTCGATCGCCGCGAGGTGCTCGCCGAGCCCGAAGCGCTCGAGCGAGAGCGCCCGCAGGCGGAACTCGCCCTTCGCCGCGTAGAGCTCCGGACGTCCGAGCACGTGGATCCGCTCGCCCTCGCCGAGGTCGAGCTTGAGCGCGTCGAACGTCCGCCGCGGGATCGAGGCCGGCAGGCAGGCACCGTCGTCCGGATCCTTGAGCGTGAAGAAGACGCTGGCCCAGTTCGCGTTCCGCCGCAGCTCCGTCACCTCGCCCTCGATCCACAGCGTCGGCAGCCGCGCCAGCCAGTCGGCGACGCCGCTGTTGAAGCCGGCGACGGTGAAGACCTTCTTGTCGCCGTAGACGAGGGGCTCGACCTTCATCACTCGCGAATGTAGATGATCGATCTCGTGACGGAAGCCGTCCCGCCGCTCGGTCTCGCGCGCTACGGCGCTCTCTTCCGCGTTCCCCACGTGCGCCGGCTCGTGCTGAGCGGGATGCTCGCGCGCCTGCCGATGGGAATGATCGGGCTGGCGCTGCTGCTGCTCGTCCGCGAGAACGGCGGCAGCTACGCGGCGGCGGGCGCCGTCTCCGGCGCCTACTTCGTCGCCACGGCGGTCGGCTCGCCGATCGCTGGACGTCTCGTCGACAAGCGGGGGCAGGCGCGGATCCTCCTCTCGCGGGCGGTGATCTTCCCGGCGCTCCTCGTCTGCGTGTGCGTGCTGGCGCTGCTCGATGCGCCGCTGGCGCTGGTCGGCGCGGCCGCTGCCGCTGCGGGAGCGCTGATGCCCCCGGTCGGGGCTTCCCTCCGCGCGCTCTGGCCGCGGATGTTCGCCGATCCCGAGCTGCGTGCCGCCGCGTACGCGCTGGAAGCGTCGCTGCAGGAGATCACCTTCATCGTCGGGCCGCTCCTCGTCGCCGTGCTGACCGCGGCGGCCTCACCGGTGCTCGCACTCGGCGTCGCTGCGGCCGTCGGCGGCGTCGGCACGATGCTGATCGCCCTTGCCGAGCCGGTGCGCGCCTGGCGGCCCGAGGAGGAGCGGCACGCATCGATCCTCGGCGCGCTCGCATCACGGGGCGTGCTGACGTTGATCGGCCTCTCCGCCTGTCTGGGGGTCGGGTTCGGCGCCACCGAGGTCGGCTTCCCCGCTTTCGCGGAGGATCACGGCGGCGCCGAGCTCGGCAGCATCCCCCTCTCGCTCTTCGCCGCCGGCAGCCTCGTCGGCGGGTTCGTGGCCGGCGCGCGCGTGACGATGCCGCCCCTGCGGCTGCTGCGGCTCTCGGCGGTGCTGCTCGCCTTCGGCCTCGCGCTGCCGCTCCTCGGCTGGTCGCTGCCGAGCATGGCGGTACTGGCCTTCGTCGCCGGCCTCGCGATCGCGCCGGTCGTCATGTCCGCGTACGGGCTGGTCGACGCGGTTGCCGCGCGCGGGACCGCCGCCGAGGCGTTCTCCTGGATCACGACCGCGGTCTTCGCGGGGTTCTCGGGCGGGATGGCGCTGGGCGGGACGCTGATCGACGCGTACGGGACGAAGGCGTCGTTCTTCCTCGCCGTGGCGGCTGCGTCCCTCGGCGCCGTGCTGGTGGCGCTCGGCCCCGGGCTCGAGGCCGACTAGAGGAGGATTTCGGCCGCGACGCGGGGGTCGCAGCCCTGGTGCACGAGCCCGACCGCCTCGTGCAGGTCGGCATCGAGCGCGGCGGCGATCTTCTCGGCGAGCGGCAGCGGATAGCCCGCCTCGATCAGGACGTGCAGGCGCCAGGATTCGACCTTCGCGCGTTCGCTGCCCCGGTCGATCAGCTCGGTGGTGTCCGCCATGCTGCGCATGTTCGTGGTGCAAGAGACGCTTCCTGCGGGCGCTTGTTAGCTAGGCACGGCGCAGCGCCGACGCCTCGTCGACCCGGCGGTGGAGGTCGGCGAGCCGTTCCGCGATCGCCGAACGCTCCGCCTCGGCCTCGGCGGCGAACGCGCCGAGCATGCGCCGCAGATCGGCGTCCGCGGCGGCCACGCGCTCCTGGAACGACGCCACCAGCTCCTCGCGCTGGCGCTCGAAGGCGGCCTGCGCCTGGCGCTGCCGCTGCTCGAGCCGCTGCTGACCCGCGTCGCCCGTCTGGGAGAGCCGCTCGGCGAAGACGGCGTCGGCCTGGCGGACGAACGTCTCGACCGCGCGGTCGAGCTCGCGCGAGAGCCGTCCCGCCGCCTCCTCGCGCGCCGAGCGCATCGTCGTGTCGAACTGGACTCCCGCGGCTTCGGCATGCCGCTCGGCCTCGCGCGCGACCACCCGCTGGAGCTGCTCGATCTGGCGGCGCTCGATGTCCGCGAACGAGGCCTCGATCCGGCGGGCCGCCTCCGTCTCCGCGCGGTCGACCTGCTCGGTCAGAGCCTGCTCGCGGCGCCGCAGCCGTTCGGCGATCTCCTCGATCACCCGCCGGCGCTCGCTCGTGTGCGCCTCCAGCTCCTCCAGCGCCTCCGCGACCGCCTGCTGCGCCGAGCGTTCGAGCTCCTCGCGCAGCCGGAGCACCGACGCACGCTGCTCGTCTGACGTGGTCACGAGCTCGGAGGCCTCGGCCTCGATCCGCGCCTCCGCCTCGGCGATCAGCTGCTTCTGGCGCTGCTCGAGCCGGCGTAGCTCCGTCTCGAGATTCTGCTGCGCGCGGTCGAGGTCGTCGGCCCAGCCGCGGAGCCGCTCCTCGACGCGGCGAGTCGTCGCGGCCAGTGCGTCCGCGAGCTCGACGCCGGCGGCGCGCTCGCGCTCCGCCAGCTCCTGCCGCCGCTCGTCCGCGATCCGCCGCTCGTCCTCGGCGAGGACCGAGAGCGAGTCCGCGCGCATCCGCGCGAGCCGCGCCTTCAGCTCCTCTGCGCTCGCCGCGGTCTGCTCGGCGACGAGCGTCTCCAGCCGGCGGCGCGCGTCCGCGGTCGGGTCGGCCCGCCGCTTGCGCGCAATCAGAACTGCGGCGATCGAGAGCGCGAAGGCCAGGATCGCGACCGTGAGTGCGGCCTCCTCGAGCACGATTCCATCGTATGTTGCGGCGATGACGCTGGCCGACGAGCTCGAGCGAATCGCGCAGCAGACGGGCGCCGACGCCGTGCTCCCGGCCGAGCCGCACACGGGCGAGCGGATCTACGTCTGCGCGTTCGAGGAAGCGGGCGGGCGCACGTGGCTGGCCGTCGACGGCGGCGGCGAGCCGGTCGCCGAGCGGCAGCGTGTCCGCGACGCCGTCTCGATCCTGGCGCTCTGCGAGCTCGCGGAGGAGACGGCTGCGGGCGGCGACCTCGACGAGCTCCGCTCGCAGCTCGCGGCGCTGCGGGTGACCGAGAACCCGCCGGGGATCGACGAGGCGGAGGAGGCGGTGCTCGACCTGCAGCGCGTGCTCGGCGCGCCGCCGACGCTGGCGACGCCGGCCCGGCTCGACGAGATCGGCGCCGCGACGCGGATGCTCGAGGTGGCGCTCGGAGGCGTCGCGCAAGGGCTCCCCGTTCGCTGCCGCGATGAAGAGCGCCGGCGAGGTGGTCGACGCCCTCGTCGCCGACGTCACGGGCTCTTACCGAATACCACTTCGCTAACCTCAGAGCATGGAAGGCAGCGGTTTCGGCGGCTTCCCGTTCGGGGGCGATCCGGAGGATCTCCTCCGCGGCCTGCGCGAGTTCGCAGAGCAGCAGGCCGAGTCGGTGCAGGGGGCGCAGCGGGAGCAGTTCGCGACCCTGACCTTGAGCACCGCCGTCGAGCTGACGGCTGCCGCGCTGAAGCAGGTGCAGCCGAGCGGCTCGATCGACGAGCAGGCGGTCGCCCTCCGCGACGCGATGCGCGTGCTCTTCCCCGAGGCGGTCGCGCTTGTTTCTGCGGCGCGCCAGGGCTTCATGCAAGAGCGTTAGGCTCCCGCGCCGTGTCCCTGCTCGACCGTGCCGTCGTCACGCTGCTCCCGGTCGTCCCGAAGGCGGTCGTGCGGAAGCTGTCGTCGCGCTACATCGCCGGCTCGACGCTCGACGAAGCGCTGCGAGTCGTCGCGGAGCTGAATGCGGAGGGGAAGCTCGCGACCGTCGACGTGCTTGGCGAAGAGGTGCACGACGCAGCCGAGGCCGAGGCGATCGCCGCGGAGTACGTCGCGGCGCTCGACGCCTTCGAGCGGGACGGGCTCGACGCCAACGTCAGCGTCAAGCCGACCGGGCTCGGACTGAAGCTCGACTACGACCTCTGCAAGCGGAACGTCGAGGCGGTGATCACGGCCGCCGAGCCGACGAACCGCTTCGTCCGGATCGACATGGAGGACTCCTCGACGACGGACGACACGCTCCGGCTCTTCCGCGAGTTGCGCGACGAAGGCCATCCACGGGTCGGGCCGGTGCTCCAGTCCTCGCTCAAGCGCACCGTCGCCGACGCGGAGACCCTCGTCGGCGAAAGCGTCCGGCTCTGCAAGGGGATCTACATCGAGCCGGAGGCGATCCAGTTCCGCGACGACCCACGGGTGCGGGGGAGCTTCGTTCGCACGCTGGAGATCCTGCTCGACGGCGGCTCGTACGCGGCGATCGCGACCCACGACGAGTGGCTCGTCGACGAGGCGGAACGCCTCATCCGCGAGCGCAGGCTGACGCCCGACCGGTACGAGTTCCAGATGCTGCTCGGCGTCCGCCCGGAGCTCGGCGACCGGATCGTCGCCGACGGCCACCGGCTCCGCATCTACGTCCCGTACGGACGGCAGTGGTACGAGTACTCGCTGCGGCGCCTGCAGGAGAACCCCAAGATCGCCGGCTACGTGGCCGGCGACCTGGGTCGATCCTTGTTCAGGCGCTAGCCGTCTACGGAGGGGGCGGACCGGGTGCGACATCCTGTTCCTCGACGACCGTCGTCCGGCGAGGAGCAGCGGTGGTCGTGGTGCGGACCGGGCCTCCCTCGACGTACGCGGCGCGCCGGCGGAAGCCGCCCCAGCTCGACCAGAAGATCATCGAGATGACGAGGCCCAGGAGGCCGACGATCATCAGGATCACACCGATTGCGTTCACATCGAGGCCCTCGGCTTCCGCCGTGACGCCCCAGGTGAGGATTGCTCCGACTGCGATCAACAGAATGCTGACTGAGATTCCCATGGCCGGGTTCCTCCCCGGACCTGACGGTTCCTAAGCGCCGGGCTTCTCGGCGGCCAGCACGAGGTGACCGGGCACGTGGGCGTCCTTCCCCGGCCACTCCTCGAGCCCCCGGAGCGTGAGGCCCGCGCCGACGACCGCGGTCACGAGCTCGCCGATGCCGACCGCGGCGAAGTAGTCGCCGCGCCAGCGGCCGAAGGCGTCGAGCGCGGCCGCCGCCGGATGCTCGTCGTGGAGGAGGAGGACGCCGCCGGGACGGAGCGCGGCCGCGACGCCGCCGGCGAACGGCTCGGCCGCGCGCAGCCGCTGCAGCGAGCCGTGGCCGAGGTAGACGAGATCCCAGCGGCCGAGCAGGAGCTCGGGCGGCAGGGCGTGGACGTCGGCATGGACCCACGGCAGCTCGGGGGCGCGGCGGCGGGCCGACTCGATCGCGGCCTCGTCGTCGTCGACGCCGGTGACGAGCGCGCCCAGGTCGGCGAGGTCGACCGACTCGCGGCCGGTGCCGCTCAGGAGGTGAAGGACACGGTGGCCGCTCGCACCCTGCAGCCGCTCGCGGATCCGGTCCGGCATCCCGGGCACCTGGAGCACGTTCTCGGACGTGCGGTGGGCGTCGTCGAAGGCGCGGCGGTTGTGGTCCGTCGGCTCCATTACGCCCGCAGCGACCAGCCGCCGTCGACGATCAACGTCTGGCCGCGGATCATCTCCGCTGCGGGCGAGCAGAGGAACGCGACCGCCTCAGCGATGTCCTCCGGCTTGACGAGCCGGCCGGCCGGGTTGTCGCTGCCGAAGCGGAGCATCTCGTCCTTGTTCGGAAAGTGCTCGAGCGCACCGGTGTCGACGACGCCGCCCGAGACGCCGTTCGCTCGGATCCCCCGCGGGGCGAGCTCGACGGCGAGGTAGCGGATCAACGCCTCGAGCGCGGCCTTCGAGGTGCCGACGAGCGTGTAGTTCTCGAGCACGCGCTGCGAACCGAGGCTCGAGATGCCGACGATCGACGCTCCCGCGCGCATCTGCGGCGCGACCGCGCGTGTGAGCGAGAGCAGGGCGCGGGCGTTCGCCGTCATCGTCCAGTCCCAGTGCTTGTCCTCGGTCTCGAGCGCCGGCCGGATCACGCCGGTCGCTGCGTTGTGGACGAGCACGTCGAGCGGCCCGAGCGCGGCGGCCGCCCCGAGCACGCGGTCGGAGGAGATGTTGCCGCGCACGAGCACCGGCTCGGCGCCGAGCTCCCGCAGATCGGCGGCGGTGTCCTCGGCCGTCTGGTCGGAGCGGAGGTAGCCGATCGCGACCCTCGCCGCGCCCAGCGCCGCGAACCGGAGCGCGATCGCCTTGCCGATCCCGCGCGAGCCACCGGTCACGAAGACGGAGGCTCCAGTGAACGCGGTCACCGCTTCGGCAGCGGCTCGTACGCCGGCGCGGAGCTCGGCAGCTCGTCCCAGCCGATCCGCGAGCGCGGCTCCTTGCCGCCCTGCTCGGCCTTCGAGGACGCGTGCCCGAGCGCCTCGAGCAGCTGCACCTTCTCCTCGCCGTAGCGGCGGACGGGATGGTCGCTCGGCAGGTCCTCGATCAGCTCGCGGATGCGCGCGCGGAGCTGGAAGGCGAAGTGGGGCGTCGCGGGCCCGACGAGGGCGTCGATGTCGCGGATCGAGGGCTCGGCCATCTCGCGCAAGCGTAACGAGTTCGGGCCTACGTAGGCTCGCAGGAATGCGGCGACTGCTGGGGATCGAGCTGATGCTGCTGACGACGGTCGTTCTCTGGGCGCTCAACCTCACCGTCACGCGCTACATCCTCACGCACGGGTTCGAGCCGCTCGCGTACGCGACCGTCCGCTACGGCGCCGCGGCACTGATCTTCCTCGGGATCGCGCTCGTCGCCGAGCGGACGCTCCGGATCCGCCGCTCCGACCTCTTGCTCGTCGTGCTCGCGGCGCTCTGCCTGTGGTTGAACCAGCTCTCGTTCGTCTACGCGCTCGAGAAGACCAGCGCCTCGACGATCGCGCTGATCCTCGGTGCGACGCCGATCTTCGCGGCGCTGATCGCGCTCCCGTTCGGGCTCGAACGGCTCTCGCGCCGGTTCTGGCTCGCCGCCGCCGTCTCGTTCGCGGGTGTCGGGCTGGTGGCGCTCGGCGCGTCGGGCGGCGTCTCGGGCGACACGCGCGGGACGCTGCTCGGGATCGCGACCGCGGCGACCTGGGCGGCGTACTCGGTCGCGATCGCGCCGCTGATGGAGCGCTACTCCGCCTCGCGGATCAGCGCCGTCGTGCTCTCGCTCGGCTGGGTCCTGATCGCGATCGTCGGTGCGCCGCAGGCGCTCGAGCAGGACTACGCGCTCGGGTGGGAGGTCTGGCTGCTGCTCGTGTTTGCCACGCTCGGGCCGCTCGTGACGACGAACGTGCTCTGGTTCCGCTCGCTGCACCGGATCGGCCCGTCGCGGGCGACGCTCGTCGCGAACCTGCAGCCGTTCGTCGCCGCCGTCTTCGCGCTCGTGCTCCTCTCCGAGCAGATGACGCTGCTGCAGGTGCTCGGCGGGATGCTGATCGCCGGCGGGATCCTGACGGCGCGGCGACGTCCACCTGCTCCCGCCTCCGAGTAAGAGCTTCCAACGCAACGAGGCCTGAGTCCCCGCGGCGCGCTGGGCGGCGCGATCCGGCGTCCTCAGTCGCGCCGATATGCATGCATATCGGCGCTTCCTGCGTCCTTGCCTCGCACCGCCCAGCGCACTCCGGCGCCGAGGCGTCATCACGTTGGAAGCTCTAGATCCGCCCGTGGCCGACAAGGACTTCATGCCGCTCGACGGGTGGGATCACGTCGAGCTCTGGGTGGGAAACGCCAAGCAGGCGGCGTTCTGGTACGAGCACGCGCTCGGGTTCGACCGCGTCGCCTACGCAGGCCCGGAGACGGGCGTCCGCGACCGCGCCTCCTATGTCCTCGAGCAGGGCGAGATCAGGCTCGTGCTGACGAGCGGGCTCCGCTCGGACAGCGAGATCGTCCGGTTCGCCGGCCGTCACGGCGACGCGGCGAAGGACGTGGCGCTGCAGGTGCCTGACGTCAGCGCCGCCTACCGCACCGCTGTCGAGCGTGGCGCCACCAGCGTCGCCGAGCCGCGCTGGGACGAGGACGAGCACGGGCGCGTCGAGCTGGCGACGATCGCCACGTACGGCGAGAACGTCCACACCTTCGTCAACCGCGCCGACTATGCCGGCCCGTTTCTCCCCGGCTACGTCTCGCTCTCACCGAACGGGCGCGCCGGCAGCGGCGTCGGCCTGATCGCGATCGACCACGTCGTCGGCAACGTCGAGCTCGGGAAGATGAACCACTGGGTCGAGTTCTACGAGCGCGTCTTCGGGATGACGAACATCGTCCACTTCGGCGACGACCAGATCCAGACCGAGTACTCGGCGCTGATGAGCAAGGTGATGGCGGACGGCAGCGGCAAGATCAAGTTCCCGATCAACGAGCCGGCCGAGGGCAAGCGCAAGAGCCAGATCGACGAGTACCTCGAGTTCAGCGAAGGCCCGGGCGTCCAGCACATCGCGCTGCAGACGTCGAGCATCGTGCAGACGATCGAGACGCTGAAGGACCGCGGCGTCATCTTCCTCGACACGCCGGAGACGTACTACGAGGAGGTCGAGGGGCGCGTCGGCGAGATCGACTACGACTACGGCGACCTGAAGCGGCTGCGGATCCTGGCCGACCGCGACGAGGACGGCTACCTGCTGCAGATCTTCACGAAGACGGCGCAGGACCGGCCGACGCTCTTCTTCGAGGTGATCGAGCGGCACGGCGCGACGACGTTCGGCGAGGGCAACTTCAAGGCCCTGTTCGAGTCGATCGAGCGCGAGCAGGCGCTCCGCGGGAACCTCTAGATAGCGACAGTCAGCCGGACCACGAGCGTGAAGGCTCGTGCCGCGCTCCCCGTGTTCGTCACCCGTGCGAGGCAGGCGCCGGGGCCGACGTTCGGGCGGTCGATGCTGACGACACGCATGCCGGTGGCGAGCGTGCGCGTCGCGATCAGCGTCCCGTCACAGCGGAGCTCGATGCGCGCGCGGACGCCGGGCGCGGTGGTGCCGGCGACTTCCATCGTCGCGCGCACGCGCCGGCCGGGGCCGAGCAGGCCGAAGGTCTGCGCTGCCGACCCTCGCGGCGCCAGCCGGCCGCTCCGTGAGCGCACAACCGGCTTCAGCTGCGGCGGCCTCCCGATCTCCGGCTCGGGCCCGAGCCCGAGGTCGTGCAGGATCGCCGCCAGCACCGGCGCGTTCGGCTCCTCGAGCCAGGGGATCCTGTGCCGGCTGCCGGGACGGGCGAGCCGCGCGTAGTCCTCGGCGAAGATCTCGGCGATGTTGCGGCTCCAGTCGACGACGTAGCCGTGGTAGGCGCTCCGGAGCTCGACGAGGCGCGCCATCCCGCGGGCGCGCCACCACGTGCTCGAGCCGTTCGGCTCCCGCGCCCCCGCGACACCGCGAGATGCGTCGACGTGGTGGCCGTACTCGTGCACGAGCGTGTGTGCGTTCGCTTCGGTCTCGGCCGCGGCGACCGTGATCACCCGGCGGCCGTAGCAGCCGCTGGCCGAGCGCCCGCACCTCTCGACGAGCGCGGCGGGCGTGACGAGGTCGATCCGCACGGTCGAGATCTCGTCGGCGTGCGGCGCGGCGCGCAGCAGCGCGGCATACCACTCGACGTCGACGCCTTCTGTGCGGACGTCGAACCGGATCGAGCGGCCCTGGTCGTCCGCCACGACGACCTCCTCCGCCGACGCCTCACCGGCGAAGGCGAGCAAGAGGAATGCGACGAGCAAGAGCGCGCGGCCCATCGACGTCACGGTAGCCACCCGCTGGTCAAGGCTCCGTAAAAGCCGGGTGTTTGCCGTCCGGAGCGGAGTGAGATAGTCCGCCGCATGGGAATCGGAGCAATCCTCGTCATCGTCGGCATCGTCCTCCTGTTCGTGACGAACCTGGATCCTGGGCCTGGTCGTGATCCTGATCGGGCTCGCGTTCGGCGGCTTCCGCCGCGGCAGCTGGTACTGATCAGCCCTCGTCTAGCCTTCGCCGCATGACCCCGCAGCGTCGGACGGCGCTCGTCTCGATCTACGCCGCCGGCGCTCTCGTCGCGCTCAAGCTCGGCACCGGCCTCGCCAGCGGCAGCCTCGGCCTCGTCTCCGAGGCTCTCCACTCCGGCACCGACCTCGTCGCCGCGTTGCTCACCTTCTTCGCGATCGGCGTCGCCGGGCGGCCCGCCGACCGAGCCCACCAGTACGGGCACGGGAAGGCCGAGCACCTCGCCGCGCTCGCCGAGGCGTCGGTGCTCGCGCTCGTCAGCGTCGTCGTGGCCGCGCTCGCGGTCACCCGCCTGACGGGGAGGATCGAGAGCGAGGTCGACCCGAGCTGGTGGGTCTTCCTGGTCGTCGGCGTCGTGCTCGTGATCGACCTCGCCCGCACCGTCGTCTCGCTGCGGACGGCCAGGCGCTACGGCAGCGAGGCGCTCCGCTCGAACGCGCTCCACTTCGGCAGCGACTTCGCCGGCACGCTCGCCGTGCTCGCCGGGCTGGTCGCAGCCAGGGCCGGCTTCCCCGGGGGCGACTCGATCGCGGCGCTCTTCGTCGCCGCGCTCGTGCTCGTGGCCGCAACCCGGCTGATCCGCCGCAACGTCGACGTGCTGATGGACCGGGCTCCGGCCGACGCGGAGCACGCGGCGCGCGCTGCGATCGCGGGGATCGAGCCGCCGGTGCAGCTCGAGCGGCTCCGCTTGCGGCAGGCGGCCGGTCGGACGTTCGCCGACGCCGTCATCTCGGTGCCGCCCGGTGCGGCGGTCGGCCAGGGGCACGCAACCGCAGACAGGGTCGAGGAGGAGCTCGAACGGGCGCTGCCGGGAATCGACGTCGTCGTCCACGTCGAGCCGCGCCGCGAGGACGCCGCCCTGCGCGAGCGTGCGCACGCGGCTGCGCTCTCGGTGCCGAGGGTGCGCGAGATCCACAACCTCAGCATCGTCTCGCTCGACGGCCACACCGAGCTGTCGCTTCACCTGAAGCTCCCGGGCGAGCTCCCGCTCGAGGAGGCGCACGAGATCGCCGAGCAGGTCGAGCGCGAGATCTGCCGCACCGTTCCCGAGATCGGCTCGGTGCAGACGCACCTCGAGCCGCTCGCCGAGGTCGACCTGGGCGAGGAGGTCGAGGCGGCCGAGCTCGAGGAGGCGGTTGCGCGCGCGGCGGGAGGCTCGCCGCGGGAGCTCCGGCTGCTGCGGACCGAGAAGGGCGTCGTCGCCTTTCTCACGCTCGGTCTCGATCCGAGTTCGACACTCGCGGAGGCGCACGAGCGGGCGAGCGACGTCGAGGAGCGGCTGCGCCGCGCCCGCCCCGACGTCGCCGACGTGATCGTCCACACCGAGCCCGAGGACTAGCGGACGGCGCTGAGCACTGCATCCCACGCGAGCTCCGAGGCGACGATCCCGAGCGCGATGCTCTCGAGCTGTGCGCTCTCGACATCGTTCGTCGTCACCGCGTAGAGCACGTCGCCGTCGACGAGCGTGTGGAACGGGTGGATCGCCCGCGCCATCGACGCGTGGACCTGGCGGGCCAGCGTCGTCAGCTCGCGCCGGTCGAGCCGCTGATTCGTCACCACGACCGTCAGCGTCGTGTTGCCGGGCAGCGGCCGGACCGGGGCGCCGGTGGCGAGCCGCGCCTCGACGCCGGGGACGAGCGCACGCCGTTCGCCGGTGAGCGCGTCGAGATGGCCGCGCACGATCGTGCCGTCGCGGTCGACGATCGCGCCGACGGCGTTCACGACGGTGAAGACCGCGATCCGCACGTCGCCGATCTGCCGGAAGGCGCCGCCCTGGCCCGCGAGCTCTCCTTCCTCGTAGGCGAACGTCTTGCCGACGGTCGCCGACCGTCCTGCGCCGCGCGCTCCGAGCGGAAACGTGCCGGGTCGGGCAGCGCGCAAGGCCGCGCGGCCGAGCTGCTTGTCCGGGTAGACGGCGTTGTCCCGCGGTCCCCAGTCGAAGATGATCGCGCCGGAGACGAGCGGGATCTCCATCCAGCCGGTCGCATGGTCGCGCCGCGCGAAGATCTCGGCTGCGACACCCGTCGCCGCCTCGAGGCCGTAGAGCGAGCCGCCGGCGAAGCAGATCGAATGCACCCACTCGTAGCCGCCGAATGTGCCCGGCGAGCCGCCTCTCACGTCTGTGGCACACGCAGCGCCGCCGGGAAGGAACGAGAAGACGGTGCAGCCCGTCGGCCCCTCCTCGTACTCGGCGCAGCCGATCTCGAGGCCGGGCAGCTCGAACGCCAGCGACCGTCCCTCGAAGCTGGTCACCGGCTTCAGATCCGCAGTGTCGTTCGTCAGCCGGGCCACGGTGGAGTCTAGGCAGGATTCGCCGATGCGCCTGTGCATGTTCACCCCGGCCGACTCGAACCTCGAGCGCGGCTGGCCCGGCCGGATCGACGGCGACGTCGTCGTCCAGCTTGCGGCGCAGACGCTGCAGTCCTTCTTCGCGAGCGGCTCGTCGGCGCGCGAGCACGCGGCGTACCCGCTCGGCGAGATCCGGCTGCGCGCGCCGGTGCTCGAGCCGCCGGCGGTCCGGATCTTCGACGAGCCCGGTTCGTTCACGTTCGCGAATCCGACCGCGATCCGCTCGCCGGGCAGCGAGATTCAGCGCCCGGGCGGCCGCCTCGACGCGGCGCAGCGCCTGGTCGCAGTGATCGGCGCCGACGGCGCAATCGGAGGCTGGACCGGCCTCGTCGAGTGGCGCGCGCCCGACCTCGCGGCGCCGAAGGACCGCGACTTCGCGCTCCTGCTCGGCCCGACCGTGGAGACGGATCTGGACGATGCGTTCGACTGGGAGGCGGCGCGAGCACTCGCGGCCGAGAACACGCGCCTGCGTCCGGGCGACCTGCTCGCTGGGCCGGTGCTCGAGCTGCACGAGGAGATCGCGAGCGGCGGCTTCGTCGTCTCCTTCGACGGCCTCGGCGAGCTCTCTGCGTTCGTCGCCTAGGGCGAGATGCGGAGCCGGTAGCTCCCGTCTGCCGACTGGCTCAGTGCTCGCACCGAGACGCTCGAGATTCCTGCGCTCTCGCCGGGACGGAGGTCGTACGGCGCGACGAGCACGCAGTTGCCCGGGCTGCTCAGCCCCTGGCTCGGCAGGATCGTGATCGGCTGTGCTCCCGCTCTCGTGTTCACCTCGTACGCGAGGAGGCCCTTCCCGCAGCCCTGCGTCTCCACATCCAGGCCGACGCGCTGGCGGTTCTCGAGCACGAGCGCGCGCTCCGAGCTCAGCGGCACCACGACCAGCTTCGTGCCGCCGCTGAGCGCGAGCGGGGTCAGGTCGGTCTCGATCTGCCGCTCGCGCACGCAACGGATCTGAGGCGCATCGAGCCACCCGAGCTTGAGTCGGTGCCAGCCGAACATGCCGGGGAGGTTCCAGCCCGACGCGACTCCTCTCTCGGGCAGGCCGAACCAGCGCTGCGTGGTGACGAACCCGATCCTCGGCTCGGGGTGGTTCGTGACGCCGAAGTGCAGGAGCTCGCGTCCGTCGGCCGGGATGCCTTCACCCGGCGGCGCGATCGCCGTGTACTCGTAGGGCAGGTGGTTGTACGCAAAGTTCTGCGTGCTCGAGACCCAGACCGCGTCGTAGCGAGAGAAGTCGACCTCACCGTCGAGCCGCAGCACGAGATCCTGGAAGAACGCCTTCCGCGGCCCCCAGGTGCCGCTGAAGGCGTAGTCCGTCCACGCCTTCGGCATGCGGACGACGCCCGCTCGCCGCGTCTCGTCGACGCCCGCGCGGCCGTACGAGAGATCGCGAATCCAGGTGTCGGCCGCCGACAGCTGGAAGTGGCCGAACGTCGTGTGAGCCGGCGCGTCCGGGTAGTCGACCATCACGGAGAGCACGGACAGGCGCCGCGAAGGCAGGAACGCCCGCAGGTCCGTCGGGCCCTCCGTCGCGACGCCGGGAGCGGGCGAGCCGACCATCAGCGAGCAGCCGGTCGCGGAGCGGTTCGTCGCGGTCGCAGTGAAGGCTTTGACCGCCGCACCGCTCTTCGTCCGCAGCCCGAGACCGTGGACGCGGACGAGGTCGTCGGAGTAGAGAGACTGCGGCAGGACGAGCGAGACGCGCCGGCCCGAGCGGGTGGTGCGGACGGGAACGGCAGCCCTGCCGTTGACCGTCACCGTCAGCCGGCCGCGGGTCGAGGCGAGCGGCGCGCTGAATGAGCAGCGTCGCGCGGTCGCCGGCGACCGTCGCCGAGACGAGCTTCGGCGCCGGCGCCGCCGTGGCGGCAGCCGCTGCAACGAGCACGGCGAGGGCGGCGAGTGCCAGCACGCGAGACCCCATCGCGTCGAACTATGACTCAGAATCGGCTCCGGGGCTATCCTCACGCCATGCCCTTCTACCAGCGCCTCGGCGACGTTCCGCGCAAGCGGCACATCCAGTTCCGCGACAACGGCACCCTCCTGACCGAGGAGGTGATGGGCCTCGAGGGCTTCACCGGAAACGAGTCGATCCTCTACCACCTCCAGTCGCCCTGCCGCGTGCAGGAGATCGGCGAGTTCGAGCCGATCGTGCGCGACGAGTGGGTGCCCGACACGCACCAGCACCGGATGATGCACACGAAGGAGATCGAGCCCGGCGGCGACGAGGTCACCGGCCGCAGACTGCTCATGTGGAACGCGGACGTCGAGATCTCGCTCTGCCGCCCGACCGAGCAGATGGACTACTTCTTCCGCAACGGCGAAGGCGACGAGGTGATCTTCGTCCACGAGGGCTCGGGGACGCTCGAGACGATCTTCGGCGAGCTGCCCTACAAGGAGGGCGACTACGTCGTCGTCCCGCGCGGCACGACGTACCGCTTCCGGCCCGAGGGTGAGCAGCGCTACCTGATCTTCGAGACGCCCGGCCTGATCGAGATCCCGCGCCGCTACCGGAACCAGTACGGCCAGATCCTCGAGGGGGCGCCGTACTACCACCGCGACATCCACCCGCCGACCGAGCTGAACACGCATCGCGAGAAAGGCGAGTTCCCGGTCAAGGTACGCGTGCGCGACGGCTACCAGACCTACCTGCTCGACTATCACCCCTTCGACGTCGTCGGCTGGGACGGCTACCTCTACCCGTGGACGTTCTCGATCCACGACTTCGAGCCGATCACCGGCCGGATCCACCAGCCGCCGCCCTCGCACCAGACCTTCGCTGGGCGCAACTTCGTCATCTGCTCGTTCTGCCCGCGCAAGCTCGACTTCGACCCGCTCGCGATCCCGATCCCGTACCACCACTCGAATCTGCAGAGCGAGGAGATGATCTATTACGTCTCCGGCAACTTCGGCTCGCGGAAGGGCGTCGACGTCGGCTCGGTGACGCTGCACCCGTCGGGCCTGCCCCATGGGCCGCAGCCGGGCCTGGCCGAGAAGTCGATCGGCCTGCACGAGACGGGCGAGCTGGCGGTCATGTGCGACACGTTCAACCCGCTGCGCCTGACGACGCTCGCGCGCGACCTCGACGACGGCAAGTACGCGCTCTCGTGGTACGAGAGCGACGAGACGCCGTCCGACGCCGGCCTCACGTCCCACCTCTAGTTGCGGCTCTTCGTCGACTGGGACGGGACGGTCACCGTCCAGGACTCGCTCGTCCAGGTGATCCACGAGTTCGGCGACCCGGCGCTGCTCGCGGAGCTCGAGCCGCGCGTCGGCGTCGATCTGACGCTGCACGAGGAGATCGCGCTCGAGTTCGCCGCGATCACGGCGCCGCTCGAGGACGTGGTCGCATGGGTGCTCGAGAACGTGGAGGTGCGGCCGGGGCTGCACGAGCTCGCCGAGCTACGCCCGACGATCGTTTCGGCCGGCTTTCTCGAGCTGATCGGGCCCGTGCTCCTGCGCGAGGGCGTCGAGCTGCCCGTGCTCGCGAACACGGTCGAGGCGCGACCCGATGGGTGGGTCGTGTACTGGCGCGACGAGGCGGTCTGCGCGACCTGCGGCGAGCCGTGCAAGCGCGGCGGCCTCGCGGGCGAGCCGTACGCCTACGTCGGCGACGGCTACTCCGACCGCTGCGCCGCGCTCGCGGCCGAGCGTGTCTTCGCGCGCGACTCGCTCGCCGCGTTCCTGCGCGAACGGGGTGCCCCGTTCGAGGCGTTCGACGACCTCGGCGACGTCGCGACACTCCTTCGAGGTACCCCGCCCACACTCTGATTACAGGGCGCTGACCGAACCCGTACGCGCTCCCGGCTCCTCCCTTACCGGCGCTGCCGATGGTGGTCTCGAGGCAAGCAACCCACCCAAGGAGGAAGCACCATGCGGTACGGCACTCGCATCATCGCCGCGCTCGGCCTGGTCGCGCTCCTCGTTCCCGTTGCCGCGGTTGCGAAGGATGCGAGAGTCAAGGGCCCTTCGGCGCTCGTCGGCGCCGGCTACTTCGGCGGCGAGCTCGAGCTCGCCATGACGGACGACCAGCGGCCCGTCCGGATCGCCGGGCGCGCCGGCTACATCGGCGTCCTCGACCTCGGCGGCGACCTGAAGATCCGCTGCATCGGCAAAGGCCGGGTGCAGAAGCAGGAGACGGACGCGGGCGTCGTCTACTCCTGCGTAGGCCGCAAGGGCGGCGAGGTGGTCCTGCTCGGCAGCCACTTCAAGTTCCGCGGCTTCGCGACGCACTACAAGGCGCTCCTGCCCGCCGGCGCGAGCGGCACCTTCCACGGGCGCTTCGTCGTCCGCGGTGAGGACGGAGAGGAGCGGCGGAAGCCCGAGCCGAAACCCGCCCGCGAGACCGACGAGATCCCCTCGCTCGAGGAGCTCGCCGGGATGCTCGACGGCTAGCTGAGCCCGGCTTCGCGCAGAGGCCGGCGCGCCCACGCGAACCGGTCGCGGTACCACCCTTCGAACGGATGGAGGGTGGTGCCGTTTCCGGACGAGTGGACGAACCAGCCGCCGCCGAGGTAGATGCCCGCGTGATCGACCTGGGTGGGCTTCGACTTCGGGCCCTTGGCGCCCTGGAAGATCACGTCGCCCGGCTGCAGGTTCTCGACCTTCTTGATCCGCTGGGCGGGCGGCACCTCGCCCGACATCTCGAACGTCGTGCGGCCGCGGAGGACGGTGGCGAGCGCTGAGGCGCCGGCGAAGGGCTCGAGCTTGAAGACGCGCCAGACGAAGCCGGAGCAGTCGAAGCCGCCCGGAAGCTGCTTCCCGTTCCACAGCTGCTGCGCCGCCTCCGAGGTTCCGCCCCAGATGTAGGGCCAGCCGACGAAGGAGACGGCGCGGCGGAGGAGCTGCTGCTGCGTGCCGCTGACCTCGGGGAGGACGAGTTGATCGGTCAGGGAGGCGATCTGTTCCTGCTCCCAGCCCGGAGAGGTCGAGCAGACGAGCGAGCGAGTACGCGGCCTCGGCGCGCGTGGCCGGATCGTTCAGGCCGAGCTCGAGCGTGTCCGCGGCGGCCGGATGGTTGAAGCGAAGCCCGAGCAGCCGCGCGACCGTCTCGGTGCCGGCGCCTGCCTTCGGCGCGAGCCCGGCGTCGCGGAGCGCGGCGGTGATGCTCCGCGCGGCCTCGCCGAGCCCGAGGAAGCCGACGAGCGCGGCGTCGAGCTCGCGAATCGTGACCGCGCGGCCGGGAGCGACGACCGGATAGCGGTAGGCGACGGGCTCCTCGGACGCGAACGAGAGCGTCTCGAGCGCGGCGGCGAGCGCCCGCTGCGTCAGCGGCTTCTGTGGCTTGAACGTGACGACGGAGTCGGCGAGCAGCCCGGCCTCGACGACCGCCTTGATCTGCGGCTGTGCCCAGGAGCGCTCAGCCGCCTGGGCGTTCGGGACGAGGCAGCAGCAGACGAGGGCGAAAAGGACGAGACGGCCCATCCGTCCCCCATCGGCAGCAGGCCTTTTGCACTTGAAGCCGATAAACGGTGTCAGAGACGAGTCTGACACCGTGTCAGAGACGAGTCTGACACCCTGGCCTCGTGCTCGTCAGGCTCCCGCAGCCGTACGACTTCGAGGTTTCGACGGCCCGCTTCGACGTCTACGGGCTCGACCGCGCGACCGTCTGGCGCGACGGCGGGATCCACCGGGTCTTCGCCGGCCGCGAGGTGCGGATCGAGGCTGCGCCCGGTGGCGCCGACGTCTCGCCGTGGGACGAGACGATCGAGCACCAGGTCCTGCACTTCCTCGGCCTGCCGTTCGACCTCGACGGCTTCACGGCCTGGGCACACGGCGATCCCGCGCTGAGCCGCCTCGCGACGGCGCTCGCCGGCTTCCGGCCGCCGCTGCAGGTGGATCCGTTCGAGGCGCTCGTCACCTCGATCACCGCGCAGCAGGTCTCGCTCCAGTCGGCGGCCGCGATCCGGAGCCGCTTCATCGAGCGCTACGGGATCGTCTACGAGCACGCGCATTCCTTCCCCGTCCGCGAGCGAGTCGCGCAGGCGACCGAGGCGGAGCTGTTCGCGGTCGGCTTCTCGAACCGGAAGGCCGAGTACGTGATCGGGCTCGCGCGGAGCGAGCTCGACCTCGACGCGCTGGCCGCGCTGCCGGATGAGGAGGTGACGGCTCGGCTCGTCTCGCTCCGCGGCCTCGGCGAATGGACGGCCGACTGGTTCCTGGCTCGGCACCTCGCGCGGCCGCACGCGTGGCCGGCGGGCGACCTGGGACTACGGAAGGCCGTCGCCGCGTTCTATGGTGACGTCCCCGATTTGCGAGCCTTCGCGCAGCACTTCCACCCCTACGAGAACCTCAGCGCCCACTACCTTCTGACCGGACTCCGCCTCTTCCCGCCCGCATGAACATCCGCCACGCGACCGCAGACGACTTCGACGCGCTCAGGACGCTCTGGGAGCAGTGGCAGGCCGAGAGCCCTGAGCCGCCGCCGTGGGCGGACGTCAGCTGGGAGGCGAACCGGCCGGAGTTCGAGCAGGCGCTCGACGCGAACGCGCTCTTCCTCGCCGAGGCGGACGGGCAGCCCGTCGGCTTCGTGACGGCCTGGCTCGAGGATCACTTCGCCAGGATCGGCGACCTCTACGTGCGCGAGGCGGGCCGGCGGCAGGGAACCGGCCACGCCCTCGTCGAGACGGTGATCGAGAACCTCCGCGCCCGCGGCGCGACCCACCTGTTCGTGAACGGGAACCCGGACGCGCTCGACTTCTACGAGCGGCTCGGCTTCCGCGAGGAGTCGCGCAACCTCGTGCTGCCGCTCGAGGTGCGCGAGGTCGGCACCGGCCCGTCCTTCGGCTCGATCCACGTCCAGACCGACGATCTCTCCTCCGTCGAGCGGGCGGTGGCGCAGTTCGTTCCTCGGCTCCCGGGCGGCTCGCGCGGCAGCGAGGTGACGCAACCGCGCAACGGCTGGATCACGGTCTACGACGAGGCTTGCGACCGCGATCCGGCCTCGCTCCGGCGGCTGGCGAAGGAGCTCTCCGAGCGGATGGGCGCCGTCGTGACCGCGATCGGCGTCGAGCACGAGCAGGTCGTCCGCTTCGTCCTCCACGAGGCGGGCCGAGTCGTCGACGAGTATCTCTCCGTCCCCGAGCACTACGGGCCGCTGCCGCCGGGCGACGCGATCGCGCTGGCGGCGAACCCCCGCGTGGTCGCGCGGCTGACGGGCGCCGACCCGGCCGCGGTCCGCGCGGCGGCGCGCACGGCAGCCTCGCCGGCCGAGCTGCCGCCGGCGCAGGAGCTGCTCGAGTCGATCGCCGCCGCAATCGGGCTCGAAGGCGCCGAGCGGGGGTGGGAAGGATGATCACGCTCTACGACGCCGCACGCTGCCCCTTCTGCGCCCGAGTCCGGATCGTCCTGGCCGAGAAGGCGATTCCGTACGAGACCGTCGAGATCGACCTCGCCGACCGGCCCTCGTGGCTGTACGAGATGAACCCGGCCGGCAAGGTGCCGGTGCTCGACGAGGACGGCTGGATTCTGCCCGAGTCGGCCGTGATCGACGAGTTCCTGAACGAGCGCTTTCCCGACCCGCCGCTGTGGCCGGACGACCCCGGCGAGCGTGCGGCGGGGCGGCTGCTCGTCTTCCGCTTCGACGACTTCTCCAAGCCCTACTACGCAGCTGCGGCGCGGCGAGGGAGGCGCGCGCGCCCGCTTCGAGGAAGAGCTCGTGTTCCTCGACGGGCTGCTCTCCGGAGCGCCCTGGCTGAGCGGCCGCGCGTTCGGCCTCGCCGACGTCGCGTTCCTGCCATGGCTGTTGCGTGCACGCGACCTGCTCGGCATCCCGCTCGGAGCCGTGGCCGGCGCTCGCCGACTGGGTCGAGCGCGTCGTGCCTGCGGCCGTCGGTCGCGGCCGAGCAGGTGCTGGTGGCGGCGCTGTGACCGTCGTCCTCCTGCACGCGTTCCCGCTCGACGAGCGCATGTGGGACATGGACCACCATGTACCGCGGCTGTACGGCCTCGGTCGCACGATGGACGAGTGGGCCGACGCCGTGCTCGAGACGTATCCCGGCCGGCTGATCCTCGTCGGCGCCTCGATGGGCGGCTACGCGGCGATGGCGGCCGCTCGGCGCGCGCCGGAACGCCTGGCCGGGCTGCTGCTCGTGGGCTCACGGCCTGAAGCGGACACGCCTGAGCGCTACGCGAAGCGCGCGGAGACGATCGCGATCGCGCGCGAGCGCGGCGCCGAGGGGATCTGGGAGGCGATGCGCGCGACACTCTTCACCGACGACAGTGACCCGGACCCGGTCGCGCGGGCGCGCGAGCTGACGCTCGACCGCACCGAGGACGAGCTCGTGACCGGGCTCGAGGCGATCCGCGACCGGCCCGACTCGACCGCGGCGTACCGCGAGCTCGGCGACCGCGCGCTGACCGTCGTCGGCGACCGCGACCCGTTCGTGCCGGTCGACGACGCGCGCCGCTTCGAGCCGGATGCGATCGTGCTCCCGGACTGCGGCCACCTGCTCAGCCTCGAGCGGCCGGACGAGTTCCGACGGATCCTCGACGACGTGGTTGCGCGATGGACGTAGAGAAGGCCGAGGTCGTCGACCGGCTCGGGGAGGAGGGGTTCGTCGTCCTCGACGTGCGCAGCACCGCCGAGTTCAGCGGCGAGACGACCGCTCCGTGCGATCCGCGTCCCGGCCGGATCCCCGGCGCGGAGCACTTCGACCTGCAGGTGCTGCTCGCGCTGACGCCGGACGAGATCCGGGAGCGGCTCGGGCCGCCGGAGGACGTCGAGCTCGTCTCCTACTGCCACTCCGGCTCGCGCTCGGAGCTGGCGACGCAGATCCTCGCTTCGCTCGGCTACCGCGCCGCGAACTATCGCGGCTCCTGGCACGAGTGGTCGCGCGACGAGTCGCTGCCCGCCGAGACCGGCTAGACCGTCCCGAGAAACGCCGTGCAGAGCCGGCGCCCGAGCTCGTTCCAGCCGGCGATCCGCTCGCGCGTCTCGACGCGCAGTGCCGCTGGGTCGGCGACGTCGTCGGGGTCCTCGGCGAGCCACGACTCGACCTGCTCGGCCCGCACCTCGGGATGGAACTGGACGCCCCACGCGTTGCCGAGCCTGTAGGCCTGCAGGCAGACCTTGCTGCGCCCGAGCTCGACGGCGCCGTCGGGGAGGTCGTGCGTGTAGTGGTGCCACTGGAACGCGTCGAACGTGGACGGCAGCGACGAGCCGACGGGATCCGACGCGCCCGCCGCCGTCACCTCGACGGGCAGCCAGCCGACCTCGGGCTCGTCCGCCCGGAAGACCCGCGCCCCGGCAGCCCGTGCGATCAGCTGCGAGCCGAGACAGACGCCGAGCATCGGCGTGCCGCGTTCGAGCTGCTGCTCGAGGTAGCGGAGCTCCGGGCGGAGCCAGCCGTGGCGCTCCTCCTCGTCGGGGTGCATTGCGCCGCCGAGGACGACGATCGCGTCGGCCTCGCGGCTGAGCGCGCCTGCGGTCGGGAGCTGATGCTCGACCAGCTCGTGGCCGGCGGCTAGGACGGCGTCCGCGAAGACGCCGGGACCGACGCTCGGGCCGTGCGTGATCGCAAGCACACGCACGGCCCGAGCCGTCCTTCTACCTCTTCCGCGCCGGGATCACGATGCGCACCGTGCCGGTGCGCACGTTGACCGCCGCGCGCGTGGCGCGGAGGCACGGGACACCGAACGTCGCCGTGCACGTGTCGGTGCCGGCCGAGACAACCGCGCGGGCCTGCAGGAAGACGATCTGCTGCTTCGTCGTCTGCTTGATCCGCAGCGTGCCTCGGAAGGCGGCGCCCGCCTTCGAGAGCGTCACGGACGGAGCCAGGCCACCGGCCGTCTTGCCGCGGTAGAGCCGGATCGTCGACGCGGCGCCGGCGGGCAGCTGCTGCGAACCGCGCAGGCTCAGCGTCGTGAAGCCGCCCGCCGACCGCAGCGTCGGCTTGCTCAGCCTGAGCGTCCGCGGGAACGCGACCACGGACTGCACCTCGACCGAGCCGGCAGCGTTCGGGCGGCCGGTGTTCGGGGTGTAGGGCGTCGCGAGCGTACGCCAGCGCGGCTGACCGGTACCGCCGCTCGTGAAGATGTTGTTCACCTTGAAGTCGACCTGCGTCAGCTTGAAGCCGAAGCTCGCGCGGCCGGGCGTTCCGGTCGGGAGATCGGGCGGCGGCAGGCAGGCCTGGATCGAGGCGGACGCGAACGCGCTCGCCGAAGCGCCTGGAGCAGGCGGCGCGGCTGGTGCGTCGACGTAGACCGGCAGCTCGAGCGTCTGCCCGGCGGCCTGCAGGATCAGGACCCAGTACGCCGTGTGCGTCGGGGTGCCGGTGCACTGCGTCGCGCCGGCCGTCAACGGTGTCGGCTGACCGCCCGGTGCGGACGTGAACGTGCCGCTCGCGGCGCGCGCCTGGACGGTGCCGGTCAGCGGCAGCAGCGCGCCGCCGAGGTCGGCGGCCGTGCCCTGCGCGGTGACGGTGCCGAGTGTCGTGCCGGCCGTCGCACTCAGCGAGGCCGTGTACCCGGTCGGTGCGTAGAACGTCAGCTTCGCGGTCGGATCGTCCGACCCGCTGACGTTGTAGCGGATCGTGACCGAGCTGCGGTCGTCCGTCACCCGGAGCGACGGCGACGTGTAGGCCGCGAGCGCTGTGCCCGTGCTCGAGAGCGCGAACGCGCCCACGAGGCCGAGCAGAAGCATGCGGATGGTCTTGCTCATCAGTGAGTTCCCCCAAGTCGGTGTGTAGCGGTGCGGAGTCAAATTACCCGCGAGCGTCGAGGAGCGAACTCGACTTCACCCACTGGCGGTTGTCGTAGCGGTAGAGGTAGACGCGATCGAGCGGGAAATAGCGTGCTTTCGTGGTTTTGAGTGCGATTCCCGGCAGCAGGAACGGGTTGCTCGCGAGGTTAAGATTCTGTGCGGCGCGGAGCAGGCTCGCCCGCGTCGGCGTCTTTCCCGACCGCTTCAGGGTCTCGACCATCGTCCACGCGACGGTCATGCCGTACCAGTTGTAGACGTCGCTCGGCTTCCCGCGCGGATGGTGGCGCTTCATGATCGTGCGGTAGAGCGCAACGGCGGGATCCTTCCGCCAGATCGGGTCGTTCGGGTTCTTCACGAACGCGACCGAGAGAGCGCCCTTCGTCAGCTCGGGCGCGTTCAGCCGGGCGATCGCCATGATCCCCGGCTCGATCGAGATCGACGCGACGTAGACCTGCGGCTTCCAGCCGAGCCGGTGCGCGGCGGCGAACGCCTGGATCGCGAACTTCGGCGTCGCGAACAGCATCAGCGTGTCGGCGCCGGTGCTCTTCAGCTGGGTGACCTGTGAAGCCACGTCGGCGTCGGTGAGCTCGTAGCTCTGCTTGCCGACCACCTGCGGGCCCTTGCCGCGGATCCAGCGCTCGAGTCCCTTCGTCATGTCGGTGCCGAGCGGCGTCTGCTCGTAGAGGACGGCGATCTTCGCGCCCTTGCGGGTCGAGGCGAGATGGCGGCCGTAGACGGCGCCCTCGCCGACGTAGCTCTGGAGGAAGCCCATCGTCCACGGGTACCGCGCGGGCTGCGACGAAGCCTGGGAGCCGTCGCCGACGAAGAGCTGCGGCACTCGGCGCTGGTTCAGGTACGGCTGAATCGCGGCGTTGTTGGCGGTGCCGACCGAGTTGAAGACCGCGAAGACCTTGTCCTGCTCGACGAGCTTCCGGGTCAGCTGGACGGTCTGCACCGAGTCGTAGCCGTCGTCGTAGTAGCGGTACTCGATCTTCCGCCCGTTGACGCCGCCCTTCGAGTTGACGTAGTCGAAGTACGCCTTCGCGCCGGGGCCGACCGAGCCGAATGCGGCCGCCTCGCCGGAGAGCGGAACGGTGCCGCCGATCAGGATCCGCTTCGCGGTGATCCCGGGGTCGGCGGTCGTCGCGGCGCCCGCCGTCGAGGCGAGCAGGAGCGCGAGCAGCAGGCCGGCGCGTCTCAACGTGAGATCGGCTTCGCGAGCGTCGCCAAGCGCAGGGTGATCTTCCCGATCGTCGCCGAGCCCGAGCCGGCGAAGCCGAGGTAGGCGATCTGGCCGGCCGGAGACGACGCCCCGACCGTGACGCGCAGCCGCGTTCCCTTCGGCACGTAGACGCAGTAGTTCGCGAGCTTGACGACGTTCCGGCCGCGACGCGGCTTCAGGCCGCCGTGGCTGACGACCCGGTTGCCGGCGAGCACGGTGACGACGAGACGCGGATAGCTGGCGAGCTTCGGCACGTCGACGTGAACCGTGCCCATGCCCCACGTCTCGACCGCCTGCTGCAGCGGCGCGGTGCGGCGTGAGACGAGCGAGTTCCCGGCGGCGACGGCGCGGCCGGGGAGGGCATACGACGTCAGCGTCGACTTCGGCAAGGCGCCGAGGCTGACGCGGCCGGTCGCCGAGCCCTGCTTCGCGAGCACGACCTTCGCCGCGTCGACACCGTTGGCCGTCCGCTTCAGGTGGCGGTCGAACCAGGCGACCGCCTGCGCGAGCACGTACTGCACGTCCGTACCGGGGAAGGTCGACGGGGTGTGCCCGAAGTTGCCGACGTAGAGCTTCTTCGGCCCGCGGAGGCTCGCGAAGCCCTGCGCCGCCTGGGTGATGTCGAACGCGAAGTCGACCCGGCCCTGGAAGAGGTAGACGGGCGTGGTGATCGAGCCGATCCGGCCGGCCGCGGAGCGCGGCTGCGCGAGCGTGCGGACGGCGCCGAGGTTGCGGCTCTGGACGGCGTCGTCGCGGATGCCCGCGACGAGGGGCGAGCGGGCGGCGATCGACGCGGCGAAGCCGGCGACGATCCCGGAGCGGGCGAGACCCTGCGACCAGAGCGCGTCGTAGAGCGACGTCCAGGTCTCGACGACCTCGGCCGCCGCGAGCGGCACCCCGGCGGCGAGCGCGTTCCAGATCTGGCCGCCGCCGTAGGAGATCCCCCACGCGCCGATCGTGTCGTTGACCTCGGGCCGGGCCGCGAACGCGTTGCGAAGCGCGCGCAGGTCGGCGACCTCGCGCGGCCCGGCGAGCGTGATCTCGCCGCCGGAGGTCCCGTGGCCGCGGGCGTCGTACGCGAGCACGGCGTAGCCGGCGTTCGCGAACGTGGAGGCGATTGCGTCGACCGAGCCTCGGTTCCCCGCGAGCCCGTGCAGGACCAGCACGCCCGGCCGCCCGCCGGCCGGCGCGGCGCCGTCCGGCGTGTAGCGGGTGAACGCGATCGGGACGCCGTCGTCCATCGTCTGCATCCCGTCCTCCTTGGAGAACGCCGAGGCGGGTCCGGCGAACGAGAGTGCCGCGAGAGCGACGAGGAGGGCCCGGAGCACGCAGGGACGGTAGCCGACAGGTTGTCTCCATACAATCCTGCGAATGGACGAGCGGCCGATCGGCGTGTTCGACTCGGGCGTCGGCGGCCTGACGGTGCTGCACGAGTGCCTGGTGACGCTGCCGCACGAGGACTTCCTCTATCTCGGCGACGGCGCCCGCCTGCCCTACGGCCCGCGGCCGCTGGACGAGCTGCGCCGCTTCGCGCGCGAGATCGGCTCGTTCCTCGAGGCCCGCGGGGTGAAGCTCGTCGTCGTCGCCTGCAACTCCGCCACCGCGGCGGCGCTGCCCGAGCTCCAGACCGAGCTGCGCGTGCCCGTCGTCGGCGTGATCGCACCCGAGGCGCACGCGGCCGTGCAGGCGACGCGCAACCGCCGGATCGGGCTGCTCGCGACCCAGGCGACGGTCTCGAGCGGCCGCTACGAGGAGCTCGTCCACGCGCTCGACGCCGGCACGAGCGTGCTCTCGGTCGCCTGCCCGCGGCTCGTGCCGCTGATCGAGGGCGACGACCCGTTCGCCGAGGAGACCAGCGCCGCCGTGCGCGAGTACGCGGCGCCGCTGAAGGAGGCCGGCGTCGACACGGTCATCCTCGGCTGCACCCACTACCCGCTGATCCGGCCGATCCTGCAACGGGTCTTCGGCCGCGACGTCACGCTCGTCTTCTCGGCGGACGAGACCGCGCGCGAGGTCGCCGAGACGCTCCAGCGGAAGCGGATCGAGAACGACCCGGCACGCGAGGGCGCCTACAGCTTCCTGACGACGGGCGACACGGCCGCGTTCCGCGCGATGGGCCGGCGCTTCCTGCAGCTCCCGATCGACGAGGTCGAGCACGTCGAGATCGCAGCGCTCGAGGCGGCGGCCGCGTGAGCCGGGCCGACGGCCGTCGCGACGACGAGCTGAGGCCGCTCGACCTGGCTCCGGACTTCGTCGAGCTCGCGCACGGCTCGGTCCTCTACTCGCAGGGAAAGACGCGCGTCCTCTGCACCGCGATGGTCGAGGACGGGGTGCCGCGATGGCTCTACCGCTCCGGCCGCGGCTGGATGACCGCCGAGTACTCGCTGCTGCCGGCCTCGACGGGCGAGCGGGTCGCGCGCGAGGCGGCGAAGGGCAAGCAGGGCGGCCGCACCGTCGAGATCCAGCGGCTGATCGGGCGTGCGCTCCGCTCGGTCTGCGACTTCCAGGCACTCGGCGAGCGGACGCTCTGGCTCGACTGCGACGTGATCCAGGCCGACGGCGGCACGCGGTGCGCCGCGATCTCCGGCGCCTACGTCGCCGCCCACCGCGCGCTCGACCGCTTCGGCCTCTCGAAGGCGCTGACCGGCCAGATCGCCGCCGTCTCCGTCGGCGTCGTCGACGGGAGGCCGCTGCTCGACCTCGACTACTCGGAGGACTCGAGCGCCGAGACGGACATGAACGTCGTCATGACCGCCGACGGCCGGCTCGTCGAGGTGCAGGCGACGGCGGAGCGGGAGCCGTTCACGCGCGACGAGCTCGACTCGATGATCGACCTCGGCGCCGCCGGGATCGAGCGGATCATGGCGGCCCAGGACGTGGCGGCCGAGCGCGATGGCGCCTGACCTCGAGCTCTGGGAGGGCCTGCTCCGCCTCGTGGTGGCGGCGCTGCTCGCCGGTGTGATCGGCGTCGAGCGTGAGCTGCGCGAGCAGGAAGCCGGTCTGCGCACGCACATGCTCGTCTGTGTCGGTGCGACCATGTTCATGCTCGTCGGCGTCTACGGCTGGTCCGACTACGACCTCGGCAACGACATCGGCGTCGTCGTCGACCCGTCCCGCGTCGCGTCGTACGTCGTTTCCGGCATCGGCTTTCTCGGCGCGGGCGCGATCATCCGGCACGGGATCAACGTCCGCGGGCTGACGACCGCCGCGTCGCTCTGGGTCGTCGCGGCGATCGGCGTCTCGGTCGGCGCGGGCATGTACTCGTTCGCCGTCGCGACGACCGCGCTCGTGATCCTCGCGCTCTGGCCGCTCGCGCAGGTGAAGAACCTGCTCGCGGGCAAGGCCGAGGAGTCGCGCCGGCTCGCGGTCACGCTCGATCCGTCCACGAGCATCGTCTCCGCCCTCGCCGCGATCGAGGAGAGCGGCTACGTGATGGAGTCGCTCGAGATCGGCGAGGAGGAGGATGCCCGCCGGCTCGACGTCGTCATCAAGACGGCCGCAGACGCAAGCCTCGGCGAGCTCCTCGACGGCCTCGTCGCGCTCGAGGGCGTCCGCTCCGCGACCGTCGCCGAGTGACGCGCGCCCGGCTCGCGTCGGGGAACCGGCACAAGCTCGAGGAGCTGCGGGCCGCCCTGCCGGGCTGGGAGCTCGAGCTGCTCGAAACCGACCGCGAGTACCCGCCCGAGGATGGCGCGACGTACTACGAGAACGCCCGCGCGAAGGCCGCGTTCGGGCGGGAGGCAGCCGGGGCCGAGGAGTGGGTGCTCGGCGAGGACTCCGGAATCGAGGTGGCCGCCCTCGGTGGCCGCCCGGGGATCGCATCCGCCCGCTGGGCCGCCGACGGCGTCGCGCGGCTGCTCGAGGAGCTCGCCGGCAGCGACGATCGCCGCGCCCGCTACGTCTGCGAGCTCGTCGCGCTCGGCCCCGGCGAGCAGGAGCGGCGCGGCACCGGGACCCTGGAGGGGACGATCGCGGCGGAGCGCCGCGGCGACGAGGGCTTCGGCTACGACCCGATCTTCGTGCCGCTCGGCGAGACGCGCACGGTCGCCGAGCTCGGCAACGCCTGGAAGCGCGCAAACTCCCATCGCGCCCGCGCGGCGGCGTCGCTCTAGGCCGAGCCCCGCGACCTCCTCCTCGTCACGGTGGCCGTACCACCAGTTCACCTCGGCGCCGAAGACGATCACGTTGGCCATCAAGTAAATCCAGACGAGCAGGAGCGCGGAGGTGCCGAGTGCCTGCAGCGCCACGACCTCCCGCGAGAGGCGGACGAACAGCGGCAGGATCTGGAACGTCAGCTGGAGCAGCACCGCCGCGAGCGCCGCTCCCGGCCAGACCTCGCGCAGCGTCAGCGCCGCGTTCGTCAGCCGCTCGTAGGCGATCACGAGGAAGACGAAGACGGAGAGCGTGGAGACGAGCGCGGAGAGCGCATAAGCGACGACGCCATTGGCGATCACGCCGCCGGCGAAGCGTTGCAGCAGGTCGTAGCCGAAGCCGCCGATCACGAGCCCGGTTGCGAGCACCACGATCGAGCCGGCCATGAACAGCGTCGCCAGGTACTTGCCGTGCAGGAAGGAGCGGTTCGGCCGGTCGTAGACGATGTTGAAGGCCGACTCGAGCACGCTGAAGAGCGAGAGCGACGTCCAGAGCAGGAACGCGCCGCCGATGACGCCGAGCGCGGTCGCGTTCTCGCGGATCTCCTGGACGACCTTGACGATGTTCTCGATCGACTGTGAGGGAAAGAGATGGTCGAGCGCCTTGACGAAGTAGCTCGACTCCTCGGCGCGGCCGGTCCAGCCGAGGACGGCGAGCGCCAGGAAGATCAGCGAGACCGAGGACAGGAGCCCGAAGTAGGCGATCATCGCCGCGAGGTGGGTGCCGCGGTCGGCGAAGAACTTGGCGAGGGGTTGCGCGAACGGGCGGTACACGCCGGGAGTATCGTCTGGCCCGTGGATGTTGCGTCCGCTCTCGCCGACCTGACGGAGATCTCCTCGCAGATCGAGTCAGCCGTCGTCCTCGACGCGACGGGCGCCGTGCTCGCGTCGACGATCGCGGGCGAGGCGGAGACCGACCGGCTCGCCCGGACCGGCGTCGCCCTGTACGAGGCGGCGACGTCGCGCTTCGGCTCGAAGGGCCGCTCGGTGACGCAGCTCGAGGCGGCCCTCCGCGAGGGCAGCATCTTCCTCGTGCGCGAGGGCAACATCGGCATCGTCGCCCGCACGGGCGCCGGCCCGTCGTCGGGACTCGTTTTCTACGACCTCCGGACCTGCCTGCGCGCTGCCGCCGAGGCCGAGCAGCGCAAGCCGAAGCCCCGGAGCCGCAAGGCGAAGAAGACGGAGACGGCGGATGCGTAAGAAGAAGGTGCTCGGACTGGCCGTGCTCGTCGGCACTCCGCTCTACCTGAAGCGTCGCCGCGAAGCGGCCCGGGAGCGCGTGCACGTCTACTTCGACGACGGCTCCACCGTCACGCTCACCGACGACGCCCCCGAGAGCGAGCAGCTCCTGTCGCTCGCCCGCCAGGCCGTCTGATGGACGAGCTCGGCGTCAAGCTGCGCGAGCACGCGCTGCTCGAGGGCGACTTCCTCCTCCGCTCCGGACGCCGCTCGAGCTACTACCTCGACAAGTACCGCTTCGAGACGAGGCCCGAGCTGCTCGGCCCGCTCGGAGAGCGGCTCGCCGCCGCCGCGCGCGAGCACGAGCCCGACGCCGTCCGACTCGCCGGCCCCGCACTCGGCGCGGTCGCGCTCGCCGCCTCCGCGTCGCTTGCGTCCGGGCTGCCGTTCGTGATCGTCCGCGATACGGCGAAGGAGTACGGCACCGCAAACCGCCTCGAGGGCCCGTTCGAGGCGGGCGAGATCGTCTGCCTGATCGAGGACGTCGTCACCTCCGGCGGCGCGCTCGGGGAGGCCGTCGCTGCGCTGCGCGAGGCCGGGCTCGTCGTCCGAAACGCGATCTGCGTCGTCGACCGCGAGGAGGGTGGGGCCGACGAGTTGGCCCGTCTCGGCGTCCGCCTCCGCTCGCTCTACCGGGCAGGAGACCTCGTGCCGGCCGCTAAGACCGCTGAAAATCCGCATGGTTGAGCCACTCAACCGTTGAGGCAGTCCGATTGTGCTGTTAGGGTTCCCGCGGGTTTCCGTACGTCCCACGAACAAAAGGAGTGGCAAGTGACAAAGCAGGAGTTCGTTGACGCGGTCGCCTCCAGGGCGAACCTCTCCCGCCGCGACGCCGGCGCCGCGGTGGACGCGGTTCTCGACACGGTGACCGACGCGCTCAAGAAGCGCGACACGATCACCTTCACCGGCTTCGGCAAGTTCTCGACGAGCGATCGCGCTGCGCGCGAGGGCGTCAATCCCCGCAATCCGAGCCAGAAAGTGCACATCCCGGCCGCGACCGTGCCGAAGTTCTCGGCCGGCAGCCAGCTGAAGGCCGCGGTCAAGGGCGGCTAGAACCACTCCTTTCGAGGATCGAGAGGGCCGCGCAGGCGTCGCGGCCTTCTCTTTGGCGTTGCAAGCGAACGTATGTTCGCCTAGGCTCGTCGCATGCAACTCTCGTTCGACGCGGCCGACCGGCTCGTGGAGCTCGTCGAGGCGCGGCACGGTCCCGTACCGGCCGAGGACGCCGCACAGGCGCTCTATGCGCTGCGGCACGTCCCCACCGGGCTCGCACGCTCGCTGCTCGCGGACGTCGTCGACGGCGATGCACGCCTCGCCTGGCGCGGCGCGAGCGTCGGCCTCGCCGCACCGCCCGGAGCGGCGCTCGCCCTGGAGGACGCGACCTACGTCGTCTTCGATCTCGAGACGACGGGGCTCTCGCCCGGCTCGTCCGCGATCTGCGAGATCGGCGCGGTGCGCGTGCGCGGGCTCGAGCTGGAGGAGCGTTTCGAGACGCTCGTCAACCCGCGGCGGCCGCTGCCGGCGCCGATCGCGGCGCTGACCGGGATCGACCCCGGCGCGCTTCGTGGAGCGCCGCCGGTCGAGCTCGCCGTCCGCCGCTTCCTCGAGTTCGCCGGCGACGCCGTGCTCGTCGCCCACAACGCCCGCTTCGACATGGGCTTTCTCGACCGCGAGGTCGAACGGCTGACGGGCCGGCGGGTGGCGTCGCCGGTCGTCGACACGGTCTGGCTCGCCCGCAGGCTGCTCGAGGGACGCCAGAAGCGCGTCGGCCTGGCCTCGCTCGCCTACTTTTTCGGCACCGCGACGCGGCCGTGCCACCGCGCCCTCGCCGACTCCGAGGCGACGGCCGAGATCCTGCTCGCGCTGATCGGGCTCGCGCAGGAGCGGGGCGCCGAGACGGTCGCGCAGCTCGTCGATCTCTCCGCGCCCCGCGCGCGGCGGCTGGCGGGGAAGCGGTCGCTCGTCGCGGGCGCGCCGCCGCGGCCCGGCGTCTATCTCTTCCGCGACCGCAACGACCAGGTGCTCTACGTCGGCCGCGCCCGCGACCTGAGAGCGCGGCTGCGCTCCTACTTCCGCACCGAGCGCCAGCGGCCCGCCGTCGAGGCGGCGCTCGGCGCGCTCGAACGGGTCGAGTGGCGCGTGCTCGGCTCCGAGCTCGAAGCGGGGCTCGAGGAGCTGCGGCTCCTGCGCGAGCTGCGTCCGCCCGCGAACGCGCGCAGCGCGCGTCCGGATCGCTACGTCTACCTCCGGCGGCGCGGGTCGGCCTGGTGCGTCACCGACACGCCCGGGCCGCACGGACCGCTCAAGAGCCGGCGCCGCGCGCAGGCGGCAGCTCGCGCGCTCGGCGACTGGGACGGGGAGCCGGCGGACGCCTTGCCGGCGCTGCGGGCGAAGCTGAAGCGGCTGTCGGCCGACCTGCGGTTCGAGGACGCAGCGCGCCTGCGCGACCGGATCGCCGCGCTCGAGGAGGCGGCCGAGTCGCTCGCCGAGCTGGACCGCCTGCGCTCGCTCGAGCTCTGCCTGCTCGTGCCCGCGGCCGAGGCGGGCTTCCAGCGGATGTTCCTCGTCGCGCACGGCCGCGTCGCGGCGGCGCGGACGCTGCTCCCCGGCGACGCCGGCCGGACGGAGGCCGAGGCAGGTCTCGCGGCCGCCGCCGGCGCCGAGCCGTCGCTCGGCCCCGCCGATGCCGACGAGCTGCTCCT
This sequence comes from uncultured Gaiellaceae bacterium, assembly GCA_963738795.1. Classification (GTDB taxonomy): domain Bacteria; phylum Actinomycetota; class Thermoleophilia; order Gaiellales; family Gaiellaceae; genus Gaiellasilicea. The sequence continues at coordinate 74,012 of CAVTXQ010000003.1, read as the reverse complement.
GATCGGCTCGTTCCTGCGGCGTCCCCCTCCGGAGCTGCGCGTGCTGCCTCTGGCGGAGGTCCGCCTGGCTGCCTAACCTCTGCCCATGGCCTCCGTCGCCACCGCGACCTTCGCCGACCGGCTCGCGGAGGCGGTCGAGCGCAAGCGCAGCCAGCTCGTCGTCGGGCTCGACCCGCGCCTCGACCTGCTCCCGGTCGAGCTGCGCGGCGAAGCCGTGCTCGGGCGGGCGGAGGCGGCGAACGCCTACGCCCGCTTCTGCTGCGGGATCATCGACGCGGTCGCGCCGTACGTCGTCGCGGTCAAGCCGCAGGTCGCCTTCTTCGAGGCGCTCGGCGGCGACGGTATCTCGGCGCTGGAGCGCGTCTGCCACTACGGGCGCTCCGCCGGACTGCTCGTGATCGCCGACGGCAAGCGCGGCGACATCGGCTCGACCGCCCGCGCGTACGCGAGCGCGTACCTCGAGCCGCACGACGAGCGGGAGCCGCTGGCGGACGCGCTCACCGTCAACACCTACCTCGGCGGCGACTCCGTCGAGCCGTTCCTGCAGGCATGCCGCCTGCACGGAGCGGGCATCTTCTGCCTCGTGCGCACTTCCAATGCCGGCGCGGGTGACGTGCAGGACCTGACGCTCTCCGACGGGCGGCGTGTCTGGCAGCACGTGGCCGCTCTCGTGGGCGAGTGGGGCGCGGACCTCACCGGCGAGCGTGGGCTTTCGAGTGTCGGTGCCGTGGTCGGCGCGACCGTCCCGCGCGCAGTCGCCGAGGCACGGAAGCTCCTGCCGCGCGCGGTCCTGCTGCTCCCGGGCGTCGGCGCGCAGGGCGCGAGCCCGGCGGACGTCGCGCGTGCGTTCACGAGCGGCCCGGCGAGCGCGCTCGTCACCGCCTCCCGGTCGGTGATCTTCGCCTACCGCGGCGGCAGCGACGACTGGCGCGGCGCCGCGGGCGCCGAGGCTGCGCGCCTTCGCGCCGAGGTCTGGTCGGTCTCGGGCTGGTGATGCGGGGCAAGGCCCGCCTCGCGCGGTTCGCGGCTCCCGCCGCCTTTCTCGCCGCCGCCACGGTTGCGATCCTGCTCGTCCGTTCGGGGCTCGAGAACGGCGACGCGACGACGCCGCCCGCGACGACGGCCGTCACGACGGCGCCCGCGACGACGGGGCCGAGTACGACCGGCGGGACGACGACGAACGCTGCCGGCGCGGAGTTCTACGTGATCCAGGCGGGCGACACGCTCGCCGTGATCGCGGACGAGCACGACACGACCGTCGAGCAGCTGCTCGTGCTCAACCCCGAGGTCGATCCGGTCGCGCTGACGGTCGGCCAGCGAATCCGCGTCAAGTAACCTTCCGCCGGCGTGAAGCGGGTCGCCCTCCTCCTGGCTCTCGCCGCGACGCTCGCTCTCGCAGTCGTCGCGGCTGCCGCGCCACCGCCCGTCGATGCGGAGGCGTACCTGGTCCAAAACTCCGGCACCGGTGAGGTGCTGGCGTCCTCGGACGAGCACGAACGCCTGCCGATGGCGTCGATCACGAAGCTGATGACCGCGATCGTCGCGCTCGAGCGTGCGTCGCTCGACGATGTCGCGACGGTGTCGCGCTTCACCGCGTCGATCGGCGAGTCGACGATCAACCTCGTCCCCGGCGAGCGTGTGTCGCTGCGCGATCTGATCCAGGCGGCGCTGATCCAGAGCGCGAACGACGCCGCCAACGCGATCGCGGCGTTCGTCGGCCGCGGCTCGGTCGGGCGCTTCGTCGAGCTGATGAACGCGCGAGCGCGGCAGCTCGGGCTCGCCGACACGCACTTCGTCAATCCCGACGGCCTCGACGCGCCCGGTCACTACTCGAGCGCGGCGGACGTGACCAAGCTGGCGCGCGTCGCGATGAACAAGCCGTTCATCCGCGAGACCGTCGGCTTGGCCACAGCGACCGCGGCGGGCCGTCCGCTGCGGAACTGGAACGACCTGCTCTCGAGCTTCCCGAATCTGGTCGGCGTCAAGACTGGGCACACCAACGCCGCCGGCTGGTCGCAGGTTGCGGCCGCCCGCCGCGGGGGTGTCACGATCTACGCGACCGTGCTCGGCGGCGAGACGCGCGACGGCCGCAACGCCGACCTGTCCGCGCTGCTCACGTGGGGGCTCTCGCGCTACCGGACGGTCTGGGCGATCGACGGCAAGCGGGTCTACGGCACCCCGCGCACCGCCTACGGGAAGGATCCCGTCCGGCTCGTCGCCGCGAAGCCGGCGCTGCGCGTCGTCCATGTCGAGCGGCCGCTGCTCGAGCGGGTGGTGCTGCCGGTCGAGGTCGCGCTGCCCGTTCGCAAGGGGCAGCGCCTCGGCGAGGTGCTCGTGCTCGACCGCGGCACGGTGGTCGCGCGGTCGCCGCTCGTCGCCGCGAACGCGGTCGAGAAGCCGGGCGCCCTCGGACGCGTAGGGTTCTATGCGGGCCGAACGCTCGACCATCTAGGGGGACTGTTCTCGTGATCGTCACCGTCACGCTCAACGCCGCGCTCGACCGCACGCTGACCGTGCCGAACTTCCAGCGCGGGCAGCGCCACCGGGCGAGCCAGGTGCTCACGCTCGCGGGCGGCAAGGGGATCAACATCGCCCGCGCGCTGAAGCGGCTCGACGTGCCCGTCGTCGCGACCGGCCTCGCGGGCGGGCGCACCGGCACTCGCATCGTCGAGGAACTGACCGCCGAGGCGATCCTGAACGACTTCGTCCGGATCGGCGAGGAGTCGCGGACCTCGACCGCCGTCGTCGACCCGACCGAGAGCTCGTACACGGAGATCAACGAGTGGGGCCCGAAGGTGACGAGCGACGAGCTCGAGACGCTGCTCGAGAAGCTCCACTACCTCTCTCGCGGCGCGGACTTCGTCGTCATCGCCGGCTCGTTGCCGCGCGGTGTCGAGGAGAACTTCTATGCCGAGGCGGTGCGCGACCTGAACCGGCGCGGCGTCCAGGTGATCCTCGACTCCGAGGGTCAGCCGCTGCGGTTCGGCACCGAGGCGGAGCCGTGGCTCGTCTCGCCCAACCAGCGCGAGGCGGAGCACGTCGTCGGGCAGGAGCTCGAGGACGAGGAGGACTTCCTGATGGCGCTCGATGCGATCGCCGAGCTCGGCGCCAGGAACGTCCACATCACGCTCGAGCGGGGCTGCTACGCGCTCTTCCGCGAGGACCGGCAGGTCCGCCGCTACCGCGCGAACGCGCCTGCGAACGTCGAGGCGGTCTCGGTCGTCGGTGCGGGCGACGTCCTGCTCGCGCAGTTCATCGCGGCCCACCTCGCCGGCAAGACGGCGGAGGACGCCTTGAAGATCGCGGTCGCGGCTGGAGCCGCATCGACGCTCGAGGTCGGCGCCGGCCTCTTCGACCCCCGCGACGCCGGCCGGATGCTCGGCGCGGTCGAGGTCGTCGAGCTCGCGACCGTCGTCTAGCCCGTCGGTTACGCTGTCCTCCTTGGAGGGGCAGGAGCTTTCGTACGACGAGAAGTTCGGCCGTGAGGGCCTCACCTTCGACGACGTGCTCCTCGTGCCCGCCGAGTCGTCCGTGCTGCCGAACGACGTGCGCACGGCGACGCGGCTGACGCGGACGATCGCGCTCGAGATCCCGATCGTCTCGGCGGCGATGGACACGGTCACCGAGGCCCGGCTCGCGATCGCGCTGGCGCGCGAGGGCGGGATCGGGATCCTCCACCGCAACCTCTCGATCGCCGACCAGGTCGCCGAGGTGGACAAGGTGAAGCGCTCGGAGTCCGGGATGATCGTCGAGCCGGTCACGCTCCGCCCCGACGACCTGGTCGCGGACGCGCTCGAGCTGATGGCCCGCTACCGCATCTCCGGCGTCCCGATCACCGACGACGGCGGCGTTCTGGTCGGGATCCTGACCAATCGCGACCTCCGTTTCGAGTCGAACGTGCGCCAGCCCGTCTCGGCGCTGATGACCTCCCGCAATCTCGTCACCGCGCCCGTCGGGACGACGCTCGACGAGGCGAACGAGATCCTGCACCGGCACAAGATCGAGAAGCTTCCCGTCGTCGACGCGGACGGCCGGCTCAAGGGCCTGATCACGGTCAAGGACATCCAGAAGCGGATCGAGTTCCCGCTCTCGACGAAGGACGAGCAAGGCCGGCTTCGCGTCGGCGCCGCCGTCGGCGTCGGCCCGGACGCGTTCGAGCGCGCCGGCGCCCTGATCGGAGCCGAGGTCGACGTCGTCGTCGTCGACACGGCGCACGGGCACTCGGCGTCCGTGGTCGAGATGGTGCGCCGGATCAAGGCCGAGTGGGACGTCCAGGTGATCGCGGGCAACATCGCGACCGCCGAGGCGGCCGAGGCGCTGATCGACGCGGGCGCGGACGCGATCAAGGTCGGCATCGGCCCGGGCTCGATCTGCACGACGCGCGTGGTCGCCGGCGTCGGCGTCCCGCAAGTCACGGCCGTCTTCGAGTGCGCCGAGTACGCGATCCGCCACGGCGTCCCGGTCGTCGCCGACGGCGGTATGACCTCGTCCGGCGACATCGCGAAGGCGCTTGCCGCCGGCGCCGACACGGTCATGCTCGGCTCGATGCTCGCCGGGACGGACGAGAGCCCGGGCGACGTGATCCTCGTCCAGGGCGAGCGCTTCAAGGAGTACCGCGGCATGGGCTCGCTCGGCGCGATGAAGGCGCGCTCGTTCTCGAAGGACCGCTACTTCCAGGGCGACGTCGAGGACGTCGACAAGCTCGTGCCGGAGGGGATCGAGGGCCGCGTCCCCTACAAGGGGCCGGTGCAGCAGATCCTCTACCAGCTCGTCGGCGGCCTCCGGCAGGCGATGGGCTACACCGGCGACGGCCACGATCGAGGCGCTCAAGCTCGACTCGCGTTTCGTCCGGATCACCGGTGCCGGGCTGCGCGAGAGCCATCCGCACGACGTCACGATCACGAAGGAATCGCCGAACTACCGGCGGCAGTAGCGTGGGCTCCGTCCATCCGCTGCCTACCCCGGAGCCGGTCGCCGAGGAGCGTCCTGTCCTCGTGCTCGACCTCGGCGGGCAGTACGCGCAGCTGATCGCACGGCGAGTTCGCGACGCGCGCGTCTACTCGGAGCTTGTCCCGCACACGCTCGACGTGGAGGAGGTGCGCCGGCGCAACCCGGCGGCGCTGATCCTCTCCGGCGGCCCGGCGTCGGTGTATGCCGACGGAGCGCCGCGGATCGACGAGGCGCTGTTCGAGCTCGGGATCCCGACGCTCGGCATCTGCTACGGCGCGCAGCTGCTCGCGCTCGAGCTGGGCGGCGAGGTCGCGCGCACCGGGACGTCCGAGTTCGGTAAGACCGAGCTCGACGGCGGTAGCGGCGCGCTGTTCGCGGGTCTCCCGGAGCAGCAGGTTGTCTGGATGAGCCACCGCGACACCGTCGTCTCGCCACCAGAGGGGGCGGTGGTCACGGGCACGTCGCCGGCGACGCCGGTCGCTGCGTTCGAGGACGTGGAGCGAGGGCTCTACGGCGTCCAGTTCCATCCGGAGGTCGTGCACACGCCGCACGGCCAGGATCTGCTCAAGAACTTCCTCTACGACGTCGCCGGCGCGCCGCCCGCCTGGACGCCGGCCGCCGTGATCGAAGAGCAGGTCGAGCGGATCCGCGCCCAGGTCGGGACGCAATCGCGTCATCTGCGGTCTCTCGGGCGGCGTCGACTCAGCGGTCGCGGCGCTGCTCGTCTACAAGGCGGTCGGAGACCAGCTCACGTGCGTCTTCGTCGACCACGGCTTCATGCGCTCGAACGAAGCGGAGCAGGTGGCGGAGACGTTCGGCGGTCACTTCAACGTCCCGCTCGTCCACGTCCGGGCGGAGGACCGGTTCCTGGCCCGGCTGGATGGCGTCGCCGAGCCCGAGGAGAAGCGGCGCCGGATCGGGGAAGAGTTCATTCGCGTCTTCGAGGAGCAGGCGGGCAAGCTCGGCGACATCAGGTTCCTCGTCCAGGGGACGCTCTACTCGGACGTGATCGAGTCGGGCGGCACCGAGGGGGTGGCGGCGAAGATCAAGTCGCACCACAACGTCGGCGGCCTGCCGGAGGACATGCAGATGGAGCTCGTCGAGCCGCTGCGCCTGCTCTTCAAGGACGAGGTGCGCCGCGTCGGCGAGGAGCTTGGCATGCCCGAGCGGATGGTCTGGCGGCAGCCCTTCCCCGGCCCGGGGCTCGCGATCCGGATCATCGGCGAGGTCACTCGCGAGCGGCTGGAAATCCTGCGCGGCGCCGACGCGATCCTGCAGGAGGAGGTGAGGCGCGCCGGTCTCTACCGCGATCTCTGGCAGAGCTTCGCCGTCCTGCCCGCGATCAAGTCCGTCGGCGTCCAGGGCGACGAGCGCACCTACGCCTACCCGATCGTGATCCGCGCGGTCACCTCCGACGACGCGATGACGGCCGACTGGGCGCGGCTGCCCTACGACCTGCTGGAGACGATCTCGAGCCGGATCATCAACGAGATTCCCGGCGTCAACCGGGTCGCGCTCGACATCAGCTCGAAGCCACCCGCCACGATCGAGTGGGAGTAGCGGTCTAGAGTCGCCCGCGAGGCAGCCGCACGGCGTCGAAGACGATCTGCGCGGTGACGACACCGGGGACCCGCGGCTCGTTGCGGTATGGCACCAGCTTGGCGAGTGGCTCGCCGGACCTCGCGATCACGATCTCCTCTCCCGTGGCGGCGCGCTCGATCAGGCGGGAGAAGTGCGTTCGCGCTTCGTACACGTTGTATTGAGCAAGTCCGACCTGGTCGAGCGACCTGGTCAGACCAAGACGTCGTCTGAACGGCTTCATTCCGGGAACGGTGCCGACCAACGTGTTTCGCGTGTGTGACGGGTTCGTCACGATTCAGCGAATCTCGAATCCGGCCAGCCCCTCCGGCTCCTCCGCCTCGACGTCGACCCAGTCCACGCGCGCGCCCCGCGGGCCGTCCCGCACGAAAGCGACAAGCCGGTCGACGTCATCGAGTTCGCCCTCGAACACCGCTTCGACCGTCCCGTCCGCCCGGTTCCGGATCCAGCCGGAGACGCCTGCAGCCAGCGCGCGCCGCTTCGTCGTCTCGCGGAAGAAGACGCCCTGGACGTGACCCTGCACGACGACCCGCCGGCGCTGCACGGCCCGTAGGCTAGCCCGGTGGAGAGCTTCCCGATCCGCCGCAACACGATCCTGCTCGCGGCGACGCTGACGTCGCTCTCCGGGATGGTGCAGCTCGCGGTCGCGGTCGCCACGGTGACGCTCGTCCTCGTGACGGGGGTCGAGGGCATCCTCGGCCTCGGGCCGGCGATCTTCCTCACCGCCGGCGCGCTCGCTGCGCTTCCCGCCGGCCGCCTGATGGACCGATACGGCCGGGTCCCGGTGCTCGCCGCAGGGTGCGTCGCCGGGATCGTCGGCTGCCTGACGACGGCGCTCGGCTGCGAGGTCGAGTCGGCGACCATCGTCGTCACCGGCTTCGCGCTCGTCGGCATTGCGCAGGGGACGATCCTGCTCGCCCGCGCCGCAGCTGCCGACATGTACCCGCCCGCGCGCCGGGCCCGCGGGATCTCGTACGTCCTCTTCGGCGCGCTCTTCGGCGCCGCGCTCGGCCCGCTCGTCTTCCGGCCGCTCTTCGCTGGGAAGGAGCTCGACACCGAGGCGCTCGTGCTGCCGTGGATCGCGGCCGCCGGGATCATGGTCGTCGGCCTCGGGCTCGTCCTCTCGGTCCGGCCCGACCCGCGCACGATCGCGCAGAAGCTCCACTTCGACGCCGGCGGCACCGACGAGCCGGCAGCGCCGTTCCGCGAGATCCTCCGCCGGCCGGGCGTGCTCACCGCCCTTGTGGCCGCCGTCGCGAGCTTCGCCGGAATGGTCTCGGTGATGAACCTGACCGGCTACCTCGTGATCGATCACGGACATCACCAGTCCGACGTCTTCACGGTGATCAGCCTCCACATCGTCGGCATGTACGCGCTCGTGCTCGTGATCGGCCAGCTCGTCGACACGGTTGGGCGCCGGCCGTGTCAGGTCGCGGGTCTACTCCTGATGGGCGTGTCGACGCTCGGGCTCGCCTGGTTCGAAAGCGTCTTCTGGATGTCCGCCTCGCTCTTCCTGCTCGGTCTCGGCTGGAACATCTCCTACGTCGCGGCGGTGACGGAGCTCGCCGACCGGGCGCTGCCGGCCGAGCGCGGGAAGCTGATCGGCTTGACGGATCAGGTCTCGAGCTTCACAGGCGCGGCGCTCGTGCTGCTCGGCGGGGTCGCCTACAGCGAGCTCGGCGTCGAGGCGCTCGCCCTCGCCGCGACGGCTTTCGTGGCCCTGCCCGCGGCCTGGATTCTGCTACGATCCGCCGCCGGCGCACCCGATGTGCGCCCTCTTTCTGTGAAATGAAGACCTACAGCGCAAAGCCGGGTGAGATCGCACGCGAGTGGTATGTCGTCGATGCCGACGGCAAGACCCTCGGCCGGCTCGCGACCCAGATCGCCGACACGCTGCGGGGCAAGAACAAGCCGGCCTACACGCCGCACATCGACACCGGCGACTTCGTGATCGTCGTCAACGCCGAGAAGATCGCGGTGACCGGCCAGAAGCTCGACCAGAAGATGTACCACCGCCACTCCGGCTATCCGGGTGGGCTGCGCTCGCGGACGCTGCGCGAGCAGCTCGAGCGGCGGCCGACCGAAGTGCTGCGCAAGGCGGTCAAGGGGATGCTCCCGCGCAACCGGCTCGCGCGCCAGCAGATCACGAAGCTGAAGATCTACGCCGGGCCCGTGCACCCGCACGAGGCTCAGGCGCCGAAGACGTTGGAGGTCTCGTAGTGGCAGAGCAGGCGCAGTACCTCGGCACCGGCAAGCGCAAGACCTCGGTCGCGCGCGTGATCCTGCGCCCGGGCGACGGGAAGACGTGGTTCAACGGCCGGACGCTCGAGGACTACTTCCCGCGGGCTACGCACCGCACGCTCGCGCTCGCGCCGCTGAAGACGGCCGGCGTCGAGGGGACGTTCGACATTCGCGTCCGCGTCCACGGCGGTGGCCCGTCCGGCCAGGCCGGGGCGGTGCGCCACGGGATCGCCCGTGCGCTCGTCGAGGCCGACCCCGAGCTGCGTGTGCCGCTCAAGCGCGAGGGCTTCCTGACGCGCGACGCCCGCGTCGTCGAGCGCAAGAAGGCCGGCCTCCACAAGGCCCGCAAGGCGCCCCAGTTCTCGAAGCGGTAGCCCCCGGCTTGCGCCGGTATTTCGGCACCGACGGTGTACGGGGTGTCGTCGGCCAGGATTTGACAGTCGACCTCGTCGAGCGGCTCGGCAAGGCGTCGACGCTCTGGTCCGGCCGTGGCCGCGTCTTCGTCGGCCGCGACACGCGCGGCTCCGGCCCCGAGCTCGAGGAGGCGTTCGCCCGCGGCGTCGTCGCAGCCGGCGGCAACGCCGTGCTCGCGGGCGTGCTGCCGACGCCGGCGGTGGCGCTGCTCGCGCTCGACCTCGGCGTCGTCATCTCGGCGTCGCACAACCCGCCGGAGTACAACGGCGTCAAGTTCTTCGACCAGCACGGGAGCAAGCTGACCGATGCCTCCGAGGAGGAGATCGAGGCGCTGCTCGACGCCCCTGAACGCGGCGGTGGCTCGATCGATCGGGTCGGCATCTACACCGAGAGCTATCTCGAGCATGTCGTCGAGCGCTTCGGCACCGACCTCACCGGCCTCCGGATCGCCGTCGACTGCGCCAACGGCGCCTATGCGGGAATCGCGCCGCAGGCGTTCGAGCAGCTCGGCGCCGAGGTGACCGCGATCGGCGACGAACCGGACGGCGAGAACATCAACGTGGGCTGCGGCGCCACCGACCTCGCGCTGCTCCAGCAGACCGTCCGCGAGGGCGGCCACGACCTCGGCGTCGCCTTCGACGGCGACGGCGACCGGATGCTCGCCGTCGACGGCGCCGGCAACGCGGTCGACGGCGACCAGATCCTGGCGATCCTCGCCCTGCACCTGGGGGTCGACGTCGTCGCGGTCACCGTGATGACGAACCTCGGCTTCCACCGGCTGATGGACGAGCGTGGCATCCGCGTCGTGACGACGCCGGTCGGCGACCGCTACGTGCTCGAGGCGCTCCGGCGCGAGCAGGGGATCCTCGGCGGCGAGCAGTCGGGCCACGTCATCTGCCTGCGCGACCACGTCACCGGCGACGGGCTCGCGGCTGCGCTGCTTCTCTGCGACGCCGTGCGCGGCCGCACGCTCGCCGACGCCGCGGCGGTGATGCCGCGCTACGCGCAGGCGAAGGAGAACGTCCGCGTCTCCCGGCGCGAAGTCCCGCAGGAGGCGCTCGCGGAGGCCGAGCGGCTCAACAGCGAGCTGAACGGCTCCGGCCGTGTGCTCGTGCGGGCGTCCGGCACAGAACCGCTGATTCGCGTGCTCGGCGAGGCCGAAACCGACGAGAAAGCCCTGCAATCTGTGCTAGGATCGCAGCCCTCGTCCGAGGGAGCTCGGCTAAGCCCGCGACGACGCGGGAGCAGGTGCCGGGCTCTTACGCGTTCTCGGACACGTTTCAGCCTTCGGGCCGGAGAAGGGGGGCTTGCATGTGCGGGATCATCGGATACGTCGGGCCGAGGGAGTGCAAGCAGCTCCTGCTGCAGGGTCTGGAGCGCCTCGAGTACCGCGGCTACGACTCCGCCGGTATCGCGCTGCGCGAGGACGATGGGCTCGAGTACGTCCGCGCGGTCGGCAACCTCCAGAACCTGAAGGAGGCCGCGGGCCCGAACGGCTCCAAGTCGAACCACGGGCTCGGCCACACGCGCTGGGCCACGCACGGCGGCGTCACCGAGGCAAATGCGCACCCGCTGGCCGGCTGCGACGGCGCCAAGCTCTCGATCGTCCTGAACGGAATCGTCGAGAACTATCGCGAGCTGCGCGAGGGCCTGCTCGCCGAGGGCCACACCTTCATCTCGGAGACCGACGCCGAGACCGTCACCCACCTGATCGAGCGCCACTACGACGGCGATCTCACCGAGGCGGTCCGGCGCACGTTCGCCGAGCTCGAGGGTCACTTCACCTTCGTCGTCATCCACCACGACCACCCGGACGAGCTCGTCGCCGCCCGGCACCAGACCCCGCTCGTCGTCGGGATCGGCGAAGGCGAGATGTTCCTCGCCTCGAACGCGGCCGCCTTCCTGAAGGAGACGCGGCGGGTGCAGTTCCCGGACGACGGCGACATCGTCACGATCACGCCGGCCGGCTCGGTCTTCACCCGCGTCGACGGCTCCGCGGTCGAGCACGACCCGGTCGAGCTCGACTGGGACGACGAGGGCGCCGAGAAGGGCGGCTACGAGACCTTCATGCTCAAGGAGATCTACGAGCAGTCCGAGGCCGTCGCCGAGACGATCGGCGACCGCGTCCGCCACGGCACGCTCGTGCTCGAGGGGCTCGGGATGAGCGAGCAGGAGCTGAAGGACCTGCGCCGGATCGTGATCCTCGCCTGCGGCACCGCCTACCACGCCGGCGTCGTCGGTCGCTACGTGATCGAGGAGTGGGCGCGCGTGCCGGTCGAGCCGGACATCGCCTCAGAGTGGATCTACCGCAACCCGGTGATCGACGCGAACACGCTCGTGATCGGCATCTCGCAGTCGGGCGAGACGCGCGACACGATCGAGGCGATGAAGCTCGCCCGCGAGAAGGGCGCCCGCACCGTTGCGATCACGAACATGATGGGCTCGCAGATCACGCGCGAGGTCGACTCCGTCCTCTACACGCGCTGCGGGCTCGAGGTCGGCGTCGCCGCCTCGAAGACCTTCACGGCGCAGGTGTCGCTGCTGTACCTCGTCGCGCTGAAGCTGGCGCAGATCCGCGGGACGATGCCGGCCGGCGAGATCTCGTTCATCCTCGACAAGGTCTACGAGCTGCCGAAGAAGATCGACAGGTTCCTCGACGGCGACCATCCGATCGAGGAGATCGCCCAGCGTTTCGCCGACAAGCCGTTCTTCCTCTACCTCGGCCGCCACATCGGCCTGCCGGTCGCGCTCGAGGGCGCGCTGAAGCTGAAGGAGATCAGCTACATCCCGACCGAGGCGTACTCGGCCGGGGAGATGAAGCACGGCCCGATCGCGCTGCTCGACGAGGACACGCCCGTCGTCGTCGTCGCGACCGACATCCACGTCTACGACAAGCTCGTCTCCAACATCCAGGAGGTCCGTGCCCGCGGCGCGCACGTGATCGCGATCGCGACCGACGGCAACGAGGACATCCAGCACCACGCTGACGACGTCATCTACGTGCCGAAGACGCCGAACTTCCTGCAGGCGGTGCTCGCGATCATCCCGCTGCAGCTGCTCGCCTACCGGATCGCGCGCCTGCGCGGCCTCAACGTCGATCAGCCGCGCAACCTCGCGAAGACGGTCACGGTCGAATAGGGCAGCGGCTGCTTCCGATGCTCGCCGCGCTCGCGTTGACCGGCTGCGGAGGTGGAGACGAGCGTCCAGCCGACGGGGAGCTCGCCCGCGCGGCGGGCCGCGGCGATCTCGAGGCGGTGAACGACCTGCTGCGGCGCGGAGCGCCGCCCGACGACCGCGGCGACGGCGGCAGGACCGCAGTGACTGCGGCGGCGTACGCGGGCGCTGCCGACGTCGTCCGTGCACTGGTGGACGCGGGCGCGGACGTCGACCTTCAGGACGACACGCGCTCGAACGCATTCCTCTCGGTCGGCGAGACCGGCGACGTCGACGTGCTGCGCGAAGTGCTCCGCGCCGATCCCGACCTCACCCGCACCAACCGTTTCGGGGGCACCGCGCTGATCCCGGCGGCGGACCGCGGTCACGTCGAAATGGTTCGGGCGCTCCTGCAAACGGAGGTCGACGTCGATCACGTCAACGACCTGGGCTGGACGGCATTGCTCGAGGCGGTGATCCTCGGCGACGGTGGCCCGGCTCACCAGGAGATCGTTCAGCTCCTGGTCGACGCGGGCGCTCGCGTCGACCTCGCCGACCGGGACGGCGTGACGCCGCTCGAGCACGCCCGCCGCGCCGGGCACGACGAGATCGCGTCGATCCTCGGCTAGTAGAAGTCCGGGTCGTCCGGCGGGTCGTGCCGGTCGACCATGCCGTACTCCATCGCCTTCCAGAGCGCGAGCGTCAAGAGCGGCGGCACGACGAGCACGAACGGATTGAGGAACGCGAGTGCGAGCCAGACGAACGGGATCGCCGCAAACGCGCTCCAGCGCTGGAGGCGGTCGGCGCGGATTCGCTCGATGCGCTCGGTCATCGGCGCGTCAGGCCACGCTCTTCCGCCGCCGCAAGCGTGCGAGCTCGTCGTCGTGGACGGCGGGGCCGCCGCCGAGGACATCGTCGTAGAGCGCCTGGGCGGCAGCCAGCATGCTGCCGGCCCGGCTCGCGAGCATCGCCTCGCGCGCGTTCAGCGCGCGCTCCCGCTCGAGCAGCTCTGTCTCGAGCGCCTCGAGCGCGTCGAGCGCGTCGAGCGAAGCGTGCACGGGCTCCGGCTGCGGCACCACGGCGGCGCGTTCCAGCGCGCACTCCACCCGCTCGAAGGCGGCATCGAGCGGAGTCGGCTCGGCCTGCTCGAGGCCGAGGTGGGCACGGAGCCCGGTTCCGAAATCTGCGGTGGTTTCGGGCACGGTAAGGACGTAGATGCCGGATCGGACAACTCCTTGCGCGATACGCTGCGAGCCGTGACGGCGCTACCGCACTCGACGGCGCGCGTCCGGGTGACGCGCGTTCCGGGCGCGGAGGCCGACGACGTCGTCGCAGTCGAGGAGCCGCTCGAGATCCGAATCGGCGGCGTCCCCGTCGCGGTGACGATGCGGACGCCCGGGCACGACGAGGAGCTCGCGCTCGGCTTCTGTCTTTCGGAGGGACTGCGTCCGCGGGGCGCGCGGCTGCCCGACGACCTGGCGGCGAACACGGTCGACGTCGACGCTCCCGGCGCGGACGTCGGCAGCCTGCAGCGCAGCTTCTACACGTCGTCGTCCTGCGGCGTCTGCGGCAAGGGCGCGCTCGAAGCGGTCGCCGTCGAGGCACCTCGCGTCGAGAGCGACCTGCGCGTCGCGGCGGCGCTCGTCGCCGATCTACCGGACCGGTTGCGCGCGGCGCAGGCCGCATTCGAGGCGACGGGCGGACTGCACGCGACGGGGCTGTTCTCGGCCGACGGCACGCTGCTCTACGTGCGGGAGGACGTCGGCCGTCACAACGCGCTCGACAAGGTCGTCGGCCGGGCCTTCCTCGACGGCCTGCTACCGCTCACCCGCTCGATCCTCTGCGTCAGCGGCCGCCTCTCGTTCGAGCTCGTCCAGAAGGCCGCCGTCGCCGGCTGCCCGCTGCTCGTCGCCGTCGGCGCACCGTCCTCGCTCGCGGTCGAGCTGGCTGCGGATCGCGGGCTCACGCTCTGCGGCTTCGTCCGTGACGGATCGGTGAACGTCTACACGGAGACCTGGCGCATTGCCTGAGGACCACTTCGGCGAGCCCGTGGCCGCGCGGTTCGACGAGAGGTACGCCTATCAGGCCGATCCCGCAGTGGTGGACCCCATCGTCGACTTCCTCGTCCGCCTCGCCGCCGATGGGTCCGCGCTCGAGCTTGGCGTCGGCACCGGCCGCATCGCGCTGCCGCTGGCTCGACGCGGCGTCCGCGTGCACGGGATCGACCTCTCCGAGGCGATGGTCGCGAGGCTGCGCGCGAAGCCCGGCGGGGAGGAGATCGGCATCACGATCGGCGACTTCGCGACAGCGACCGTCGAAGCCACGTTCTCCGTCGCCTACCTCGTCGCCAACACGATCATGAATCTGACGACGCAGGACGAGCAGGTCGCCTGCTTCGCCAACGCCGCGTCCCATCTTGATCCGGGCGGCTGCTTCGTCGTCGAGGTGCTCGTGCCGCGCCTGCGACGACTGCCACCGGGCGAGACGTTCCAGCCGTTCGACGTGACCTCGGCGCATCTCGGCTTCGACGAGTACGACGTGGCCCGGCAGGGCCTCGTCTCGCATCACTACTGGATCGCCGACGGAACGGTCGAGGTCTTCTCACCGCCGTTCCGCTACGTCTGGCCCGCCGAGCTCGACTTGATGGCGCGAATCGCAGGAATGACGCTGCGCGACCGGTGGGCCGGGTGGGAGCGTGAGCCGTTCACGAGTGAGAGCGACAAGCATGTTTCGGTCTGGGAGAAGGTCGTGTGACCGGCGCGACCGGCGTCCTGCTCGTCGGCGGCGCGTCGACCCGCTTCGGCTCGCCGAAGGCGCTGGCGCGGTTCGGTGACGAGACGCTGGCCGAGCGCGGGTGGCGGATCCTTGGGGAGGCGTTCGCCGCGCGGCTCGCGGTCGGGAAGGGCGACCTAGAGCTGCCGTTTCCCGTCGTCGTCGAGCCTGCCGAGCCGCAGGCCCCGCTCGTCGGCGTCGTCGCCGGGCTGCGCGCGGCGACGACCGAGGCAGCGGTCTTTCTCCCGGTCGACTGCCCGCTCGTCACGCCTGCGCTGCTGCGGGAGCTGAGCGAGCGGCGTGCGGTGACCCAGACCGGGCCGCTGCCGGGCGCGTACTCGAAAGCCGACCTGCCGGAGCTCGAGCGTCGCCTCGCCTCGGGCGACTACACGCTGCGCGGCGTCAATCCACGCGTGCTCGATGCCGACCCGCGGCTGCTCGCGAACGCGAACACGCCGCAGGAGCTTTCAGCGCTCGAACAGGACCTCGCCGCTCTCGACCTCGATCACGCCTGACCCCGTCTCGACGGCGAGCCGGCCGTCGCGCGTGATCATCTGCGCCGTGCCGTCGGCGCCGTCGACCGTGACGCGGCGGCCGCGGAGGAAGTCGCGCGCGCCGAGATCCTCGTACAGCGCCTCGAGGCCGTCGTCGCGCCACGCGTCGTAGCGCTGCTCCAGCTCGAGCAGCAGGTCGGCGAGGATCGACGCGCGGTCGTACTCGCGGCCCGTGACCGAGCGGAGCGAGCCGGCCGGCACCTTCGTCTCGGCCGGCAGCTCGGCCGGGCGCTGGTTGACGTTGACCCCGATCCCGAGCACGACGGCGCCGTCCTTCAGCTCCGCGAGAGCAGCCGGCGACCTTGCGCCGGTTGAGCATGACGTCGTTCGGCCACTTGATCTGCGCCGCGAGCCCGGTCGCCCGCTCGACGACGACCGCGACGCAGACACCGGCGACGAGCGTCAGCTCGGCCGCACGGCGGTCGGGCGGCGGCCGCAGCAGCGTCGAGACGAGGAGCGACGAGCCGGCCGGCGCCTCCCAGGTTCGGCCCATCCGGCCGCGCCCCGCGGTCTGCTCCTCGGCCACCGCCACCGCGCCCTCGGGCTGCGCGGCGTCGAGCATCCGCTGCGTCGTCTCGGTCTGCGGGAGGTAGAGGTACGGCCGGCCGAAGCGGCCGCGCAGCAGCGGCCCCGTGAGCTCAGGTGAGAGCAAGGTCAGACGCGCTCCAGCCGCACGGCCGAGACCTTGTACTCGGGCGTCCCGATCAGGGGGTCGCCGACGTCGTGCGTGAGCCAGTTCACGCGCGCCTCGGCGAAGTGGAGCGCCATCCAGACGAGACCGGGGTAGACGCGGTCGGACAGCTGCGCGCGGGCGGTCAGGTCGCCGCGTCGCGAGACGAGCCGCACCCACTCGCCCTCCGCGACGCCGAGCGCGGACGCGTCCTCGGCCGCGATCTCGAAGAACGGCTCCACCTGCTTGTCCGTGATCCCGTCCTCCCGCATCGTCATCGTCGCCGAGTTGTAGTGGTAGAGCGTTCGCCCCGTTGACAACACGAAAGGATACTCGGCGTCCGGCTCCTCGATCGGAGGCTGGTACTCGACGGGGTGGAACTTGCCCTTGCCGGACGGGAGCGACGGATGACCCTCGTGCAGGAACATCGTCCCCGGGTGATCCTCGCTCGGGCACGGCCATTGCATCCCGTGCTCCTCGATCCGCGGGTAGCGGATCCCGGACCAGTTCGGCGAGAGGTCGGCGAGCTCGTTCCAGACCGACTCGGCGTCCGGATAGTCCGGCCAGTCGCAGCCGAGCGCGCGTGCGAGTGCGATCACGATCTCACGGTCGCCGCGGGCGTTTCCCGGCAGCGGCACGGCGGCGCGGACGCGGTTGATCCGCCGCTCCGTGTTCGTGAACGTGCCGTCCTTCTCGGCGAAGCTCGACGCCGGCAGGACGACGTCCGCGTGCTTGCGCGAGGTCTCGTTCAGGAAGAGATCCTGCGCGACGACGAACTCGAGCTGCTGCAGCCCCTCCTCGACGTGGTGGGCGTTCGGCTCCGTCTGTGCCGGATTCTCGCCGACAAGGTAGAGCGCCTTGATCCGGCCGTCGTGGAGCCCCGACATCATCTGGTCGAGCCGGTAGCCGGCCCGCTCGGGCAGGTCGACGCCCCACGCGGCCGCGAACTTCTCGCGCACGTCGGGGTCGTCCCAGGGCTGGTAGCCGGGCAGGTAGTGCGGGTTCGCGCCGGAGTCGTTCAGGCCCTGGACGTTGTTCTGGCCCCGGAGTGCGTTCAGGCCCGTCGACTCGTAGCCGAGGTGGCCGGTCATCAGGACGAGGTTCGCGAGCGACCAGATGTTGTCGACGCCGCAGGCGTGCTCGGTGATCCCGAGCGTGTAGAAGATCGCCGCGTGCCGCTCGGTTGCGTACTCGCGGGCGGTCGCCCGAATCGCCTCGGCCGAAACGCCCGTCACCCGTTCGGCGTCCTCGGGGGCGTAGCGGGAGACGACCTCGCGCACGGACTCGAAGTCCTCGCAGTGCGCCGCGATGTAGTCGTCGTCCTGGAGCCCCTCCTCGAGGATCACGTGCATGATCGCGTTCAGGAGCCAGACGTCCGAGCCCGGGCGCAGCTGCAGGTGCCGCTTGGCGAGCTTCGTCAGCCAGATCGCGCGTGGGTCGGCGACGACGAGGGTGGCACCGTTGCGCACCGCCTTCTTGATCCGCAGCGCCAGCACCGGATGCGCCTCGGTCGTGTTCGAGCCGATCACGAGCAGGAAGCGGCAGTTCTCGATCTCGGGGATCGAGTTGGTGGTTGCGCCTCTGCCGAGCGACCTGACCAGGCCGTAAAGGGTGGGAGCGTGTCAGGTGGCCTCGCACGAGTGGACGGAATGCGTCTGCAATCCCGTCCGGGCGAGCTTCTGGATCAGATAGTTCTCCTCGTTCGTCAGCCGGGCCGAGCTGAGCACGCCGACGTGCTGCGGCGAATGGCGCTCCATCACCCCCTTCAGCCCGTCGGCCGCCGCCTGCAGCGCGTCCTCCCACGTCGCGGGATGGAGCTCGCCGTCCTCACCGCGGACGAGCGGCTCGGTCAGGCGGTCGGGGTGGTGGACGAAGTTGAAGGCGAAGCGGCCCTTGACGCAGAGGTTGCCCTCGTTCGAGACGTACTCCGGCTTCGACGTCACCTTGACGATCCGCTTCGTCGCCGGGTCGACGTTGAGGTCGAGCTGGCAGCCGACGCCGCAGAAGGTGCAGGTCGTCTTCACCTGCTCGAGCGCACGCTCCTCGACGCCCGCTCCCTCGAGAAACTTCTCGTAAATGGCGCCGGTCGGGCACGTCTGGAGGCAGCCGCCGCAGAGCTCGCACTCGGTGTCGAGCCAGCTCTTGCCCCACGTCGGCACGATCCGTGCCTCCGGCCCGCGGCCCTCGAGCGAGAGCGCCGAGCACTGCATCACCTCCTGCGTGTAGCGGACGCAGCGATTGCAGAGGATGCACGTGTCCGGCTCGTAGCCCATCAGCCGGTTGCGGTCGTCGTACGGCTCGCGCTTCGCGTCGGGGAGGAGGAACGGCGCTTCTGCGTCGAGCTCGGCGGCGAGGTCGGTGAGCTCGTTCGGCCGCCCGCCCGGATCCGCGTTCAGGTGCTCGGCGAGCAGCATCTCCGTGAGCGTCTTCCGCAGCTGCGGCACGTTCGAGTTGGTGGAGACGACCATGCCGTCGGTCACGCGTGTCGCGCACGCGGGCAGCGGCCGCGGCGCCCCCTCGACGCCGACGACGCACATCCGGCAGCCCCCGTAGGGCGCCAGCTTGTCGTCGTGGCAGAGCGTCGGGATGAAGACGCCGTTGCGCGCGGCCGCGTGGACGAGCAGCTCGCCGTCGGCGGCGCTCGCCCGCTGCCCGTCGAGCGTGAACTCGATCATGCGGACATCTTCTCGAACAGCTCCGGCCAGTGCCGTAGTGCCGTCCGGACCGGGATCGGCGCCGCCTGGCCGAGGCCGCAGATCGAGGTCAGCGTCATCGCCTCGAGCCACTCGTCCATGGTCTCGGGAGTCATCGTCCGCTCGCCCTCGAACACCGCGTGCAGCGCGCGGTTGCCGATCCGGCACGGGGTGCACTTCTGGCACGACTCCTCGGCGAAGAAGCGCATCGTCTCGGCGAGCAGGCGCCGCGGCGAATAGTCGGTGGGGAAGACCTGGACGGCGGCGGAGCCGACGCCGCAGCCCCATTCGGCCAGCGCGTCGCGGGTCAGGGGCGTGTCGAGCGCCTGCGGCGGCAGGATCCCGCTCGCGGCGCCGCCCGGGACGATCGCGCCCGGCTCGGCCGTGAGCCCGCCCGCGTAGCCGTCGATCAGCTCGCGCAGCGTGATGTCGAGTGGCGCCTCGTAGCAGCCCGGTTTCGCGACCGCACCCGAGACGGACCAGAGCCGCGCCGGCTGCCAGCCGCCGCGAAGGATCAGGGCGACGTGGGCAAGCGTCTCGACGTTGTTGATCAGCGTCGGCCGGCCCAGGTAGCCGGACTGGGCCGGGAAGGGCGGCCGCAGCCGCGGCATCCCGCGTCTGCCCTCCATCGACTCCAAGAGCGCAGTCTCCTCGCCGCAGATGTACGCGCCGGCGCCGATCACGAGCCGGACGGGCAGGCCGCGTGCGGCGATCGCTTCCTGCAGCACGGCACGCGACGTTGCGTACTCCTCGCGCAGGTAGATGTAGGCCTCCTCGGTCTCGCAGAAGCGCATCGCCGCCTCGAGTCCCTCGAGCAGGAGCTGGGGGCGGAGCTCCATCACGTACCGGTCCTTGATCGTCCCCGGCTCGCCCTCGTCGGCGTTGACGATCACCACCCGCGGCGACGGCTCGCGCCGGACGGCGTCCCACTTGCGCCAGGCCGGGAAGCCCGCGCCGCCCATCCCCGTCAGGCCGGACGCCTCGAGCAGCTCGAGCACCTCGTCCTGGCCGAGCGCGGGAGGCTCGCGCAGGTCGTCGGGCTCGAGCAGGAACCCGTTCGTCGAGTGGGTGACACCGCCGCGGACGTCGTCGCCGTCGAGGACGACCGGGGCGAGGTCGCAGTGCCCGAGGCACGGCACCTCGATCGCTCCGTCCGACAGCAGGTCGCGCGCGCCGGCCGCGTCGCAGACCGGCCCTGTGCAGACGCGGACGGCGTCGACCGGCACCTGGAGGAAGGAGTAGAAGGAGACGACCTCGTGCACGTCGCCGCGGCGCAGGTTCATCCGGTCGGCGAGGGCGTCCGAGAGCTCGGGCGTGACCGGGCCGACCTCGCGCCGCAGGCGGCCGAGGTTGTCGAGCAGCTGCGTCCGCTCCGTCGGCAGCTCCTCGAGCAGGGTGGCGAGCCGGAGCACGTCCAAGATTCGAGTCTAGTCCGGTGGGCGGCGCAGCTTCTTCGTCTGCGAACGACGCTTCTTCGCCTCCAGCCGCCGCTCGCGGGACGCCTTCGTCGGCTTCGTCGCGACGCGACGGCGCTGCACCTTGAGCGCCTGGCGCAGCTGCTCGGCGAGGCGCTCGACGGCGAGCTCGCGGTTGCGCAGCTGGCTCCGTTCGTCCTGCGCGACCGCGCGGAGCGTCGGCCCCGCCTTCGTCACGACACGCCGTTTCTGCACATCCGTCAGTGCCGTCGACGTCTCGACGTCGAAGATCGCCTCGACCCGCGTCTCGGCCGTGTTCGCGTGCTGACCGCCCGGGCCGCTCGAGCGCGAGAAGCGCAACTCGATCTCGGCGAGAGGCAGTAGGACTGAACGTGTCACCCGGATAGCATCCCGCTCCATGGCCGCCATTCTGCTGGACGTCGACGGCGTCCTTCACGTCTCGGGCGAGCCGATCCCGGGTGCAGTGGAGGCGCTCGCCCGCCTGCGCGCCGACGGGCACCGGCTTCGCTTCGTCACCAACAACTCCACACGGACGACGAGCGCGCTCGCCGACGAGCTGCGGGCGCTCGGGATCGAGCTCGACGCCGACGAGCTCCAGACGCCGACGACGGCTGCGGCCCAGCAGCTCGGCGGCCGCCGCGTCTACGCGCTCGTGATGCCGTCGATCGTGCCCGACCTCGAAGGGGTCGAGCTCGTCGGCGAAGGGGCGCACGTCGTGCTCGTCGGCGGGTGCGACGAGACGACCGAGTCGAACCAGGTCTTCAGCCACATGAACCTGGCGCGTGCGTTCTCGGAGATCCGGGCCGGCGCCGACCTCTACGCGATGCACAAGAACCCGTGGTGGCAGACCTCGCGCGGGCCGATGCTCGACGGCGGGGCCTACGTCGCCGCGCTCGAGTATGCGACCGGCGTCGAGGCGACGGTGATCGGCAAGCCGGCCGCATCGGCCTTCGCCGCAGCGCTCTCGGCCCTCGACGCCGAACCGGAGCTGACGTGGATGGTCACCGACGATCTCGAGCAGGACGTGCGCGGCGCGCAGCTCTTCGGGATGAAGACCCTGCTGCTCCGGACCGGCAAGTTCCGGCCCGACGCGCTCGAGCGCTCGTCCGTCATCCCCGACGCGGTGCTCAGCTCGATCGCGCACGTCCCGGACTGGATCGACAGAAGCCTGTGAGCATGACTCGCGTCGGCGTCGATCTGATCGAGATCGAGCGCGTCCGCCGGTCGCTCGAGCGCTACCAGGGCTTCAGGGACCGCTGCTTCACCCCGGCCGAGCAGGCCTACTGCGACTCGCGCAAGAACCCGGCGGAGAGCTACGCGGGCCGGTTCGCCGGCAAGGAGGCGGTCGGCAAGGCGCTCGGGTTCGGCGTCGCGCGGGCGTTCGCGTGGAAGGACATCGAGATCGCCGGCCGGCCGAAGCCGTCGGTGCGGCTTTCGGGTCGGGTCGCCGCCTGGGCGGAGCGCGTCGGCGCGGGCGCGATCGACCTCTCGATGACGCACTCGCGCGAGCTCGCCTCCGCGGTCGCCGTCGTCACCGATGCTTGAACCTCTGTACACGGCCGAGGAATCACGGCGCGCGGAGGAGGGGCACGACGTCGGCGAGCTGATGGAGCGCGCCGGCGCGGCCGTCGCGCGCGAGGTGCTGCAGCGGTTCCCCGACGCGCGCCGGATCGCGGTCGTCTGCGGCGGCGGCTCGAACGGCGGCGACGGCCGGATCGCGGCCCGGATCCTGCGCGAGCAGGGCCGCGATGCGGTCGAGACGACCGCGGTCGAGCAGGCCGACTTGGTCATCGACGCGCTCTTCGGCACGGGTTTCCACGGCGAGCCGCGGGAGGAGGCGGCGGCGACGATCGAGCGGATCAACGCCGCCGGGGCGCCGGTCGTCGCGGTCGACGTCCCGTCGGGAGTCGACGCAGCTACGGGCGAGATCGCCGGCGGAGCCGTGCGCGCGACGCTGACGGTGACCTTCCACGGCCGCAAGCTCGGGCTCGCCGTCGCGCCGGGCCTCTTCCACGCCGGTGACGTCGTCGTCGCGGATATCGGCCTCGAGCCACTGGAGACAGAGCATCGGCTCGTCACGCCCGCGATCCTGGGCCACGTCCCCCGCAAGCGGGCGGAGGACAGCAAGTACAGCGCGGGCTCCGTGCTCGTCGTCGGCGGCGCACCGGGGATGACCGGCGCCGCCTGCCTCGCGGCCGAGGCCGCGTTCCGCGCGGACGCCGGCTACGTCGCGGTCGCGGTTCCGGAGCCCTCGCTTCCGGTCGTCGAGGCGAAGCTGCTCGAGCCGGTGAAGCTGACGTGGGCCGACGCTGTCGCCGCGTCGGAGAAGGCCGGCGCGCTGGCGATCGGTCCCGGGCTCGGCCGCGACGCAGCCGCGAAGGAGCTCCGCGAGGCGCTGCTCGCCGCCGGGAGTCAGGCGCTCGTGCTCGACGCCGACGCGCTGCACGAGCTCGAGCCCGGGGACTGGGGCGAGCGCGCCGTGCTGACTCCTCACGCCGGCGAGCTCGGGCGGCTGCTGGGCGAGACCTCCGCCTGGGTGGACGCCCACCGGCTCGAGGCCGCGCGGCGCGGCGCGGAGCGGTTCGGCTGCGTCTGCCTGCTCAAGGGCGCGGACACGATCGTCGCCGCCCCCGGCGAGGGTGTGCTCGTCTCACTCGCCCAGGCGCCGGGGCTCGCGACCGCCGGCACCGGCGACGTGCTGACGGGCATCGTCGCCGCCTTCCTCGCCAAGGGGCTCGAGCCGCGTCAAGCCGCAGCCGCCGCGGCCACGGCGCACGGGCTCGCCGCCCGCAGCCTGCCCCAGCGCGGCCTCGTCGCGAGCGACGTGATTGCGGCGCTCCCGCGAGTCTTGTCCTGACTCAAACGAACTACCCCGTTCGGGGGACGGTCAGTCACCGAAAACCGCCGAAACCTACCCGGCAACGCGTGACCCCTCCCCCAATCTGGAGTAGACACCATGAAGCGAGCATTCATCGGACGGAGCCGGACCCTCGGCATCCTGATCGTGGCGGCAGCCCTGGCGACAGGCGCGTACGCCTTCACGGCGACGAACACGGTGCCCGACTCGAACGCCGGCTCGGGCAGCGGCACGATCAGCGGCTACACCGTCTCGGCGATCGCGTACACGCTGAACGCGACCACGCCGAGCAACATCGACTCGATGACCTTCACGCTGAACACGACCGCGGCCACCGCGAAGGCCAAGATCGTCAGCGGCTCGACGACCTACACGAACTGCTCGATCGCAGCCGGCGTCAACGTCACCTGCGACTTCAGCCCGGACATCGCCATCACGACCGCCGACCAGCTGTCGGTGATCGCGACCTCGTAGGGACGGACGGAGACTGCCGGGCGGGGTAACCGCCTCGCCCGGCACACCCGCTCACGGCCGTCATGAGCATGGGACGTATCACCGGAATTGTCACCGCGGTCGTCGCGGCCGCCGCCTTCCTCGCTGCCTGGGTGTACTTCGCGCCCGCGCAGGTGGGCGGTGGCACGTCGTACGCGATCATCGTCGGCAACTCGATGGAGCCGGAGCTGCACCGCGGCGACCTCGCGGTCGTGCGGGAGCGCAGCGCCTACCGCGCCGGCGACGTCGTGCTCTACGACAGCCGCGAGCTCGGCTCGAAGGTGCTGCACCGGATCGTCCGGGTCGAGAACGGGCGCTTCGTGCTCAAGGGCGACAACAACTCCTTCCTCGATTCCGAGCAGGTCACGGAGGACCAGATCGTGGGCAGCCTCTGGACGGCCGCGCCCGGCGTCGGCCGCGTCACCGAGTGGCTGCGCGAGCCGCTGCACAGCGCGCTCCTGGTCGGTCTGGTGACGTTGATCGCCCTCGGCGGCGGCGTCGGAACCGGCGTCGCGCTTCGTCGCGGCGGTCGGCCGCGGCCGCGCGTCGCCGCGCCTCCGCGCGCGACTCCGACGATGCCGGTGGAGCCGAAGCCGCTCGTGACCGGGATCGCCGTGGCCGCCGTCGCGTGCGTGGCCCTCGCCGTCGTCTCGTTCGGGCGGCCCACGAACGGCACCGAGTCGGTCGCTGCCGCCTACGCGCACCAGGGCCGGTTCGAGTACGAGGCGAACGTCCCACGGACGGCCGCGTACCCGGACGGTCATGTCGGCACGGGCGAGCCGGTGTTCCAGCGGCTCGTGCCCCGGCTGCGTGTCACGTTCACCTATGGGCTCGAGTCGGAGCTGCCGGTCCGCGCGGGCGGACGGATCGCGCTGGACGCGCGGATCAGCGACGGCCGCGGCTGGGAGCGCGTGCTGCCACTGGCGGCGGAGCGGCCGTTCGCCGACGGCGACGCAACCGTCTCGGGCGTCCTCGACCTCCGGCAGATCCAGCGGGTCGTGGACGAGGTCAGGACTCTCACCGGCTCCGGCCAGACCGCCTACACCGTCGCAGTCCTGCCACGCGTCGACGTGGCGGGGAAGGTCGGGAGCGAAGCCGTCGACGCGACCTTCGCGCCCGCGCTCGCCTTCGACGCCGCCGACCTCCGCCTGCAGCCGAGTCTGCAGGAGAGCGAGGGCGTCGGCCCGTTCGCTCCCCGCGAGCCGGGCACCGGCACCAGATCCGCACCGGCGGAGGTCGCTCTCGGTCCGTTGTCGCTCTCGGTCGCCACCGCGCGGCGCGTCTCGCTGCTCGGGATCGCGGCTCTGCTGCTGCTCGGCGGGTTGCTCCTCGCCTCCGGACGCCGGCGTCCGGCCGGCGACGAGCACGAGCGGATCCGTGCGCGCCACGGGCGCCTGCTGCTGCCCGTCTCCTCGCGTTCTGGGAGCTGGGAGCACGTGATCGAGCTCGACGACATGGACGCGCTCGTGCGCGTGGCCGAACACCAGGGGAAGCTGATCCTTCAGCTCGTCGACGGCGGCGAGCGCTCGTATGTGGTCGAGGACGGCGCGACGGCCTACCGCTATCGCGCACACCCTCCGGAGCCCGTGACCGCGATCGCGTGGCCGCCCGCGACCCGCGATGCCCGCGCCGGACGATGAGACCCTTCAGGCTCGCGCGTTTCGCCGCCGTCGGAGCGGCGTGCGGACTGGTGCTGATCTCGGCGCTTGCGGCAACGAACTCCGTACCCGCCTCGAACGCCGAGCGCGACGTCAGCGCGATCACGGTCGACCAGAAGAAGCCGAAGCCGGCGTGCAACGGGATCACCGTCACGGTGCTCATCACCGGCGGCGGGAACGGCGGCGGCGGCAGCGACCTCGTCCTCGGGACGGCCGCGGCGAACGACCCGCTCCGCGGGATGAACGGGAACGACTGCATCCACGGCGGCGGCGGCAACGACCTGCTGCGCGGTGACGCCGGCACGGATGTCTGCATCGGCGGGCCGGGGACGGACACGTTCCACGCGACCTGCGAGACGCAGATCCAGTGAGAGCCCTCTGCCCGTAGCGATCGGGCCGTGGCCCGCTCGGACCTGATCGTCGACCTGGGCGCGATCCGGCGGAACGCCCGGACGCTGCTCGCCGTCCTCGAGGGCGCCGAGCTCTGGGCGGTCGTCAAGGCCGACGGCTACGGCCACGGGGCGCTCGACGTCGGCGCTGCTGCGCTCGGCGCCGGAGCGACCGCGCTCTGCGTCGCGACCGTGCCCGAGGGGCTGGCGCTGCGCGACGCGCTCGGCCCGGCGCGGATCCTGGTGATGGGCCCCGCGACGAGCCGCGAGATCGCAGACGCCCGCGACGCCGGTCTCGAGCTGGTGATCGCGGACGGCGAGGTTCCCGAAGGCGTGCGTGTCCACCTGAAGCTCGACACCGGCATGGGCCGCTGGGGACTCTCCGAGCTGCCGGCGCCGGGCCGCGAGGTCGTCGGCCTGATGAGCCACTTCGCCTCTGCCGACTCCGACGCCGCCTTCACCGAGCTGCAGCTCGAGCGCTTCGTGGCCGCGACGGCTGAGCACTCGGCTCTCACGCGCCACATCGCCAACAGCGCCGGCGCGCTGCGGTTTCCCGCGGCCCGCTTCGACGCCGCCCGGTGCGGGATCGCGCTCTACGGGATCTCGCCCTTCGGCACCGATCCGGCCGAGGACGGCCTCGAGCCGGCGCTGCGCTGGGAGTCGCAGCTGGCTCAGGTGCGGCGGCTGCAGCCGGGCGACTCGACCGGGTACGGACGTCGCTGGATCGCGACGGAGCCGACCTGGATCGGCATCGTCCCGGTCGGCTACGCGGACGGCTTCCGGCGCGATCTGACCGGGACCGAGGTCCGCGTCGCCGGCGAGCTCCGCCGCGTCGTCGGGACGATCTCGATGGACGCCTTCGCGGTCGAGCTCGACCGCGAGCTGCCCGTCGGCGCGCCGGTGACGCTGCTCGGCCACGGCGTCCAGGCGGAGGCCCACGCCCGCGTCGCCGGGACGATCGGGTACGAGATCGTGACCGGGATCCGGAGCTCGCCGGATCGCACGCGCCGGTCGGTCATTGACGGTTGATACCCCCTGGGGGTACCATGCGGTGCATGGAGATCACCTACACCGTCAGCGGCATCAGCTGCGGCCACTGCAAGGCGGCCGTCGAGGAAGAGGTCGGGCGCGTCGCCGGCGTCGACTCGGTCGCCGCCGATCTGGACACCAAGCTCGTGGTCGTACGCGGCGAAGGTCTCGAGGACGAGGCACTCCGCGCGGCGATCGACGAGGCCGGCTACGAAGCAGCGTGACGCGCGTCGCGCTCTTCGTCGCCGGCCTCGCCGGCGTCTTCTTGGCGGCGCTCGCGCTCGGCAACGCGGTCGACGTCGAGGCGCGGACACTCGAGGCAGAGGCCGCGCATGGCGAAGAGATGAGTGCGCCGGCGGGCCTCGCGGTCGAGCAGGACGGCTACCGCCTCGTGCACTTGCGCGGCTCGTACGTCGCCGGCCGCGCCGCCCCGTACGTCTTCCGCATCGTCGGGCCGGACGGGAAGGCCGTGCGCGACTTCGACGTCGAGCACGAGCGGCGGCTGCACCTGATCGTCGCCGGCCGCTTCGCCGACGCGCCGTTCCTCCACCTGCACCCGAAGCAGCGCCCCGACGGCAGCTGGACGGTGCCTCTGAAGCTGCCCGTCAACGGCTCCTACCGCGTCTTCGCCGACTTCACGACCGGCGGTGAGCGGCGAACGCTCGCGATCGACGTCGCCGCCGACGGCGGGCCGACGCCGGCGTCTGTCGCGTGGTGGGACTCGATCTACATCGTGCGGATGCGCGAGGAGGGCGACCGGCTCGCCTTCGACGTCCGCGGCGACACCGGCCCGGTCGAGACGCAGCCCTACCTCGGCGCAGGCGGCCACCTCGTCGTCCTCCGTGAGGGCGACCTCGCCTACGTCCACGCGCATGCCGAGGAAGACGAGCTCGCGTTCGAGGTGCCGTTCCCGAGCGACGGGCGCTACCAGCTCTACCTCCAGTTCAAGGTCGGCGGCCACGTCGTCACGGAGAAGCTCGAGGTGACGCGATGAGCCTCCAGAAGCTCGACCTTCCGATCGAGGGAATGACCTGTGCGACGTGCGCGGTCCGCGTCGAGAAGAAGCTGAACAAGCTCGAGGGCGTCAGCGCCGCCGTCAACTACGCGACCGAGCGTGCGTCGGTCGAGTTCGACGCCGGCGCCGTCTCGCCGGAGCAGCTCGTCGCGGCGGTCGAGTCGGCCGGCTACAAGGCTGCGCTTCCGACCGACGAGGCCGTCGCGGAGCAGCAGGATCCGGCCGCGGCGCTCCGCTTCCGGCTGCTCGTCTCCGCCGTCCTGACGCTGCCGGTGCTCGCGCTCGCGATGATCCCGTCGCTCCAGTTCGACGGCTGGCAGTGGCTCTCGCTTCAGCTCGCGACCCCGGTCGTCCTCTGGGGCGGCTGGCCGTTCCACCGGGCCGCGCTCGTAAACGCGCGCCACGGTGCGGCGACGATGGACACGCTGATCTCGGTCGGCACGCTCGCCGCCTGGAGCTGGTCGCTGTACGCGCTCTTCTTCGGCACCGCCGGCGATCTGGCGATGCGGATGGACTTCGAGCTCGCGCTCGGCGTCGGCTCGGGCACGGGCGAGATCTACCTCGAGGTTGCATCCGTCGTGGTCGTGCTGATCCTGATGGGCCGCTACTTCGAGGCGCGGGCGAAGCGCCGCGCCGGCGCAGCCCTGCAGGCGTTGCTCGAGCTCGGTGCGAAGGACGTCGCCGTCGTCGGCCTGGACGGTGAGGAGCGCCGCGTCTCCGTCGAGGAGCTCCGCGTCGGCGATCTCTTCGTCGTCCGCCCCGGCGAGAAGATCGCCACCGACGGCGTGATCGAGTCGGGCACGTCGTCGGTGGACACGTCGCTGCTGACCGGTGAGAGCGTCCCCGTCGAGGTCGGTCCCGGCGACGAGGCGATCGGCGCGACGGTCAACGTCTCCGGCCGGCTCGTCGTCCGCGCCACCCACATCGGAGCCGACACCGCCGTCGCCCAGATCGGGCGACTCGTCACCGAGGCGCAGTCGGGCAAGGCGCCCGTGCAGCGGCTCGCCGACCGCGTCTCGGCCGTCTTCGTCCCGATCGTGATCGCGGTCGCCGTCGCCACGCTCGGCTTCTGGCTCGGCACGGGCTCCGATCCGGCGTTCGCGTTCGCGGCAGCCGTCGCCGTCCTGATCATCGCGTGCCCGTGCGCGCTCGGGCTCGCGACGCCGACCGCTCTGCTCGTCGGCTCCGGCCGCGGTGCGCAGCTCGGCGTCCTGATCAAGGGGCCCGAGATGCTCGAGCAGACGCGCCGCGCGACCACGGTCGTGCTCGACAAGACCGGCACCGTCACCGAGGGGCGGATGACGCTCGTCGCCGTCGAGACGCTGAACGGTGCCTCGCGAGGCGAGGTGCTCCGGCTCGCCGGCGCGGTCGAGGACGCGAGCGAGCATCCGGTCGCCCGCGCGGTCGCCGACGCAGCACGGGCCGAGGTCGGCGCGCTGCCCGCGGTGACCGAGTTCCGCAATCTGCCCGGTCAGGGCGTCGTCGGCGTCGTCGACGGGCTCGAGGTCACGGTCGACCGTGCCGGTGTCCACTGGGACGGCGAGCTGCAGGCCCGGCTCGTGGTCGAGGACACGGTCAAGCCGACGAGCGCCGAGGCGATCCGCGAGCTGCGGGCGCTCGGCCTGACGCCGGTCCTCCTCACCGGCGACGCCGAGGCGACCGCGCGCCGCGTCGCCGCCGAGGTCGGGATCGAGCAGGTGCTCGCCGAGGTCTACCCGGGCGACAAGGCGGCCGAGGTGCGGCGGCTGCAGGAGGCCGGCGAGGTCGTGGCGATGGTCGGCGACGGCGTCAACGACGCGCCCGCGCTCGCCCAGGCCGACCTCGGGATCGCGATCGGCACCGGCACCGACGTCGCGATCGAGGCGTCCGATCTGACGCTCGTCTCGGGCGACCTGCGCGCGGCCGTCGACGCGATCCGGCTCTCGCGGCGCGTGCTCGCGACGATCAAGGGCAACCTCTTCTGGGCGTTCGCCTACAACGTCGCCGCGATCCCGCTCGCCGTCGCCGGGTACCTGAACCCGATCGTGGCGGCGGCGGCGATGGCCTTCTCGAGCGTCTTCGTCGTCTCGAACTCGCTGCGACTGCGAGCCTTCAGGAGCGTGCGCACATGACAGAGCATGGCTATGACAAGGATGCGATCGGCAACCGCCTGCGGCGGATCGAGGGGCAGGTGCGCGGGATCGAGAAGATGGTCGAGGAGGAGCGCTACTGCATCGACATCCTCACCCAGATCGGGGCGGCGATGACCGCGCTCGAGAACGTCGGCCTGAAGGTGCTCGACGACCACGTCAACCACTGCGTCGCCGGCGCGATCGCGTCCGGTGACGAGGCCGAGGCGCGCGCGAAGACGGACGAGCTGCTCGCCGCCGTGCAGCGCTTCGCGAAGACCGCTGGGAGGGTCTGGCGGGACGCGTCCGGGTGCGATGGTCGTTCGGCGCGACTGCGGACGAGCTCGGGCGACCAGCGCGGCCCGCGGCGCGCTATTTCGCCAGACCCTCCTAAGGCCGCTTGTAGCCGGAGCGGGCGACCATGCGGGCGGACAGTCCCGGCAGCAGCGCCTGCAGGAGCGAGAAGACGCGGTACCAGCGCGGCACGAAGAGCTCGCGCTTGCCCGATTCGACCGCGCCCGCGATCCGCTCGGCGACGAGCTCGGGCTCGATCACCGCCCGGCGGAAGAACGGGCTGCGGAGGACGGTCTTCTGCGGGAAGCCCTCCGTCT
Source organism: uncultured Gaiellaceae bacterium (assembly GCA_963738795.1). Classification (GTDB taxonomy): domain Bacteria; phylum Actinomycetota; class Thermoleophilia; order Gaiellales; family Gaiellaceae; genus Gaiellasilicea. Next base: position 43,371 of record CAVTXQ010000003.1, on the reverse strand, counting down.
CGACGAAGCCCGGCAGCACCGTGTGCACCTGGACGCCGCGCCCTGCGAGCAGGCCGGTGAGCGAGCGCGAGAACGCGAGCTGCGCGTGCTTCGAGGCGGCGTACGGGCCGGCCGGTGCAAACGCGACCGTGCCGGCGACCGAGACGACGTTGACGACGTGCGAGCCCGGCTGCAGGCCCGGCTTCGAGCGCGCGGACCATCCAGACGCAGCCGAGGTAGTTCGTCCGCAGCACCGCCTCGATCCGCTCCGGCTCGAGCGAGAAGAAGTCGCCGCGCCCGGGGATGCCGGCGTTGTTGACGAGCAGGTCGACGCGCGGGTGGCGCTCCAGGATCGTCGCCGCCGCCCGCTCGACGTCGGCGCGCTCGGAGACGTCGCAGACCTCGTACTCGCCGCCGAGCTCGGCCGCGAGCTGCTCGAGGCGCTCGCGGCGTCGCGCGACGAGCACGGGCTTCCAGCCGCGCCGCGCCAGCTCGCGCGCGGTCGCCTCGCCGATGCCGCTGGAGGCACCGGTGACGACGGCGATCCTCACGCCGGCGAGTCTACGAGCAGACGCGAACGACGCGCTGGGCTTCCGCCTTGCGGCCCTTCGCGTCGGTGACGATCGCGCGCAGCGTGTGCCGGCCCTTCGCCGTGTTGCCGCGGCGCCACGTGGACGTGTAGATGCCGGCGGCGCCGCGGCGCACGGTGGCGATCGGCTTCCTGCCGAGGAGGAACTGGATCGAGCGGACGGTCGCGGTCGAGCCTGCGAGCACGGTCAGCGGCGTCCGGGCGGTCGCGCACTCGCGGATCTCCGGAAAGACCCAGGTGATGGTCGGCCCGTCGACGACGTTGATCGGGCCACCGGCGAACGCGGTGTTCGGGAGCAGCTCGTCGCCGACGGAGTCGACGTTCTTCGACTCCTGGAAGTCGGCGGCCGAGACCTGCACCTGCCGCTTGCCGGCGCGGAGCGCGGGTGCCTCCGCCGGGATCGGGAAGAGCGCGATCCCGCTGACGGGGTCGTAGACGGCGGCGCCGATCAGCGTCTGGCCGTAGCCGAGCACGAGCGAGTACGGGTCGACGCCGGCGCCGAGGTCGACCACGCGGAGCGCGATCGTCGGCCGGCCCGCCGAGACGCGACTCGTCATCAGGCCGAGCAGCGGCGGCTGGACGTCGTCGACCCAGGCGCGGAGCACGTAGGCGCCGCCGAGCGAGCGGCCCGTGAAGAGATCGCGGCCCGAGTCGACGGCGACGTAGTACGCCTTCGTCCGCGGGAAGACCGTGCCCGCCGCGCCGATGTCGAGCGGGTAGTCGACCGTCAGGTTGTTGACGTTGACCGGCAGGCCCGCGTAGCCCTGGACGTCGTTCTCGTCCGCCGAGCCGAGGAACCAGGGGTGGACGAGCGAGCCCGGCGTCGAGACGATCACCGCGGCGCCGACGTTCACGGCGGGCTCGTCGAGCCGGATCCGGTAGAGCTTCTCGGCGCCGTCCTCGTTCACGGGCGCGCCGGTGTAGTTCGGCGCCGGCCCGAAGGCGGCGGCCGGGTACTTGTAGGCGGAGGCGCGCGAGACGCCGCGGCGGGTGTCGCCGGTCTGGATCTGCTGCAGCTCGCACGACCGGTGCGGCCGCGAGCCCGGGGCGCGTGACGAGCAGCGCGTACGCGACCTTGCGCGTGACCGAGCCGCGGTGCAGGAGCAGGAAGCCGTAGGCCTCGCCGGCGGTGGCGTTCGACGCGGCGCTGGCGGTGACGGGGATCTGCGTGCTGCCGCCGGGAGCGATCGTGACGGTGCCGGGGACGTTGATCTGGACGCCGCTCGGCTGCGCCTGCGGCTTGACCTCGATCGTCCAGGTGCCGGAGCCCTCGCCGGCGTCCGACAGCGAGAGCAGCAGCGACTTCGACGCGTTGCCGCGGTTCACGTTCAGGTCCGAGTACGAGAGCGAGACCGGGTCGGTGAAGAGCTTCGGGTCGGTCGCGGCCATCAGGTCGACCTGGCCGGAGCCGGCCGTCAGCACCGGCGCCGCGGCTGTCCGGGCGGTGTCGGCCCAGGCGGTCGCCGCGGTCGAGACGAGCGCGGACTTGACCTGGAGCGCCGACCAGTTCGGATGACGCTGCAGCAGCAGCGCCGCCGCGCCGGCGACGTGGGGCGCGGCCATGCTCGTCCCGTCGAAGACGGCGAACGGGCCGCCGAAGCCCGGGAGCGTCGCGGAGAGGATCTGCCCGCCGGGGGCGCCGACGTCCGGCTTCAGCAGGTGGCCGAAGGCGGTCAGCCCGGCGGACGAGAAGCTCGTGACGACGCCGCTGCGGCCGGTGGCGAGGTCCTGCGGGCCGTTGCCGATCCGGGCCGTCGTCCGGCCGCCGCGGCCGGCGAGGAAGGCGCGCAGCTGCTGGCCGTCGAGGTCGGCGATCATCCCGCCGCGCACGTCGAGCTGCACCGGGATCGGGTTCGCCTCGCCCGGACGGTTGTCGACGACCACGATCCCGACGCCGCCGGCTGCCTTCACGCGGGCGCTCTTGAGCGCGAAGGTGCAGTTGCCGCGCGAGACGAGCGCGATCGCGCCGTTGAGCGAGCCGGCGCGGAGCGGGGTGGGGCCGCCGTCGAGGTTCCCGGGCGGGCCGCAGAGGTCGCGCGGCACGGGCTGGCCGTTCACGCCGACGAGCGTGCCGACGTCGACGAGCTGCTGGTCCGAGTTCGCCCAGGCGGCCGGCGTGTTCGGGCCGGCGGTGCGCACGAACGGGATCCGCGTCAGCGGCTCGGGCGTGCCCGGTGCGGTCACCGAGAGGGCGGGCGCGAAGACCTGCGAGTTCGAGAGCGCCGCGACCGAGATCGCGTCCGGGGCGCTGCCGGGCGAGCCGGCCGAGCCGACGCCGTAGTCGTCGCGGTCGTTGCCCGCGGAGATCACCGGGACGACGCCTGCGGCCGCCACGTTCCGCACCGCCTCGATCAAGCGCGTCGCTGAGCGGGTCGGTCTGCGGGCCGCCGCCGGAGAAGTTGATCACGTCCATCCCGTCGCGGACGGCCGCCTCGAAGGCGGCGACGATCTCGGGCGTGTTGCCGACGTGGCCGACCGGCGTCGGGACGTTGAAGACGCGGTAGTTGCCGATGTACGCGCGCGGCGCGACGCCGGAGAGCCCCGTCGTCTGCGGATGGTCGCCGCCTGCCGGCGCCGTCGTGCCCGCGTTGCCCGCGGCGATGCCGGCGACGTGCGTGCCGTGGAACGAGTTCTGCGGGTCGACGGCCAGCGGCGTCCGCTCGTCCGCGCCCGTGCCGACGAAGGAGCGGGCGACGATCACCTTCGGCGACGTCCACTTCGTGCCGCCCTTCGGGAAGCCGGCCGGATAGCTGTAGCCCTGCGGGTTGAAGAAGGGGTTCTTCGGGTCGATGCCGTCGTCGATGACCGCGATCTTCATCCCCTCGCCGCTGCCGCCGCCGGAGGCCGCGAGCGCGCCCGCGCCGATCAGGCCGGGGCTGCGGTTGAGCGCGAGCGTGTAGCGGTAGCTCGGATAGAGCTTGCGCGCGAAGGACAGCTTCGCCGCCTTCGCCAGCTGCGTCGCGGGAAGCTCGACTGCGATCCCGTTCAGGAGCAGCGTGTAGTTGCGCTTGACGGTGGCCGCCGGAATCGCCCGCTTCAGCGTCGCTGCGGCGGCCCGCTGCGCCCGCTGGAGCTTCGCGATGTAGGCCCTGGCGCCGCGGCTCTGCACGTTCAGCCGGCGCGTGCCGCTGCTGCCGGCGAGCGTGCGCGAGTAGGCGGCGAGCGGCGGGTCGGCCAGCGTCAGGATGACGGTGACGCGGCCGCTGCGATGAGCGTCCGGAATCGTGATCGTGCCGGCGCGGACGCGGGGGATCTCGACCTCGCCGTGGCGCCGCTCGATCGGCTGAAATGCAGCAGAAGCAGCCGTCGTGGCGACGAGCGCCACGCCGAGTGCGAAGGATCCGACGAGGCGGCGCACGAACGGCAGAGTAGCCGTAGGATCGGAACGTGGCACGGTTCGCCGGGAAGCGCGCCCTGGTCATGGGGGTCGCCAACAAGCGCTCGATCGCATGGGCGATTGCGAAGCGGCTGGCGGACGAGGGAGCCGAGCTCGCCTTCACATTCCAGGGCGAGCGGATCGAGAGCAACGTGCGCGAGCTCGCCTCGTCGGTCGGCTCGGAGCTGGTGACGCCCTGCGACGTCCGCGCCGACGAGGACGTCGACCGCGTCTTCGGCGAGGTGGCTCAGGCGTGGGACGGCAAGCTCGACCTGCTCGTCCACTCGGTCGCGTTCGCGGCCGCCGAGGATCTCGAGGGCCGCTTCACCGACACGCCGCGCGACCGCTTCTGGATGGCCGTCGACATCAGCGCCTACTCGCTCGTCGCCGCCTCGCGCGCGGCCGAGCCGCTGATGGCGGCCGCGGGCGGCGGCTCGATCGTGACGATGACCTACCTCGGCGGCGAGCGCGCGGTGCCGCACTACAACGTGATGGGCGTCGCGAAGGCGACGCTCGACGCCTCCGTCAAGTACCTCGCCTGGGATCTCGGCGAGAAGGAGATCCGCGTCAACGCCGTCTCGGCCGGGCCCGGTGCGCACGCTCGCCGCCCGCTCGATCGCGGGCTTCACCGAGATGGAGTCGATGTTCGTCGAGCGCGCGCCGCTGCGCCGCCACATCGACGCCGACGACGTCGCCGCGGCGTCCGCCTACCTGCTCTCGGACGACGCGAAGAACGTCACCGGCACGACGCTCTACGTCGACGCCGGCTATCACGCGATGGGGATGTAGGCCGGAGCCTCCGCCGGTCAGCCCTCCGCCTCGACCGGCTTCGGCCTCGACGGGACGCGGTGCGTCACCGTCGTGCGGCGCCTCGATCGTGATGTTCGGCAGCGCGCGGTCGAGCCAGCGCGGCATGTACCACGACTTCTCGCCCAGCAGCGTCAGGAACGCCGGCACGAGCGTCATCCGCACGACCAGCGCGTCGGTCAGGATCGCGACCGCGAGCAGGAGCCCGAACTCCTTCGAGATCCGGTCGGCGGTGAGGATGAAGGCCGCGAAGACCGTGCCCATGATCAGCGCCGCGGCGACGACGACCCGGCCGATCGCCGAGATCCCGTGCTCGACCGCCTCGCGCGTCTTCAGGCCGTGGACGTGCTCCTCCCGGATCCGGCTCATCAGGAAGACCATGTAGTCCATCGAGAGCCCGAAGAGGATCGCGAACGCGATCGGTGGCACGAACGTCTCGATCGGCCCCGTCCGGTCGAGCCCGGTCAGCCCGAGCAGGTGGCCCTCCTGCACCACCAGGGTGAGGACGCCGAAGCCGGCGAACGCCGAGAGGATCGTCGTGATCCCCGCGGTCAGCGAGATCACGATCGAGCGGAACGCCATCGCGAGCAGGATGAACGTCACCCCGATCACGTAGAGCAGGAAGAGCGGCAGCCGCTCCATGATCCGCTCGCCGATGTCCTTGAACGCCGCGGTCAGGCCGGAGACGTACGCGATCGCGTCGCCGCCCTCGGTCGCGGCCGGCACGACGTCGGTGCGCAGCCGGTCGACGAGCTCGTCCGTCGCCTCGTCCTGCGGCGCCGAGTCGGGCGTCACGAAGACGATCGCGACGGTCTTCTCGTCGTTCAGCTGCGGCTCGCCGGCGGAGGCGACGCCCTCGAGGTCCTGCACGCCGTCGTAGATCCGCTGCGGCGCCTCGGCGTCGCCGTTGACGTCGACGACGATCGGGATCGGGCCGTTGAAGCCGGCGCCGAAGCCCTCGGCCAGCAGGTCGTAGGCGCGGCGGGCCGTCTGCGCCTTCGGCTGCGTCCCCTGGTCGGAGGCGCCGAGGCGGACGAGCGCGGACGTCGCGGCGAGGCGCGAGGATCCCGAGCAGGACGACGATGAAGACGACCTTCGCGTTCGCGGTCACGAACCGGCCCCAGCGGGCGACGAGCGTCTTGTCGCGGGCCGCCTCGGAGTCGTCGATCGGCCGCAGGAACGGCACCTTCAGCCGGTCGATCTTGTGCCCGAGCAGGCGGAGCACCGCGATCAGGAGCGAGTTCGCGATCAGCACGGTCGTCAGGACGCCGAGCGCCGAGCCGATCCCGAGCTTCGTCACGAAGTCGAGCCCGAAGAAGGCGAGACCGGTGACCGAGATCGCGACCGTCAGGCCGGCGAAGAGCACGGCCCGGCCGGCGGACGCACCCGCCTCGGCGGCGGCGTCGACCGGGGAGAGCCCTTCGTGCAGCAGCTGTCTGAAGCGCGTGACGATGAACAGCGAGTAGTCGATGCCGACGCCGAGTCCGATCATCGAGACGAGCAGCGGCGTGATCGTGTTGATGTCGGTCAGGCCGGCGAGGATGAACAGGAGCAGGAACGCCGTCATCAGCGCGACCAGCGCCAGCGCGATCGGGATGAACATCGCCACGAACGTGCGGAAGACGACGAGCAGCACGATCAGCGCCGCGAGCAGGCCGAGCAGCTCCTGCGTGCCCTGCTCGATCGGCGGGAACTCGGCGTCGCCGTTGTACTCGACCGTGACGCCGACCGGCGCGACCGCCTCGCGGACCGCGTCCTGGACGGCGAGCGACGGCCTCGCGGTCCGTGTCGAAGATGACCCGGTCGAACTGGGCCTCCGCGTACGCGATCCGGCCGTCGTCCGAGAACGTGTTCTCGTCGAAGGGGTCGCCGACGCTCGGTCGATCCCGGCCTCGTCCTCGGTCGGCGCGAACTCGTCCGTCTGCAGCTGCGCGATCGCGTCCTCGATCGCCTCGCTGGCGCTCGGCGGTGTCGAGCCGCTCGCCCGGCGGCGCGGCGAAGACGAGGTTGAGCACGCCGCCCTGCTCCGCCGCGAACTCGGCCTCGATCAGGTCGGTCGCCTTCTGCGTGTCCGAGCCGGGGATCTCGAACTCGTCCTTCAGGCTGCCGCCGACGGTGGCGACGAGGACGATCAGGACGGCGATGATGCCGACCCAGGCGAAGACGACGCGCCACGGATGCGTGGCGCACGCGCGCGTCCAGCGCGCGAACCCTCCGGTCGCGAGACGTTCGTGGGCAGCACGCCGTTCCGGTGTCGTTCTCTCCGCCATTGCGGTGGCTCCTTTTCGTGGGGTCGGCTACACGTTAGACGTGCGGGCACACCCGAATTCATCGTTCACCGGCTTCGTAACCGTCTGCGGGACGCCGTCGCGGTACTCGACGACGACGCTCACGCCGAGCTCTCGCGCACGCTCCGGCAGCTCGCGCGCGACGCGGAACGCGGCCGGCGGCGCCGAGGTCGCGTAGCCGAGCGGCCGCTCGCGCGGCGCCTGCATCGCGTAGTAGAGGTAGACGCTGCCGGCGTAGGCGTCCGGCGGGAGCACCGGCAGCTCGAGCAGCCGCCCGGGCGGCGCGTCGGCGACCTGGGCGTAGACGGCGTTGTCCTCGTCAGCGACGAGCGGGTCGTAGAGCGGCACCCACAGGTCGGCCGCGACGAGCACGCCCGCGACGACGGCGACGAGCCGAGAGCGAGCTTGTGTTTCAGAAACACAAGCGATCGCGACCGCCGCGAGCGCCGCGAGGCAGAGGCACGCGATCGGCAGCAGCCGCTCCGGCACGCGGGTGGCATGCAGGGGCGTATTCCGCCAGAGCAAGCCGTATCCGGGCAGGTTCGAGCCGAGCGCGAGCAGGCACGGGACGAGTGCGCCGAGCCCGAGCACGAGGGCGAGCCGGCGCGCGGAGGAGATTGTGTTTCTGAAACACAAGCACGCCACGCCCACGGCGGCGACGAGGGGGAGTAGCCAGCCGAGGTAGACGAAGCGCTCGAACTCGCCCGGGTCGCGGGAGAGGAAGTCGCCGAGCGTCGGCCGAGTAGCGCTCGACCTCTGCGTACGGGCGCTCGACGGTGTCGCGGAGCGAGAGCGCCCAGACGAGAACGCCCGCAGCAACGGCGGCGGCGGCGGCGACCGCGCCGAGCCGGAGGCGGCGCCGGGCGAGCGCGTACGCGAGCACGAACGGAATCGCGCCGAGCGCGAGGTGCACCTGGCCCGAGAGCGGGATCGACGCGAGCGCTGCGGCGGCGAGCCACGTCCGCCGCCGCTCGACGCCGTAGAGCGCGAGCGGGAGCAGCATCGAGATCGGCCCGAGCAGGTGGCCCGTCGACTGCGCGACTCGGTAGGGCGCGAGCGCGAACGCAAGCCCGCCGACGAGCGCCGCGCCGAGGCCGAGACCGAGCGCGCGCAGCCAGAGCGCGGCGAGCCCGCCGGCGCCGACGTAGGTCAGCAGCACGAAGACGTTCCAGCCGGCCACCGTGCCGAAGAGCGCCTGCAGCGGGCCGAAAACGGCCGCGAAGGGCCAGCCGGCGAAGTTCACCCGCGGCTCGATCTCCGGCTGGAAGCTGTACGGGTCGAGCCACGGCTCCGCCGCGCGCGCGAGCTGGTGGCCGGGCAGCCAGAGCGCGTACGCGGTCTGCAGGTGGTCGCCAGGCGTGACCCGACCCTCGCGCGCCTCGCCGTAGCCGAGGAAGCGGTCGGTCTCGAACACCGCGGGCGCCGTTGCGAGCAGGCCGGCGCCGAGGTAGAGGGCGGCGGCTAGTCCCGCAACGCCCGCGCGGCTGCGAGCGGCTCGTCGAAGTCGGGCACGTCCGAGTCCTCGTACCGCCACGATTCGAGCACCGTACCGTCCTCGCCGACGAGGAACGTGCTCCGCCGCGGCACGCCCTCCATCCACCGCCAGACGCGCGCGGCGCCGAACCGCTTCGCCAGCGCGCCGTTCCAGTCCGAGATCAGCGGCACGTCGGCGTCGAGCACGTCCTTCCAGGCCCGGTGCGACCAGTGTGAGTCGCGCGAGACGCCGAAGACGCGCACGCCCGCCTGCTCGAACTCCGGCCTCCTGTCACGCAGGAGGCGCAGCTCCTGCGTTCAGGTCGGCGACCAGTCGAAGAGGTAGAAGCAGAACAGCACCGGCCCGTCCTCGAGCAGCTCCTCGAGCTCCATCTCGGCGCCGGTGTCGAGCCAGAACACAGGCGCGAATCTACTGCGAGAGCGCGAGGACGGCCTTGGCGTGACGGCGTGCCGCCGGCAGCGACAGCTCGCCGGGCGGGAGCTCGACGACGAACGAGCGCTGCCCGATCCCGTTCTGCCAGCGCGAAGCGCTGCCCGGCGGCCAGGCCAGCGACCGGTACGCGACGCCTGCGAGCCGCGCGTAGCGCCGGGCGATCGCGCGGCTCGGCCCCCAGGCGCGGACGACGGACTGCGGCTGGTGGAACCAGATCGTCACGTCGGGCCGGAGCCGGAGGATCAGCTTCCGTGCGATCCGCGTCTCGCGCTGCGTCGCGGCGAGGAAGTCGCGGTTGAGGTCGACGCCGCGCGCGTTGCCGCGGCTCCGCTGCGCGAGCCCGTCCGGGTTCAGGTTCTGGATCACCCAGAGATCGAGCGCGACCGGCCGCAGAGGTTCGAGCGAGCTGCTGCGTCACCTCGCATCCCCTCGCACTCGTCGCCGTGGATGCAGCCGACGACGAGCAGCCGCTGCTCCGCCTGCGGATTCCCGATCCGCCAGGCGCGGATCGGCCGGCCGGCGAGCGAGCGGCCGAGGATGCGTACGGAATGGATGTTGGCGGCGGCGCGCCCGAAGTCGGTGAGGCGCACGCTCTCGAGCAGGGCGATCGCCTGCAGGCGATCGCGCTCCGAGGCGCCGCGGCCGAGCTTGACGAAGCCCTCGAAGACGTGGCCGCCGACCCGAAAGACCACCGTATGTCCGGCGCCGCGGCCTTCGAACTGCACTTCGCGTCCGAGGGTGAGCGGCTTCCCCGGGGCCGCTGCTTCCTCGTTCCGCATCGCCCCGTAGTCGCTGAGCCAGATCCGCACCGCCGCGCCCGAGACACGCGTCGTGCCCTCGTCCACGCGCGACCGCCAACTCCTAGGCAGCTGCAGCTCGTGGCCGGTCACCGAGTTCTCCCAGCGGCGCGTCGGCTCGAGCGGCAGCCGAACGTGCAGGTGGTCGTCGTGGCGCGGGAGCCTCTGCACGGTCGGACGCGGCCCGCGCAGGCCGACGTTCGGCCCGACGAAGACGCGCAGCGCCCCGGCACGGACGAATCTGTCGACGAGCTCCTGCGCGAGCACGCGGTCGACGTGCGTGACTCGCCGCGGCGCGCGCTCGAGCCGATCGCGGCGCGGGTAGTAGACGTCGACGTCGAGCCCGTTCTGGTGCGAGACGTGCCCGAGTCCGCCGAAGCGCGGCCCGAAGTCGCCTCCAGCGGGCCGGCTGAGGTCGCCGACTCCCACACGCGGAGCGTTGGGATTCGCGGCGGCGAAGTCGTCCAGCACGCGCAGGACGACCCGGACGAGCCGGTCGCTGCCGACGCGACGCCACTCGCGATTCGGCGATCGTTTCCGGACCGGATCCCACGTGAAGAACCTCTCCGACTCGGCGGGAAGCCGGACGCCGTGCGCCAGCCGCCCGTCCCAGTGGACGCCGAGCGAACGTGACGGAGGGTCGGTCGCCGCCGCAGCACCGCCGGCTGCGAACGCGGCGACCGCGGCGAGGATCAGCGCGCGCAGCACCATCCCTTCGATCGTAGGAAACGACCGCGAGCGGAACTGGGCGGACACGTTCGAGACGGCGCGGATCTGCCGCGGCCGGCCCAGCCGCGTGAAGACGAACTGATCCGCGTCCGCCCAGCCGACGACCGTCCAACGGCCGTCCGGCGAGCGCGTCGACGCCGGCGCCTCGACGAGTCCTGCCGGTGCGTCGCGGTCGAGGACGGCCCCGGTGTCGACGTCGACGATCCGCACCGAGCCGTCACGCCGTGCGTACGCGAGCCGGTGGCCGGTGCCCTCTTGCCAGACGGGAGCTCGCTCGGCCGCGAGCCCGTCGAGTAGCCGGTCGCCCTCGCCGTCGCCGCCGACGACGCGGAGCCCGCCCCGGGCGAGATAGGCGATTCGCGTATCCGTCCTCGTCCCGCCCCAGCGCGGGAAGCGGACGTCCGGGCGCGCCAGCGTCCAGCGCACCTCGCCCTCGGGCGTCAGCGCCGCCAGCTCGTTCGGCCGCGAGGCGACGACGAAGCGGCCGAACGGCGACCACGAGGCCTCGCGGTACTCGCCGAGCAGCCGCTTCGAACCGTCGCGATCGACGACCCACGCACCCGAGTCGGCGGTCACGAGCAGCCGTCCGGGCGTCGGCAAGGAGAACAGCGCTGGCGCGCTCTCCTCGACGCCGACGACCTCGCGGATCTCGTCGAGCACAGCCCGTCCCGGCGGGCTGAGCAGTCCGGCCACGACGACGAGCGCGACCGCGATCGCGGCCGACCGGCTTCCAGGAGCGGCGTCGCGGTTGCGGCTCGCGCTCGGCGAACGCGGCCGACACGACCGCCCAGGAGCGCTCGCGAGCCCCCTGCTCGTCCGGAATCTCGACGCGATCGAGCCTCACACCGTCTCCTTGAGCGAGTCGAGCCCGCGACGCAGGCGCGAGTTGACCGTCCCGCGCGGCAGGCCGAGTAGCTCGGCGATCTCGCCGGGCGTGTACTCGAGCAGGTGGCGGAGGACGATCACGGCGCGGTGGTCGGGCGGCAGCGCGGCGAGCGCGGCGAGCAGCGAGTCGTCGAGCCGCTCCGGATCCGCCGCCGGCGCGTCGACGAGCTCGGTCTCGGCGCGGAGCTGCCGCGCGCGCGACCAGTCGATCGCGCGGTTGACGACGATCCGATGCAGCCACGGCCCGAACGGACGGCGCCGGTCGAAGCGGTCGAGATTGCGGATCGCGGCCAGGAACGCCTCCTGGGCGATGTCCTCGGCAGCGGCGGCGTCGTGGACGACGAGGAACGCTGCGCGGAAGGCCCGCGGCCAGTGCAGGCGGAAGAGGGCCTCGAAGTCCGAGGCCGAACCCCTCTGAGCACCGTGCACGTGGGCACGCTCGGAGCCCATCCGCCGACTCTACGGCCGCCGCAGCTCGAGAGGTCCCTCACGTGCCGACGATGAAGCAGGCGTCGTGGGAGGAACGCGCGACTCGGAGCTCGTCGAGCGCCGCGCCGGCCGGGCTGAACGTCGTCAGCGTCCCGGCTGAAAGCGACGGCGTCAGGATCCAGCGCCGGGCGCGCCGGTCGTCCCAGGATCCCTGGACGTTGTACGAGCCGACCGGAACCGGCGCCGAGCGCAGCCGCCGGCCGTCGAGCGCGTGCACGCGCAGCACGGCGTCGTCGCCGCTCGTGACGAAGGCGCGGTCGCCCATGAAGGTGACGTGCTGCGGCGGCGCGTCGGCGCCGATCGTCCGGACGAGCTCGCCGTCCGCCTCGTAGATCGCGATCCGCCTGCGGTCGCCCGAGGTGACCCAGACGCGGCGCCCGCCGGGCGTGAAGCCGACGTCGTGGGCGCGGAACGGCGGGCGGATCCTGCCGACGACCCGCGGCCGCGACGGCTCGGCCAGCGAGAGCACGGCGATCTCATCCGCCGAGTTGCCCAGCACGACCCAGAGCCTCGAGCCGGTGCGGTCGATCCCGAGGTGTCTGCACGCGCCGCGGACGACGACGCGGCCGACGACGCGCCGCCCGCGCAGGTCGACGACCGCGACCTCGTGCCGCCCGGAGTCGGTCACGTAGGCGAGCCGCCGGTCGGGTGAGACGGCGGCGTAGCGCGGCTCGCCGAGGTCGCCCCTGACCGGGCGCACACGCAGGTCGGAGTCGATCAGCGTCAGCCGGCCTTCGGCGGTGTGCGCGACGAGCGCGCCGACGACGCCGACGCTCTCGATGCTGCGCGGGTCGGGAGGCGTGCGCAGCCGCTGTATGACGCGGCCGGCGGAGACGTCGACGGCGACGACGTGCGACTCGAGGTCGGCCGTCACGAGCGCGAGCGGCGTCCCTCCCGCCGGCCGCGCGAGCGCCGGTGCGACGCCGAGCACGAGCGGAGCAGCCGCAGCCGCCAGGAACTCACGCCTGTCCATGCCGGTGATACGGCGGCGGGGCGGTGAAAGGTCCAGGGACCCCGAACGGTCCGACAGGCGTAGTAGCAGCGACCGACCAAGGAGGAACCGATGATCCGCCTCGCAGCTCTGCTCGCCTTCACCACCGTCCTTGCCGCGTGCGGCAGCTCCGTCGAGGAGTCCGCCGATCGTCCGGCCGTCCGAGCGCTCGCGGCGCCGGCCGCATCGGTCACGCCTTCGGCGCGGCTCCAGGCGGCCGACGGGCGCTCCTCCTTCGCGTTCGTCGACGGCGAGCTCCGCCGCTTCAGCACGCAGACCGGGAAGGTGACCAGGACGTATCCGCTCGCCGGCGCCTGGCAGCTGACAGGCATCTCCGCCACCGGCGCCTGGGTCGCGGTGCAGCGCGCCAAGACCGAAGTGCTCGTCCTCGACACCAAGCGCGGCACGATCGCGCACCGGCTGCGGCTGCGTGGCAACTTCCGCGTCGAGGCGGTCTCGGCGGCAGGCGACTTCCTCTTCCTCCAGCAGGACTTCGTCGACGGCAGCTACGCCGTGCGCGGCTACGACCTCGCGGCCGGGCAGCTGCTGCCCGGATCGCTCGGCCGGAAGGGCGAGACCGTGAGGATGCAGGGCGACGCGGGGCAGGTCGTCGCCTCGCCGGACGGCCGCTGGCTCCTCACCGTCTATGTCGAGACGACGAGGAACACCGCCTTCGTCCACGCGCTCAACCTGATCGAGCGCATCGCGATCTGCATCCCGCTGCCGCCGTGCGAGCAGTGCGGCGCCGAGGACTGGACGCTCGCACTCGCCGGCGACCGGCGCACGCTGCGGGCGGCGAATGCCTCCGGACGCCGTGCGGAGATCGACCTCGCGCTCGGCCGGGTCGTCGCCTAGACGGCTTCCGGCACGGCTTCGGTCGCCTTCGCGATCTCCTCGACGACCTCGGCGATGTCGCGGTTGGCGTTGAAGACACGCAGCTGGCGGTCGGAGCCGTTGCCGCGCGAGAGGATCTCGCCGATCCCCTCGAGCTCGCGGTCGGAGCCGAGCTCGCGCGCGTGCGGCTGCAGCTCCTTCAGCGTCCGCCGGATCAGCTGCGCGACGGGCATGCGGTTCCGGGCGCCTGTGGCGAGATCCATCACCGGCGCCTCGAGCCCGTAGCGCGCGGCGAGCCACTTGTTCTCGGTCGTCAGGATCCGGTGGTAGCTCGGGATCTGCTCGCCGCTGTCGTACTGCTCCGAGAGCAGCTTCACGAGCGCCTGGCAGTACGCCGCCAGCGCGACGGCGTCCTCGACGCGTGTGACCGCGTCGCAGATCCGGATCTCGACCGTGCCGAGCCGCGGGTGCAGCCGGATGTCCCACCAGATGTGCGTGTAGTCGGCGATGCAGCCCGTGCGCTCGAGCTGCCCGACGACCTCGGCGTAGTCGGAGTAGTCGCGGAAGCGCGGCGGCGGTCCCGAGCGGGGGAAGGCCGCGAAGACCATCTGGCGGCTCGAGGAGAGACCCGTCGGCTCGCCGCGCCAGAAGGGCGACGAGGCCGAGAGCGCCAGCAGCGGGCCGAGCTGGGGGAGGAGCCCGTTGACGACCTGGATCGCCTTCTCGGGATCGTCGACGGCGACGTGCACGTGCATGCCGAAGATCAGCTCGCGCCGGGCGATGTACTGGAGCTGGTCGACGAGGTTGCGGTAGCGGTCGCGCGCCGTGATCCGCTGGCGCTCGAAGAGGCTGAAAGGGTGCGTGCCGGCCGAGCCGACCCGCAGTCCCTTCTCGCGGGCGACGCCGGTCACGTACGCGCGCAGCTTCAGCAGCTCGCGCTGGACGTCGCCGGCGTTGCGGCAGACAGGCGTCGCAATCTCGAGCACCGACTGCATCAGCTCGGCGTTGATCCGCGGTTCGAGCTCGTGCCCGGAGATCGCCTGCAGCACGGTGTCGATGTGCTGGACGAGATCGAACGTCTCGCCGTCGAGGAGCATGTACTCCTCCTCGACGCCGAGCGTGTACGGGTCCGACTGGCCGAACTTGTGGTCGAGGACGCTGCCGCCGGCGACGGCGCCCTTGCCGGTGATCGAGTTCGGGTAGATCTGCTTCACGGCAGGACCGCGTCCGCCTCGATCTCGACCCGCCAGCGGGGATCGAGCAGGCCCTTGACGACGACGGCGGTCGACGCGGGCCGGATCTCTCCGAACACCTCGCCGTGCGCGCGGGCGATCTGCTCGTAGTCGTCCGCGTCCGTCAGGTAGATCCGCGTGCGCACGACGTCCTCGAACCGCGCGCCGGCCTCGCCGAGCGCGCCGCCGACGATCTCGAGGCAGAGGCGCGCCTGCTCGTAGGCATCCTCGGGCGGATCGCCGTCACGCGGGATCGGCGCCGTGCCCGAGACGTGCACGTTCGCGCCGCTGACCACCGCCCTCGAGTAGCCGACCACCGGCTCGAACGGCGAGTGTCCCGGGATGAGGCGGCGGCTCATGCGGGCTAGTATCGCCCGCCGTGGAAGCGCTCCGCCAGATCGACGACTGGGAAGCCGATCACGCTGCGGCGGCGGTCGTCAGACCACACGGAGTCGTCGCGAGGCACGGGCCTGACGAGCACGTCTTCCGTTGGGGCATCCGTGACGAAGCTCGCGAGCGCCCTCGCAACCCTCGTCGCCGTCGAGGAAGGCGTCGTCGATCTCGACGAGCCGGCCGGGCCGGAGGGATCGACCGTCCGGCACCTGCTCGCGCACGCGAGCGGCCTGCCCTTCCACGACGGTCCGCCGATCTCGCCCGTCGGTCGACGCCGGATCTACTCCAACCAGGGCTTCGAGGTGCTCGCCGCGCACGTCGCCGAGCGCGCGGAGATGTCGTTCGACCGACTACCTAGCGGAGGCCGTGTTCCGGCCGCTCGGGATGGCCGCGGAGCTGCGCGGCTCCGCAGGCGCCGACGTCCACGGGACGCTCGGGGACGCGGGAGCGCTCGCGCGAGAGCTGCTGGCGCCCACACTCGTCGCCGGCGAGACGCTCGCGGAGGCAACCGCGGTCGCGTTCCCGGGGCTCGCCGGCGTGCTGCCGGACTATGGGCGGTTCGACCCGATGGACTGGGGCCTCGGTTTCGAGCTCAAGGACGACAAGGCGGGCCACTGGTCTGGGACGCTGACGTCGCCGCGCACGTTCGGACACTTCGGCGGCTCGGGCACATTCCTCTGGGTCGACCCCGATCGAGCGCTCTCACTGGTCGTGCTCACGGACCGCGAGTTCGGCGAGTGGTCGAAGTCGGCGTGGCCCGCGCTCTCGGACGCGCTACTGGAGGAAGTCGAGCAGTAGCCGGTTGAGCTCGTCCGGCCGCTCGAGGCTCGGTAGATGGCCGGCGCCCTCGATCGTCTCGACTCGTGTGTCTGCGATGCCCGCAGCGAGGATGGCGGCGATCTCGGCCATGTCGGCGACGTCCTCGGCGCCGACGACGATCAGCGTCGGGACGCCGATTGCGCCCAGCCGCTCGTTCGCCGGTGGCTCGACCGGTACGGATTCGACCTGGTCGTACACCGGCAGCACGAGCTCGAAGTTGCGGGAGACCATCGTGCGGACGAGGTCGCGCACGTCCTCGGGCGCGTCCGGCCCGAGCCAGAACATGTTCGCCTCCGCGGCGGCTGGGATGTCGCCCCGGTCGAGCGCCTCATCCTCCTCGGCGTTCGCCGCCTGCACCTCCTCCGACCACTTCCAGCCCGGCAGCGCCGCGTTGACGAGCACCAGCCGCTCGACGAGCTCCGGGCGCTCGACCGCCAGCTCGAGCGCGACGCGGCCGCCGAACGAGCAGCCGACGACGGCGGCGGGGCCGCTGAGCAGCGCCGCGGTGTGCTCGACATACGAAAGCCGGCCGGGACGGAGCGGCTCGTCGCCGTAGCCGGGCAGGTCCGGCGCGATCGGGTTGTGGCCGGCGGCGCGGAGCGCATCCACCTGCGGCGCCCACGAGCGGGAGTCGCCGAGCGCCGCGTGCAGCAGCAGGACGTCACTCATCGGCGAAGAGAGGCCGCAGCAGCTCGTCGAACGCCGCCTGGTCGCAGCTCGCGACGACGGCGGGCGTGACCGCGCGCACCGAAGCGGTCCGCGGAATCCCCATCGCGAGCGCGACCTCGCCGAACGCATCGCCCGGCCGCAGGATCCGGCGCTCGCCGAGCCCTTCCTGGCTCACGTTCAGCATCCCCGAGAGGACGACGTAGAAGCGGTCGCCGGGATCGCCCTCGCGCACGACGGTCTGGCCGGGCGCGACCTCCTCACGCTCGAGCCGCGCGGCGAGCTTCGACAGGTGCTCCCCGGGGAGCCCTGCGAGCAGGCCGACGCGGGTCAGCTCGTGGACGGTGGCGGGCACGTGGCGCGGCACGGGCAGTACCGTAGCGCCGATGGCGTTCCTCGACGGCTGGCGGTTCTGCCCGCGCTGCGGCATCGAGGGCGAGCATCGCGGGGATCACTTCGCCTGCCCGGCGTGCGGCCATGTCGTCTGGTCGAACCCGGCGCCGGCCGTGCAGGCGCTCGTCGAGCGCGACGGCAGGCTGCTCCTCGGCCGGCGGGCGTTCGACCCGAGCAAGGGCCTGTGGGATCTTCCCGGCGGCTTTCTCGAGGAGAACGAGCACCCGCTGGAAGCGCTCGTCCGCGAGCTGCGCGAGGAGACCGGGCTCGACATCGAGCCGCAGGGTTTCGTCGGCGTCTGGATGGAGCCCGACTACCAGGGGCGCACCGTTCTCTGCCTGACGTGGGACGCCGAGGTGAGGGGCGGAATCGAGCAGCCGGCCGACGACGTGTCCGAGCTCGCCTGGTTCGCGCCGCAGGAGCTCCCGAACGACGACCAGCTCGCGTTCCGCCACTTCCCAGAGCTAATCGGGCTCTGGCGCGCGCGGCACGAGCACGCGTAGGCCGAGCGGCTCGATCCGGAAGCGCACCGGCGTGTCGAGCTCGACGGGCTCGCCGTCGACGGCTGTCCGCAGCCGCGGCTGCGGAGCGCCGATCTCGAGCTCGGTGCATGAGCGCTCCTCCCAGGTGATCCGCCGAAAGCCGTGCGGGATGTAGAGGTGGAGCTTGCCCTCGTCCAGCCGCTCACGCTCGCCGAGCGAGAGCAGGTCGAGCGTGTAGTCGTTGTTCGAGACGAGGACGAGCCGGGCGCGGACGTGGTCGCCGTCGATCGTGAAGCGCTGGGTGCGCCGCCGGTCCTTCACCGTCAGTGCCAGCGCCCGCAGCCGCGCGAGCGCGTCGCGCCGGCGGCGGTGCTGCTCGCGCCGGTGGACGAGCCGGGCGTAGATCCCGAGCGAGACGTTGTTGAGGAAGAGCCGGTCACCTGCGCGGGCGACGTCGACGCGCCGCTCGACCCCGTCGTCGAAGGCGGCGAGCGCCGCGACCGGGTCGTCGCGGTCGAGCCCGAGGTCGCGGGCGAAGTGGTTCCGCGTCCCGAACGGGATGCAGACGAACGGCACATCCTCCTCGATCGCGACCGCTGCGACGGCGGCAAGGGAGCCGTCGCCGCCGGCCATCCCGAGCACGTCGGCACCGGCGCTCCGCGCGAGCTCCGGCAGGTCGTCGCCGTCCTCGAGGAGGCGCACGTCGACACCGCGGCTGCGCGCCGCGTCGCTGAGCTCCTCGGCGGTCGGAGAGTCCGTGCCGGAGCTTGGGTTGACGATCAGAACCTGCCTCATCGGGTGGGGTCTTGCAGGCCCGCAAGATAGGCCGTTCGGCCCATGCAGCGCCGAGGGTCGGTGTCGATCATCAGGCTCAGATGAGCGAGCGCGGCCTCCATATCATCGAAGACGACCTTTCCGAGACGTGGGTCGAGGACTGGGCGGCGGTCGGCCTGAGCGAGATCGAAGCGCTTCTGGCCAAGCACGCGGCCTTCCTCGGCTACCTCGAGACCGCTGACGAGTAGTCGGCGAGGGCGTTTGCCACGGCGCCGGGGCGGAAACGCTCGGCGCAGATGGCGCTCGATCTCCTTTATCGCGGCACGCCCGGCCATCCGCTTCATCCGCCGCTGACCGACGCCACGATCGGCATCTACACCTTCGCGACGGTCGCCGGGCTGATGGACGTGCTCGGGATCACGGAGGACGCGGCCGCGAACGGCTGGTGGCTCGCGCTGATCGTCGGCCTGATCGTCTCGGCCGGGGCGGCGCTCACCGGGCTCGCCGACTGGTGGACGATCACGCGGGGCACGCCGCTCTTCCGGACCGCGACGGCGCACATGATCGCGATGGTGACGGCGACGGTGTTCTTCGCGCTGGCCGCGATCCTCGGCCACGCCCGCTATGACGAAGGCGTCGTCGAGACCGCCCCACTCGTGCTGAACCTGATCGGCTTCGGCCTCCTCACCCTGGGCGGCTGGCTCGGCGGCACGCTCGTGTTCAACTACGGCATGCGCGTGCTGAACCTGGTCGAGGAACCGGCGAGTCGTGCCACCTCGCCGATCCCCCGCCCGGAAGAAGAAGCCGCGGAGCGCTAGCTACTCGGCCGCGAGACCAAGGCTGCGCTCAAGGGCGCCTTTGGGCTGCGCGCCGACGGCGACCTGGAACGGCTCGCCGTCCTTGAAGAGGATCATGGTCGGGATCGAGGCGATCCCGTACCGCTCGGCCAGGCCGCGCTCCTCGTCGATGTTCACCTTGACGAGCTTCACCTCGCCGTCGCGCTCCTCGACGATCTTGTCGAGCACCGGCGCGACCGCGTGGCACGGCCCGCACCACTCGGCCCAGAAGTCGACGATCACGGGCTTGTCGCTCTGGAGTACCTCCTGGGTGAAGGTGTCCTCTTTCACTGCTGTTGCCATTCGGGCGTTCCTTTCGTGGGTAAGAAGGCCGGTTCCCCGGCCTCGCCTAATGAAAACGACGAGGGCGGACAGACTGTTCCCTGGATGCGCGCTCGGAAAATGGCGCGCAGCCGGGGGCGGTCACGACCAAGGCGGGCGCCGCACTCGTGTGCCGTGCAGGCTGGGCGGCCCGCACAATGCGCGAGGGTGGCGCCCGCCGCCGTGTCGTGGCCGTCATCCGGCCCGCCGTGATTTTACGAGCGCGCATCTAGAATCGAAGCGCATGTTCAAGCCGCTTTCGGAGAAGCCCGACCATCCCGCGCTCGAGCTCGAGATCCTCGAGCTCTGGGAGCGCGAGCAGACGTTCGAACGCCTCCGGGAGCAGAACCGGCGCGGCCCCCGGTTCAGCTTCATCGACGGTCCCGTAACGGCGAACAAGAAGCTCGCGATCCACACGGCGTGGGGCCGCACGCTCAAGGACGTCTTCCAGCGCTACAAGGCGATGCGCGGCTACCACCAGCGCTACCAGAACGGCTTCGACTGCCAGGGGCTCTGGATCGAGGTCGGCGTCGAGCGCTCGCTCGGTCTCAACTCGAAGCGCGAGATCGAGGAGTTCGGGCTCGCCGAGTTCGCGCGCCGTTGCCGCGAGGTCGTCGTCGAGTCGTCGACGGACATCACGCGCGGCTCGATCCGGCTCGGCCAGTGGATGGACTGGGGCAATGACTACTTCACCTTCAGCGACACGAACATCGAGTACGTCTGGCGGATGCTGAAGCGCGTGCACGAGAACGGCTGGCTGTACATGGGCCACCGCTCGACGGAGTGGTGCCCGCGCTGCGGCACTTCGCTCTCTCAGCACGAGCTCTCACAGTCTGGCGTCTACCAGGACCGGTCCGACCCGTCGCTCTTCGTCCGCTTCCCCCTCCTCGACCGGCCGCACGAGTCGCTCGTGATCTGGACGACGACGCCGTGGACGCTGCCGGCCAACGTCGCCGCCGCCGTGAAGCCGGATGCCGAGTACGGGCGTCGCGAGAGCGGCGAGTGGCTCGCCGTCGCGCGCCATCCGGAGGAGACCTTCCTCGAGCGGAAGCGGGGCGAGGAGCTCGTCGGCTGGCGGTACTCGGCGCCGTTCGACGAGCTCGGTCCCGGGAGTGAGGTCGCGCACCGTGTGATCCCGTGGGACGAGGTCTCGCTCGAGGAGGGGACGGGAATCGTCCACATCGCGCCCGGCGCTGGGCAGGAGGACTTCGAGCTCGGCCGGATCCACGAGCTGCCGGTGCTGATGCCGGTCGACGAGGCGGGCAGGTTCTACGACGCCTACGGTTGGCTGCACGGGCTCTCGACCGTCGAGGCCGCCGATCAGATCGTCGGCTGGCTCGCCGAGCGCGGGGCGCTCGTCGCGGCCGAGACGTACGAGCATCGCTATCCGCACTGCTGGCGCTGCGACACGCCGCTGATCTGGCGCGTCACGGACGACTGGCTGATCGCGGTCGACGAGCTCCGGCCGCAGCTGCTCGCGGCGAACCAAGAGGTCGAGTGGACGCCCGGCTACATGGGCAAGCGCATGGACGACTGGCTCCGCAACATGGGCGACTGGAACATCTCGCGGCGCCGTTACTACGGCCTGCCGCTGCCCTTCTACCCCTGCGACTGCGGCCACCTGAACGTGATCGGCTCGAAGGCCGAGCTCGAGGAGCGCGCGACCGGCGGACTCGACCAGCTCGAGGAGCTGCGCCGCCCGTGGATCGACGAGGTGCCGATCGCGTGCGAGTCGTGCGGCGAGCCGGTCCGGCGCGTCGTCGAGGTCGGCGACGTCTGGCTCGACGCCGGCATCGTCCCCTTCTCGACGCTCGGCTGGCAGAACCCGGAATTCGTCCCGCGCGGCTACGCGACCGGCGCCGCTGACGGGCCTGACCACCGCCGACCTGCACGACCACGCCTACTGGGAGGAGTGGTTCCCGGCGGACTGGGTCTCGGAGATGCGCGAGCAGATCAGGCTCTGGTTCTACTCGCAGCACTTCATGTCCGTGGTGCTCACGGGCCGCGCTCCGTATCGGCAGGTGCTCGGCTACGAGAAGATGCTCGACGAGACCGGCCGCGAGATGCACGGGTCGTGGGGGAACATGATCGAGGCCGAAGACGCGTTCGAGCGTATGGGCGCCGACGTGATGCGCTGGCAGTTCTGCGCGCAGCCGCCCGACCGGAACCTCCTCTTCGGCTTCGGCCCCGCGCACGAGATCAAGCGCAGGCTGCTGACGCTCTGGAACTCGGCGCGCTTCCTCGTCGACTACGGGACGATCGACGCGCTTCCGCCCGACCTACGCGGCACGCGCCGCCGAGCGAGCGGCCGCTCGACCGCTGGCTCGCGGCCCGCACCGACCAGCTCGTCGCCGAGGCGACCGCCGGCTACGACGCGTTCCTGACTCTGAACGTGACCCGGGCGTTCGAGGAGTTCGTCGACGACGTCTCCAACTGGTACATCCGCCGCTCGCGCCGGCGCTTCTGGGACGGTGACGCGAGCGCGCTGCAGGCGCTCTGGCACGCGCTCGTCCAGGGAGTGCGCGTGATCGCGCCGGTGATGCCGTTCCTCGCCGAGCATCTCTGGCAGAGCCTCGTCCGCGACGCTGCGGGCGACCCGCCTGCGTCGGTCCACCTCGCCGGCTGGCCCGCGGCGGCCGCCGTCGACCAGGCGCTGCTCGACGAGGTCGCCGAGCTCCGCCGCGTCGTCGGTCTCGGTCACCAGGCCCGTGCGGCCTCGCAGCTGAAGCTCCGGCAGCCGCTGCGCCGGCTCGTCGTCGAGGGAGCGCCGCTCGCGGAGGGGCACGCGGACGAGCTCGCGCGAGGAGCTCCGCGTCAAGGAGGTCGAGTTCGGCCACGTCGAGGCGACGGAGCTCGACGTGAAGCCGCACCTGCCCGTGCTCGGGCCGAAGCTCGGCAAGGAGCTCGGCGCCGTCCGCGCCGCGCTCGCCGCGGGCGAGTTCGAGCAGCTCGACGGCGGCGGCTTCCGCGTCCTCGGCCACGAGCTCGGTGCGGACGAGGTGCTCGTCGAGCGCTCGGGCAAGACCGGCTGGGCGGTCGCGTCGGACGACGGCGTCACGGTGGCGCTCGACACGACCGTCGACGCCGAGCTCGAGCTCGAGGGACGCGTCTACGACCTGATCCACACGCTCAACTCGATGCGCAAGGAGCAGGGACTCGAGCTGACCGACCGGATCGCCGTCACGCTCCCGGCCGCCGACGCCGACCTCGTCGAGCGGCACGCCGAGTGGATCAAGGCCGAGGTGCTGGCCGTCTCGCTCGAGACGGACGGCGTCGAGGCGCCGCAGATCGCCAAGGTCGCGCACTCCGGCCGCCGCCGGACCGACGAGCGCTGAGGGCTTGTGTTTCTGTAACACAAGCTCCTTCGACCCTCGCGAACCGCTCGACCAAGCCGCAGCGCGCGGCGGATCGAGCTTGTGTTACAGGAACACAAAGTTCGTCTGCCCCGATCGCACCCTCGCTGCCGATTGTCGAAGCGGCCGAGCGGGTACGCTCAGCACGAGGAGGCGCGATGCACGCGTGTGGGCAGTGCGGCGGGTCGAACGACGAGACGTTTCGCTACTGCCCCTGGTGCGCCGCGCCACAGCGCACGAAGCTCGTCGAGTTCTTCGGCGGCACGGGTGTCGAGGCCGGCAAGGCGCTCCGGGTCTCGCGCTACACCGCGGAGGGCCACGTCCGCTTCAGCGTCTGGGACGCGAGCGGCGTCGCGGAGGCGGCAGTCTCGGTGGACGAAGCGGAAGCACGCCGGCTTGCCGACTTCGTCGGCGGCGTTACGACTGAGTCTCGGCGAGCGCGAGCTCGCGGCGGAGCTCGACCGGCAGCCTGAACGTCACGTCCTCGTCGACCATCCGGAACGGCTCGATCCGCTCGACGCCGCGGGCGCGGAACCAGTCGCAGACGCGGTTGACGAGCTTCTCCGGCGCCGAGGCGCCCGAGGTGACGCCGACCGTGCGCACGCCGTCGAGCCACGCCGCGTCGATCTCGGTCTCGTCGTCGATCAGGTAGCGAGGCGACGCCGCCGGCGCGGGCGACGTCGACGAGCCGGTTCGAGTTCGACGAGTTGCGCGAGCCGATCACGAGCAGCAGGTCGACCTCGGTCAGCATCTCCTTCACCGCCCACTGCCGGTTGGAGGTCGCGTAGCAGATGTCCTCCTTCTTCGGCGCGTGGATCGCCGGGAAGCGGCGGCGGAGCACGCCGATGATCTCGGAGGTCTCGTCGACGGAGAGCGTCGTCTGGGTGATGTACGCGAGCCGCGCGTCCGCGGGCAGGTCGAGCGCCTCCGCCTCGGCGACGTCCTGGACGAGCACCGTCGCCTCGGGCGCCTCGCCCATCGTGCCGACGACCTCCTCGTGGCCGGCGTGGCCGATCAGGACGACCGTGTAGCCGTCCGCGGCGTACCGGCGCGCCTGCACGTGCACCTTCGTCACGAGCGGGCAAGTCGCGTCGATCACGTTGTGCGAGCGCTCCGCGGAGGCAGCGTTCACCGCCGGCGCGACGCCGTGCGCCGAGTAGACGATCGTCGCGCCCTCGGGCGCCTCCGTCTCCGAGTCGACGAAGATCGCGCCGCGCGCCTCGAGGTCGCGGACGACGTGGATGTTGTGGACGATCTGCTTGCGCACGTAGACCGGCGGCCCGTAGTGGTCGAGCGCCAGCTCGACCGTCTCGACGGCGCGCTCGACCCCGGCGCAGTAGCCGCGGGGCGAAGCGAGGAGAACGCGTTCGACCATCGCCGCGATCGTAGCTCTCCCGCGCTCCGCACGCGGGAAAACAGCCCTGCCGCGTCGGGGGGGTCGTCGCGACAGGGCTGCTCCCAATGCTCCCCGCGCGCACGCGGTTCGCATCGCCCAGTGCAGCCACGCTATTCCGCGCTCGGGTGGGTGCCAATAGGCCGGACGGCCCATCTTTCAAAGCGGGATTCGCCCCTCTATCATCAGGGACCGCCCGTGAACGCTGAGACTCAGGCGGTGCTCTTCGATGCGGTGCCGCTGCTCATCGTCGCGGCGCTCTCTCTGGCCGTCGGCGCCGCGATCGCGACGCGTGCTGTGGCGCGATCGCCGGGCGGGCGCAGCGAGGTCACCTCCAGACGGAGACGCGGCCGCCGAGCTCGGGGCTCTCGCAGCGGCTGCTCGACGCGTCCGAGCCGGCGGACGTCGCCACGCTCCTCCTCGACGAGTTCGCAACCGTCTTCGACCTCGAGCTCGCGAACCTGTCGCTGATCGAGGACGAAGGGCGCGTCGCGGTGCTCGTCGCGGCGCGCGAGCGCGGGAAGGACCATCCCGCGCTCGTCGGCCAGCGGATCGCGCTCGACCGCGAGCCGTCCGGGATCAACGCCGCCGCACGCGAGGGGACGGCGTTCACGGTCTACGACGCCGAGCACTCGCCCGGTCGTCAACCAGCGGCTGAACGCGATCGCGAAGGCCAAGAGCTGCGTCTTCGTGCCGGTTCGCGGCCGGCGACGAGGTGATCGGCGTCGTCTTCGGCGCCGTCCGGCACCCGCGCGTCTTCGACGAGGACGAGCTCGCGCCCGGATGCAGGCGCTCGTCGGCGAGGCCGGCCTCGCGCTCGAGCGCTCGCGCGCGACGATTGCGCTCGCGGACGCGCTCGAGCGCGAGCGGCTGATCTCGCACATCTCGCTCGAGCTTCGCTCCCGCCGCGACGTCGACGAGGTGCTCCGGCGGTGCTCGCAGGAGGTCGGCGCGCGGTCGGCGCGGTCCGCTGCTTCATCACGGCTCGGCGAGCCAGGGTGAGACGACGGCGATCGCTGCCGAGTGGGATGCCGACGGCGTGGCGCCGCTCGGCGACGGCGCCCGGCCTCCCGGTCGTCAACCTCTGCGCCCGGATCGGCCGCACCGTCGCCGTCGCCGACGTCCTCGAGGCCCGCGCGCTCGACGACGACACGCTCGGCGACGTCCGCGAGCTGTCCGAGCGCGGCGTGCGCGCCGTGCTCGCGACGCCGATCGTCGCCCAGGACCGGCTGCTCGGCGTGCTCGCGTTCCACCGCTCCGCTCGTGGGCGAGTGGCGCGCCGACCGAGATCGCCCTCGCGGAGGCGGTCGCCCGCGAGGCTGCGGTCGCGCTCGACGCGTCCCGGCTGCTTCGCGACAGCGACCGCCGGCTCGCCGAGCAGCAGGCGCTGCTGAAGGCCGGCGAGGCGCTCACCAGCGAGCTCCACTTCGACACCGTGATCGAGCGGCTCGTCGAGGAGCTGCGCGGGCTCGTGAACGCCGACGCGGCCGACTGCTGGACGCTCGCTGCCGGGCCGGCTCCGAGCTCGTCTGCCGGGCCGTGCTCGGGCTGCCCGAGGATCGAGATCGGCCGGACGATCGCGGTCGCGGGCACGATCGGCGAGGCGATCGCGACCGGAAAGCCGGTGCTGAGGCGCCACTTCGCCGAGACCGAGCAGCCTCCGCCGCAGGGGCAGCTACGCGGACTTCGCGGAGGTGATGGACGCGCCGATCTTCTCGTTCGGCGAGATCCGCGGCGTCCTCGGCGTCTGCTCGCGCGAGCACGGCCGCTTCGAGGAGTCGGACCTGCGCCTGATCGAGGCGTTCGCGAGCCTCGCCTCGATCGCGCTCCGAAACGCCGAGGCGTACGAGGAGAGCACGCGGCAGGCGCAGATCGAGCGCGGCTTCTACCGGATCGCGGCCGTGCTCAGCGAGCCGCTGTCCGAGCAGGAGACGCTCGACGCCGTCGCCCAGGCGGCCGCAGAGGCGCTCGGCGGCGACTCGGCGGCGGTGCTGCGGCCGGCCGGAGCCGAGCTCGAGCTCGCCGGCGGGCTACGAGCTCTCGGAGGCGCCTCGCCGCCCACCTCCGTGAGAGCGCCTCGGCGCTGACCCTGTGCGCGCGCGAGCGGCAAGGTGCTCGCCTCGCGGCACCTCCGCGAGGACGACCGCTTCGGCGAGGGGCTCGCAGTCGCGGCGGCGGCCGCGGATCGCGGCTCGCTCCTGGCCGTCCCGCTCCGGCAGCCCGGCGGCGAGGGCGACGGGCCTCGTGCTCGTCTTCTTCCGGGGCGAGCGGCCGTTCGGCGACGAGCAGCTCGAGCTCGCGGCGCAGGTGGCGGCGGCGGCGCGCGGCGCGCTCGAGCGCAGCGACCTGTACGAGCGCGAGCGCCGCTCGCGGCAGCTGGCGCAGCGGCTCGCCCGCGCCGGCCGCGAGCTCGCCGGCGAGCTCGATCCGGACAACGTGCTCGACCAGACGGTCCGGAACGCCGTCCAGCTGCTCGGCGGCGACGGGCGCCTCGGTGCGGGTGCTCGACGGCGACGAGGTCGTCGTGCGCGCGGCCGCCGGGTCGGGGCAGGCGGCGATGCGCTCGACACGCGCTCGCCCTCGACGGCGTGGCTCGTCGGCGACATCGTCCAGGCGCGCGCGACGCGGGCGATCGCGGACGTCGGCGACGACCCGCGGGTCGGCGAGGCGGACGCGATGCTCGCGGGCGGCTACGCGGGCTACCTCGGCGTGCCGATGATCGGCCCGGAGGAGTCGGCGCACGGGATCCTGGCCGTCTACGCGAAGCGCCCGCGCGAGTGGCGCGAGGAGGAGGCCGAGGCGCTGCTCGCGCTGGCGGCGACCGCCGCCGCCGCCCGCGTCAACGCCGAGCTCTACCAGGGCGTCAGCCACGAGCAGCAGCGCAGCGAGGCGATCCTCGCCAACGTCGCCGACGGGATCGTCGCCGTCGACCGCGAGGGGAAGGTCGTGCTCTGGAACCCGGCCGCCGAGCGTGTCACCGGCGTCTCGCAGGCGGAGGCGCTCGGCCAGACGCCGACGGAGGCGCTCGGCCGCGCGCTCGACGCCGCTGGCCGGCACCGTCGGGCGGCAGCCGGCTGCGTGCCGATCCGCCGCGGCGGCGAGGAGGTCTGGCTCTCGCTCAGCGAAGCGGTGATGACCGATCCCGCCGGTGCGGTCGCCGGCCGCATCTACGCCTTCCGCGACATCTCCTCCGAGCGCAGCGTCGAGCAGATGAAGTCCGACTTCGTCTCGACCGTCTCGCACGAGCTGCGGACGCCGCTGACGTCGATCTACGGCTTCGCCGAGACGCTCCTGCGCCAGGACGTGCTCTTCGGCGAGGAGGAGCGGGCGACGTTCCTCCGCTACATCGCCTCCGAGTCCGAGCGGCTGACGTCGATCGTCGACCGGCTGCTCTCCGTCGCGCAGCTCGACACCGGCGCGATGGCGGTTCAGCTCGCGGAGACGGACGTCGGCGCGGTCGTCAGCGAGGCGGTGCGCACCGCGGAGGTGGCCGACGGCCAGAACGGGCACCGGTTCGTCGTCGAGCTCGCCGACGAGCCGCTCGCGGCCGAGGCGGACGGCGACAAGCTCCGCCAGGTGCTCGCGCACCTGCTCGACAACGCGGTCCGCTACTCGCCGGCGGGCGGCACCGTCACCGTCGCCGCGCGCCGCCGCGAGGACGCCGTCGAGGTGAGCGTCGAGGACGAGGGCGTCGGGATCCCGCACGCCGAGCAGGAGCGGATCTTCCGGAAGTTCTACCGCGGCGACGCGGCCGCGACCGGCGTCGTCGGCGCCGGCGCCACCGGGCTCGGCCTCTTCCTCGCCGAGGGCTCGTCACCGCGATGGGTGGCAGAATCCGCGTCGACTCGAGCGAGGGGCGAGGATCGACCTTCGTGCTCGAGCTACGCGCGGCGGAGAGTGAGACATGACACGGCTGGGTAGGAGGCGACGGCAGATGACGACCGTGCTCGTGATCGACGACGAGGCTCCGATCCGGCTGCTCTGCCGCGTCAATCTCGAGGCGGAGGGGATGCCCGTGCTCGAGGCCGATGACGGCCCGTCGGGCCTCGAAGCGGCGCGGACCGGGAGCCCGGACGTGATCCTCCTCGACGTGATGATGCCCGGGCTCGACGGCTGGGGCGTCGCCGAGGCGCTGCTCGAGGACGAGCGCACGGCCGAGATCCCGATCATCTTCCTGACCGCGCGGGCGGAGTTCCGCGACCGCGCCCGGGGGCTCGACATCGGCGGCGTCGACTACATCACGAAGCCGTTCAACCCCGTCGAGCTCGCTCCGCTCGTGCGCGACCTGCTCGACCGGCTCGAGCGCGGCGAGCGCGACGAGCTGCGCCGCGAGAAGCTGGCCGAGCTCCGCGCCTGCCTGATGGCTCGACGACGGCGTAGGGCGCGAGGCAGCTATGCGTTGCCGGCGAAGTCGGCCGTCACGACGGTGGCGCGGTCGTAGCCGAGGAAGTTGCCCTTCACGGCGCCGAGGCCGATCCGGTTCCAGCCGGGGCGGAGCAGGTTCGCGCGGTGGCCGGGGCTCGCCATCCAGCCGCCGACGATCCGGCGGGCGGACGCGTACGGGCCGGTGCCCCAGGCGAGGTTCTCGCCGAAGGCGGGGCCGCGGGCGCCCGACCGGGCGAGCCGCTCGAACATCGCGCCGTGCGTGAACACGTCGGTTCGGATCATCGTCACCGAGTACGACCGGGCGACCCGGGCGAGCGCGGGGTCGACGCGGAGCGGCCGGAGGCCGTGCCCGCTGCGCACCTCGTTGACGACGGTCAACAGCGAGCGCTCGCTCTGGTTCAGCGTCGCAGCCTGGTTACCGGCGCTCGCGACGGGTGCGAGAAGCGGCGCAGGACAGCACGGCGGCGCATGCAGCCCGAATGGGGGTCCGAACCTGCAAGGCGGCAGAATGCCCAATGCAGCGGACGGCGCGCCTCACCCTTTTGGGGGATCGGGCCCTACGCCCTAACGGGCGGTCTGAGCGAGCAGAATCGCCGTCAGCACGATCCCGCCGCCCACGAGCTGCGCAGCTCCGAACGACTCGCCGAGCCAGAGGAACGCAACCGCGCTCGCCGCCACGGGCTCGAGCATCGCGACGATCCCGACCCGCGTCGCCGAGATGTGCCGCAGCGCGGCGGCGACGAGGAGGAACGTGATCATCGTCCCGGCGACGACGATGTAGAGCAGCAGCACCCAGACCGGGAGCGAGAAGCGCTCCAGCTGGCCGAGCAGCGAGACGGTGTCGTCGAGCCGGCCCGTCGGAAAGCGCCAGAACGGCTGCACCGCCGCCCAGAAGAGCCCCGCGAAGAGGAAGCCGTAGCGCGGTCAGCGAGGCCGGGTCGCGCCATGTGACCGCGTGCTCGGCCATCAGCACGTAGACGGCGTACGCGACGGCGGCCGCCAGCGCTGCGGCGACGCCGACCCCGTCGAGCGTCAAGCCGCTCCAGACCTCGACGACGACCGACAGGCCGGCGACGGCGAGCACGAGCGCGACCCAGATCCGCCGCCGGATCTGCTCCTTGAAGACCGCCCACGCCCAGAGCGCGATCAGGATCGGCGCGATGTACTCGATCAAGAGCGCGATCCCGATCGGCAGCCGTCCGATCGAGACGAAGTAGAGCCACTGCACGCAGCGCGACGCCCGCGATCCCGAAGACGATCAGGTACGGGAGCTCGCGCCGTGTCAGCGCGCAGGCTTGCGCGCCGGGTCAAGAGCGAGCACGAGCGCGAAGCCGAGGAAGGCGCCGGTCGCGCGCACCTGGGTCAGCTCGAGCGGTGAGATCCCGGACTGGAGCACGACCTTCGAGACGGTGCCGTTGAGGGCGAAGAGCAGCGCCGCCGAGATCACCATCGCGTAGCCGACGGCCGGCCGCCGTTCGCGGCCGGCCTCGCCCGGGATATAGGCGACGTCGGCCACGGGGGCCGACGCTAGCAGCGGGTCAGCGGGTCCAGGTTGCGCGGACGGTGCACGTCTCGCCGCGCCGCGTTGCGACAGCCCGGACGACGTCGGTCCCGGCTGAGTTCGCGATCACCTTCCGCAGCTCGAACGACCCGCTCGGCGGCCTCGTCACCCGCACCGCGCGCGCCACGCGCGTGCCGTCCCGGGTGAGCACGACCGTCCACGGCACACCGTTCCGGTTCTGATCCACCTCGGCCTCGATCTCGATCCGGCCGTTCTCGTTGCTCAGCTTCAGCTTCACCGCGCTCCTCGCCGAGCACGAGCCGCGGACGAGCACGTCGCCGTCCTTCGCGAGCGCGGGCGAGCCGACTGCCAGCAAGCCGAGCACTCCCGTCAGCAGGAGCGTGAGCACTACCCTCGTCTTGGCCATCGGTCCGTCTCCTTCGCAGTTGACCCGACAAGCATGGCGAGCGCCGATCCAAGCGCGGGTTAGCCGCAGGTAAGGGTTTGCCCAAGCTTCGCGGGCGATGCCCGGCCACGTACGCTTTGCGCCGTGAGGTACCGGCGTCAGGCGGTCGAGATCGTCTTCGACCATGCGACCAAGCGGTACCCCGGCCGCGCGGCACCGGCGGTCGACGATCTCTCGTTGACGATCCCGGCCGGCGAGGTCTGCTGCTCTGGTCGGCCCCTCCGGCGGCGGCAAGACGACGGCGATGAAGCTCGTCAACCGTCTCGTCGAGCTGACCTCGGGCGACGTCCGCGTCGACGGGCGCAGCGTCAACGCGCTCGACGAGACCGAGCTCCGCCGCGGGATCGGCTACGTGATCCAGCAGGTCGGGCTCTTCCCGCACATGACCGTCGCCGAGAACGTCGCCACCGTGCCTCGCCTGCTCGGCTGGTCGAAGCGGGAGATCGCCGCCCGCACCGACGAGCTGCTCGACCTCGTCGACCTGCCTGCGCGCGACTACCGCTCCCGCTACGCCTCGCAGATCTCAGGCGGCGAGCGCCAGCGGGTCGGGCTCGCGCGTGCGCTCGCGGCCGATCCGCCGCTGATGCTGATGGACGAGCCGTTCGGCGCGCTCGATCCGATCACCAGGACCAGGCTCCAGAACGAGCTGCTCCGGATCCAGCAGGAGCTCCGCAAGACGATCATCTTCGTCACCCACGACATCGACGAGGCGATCCTCGTCGGCGACCGGATCGCGATCCTGCGCGAGGGCGGCGTGCTCGCCCAGTACGACACCCCCGAGCAGCTGCTCGCCCGCCCGGCCGACGACTTCGTCGCACGCTTCGTCGGCGCCGACCGCGGGCTGAAGCGCCTCTCGCTGACGCGGCTCGAGGAGCTCGAGCTCGAGCCGGCGAACGGCGCCGTCGGGCCGCTCCTCGGACGGCAGACGACGCTTCGCGACGCGCTCTCGGCGATGCTGAACGACGGCGCGCGTGCGGTCGTCGTCGAGGGCGGCGACGGGGCGAAGCGGCAGCTGACGCTCGACCGGCTGACGGAGCTGCTGCGCTGATGGCCGCCGAACCCGGTCATCCCGGACTTCGGCGAGGCGAGCGACCTGCGTCGCCGAGAACCGGCTCTTCTGCACCGACTGGGTGCGCGAGAACTGGGATCCACGTGCTCCAGCCGGCGCTCGTCGAGCACATCAAGCTGACCGCGATCGCGGTGTCGATCGGCTTCGCGATCTCGCTCGTAGCTGCCCTCCTGGCACACCGCTTCCGCCTCGCCGAGCGGCCGATCGCGATCGTCTCGGCGGTGATCTACACGATCCCGAGCCTGGCGCTCTTCCAGCTGCTCGTCCCCGTCACCGGCCTGACGGTGACGACCGTCGAGATCGCGCTCGTCGGCTACACGATCCTGATCCTCTTCCGGAACACGCTCGCCGGCCTCCGTGCGGCCCCGCCCGAGGTGCTCGAGGCCGCGCGCGGGATGGGCCTGACCCGAAACCAGACCCTCTGGCGCGTCGAGCTGCCGTTGGCGGTGCCGGCGATCGTCGCGGGGCTGCGGGTGGCCGTCGTCTCGACGATCGCGCTCGCGACCGTGGCCGCCTTCGTCGTCTCCGAAGGGCTCGGCGGCCCCATCCTCGGCGCCCTGCGCCTGCGACTTCAGGACCGAGATCATCGCCGCCGGCGCGCTCGCCGTCGGCCTTGCGATCCTCGCCGACGGGCTGCTCGTGCTTGCGCAGCGCGCGGTGACGCCGTGGGCCTCCTCGAGGAGGGTGGCGTGATCGTCGCCGCGCTCGACGTCTTCGTCGACAGCCTCCAGTTCATCGTCGACGAGCGCGCGCTGATCCTCGAGAAGACGTGGGAGCACATCCTCCTCTCCGGCGTCGCCCTGCTCGTCTCGATCGCGATCGCGGTGCCGCTCGGCATCGCCCTCGGGCACCTGCACCGCGGCTCGTTCGTGGCCGTGAACCTCGCCAACGTGGGCCGCGCGCTGCCGACGCTCGTCGTCATCGCCGTCGGCTTCATCTTCCTCGGGATCGGCTTCACCACTGTCATGCTCGCGCTCGTCGTGCTCGCCGTCCCGCCGATCCTGACCAACGCCTACGTCGCCGTCGACGAGGTCGACCGCGACGCCGTCGAGGCCGCCCGTGGGATGGGGATGACGCCGTTCCAGGTGCTGTGGCGGGTCGAGCTTCCGCTCGCGATTCCGCTCCTCTTCGCCGGGATCCGCACGGCCGCGGTCTTCGTCGTCGCGACCGCGACGATCGCCGCGATCGCGGGCGGCAGCGGTCTCGGCGAGATCCTCGTGAACCAGGCGGCCTACAAGGTCGAAGGACTCGTCGGCGCCGCGATCTGCGTCTCGCTGCTCGCGCTCGCCGCCGACGCGGCGCTCGGCGTCGTGCAACGTTGGCTGACACCGGCAGGACTGAAAAGCGATGTTCCAGCGTTCGAACCGGATGTGCGCCCGGTCGTCTAACCGGGTGAACCACGACAGGAGGTGGGTGCAGTGATCAGGAAGCACAATCGCCGGGCCGCCAAGGCGGCCTTCGCGATCGCCCTCGGAGTCGCCATCGTGCTCGGGGGAGCCGCGGCGGCGCCGGCCGCGCTCGAGAAGAACCAGGCGACACCGATCATCATCGGGACGAAGAACTTTCCCGAGCAGTACGTCCTCGGGCAGCTCTACAAGCAGGCGCTGGAGGCGAAGGGCCTGAAGGTGCAGTACAAGGAGAACATCGGCTCGACGGAGCTGATCGACGCCTCGCTGAAGAGCGGTCGCGTCACGCTCTATCCGGAGTACACCGGGATCATGCTCTCGGTCACGTTCAAGCGGAAGACATTGCCGAAGAGCGCACGCGGCACGTACCTGGCGGCGAAGGCCGCGTACGAGAAGCGGGGTCAGACGCTCTTGCGGGCGACGCCGTTCCAGGACCGCGACGGGATCGCCGTGCTTCGGACAACTGCGACGAAGTACAAGCTGAAGACGGTCGGCGACCTGCGCAAGGTGCCCGACCTGACGCTCGCCGCGTTCCCGGAGTTCGAGACGCGGTGGCTGCCGCAGCTCGGGAGTCGCTACGGCGTCCGGAACGTCGAGTTCACGGCGCTCGCCGGCATCAGTTCTTACACCCTCCTCAGTCAGGGGAAGGTCGAGGCCGCGGGCATCTTCACGACCGACCCGCAGCTGATCTCGACGAAGTACGTCGTCCTCTCGGAGCCGCGGAACATGTTCGGCTTCCAGCAGGTCGCGCCCGTGCTCTCGAAGAAGCTCGTCAGCGAGTACGGCTCGAACCTGACCAGCACCCTGAACAGGGTCAACTCGCTGCTGACGCTGCGGGCGATGATCGCGATGAACAAGGCCGTCGCGCTCGACAAGAAGTCGGCTGCCTCGGTGGCCAGCGCCTTCCTCAAGGCCAACAAGGTCACGTAGATCCTTTCGTCGTCGGGGCGGGTGTGGTATGCCCGCCCCGACAACTTCTCAGGGGAGGAAGAGGATGCGCAGGTTCCTGCTCATCGTGCTTGCGGCGCTCGTGCTGGCACCCGCGAGCGCGGCGGCCGACGTACGCTTCGCGACCTTCAATGCGTCGCTGAACCGCAACTTCGCGGGCCAGTTCGTCTCCGACATCTCGACGCCGAACAACCAGCAGGCGCGCAACGCGGCCGAGACGATCCAGCGGGTTCGGCCGGACGTGCTCCTGATCAACGAGTTCGACTTCGACGCGGCGGGCAACGCTCTCCGCCTGTTCCAGGACAACTATCTCTCGATCGGGCAGAACGGCGCCGCACCGATCTTCTACCCGTTCCGCTTCACGGCCGAGTCGAACACCGGCATCCCGTCCGGGTTCGACCTGAACAACAACGGCGCGATCGGCGGGCCGGACGACGCGTACGGCTTCGGCTTCTTCCCGGGCCAGTTCGGGATGGCGGTCTACTCGATGTACCCGATCGACCAGACCGGGGTCCGCACATTCCAGAAGTTCCTCTGGAAAGACATGCCTGGCGCGAAGCTGCCGGACGACCCGGCGACGCCCGCGCCCTCGGACTGGTACTCACCGGCCGAGCTGAATATCTTCCGGCTCTCGTCCAAGAGCCATTGGGATCTGCCGATCCTGATCGGCAGGAGGGTCGTCCATTTCCTGACGAGCCATCCGACGCCGCCGGTCTTCGACGGGCTGGAGGACCGGAACGGGACGCGGAACTTCGACGAGATCCGCTTCTGGTCCGACTACGTCGACGGCAGCATCACCGGCATGCGGTCCCGCTACATCTACGACGACGGGGGCGGCAGCGGCGGGCTGCGAGGCGACGCGCTGTTCGTGATCGCGGGAGACCAGAACTCGGATCCGTTGGACGGTGACAGCATCCCGGGCTCGATCCAGCAGCTGCTCGATCACCCGCTCGTGAACACCACGGTGACGCCCGCCAGCCTCGGAGCGGTCGAGCAGAACGCGCTGCAGCGGGGAGCCAACCTCACGCACAGGTCCGATCCGAAGTTCGACACGGCGGACTTCGCGGACACGGCGCCCGGCAACCTCCGCGCCGACTACGTGCTGCCGCGGCGGAATCTGCGGATCGTCGACGCGGGCGTCTTCTGGCCGCTCGCCAGCGATCCGCTGTTCCGGCTCGTCGGGACGTTCCCGTTCCCCACTTCCGACCACCGGTTGGTCTGGGTCGACACGACGCTGCCGCGCAGGTAGCGCGCTTACGCCGCGACTGTCGCCAGGCCTTCGCCGGCCTCGTGGCAGTCGCGGCAGCGGGCTTCGTACTGCTCGTTCGCGCCGACGACGATCGTCGCACCCGAGTACGGCGCCGGCCTGCCGTCGACGAGCCGCTGAGTCGTCGTCGCGCCGCCGCCGCAGCGGTGACAGACGGCCTGGAGCTTGTCCGCGAACTCGGCGTGCGCGAGCAGTTCGGGCATCGGGCCGAACGGGAGCCGCCGGAAATCCTGGTCGAGGCCGGCTGCGATCACGCGCGCGCCGCCGTCGGCGAGCGCGAGCGCGGCGCCGACGATCTCGTGCTCGAAGAACTGGGCCTCGTCGATCCCGACCACCTCGAAGCCGCGTGCGTGGCCGACGAGCTCGGCCACCGAGCCGACCGGGACGGCGC
The DNA here is from genome assembly GCA_963738795.1 of uncultured Gaiellaceae bacterium. GTDB lineage: Bacteria > Actinomycetota > Thermoleophilia > Gaiellales > Gaiellaceae > Gaiellasilicea. Next base: position 7,584 of record CAVTXQ010000003.1, on the reverse strand, counting down.
GCATGCGGATGCCCGCGTGGCTGACGACGTCGGTGGCGTCGTAGCGGTCGTCGATGCGCGGCTTGAAGATGACGACTCGCTGCCCGGCGATCTCCGCGCGGCGCAGCCGGCGGATCATCTCCTCGCTCTTGCCGCTGAACATCGGCCCGCAGACGACCTCGAGCCAGCCGCCGCTCTTCGGGTTGATTCTGATCACGCGCGGGATCGTAGAAGCCTCGCCGGACGGGACTCCCGCGGCCGCAGGCGTGCTACTCTTCCCGTCCGCGCGGCGGCGTAGCTCAGTTGGTTAGAGCAGCGGAATCATAATCCGCGTGTCGCAGGTTCGAGTCCTGCCGCCGCTACTCCTCAACAGTCTTTTCCAACCGAAACCGAGAGAACACGATCTAGATGGCAGCCGGAGTACGAGTCGCGATTACGCTCGCCTGCACCGAGTGCAAGCGGCGCAACTACCAGACGAACAAGTCGAAGCGGAACACGCCGGACCGCGTCGAGTTCAAGAAGTACTGCCGCTGGTGCGGTCAGCACACGGTCCACCGGGAGACCCGCTAGTGGCCCGGGAGACCCGCCGGCAGCGACGCGACCAGCGGAAGAGCTCTGGCGTCGCGAAGCCCGCGCCGCAGCGCGCGCGCAGCCAGGCGCAGGTGCGCCCCGGCATGCAGCCGTCGTCGACCCAGACGGGTCGGCGCGAGCAGCGCGAGCGCGGCCGCTTCGTCAAGGAGGCCTGGGCGGAGCTGAAGAAGGTCGAGTGGCCGAACCGCTCCCAGGTCGTCCAGGGGACGATCGTCGTGATCATCGCCTGTGTCATCGTCGGCACGTACCTCTACGCCGCCGACCAGGTCTTCAAGCCCTTCGTCCGCACCGTCCTGCTCGGAGAGTGAGCTGACATGTTCCGCTGGTACGTGATCAACACCTACTCCGGGCACGAGAACAAGGTGAAGGCCAACCTCGAGCACCGGATCGTCTCGATGAACCAGGCGCCGCGCTTCCGGCGCGTCGTCGTCCCGACCGAGCAGGTGATCGAGACCAAGGACGGTCAGAAGGTGCAGATCGAGAAGCGCGTCCTGCCCGGCTACGTGCTCGTCAACATGGACCTGAACGACGAGGCGTGGACGGTCGTGAAGAACACGCCCGGCGTCACCGGCTTCGTCGGCGCCGGCGCGAAGCCCGTGCCACTCGCGCAGGGCGAGGTCGACCGGATCCTGCACACGGGTGCCGCAGCCACCGGCGCGGCCCTCCGTTCCCAGGTCGAGTTCACGCTCGGGGAGTCGGTCAAGGTAACCTCCGGCCCGCTGTCGGACTTCGACGGCGAGATCGTCGACGTCAACGCCGACCAGCAGAAGCTGAAGGTGCTCGTCGACATCTTCGAGCGCCAGGTGCCGGTGGAGCTCGGGTTCGACCAGGTCAAGAAGCTGGACTGAGGAAGGTATGGCGAAGAAAGTTCTGACACTGATCAAGCTGCAGATCCCGGGCGGGCAGGCGAACCCTGCGCCGCCGGTCGGCCCCGCTCTGGGCCAGCACGGGGTCAACATCATGGAGTTCTGCAAGGCGTTCAACGCCCAGACGGCGCAGGAGAACGGCCGGATCACCCCGGTCGAGATCACCGTCTTCGAGGATCGCTCCTTCACCTTCATCACGAAGACGCCGCCGGCGGCCGTGCTGATCAAGGAGGCGCTCGGACTCGAGAAGGGCTCGTCCGAGCCGAACCGGAACAAGGTCGGCAGGATCACGCAGGCGCAGCTGCGCTCGATCGCCGAGATCAAGCTGCAGGACCTGAACGCGCGCGACGTCGACCAGGCGATGCTCGTGATTGCCGGCACGGCCCGCTCGATGGGCGTCGAGGTGCAGCGATGAGCTCCCACGGCAAGCGGTACACGGAGGCCCGCTCGAAGATCGAGCGCGAGAACCTCTACTCCCCGGCCGAGGCGGTCGCGCTCCTCAAGGACCTCCCGGACGCCAAGTTCGACGAGACGGTCGAGGCGCACTTCCGCCTGGGCCTGAACGTCCGCCACGCCGACCAGCAGCTCCGCGGCACGCTGATGCTCCCGCACGGGACCGGCAAGACCGTCCGCGTCGCCGTCTTCGCCGAGGGCGACAAGGCCCGCGAGGCAGAGGAGGCCGGAGCCGACGTCGTCGGCGCCGCCGACCTCGCCGCGAAGATCGAGGGCGGCTTCACCGACTTCGACGTCGCGATCGCGACGCCCGACCAGATGGGCAACGTCGGCAAGCTCGGCCGGGTGCTCGGCCCGCGCGGCCTGATGCCGAACCCGAAGACGGGCACGGTCACGTTCGACGTCGCCAAGGCGGTCACCGACGCGAAGGGCGGCAAGCTCGAGTACCGCACCGACCGCGGCGCCAATGTGCACGTCTCGATCGGGAAGAAGAGCTTCGACGCGAAGAGTCTGCTCGAGAACTACGCGACCCTGATCGAGGAGATCGTCCGAGTGAAGCCCGCGTCGGCGAAGGGCCGCTACATCGAGCAGATCACGATCACGACGACGATGGGCCCCGGCGTGCGCGTCGACCCGGCCCGCGTCCGCGGCCTCCTCGAGGAGCTCGACTCCAAGAAGGAGCCAGTCCCGGCCTAGGTTTCCGTCCATAGCCCGTCGCCGAAGAAAGGAGGCAGCCGGTCGTACCGGCAGAGGTCCTCCCGAGGTGGCGCTTGGAAGGGTGCATGCACCTCTGTTTCCGAGCCCGCCTCCGTGCGGGCTCGATCGTTTCAAGGAGGTGAGAGATGCAGAAGAGTGAGAAGGAACGAGTCGTCGCAGAGCTGACCGAGCGGCTGCGGACGTCGGAGACGCTGATCGTCGCCGACTATCGCGGTCTGACGAATGCGGAGATCGACGGCCTGCGCTCGCAGCTGATCCAGCACGGCGCCCGCTTCGCGGTCGTCAAGAACACGCTCACCCGCCGCGCGGCCGAGGCCGCGGGCGCGGATGCGCTGCTGGCGCTGCTCGAGGGCCCGTCGGCGATCGCGTTCGTCGAGTCCGACGGCGATCCCGCCGCGGTGGCGAAGGCGCTTCGCGACGCCGCCACGAGCACGAAGATCCTCGCGATCCGCGGGGGAGTGCTCGAGGGCGTGGCGATGTCGGCAGACGAGGTCGAGAGTCTCGCCAAGCTGCCGCCGGCCGACGTGCTTCGGGCACAGCTGGTCGGGGCGATCGTCTCGCCACTGACGACGATCGTCGCGCTCGTGTCGGCACCGCTCCGCGACCTCGTCGGGCTGATCGACGCCCGCATCGAGCAGTTGCAGGAGCAGGGCGATACGTCCGGAGGCTGACGCGGCCCCCGCAGCCGAGGCCGAACCGGCCGAGGAGACCGCGGTCGAGGAGCCCGCCGCCGAGGCGGAGCCCGAGGCGGAGGCGGCAGCAGAGCCCGAGAGCACCGAAGAGACCACCGACACTGAAACTGAGACGCAGGAGGAGCAGGAGTAATGGCAACGGATACCGCGAAGGTGCTCGAGACGCTCGGCAAGATGACCGTGCTCGAGCTCGTCGAGCTGAAGAACGCGATCGAGGAGGAGTGGGGCGTCACCGCCGCCGCTCCGATGGCGGCCGCAGCCCCCGCGGCAGCGGGTGGCGGCGACGGTGCTGCGGCGGCGGAGGAGAAGACCTCCTTCGACGTCGTCATCACCGCTGCGGGTGACAAGAAGATCCAGGTGATCAAGGTCGTCCGCGCAGTCACCGGCCTCGGCCTGAAGGAGGCGAAGGACCTCGTCGACGGCGCCCCGGGCACCGTCAAGGAGGGCGTCAACCAGGAGGAAGCCGACTCGATCAAGGCGCAGCTGGAAGAGGCCGGCGCCGGCGTCGAGCTCAAGTAGGAAGGCGCCGTACCTTCCGGCGCACTTTGTGCGTTGTAAGTAGGGGTCACCGCCGAGGGCGCTTTTTAGCGCCCTCGGCTCTTTTCTGGATCCGTTTGCTATCCTGGGTGGACATTCGGCTCCCGCCGCGGCTCAAGCTTGCGGAGAGGGGCCTGCGTTCGCTACCCTTCCGGGTTGCGCCGCCGATCGCCGTTCCGCCCTGCCCACTGAAGAATTCGCTCGTAGCTATAAGGGAGGCTGTTACCACTTGAGCAGCACTGCTGTCGCGCCCCGTGCGCGCAAGAGCTTTTCACGCCTGAAGCACGTCCTCGACCTCCCCAACCTGATCGATATCCAGAAGGCCTCGTTCGAGTGGTTCAAGAACGAAGGCCTGCGCGAGACGATCTCGGACATCTCGCCGATCGAGGATTACACCGGCACGCTCGCCGTCGAGTTCGGCGAGTTCGAGTTCGGGGAGTCGCAGTTCACGATTCAGGAATGCCGGGAGAAGGACCTGACCTACCAGGCCCCGCTCTCGATGACGGTCCGCTTCGTCAACAAGGAGACCGGCGAGATCCGCGAGCAGCGGGTCTTCATGGGCGACTTCCCGATGATGACGGAGTGGGGGACGTTCATCATCAACGGCACCGAGCGCGTGATCGTGACGCAGCTCGTCCGCAGCCCGGGCGCCTACCTGATGGAGCCGAAGGATGCGACGAAGCAGGTCTTCACCGCGAACCTGATGCCGAGCCGCGGCTCGTGGCTCGAGCTCGAGATCGACAAGAAGGGGATCGTCTACGCCCGGATCGACCGGAAGCGCAAGCTGCCGGTGACGACGCTCCTGCGCGCGCTCGCGCGTGAGGACTACAACGACGGGCTGGCGCTGGACTCCGACGAGGACCTGCTGAAGCTCTTCGACAACTCCCCCTTCATCCAGAACACGCTCGACAAGGACACGACGACCCGTGAGGAAGAGGCGGTCGTCGAGGTGTTCAAGAAGCAGCGTCCCGGCGAGCCGCCGACGCTCGACAACTCGCGCAACCTCGTCCGTGCGCTCTTCTTCGACCCGAAGCGCTACGACCTGACGAAGGTCGGCCGCTACAAGCTGAACCAGCGGCTCGGCGTCTCCATCCCCGACGACACCCGCACCCTGACGACGACCGACATCGTCGCGCTCGTGCGCAAGCTCGTCGACCTGCCGATGAAGCTCGGCGTCGACCTCGAGGCGAAGGACTTCGCCGCCGAGGCGATCCAGCTCAACCGCGACCCGATCCGGGCCGAGCTCGACGAGTACGAGCACTTCGGCAACCGCCGGCTTCGTACGACCGGCGAGCTGATCCAGGAGGCGTTCCGCGTCGGCCTCTACCGGATGGAGCGCGTCGTCCGCGAGCGGATGACGACCGAGGACGTCGACACGATCACGCCGCAGACGATCATCAACATCCGGCCCGTGGTCGCGGCGCTGAAGGAGTTCTTCGGCTCCTCGCAGCTGTCGCAGTTCATGGACCAGACGAACTCGCTCGCCGGGCTCACGCACCGGCGGCGGCTCTCGGCGCTCGGCGCCGGCGGCCTCACCCGCGAGCGCGCCCCGATCGAGGTGCGCGACGTCCACCCGACCCACTACGGCCGCATGTGCCCGATCGAGACGCCGGAGGGCCCGAACATCGGCCTGATCGGCTCGCTCGCGTCGATGGCGACCGTGTCCGAGTTCGGCTTCATCCAGACGCCGTACCGGGTCGTCAAGGGCAGCAAGGTGACGGACGAGATCATCTACCTCGACGCCGCCGAGGAGGCCCAGTACACGATCGCGCAGGCGTCCGAGCCGGTCGATCCCAAGACGGGCAAGTTCCTCAACGACAGCGTCCTCTGCCGGTCGAGTCTCGGCGAGGCCGTCACCGCCGCGCCGAAGGACGTCGAGTTCATGGACGTCGCGCCGGCGCAGATCGTCTCGGTCGGCACCGCCCTGATCCCGTTCCTCGAGCACAACGACGCCAACCGCGCGCTGATGGGCGCGAACATGCAGCGGCAGGCAGTGCCGCTGATGATCCCGCAGGCGCCGCTCGTCGGCACCGGCCTCGAGTACCGCGCCGCGGTCGACACCGGTGACGTCGTCCTCTCGAACACGGACGGCACCGTGATCGACGTCGACGCCGAGAAGATCGTCGTCGAGGGCAAGGGCTCCCGCGAGGAGTACCACCTGACCAAGTTCATGCGCTCGAACCAGGGCACGCTGATCCACCAGAAGCCGGTGGTCGGTCTGGGCGAGAAGGTCAAGGCGCAGCAGGTGCTGGCCGACGGCTCCTCCACGGACGGCGGCGAGCTCGCGCTCGGCGCCAACCTGATGGTCGCCTTCATGACCTTCGAGGGCTACAACTTCGAGGACGCCGTCGTCCTCAGCGAGCGGCTCGTCAAGGACGACGTGCTCAGCTCGATCCACATCCACGAGTACGAGATCGACGCCCGCTCGACGAAGCTCGGCGACGAGGAGATCACGCGCGACATCCCGAACCGCTCGGAGGAGTCGCTCGCGAACCTCGACGACCGCGGCGTCGTCCGCATCGGCGCCGAGGTCGGCTCCGGCGACCTGCTCGTCGGCAAGGTGACGCCGAAGGGCGAGACCGAGCTGACCGCGGAGGAGAAGCTGATCCGCGCCATCTTCAAGGAGAAGGCGCGCGAGGTCCGCGACACGTCCCTCAAGGTCCCGCACGGCGAGGGCGGCAAGGTGATCGGCGTCAAGTCGTTCTCCCGCGAGGCGGGCGACGACCTCTCGCCGGGCGTGAACGAGCTCGTCCGCGTCTACGTGGCGAAGAAGCGCAAGATCTCGGAGGGCGACAAGCTCGCCGGCCGCCACGGCAACAAGGGCGTGATCTCGAAGATCGTCCCCGAGGAGGACATGCCGTTCCTCGAGGACGGCCGCCCAGTCGACGTGATCCTGAACCCGCTGGGCGTCCCGAGCCGGATGAACATCGGCCAGATCCTCGAGACGCACCTCGGCTGGGCCGCGGCGCACGGCGTCTTCGCCGAGGACGGCGACGTCGGCGTCAACCCGAAGGCCCCGATCAACGCGCCGAACCCGCGCCCGGTGGCGACGCCGGTGTTCGACGGCGCCAGCGAGGAGGACGTCGACGAGGCGCTCGTGACGTGGTCGAAGCAGAACCCCGACTCGCCGATCAAGTTCAACGTCGACCAGAGCCGCGACACCGGCCGGAAGGTCTCCGGCAAGGTGCGCCTCTTCAACGGCAAGACCGGCGAGCCGTACGACCAGAAGGTCACGGTCGGCTACATGTACATCCTGAAGCTGCTCCACCTCGTCGACGACAAGATCCACGCGCGCTCGACCGGCCCGTACTCGCTCGTCACCCAGCAGCCGCTCGGTGGTAAGGCGCAGTTCGGCGGCCAGCGCTTCGGCGAGATGGAGGTGTGGGCGCTCGAGGCGTACGGCGCCGCGTACACGCTCCAGGAGATGCTGACGATCAAGTCCGACGACACGATCGGGCGCGTGAAGGCCTACGAGGCGATCGTCAAGGGCGAGAACATCGCCGAGCCGTCGATCCCGGAGTCCTTCAAGGTGCTGCTGAAGGAGATGCAGTCGCTCGCCCTCGACGTCCACGTCCAGTCGGACGACGGCCGCGAGGTCGAGGTGCGGGAGGAGGACGACGAGCTGCTCCGCGCCGCGGAGGAGCTCGGCATCGACCTCTCGCCCGGCTCGCTCCGCGCGGCCGCGCGCCAGCCCACGGCCGAGGAGACCGAGGAGGGCGCGGAGAGCGTCGTCGACAGCGACGGCGAGC
>CAVTXQ010000002.1:0-44845 GCA_963738795.1 uncultured Gaiellaceae bacterium | reverse complement strand
ACGCGGGAGGAGCAGACGCTCGCCGCAGCGATGGTCATCTCTCGGCTCTGGGAGCGGCGGGCGGAGCGCGAGCCCGTCCTGATCGTGATCGACGAGGCGCACAACATCTGCCCGGCCGGGCAGGCCGACCCGCTGACCGCGATCACGACCGACTCGCGGTCCGGATCGCGGCCGAGGGGCGCAAGTTCGGGCTCCACCTGCTCGTCTCGACCCAGCGGCCGCAGAAGCTGCACGAGGACGTGCTCTCCCAGTGCGACAACCTGCTCCTGATGCGGATGAACTCGCTCGCCGACCTCGACTTCGTCGGCGACGTCTTCTCGTTCGTTCCCCGCAGCCTGCTCGAGCGGTCGCCGTTCTTCGTCCAGGGCGAGTCGCTCGCGGCGGGCGCGATCGCACCGCACCCGGTGCTGTTCCGCGTCGGGCGCCGGCTGACCGCCGAGGGCGGCGGCGACGTCGGCTCGGACTGGTCGGCGCCGCACGGCTAGCCCCGCAGAACGTCACCCGTTTCGGTGATAGCGAGCGTCCTGCGCTACAGCTAGCTTCCGCCTCGGTCATCACCGCGCGACGCCCCCTGCGACCGCGGCTCTCTCGAATACAAGGGGTCTGAACGAATGAGGAAGATACTGCTGCTCGTCTCGACGGCCGCGCTCGCGCTCGCTGCGGTGCAGGTCGCGGGAGCGAACGTGAGCTTCACGGATCCGGCCGGCGACTCCGGGACGGCTCCCGACGTCACCGCGGTGACTGCGTCAAACGACGCCGCCGGCTTCCTGACCTTCACGGTCAGGACGAACCAGGCCGTGCTCGCCGCGGACGCCATCCTCGACATCGCGTTCGATACCGATCAGAACCCGGACACCGGAGCCAGCGGGGTCGAGTACCTCTTGCTGATGTCGTCGAGTGGCTGGGAGTTCTTGCGCTGGGATGGGACGACATTCGTCGCTGCCGGAGCCGCTTCCGCGAACGGCAGCTACGCGAACGGTGTCGCCACGTTCAAGGTGAGTAAGGCCGACCTCGGCGGCGTCGCGAAGTTCACGTTCTGGACCGACACGTTCCAGTTCGACGCGAACCGCAATCTCATCGCCGAGGACACGGCGCCGAACGGCACGGATGCGTACATCTACACGCTGAGCAAGCCACTCACGCTCGCCACGGGAACGGCGACTGCGGTTCCGGCGAAGCCGACGGCGGGCAAGGCGCTCGCTGTCCGGACGCGCGTCACGCGTGGCGACACAGGCGGTCCGCTTGCGACGGGCACGGTGACGTGCACCGCGCGCGTCGGTACGGCCCCGCTCAAGGCCAGCGGCCGCGTCAGCGGCGGCGTCGCGACCTGCAACATGCAGCTCCCGAAGACCGCCAAGGGCAAGCTCGTCCGGGTGACGATGAAGGTCACCTTCCAGGGCGTCTCGACGACGAAGACGTTCTCCGCCCGGATCACGTAGCGCACGAACGCGGGGGAGGGCGGCGTCCGCCGCCTTCCCCCGCGGTCAGATCAGCCGGATGCCGGTGACGCGGCGGATCTCGTCCACCGACGAGACGCCGGTGAGGGCGAGGCGCATCCCGTCGTCGCGGAGCGTCGTCATTCCCTGCCGCACGGCCGCCGCGAAGATCTCCTCGGCCGAGCACTCGACGAGCGCGCGCACCTCGCCGTAAACGGGCATCACCTCGCGGAGCGCGACGCGGCCCGCGTAGCCCGTCCCCTGGCACTTGGCGCAGCCGACGGCGGCGTACAGGAGCACGTGATCGGACATGGTCTGGTCGGCCACGCCGAGCTCCTCCGCGTCGGCCGCGTACTCGCGGCGGCAGTGGACGCAGAGGCGCCGTGCGAGCCGCTGGGCGACGACGGCGTTGAGCGAGCTGGCGAGCAGCGAGGTGTCGACACCCATGTCGCGCAGCCGCGCGACCGCGCTGGCCGCATTGTGCGCGTGGAGCGACGTGAGGACGAGATGGCCCGTCATCGCCGCCTGGATCGCGATCGACGCCGTCTCGGCGTCGCGCACCTCGCCGACGAGGAGCACGTCGGGATCGGAGCGGAGAATCGTGCGCAGGCCGCTCGCGAAGCTGAGGCCGCCCTTGGCGTCGACCTCGATCTGGTTGACGCCGTCGAGCCGGAACTCGACCGGATCCTCGATCGTCATCACGACCCGGTCGCTGCGATTGAGGTGGTCGACCGCGCCGTAGAGCGTCGTCGTCTTGCCCGAGCCGGTCGGCCCGCAGACGATCACGGTGCCGTACGGCTGCTCGATCGCGGTCACGAACGCGGCTTCCGCGTAGGGCTCCATCTCCAGCCCGCCGATCGACGGCCGCTTGTCGCCGCCGTTACCGAGGATCCGCAGCACGACCTGCTCGCCGTGGGTCGTCGCGACGACGGCGATCCGCATGTCGATGTGGCCGGTGCCGAAGAACGCCGTCACGCGGCCGTCCTTGGGGGCGCGGCGGTCGGCGATGTCGAGCTTGCCCATGATCTTGAGCCGGCTCGTGACCGCCTGCTGCATGTGCCGCGGCACCGTCGCGAGCTCGCGCATGACGCCGTCGACGCGGATGCGGACGAGCATGTCCTCGCGGCGGGGCTCGAAGTGGAGGTCGGACGCGCCCTCTTCGAGCGCGGTCGTGAGGAGCGAGTTGACGAGGTTGATCGTCGGCGTGCTCGAGGCGAGGTTGCGGATGTCGTTGATCCGCTCCTCCTCGGGACCGTCGTCGTCGCGGTCCTCGGCGATCAGCTGCAGCGAGCGGCGGTAGGCGCGCGCGATCGCGAGCTCGATCTGGCCGCGCTCGGCGACCGCGATCCTGAAGTTGGAGCCGAGTGCGAAGCGGAGGTCGTCCGCGTTCGCGAGGTTCGTCGGATCGGTGACCGCGAGCAGCGGGATGCCGTCCTCGAGGACCCTGAGCGGGAGCGCCTCGTAGCGGCGTGCCAGCTCCTCGGGCAGCAGTGCCACCGCCTGCTTGTCCAGGTGCGCGAGGTCGAGGTCGACGTACTCGAGCTCGTACTGCTCGGCGAGCGCGCCGGCGATCGCTCGCTCGGTCGTGAAGCCGAGCTCGACGACGACCTCGCCGAGCCGCTTGCCCGTCGAGGCCTTGGCCTCGAGCGCGCGGTGCAGCTGCTCCTCGGTGAGGATGCGGCCGTCGACCAGCAGCTGGCCGAGCGGGATCCAACGCAGTTCCGGGGCAGGGGTACTCATGCGCTCCTTATCGGCGGGAGCACCCCATCCCTGGAGGCCTCGCTAGCTCGTCGCTTCGTACGCGCCCAGCATCGAGACGCTCGCCGCCGCAACCCGGTCGAACGGGATCGACTCCGCGCCCGAGGGGGCCTGGAAGTACGCCCGAACCCCGGGTAGGAGCTCGTCGCGGTTCCCGCCGGTCGCGCCGCCGATCACGTTCCCGGCGGAGTCGTAGATCACGGCCGAGACCTCGGTTCGCTTCAACAGCATCGTCGGGTGGTCGTTCACGATCTGCCCGACGACCGCGCCGGTCCAGGCGGGATCCTGCTTCTGTGCCTGGACGAGCACGTCGGCGTACTCGGGGCCGAGCTTCCGCTTCGGCGACTGACCGCCGATGCGGACGACGATCTCGAGCTTCGAGACCGGCGACGCATCCGGGATCGTCGTCGAGCCGCCGAGGTAGAAGACGGTCCCGGCGCCGATCGTGTCGACTGCGACCGTGTCCGTATCGACGACGCGGTTCGTCGCATCGACGAAGTTGACGAGCACGGCGACGTCGAGCGCGTCGTTCTCCGGCGACGGGTTCGCGAGCTCGATCCCGTAGCTGACGCGGCGGCTCGCGCCGATCACTCGCTGCGAGAAGCCGCTCTTCTGCTGCAAGACTCGTGCCGGCGCGGTCGGCGGGCCCACGACCGCAAAGCTGCGGCTGGCCTTGCCGGCGCGGCCACAGGAAACGCTGACGGTGGCCGAGCCCGGCTTCGTCTTCGCCGGTACCTTCCAGCGCCAGCTGGCCTTGCCCGCGCGAACGACGACCGACGGCAGCCGCTGCAGCGTGTTGCTCGCATAGCGGATGCTCGCCGAACAGCGAACTCCGGTCGGCCGCACGATCACCGAGAGCGAGGCGGCCTGCCCCTGGAACGTGCGCTGCGGGACGAAGCCGAAGCGGAGACTCGAGCCGGCGTCGAGCGATCCTGCGGCGGTGGTGGTGACCGACAGCCCGGCGAGGGCGGCGAGGATGACGAGTCGAGCGCGCACTGGAAGACCTCCGAACCTGAAATCGACGTTGAAGACCGTGCCGCCCTGATCGCATCGTCGGAATCTCCGTCCAACCGTCATCCCCCGTAAGAGGCATCTGCCTGCGTTGAAAGCGATACGCCCGAGCATGGAAACGGCCCCGGACGGGGGCCGCGAGAGGATGAAACGGGCGCCCACATGGGCGCCCGCGAACGTTGTCCTTAGAGGATCCAGACGAGGAGCAGGACGACAAGGATGAGGGTGAGAAGTCCGCCACCGATGTACATTCGGGCCTCCTGTGTGCAGTTGACGTAGGTACAACGCCGCCGTCGCTCCCGCGGTTACGCAGGAACCGGCTCGCTACGATGCGCACCGCCACGGCGCCGTGGCCGAGTGGTTAGGCAGAGGCCTGCAAAGCCTCGCACACCAGTTCGATTCTGGTCGGCGCCTCTCTCTCTCGAGGCTCGGCGTCTTGTGTCGAGCGACGTTCAATCTCAGCGCGGTTGGTCGGCAGGACGTTGGCGTCCTGCCGACCAGTAGCGCGGCTAGAGACTGACGCCACCGGCGTGGCATCGGGCGCGAGTGCTCCTTCGGGGTCGAGGGTGTGCGCCGCCTGCTTGATCAGGTCGGCGACGGCGGCGGGCTGTGAGACGTAGATGGCGTGGCTGCCGGGCGCCTCGGTGGTCGTCGAGCCGGCCCGCTCCGCCATCGCGCGCTGCGCCGGCGGCGGGATCATCCGGTCGTCGGTCGCGACGAGGTACCAGCTCGGCTTGCTCCGCCAGGCAGGGTCGGTGACCTTGCCGTTGAGGGCGTCGAGGCCCCAGGGCACCTGCGAGTCGGCCATGAACGCGGCCAGATCGAGCGGCACGTCCGCGGCGAACGAGGCCGCGAACTTGTCCCGGTCGAGGAACAGGAACCCGTTCTGCGGCGGCAGGATCGGCGGCACCGGCGCGCCGGGCGGCGGGTCGGCGATCAACGAGCCGACCGACTCGCCCTGGTCGGGTGCGAACGCCGCGATGTAGACGAGCGCGGCGACGTTCTCGTGCGTTCCGGCCTCGCTGATGACGACCCCTCCGTAGGAGTGGCCGACCAGGATGGACGGACCATCCTGCGCGTCGAGGACGTCCCGCGTCGCGTCGACGTCGCTCTCGAGCGACACCGTCGAGTTCTGCACGACGCTGACGTTGAAGCCGTCCGCGCGGAGCAGGTCGTAGACGCCCTGCCATCCGGATCCGTCGACGAATCCGCCGTGCACGAGCACGACGTTCTGAAGCTGGGTCATGACTGACCTCCTTCGTGGATTGACGCCACGAAGGCTGCTCCACCGGTGAACGCATCGAATCCGTCGAATGCCCTGGTCCTCGCGCGCCGCTCACCAGCCGCAGCGGCGAGGGCTCAGGTGGCTCAGATCGAACCGACGACGGTGCGCAGTTGCCTGCGTGAGCTGATGCCGAGCTTCGGATAGACCTTGCGCAGGTGGTACTCGACGGTGCGCGGGCTGAGGAAGAGCTGCGCGCCGATCTCCGGGTTGGTGTAGCCGTCGGCGGCCAGGCGGGCGATCTGCGCCTCTTGCGGCGTCAGGTCGCCGCGCGTCTCGTCCACGCGCCTGCGCGCCCTCTCACCGGTGGCCAGTAGCTCGCGGCGCGCGCGCTCGGTGAAGGCGCCGGCGCCCATCGACGAGAACAGCTCGTGCGCCGAACCGGAGTTGCTCGCGGGCATCGACGCGACGGTTCTCACGCCGCAGCCACTCGCCGTAGACCAGATGCGACCGTGCGAGATGCGGCCGCTGGCTGGTGCGGCCGAGTCGCTCGATCGACTCCCTGTAGAGAGTCTCCGCCGTGTCGCCCTCGCTCAGGAGCGCGTCCGCCCGCGCCTGGAGCCCGCGCGCCCAGTCGGTGCCGACGCGCGTGCGTTCGGAGAGCTCCGTGCCGACAGCCGCAGCGAGCTCCGGCTGGTCGCTGCGAACTGCTGCCTCGACCAGCTCGCTGAGCACGGAGCCGAACCCTCCCGCCGGGTGATGTTCTCGTGACCTCTCGGCCGCCTCGAGAGCGGCCTGATAGCGGCCGCAGCCGTTGTGCAGCACGGCAGCGGCGTACTCGGCGTAGTTGATCGAGGTCTCCCAACCCTTGTCGTGTGCGTCGTGGATGAAGGCGTCGATCCGCTCGAGCGCACTCTCCTCGGGATCGCACCAGGCGGCAACCAAGAGCTCGAGGTGCCCGAGGGGCGGGGTGCCGATCGCTGCGGCGATCGCGTCTGCCTCGCTCACCAATGCCCTCGCGGCAGCGAACTCGCCGGCGTCCGCTCGACTCACGGCGAGCATCTCGAGAGCAGACGGGAGCGCGGTCAGCGCGCCCTCATCGCGCGCGAGTTGGACGTGGCGCGCGGAGAGAACGTGTGCGCTCTCGTCGTCCCAGTTGGCAACCGCCACCCGCGATGCGAACCAGAGCCCGCGAATCTCCTCCTCGCCGGAGAGGTGCTCGGCTCCTGAAGGCGCGTCAGCCCGCGCCTCATGAGATCCGTCCCGGCCGGGTACCCCTCGATGATCAGTTGCGCCCAGCCGGTCATCAGGAGCTCGGCGGCACGCGGCGGCTGCGACGGCCATCCCGCAGGGAGAGCCCGTGCCACCTCGAGCAGCGCGTCGCGTTGGCCCAGGTAGATCGCCGCCGCCAGCGCTTCGAGGTACGTCTCCCGCGCCAGCCCGGTCGTCGAGCGCTTGCAGGCGCTTGGCGGCGGAGAGAATCAGCAATGGAGCGTCCTCTCCCCGGCTCGACGCAAACGCGATCCGGCCGCGCAGCCGCTCTGCGCGTGCGCGCTGGAGCTCGTCGAGAGGTCCAGACTCCGCCTCGAGAACCAGGCGCTCTGCGGCATCGAGCGAGCCTGCCTCGTGCTTGAACTCCGCCGCGGCCAGTGCGCGCCCGGCGCGCCGTGCCGCATCCGGCGTCAGCGCCGCCGACCGCTCGAGAAAGGCGGCCGCTGCCGCCAAGCCACCGCGTGCGCGTGCACGACCGGCCGACTGCTCCAGCTCCGATGCGACCTGCTCGTCCGGCACGGGCGTCGCCTGTGCGCGGTGCCAGGCGCGGCGGTCGAAGTCCACCTCTGGATCACTCGCGGCAGCCAGCGCGCCGTGCGCAGCTCGTCGCGCTTCAGGGGCCGCCGCACCGTAGACCGCCGAGCGGAGAAGCGGGTGGCGAAAGGTCACTCGCGTGCCGAGCTCGATCAGGCCCTCCGCTTCCGCCGGAGCGGCCGCGGTGATCGGGATGTCGAGCTCGGCCGCCGCTCGGGACAGCAAGGTCGGATCGCCGGTGGGCTCGGCTGCGGTCACCAGCAGCAGCCGCTGCGTCTCCGCCGGCAGCTCCGCGACCTGCCGGCGGAAGCTCGCTTCCAACTGGCTCCGCAAGCCGCCGGGCACGCCGAATCCGCCCGCGAGATCCCCCGACGAGAACATCTGCGGCAGCTCGAGTAGCGCGAGCGGGTTGCCGCGTGTCTCGGCGATGATCCGGTCGCGAACCGGTTGGGCCAGCGGCCCGGCGTGCGTGGCGGCGAGGAGCTCGCGCGCGTCCGAGTCGGACAACCCGTGGAGGCGCAGCTCCGGCAGACCTGCAAGATCATCCGGCTCCGTCCTGATCGCGCTCCGCGAACAGAACGAGCACGGACTCCGCCTGGAGGCGCCGCGCCACGAAGGAGAGCACCTGGGCCGAGGAGCGATCCAGCCACTGGGCGTCGTCCACCAGGCAGACGAGTGGCTGTGCTTCGGCTGCGTTGCGACAGCAGGCTCAGCACCGCCAGGCCGACGAGGAAGCGCGCGGGCGGCGGGCCGGAGCTCAGACCGAAGGCCGTGCCAAGCGCCTCGCGCTGGGGCATCGGCAGCGACTCGAGGCCGTCCAGCAGCGGCACGCAAAGCTGATGCAGAGCCGCGAACGTCGAGCTCGATCTCCGACTCGACGCCGACCGCACGCACGACGCGGGCGCCGTCGGCGCGCTCGGCCGCGTAGTCCAGGAGCGCGGTCTTCCCGATCCCCGCCTCGCCGCGCAACACAAGCGCCGCGCTCTCGCCCGTCCGCACCGCTGCTAGCAGTTGCGCGAGTCTCGCCAGCTCCGGCTCCCGGCCCACGAGCGGAGGCTGGCGATCCTGATTCGTTGGCAGCCTCCTCGCACCCTTTCGACGACCCCTGATGACCCGCCTGCGAGCCTACATCTCGGTCGGCGCCCGGCCGGCAGCGCATCCTTTCGCGAAGCGCTCGTTATGGTCTGCGCGTGTCGGTCGAGGAGCGCGAGCACCAGGTCACGCCGCTCGAGCTCCTCTTCGACCTCGCCTTCGTCTTCGCGTTCACGCAGGTCACGAGGCTCCTCGTGGACGATCCGACGTGGGGCGGGGTGCTCCGGGGGATGCTCGTGCTCGCGGCGCTGTGGATGGGCGTGGGCCGGCTACGCGTGGTTGACGAGCACGATCGACGTCGACGACGGCGGCGTCCGGCTGGCGATGCTCGCGTCGATGGGGACGATGCTCGGCGTCGCGCTCGCCGTGCCGGGCGCGTTCGACGACGACGCCCTGCTCTTCGCGTGCGCGTACCTCGTCGTCCGCGTCCTCCACCTCGTCCTCTACTGGATCGTCGCCCGCGGCGACCGCGACCTGCGCGGCTCGCTGCTGCGGATCGCGCCGACCGAGCTCCTCGGTGCCTCGCTCCTCGTCGTCGCCGCCTTCGCCTCCGAGGACGCGCGCATTCGTGCTGTGGCTCGTCGCGCTGGCGATCGACTACTTCGGGCTGTTCGTCGTCGGTCTCGGCAGCGGCTGGCGGATCGCGCCGGCGCATTTCGCGGAGCGGCACGGGCTGATCGTCCTGATCGCGCTCGGCGAGTCGGTGATCTCGCTCGGTCGTGGGCGCCGGCCTCGAGCTGATCCCGAAGGTGCTCGCGACGGCGGCGCTCGGGGTGGTCGTCGTCTCGGCGCTCTGGTGGCTCTACTTCGACGTGGCTGCGATCCTCGCCCGGACGCCGGCTCGTGCAGGCGACCGGCCTCGAGCAGGTCCGGCTCGCACGGGATGCGTACAGCTACCTCCACCTGCCGATCGATCGCCGGGGTCGTCCTCTTCGCCTTCGGCCTCGAGGAGACGCTGCACCACGTCGGCGATCCGCTCGAACGGCGTGCACGCAGTCGCGCTCTGCGGCGGCGCGGGGTTGTACCTGCTCGGGCACGTTGCCTTCCTCTTCCGCACGACCGCGCCGCGTCTTCAGACGGCGGACGATCGGAGCGGTCGTGCTGTTCGCGCTCGTGCCGGCCGCGATGGCCGTTCCCGCCGTACGTCGCGCTCGCGCTCGTCGAGTGCGACGTGCTCGTTCGTGGTCGCCTACGAGGCGATCCGCCATCGCGAGCACCGGCTCGTGGTCCGGCACCCCGAGCTCGCGGATAGCCCTTCCTAGACGTCGAGCACGAAGTCGAACGTGGCGAGCCGGCGGCCCTTCGAGAGCCGCCACCGCTTGACCAGGCACTCGGTGTCGAAGATCGAGTCGTTGCGGTTGCCGGCGACGCCGGGGAAGAAGAGCTGCGTCGTCAGAACGGGCTTGCGCGGGGCCTGCACCTTCACGTGGATGTGCTTCGTCCGTCCCGGATAGAGGCCCGGGACGACGGTGAAGAGCGCGTACTGGCCCTTCGCGTTCGTGAGCTGGTGGCCGCGGAAGCGGTAGCCGCTGTTGTCGTAGGCGCCGCGGCCGTCCGCCTGCCAGAAGTCGATCAGCGCGTTCGGGATCGGCTTGCCTGCGGTGGTCAGCACGCGACCGGTGAGGGTGAGCCGCGTGCCGACCGCGCCTGCGTAGAGGATCGACTTGCGCTTGGGGGAGTTGGGGGTGAAGTACGGGCCCTCGGTCAGCTCGGGCGTCGGGTCGTCGTCGGCGTCGAGGACGGCCGGCGTCGCGGCCAGGGCCGGGGGAGAGAGGAGGTCGGTGTGACCTGCGATCGCGGCCAGGGGAGGGAGGGCGAGGCCGAGCTCGAGGAGCCGGCGGCGCGTGAGCTGTCGCTCGAGGTCGGTCATGGGGAAAGCGTGCCAGACGAAACTGAGAGCCTCCTAAGATCTACTTCGTGTCGTCCGGCGACTTGGTTCTGCTCGGAGCCGGGCGCGAGGCCGAGGTCTTCGCGTGGGACGACGGCCGCGTGCTCCGGCTCGCGCGGGACCCGCAGCGGAAGGAGATGATCGAGCGCGAGGCGGCGGCGCTCGCAGCTGCCCACGAGGCCGGCGCGAACGTGCCCGGGGTGCACGAGCGGGTGACGGTGGACGGCCGTCCGGGCGTCGTCCTCGACCGCATCGACGGGATCGACCTGCTCGACTGGCTTGCGAGCCATCCATGGGCGGTCCGCTCGGTCGCGAGAACGCTCGGAGCCGAGCACGCGGTGCTGCACCGCATCGAGGCGCCCGTGGCGCTGCCCACGCTGCGCGACGACCTCCGCCACAGGCTCGGCTCGCCGCTCGTCCCGGAGGACGTCCGCCGGCGCGCGCTCGAGCGGCTCGAGCAGCTTCCGGACGGCGACCGCCTCCTCCACGGCGACTTCCACCCGGCCAACCTGCTCCGCACGGCGGAGGGCTGCGTCGTGATCGACTGGACGAACGGGACGCGCGGAGACCCGGCAGCCGATGTTGCCCGGTCGATCCTCCTTGCAGGCGACGGCAAGCTGCCCGACGACGCGCCAACCGTCCTGCGCCTGGTAGCGCCGTTCTCGCGCCGCTTCCTCGTGGCCGGCTACCTCCGCGCCTACGCCCGCGAGCTGCCGCTCGACCGGGAGCGCGTCGACCGCTGGCTGCCCGTGTGGGCCGCGGCCCGGCTCGCAGAAAACATCGAGGCCGAGCGCGAGTTCCTGCTCCGGCCGAGACCTCGTCCATCGTCCCCTCGAGCGAGAAGAGCCAGAGGTTGTCGCCGTGCTGCGTCGCGGCGAGCGCGTTGCCGCCGGCGAGGAAGGCGAGGTACTGCGTCCCGTCCTGCTCGAAGACCGTCGCGGTCGTGTTCGCGCCGGCGCCGGTCTGGAAGCTCCAGAGCGGGCCCTCGCCGGTCTCCGCGTCGTACGCCTCCAGCTGGCCGCCGTTGCGACCGACGAAGACGAGGTTGCCGCCGGTCGTGACCGAGCCCGAGTAGCACGACTCGGGCCAGCGCTTCTCCCAGACCTTCTCGCCCGTCGTCACGTCGATCGCGACGAAGTAGCCCTCCTGGGAGCCGAACCCGGTCGTCGTGAAGACGCTGCCGAGATCGGCGGTCTGGCCGCGCTTGCCCTCCGGCAGCTCCTCGTTCTTCGAGGAATAGCCGGAGACGCTGCGCATCGCGCAGACGTACATCAGGCCCGTCTCGGGGTTGTAGCTCGACGGCTGCCAGTTGGTGCCGCCCTGCGGCCCCGGGACGATCGCGGTGATCGTCTCGCCGAACGGGGTGTAGATGCCGCCCTTGACGACCTTCTGCTTCGGCTGGCCGTCTTTCGTGTTCGCGTCCGCGAGCTTCTGGATCCCGGCGACGTCCTCGTCGGTGACCTCGTGCGAGAAGAGCGGCGGATAGCTCGGGATCGGCTGCGTCTTCGCGGTCGCCTGGCTGCCGAGCTGCGGCACCGGCCTCTCCTCGATCGGCAACAGCGGCTCGCCCGTCTCGCGGTCGAGCAGGTAGACCCAGCCGGTCTTCGACGCCTCGCCGAGTCCCTTGCGCTCCTCGCCGTCGATCTCGGCGTCGAAGAGGACGATCGGGCTCGGGCTGTCGTAGTCCCAGATGTCGTGGTGGACCTGCTGGAAGTGCCAGCGGTACTCGCCGGTCTTGACGTCGACCGCCACGATCGAGGCGGCGAAGAGGTTGTCGCCCGCGCGCTCGGCTGCCGTCGAGGTCCGGAGAGGCGTTGCCGGTGGAGAAGTAGAGCATGCCGAGCTCGGGATCGACCGCCGGCGTCTGCCAGACGGGCGCGCCGCCGTGCTTCCACGAGTCGTTGTCCTGCGGCCACGTGTCGTGGCCCTCCTCGCCGGGGCCGGGGACCGTGTAGAAGCGCCAGACCTGCTCGCCGGTCCTCGCGTCGTAGGCCTGGATCCGGCCGCGGATCGCGAACTCGCCGCCGGAGATGCCCGTGTAGACGAGGCCGTCGTAGTAGAGCGGCGCGGCCGTGATCGTGTACCCCTCCTGCCAGCGGCCGACCTGCGTGCTCCAGACCCGACCTTGCCGGTCGTCTGGTCGAGCGCGACGAGCGAGCCGTCCAGCTGGCCGAGGTAGACCTTGCCGTCACCGAGCGCGACGCCGCGGTTGAGCCAGCCGCAGCAGACGGTGCTGATCTTCTGGTCGAGGTTCGCCTCGTAGCGCCAGAGCACCTTGCCGGTCTCGACGCTGACCGCGAAGACGTCGTCGGCGCCCGTCGGGACGTACATCACGCCCTCGTGGACGATCGGCTGCGCCTCCGCCGAGTACTTGGCCGCGACGCCGGAGCCGCCGAGGTCGGTCATCCAGACGCCCTTCAGGTCGCCGACGTTCCCGGTGTCGATCTCGTCGAGCGGCGAGTAGCGCTGGTTCATCAGCGTGCCGCCGTTCGTCAGCCATGCGTCCTTCGGCTCCTCCATCAGCTCGTCCGCCGAGAACGCGGCCGCCGGCTCGATCTCCGGCGTCTGCGCCGCCTCGTTCTCGGCCTGCTCCGCCTGCGGCCGCCGGCTCGTCGCTCGCCTGCTCCTTGCCGATCACGTAGCCGACGGCGCCGGCGGGGACCAGGAGCAGGGCGAAGAGGACCCAGATCCCCGCGTCCAGGAAGGCGGTGTACCAGCCTTGCTTTCGCGTCGCGCGTGCCATTCAGTGCCGTATCTCACCGATTGTCCGCGGGGCAAACCGATCAACCGGTCGCGAGCACGATTAGCGCGATCAGCCCGATCCCGACGAGCACCACGCATGCGAGGGCAGCGAACGCGGTCAGGCCGAGGAAGCCGGGAGTCAGCACGCGGAACGGCAGCGCGATCCCGGCCACGTCGCGGAGCGAGCCGATCGAGCGGCGGAGGCGCCAGAGCAGCAGTGGCGCGTTCCGCGGCCGTGCGCCGCGCGCCTCGCCCGCTGTCCGTGCCAGCTCCGAGAGCCGCTCCTGGCCCTCGCCCGGGATCCGCTGCAGCCGGCCCGGCAGCGAGACGAGCTCCAGCACACCCCGCGCGAAGAAGAGGACGATCGCTGCCGGCGTCAGCAGCAGCAGCGTGACGAACGCATCCGCGCCGTCGAAGCCGCCGTCGCGCCGCAGCAGCAGCGCGATCAGGAGCACCCCGGCGACGGCGGCGAAGGCGAGCCGGCGAACTGCCCGGACGATGTTGCGCACCGTCCGCTCGAGCACGGCGAGCTGCGCCGTCGAGATCGTGAGTGGCGGCATCGCCGCGGCAAGTTAGCGCGTCGGCTGTTCGTGCGGGGAGCGCGCGGCGATGAGCGCTGTGGGGCAGATCCAGTAGCGCGACTCGCCGCGCAGCCCGCGCCGCGAGCACGAGTCCTGCGAGAGGTCGGGGTACCCGGTCAGGCGGCCGGGGCGGCACTCGAGCCACTGGCCGCCGTCGGGTGCGGGCGCGGTCAGTGTCGAGCAGCCTCCGAGGAGGCCCGTGCGCTCGAGCACGTTCTGGTGCTTGGCGAGGGCCAGGACTGACGCGATCATGGCGGCGGCGAAGACGATCCGGGACATTGGGGGGCTCCGGAGGTTGGGGGTGATCTCCGCCGCAGAAGAGATCCGACACAGCATGGGCGCTCTGCGCCCGCGTGGAAATCACCCGTTCGAGCCGTCTGCGAGTCGGTAGCCGCGGACGTAGTCGACGACGAATGTCTTCGGGTAGGCGTCCGGCTTGCGCGCGTCGTCGTCTTGCGGAAACTCGTAGATCCCCAGCATCAGCTGCATCGGGTAGGCCGGCGACTGCGCGACCGTCTTGACGGACTCGCCGTCGACGAAGAACTCGACCTGCTCGCGCGTCCACTCGGCCGCGTAGACATTGAACTCGCGCACATCGATCGGAACGTGGACGGCCTCGAAGTCGTCGGTGATCGCGGGGTCGCCGAACGGGTGCACGCCCATTCCGACCGAGGCGTCGGTTCTCGCCGACGTCACGGCCGAAGATCTCGCAGACGCAGATCTCCGCCGAACGCGTCGGCTCGTCCTCGTACCCGATCATCCAGAGAGCGACCATCGCGGTCGGGTCGTCGAGCGCTTTCGCCCGCAGCTCGATGCGGCCGTACTGCGGCGTGTAGAGGCGGACGTTCTCCTGCGCCTCCGTGACGACCGCTGCGGGATTGAACCGTTGTTGGCCGACCGTGCTTCCGACAGGCCCGGCGAACTGGCCGGTCTGGAGCGACGACACCCGGGTCTCGCCGTCGAGCGTCGGGCACCACGGCTCCTGGTCGGCGTCGATCCGGAGCGTCAGCCGGTCGTCGGCTACCTCGTAACGGGCCGCCGAGCGCTCGCGGCTGCTCCAGTGCGGGAGGTAATGCGGAAGCCAGCGAGCGCTGTTCAACGAGTCGCCGGCGAATGTGTCTTCGAACTCGAGCTCGTAACGGATGGCCGGAGTCTGCCGCAACTACCTCTCGAGTCGCTTCGCCCAGGCTTCACCGGCGGCACGGCCTTCCGGTGTCGCGAGGAAGTGCTCGAGCGGGACGTGGAGGAAGGTGCCGTCCGCCTCGGCCAGCAGCTCGTCGCCGTCGCGGAGCTCGGCCGAGATCTCGATCCTGCGGCCGCGCTCGGTGCTGACGCGCGCCGTGACCTGCAGCGGCCGGTTGATCGGCGCCGGCTTGCGATAGCGGATCGCGAGTCGCGCCGTCACCGTCGGAAAGCGGTGCCAGGTCGCCAGCAGCCCGCACGCCTCGTCGAGCGCGGCGCCGACGATGCCGCCGTGCGCGATCCCGGGGCCGCCCTGGTGGTGGACGCCGAACGTGACCTCCGAGGCGTAGGCGTCGGCGCCCTCCTCGGCCGGAAGCGCCATCCTCAGCCCGAGCTCGTGGTCGCCGCAGCCGAAGCAGGACGGATCGTGATGGGGCGGGATTGGATGGCTGACCGGCAACTACCGCACCCGCAGATGACGACCCCGGCACTGCGCCGGGAACCGCCCTCGGCCTTGCCAAGGCAGCCAGCCTTGGCCGCGGCCGAGTGCGGCCCCCGGCTTGGCCTGGATCGCCCCCGCGGGCACGTCAGTCACCGGTCAGCCATCCCGGTCTATGCCGCGAACGGGAGCCGGATGTCGGAGACGTCGAGGCCCATGCTCGACGCCATCCGGATTCCGTCGCGGACGTCGTCCTGCAGCCGCCTGATGTCGGTCTCCCGCATCACGTTCCCGATCCAGGCGCGCTCCTTCGGCCGCCAGAGCGCGTGCTCGACGAAGATCGGGAGCAGGTTGTTCGCGGCCGTGACCAGCCGATCCTTCGTCTCCTTCGAGGCGCCGTCGAGCAGGACTCGCTCGTAGGCGACGCCGGAGCTGTGGTGAATGCCGTCGTCGATCGTGAGCCGGTTGCAGATGTCCTCGAGCACGGTGCCACGCGACGAGCGGGCGATCAGCCGGAAGCGCGGGATGATCAGGCGCTCGAAGAAGACCTGCATCTGGAAGACCTTCTCCTCGAGTGTCTCGGCCTCGAGCGTCATCTTCGCAAGCTCATCGAGATGCGGGTCGCGCTCGGCGACGCCGCCGGCCTCGTTCGCGAGCTTCAGCCACGCCTCGGTGTGGCGGGCTTCGTCCTGCACCATCGTCGAGTAGTAGAGCTTCGCCTCGGGGTGCGGCGCCAGGTTGAGGAGCTGCGCCGCCATCTCGACCGCGAACTGGTCCGCCTGGAGCTGCTGCGTAATCACCGAGCGCCAGACAGCGCGGCGCCGCTCCTTCCGTTCCTTGGAGGCACCTGCTCGCGTCTCGGGGATCGGCGGCACGTCGCCCCACGGGAGGTCGCGAACCTGCCACTCCTGCTTCTTCGCCAGCTCGTAGAAGCGGAGGACGCCCGCGCCCCTTGTCGTCGTGGGCGGCGTCGTCTGCGGCCTGCCGCTCCGCCTCGATCAGCGGCGCGAAGGTCGGATCCGCGTTGATCGGCTCCTCGGCCGGCTCGACCGTCATCGCAGGGAGAATATCGCCGTCAGCGCAAGCCGCCGCGCTCGTGGTGTGCCTGGAAGAAGTTCTCCGAGCCCGCGGTCGCCATCGCCGACGAAGCCGAGATCTCGAGCGCGAGCGCCGCCGCGGCGACGATCTGCGCGAACCGGTGCACCTTGCCGCTGCCTGCACAGCCGAGCAGCGCCAGCCAGTCGCGGGCGTACGGGAGGGTCGTACCGCCGCCCACCGTCCCGACTTCGAGCCCGGGGAAGCGGATCGCGGCGTGCAGGCCGCCGTCCTCGGTGCGGTGGGCGGTGCCGTGCGCCATCGAGCTCGTCCCGACCATGCCGAGATCCTGGCCCGTGCAGGCGAAGATCGCCGCGATCGCCGACGCCGGCGTGAAGGCGACGGACTGCATCCCGGACGCGACGGCGCCGTGCGTCCCCGCCCACGAGAGCTCGAGCAGGTCGTCGACGGTCGTCCGCAGCACGCGCCGGACCGTTTCGGCGTCGAGCGTGGCCTCGGCGAGCACCGTCTTGCCGTGCCCGGACTGGAAGAACTCGAACGACGGCTTCTTGTCGCCGCCCATGTTCGCCTCCAGGATCGCCCGCTCCGGCTTCACCGGCGCCTGCTGCATCACGTAGCCCATGTTCAGCGCGTAGCTGTTGCGGGTCATCATGTTCGGTCCGCACGCGTCGCCGGTCGTCCACGACCAGAGGACGTGGCACATCGGTCCGACGACGTGGGTCTTCACCTCGCGCAGCTTCGCCCGCTTCGAGAGCGACGGGTCGTCGAGCGCGTCCAGGAAGGCGCGGAGGTCGTCGAGCGAGTCATCGAGCCATCTTGCAAGCTGCACAGCAGTTGCTGTGTCATTGCAGACAAAACACGATGCACGTGTCATTCTGTCCTGGATCACATATGTTCGGAATCCGCCCGAGGTCGCCGCCGCCTTCATCCCGCGCGACATCGAGGCCGAGAGGCCGCCCTCGGTGTGCGCGAGCGGGACGAGCAGCTCCTCCTGGGCCCGGCCGGTCTCGCGGAGTGTCCCCGCCGGCTCCTCGAGCTCGTAGGCGCCGAGCTCGACGACGAGCGGACCGACGACCGACACCGGGATCACCGTCGCGCCGGTGTGCGACTCCTGCGCCCGCGCCCACGACTCGTCGTCGTGCGCGAGCGGCGCGTCGCCGACGACGCCGCGGATCGCGTCGCGCCGCGCCTGGATCGACTCGGCGTCGTTCTTGCGAGGCCAGCGCATCGGGAGAGCTTATTCTCGCGTCGTGACAGCGACGCTGATGGACGGCAAGGCGCTCGCGGCGCGGATCCGCGCCGAGGTCGCGGCCGAGGTCGCTGCGTTCCCGCGGCCGATCGGGCTCGCGACCGTGCTCGTCGGCGACGATCCGGCCTCCGACGTCTACATCCGGATGAAGCACAAGGCGACGCTCGAGGTCGGGATCGAGGCGCGCGACCTGCGCCTGCCGGCGGAGACGGGCGAGGCGGAGCTGCTCGACCTCGTCGCGGAGCTGAACGCCGACGACGCGATCGACGGGATCCTCGTCCAGCTGCCGCTGCCCGGCCAGATCGACGAGGGTCGCGTGATCAACGCCGTCGATCCGGTCAAGGACGTCGACGGTTTTCATCCCATCAACGCCGGTCTGCTCCTCGCCGGCAACCCCGCGCACGTGCCGGGGACGCCGCTCGGCGTGCTCGCGCTGCTCGACGAGTACGACGTCGAGCTCGAGGGCGCGAACGCGGTCGTGATCGGCCGCAGCGACATCGTCGGCAAGCCCGCGGCGCTGCTGCTCCTGCACCGGCAACGCGACCGTGACGATCTGCCACTCGCGGACGCGGGACCTCGCCGCCGAGACCTCGCGCGCCGACGTGATCGTCGCCGCCGTCGGCGTCCCCGGGATCGTGACGCCCGCGATGGTGAAGCCCGGCGCCGCCGTCGTCGACGTCGGCATCAACCGCACCGAGGACGGCCTCGTCGGCGACGTCGACCCGGCCGTGGCCGAGCGGGCCGGGCTGCTGACGCCGGT
The DNA here is from genome assembly GCA_963738795.1 of uncultured Gaiellaceae bacterium. Classification (GTDB taxonomy): domain Bacteria; phylum Actinomycetota; class Thermoleophilia; order Gaiellales; family Gaiellaceae; genus Gaiellasilicea. The sequence continues at coordinate 26,623 of CAVTXQ010000002.1, read as the reverse complement.
GCCCGGAGGCGTTGGGCCGATGACGATCGCGATGCTGCTCAGGAGCACGGTTCGGGCGGCGCGGTACCGCTCGAAGGAGGTTGCACATCCAGCCGTGTAAGGCTATGGTTCGCGCGCTTTATCAAGGTCGGCGGCTCGGTGCCCGGGCCGTCGCTTCATCGCAAGGAGGAAGTCCAGTTGGCTCAGGGCACCGTCAAGTGGTTCTCGAACGAGAAGGGTTACGGGTTCATCGAGCGTGAGGGTGGCGAGGACGTGTTCGTCCACTTCTCCGCGATCACGATGGACGGCTACAAGTCGCTGACCGAAGGCCAGCGGGTGGAGTTCGAAGTCGTCCAGGGGCCCAAGGGCGCCCAGGCGGCGAACGTCTCCGCGGCCTAACTTCTTTCGGATCGAGTTTGTGAAGGGCTCCCGAGAGGGGGCCCTTCTTTTTGCGCAAGGACACGGGCAAAGCCCGCGTCCGCGCGTGAAAACCCCTGAAGGGCACGGCTTCGCGCGTGCCAAGATCAGCTTTTGGAAGGATGGAGCGATGGCAATCACACGGGAAGAGGTCCTGCACGTCGCCAAGCTGGCGAGCCTCGAGCTGACCGAAGACGAGGTCGAGCGGCTCACCGGCGAGCTGAGCGCGATCCTGGAGGCGGTCTCGAAGGTCGAGCGAGCTCGACCTCGCCGACGTCCCGCCGACGTCGCATCCGCTCGAGCTCGTCAACGCCTGGGCCGAGGACGAGCCGCGTCCGTCCCTCGCGCTCGACGACGCCTTCGCGAACGCGCCCGCGCGCGAGGGCGACCTCTTCAAGGTGCCGCCGACCGCATGATCGACACGCTCCGACTGACCGCCGAGGACGCGGTCGGCCTGCTCGAGCGCAAGGAGGTGTCGGGCGCCGAGCTCCATCGCGCCTACCTCGACGCAGTCGGCGAGCGCGACGGCGAGCTGCACTGCTACCTCCGCACGGTCGAGAACGCCGACGGCGACGGCGTCCCGATCGCGCTCAAGGACGTGATCTCGACGAAGGGCGTCGAGACAACCGCCGGCTCGAAGATCCTCGCCGGCTACGTGCCCGTCTTCGACGCGACGGTGGCTGCGCGCTGCCGCGACGCCGGGCTGCCGGTGATCGGCAAGACGAACACGGACGAGTTCGCGATGGGCTCCTCGACCGAGAACTCGGCCTACGGGCCGACGCACAACCCCTGGGATCCCGCGCGCGTGCCCGGCGGCTCCGGCGGCGGCACGGCGGCCGCGGTCTCGGCAGGGCTCGCACCGTGGGGTCTCGGCTCCGACACCGGCGGCTCGATCAAGCAGCCGTCCGCGCTCTGCGGCAACGTCGGCCTGCGGCCGACCTACGGCACCGTCAGCCGCTTCGGCGTCGTCGCCTTCGCGTCGAGCCTCGACCAGATCGGCCCCGTCGCGAAGAACGTCCGCGACTGCGCGCGGCTCTACTCGATCATCGCCGGCAAGGATCAGGCCGACTCGACGACGGTCGACGTCCCGGCGGTCGAGCTGCCGGAGGGCGAGAGCCTCGCGGGTCTCCGGATCGGCGTCCCGAAGGAGATGAACGAGGCCGAGGGGATCGAGCCGGGCGTCACGGCCGCCGTCCAGAAGGCGATCGACCTCGCCCGCGAGCTCGGCGCCGAGGTGGGGGAGTGCGAGCTGCCGCGCTCGGTCGAGTACGGGCTCGCCTGCTACTACCTGATCGCGCCGGCCGAGGCGTCCTCGAACCTCGCCCGCTACGACGGCGTCCGCTACGGCCTGCGCGTCGACGCCGACACCTACTACGAGATGGTCGAGCGGACGCGCGACGCCGGCTTCGGCGACGAGCCGAAGCGGCGGATCATGCTCGGCACCTACGCGCTCTCGGCCGGCTACTACGACGCCTACTACGGCCAGGCGCAGAAGGTGCGGACGCTGATCGCGCGCGAGCACGCGGCCGCGTTCGAGCGCTTCGACCTGCTCGTCTCGCCGACGTCGCCGACGGTCGCGTTCGAGCTGGGCGAGAAGGCGGCCGACCCGCTCGCGATGTACCTCTCCGACCTGCTGACGATCCCGTCCTGCATGGCCGGGCTGCCGGGGCTGAACGTCCCCTGCGGCCTCTCCGACGGCCTGCCGGTCGGCCTCCAGCTGATCGGGCCGCAGCTGTCCGAGAACACGCTCTTCAAGGCCGGGCACGCGCTCGAGCGGGCGCTCGGCTTCGACCCGGTGCCGGAGCGGCTGCGGTGAGCGAGACGACCTGGCAGCCCGTTGTCGGACTCGAGATCCACGTCCAGCTGAAGACGCGGACGAAGATGTTCTGCCGCTGCGCGAACGGCTTCGGCGGCGGCGAGAACACGCAGACCTGCCCCGTCTGCCTCGGCTTCCCCGGCGCGCTGCCGGTGGTGAACCGGCGTGCGATCGAATGGACGATCAAGCTCGGGCTGGCGCTCGACTGCGAGATCGCGCCGCACGCTGTCTTCTCGCGCAAGAACTACTTCTACCCGGACCTGCCGAAGGGATATCAGATCTCGCAATACGATCTGCCGTCTTGCACAAACGGCAAGGTGCTAGTGCCGACGCCGGACGGCGACCACGAGATCGGGATCGTCCGCGCCCACCTCGAGGAGGACGCGGCGAAGAGCACCCACATGGGAGGCCGCACCGGCCGGATCGGCGGCGCCGTCCACCACGCTGGTCGACTTCAACCGCGGCGGCACGCCGCTCGTCGAGATCGTCACCGGGCCCGACGTCCACTCCTCCGACGAGGCGCGCCGCTTCCTGCAGCTGCTGCGGCAGACGATCGTCGAGCTCGGGATCTCGGACGCCGAGATGGAGAAGGGGACGCTCCGCGTCGACGCGAACGTCTCCGTCCGCCCGGACGGGTCGGACGAGCTACGTACCCGCTGCGAGCTGAAGAACATGAACTCGTTCCGCTTCGTCGCCCAGGGGATCGACGCGGAGGTCGCGCGCCAGATCGCCGTCTACGAGAGCGGCGGCGAGGTCGTGCAGGAGACCTACGACTTCGACGCGGGGAGCGGCAAGCTGACCGCACGGCGCTCGAAGGAGGAGGCCGACGACTACCGCTACTTCCCCGAGCCCGATCTCGTCCCGGTCGAGCCGCCGGCGGAGCTCGTCGAGCGGCTGCGGGCCGAGGTGCCGGAGAGCCCGGCGCGCCGGATCCGCCGGATCGAGGCCGAGCTGGACCTCGACCGCGCCGTCGTGCTCGTGACCGGCGGGCTCGACGGGCTCTGGCAGGCGACCGTGGCCGCGGGCGCCGACCGTCTCGCGGCAGCGAACCTGATCGCGAACCGGCTCGCCGGCGTCGACGGCGATGCGGTCGACCCGGCCGAGCTGGCGAAGCTCGTCGAGGCGCGCGACCGGATCCCGCGGGCCGCGCTCGACGAGGCGCTCGGCAAGGTTGCGGAGCCGGGCTTCTCGGCCGCGGCCTACGTCGAGCAGGAGGCGCTCTCCGACACGGCCGAGCTCGAGCCGATCGTCGCGCGGATCCTCGAGGCGAACCCCGGCCAGGTCGCAGCCTACAAGGGCGGCAAGGAAGGCCTGCTCGGGTACTTCGTCGGCCAGGTGATGAAGGAGACCGGCGGCAAGGCGAACGCCCGCACGGTCAGCGAGCTCGTGCGCGAGCGGCTTCAGTAGCCTGGCGGCGATGAATCCCGACTTCCGCAAGGTCGCCTTGATCGCCGCCTCGCTCGGGCTGCTCGTCAGCCTCTACTTCGCGCTGCGGCCGAACGACGACGACGCAGCCGCGACGACCGCGGCGCAGACGACGACGGCGCAGACGACCACCGAGGCGCCGCCGCCGGCGACGACGACCGAGCAGGTGACGACGACGGCGCCGCCTCCGGAGCCGCAGGTCGTCCGGGCGAAGATCGTGGTCCCCGCCGACACCGCGCCGACGGTGAAGCAGCTCTCGGTCCAGCGCGACCGGCAGGTCGAGCTCGTCGTCGAGTCGGAGCTCACCGACCACGTGCACCTGCACGGGTACGACCTGATGGCCGACGTGGCGCCCGGCGCCCCGGCCACGATCCGGTTCAAGGCGACTGCGCCGGGCCGGTTCGAGATCGAGCTCGAGGATCGCGGCCTCCAGATCGGCGAGCTCGAGGTTCGTCCCTGAGCGTCTTGGCGCACGGGATCGGGGGAGTCAAAGACCTCCCCATCCCGGGTTGGCTCTTCCTCTGGGGCGCCGCGGTCGTCCTCGTCCTGTCGTTCCTCGCGCTCGGCGCGCTCTGGAAGCGCCCGCAGCTCGAGCGGCGCGCGTCCGGTCGGCCGTTCCCCGCGGGCCTCGAGCGCGTGCTCCGCTCGGTCGCTCTCCGCTTCGTCGTCGGCGCGCTCTCGGCCGGCCTGCTCGCGCTCGTCTTCCTGACCGCTTTGATCGGCGAGCCGTCGTCGGCGGTGAACTTCGCGCCGACGTTCGTGCTCGTCATCTTCTGGCTCGGGCTCGTGCCGGTGCAGGTGCTCTTCGGCAACGTCTGGTCGGTGCTGAACCCGTGGCTCGCCGTCGCCGACGCCGTCGCATGGATCTGGCGCAAGCTGGGGCAGGAGTGGACGCCGCCCCTCGCCTACCCGGAGCGGCTCGGCGTCTGGCCCGCCGCATTCGCGCTCTTCTGCTTCGCCGCGCTCGAGCTCGCCTACGCGGAGCCCTCGAGTCCGCGCGCGCTGGCGCTCGCGATCGCGCTCTACAGCTACGCGATGTGGTTCGGGATGGCCGCGGTCGGCCGGAAGGCGTGGGACGAGCACGGCAACGGCTTCACCGTCTACTTCGGCCTGCTCGCCCGGATCGCGCCGTTCGGCGAGCACGACGGCAGGCTCGTCCTGCGGGTGCCGTTCTCGGGGCTCGCGGGTGCGGAGCGGACGCGGGGGATGCTCGCGTTCATCGCCGTGATGCTCGGCTCCGTCGGCTACGACGGGCTCAGCCGCGCACCGTTCTGGCAGAACCTGCGCGCCGACCTCGAACGGCCCTACATCGTCGACGCGCCGGGGACGGCGGAGCTGCTCTCGACCGGGCTCGCGCTCGCCGGCATCCTCGGGTGCATTGCGCTGGTCGCGGGCACGTACCTTGGGGCGACGAGGCTCGCCGAGCGGATGGTGCAGTCCGACCGGCCGCTGGCGGCGGAGTTCCTGCAGGGTCTCGTGCCGATCGCGCTCGTCTACGCGGTCGCGCACTACTTCACGCTGCTCGTGATCCAGGGCCAATACGGGTGGTCGCTGGCGTCCGACCCGTTCGGCTTCGGCTGGAACCTCTTCGGCACCGTCGACTACGCCCCGAACATCGCCCCGTTCTCGCCGAACACCGTCTGGTACGTCCAGGTTTGCGCGCTCGTCGCGGGGCACGTTGCGGGGCTCGCTGTCGCCCACGACCGGGCCGTCACGATCCTGCCGGAGCGCGACGCCCTTCGCTCGCAGTACGCCATGCTGGGGCTGATGGTGCTCTACACGGTCACCGGGCTATGGCTGCTTTCGTGGGACTAGCGTCCATCGTCGCCCACGGCGGCGTCGGCGGCGCGATCGTCGAGACGCTGCTCGCGCTCTCGATCGCCGGCGTCTTCCTTGCCGTCTACCTGCGGGAGCGACGAGGACGCTCGCGCAGGGACGACGAGATCTAGATCAAGCCGCAGGAGCGAGCGGTGTTCGGCCACGGGTAGAAGCCGCGGCCACTCTTGAAGGCGCGCTCGGCCACCCACATCTGCTCGGCCGCCGTCCAGCGGTTCGCCGTGCCCTTCCGCTGCAGCAGCTCGCCGCCGTAGGTGCGCTGGAAGGAGATGTCCATCTGCAGGCCGCCGTAGTAGCCGTTGCCGGTCCGTGTCGCCCAGCCCTGTTCGGGATGGCGCTCGTAGCGGTGGATGCAGAGCCACTGGCGCCGGTGCGGCGGGTTGTGGGCCGCGCGCTCGGCCTTCGCCGCGCGACGCTGCCAGAGGCCGCGCACCCAGCGGAGATACTCGTGATCCTTGCTCCGCCGCTCGCTGAAGAGCGTCGGCGTCCTCGGCTTGCTCATCAGAACCTGCCAGCGCCACGTCTCGCTGCGGTAGTCGGCGATCGCGTCGAGCTGCGCCAGGCGCGCCGCGGAAGACGTCGCAGCGTGGGGCTCGGTCTGGGTGGCCGCGCCCAGTGCGATTGCAAGGGCGCCGGCAAGCACGAGCAGGCGCACGAACGGGTTCCTCACATGACCTCCAAGATCGTTGACACGGGTGGCTCGCGCCGGGCACGGATGGGGCCGCAGGTGGCCCGGGCGGCGATGTTGCCGGTCTAGGCTAGCAACCGGACTGTTTGCAAAAGGTAAGAACTGTCAGCGTGAGGAGACGGTCCCTGCGTACAAAAGTCCTGCACCTGCGGCAATGAACGCCGCCGTCTGCGCCGCACCGAGGCCCGCGAGCGCGCTGCCCGCAGCCGCCGTCGCGAAGCCGGCGAGGAGCAGGCCGTTGCCGAGCGGGCGACGGCGGAAGCCCCTGACGGCGACGACGATCAGGGCGAGCGAGCCGGCGACGTTGCCGACGATCGCGAGGAGCCTCGCGGGGAAGAGCGCCAGGTGCTCCTGCGCTTCCGGGATCGAGCTGCCGGAGACGGGGGACTCGAGCGGCGCGGCGAGCGCGACCCCGACCGCGAGCCCCGTGTAGACGAGCACGACCGGTCCGGCGATCTGAACGCCGGCCAGCAGCAGCGATCCCGCGCCGAGCAGAGCGGCAGTCAGCAGGCCGCCGAAGAGGTAGTAGGCCCGGAAGCTCCCCTCGTTCCAACCGGCGGCGGCCCCGGCCGCGATCGCGGCGGCGCCGAGCGCGTACGCGGCGAGCCCCGCGCTCCAGGCGAGCAGGTGCCGCTGTCGCTCCACGCGCCAGCGCCCGGCGAGCAGCCCGGCGAGCCGGAGCGTGAGCAGCGCGGCTCCGAAGGCGAGGATCGCTTCCACGCCGGGAGCGTAGTGACATTGTGTTTCTGAAACACAAGCGGGTGTTCGGCGGCTCGGAACGGCTTGGTTGAGCGGGGCGGGGGAGGCTTGTGTTTCTGAAACACAAAGTCTTCCGTCCCGGTGCCGCGCTAGGCTGCGGACGATGGCGCAGAAGCGGTATCTGTTCACGCCCGGGCCGACGCCGGTGCCGCCGCAGGTGCTCGCCGCGCTCGCGGAGCCCGTGCTCCACCACCGAGCGCCCGACTTCCGCGAGGTCTACGCGCGCGTGCTCGCGCGGCTCAAGGAGGTGCACCGGACCGAGAACGAGGTGCTGCTCTTCACCTGCTCCGGGACGGGTGCGTTCGAGTCCGCGATCGTCAGCCTCTGCTCGCCCGGCGAGCGGGTGCTGGCCGTCTCGGCCGGGTCGTTCGGCGAGCGCTGGGCGGCGATGGCGCGCACCTACGGGCTCGAGGTCGAGGAGCTCCGCTACCCGTGGGGCGAGACACCGAGCGCCGACGACCTCCAGGCCAAGCTCGCCGAGATCGAGCCCGTCTCGCTCGTCTTCCTCGTCCACTCGGAGACCTCGACCGGCGTCGTCGCGGACGTCCAATCGCTGGCCGCGGTGGCGAAGGACGCCGGCGCGCTCGTCGTCGTCGACGCCGTCTCGAGCCTGGGCGCCGTGCCGCTCGAGATGGACGACTGGGGCCTCGACGTCGTGATCGCGGGCTCGCAGAAGGCGCTGATGACGCCTCCCGGGCTCTCGACCGCTGCCGTCTCCGCCGCCGCGTGGGAGCAGGTCGAGCGCTCCACGCTCCCGAGCTTCTACTTCGACTGGAAGCGGACGCGCCAGGCCCAGGAGCAGCTCGACGCCGCCTTCACGCCGGCCGTCTCCCTGATCGTCGCCCTCGACGTCGCGCTCGGTCTCCTGCTCGAGGACGGGCTCGACAGCGCCTTCGAGCGCCACGTCCGCCTCGGCCGGGCCTGTCGCGCCGGCGTCAAGGCGATGGGGCTCGAGCTGTTCTCGCCGGATGAGGACCGCGCCGCAGTCGTCACCGCAGCGAGGATGCCCGACGGGATGGACTCGAGCGATCTGACGCTGGCGCTGCGCGAGCGGCACGGCGTCACGATCGCCGGCGGCCAGGGCGAGCTGAAGCACGCGATCTTCAGGATCGGCCACATCGGCTGGTACGACGAGTTCGACATCGCGACCGCGCTGAACGCCGTCGAGCTGGTGCTCGGCGAGCTGGGCGCGCCGATCGAGCGTGGTGTCGCGGCGTCGCGCGCGCTCGAGGTCTACGCGGAAGGGACACCGGTCTGAAGGTTCTGGTGCGGGAGGAGATCGCGCCGGCCGGCGTCGAGCTCCTGCGCTCCCGCTTCGACGTCGACGAAGACTCCGACTCGCCGCTCGACGAGATCATCGCCGGCTACGACGCGATCGTGATCCGCTCGGCGACGAAGCTGACCGCGGACCTGATCGACCGCGCCGAGCGGCTGAAGGTGATCGGCCGCGCCGGCGTTGGAGTCGACAACGTCGACGTCGACGCGGCCACGCGGCGCGGGATCGTCGTCGCGAACGCGCCCGACTCGACGGTCGTCTCAGCAGCCGAGCACACGATCGGACTGCTCGTCGCGCTCGCCCGCAACATCCCGCAGGCGCACGCGGCGCTGAAGGACGGCCGCTGGGAGCGCTCCCGCTGGGGCGGGATCGAGCTCGCCGACAAGACGCTCGGCGTGCTCGGCTTCGGCCGGATCGGGCGTCAGGTCGCGCGCCGCGCCCTCGGCCTCGGGATGCGCGTCGTCGGCTACGACCCGTTCGTCGCCCCGGAGCGCTTCCGCGAGCTCGGCGCGGAGCACGCACTCGATCCGGCCGACGTCTTCGCGGTGGCCGAGTTTCTGACCCTGCATCTGCCGCTGACCGAGGAGACGCGCCACTTCGTCGACGCGGGCGCGCTCGGGCAGATGCGCGACGGCGTCCGGATCGTCAACGCCGCCCGCGGCGAGCTCGTCGACGAGAGCGCGCTCGCGCAGGCGGTCCGCGAGGGCAAGGTCGCCGGCGCCGCCCTCGACGTCTTCTCGGCCGAGCCGTACACGGGCGAGCTGCTCGAGCTCGAGAACGTCGTCGTGACGCCGCATCTCGCCGCCTCGACCGAGGAGGCGCAGGACCGCGCCGGCGTGATCGTCGCCGAGCAGGTCGTCGCCGCCCTCGAGGGCGGCCTCGTGACGAACGCCCTCAACATCCCGATCGTCGGCGCCGAGGATCTCGAGCTGCTCGGTCCGTACATCCCGCTCGCGGCCAAGCTGGGGCGGCTCGCGGTCGAGCTCGCCGGCGGCCATCCGCGCCGGATCGCGCTCTCGTACAACGGCGCTATCGCCGACCACGACACCCGGCTGCTCACGGTGGCGGCCCTGAACGGCGCCTTCCAGGGCCGGGTCGAGCAGGCCGTCAACTACGTCAACGCGCCGGTGATCGCGGCCGAGCGGGGGATCGAGGTCAGCGAGGAGCGGTCCGGCGCGGCGCGCGACTACCTCAACCTGATCACGGTCACCGTGGACGACGTCGGGGTGTCCGGGACGACGCTCGGCCCGGAGCACCGCCTCTACCTCGCGGGTGCGCTCGGCTTCGCGATCGACATGCAGCTCTCGCCGCGGATGGTCTTCTTCCGCTACGACGACATCCCAGGCGTGATCGGACGCGTCGGGACGATGTTCGGCGAGGCGGGCGTCAACATCGCGAACATGGCCGTCTCGAGGACGAAGGAGGGCGGCAAGGCGCTGATGGCGCTCGCGATCGACTCCGAGCCGCCCGAGGAGCTCGTCCAGCGGATCCGGGGGGAGGGCTTCGACGATGCCCGCTTCATCAGCGTCTGAACGAGGAGGCGGCTGGGTCGTCCTGCAGACGATCCTGATGCTGCTGGTCGTCGTGCTCGTCTTCCTGCCGCCGTACTGGCCGAGCCAGCTCAGCTTCGTCGGCGTCCCGCTCGCGCTCGCCGGTGCGGCCGGCTTCGTCTGGTCGGCGCGCGCTCTCGGCAAGTCGATGACGCCGTATCCGCGGCCGCGCGAAACCGGCGAGCTGATCGAGAAGGGGCCGTACCGCTTCGTCCGCCACCCGATCTATGCGGCCGGGATGCTGTTCTTCCTCGGCGTCGGGCTCTCGTCGAGCCTGCCGGCGACGATCGGGGCGCTCGCGCTCGGCACGCTGTGGTGGCGGAAGGCCGCCCTCGAGGAGGAGCACCTGGCGGCGCGCTTCCCCGAGTACGACGACTACCGCCGTCGCGTCCGCTGGCTCTAGGAGGGCTCGGCGAAATAGCGGCTGTGCCGTCGGGCCGCGCTGGTCGTCCCGATGCTGCGTCCTCGGTCGCGCCGATAGCTTCGGCTATCGGCGCTCCCTGCGTTCTTGCCTCGGAACGACCATCGCACCCCGACGACGAGCGCCACTCCGCCAAACCCTCCTAGTCGAAGGTCGGATTGAGGTGCGCTCGGACGGGTACCCTTCAGCCGTGCGCGCGACCTGGCCTGAGCCCGTCGAACGGGTCGCCGCCTTCCTCAGAGCGGCCGGCGCCGAAGCAAGGCTCGAGGAGCTCGAGTCCGGGACGGCGACCGCGGAGGACGCCGCCAAGGCCGCCGGCTGCACGCTCGAGCAGATCGTCAAGGCGCTCGTCCTCGACTGCGACGGGAAAGCCGTCGTCGCGCTCGTCCCGGGCGACCGGCGCGCCGATCTCGACAAGATCGCCCGTGCCGTCGGCGCGGCGAAGGCGCGGATCGCGCGCCCTGCGGAGGTCGAGCAGGCGACCGGCTTCGCGCCGGGCGCCGTCGCGCCGTTCCCGCTCCCGAACGTCGATCGCGTGCTGATCGACCAGAGTCTGCTCAGCCATGACGTCGTCTGGGTCGGAGCCGGCTCGGAGACCCATCTGGCCGCCTTGCACCCCGGCGACCTCGTGCGGCTCGCCCACGCGCAGCCCATCGACGCCGTCCAAGACCCCGCGTACCATTCCGCCCGAGAGGAGCACTGACCATGCGCGAGACCGAAACGATCTGGATGAACGGCGAGTTCATCGACTGGCACGACGCGAAGGTGCACGTAGGCGTGCACGGGCTCCACTACGGCACGGGCGTCTTCGAGGGCATCCGCTGCTACGAGACTCCCGACGGGCCCGCCGTCTTCCGGCTGCGCGAGCACCTGGAGCGGCTCGACAACTCGGCGAAGCTGCTCCACATGGAGCTGCCGTTCTCGGTCGACGAGATCCGGACCGCGATGCACGACCTGATCGGCCGCAACGGCCTCGCGGAGTGCTACGTGCGGCCGTTCGCGTTCTACGGCTACGGCGAGCTCGGCGTCCACACGAAGGGGAACCCGGTCGAGGTCGTGATCATGAGCTGGCCGTGGGCGAACTACCTCGGCGACGAGAACGCGACCACCGGGATCCGCGCGAAGATCTCCTCCTGGAACCGGATCGGCGCGAACACGATCCCGCACGTCGCCAAGGCGACCGGGATCTACCTGAACTCGATGCTGGCCGTGCACGAGGCGCAGAGCGCCGGCTACGACGAGGCGATCCTGCTCACCGCCGAGGGCTTCGTCGCCGACGGCTCGGGCGAGAACGTCTTCGTCGTCAAGGACGGCAAGATCTGGACGCCGCCGCTCTCGACCTCGATCCTGCCCGGGATCACCCGCGACAGCGTGATCCAGATCGCGCAGGACCTCGGCTACGTGGTCGAGGAGGGGAACGTGATCCGCTCCGACCTCTACCTCGCGGACGAGATCTTCATGACCGGCACCGCCGCCGAGGTGACGCCGGTGCGCTCGGTCGACGACCACGAGGTCGGCGTCGGCCCGGTCACGCTCGAGCTGCAGAAGGCCTACCTCGACACGGTGCGCGGCAAGAGCGATCGCTGGGGCCACTGGCTCGACCGGGTCGCGGTCGGGCAGACGGCCGCGGAGGCGTGAGAGCCGACACGAAGAGCATCCCGCTCTCGTCCCCGTACGTGGACGAGCGGGACGAGGAGCTCGTCCTCGAGGTGCTCCGGTCGGGCCGGCTGTCGCTCGGCCCGGCGATCGAGCGCTTCGAGCGTGCCTTCGCGGAGAAGGTCGGCGCGCCCTACGCGGCCGCCGTCTCGTCGGGCACGAGCGGGCTGCACCTGCTCGCCGCGATCGGTGGCCTGGGCGAGGGCGACGAGGTGATCACGTCGCCGTACTCGTTCGTCGCCTCGGCCAACTGCTTCATCTACGAGGGTGCGACGCCGGTGTTCGCCGACGTCGACGAGCGGACGATGAACCTCGATCCGGCCGCGGTCGAGGCGGCGATCACGCCGCGGACGAAGGGGATCGTCGCCGTCGACATCTTCGGCTACCCGTGCGAGCTCGACCCGCTCCGCGCGCTCGCCGAGCAGCACGGCCTCGTCCTGATCCAGGACGCGTGCGAGGCGCTCGGCGCCGAGTACAAGGGCCGCACCGTCGGCTCGCACGGCGTCGACGCCGTCTTCGCCTTCTATCCGAACAAGCAGATGACGACCGGCGAGGGCGGGATCGTGACGACGCACGACGAGGAGACCTGGCGCTCGCTCGTCAGCCTGCGCAACCAGGGCCGCGCCGACGGCGGCGGCTGGCTCGACCACGCCCGCCTCGGCTTCAACTACCGGATCGACGACATCCGGGCCGCGCTCGGGCTCGGCCAGGTCGAGAAGCTCGACACGATCCTCGCGCTTCGCCAGGCCGCGGCGGCGCGCTACGGCGAGCTGCTCGCCGGCGTCGAGGGGCTCGAGGTGCCGCTCGCCGACGACGCCGACCACGTCCGCTCCTGGTTCGTCTACGTCGTCACGCTCGCGCGCGGCACCGACCGCGAGCGCGTGATCGCGCGAGCTCGAGCGGCAGGGGATCGCCTCGTCGCGCTACCTGCCGTCGATCCACCTCCAGGCGTACATGCGCGAGCGCTACGGCTTCGCCGAGGGCCTCTGCCCGGTCTCCGAGGACCTCTCGCAGCGGACGCTGGCGCTCCCGTTCTTCACCGCGATCGAGGCGGAGGACCAGGAACGCGTGGCCGAGGCGCTGCGCGTCGGCGCTCGCCTGACGGAGATACGTTCGCGGCATGGACGCGCGCATGGTCTTCCTCGGCTTCGGCAAGTACGCGCGGGCCGACCGGATCTACGCGCTCCAGCCGATCACCGGCGACGATCGCGGCGGCGGCCAGCGGACGCTCGTCTGGGTCGAGGGCGTCACCGACCCGATCATCGCCTCGCGCACCGAGCGGACGATCCTGCACGACATGGGCCAGGAGGCGGCTGCGGGCTCGCCGCTCCTCGACGAGGCGCTCTCGCTCGCCGAGCGGCTGGCCGAGGACGCGGCCAGCGGCCGCGTCGACCTCGCCGACCTCGGCCGGCGCGCCCGCAAGCTGCTCGAGTCGTCCAACAAGCCCGCCGAGTCCTCGCAGCTGTTCTGACGTGCTCACCTCCGTCCACCTGCTCATCTACTCCGACGACGCGCGGCGACACGCGCGTTCCTGCGCGACGTGCTCGGCTGGCCGTACGTGGAGGAGCCCGACTCGGGCGGCTGGCTGATCTTCCAGACCGGGCCGAGCGAGCTCGGTGTGCACCCGACCTCGCAGACCTGGAAGGAGAGTCGTACTCGTACCCGCGCCACCACGCGATCTCGCTCATGTGCGACGACCTCGAGTCGACGATCGCCGAGCTGGACGGGAAGGGAGCGACGTTCGCCGGTGAGATCCAGGAGTTCGAGTTCGGGCGCGGGATCATGCTCGAGCGTGCCCGCGGCGGACCCGATCCTGCTCTACCAGCCGACGCACCCGACGGCCTACGACCTCTGAGCGTCGCGGCGGACTTCTTCGCGCGCAGCGTCCACGAGGTCGCGCCCGACCTGATCGGCGTCGCGCTCCTCGTCGACGGCGTCGGCGGCCGGATCGTCGAGGTCGAGGCCTACGACTCCGAGGACCCGGCGGCGCACGGCTTCCGCGGCCGCACGCCGCGGAACGCGTCGATGTTCGGGCCGCCCGGCCACGCCTACGTCTACCGCTCGTACGGGATCCACTGGTGCCTGAACCTCGTCTGCGAGGAGGAGGGGAGCGCCGCGGCGGTGCTGATCCGGGCGCTCGAGCCGACCGACGGCGCTCGAGCTGATGCAGCGAGCGGCGCGGGCTCGACGGACGCAAGGCTGCTCGCCGCCGGGCCGGGCCGGCTCTGCGAGGCGCTCGGCGTCACCCGCGAGCACGACGGCCTCTCGCTCGCCGAGCCGCCGTTCGAGCTCCGCGCCCCGCGCGAGCGCCCGGAGGTCGTCTCCGGAACGCGGATCGGGATCAGCGTCGCGGTCGAGCAGCCGTGGCGCTACGCCGAGGCGGGGTCGCGCTGGCTCAGCCGGCCGCTGCGGTCGCCCGCGACCGCGAGACGACCAGCTTGACCTTGACGCCGGGCGCCGCCGCGAGGCCGGCCCGCGTCTTCTGCTCGAGCACCTTGCCGCTACCGCCGTCGACCCACGTGATCGCGGGCTCGAGCTTGAGCCGCTTCAGCCGCTTGCGGGCGTCGGCGATGTCGCGTCCGACGAGGTTCGGGATCACGCCCTGCGTCGCCTTCGAGACGACGAGGATGATCCGGTCGTACGAGGAGCGATAGCCCCGCTTCGGGCCGCTGGTCGACGATCACCCCGGGCCGTTGCAGCGGCGCGGCGGGCTTGTAGACCAGCTCGGCCGTCAGCGGCTGCGCCTCGACGCGCGCCTCCGCCTCGGCGAGCGTCAGCTTGCGGACGTCCGGCACCTGCACCTCGTTCTCGAGGCAGTTCGCGGTCTTGTTCGGGCCCGTGCCGGCGAAGTAGACGACCTCCCGCCGCTCGCGGCAGAGGCCGTTGTCGAGCATGAGCCGGTCGCCGCGGCGGACGACGAGCTTCGGCGCCACGTACGGCGTCAGCGGCGCCGGGAACCCGACGCGCTCCTCGTTCTCGAACCGCTTTCTCCATGAACGACTTCCAGATCAGCGCCGGGAAGCTGCCGCCGGTGACCGGCTCGCCGCGGAACTCGGTCAGCATCGGCTTCAGCGTCGTCGGGTAGCCGACCCAGACCGCGACGACGAGCTGCGGCGTGTAGCCGACGAACCAGGCGTCGCCGTAGTTCTCCGTCGTGCCGGTCTTGCCGGCCATCGGCCGGTTCGGGAGATAGGCGCGCTTGCCGGTGCCGTAGCGGACGGCCTGCTGCAGGATCGAGTTGACGACCCCGGCCTGCGTCGGCGTCATCGCCTTGAACTCCTTCGGCCTGTTGTCCCGCTTGCGGCCTTCGCGCGTCACCTCGTCGATCACCCGCGGCCGGTTGCCGAAGATCGCGCCGTCCGCGCGCTCGCCGCCGTTGGCGATCGTCGCGTAGGCGCGCGCAAGCTCGAGCGGCGTCACCGCCTCCGCGCCGAGGCCGATCGCGTAGTAGCCGTCGAGCTTGCTCCGGATCCCGAGCGCCTTCGCCGTCTCGGCCACCTTCTTCGAGCCGACGAGCTGCGTCAGCTGCGCGTAGACGGCGTTGTCCGACTCGACCGTCGCCTTCTCGAGATCGACGTTGCCGTAGTAGATGTCGTCGTAGTTGCCGACGACCCAGTCCCGGTCGCCGAGGTCGATCGCCTGCGGCTCCGACTCGAAGCGCGTCGCGGGCGAGATCCCCTGGCGCAGCGCGGTCGCGAGCACGAACGGCTTGAAGGACGAGCCCGGCTGGCGGACGCCCTGGACGGCGAGGTTGAACTGGCTCTTGCGGTAGTTGTTGCCGCCGACCATCGCGCGGACGGCGCCGTCGCGCGGGTCGATCGCGACGAGCGCGGCGGACGGGCCGTCGGCGTCGGTGAGCCACTTCGAGATCGCGTCGCGCGCCGTCTGCTGCAGCTCGAGGTCGATCGTCGTCTTCACGCGGAGGCCGCCGCCGAACACCTTCGCCTGGCCGTACTCGTCGATCAGCTGCT
This sequence comes from uncultured Gaiellaceae bacterium, assembly GCA_963738795.1. Classification (GTDB taxonomy): domain Bacteria; phylum Actinomycetota; class Thermoleophilia; order Gaiellales; family Gaiellaceae; genus Gaiellasilicea. The sequence continues at coordinate 10,829 of CAVTXQ010000002.1, read as the reverse complement.
GCTTGACGTAGTTGACGAAGTGCTGCGCCGGGCCCTCGGTGCCGGGCAGGCGGACGTTGTCCGGGTCGGGCAGGTCGGTCGCGTTCGCGGTCTCGTACTGCTGCCTGGGTGATCTTCGACTCCTCGAGCATCGCCTGCAGGACGACGCGGCGCCGCTCCTCGGCCGCGTCGGGATTCGTGACCGGGTCGTAGCGGGTCGGGTCGGCGGGAATGCCGGCGAGCAGCGCCGACTCGGCCAGCGTCAGGTCCTTGGCGCCGTGCTGGAAGTAGGTGAGCGCCGCCTGCTGGATCCCGTAGGCGCCGTTGCCGAAGTAGATCGTGTTCAGGTACTCCTGCAGGATCTTCTGCTTCGACCAGCCGCCGGGGTCGCGCTCGAGCTGCCACGCGTAGGCGGCCTCGCGCACCTTGCGGGCGATCGTCTTCTGGTCGCGGTCGAGCGCGTTCTTGACGAACTGCTGCGTGATCGTCGAGCCGCCCTCGACGACGCCTTGCTGCGGATGTCGGCGAGGAGGGCGCGGCCGATGCCGCGCAGGTCGATCCCGTCGTGCTCCCAGAAGCGCCGGTCCTCGATCGCGACGATCGCGTGCCGCATCGGGTCGGCGATCTGGTCGTAGCTGATCAGCGTCCGCGCCTCGGAGCCGCGCAGGACGGCGAGGATCCGCTTGCCGTCCTTGTCGTAGATGTAGCCGTTCACCTGCTTGTCCAGCTGGCGCTGCGGATCGAGCTTGCCGGCGTCGATCTCGGCGGCGACGGCGCGGATCATCCCGAAGCTGAACGACACCGACCCGACGATCAAGAGGACGGTGAGGAGCGCAAGGAGGCGAAGCTTGCGGATCCGGCGGCGCGGCCGCGCACGTTGTTTCCTGCTGAACACCCGCAAGGGGTGCATGGTAGCCCCGGAAGGGTGTTCAGGCGGCTGCGATCACGGCGAGGACGTCGTCGCCGTAGCGCTCGAGCTTGGTCGGCCCGAAGCCCTTGACCGCAGCCAGATCGCGCTCGTTGGCGGGCTTCGCGGACGCAAGCTCGCGCAGCGTCGCGTCGTGGAGGACGACGTACGCCGGCACCTCGTCCGTCTCGCGCCCGCTCGAGCCGCCAGGCCCGCAGTCGCTCGAAGAGGCCCTCGTCGGCCGGGCCGGCGGCCGCCGCGGCACCGATCCGCGGCAGCTCCGACTCCCGGCACCGCCCGCAGCAGCCGGAAGCCGTCGTCGCTCTCGAACGACTCGAGCGCGCCGGCCAGCTCGAGCAGCTGGAGCCAGCGCTTGATGTCGGCCTGGCTGGCGGCGGCGAGGAGGCCGAAGTGCGGCGAGCGCTGCGCCGAGCGCGGCGCGCTCATCGAGCCGCGCAGCATCGCGGTCAGCCCGGTACGCCCGAGCGGCCAGCGGAGGCCGAGCACGGCACCGTGGATCGCGCCCGCGATGTCCTCCGGGAGCGGAGCGGCGGCTGCGGGGGCGTCGGCGGACACCGCGAGCGGCGAGCAGACGTCGCACATGCCGCAGTCCTCGGCCAGTGTCTCGCCGAAGTGCTCCGCGACCTGCCGGTGCCGGCAGGCGCGCGACTCGGCGAAGCGGACGAGCCGGTCGGCCCGCGCCAGCGCCTCCCGCTCGTAGCGTGCGAGCAGGCCGTCGATTCGCTCGGCCGCGTCGGCCGGGCGGCTCGGGCACCTCGATCTGCATCGCCCGGCCCGCGTCGAAGCCGCGCTGCGACGAGCCCGACCTGCTCCAGCATGCCCACGAGCACCCGCGGATCGGGCTCGTCGCCGAGCTCCTCCGGGAGCACCTCGCGGCGGCCGCGCAGCCGCGCGTAGACGGCGCGGAGATCGGCGACGGTCGGGATGTCCGAGCGCGCGAACCGGCGCAGCTGGCTCGCGTCGGAGCGGCTCGCGAGCAGGAGCGTGTCCGACGCGCGCCCGTCGCGGCCGGCGCGGCCGACCATCTGGACGTAGCTCTCGAGCGACTCGGGGTAGTTGTAGAGCGCGACGAGCCGGATGTCGGGCTTGTCGATCCCCATCCCGAACGCGGTCGTCGCGACGACGGTCTGGATCCGGCCCTCGATGAACGCCTCCTGCGCGGCCGAGCGTTCCTGCGGCTCGAGCCCGGCGTGGTAGTGGACGGCGGCGAGATCGTGGACGCGAAGCGTGCGCGCGAGCGTCTCGCAGCTGCGGCGCGAGCGGGCGTAGACGATCGCCGACGCGCCGCGGAGCTCGTGCAGCCGGCGGACGAGCGTCCGCAGGCGATCCTCCTCGCCGTCGACGATCTCGACGTCGTAGCGCAGGTTCGGCCGGACGACGCTCGTGCGCACGACCTCCGGCTCGCGGCCGAGCGCGGCCGCGATCTCCCGCTCGGTCGTCGGCGTCGCCGTGGCAGTCATGCCGAGGATCGCGGGGCGGCCGAGCGCGTCGAGCGCGCGCCGGATGAACAGGTAGTCGGGCCGGAAGTCGTGCCCCCACATGCTGACGCAGTGCACCTCGTCGATCACGACGAGGCCGATGTCGATCCCGGCGATCGCGTCGAGGAAATGCCGCTGCCGAAGCCGCTCGGGGGCGACGTAGAGGAGCCGGTAGCGGCCCTCGGCCGCCGCGCGCAGTCGTGCCGCCGCCTCGTCGGGGTCGAGCGACGAGTTGATCAGCGTCGCCTGCGCCGCGACCTCCGGCGGCAGCTTGTCGACCTGATCCTTCATCAGCGCGATCAGCGGCGAGAGGACGAGCGTCGGCGTCGGCCGCAGCATCGCCGCGAGCTGGTAGGTGAGCGACTTGCCCGAGCCCGTCGGCATCAGCGCGAGCGTGTCCCGGCCGTCGACGGCCGCGCGGACGACCTGCTCCTGGCCGGGGCGGAAGTCGGCGAAGCCGAACAGGCGGGTCAGCGCAGGCTTGAGCTCGCTCACGAGCCAACTGTACGGACGCGATCGGAACGCATCCGTCACGGCTCTGTGACGAAACTACGTCGAGACGGCAGTGAAGACCGGATCGCCTGTCGGGGCGTCGACGCCGCCGTCGGGCTCGAGCGTCACCGCGACCGTCTGCCCGCGCGCGACCCGTCGCGAGAGCATCGCGACGCCCGGCTGCTCGAACAGGCCGGCCGGCTGTGCGACGCCGTCCTCGATCACCCAGATCTCGTAGTCCTTGCCCCGTGGCGCCGGCGCCAGCCGCCGCACGACGAGCGCCGCGCGGCCGGTCGGCGTCACGACGAGGTTCGCCTCGCCGTCGGCGGTCTCGTGGACGCGGGCGTTGGGGTCGCCGAGCACCGCGAGCATGTCGTTCGCGTCGTCGAGGTCGCTCGAGAGCCCGAGCGACCACACGCCCGAGCGCGACGGCGACGACCGCCGCGACCGCTGCGGCCGACGTGAGTACGGGCGTCGAGATGCGCCGCCGCAGCGGCACGACGTTCGGCCGCTCGCTCCGCGCCTGCTCGAGGATCCGCTCCCGGAGCGCCGCAGGAGGTGCTGGGCCGCCGGCGGCACGGCCGAGCGCGCCCGCGACCTGCCAGAAATCCTGCAGCTCCTCGCGGCAGCTCTCGCACGTGGCGAGGTGCTCCTCGTAGCGGGCCCGCTCGTCCGCGTCGAGCGCGTCGAGCGCGTAGCCCGCGGTCAGGTCGTGTAGGTCCATGCCGTCCTCTCCGTCCCTTCTTCCAGAAGCTCGCGCAGCCGCGTCAACCCCGAGAACATTCGACTCTTGATCGTGCCGAGCGGCTGTCCCAGCCGCTCGGCGAGCTCCGACTGGGTGTAGCCGCCGTAGTAGGCAAGCTCGATCGCCTCGCGCTGCTGGTCGGGCAGCTGCGCCAGCGCTCCCTGCACGCGCTCGCGGTCGAGCCGGAGCCAGGCCGCTTCCTCCGCCGACCCCACCGCCGGCTCGGGAGCGCCCTCGATCGGCTCGGTGCGCCGCCGCTGCTCGCGCCTGACGAGGTCGACCGCACGCCGGTGGACGAGGGTCAGGATCCAGGTCGATGCCTTCGCGCGCTCCGGGATGAACGAGCCGGCGCTGCGCCAGAGCCCGAGAAACGCTTCCTGCACGGCGTCCTCCGCGAGTGACTCGTCGCGAAGGACGCGGTAGGCGAGCCCGTAGGCCGTGCCGCCGACGCGGTCGTAGAGCTCGGCGAGCGCCAACTCGTCGGAGCGCCCGACGAGCGCGACGAGCGCCTCGTCGGAGAGGTGAGCGAGGTCGCGACTCCGCATCCGCCGGTCTGAAGGTACAGCGCCCACACCCTCCAGTTCGCCCGCGAACGCGATTCGGTTCGAGTCACCAATTCGTTGGAAAGGGGTCCCGCGTGAAGGACATCGCGCCCGGGATCTGATTCCCCGACGGGTCGAGGGCGGCGTGGAGCAGACTACCGTCCCGCGCGCGGGCGAAGACTTCCAGGCGCCGCCCCGCGCCCGTTGGAGTGGAGAGAAGCCGGGGTGAATCGACAATCGCCCCGCCCAGCGGACGCCATTGAGTGACGCCCGGCACCCAGGAGGCGCCGTTCCAAGCTTTGTGCCACACGGAGTCGTCCGCGGCACGCGCCACGATGTCGAGGCGGTTTCCGGGGGACGCCACGATGGCGGGTGTGCCGACGAAGTTGCCGCCCATGTACTCCCACTGGGTCGTCCACCCGGCGAGCGTCATCCACTTGTGGTAGAGCGCGTGGTCGACCCCGCGGGCGATCAGATCGAGCCGACCCGGCCCCCACGAGGCGAGCGCCGGCGGTGCGTCGACCTCGGCGCTGAGCGACTGCCATGCGCTCCAACCGGTCCCGTCATACGAGCGGTGACGGAGGCTGCGATCGGTCCGCCAGGCCACCAGATCGATGCGACTGGGTTGCGGGCAGACCACGGCGGGTGTGCCCATGAACCCGGTGCCGATCGATGTCCACCCGCTCCAACCGGTCCCGGCATTTCTCGACCAGTTGAGGGAACCGGTGGCGCTGACGGCGAACAGATCGAGTCGCCCGGGTCCCCACGAGACGAGGACCGGATCCCCTGCGAACACGACCGAGCCGACCCTCGACCACGAGAAGGCCGGAGCCCAGACGCCGGCGCGCCGCGACTTGTGGTAGATGCCGCCGTCGAACCCCCGTGCCGCCGCGTCGACGTTTCCCGGCGCATCCGATGTGCACGTGACCGACTCGACGTAGCCTCCCAGCCAGTCCCAGGATGCCCGCAGGACCGCGTCTTCCGACTCCCAGGTGCCGAACCACGGCGAGCTCGTGACGTCGAGCACCACGACACGTGGGCCGCCTCCCGTCGTCGAGGCGACGGCGGGAGGTGCCGGAACCCACGAGCCATAGCCGGTGAGCAGGTGGTTCCGGTTGCCGTGCTCCAGCGCCACGCGCATGCGCAGAAACTGTCCGGTGCTGAAGCGCTGCACGCCCGGACAGCCGAAGTAGCTCATCAGGTTCGTGCGGGCCGGCTGGAGTTCAAACGTCTGCTGCGTCCCGTTCGCAAACGTCACCGGCACGTCAACGGTGTCAGGCCCGCCACAGGGCGCACCGTTCACCGCCGCAAAGAGCTCCGGGCCAGGATCCGGCGGGGTATCGAGCACGAACGGGTAGTCGCCGTCGAAGATGCGCAGGGCCTGGCTCTTGCTCCATCCCCATGCGTCCACGGCGGTTCGAATGAGATCGGCTGCGGCCGCGACGGTCTTGGGCGTGTGAAACATGGTGTGGAACTCGTGCAGGTAGTGGCCGATCTCGTGTGCGAGCGTTTCCGGATTAATTGATGCGCCGGGCGTGCGCCAGTACACCGCGGCCGTCTTCACGTAAGCGGCCGACGTCGAGGAGTAGTGGCCGCCGCGCTCTACCACGGCCCAGCCACCGGCGCCTTGCCACTCCAGAACGGTGCCGAGGCTGATGTAGACGACCAGCTTGCCGAGGTGCTGGGCCGCCACACGCTGGCGCTCCTTGTGACAGCGCGTGCCGTCCTCCGTCGGCGGTAGCGCTGCGGGGTTGCTCAGGCTCCCCGCGTCCACCAGCTCCCAGTCCTGGTCGAGCAGCGTGTTGTCCTCGACGACGAAGTCACGCGCCGGGTCGTAGACGAACGTGATCTTCCCGGCGTCGAAGAAGGCGTTCATCGCCGTCACCACCGGCACGAGCAGCTGCGGATCGAACGCGATCGTGTTCGTCGTGGCGACGAACTGAAGGCGAATCGTGTGGAGGATCCACGCGTTCGGTTGCGGCCGCGGCAACGGCACGGGGAGACGTCCGGGTGGGCGGTGCGGGACCCTGTCGAACGGATGCGGCGCGAGACCGGGGGGACTCCCGATGTGAACGGGCACGTTCGGCGGTCGGCCGATGTGCTCCAAGCAGGAGCGGCGTGCGACCGGCTCGTCCGTTTCCCGCAACGCTTCAGGCTCACGCTTGCGGCCTGGCTTCCGTGGAGCAGGCTTGCCGGGCCGCGGCGGTCTCTTCTTCGGCCCTTCGTCGGCCACCGGCGAACTCCCTCGCGTGAGACCCCTCGCAACGGTCTCACACCTCGTCGCCGGCTGTCAACGCCCGCCGAGCCTGCGTCCTCCGAACCGCGATCGAACCGGTCGCCGCGCCGGTCGAAGGAGTGCTGTCCACAGCAACCACCAAGGAGTGTGGGAGATGAAGAAGGCAGCACTGGTAGCCGCCGCTCTCGGAGCAGTCACGATCTCGGCGCTTGCCGCCGCGCTCGTCGGCTCCGGCCCGAGCGCCGGCACCGCCTCGAGTCACCGGGAGGCGCCGCTGATCTCGGAGGATCCGAGCGCCGACAACACCGACCTGTACGCGTTCCGGAGCCCGGACAAGCCGAACACGGTCACGATCGTCTCGAACTGGATCCCCGGTGAGGATCCGGCGGCCGGCCCGAACTACTACACGTTCTCGCCGTCCGCGAAGTACAAGCTCAACATCGACCGCACCGGCGACGCACGGCCGGACATCGTCTACGAGTTCCGCTTCGGCCGCACCGCCGGGCCCGCGTTCCTCGGCAACACCGTGCAGAGCTGGTCGATGTGGCGCAACAAGAAGCTGTTCGCCCGCGGCAAGACGCCGCCGAACAACATCGGCCCCCGCTCGACCCCGAACTACCCGAGCCTCGTCTCGAAGTCGATCGTCAAGAAGGACGGGCTCTCGATCTTCGCCGGCCAGCGCGACGACGCGTTCTTCGGCGACATCGGGGCGATCTTCGACCTGCTCGCGTTCCGCAAGGGAACGGGCGCCAACGGCGGCGGCAAGGACTTCTTCGCCGGCTATGCCGTGCATGCGATCGCGATCCAGATCCCGATCGCCGAGCTGAAGGCGAAGAACTCGACCATCGGCGTCTGGGCGTCGACCGAGCGGCAGAACGTGACCGTGAACGGGAAGCTCCGCCGCGGTTGGACGCAGGTGTCGCGGATCGGCAACCCGCTCGTCAACGAGGTCGTCGTCCCGACGGCCGCCAAGGACCAGTGGAACCGCTCGGCGCCGGTGAACGACAAGCAGTACGCCGGCCCGGTGCTGACGCCGATCCTGGCGAAGCTGATGAACGACCTCTACAAGGTGAACGCCCCGACGACGAACCGCGACGACCTCGTCGCCGTGTTCGGCACCGGCGTCAAGGGCCTCAACTTCACCGGCGACACCGTCGCCGACATGCTGCGGCTCAACTACTCGATCCCGGTGACGTCGGCGGCGAAGATCAATCGCCTCGGCGTGATCGGCGGCGACAACGGCGGCTTCCCGAACGGCCGCCGGCTCGGCGACGACGTGGTCGACGCCGCCGAGCGCGTCATGGCCGGCTTCCTGAAGGGGAACAAGGTCGAGCTCGGCGACGGCGTCAACGCCGGCGACGTGCCGAACCTCGCCACGTTCCCGTACGAGGCCAACCCCGCCTCCGGGTTCGCCAACGGCAAGGGCGAGCCGAGGCCCTGAGCCAAAACGTGCGTGGGAGCGGCGCGTGCCGCTCCCACGCACGAATCGAACCGCCCCCGAGGAGCAGGCGAATACGCGAGGGGTCACGAGTCACGACAAGGGAGTGGGGAAGATGAAGTCGAAGATCCTGGCAGCCGGCGCAGTCTCGGTTGCCGCACTCGCCGCGGTGGCAGCCGCGTTCGTCGGTTCCGGCCCCGATGCCGGCACCGCTTCGAGCCACAGAGAGGCGCCGTTGATCTCCGAGGATCCGGTCGCCGACAACACCGACGTCTATGCGTTCGTGAGCCCGGACCGGCCGGACACGGTCACGATCCTCGCGAACTACATCCCGCTCGAGGAGCCCGCCGGCGGTCCGAACTTCAACGGCTTCGGTGACAACGTCCTCTACGAGATCAAGGTCGACAACACGGGCGACGGCGACGAGGACATCAGCTACCAGTTCCGCTTCCGCACCGAGACGCGGAACCCGAACACGTTCCTCTACAACACCGGCCCGATCGACACGCTCTCGGACACCGACTGGAACCGGCCGCAGCTCTACAGCGTCACGCGCGTCGAGGCCAGGCGCGGCGGCGGCATCATCGGCGGTCAGCCGCGGGTGACGGTGCTGGCGCAGAATCTGCCGACGCCGCCGGTCAGCATCGGCCCCCGCTCGACTCCGAACTACGGCACGCTGATGGGCGCCGCGGTCCGGAGCCTGCCGGGAGGCGGCAAGGTCTACGCCGGCCAGATCGACGATCCGTTCTTCGTCGACCTCGGCTCGATCTTCGACCTCGCCGGCCTGAGGCCGTTCAACCCGGCGCACGCCCTGCCGCTGCCCGCGGCGAAGGGCGTCGACGGCGTCGGCGGCTTCAACACGCACACGATCGCCCTGCAGGTGCCGATCGCGCAGCTGACGAAGGACCGGGCGCTGTCGACCGGGCCGAACGACCCAGACGCGGTGATCGGCGTCTACGCAACCGCCAGCCGGCAGCGCGTCCAGGTCCTCGACGGAAACGGCACCCCGCGGACGGCCGGCGACTTCGTGCAGGTCTCGCGGCTCGCGAACCCGCTCGTCAACGAGGTCGTGATCCCGCTCGGCGAGAAGGACCGCTGGAACGGGGCCGACCCGTCCGACGACTCGGACTTCCTCGACCGCTACCTGTCCCCCGAGGTGACCCGGCTCGAGAACGGCCTCTACGCCGTGCTCGACGACGCGCCCGCGACGAGCCGCGACGATCTCGCCGCGATCCTGCTCACGGGCGTCGACCTGCGTGCCGTCGGCGGGCCGATCAACCTCAACTTCACCGGCCCGACCAAGGCCGACCTGATCCGCCTGAACACCGGCATCGCCCCGACGGCGCCGGCGGGAAGCGGCAACAGGCTGGGCGTCCTCGCGGGCGACCTGGCCGGCTTCCCGAACGGGCGGCGGCTAGAGGACGACGTCACCGACATCGAGCTGCGGGCGTTCGCCTGCGGCTACGGCACGGTCGTCGGCCCGGTCGTGCAGGCGCTCGGCGAGTGCGGCGGCAACGCCAACCGCTCGCCGAACAACCTGCTCGGCGACGGCGTCGACGTCAACGACCGGCCCTTCCATGTCGGCTTCCCGTACGCCGGGCAGCCGCACCAGGGCTACGAGCACGTCCACCACGGCCCCATGGGCGGGCCCTAACCAGACGCCAACACGGTGGGGGCGGCTCGTCCGCCCCCACCACCCAACCATGGAGACACGATGAAATTTCTCGCAGCTACCACGATCGTCATCGCCCTCGCCGCCGGCGCGCTGCTCGGAGGCGTCGTCGGCGAGGACGGAGCCTCGGCCGGCCGGTCGATCGAGGCCGAGCGCGCCGCGACCCGCGGGCTGACGCTCCAGCAGCAAGCCCGGGTGAGCGGCAATCCCGAGCTCTACCCGCGGGCGGAGCGGGCGCTCGAGAAGGCGCTGCGCCTCGATCCACGGAGTGGGCAGGCGCTGCGAGGGCTCTCCGCACTAGCCGCCTCCCGGCACCGTTTCGCCGAGTCGCTCGCGCTCGCGCGCCGCGCACAGGCTCTCGAGCCGCACGTCGCCGCGGTCTACGGGTTGATCGGCGACGCGAACCTCGAGCTCGGCCGCTACCGCGAGGCGTTCGCCGCCTTCGACCGGATGACGGCGCTGAAGCCCTCGGCGAGCTCGTATGCCCGCATCTCGTACGCCCGGGAGCTGAAGGGCGACGCTCGCGGCTCGCTCGAGGCGATCGAGCTCGCGGTCGACGCGGCGACCGTCGGTGAGCCCGCAGCCTGGACGCGCACGCTCGCAGGCAATCGCCTGCTGGCCGACCAGAGGCCGGAGGCTGCGAAGTTCCGCTTCCGCGAGGCGCTCTCGTACGTTCCGGGCTACCCGGGCGCGCTGAGCGGGCTCGCGGAGATCCGCGCCGCGACCGGCGACCTCGAGGGCGCACGTGCGCTGTACGCGCGCGCCGCGTCCGCGGCACCCGTGCCCGAGTTCGCCGAGAGCCTCGGCGACACGCTCGCCCAGCTCGGTCGCAACGCTGCGGCAGAGCGCGCCTGGGAGCGCGCCGAGGAGCTGGAGCGGCTGTTCGCAGCGAACGGCGGCCGCAACCTGCTCGAGACGGCCGAGTTCGACCTCAACCACGACCGCAACTTCCGCTCCGCTCTCGACCGCGCGCGTCGCGGCCGTGCGGAGCGCCCGAGCGTCGAGGGCGATCACGTGCTCGCCTGGGCGCTCTACAAGAACAACAGGTGTGCCGAAGCGCGGACGGTGTCGCTCCGCTCGTTCCGGCTTGGGACGCTCGATGTCGACGGGCTCTACCACCACAGCCTGATCGAGGCGTGCCTGGGCAATGCCAAGACCGCGGCTGCGTACAAGGAGAAGGTGCGCGCGCTCGACCCCACGTACCTGGCGAATGCGCCGTCGGCGCGGAGGCTCGGCGGCTCAGCCGGATAGATTCGACGGCGTGGACCCTGTCTGCGTCGCCGACTACGAGCGCCTCGCCGAGGAACGGCTCGAGGCCG
>CAVTXQ010000001.1:0-318646 GCA_963738795.1 uncultured Gaiellaceae bacterium | reverse complement strand
TCGACGTCGCACAGCCAGGTGAGCTCGGCGAGGTGGTCGAAGTTGCGGGCGAGGTTCGGGCCCCAGTAGCCGAGGCCGACAAGGCCGACCTTGGTCACAGCTTCCAGACGTTCTCGCTCGTGCGGCCGCGTTCGCCCGTCGCGTTCCGGAAGTCGACGATCACGGGCCCGCTGTCGATGAGCGCCTCGTAGTCGATCCCGTCGTGGTCGGTCACGATCGCGATCGCGTCGAACTTGGCCGGCTCGAACGACTTGAGCCCGTGCTCCGGCAGTTCCGCGACGTGGGGGTCGTGGAAGGAGACATTGGCGCCGCCGGTCTCGAGCAGCTCGATCAGCTTGACCGCCGGGCTCTCGCGCATGTCGCCGATGTTCGGCTTGTACGCGACCCCGAGCACGAGTACCTCCGAGCCCTTCAGGGACTTCTGCTTGCCGTGGTTGAGCGCCTGCGAGATCAGCGAGCGGCAGTACCACGGCATGTTCTCGTTCACCTTTCCCGCCAGCTCGATGAACTCGGTGTAGAAGTCGTACTCCCGCGCCTTCCAGGTGAGGTAGAAGGGGTCGATCGGGATGCAATGGCCGCCGAGACCGGGGCCGGGCTTGAAGCTCATGAAGCCGAAGGGCTTCGTCGCGGCGGCGTCGATCACCTCCCAGACGTCGATTTCCATCCGCTCGCACATCTGCGCGAGCTCGTTGACGAGCGCGATGTTGGTCGCGCGGAAGATGTTCTCGAGCAGCTTCGTCGGCTTTTCCGCCGCCTCGGGTGACAAGACGCGGTGGACGGTGTCGACTGGGCCGCTGTACAGCTCCGCCGCACGCTCGCTGCAAGCGTTCGTGATCCCGCCGACGACCTTCGGCACGTTCTTCGTCGTCCAGTCGGTGCGCCCGGGATCGACCCGCTCGGGCGAGAAGGCGAGGTTGAAGTCCTCGCCCACCTTCAGGCCCGATGCCTCGAGCCGAGGCAGGATCTCCTCGCGAGTCGTGCCGGGGTGCGTCGTCGACTCGAGCACGACCAGGTGGCCCTTGCGCAGCCGCTTCGCGATCTCCTCGGCGGCGCCGTTCACGATCGAGAGGTCCGGCTCGCGCTGCTTCGAGAGCGGCGTCGGCAGCGCGATCAGGATCGCGTCGGCGTCGGCGAGGTCGTCGTAGTCCGCGCTCGCCCGCAGGCCGTGCTCGTCGACGAGGCGCTTCAGCACCTCCGACGGCACGTCCTCGATGTAGCTCTCGCCCGGTTCAGCTGCGCCACCCGGCGTTCGTCGCGGTCGACGAGCAGCACGCTGCGGCCCGCCTCGGCGAACACCTGGGCGAGCGGGACGCCGACGTAGCCGGCTCCGATGATGGCGACGTCGGTCATCGGCGCGCAATCGTACCAGAGAGGGCATGATCGCGCCGCTACAATCCCTCGCCGCGGGCCGTTAGCTCAGCTGGTAGAGCAGGGGACTCTTAATCCCAAGGTCGAAGGTTCGATCCCTTCACGGCCCATGTGTGCATTGTGTTTGTGGCGCAGGATCGAAAATCTGCGGGAGCAGATTTTCGATCGCGCGAAGACCCCCTGAAGGGGTCGGCTTCGCCTCCCAAGGCATGGGTCATCGGCCTTTCCGGTCGTCCCGCTATACCTCGGCCGATGTCATCAACTCCGCTCGGACCCGATGAGCTGGCGTCGATCCTGCGCAACGTCGCGGACGGGATCATCGCCCAGGACCCGACCGGCGCCGCCGTGTACGCGAACGACGCGGCGGCGAGGCTGTGCGGCTTCGGCTCGGCCGAGGAGTTCCTCGCCGCGCCGCGGGACGACGTCCGCGCCCGCTTCGAGATCCTCGACGAGCAACGACGGCCGCTCTCCTTCGAGGAGCTCCCCGGGCGCGAGGCGCTGCTCGGGCGCGCCGAGGAGCGAACGGTCTGCTACCGGCTGCGCGCCACCGGCGAGGAGCGCTGGTCGCTCGTGAGCGCCAAGCCGGTCTTCGGCGCCGACGGCAGCGTGAAGCTCGCCATCAACACGATTCACGACCTGACCGACCGGATGCGGGCGAGCGAGCATGTGCGCCTGCTCGGCGATACGAGCGCGCTGCTGGCGGCATCGCTCGACTTCGAGGAGACCCTCGAGCGCGTCGCCGACCTGCTGGTGCCCGGGATCGCCGACTACGCGCTCGTCGACCTGGTCGAGGACGACGGCGCCATCCGTCCGGTCCTGATGCGCCACGTCGTCCCCGAGCAGGAGGAGCTGTTGCTCGAAATCAGGCAGCGCTTCCCGCCCGGTGGGAACCCCGGGCACCCGGTCTCGCGGGTGCTGACGAGCGGGGAGCCGCTCCTGATCGAGGTCGCCGACACGGACGTGCTGCGCGCGGCGGCCGTCGACGACGAGCACCTGCGGCTGTACGAGCGGTTGCAGCCGGCCTCGTACATCGTCGTTCCCTGCGTCGCCCGCGGGCGCACGGTCGGCACGCTCTCGCTCGGCACGGGTGTGTCCGGCCGTCGCTACACCGCGGAAGACGTCGCCTTCGCCCGCGTCGTCGGCGGACGCATCGCCCTCGCGGCCGAGAATGCGCGCCTGTACCGCGACGCGAGCGAGTCCTTCGCCCTTCTCGACACGCTCCTCGTCTCCGCGCCGGTCGGCATCGGCTTCTGGGACCGCGAGCTCCGCTTCGTGCGCCTGAACGACGCGCTCTCGCGCCTGAACGAGCTGCCGATCGAGGATCACCTCGGCAAGACGCTCGCGGAGGTGATCCCCGAGATCGCGCCCGGGCCTCGAGCCGCTGTACCGGCAGGTGCTCGAGACCGGCCGTCCGGTGACGCACGAGGAAACGATCGGGACGGGCGGCTCCGAGCGCCAGTGGATCTCCAGCTACTACCCGGTCCGGGCCGCGACGGGGAGATCACGGGCGTCGGGGCGGTGATCATGGAGGTGACCGCGCAGCGGCGGGCGGATCAGCGGCTCAGGCTGCTGGCGGAGGCCGGCGCGCTCTTCTCGTCGTCGCTCGACCCGCAGGAGATCTTCGAGCGGGTCGCGCGCGTCGTCGTGCCGCGCTTCGCCGAGTCCTGCAACATCTACGTCGCCCAGGGAGAGTCGCTCGAACGTGCGGCGTACGCCCACGCCGACCCCGAGCTCGAGCCGGTCGTCGCCTCGCTGCCGCAGTCGTATCCGATCGGCGAGGGCTCGACGCTCTGCGCGGGTCTTCATCCGCGGCAAGCCGATCCTCGTCCCGACGCTGACGCCGGAGTTCATCGACAACCTCGAGTCGCTCGGCGTCGAGCGGGACGCCTTCGCCAGGATCGGGACGCAGTCGATGATCTTCGTCCCGCTCGTCGCGCGTGGGGAGGCGCTCGGCGTCATGACGATGGGCTCCCGCATCCCGGGCCGTTTCGACGAGACGGATCTCGAGCTCGGCGAGGAGATCGGCCGCCGCGCCGCGGCGCTCGAGAACGCGCGGCTCTACGCGGAGACCGAGGCGCGCGCCCAGGCCTCGCAGGCGCTCCAGTTCGTCCGGGACGGCGTCTTCCTGCTCGACGCCGACCAGGTCGTCAGGCTCTGGAATCCGGCCGCCGAGCGCATCACCGGCCTGTCCGAGTCGGAGATGCTGGGCGCGCCACGCGTCGGAGGTGCTGGCGTCGTGGCCGCTCGAGCAGGTGGGCGAGCGCGGGCAGACGCTTCCGATCGAGGTCGGCACCCGCGAGCTCTGGCTCTCGCTCACCGCCTCCGAGTTCCCGCAGGGCACCGTGCTACGCGTTCCGCGACCTCACCGACGAGCGTGCGCTCGAGCGGCTGAAGAGCGACTTCGTCTCGACCGTCTCGCACGAGCTGCGGACGCCGCTCGCGGCCATCTACGGTGCGGCGATGACGCTCCGGCGCGTCGACGTGCCGCTCGCGCCCGAGCAGCGCGAGGGCATGCTGGCCGTGGTCGCGAGCGAGTCCGAGCGGCTCGCGCGGATCGTCAACGACATCCTCTACGCGAGCCGGCTCGACTCGGACGCCGTCGACGTCGCGATCGCGCGCGTGGACGCCCGCGAGGTCGCCGCGCTGCGTCGTCGCGGCAGCGCGGGCGCACCTCCCGCCGGCGATCGAGCTGACGCTGCGCGCGCCGGACGGCCTGCCGCCCGTCGCGGCAGACCCCGACAAGGTGCGCCAGGTGCTCGTGAACCTCGTCGAGAACGCGATCAAGTACTCGCCGGAGGGCGGGCCAGTGGAGGTGAGCGTCGAGGCGGTACGCGACCGGTTGCGGTTCTCGGTCAGCGACCGCGGTCTCGGCATCCCCGCCGCCGAGCACCACCGGATCTTCGAGAAGTTCTACCGCCTCGACCCGAACCTGACGCGCGGCGTCGGCGGCACCGGCCTCGGTCTCTACATCTCGCGCGAGATCGTCCGCCGGATGGACGGCCGGATCTGGGTCGAGTCCGAGCCCGGCGGCGGCTCGACGTTCTCCTTCGAGCTGCCGCTCGCAGCTGGGTGAGTGTCGAGCGGCGGACGGGCGTCGCAGCCGCCGTCGCGGTCGCCGTCTGTAGCGACCTGGCCCTGAGAGAACGAGAGAGGCGGCCCGCAGGCCGCCTCCGAACTGGACCGAGCAGTGGCTGAGCTAGACGCGCGGACCTCGTCGACGTACGTCGTCCGGTGGGCGACTCGCCGCCGAAGCCGCCCCACGAGGACCAGAAGATCATCGAGAGCACGAGGCCGAGGACGCCGACGACCATCAGGATGACGCCGATCGTGTCGATCTCGAGGCCTGACACCGTCGCGTTCACGGCCCAGGTCAGGATGGCGCCGACTGCGATCAGAAAGATGCTGACTCCGAGACCCATTTGTTCCTCCGTTTCACTAGCGGGGAAGCGTCGTTGGTTGCGCCCGGATGGCCGGGTCTGAGGTGAACGTTCGGAGCGCCGTATCGGGTACGGCTTATGTTAGGCTCGCGGCGGTGCGTAGGGGCTCGATTGTCCGCATCACGATCTACGGCGTCGTCGCGGGAATCCTCGCGTCGCTCATCGCCGTCCTGATCCCGTGGCTGCCGACGTCCGCCTCCGAGGAGATGGACCGGATCGAGTTCACGTTCTGGTTCACGACGATCATCTGCATCGCCGTCTTCGCGGTCGTCGGCGCGGTGATCATCTACTCGGTCCTGAAGTTCCGGGTCCCGTCCGACGACGACGAGAGCGACGGCCCGCCGATCCACGGCCACACGGGCCTCGAGATCGTGTGGACGGCGATCCCGGCGGTGCTGGTCACCGCGATCTCCGTCGTCTCTGCAGTCGTGCTCGCGAAGAACGACGACGCGGGCGACAACCCGATCCGGATCGCGGTCACCGCGCAGCAGTTCGCCTGGAAGTTCGAGTACCCGGGCGACGATCCGCTCACCTCCGGGCAGGCTCGTCCTCCCGCTGAACGAGCGCGTCAAGCTGACGCTGCGCTCGCTCGACGTCATCCACTCGTTCTGGGTGCCCGAGTTCGGGCAGAAGTCGGATGCCGTGCCCGGGATCGAGACGACGCTCGTGATCACGCCGACGCGGATCGGCGAGTTCTCGATCGTCTGCACCGAGCTCTGCGGGCTCGGTCACTCGACGATGCGCGCGCCCGTCCGAGTCGTCGAGCCGGGCCGACTACGAGAGCTTCCTGACCGCAGCGCCGGGCGCCGGGCGGCGACGACGACTCCGGCGAGTCGATCTTCACCACCGCCGGCTGCGGCGGCTGTCATGAGTTCGAGCCGGCCGGGAGCGACGCGCAGGTCGGCCCGAGCCTGAACGCGCTCGACCCGGGCGGGCAGCCGCTCGACGAGTTCATCCGCGAGGCGATCGTCGACCCGAACGCTCGGATCGCCGCCGGCTATCAGGGCAGCGTCATGCCCGAGACCTACGAGAGCTCGCTCAACGACGAGCAACTCGACGCGCTCGTGCAGTATCTCGTCGAGGGCCAACAGTGACCGAGATCGCCGAGACCCACCACGCTCCAGACCACCACCGCGCGCCGCCGCGTCGCGGCACCGACCACCTGAAGCAGCCCGGCTTCATCCGCGCGACCTGGATGACGGCGCTCTTCTGGGCGATCGGCGCCGGGATCGTCGTCTTCTTCCGCTGGCTCGGCGGACTACGAGCCGACGTGGGACTGGCTCGTGATCACGGTCGTCGCCTTCCTGACCACGGCGCCGGTCGGCTTCCTCGCCGGCATCGGCTCGTTCGACTACTGGGTCTACTACATCTCGGGGCGCCCGACGCGCGAGGAGGACCACTCCGGGCACGGCGCGTACAGCTGGCGCGACTACTTCAAGGTCAACACCGACCACAAGGTGATCGGCGTCCAGTACCTCGTGACGACGTTCTTCTTCTTCATCGTCGGCGGTCTCTTCGCGATGATCTTCCGGGCCGAGCTGGCGAACCCGGACATGCAGTTCGTCGACACGCAGACGTTCAACGGGCTCGTCTCCGAGCACGCGGCGCTGATGATCTTCCTCTTCATCATCCCCGCGTTCGCCGGCCTCGCGAACTTCGCCGTGCCGCTGATGCTCGGCGCGCCGGACATGGCCTTCCCGCGCCTGAACGCGCTCTCGTACTGGCTGCTGCCGATCGCCGGGATCATGTTCCTGGCCGCGTTCCTCTGGCCCGGCGGCGCGTTCGCGGCCGGCTGGACGGGCTACGCGCCGCTCGCCTCGACGGGCACGGACGGCAACATCTTCTTCCAGATGGGCGTCCAGTGGGCGGGCGCCTCGTCGATCATGACCGCGCTCAACTTCCTGGTCACGATCATCACGATGCGCGCGCCGGGGATGACGTTCTGGCGGATGCCGCTGCTCGTCTGGGCGAACTTCACGACCTCGCTGCTCGTCGTGATCGCGACGCCGTTCATCGCCGGCTCGCAGTTCTTCGCCCTGTTCGACCGGGTCATGCACACGAACTTCTTCAACGTCGACGAGGGCGGCTACACGCTCGGCTACCAGCACATCTTCTGGTTCTACTCGCACCCGGCCGTCTACATCATGATGCTGCCCGGCTTCGGGATCATCTCCGAGGTGATCGCGGTGATGAGCCGCAAGCCGATCTTCGGCTACCGGCTGATGGCGCTCTCGCTGATGGCGATCCTCGTGCTCGGCTTCTCCGTCTGGGCGCACCACATGTTCGTGGCCGGGATGGCGCCGTGGCTGCGCGTGCCGATGATGGTGACGTCGATGATCATCGCGGTGCCGACGGGGATCAAGATCTTCTCCTGGCTCGCGACGATGTGGGAGGGACGGCTCCACTTCCGGACGCCGATGCTGTTCGCGCTCGGCTTCCTCTCGATGTTCGTGCTCGGCGGCCTCTCGGGCATCTTCCTCGCGTCGGTGCCGATCGACATCGCCGCCTCGGACACGTACTTCATCGTCGCCCACATCCACTACGTGCTCTTCGGCGGCTCCGTCTTCACGATCTTCGCCGGGATCTACTACTGGTTCCCGAAGATGACCGGCCGGATGTACAACGAGCGGCTCGGCAAGCTCCACTTCTGGCTCACCTTCATCGGCTTCAACGGCACCTTCTTCCCGATGCACTGGGTCGGGCTGCAGGGGATGCCGCGCCGCGTCGCCGACTACGACGCCCAGTTCGGCGACTGGAACATGGTCATCTCGATCTTCTCGTTCCTGCTCGGCGCCTCGACGCTGATCTTCTTCTACAACGTGATCGTCAGCTGGACGCGTGGCGAGCGGGCGCCGTCGAACCCGTGGCGCGCGCTGACGCTCGAGTGGCAGGTCAGCTCGCCGCCGCCGGTCTTCAACTTCGACGCGATCCCGCAGGTGGTCGGCAGCCCGTACGAGTACGGCGTGCCCGGCGCCCGCCACGCGGTGCTGAACGGCGGCGCCCACGTCGAGCTGCCCGAACGTGCGCACGAGGAGGAGACCGTGCGATGAGCGAGCCGCGCAAGCTCCTCGTCGTCGCGAACGAGACGCTGACCGGCGACGAGCTGCTCGACGCGGTGCGCGCGAAGGTGGGCGACTCCGACGCGCTCGTCGTCGTGATCGCGCCGGTGAACGCGCCGCGCGAGGGCTACGTCGTCTACGACAACACGCGCCGCGCCGCGGCCGGCCGCCGGCTCGACCGGACGCTCACGAGCTTCCGCGAGGCCGGGATCGCGGCCACGGGGCACGTCGTCGACAACGATCCGCTCACGGCGGTCAAGGACGCGATCGCGATCGAGGAGCCGGACGAGCTGATCGTCTCGACGCATCCCGATGCGACGTCCGGCTGGCGGCGGCGCAACCTGCTCGAGGAGATCCGCAAGGCGGCCGGGTCGATCCCGGTCGAGCACGTCGTCTCGGATGTCGCCGCGCGCGTCGGCGCCCAGAACGTCCTCGTCCTCGCCAACGAGACGGTGCTCGGCGAGCCCTTGCTCGAACGGATCCGCGAGAAGGCGCGCAGCGGCGGCGAGCGGACGAGCTTCCTGATCATCTCGCCGCAGAGCGATCCGAACCAGGGATCGCATCCGGAGGCGGAGCGCCGCCTGCGCCAGGCGCTGACGCGGCTGCGCGCGGAGGGGATCGAGGTGCACGGCCAGGTGGCGCACCCGGATCCGTTCACCGCCGCGATGCACGCCGTCCGCGACGAGCGGATCGACGCGATCCTCGTCTCCACCTTCCCGGAGCAGCGCGGCTCCTCGTGGCTGCGGCGCGACCTCGTCGGCCGGCTCGAGTCCGAGGCGAAGGTGCCGGTCGAGCACGTCGTCGTCGAGCCGAGCACGCTCGAGAGCGAGGTGCACGCGTGAGCGCGCACGCCGAGCACCACACGGCCCGCCGGTCGCGAACCAGAGCTCGCGCGTCAGCGCCACCGTGCTCGGCATGTTCCTCTTCATCGCCTCGGAGGCGATGCTCTTCGGCTCGTTCTTCACGGCCTACTTCTTCGTCCGCGTCGTCAACCCCGACGCGCAGCCGTGGCCGCTGCCGCCGTTCCATCTCCCGGTCTTCGTCGCCGGCGTCAACACGGCCATCCTGCTGACCTCGAGCTTCACGATGCACTGGGCGCTGCAGTCGATCAAGCGCGGCAACCGCAACGGCCTGAAGGCCGGGCTCGTGCTGACGCTCCTGATGGGGCTCGCGTTCCTGCTGACGCAGATGCTCGAGTACGCCCGGATCGGCTTCAACCCGGGCGACGGCGCGTTCGGCTCGATCTTCTTCGGGCTCACCGGCCTGCACGGCGCGCACGTCTTCGTCGGGCTGACGCTGCTGACGGTCGCGACGGTGCGTGCCTTCCGCGGCCACTTCACGCCGGAGCACCATCACGGCGTCGAGATCCCGGGAATCTACTGGCACTTCGTCGACGTAATGTGGATCGTGGTGTACGCGACGATCTACCTGCTGTAAGGAGCCACCGATGGCGCGCAACCCGTTCCGCAGCGAGGCCGAGGCGTATCGCTTCCTGCTGCTGACGGTGGGGTACTTCGCGGCTGATCGTCGTCGCCGCGTCGATCGAGACCTGGCTCGGCGTCGTCGTCTTCGTCGTGCTGACGCTGACCGCCGTCGTGCTCTGGCTCCGTTCGCGCTCGGACGAGCCGGTGCTGCGGCCGGCGGTCCCTGCGCGCGCGGCGGCGCCGGACGAGCGGCGGATCCTCGTGATCGCGAACGAGACGGTCGGCGGGTCGGAGTTGCTGGCGATCCTGCGCCAGAAGGCGGAGGGCGTCGACGAGCGGGTGCACGTCGTCTGCCCGGCGCTCAACTCGCAGGTGCGGACGTGGGCGTCCGACGAGGACGGCGCGCGAGCCGCGGCGCAGCAGCGGCTGGACGCGAGCCTCGCCCGGCTGCGGCAGGACGGCGTGCAGGCGGAGGGCGAGGTCGGCGACGGCGATCCGCTGCAGGCGATCGAGGACGCGCTGCGCACGTTCGGCCCCGACGAGATCGTGATCTCGACCCACCCCGAGGGGCGCTCCCACTGGCTCGAGCGGAACGTCGTCGGCGCCGCCCGCGACCGCTTCGACGTCCCGATCACCCACGTCGTCGTCGATCTCGACGCGACGCGCGACCTAGCCCGCACGTCCGTCGCGGGACATGTCCGGGTCTGACCCCGGCCACGTCCCAACGGCCAGTATCGCGCTCGTTGCGGGCGAGGCTACCGTCGGAGGATGGCTCGTCAGCAACGCGTCGCATGATCGTCAATGCCGTCTGCCACGTCACCCAACGTGCCACGGGTGAAGAGGTGTTCTTCCGTGACCGTCTTCGATCGGTTTCGGGTCTTCGAGGGGTCTGCTCGGCCGTCGTCGCTCGATCGATTCTGCTGGGAGCTTCACGCCTACTGCCTGGTGGACAACCACACCACCTGGTGCTCCAGACGTCGCGAGCTCGACGCTCGCGCCCGGCATGCAGTTCCTGATGGGTCCCGCTACGTCGCAGGAGCTTCAACCAGCGACACGCACGGAAGGGGAGCGCTCGTGCAAGGCAGGTACACGGCGCAGCTCTGTGCGGGATGGCGGGCGACTACCGTGAACTGCCTCGCCGTACGTCGCGTACGAATCCCGTCGAGGCGGGATTGTGCCGGCGGCCGGAAGACTGGGCGTGGAGCAGCTACGGCGGCCGCGGCACGCTCGCGCGGAAGCCGGATCAGCTCCTGCGCGACTTCATCGACATCTCGCTCGCCTGAGGACGTGGCCCTTTCGGACCTGTCCGGGGTCTGACCCCGGACGTGGCCGGAGCGGACGGTCCTAGCCGCCGGTGCTGGCGACGACGTAGTCGGCGACGGCCTCGATCTGCTCCGCCGAGTACGGTCGCGCGAACGCGGGCATCGCGCCCTGGCCGTTCGTGACGCGGTCGATCACGAGCTCCTTCGGCGGCTGTCGACTCGTCGAGGTTCGGGCCGACGGTGCCGCTCGCGTTCGCGGCCTCGAGCACGTGGCAGCCGCCGCACCCGGCCTCGGCGAAGATCGCCTCGCCGTCCGGAGCCTCGCCGCCGCCTTCCTCGGTCGTGGTGCCGCCGCCGGTCGTCGTGCCGCCACCCGCCTCCGAGCCGCCGCCGCGCACCGGTAGCCCGGCCACGGACGCGACGTACGCCGCGACGGCGTCCGCGTCCTCGCCCGTGACGAGATCGGCCGGCATCCCGGGCGAGCCCGTGCTCGGCTCCTCGACCGGATAGGAGATCTGGTCGCGCACGACCGCGCGAATCGTCGCCTCGCCGAGCCCGTCGTGGCGCGCCTGCAGGAACGCATCGTCGAGGTTCGGTCCGATCACGCCCTTCGAGCCGGCGTCGGCGAGCACGTGGCACGAGCCGCACTGCCCTTCGTTCAGGAACAGCTCCTTGCCGCGCGCGGCATCACCGCCGGAAGTGAGCCCGCCGGAGCCGCAGCCGGTCGCGGCCAGGGCCGCGATCAGTACCGCGCAGGCGCCGACGAGCCCGCGCAGGCTCACCTAGCTGGTTGACCCCGTTGCGGCAGATCCCGCACCGACGGCCGCCTCGCGCGTCGGGTGGATCGTGAAGACACGGTCGAGGCCGGTGATCTCGAAGATCTTCGTGATGTTCCGGTCGCTGCAGACGAGCGAGAGCTGGCCTTCGTTCGTGCGCAACCGCTTCACGCCGCCGACGAGCACGCCGAGCGTGGTCGAGTCGATGAAGGTCGTGTCGCTGAGGTCGACGACGACGTCGCGACCGCCCTGGTCGATCACCTCGAGCAGTTGCTGCTTGAACTCCGGCGCCGTGTAGAGGTCGACCTCACCCGCGAGGGAGATCACGTACTGGTCGTCGCTGATCTTCTCGGTCTTGACGTCGAAATTCATGGAATTGGTGACTCCCGGTCTCGCCGACAGAATGAGTGCGGTCTTCCCGGACGGAGGTGAGTCTAACCGGAGCCTGCAGGCGTCTGCGTGGCCTTCAGCTGCTCGATCTGCTGCTTGACGATCTCCGCGCTGGGGTCGTCCGGAGCGAGCACGAGGAAGCGCTGGTAGGCGGCGATCGCCTTCGTCACGTTCCCGCTCTGCTGTGCCGCCTGGGCGAGCTCCAGCTGGACGTTCGGATCGCGGGGAGCGACGGCCGCCAGCTTGTCGTAGGTCGACTCCGCGTTCTGATACGCGGTCTGCGCCTTCGAGTACGCGGCGCTGACCTCCTGCGAGGCCAGGGTCGAGATCGCTTCGTCGATCGGGTCGGGGCCGAGCGAGGCGCCGTTGCCGAGATCGAGCGGGACGGAGAAGGTCGAGCCGAAGGTGAGATAGCTGGCGCGGAGCTGCGCGATCTGAGCGTCCTGGGCAAGCGCGTTCGCCCGAGCGAGGTACAGGCCTGCGAGCTCGCGAAGCGCATCTTCGTCCTTCGGGCTCTGCTCCACGTACCCGCTCAGCACCGTGATCGCCTCGGACGTCTGGCCGTCCTCCTGCAGCGCGGTCGCGAGGTCGCGCTTCGCCTGGGCGCTCTTCGGGCTCTCGCGCAGCTGCTCGCGCGCGTCGCCGACGGAGAGGTTGCCGCTCGTCGTACCGCTGTCGCCGCGGAAGAGATCGCCGAGCGAGGCGTTCTGGTTCGCGCCGATGCCGAAGCCGACGAAGCCGACGGCGAAGACGAGCGCGAGGAAGACGAACATCCACTTCGCGTGCCTGCGCAGCCGCGAGAAGAACATCGTGTCCTCGATCGCTACGAGATCGCTGTCGCGTTTGCGGGCAGCAGCATGCGACCGCGGGCTGCGGACGCTGCGTCGATCAGCTCGTGCCATTCGCTTCCTCCTCTCTCGTACCTCGTCTGGCCGTCGACCAGAGTAGCTGTGACCCGCTCGGGCGAGCCGCCGTAGACGACGGCGGCTGCCGGATCCTCCCATGGTAGATACGGAGAGCCAGAAAGCGAGACCACCGCGAGATCGGCACGCTTGCCGGCGACCAGCGAGCCCGTCTCCGCCGCGATCCCGAGCGCGCGGGCGCCGCCGAGGGTCGCAAGCTCGAGCGCCTCTGTCGCCGAGAGCGCGTCGGCCCGCTCCGAGCGCGCCCGCGCGAGTGCGATCACGGTGCGCAGCTCCTCGAAGAAGTCGTGTGACGGGACGGAGGAGACGCCGTCGGTGCCGACGCCGACCCGGAGCCCGGCGGCGCGCAGCTCGTCGAGCGGTGCGATCCCGCAGCCGAGGAGAGCGTTCGAGCGCGGGCAGTGGGTGACGGCGACCGCCGTGCCGGGCCAGCAGGCCGATCTCCTCCGGGTCGACCTTGACGCAGTGTGCGGCGGCAACACGCTCGTCCAGCAGTCCGGCGGCCGCGAGGCTGCGGATCCCGCTCATGCCTTCCGGCTCGACCAGCATCTCCGCGAGCGGCTGCCAGGGGCCTTCGCCGCGCAGCAGCCAGTCGAGCTCGTCCTGGCTCTCGTTCAGGTGCGTCGCCACGGGCAGGTCGAGCGTCATGCAGGCGGCGTAGACGTCGCGGGAGCAGGTGTAGGGCGCATGCGGCGAGACGCCGACGCGGACGAGCTCGGAGAGCGCCGCGTCGACGTACGCCCGCTTCTCGTCGAACTGGCGCAGCGCGTCGGCGCCCTCCCGTCCGAACACCTCGAGGTAGACGATCGCGCGCAGCCCGAGCTCGGCGCAGGCATGCGCGCTCGCTCCGGTGAACGCGAGGTCGCCGACGGTCGTGATCCCCGAGCGCAGGCACTCGGCGGCGCCGAGGCGGGCGATCGCCTCCATGTCGGCCCGTTCGAGCCGCTGCTTGCGCTCGATGTGCATCGAGATCCAGGGGCCGAACGAGAGCCCGTCGCCGAAGCCCGCGTAGACGGCGTACTCGAGGTGCGTGTGCGCGTTGACGAACCCGGGGACGATCGCCGAGTCGGGGAACCGCTCGCCCTCGCCGAGCTCGCTCGCCGGACCGACCGCCGCGATTGCGCCGTCCTCGATCGCGACGGCGCCGTTTTCGATCGGCTCGCCCTCCACCGGCAGCACCCAGTCGGCGGAGAGGATCCTCACTCGACCGCCCAGCGCGACTTCTGCTCGGCGATGTCCCAGCGCCGCTCCATCACGGTGGCGAGCTGGACCGAGATCTCGAAGAGGATGATCAGTGGGATCACCTCGAGCGCGAGCGAGACGGGATCCACCGTCGGCAGGAGCACCGCGAAGACGACCATCAGCGCAAAGCCGATCCGGCGGTTGCGCCGCAGCTTTGCGGCGGAGAGGATGCGCAGCCGGACGAGCGCGAGGATGAAGATCGGCATCTGGAAGGCGAGCCCGCTCGCGAGCAGGGTCAGCGTCACGAACGAGAAGTAGTAGCTCGCCCGGATCTCGACCTGGAAGAACTCCTCGCCGAACGAGGTCAGGAACCCGAGCGCCCGCGGGAGCACGATGAAGTACGAGAAGAGGACGCCGCCCGCGAACAGCAGTGTCGCGAGGGTCGTGAACACCGCCACGGTGCGCTGCTTCCCCTCCTCGATCGCCGGCGCGAGGAACGACCAGAGCTGGTAGAGCAGGATCGGCAGCGTCACCGCGACCGCGGCGGAGAGCGAGACCTTCACCGCGGTCGTGAACGGCTCGGTCACCCCCAGCGTGATCAGCTTCTTGTCGTCCGGGAGCGGCCGCGTCAGCACGTCGATCAGCGTCTCGTGGAAGACGAACGCGACGATGAACGCCGGGACGATCGCGAACAGCGCGATGAAGATGCGGCTGCGCAGCTCGCCGAGGTGCTCGACGAGCGTGGCTTCCTCGCCGTGCTGCAGGCGCCGCGGCAGACGCTTCAGAGGCATGCGCGGGCTGGGCTAGGAGACTTCGCGCTCGCGCGCTCGCGCCTGCGCCTGCGCCTGCTGCTGCGTGACGGGATGCTCGTCCACGGGCGGGAGCTCCTCCGCAAGCCGGTGGTGCACGGCCTCGTCGTCGTCCTTGCCCGCGATCGAGTCCTTGAACTCGCGCATGCCCTTGCCGAGCGAGCGGCCCATCTCGGGCAGGCGCTTCGGGCCGAAGATGACGAGCAGGGCGACCAGCAGGATGACGAGCTCGGTGACGCCGATTCCGAAGGGCATGAGCCGCACTGTACCACCGTTGGTGCGAGCCCAACCCGCCCGGACCGCAGCCCGTCCACGCCTCGGTAAGATTGGGGGGATCGTGGTGCTCGCGGCGCCTTTGGCGGCGGCGGCGATCGGCTACCATGGAGTCACGAAGCGGCGCTGAAAGCCGCACGAATCCTGGAAAAGAGGGATCACAAGCTTGGCGTTTCTGGAGATCAAGAACCTGCACGTCGCGCTCGAGGACGGCACCGAGATCGTGAAGGGCGTCGACCTCGCCGTCGACCTGAACGAGAAGCACGCGATCATGGGCCCGAACGGCTCCGGCAAGTCGACGCTGGCCTACGCGCTGATGGGCCACCCGTCCTACGAGATCACCGAGGGCCAGATCCTCGTCGACGGCGTCGACGTCGCCGAGCTCGGCGCCGACGAGCGCGCGCAGCGCGGTCTCTTCCTCGCCTTCCAGTATCCGCACGCGATCCCCGGCGTCACCGTCACCAACTTCCTCCGGAGCGCGATCAACGCGATCCGGAAGGCCAAGGCGGGCGGCAAGGACGATCCGATCCCGGTCAAGGAGTTCCGCACGCAGATCCTCGCCGCGATGGAGCGGCTGAAGGTGCCGCGCGAGCTCGCCTCGCGCTACCTCAACGACGGCTTCTCCGGCGGGGAGAAGAAGCGCGTCGAGATCCTGCAGATGGCGCTGCTCCAGCCGAAGATCGCGATCCTCGACGAGACCGACTCCGGCCTCGACATCGACGCGCTCCGGATCGTCGCGAAGGGCGTCAACGAGCTCGTGACGGCCGAGATGGGCGCGCTCGTGATCACCCACTACCAGCGCATCCTCAACTACGTCACGCCGGACCACGTGCACGTCTTCGTCGGCGGCAAGATCGTCGAGAGCGGCGGGCCCGAGCTGGCCGAGCGCCTCGAGGCCGAGGGCTACGATGCCTGGCTGCCGAAGGAAGAGGAGGTGGCGGCGTGACTCAGACCGAGACCGACGTCGTCAAGGGGATCCGCTCCGAGTACCAGTACGGCTTCTCCAACTCGGACGAGGCGGAGAACTACTTCTTCAAGTCCGGCCGCGGCCTCTCGCACGAGCTCGTCGAGGCGATCTCCGAGCACAAGAACGAGCCCGACTGGATGCGCAAGTTCCGGCACAAGAGCCTGGACTACTTCCTTGCGCGCCCGCTGCCGACCTGGGGCGGCAACGTCGCCGAGATCGACTTCGACAACATCTACTACTACATCAAGCCGACCGAGAAGCAGGCCTCGAAGTGGGAGGACCTGCCGGCCGACATCCTCGACACCTGGGACAAGCTCGGGATCCCGGAGGCGGAGAAGAAGTACCTCGCCGGCGTCGGTGCCCAGTACGAGTCGGAGGTCGTCTACCACAAGCTCCAGGCCGACCTCGAGGCGCAGGGCGTGCTCTTCCTCGACATGGACTCGGGCCTGCGCGAGCACGAGGACATCGTCAAGCAGTACTTCGGGACGATCATCCCGCAGAACGACAACAAGTTCGCGGCGCTGAACTCGGCCGTCTGGTCGGGCGGCTCGTTCATCTACGTGCCGCCGGGCGTCCGGATCGAGCTGCCGCTGCAGGCCTACTTCCGGATCAACGCCGAGAACATGGGCCAGTTCGAGCGGACGCTGATCATCGTCGACGAGGACGCCTACGTGCACTACGTCGAGGGCTGCACGGCGCCGATCTACTCGTCCGACTCGCTGCACTCGGCGGTCGTCGAGATCGTCGTCAAGCCGCGCGGCCGCTGCCGCTACACGACGATCCAGAACTGGTCGAACAACGTCTACAACCTCGTCACCAAGCGCGCCGTCGCCTACGAGGACGCGACGATGGAGTGGGTCGACGGCAACCTCGGCTCGAAGCTGACGATGAAGTACCCGGCGATCTGGCTGATGGGCCCGCGTGCCCACGGCGAGGTGCTCTCGATCGCGTTCGCCGGCAAGGGCCAGCACCAGGACGCGGGCGGCAAGGTCGTCCACGTGGCGCCGAAGACGACGTCCGTGATCACGTCCAAGTCGATCTCGAAGAACGGCGGCCGCGCCGGCTACCGCGGGCTGCTCGAGGTCGCGAAGGGCGCGACGGGCGCGAAGTCCAAGGTCGTCTGCGACGCGCTGATCCTCGACGAGGAGTCGCGCTCCGACACGTACCCGTACATCCAGGTCGACGAGAACGACGTCGACCTCGGCCACGAGGCGACCGTCTCGAAGATCGGCGAGGAGCAGCTCTTCTACCTGATGAGCCGCGGCCTGACCGAGGCAGAGGCGAGCGCGATGATCGTCTCCGGCTTCGTCGAGCCGATCACGAAGGAGCTCCCGCTCGAGTACGCGGTCGAGATGAACCGCCTGATCCAGCTGCAGATGGAGGGCTCGGTTGGCTAGCCCGGTGACGGGCGTCGACTTCGTTGCCGTTCCGTCCACCGACTGGAAGCGATCGCGGGCGTTCTACGTCGACACGCTGGGGCTGCGGCCCGACGAGACCGGCGACAGCGAGTTCTGGGTCGGCGAGACGTGCTTCGGGATCTACGAGCCGACCACGTTCGGCCTGGAGTTCGCGCCGCAGAAGACCGCGCACCTGGCGCTGCACGTCGAGGACATGCCCGCCGCGCGCGCCGAGCTCGAGGCGAAGGGCGTCGAGTTCGCCGGCGAGACCTTCGACACGGGCGTCTGCTACATGGCGTTCTTCGAGGATCCCGACGGCAACGCGCTGATGCTGCACCACCGCCACACCCCGCGCGACTGATGCAGGTCGAGCACGTCGACTTCGTGTCGGTCCTGACACAGGATCTCCCGCGGGCGAAGCAGTTCTACGTCGAGACGCTCGGACTCGAGGTCGAGACCGAGGGCGACAGCGACATGGAGCTCCGCTGTGGCCAGGTGACGCTCGACGTCTTCGACCCGTCCAGCATCGGCCAGCCGTTCGCGGTCTCGCCGGCCGGCCTTGCCCTGCGCGTCCCCGACGTCGACGCCGCGCGCGCCGAGCTGGAGGCGAAGGGCGTCGTCTTCGACGGCGACACGATCACGACCGGCGTCTGCAAGCAGGCCTGGTTCAAGGATCCCGACGGAAACGCGCTGATGCTGCACCGGCGGTTCGACGCGTGACCCGCGCCGACCAGCTCGAGCGCTACCGCGCGCTGCCGCTGCCGACGACGAAGGACGAGTCGTGGCGCTTCACCGACCTGAAGGGCTTCGACCCGGAGACGTTCTCCGCGAACGGCGCCACCGAGGTCGTCGCCGCGCCGGCGATGCTCGAGCTCGAGGCCGCCGGCGTCGTCCGCGTCTCCGAGGCGGGGCTCGAGATCGACCGCGCACCGGACGGGATCCGCTTCGAGCCGCTCGACGAGCATCCCCGCCTCGGCGAGCTCGTCGGCTCGGACGAGAAGTTCGCCGCGCACAACGCGGCCGAGTGGCAGCACGGCCTGCTCGTCCACGTGCCGAAGGGCGTCGTGCTGGAGCAGCCGCTGCTGGTGCGGATCACGAACTCGGTCGAGGGCGGCTCGCTCTTCTGGCGCCTCCTGATCGTGGCCGAGCCCGGTAGCCGCGTCTCGGTGATCGAGGAGTACGCGTCGACGACGCCGGCGCTCTCGGGCTACCTCAACGCGGCCGTCGAGATCTTCGTCGAGGACGGCGCCAAGGTCGAGTACGTCTCGGTGCAGAACGTCAGCCGCGAGACGTGGCACTTCGGCAGCCACCACGCGCGGATCGAGCGCAACGCCGAGCTCGACTGGGTCGCCGGCGGCTTCGGCTCGAAGAAGGGGAAGATCCGGATCCAGAACGACCTCGCCGGCCCCGGCGCCACGTCGCGCGTCACCGGCGCCTACTTCGCCGACGGCGTCCAGCACCTCGACTACGACACCTTCCAGGAGCACATCGCCCCGAACACGACCTCCGACTTCGCCTTCAAGGGCGTCCTCAACGACGAGTCGAGCGCGGTCTGGCGCGGGATGATCCGCGTCGAGGAGGACGCGCAGCGGACGAACGCCTACCAGGAGAACCGCAACCTGCTCCTCTCCAAGCAGGCGCACGCCGACTCGATCCCGGGCCTCGAGATCATGGCGAACGACGTCCGCTGCACCCACGGCGCCACGCTCGGCCAGGTCGACCGCGAGCAGCTCTTCTACCTGATGGCCCGCGGCCTCTCGCGCGCCGAGGCCGAGCGGCTGATCGTGCGCGGCTTCTTCCAGGACGTGCTCGACCGGATCGAGCTCGAGCCGGTGCGTGAAGCGCTCGGCGCCGCGCTCGAAGCGCGGATCCCGCAGGCCTAGCCACTAGCGCCGGGAGGCGCAGCCCGATATCAATGCGCTGTGCGTCCGGTGCTCGCGATCGCAGCGCTCGTCGCGGCCGTAGCGGTCGTCGGCGGACGCGCGGAACGAGCGGCGACGAAGACCGCCTCCTGCGCGCCGCCGCGGGCGACCGCCGCTCACACGAGCAAGGTCGAGCGGGCGCTGCGCACGCGCCACGACGTCTGGGGCAACGCGCTCCTCAATGCCCCCGACGGGCCGAGCTACGAGGCCGCACGCCGGCTGCTGCCGCCGCTCCTCTACGCGCGCGCGCCCGGGAAGCGGGCGCTGACCGAGTCGGGCGTCTACTACGTCCCCTTCGGCCAGCCGCTCGGCGCCCGAGGCGCGGGCTCCGTCGCGCTGCACGTCGCCGACGGCAGCCAGGTGATCGCCGAGCGTGTCGGCGGGCGGCGACTGACGGTCCTCGTCGGCGCGAAGGGCCGGGAGCGCTACGGCTCGTGCGTCGCCCGGCTCGGCCAGGCGAGGCTCGCCGGCGGCTACCTGCCGATCATGTCGACCACCTACACCGACGGCTCACGTGTCCGCTACCGGCAGGAGTCGTTCGCGGCGCAGACGTCCGAGACGGGCTCGCTGGTCAGCTTCATCCGCCTCGACGTCGACGCGAGCGCGTGCGTCGACGAAGGTCGTCCAGCTGCGGCTGAAGCCGTCTGTCAGGCAACTGCGGCAGGTGCTCGCCTTCAGCCGCGGCGGCTCCGTCAAGCGCTCCGTGCTGACCTACCGGATCAGGCGCGGGACGAAGCGGACGATCTACCTCGCCTGGATCAACTACCCCGGCCGCCGCACCCTCACCGTCGACGCGGCCCGCTACGACCGCGCGCGCCGCGCCGTCTCGGCGTACTGGAACGGCCGGCTGCAGGAAGGCACGCAGATCACCGTCCCCGAGCAGCGGGTCTCGAACGCCTACCGCAACCTCGTGATCCAGAACCTGCTCCTGACCTGGCGCTACAGCATCGGCAACCCGTACGAGCAGTTCTCGTTCCCGGAGGGCGTCGACGTCGCCGAGGTGATGGGCGAGCTCGGCTACCCCGGCGTCGCGCGCTCGATCATGCGCACGTCGCTGACGCGGAAGGACACGCCGTATCCGAACTGGAAGGCGGGCAAGCGGCTGATCGGGTCGGCGCTCCACTACCGGCTCACGCGCGACCGCGCCTACATCGACGGCGCCACGCCGACGCTGCGGCGCTACGTCGACGAGCTCGGCCGCCAGATCGCGGACGGCGGCACCGGCCTGCTCGGACGCGAGCGCTACTCCTCCGACATCGACGAGCAGGTGCTCGGCCTGCACTCGCAGGCGACGGTCTGGCAGGGGCTCGAGGCGATGGGCCGCGTCTGGGCGGAGACTGGGGAACGCGGAGCTCGCGCGCCGCTGCGAGACGCTCGCCGAGCTGCTCGAGGCAGGCCTGCGGCGGGCGGTCGCCTCCTCGCAGCGGCGGCTCGGCGACGGCTCGCTGTTCGTGCCGGCGCGGCTGCTCGACCGCGAGCCCGCCTACGGGTCGCTGACCGAGGCGAGGCTCGGCAGCTACTGGAACCTCGTGATGCCGTACGCGCTCGCGTCCGGCATCTTCGCCCCCGGCAGCCCGGAGGCGACCGGGATCCTCAAGTACATGCTCCGGCACGGCTCGCGCCTCGCCGGGGTCGTGCGGGCCGGCGCCTACGCGCTGTACGAGCAGCCCGTCTTCCCCGTCTCCGGCACCGACCAGGTCTACGGGACCAACGTCGCCCGCTTCCTCGCCGACGGCGACGCGGCCGACCAGCTCGTGCTCAGCCTCTACGGCTCGCTGGCCGTCGCGATGACGCCGAACACGTTCGTCTCGGGCGAGGCTGCAAGCGTGGCGCCGCTCGCCGGGCAGGCACTACCGCTCGATGTACCTGCCGCCGAACGGGGCGAGCAACGCCGCGTTTCTGGAGACGCTCAGGTCGCTGCTCGTCCACGAGACCCGCGACGCCGAGGGCGCGCCGACAGGGCTCGAGCTCGCGTTCGCGACGCCGCGGCCGTGGCTGCGCGCAGGACGCCGGATCGCGGTTCGCCGCGCGCCGACGAGCTTCGGCCCCGTCACGTACTCGCTCGAGGCGCGGAGCGACACGATCCGCGCAATCGTCGAGCCGCCGGTGCGGCCGGCGCCGAAGACGCTGAAGCTCCGCGTGCGGCTGCCGCGTGGCCAGCGCGTCGAGTCGGTGACCGTGAACGGGGCGCCGCTCGAGCTGCCGGAGGGCGAGCGGCCCGGCGAGACGATCGACCTCAGCGGGCTCGCCGGCCGGCTCGAGGTGATCGTCCGCTACGGCAGCCGCCGCCCGGCGTCGGCGGCAGGGGTCACCGCCGTCAAGCGGCTGCGCGTCCGCTACATCGCACACGACGGCCGCTCGAGCGTCGCGCACATCGTGCTGCCGTCCTGGTACGGCCCGGCCGCGAACCCGCCGCTGCCGCTGATCATCTCGCCGCACGGCCGCGGCCTGAACGGGCGCGCGAACTCGATCCTCTGGGGCAACCTTCCCGGCCGCGGCTCCTTCGCCGTGATCAATCCGGACGCGCGCGGCAGGCGCGTCGCGGGGCACTCCTGGGGCTACGCCGGCCACGTCGAGGATCTCGCGCGGATGCCCGAGATCCTGCGGACGACGCTGCCCTGGCTGCGGATCGACCGGAAGCGGATCTATGCCTTCGGCGGCAGCATGGGCGGCCAGGAGACGCTACTGCTCCTCGCCCGGCACCCCGCGCTGCTCGCCGGCGTCGCCGCCTTCTCCTCCGTCACCGATCTCGCGCTCCAGTACCGGAACTTCGACCGGCTCCAGTGCAAGAACAAGTGCCGGACGCTGCTCGGGAAGACGCCGCTGGGCTCGAGCCTGCGCAAGCTCGCTCGACTCGAGATCGGCGGCGGGCCGGGACGCTATCCGCGCGCGTATGCATCGCGTAGCCCGATGACCCACGCGCGCGCGCTCGCGAGCTCCTGCGTGCCGCTCCAGCTCTGGTGGAGCGTCTCCGACCAGATCGTCGTCGACCAGCAGTCGCAGACCGGCCGGCTCTTCTGGCAGCTCCGGCGGCTGAACAAGCAGGCGAACGTGGAGGCGTTCGTCGGCTTCTGGATCCACTCCGCCGAGATGCGCGCCCGCACCGGCCTGCCGCTGGCGCTCTCCCGCTTCCAGCTGCTGCCCGCCGCCCCCGCCTGGCAGAGCATCCGCCACGTCCGTACCCCCGTGGAGGGTGCCTGCACGAGAGGCTCGCCGTGAGGCTCCAGCACGTCGGGATCACGGTCGCACCCGAGACGATCGAGCTCGCCCGCGGCTTCTACGGCGGCCTGCTCGGGCTGCCCGAGCTGTACGCGAGCGAACGAGCGCTCGTCTACGGTCTCGGCCGCGCAGGCGGGCTCGAGCTGCACGTGATCGCCGGTGCGACCGCGGACGAGACCGCGCAGCACCATTTCGCGCTCGAGGTCGACGACCTCGAGGCTCCGCGCGGACGACTCGCGGACAGCGGCCACGAGGTCGAGGAGGCGCGACCGGTCGGCGGCCGGGAGCGGTTCTTCGCCCGCGACCCGTTCGGGAACCTGATCGAGTTCGTGACGCAGCGCGCCTAGCTCGCAGCGCCCGCGAGGCTGTGAACCCGGTCGGCTGCGTCGGTCGTGATCGGGTCGCCGTGGCCGACGCCGACGATCGCCGCGTCGAGCGCCGCCAGGCGCCGGATCGACTCCGCGTGCTGCTCGGGGTTGAGCGTGAACGCGGGCCAGCCGGCCTCGAACCGCGGCCAGGTCGCGATCGCATCCCCGGAGAGCAGCAGGCCGCGCTCGGGCCAGGAGAACGCGAGATGGCCGGGCGAATGCCCGGGGACGTGGAGCACGCGCAGCGGACCGACGGTGTCTCCTTCGCCGATGCCCTCGTCGATCGGGCACGGCTTGTGCTTCGGCTTGTTGAGGAAGATCCCGACCTGGAACGGGTAGGTGCGCAGGGGCGCCGTCGGCTTCAGCCCCACCGGCTGCGCGGGCCGGTCGCCGGAGACGATGTCGGCCTCCGACGCGTGCGCGAGGACGGTCGCGCCCGTCTCGCGCTTCAGCGCGGCGAGCCCGCCGAGGTGAGAGCGGTGCGCGTGTGTGAGCGCGATCCGCTTCAGATCGGACGGCGTGCGGCCGAGCCTGCGGATCGCGTCGAGCACGCCGCGGGCATCGTCCTCGAAGAGCGTGTCGACGAGCGTCAGCTCGCCGTTCGTGTCGAGCAGGAACGAGCGGACGCGACCGCCCTTCTTGCCGCCGAGGGCGTGCACCCCCGCCGCGAGCTCCCTCACGCCGCTCACCCGCCGCCACGGCGCGAAGGCGTTCTCGACGCCGCGCAGCGCCGGCTCCAGCTCGGGGTAGTGGCGCAGGAGCACGTCGCTCATGCTCGTCTCGTCGATCCAGTCGAGTCCCGTCTGGGTGTACGTCTCGGCGTTGTAGTCGCTGGTGAAGAAGCGGTCGCTCTTCAGCCGCCGCGACGCCATCAGGATGAAGACGCGGAAGGCCGTGTCGCTGAAGCCGAAGCCCTTCGGCAGCGGCTCGGCGTAGAGCCCGACCATCAGGTCGACCTTCTCGACGTCGCCGTAGACCTCGCGCAGCTCGCGCGCCCACTCCGGGTTGTCGGTCAGCTCCTCGAACGTCGCGGCGGGCTTCAGGTGGAAGAGCCGCCGGAACTCGTTGTAGCGCGGCACGCCCCGCTCGCGGATGCGGAGCACGTCGATCGCCGCGAGGTCGACGATCGTGCCGTCCGGCTTGTGCAGCTCCTGCAGGAAGCGCGGGTAGTTGTGCAGCGTGATCGCACCGGGGTGCGCGATCCCGAACGAGTAGAGCGAGTCGACGAAGCCGACCTCGTCGAGGCGCGCGCGGACGTCGTTGACGCCCAGCTCCCGGAACGTCCGCTCCTGCAGCACCTCGTCCGACTCGATCGAGCGGAAGGTGAAGTCGTCCGGGAGCAGCGGGTGCATCCGGTAGACGGCGACGAACTCCTCGGTCAGCGAATAAGGGACGCCGTGATGGTCGGTCGCCGAGCCGGGAATGCCGCCGAGCACCTCGTTCTTGCTCCGCTTGCCGAGCCGCTTGCCGAGGATGCCGTACCAGTTCGCGCGCATCCCGTACCTCGTCGTCGGGTGCGCGATGATCGCCGGCGTCCACTCGACGGTGTGGATCTTCGCCATCAGCGCCGCGTTGATCAGGCGCGCCTTGCCGAAGAGCTCGTCGTCCGTCCACTCGGGCTGCTCGCCCGCGAGCCGGTCCGCGATCGCGTTGTGCTCCTGCATGAAGAGCGTGTGCAGCAGCGCAAGCCCGAGCCAGAAGTTGCCGGCGACGCCCGTCAGGTCGAGCTTGGCGTCGAGGTCACGCGGGAGCTGGCCGTCTGCGTCGAGCCGGAGCCGGCCGCCCGAGCCCTCGCGGAGGGCACGCGTCATGGCCGGCTCGCTCCCGTAGATCTGCGAGCCGTCCCACCAGTGCGAATCGGTCGTCACCCAGGTCGTCGCGCCCCCGTTCGCGTCGGGGAACGGGTCCGTGCGCGTGCGCTCGATCCGCATCGGCCGCTCACTCCACGGATCGTCGTCGGCGAGCTCGAGCTCGAACGGCTCCTCCGGGAGGTTCTTGCCGTGGCTGAACCAGTCATGCACCTCGAACTGGAGCCACGCGCCGGCGAGGACGTTGACGATCGTCGCGGGCCTGAACTCGTCGCGCGTGAGCAGGCGGCGGCTGACGAGGCGTGGATTCGGGTCGAGCAGGCCCGGGAGCGGCTCGGGATAGGTGCGGTCGAGCGGGACGTTGCGGCCGAAGCGGGCTCCGATCATCCCCATTGCCGGGCTGTCGAGGTCGTTGTAGCTGCCGTCGAGCGTTCGGGCATCGCGAACGCTGCCGTCCGGATCTGCCTGCGCGCCGCCGGGGCCGGTGTCGTAGAGGTTCTCCTCGCGCAGGCGGATCCGGAGGCCGACGAGCGTCGGGACGCCGAGCAGCCGCGGCAGCCGGTCCCAGCCGTAGCGCCGGTCGAGCGCGGACGCCGCGGACACGAGCAGCTTCGAGAGGGTCCCCGCCATGCCTATTGGCGATGAAAACACATCAGCCGAGCCAGCGGCGGCGCTTCGGACGCGCGTCCGTGCTCTCGCCGAGCAGCCGCGCCGCCTCGAGCAGGTCGTCCGCCTCGAGCGTCGTCACCTCGTCGCGGCTCAGCTCCTCGAGGGCGGCGCCCTCGAGCCGGGCGAGGCGGAGCGCCTGGCGGTTCAGCGCCTGCTCGAAGATCGTGCGCGCGTAGCGGGCGTTGCCGAAGCCCTCGCCGCGGGCGGCGCCGGCGAAGATGCGCTCGAGGGCGTCGTCGCCGCCCGGACCGAGCTCGTACTCGTGCTCCGCCGCCAGCCGGCGCGTGATCTCGAGCAGATCGTTCGTCGAGTAGTCGGGAAAGGAGATCTCGCGGGCGAAGCGAGAGCGGAGGCCCGGGTTCGAGTCGAGGAAGGCGCGCATCAGCCGCGGGTAGCCGGCCACGATCACAACCAGGCGATGCCGGTGGTCCTCCATCCGCTTCAACAGTGTCTCGACCGCCTCGGCGCCGAAGTCGAGCCGGCCCTCACCGCCGCCCGGCGTCAACGCGTAGGCCTCGTCGATGAAGAGGACGCCGTCGAGCGCCCGCCTGATCGCGCGGTCGGTCTTGATCGCCGTCTGGCCGACGTACTGGCCGACGAGCGACGCCCGGTCGACCTCGACGAGATGGCCCTTCTCGAGCAGGCCCATGGCGCCGTACATCTCTGCGAGCAGCCGCGCCACCGTCGTCTTGCCCGTGCCTGGGTTGCCGAGGAAGACGAGGTGCTGGCTCGTCGCGACCTCGGGCAGGTCGTGCTCCTTGCGGCGCGCCTGCACCTGGAGGAACGCGAGCAGCGCGTGTACCTGCTCCTTGACCGTCTCGAGCCCGACGAGCCCGTCCAGCTCGGCCTGGAGCTCCGGCAGCGGCCGCGGCGGCGTCGCGCGCGGGCCGAGGCCGAGCAGGTCCTCCAGCTCCGGGCCGGCGGTCCGTTTCAGCTGCTCGCCGAGCCGGCCGGCGGCGACGCGGAGGTTCTCGATCGGGTTCGGAGGCATCAGCGATCCGCCAACGCGCGCTGCAGCTCCGCCACCTGCTCCTCGAGGCGGGCGACGCGCTCCTCGAGCGGACTTTGTGTCTGATGGACGCTTTCGACGCTCGTCGAATGCTCCGGTTCCGGAGTGCCGCGGTCGCCGCCGAGGAGGTGACCCCAGCGGTCCTGGCTCTGGCCGGCCCGGCGCGGCAGCTTCTCGACGAGCTCCGCGTCCGCGAGCGCCGCGAGGGCCTGCTCGACGTCCTCGAGCGACCCGTACGGGTAGAGCCGCTCGACCCGCTGCTTCAGCTCGCCGGGCGTCTGTGGGCCGCGAAGCATCAGCACGGCGAGCAGGGCGATCTGGGAGGGGACGCGGCCGAGCGCGTCGTCGAGCAGGTGGCGGAACTTCGCGACCCGGCTGCCCGGCCCGCTCGCGAGTCGCACCCAGCCGCGGCGCGAGAGGCTCTCCAGAGCGGCGCGGATCGCCGCCTCGTCGTAGTCGACGACGGGGTCGCGGTTCGTCGCCTGGTTGCAGGCGAGCCGCAGCGCGTTCAGCGAGAGCGGGTACTGGTCGGGCGTCGTCCGCTGCTTCTCGACCAGGCAGCCGAGCACCCGGATCTCAACCGCATCAGCGTCCACGGGCGGAACCGTAGCGCCGCGGCGGGCTCAGCTGACCGGACTGTGCTGCCGCCCGTTCTGCCCCGTGCTCCGCCGGCCCCAGTCCTCGATCGACCTGCCGGCGGCGCGCAAGCCGCCGCACCAGGCGAACGCGAAGAGGACGACGACGTAGAGGGCGAGGATGACGATCAGGTCGCGCATCGAACCTCCTTCGCCCTCATTGTCGCACACCCATCCCGCCGCCTAGGAGGGATTGGCGAAGTAGCGGCTGTGCCGCCGGGCCGCGCTGGTCGTCCCGCTGCTGCGTCCTCAGTCGCGCCGATAGCTTCGGCTATCGGCGCTCCCTGCGTCCTTGCCTCGGAACGACCATCGCACCCCAACGACGAGCGCCACTCCGCCAAACCCTCCTAGAAGGCGGGCGGGATGGGATGATTCGAGCGAATGAGATCCGTCGGATCGACGATCGCCTTGATCCGGCGCAGGCGGTGGTAGCTCGCGCTCGAGAAGAGCGAGGCGGCCTTCCGCCTGGACTCGGCGAAGTTGAGGTAGGTGTGCTCGGCCTCCCACGGCGCGAGCGTCTCCCGCAGGCGGCCGACGGCGCCCTCGACGGCGGCGTAGGCCTCGGGCGTCGGGGCGATCCCGACCGCGTACATGATGTACGGCGCCTCCCAGGCGTCGATCGCGCCGTGCTGCGAGTCGCGCCGTGCGACCGCGCCGCCGAGGTGCCGGATCTCCGCGGAGAGGATCGGCGAGCCGACGACCTGTTCGACGAAGAGGTCGATCAGGTGGTCGTCGACGTCGTCGAGCATGCCGCCGTCACCGGCGCCCGGGGCGGGGCCCTCGGGATCCATGTGCAGCCGGCTCAGCTCCTCGATCGGGATCGTCATCACCGTGTCCATCACCGGCCCGAGCCCGCGGAGCGGCTCCAGCCGGCGCGCGCCCTCGGCGGGCTCGCCCGACCAGATCGCCTGGACGACGACGAACGACTGACCGCGGATGGGCTCCGGGATCTCAGGGATCGGCGGGAACTGGAGGATCCGGCCGACCGAGGTCATCTCGTCCGGCTGATCGTCCGTCCACGCGCGCCATGCCTTCAGGATCTCGGCCGCGCGGTCGACGGGGAACCAGAGGATGCCCGCGTAGACCTGCGAGATCGGGAAGAGGTTGAACTCGATCGCGGTGACGATCCCGAAGGAGCCGCCGCCGCCGCGGAGCGCCCAGAACAGGTCGGGCTCGTTCGCCCAGTCGGTGCGGACGACGTCACCCGAGGCCGTGACGACTTCGATCGCGGTCACCTGGTTGGCGCCGATGCCGTGCTTGCGCGCCAGCCAGGAGAGGCCGCCGCCGAGCGTGTAGCCGACGACGCCGACGTCGGGCGAGGAGCCGGAGAGCGCGGCGAGACCGTGCTCGGCCGCGGCTTCGACGACCTCGATCCAGATCGTGCCGGCCTCGGCGCGGGCGATCCGCCGCTCCGGGTCGATCGTGACGCCGCGCATCCGCTCGGTCTTGAGCAGGATCGTGTCGGACATGTCGCCCATCGCCGCGGCACCGTGGCCGGTGCCCTGCGGCGCGACGCGGAGGCCGTGCGCCTTCGCGAACGCGACCGTCGCGGCAACGTCGGCCGTCGACTCCGGCAGCACGACGGCGGCCGGGGTCTGGTCGACGGTCAGGTTCCAGGCGAGGCGCGCCTCGTCCCAGTCGGGCGCGCCGGGGGCGACGACGTCACCGTCCAGCAGGTTTCGCAGCGGGCTGACATCGAGCTCGGTTTCACGCCTTGTCAGGATTTCGGTCATTCGTGGTCACCTCCGGTAATCGGTAACCACATGCTGCGGGCGCGGTGGGTCGGGCGCATCGGCCCGCGGACGGAACTCGCGTCAGCCCTGAGGACGAACCGGGCTCGTCCGGGCGGACGACGGCGGTGCCGCTGTCGTTGCGCGCCGCCGAACGGGCTGCGAGCCGATCGAGAGCGCGATCGCGGCAGCGACCAGAGCCGTGACGGCGCTGAGCGCGAACGTGATCGTGAAGGCGGACTCGGCCGGGACCGAGGTGTCGCCGATCGTGCGCGCGGTGAGCAGGGCCGCGCCGACCTGGCCGCCGACGACGGCGCCGATCATCCGCACGACGGTGTTCATCCCGGCCGCGACGCCCATCTCGTGCGGATCGACGTTGTCTGCGATCAGCCCGGCCATTGCGGCGAACGCGCCCCCGACGCCGAATCCGAGCAGCGCGCTGGCGATCAGGACCGGGAGCGGATCGTCGTGCCGTCCGGCGAACAGCAGTGCCGCGACGCTGACGATCAGCATCCCGATCGCGAGCGGCCATTTCGACCCGTAGCGCCGTCCGACCGCGCCCGCGAGCGGCCCGGCGACGAGCATCGCGATCGAGCTCGGCAACAGGTAGAGCCCGGCCACCGTCGCGCTCGCCCCGAAGCCGTAGCCATTGCTCGTCGCGGTCTCGACGAACGCCGGGACGAGGACGAAGCAGCTGAAGAGCGCGAACCCGGAGATCAGCGTCGCGATGTTCGTGAGCAGGATCGGCCGGTGCGCGAGCATGCGCAGGTCGACCATCGGCGAGCTCGAGCGCGATTCGACGACGCCCCAGAGGACGAAGAACGTGGCCGCGAGCGCAAGGACGCCGACGAGCAGCGGCGAGCCCCAGCCCCACTGCTCGCCCTCGGTGAGCGCGAGC
This sequence comes from uncultured Gaiellaceae bacterium, assembly GCA_963738795.1. Lineage (GTDB taxonomy): Bacteria > Actinomycetota > Thermoleophilia > Gaiellales > Gaiellaceae > Gaiellasilicea. Next base: position 289,121 of record CAVTXQ010000001.1, on the reverse strand, counting down.
ATGAGCGAGATCAGCCCGCCGGAGAGGAGCAGCGCGCCCGGCACGTCGACTCGCGACGGCGAGCGGATCGGCGATTCGGGCACGTAGCGGGCGACGAGGACGAGCGAGAGCGCGACCGGGATCGAGCCGAGCAGGAAGAGCAGCCGCCACGAGAAGTTGTCGACGATCAGGCCGGACAGCACGATCCCGAAGCCGCCGCCGATGCCCCAGACCGCCGAGAGCAGGCCGATCCCGACCTTGACCTTCTCGGCCGGGAACTCGTCGCGGATGATCGCGAAGCTGAGCGGGAAGAGTGCGCCGCCCGCGCCCGAGACGACGCGGAACGCGATCAGCGACCAGAGACTCCACGCGAACGCGGCGCCGATGCAGCCCGCGAGGAAGAGCCCGAGGCTGATCAGGAGCAGCCGCTCCTTGCCGAACTGGTCGCCGAGCCGGCCGAGGATCGGCGTCAGCACCGCGCCGGAGACGAGGAAGCCGGTCAGCACCCAGGTCGTCCAGGCGGTGCTCTCGCCGAACTCCTCCTGGAAGGTCCCGAGCGCGGGGAAGACCATCGTCTGCTGGAGCGAGAACGCCGCGCCTGCCAGCGTCAGGATCGCCAGCGTGACGTTGTGATGCTGGCGGTCCGGATCCACGCTCCCACGCTAGCCGCTGGCCCCCCGCGTCCGCGTGGTTGGACGGATTTCCAGCGTCGAGGTGTGTTACGGTCGCGCCGGCTCCTGTCCGCCGGGGGGTTGGCAGGGGACATTCGACCCCGGTGGCTGCCGCGCGCCGGGAAAGGGGAAGCCCCGATGAGAGACACGACCCGGACGCGCGGAGTGCGCCGCGTCCTCGCACTCGCGATCCTCGTCCTCACGGCAGCGCTGGCTGGCTCAGCGTCGGCGGCGCCGCTCGACGACCACCCGCTGCTGCAGCCGATCGACGCCCAGAACTGGGTCGATCAGGGCGAGCTGACGTGGGACGCACTACACGCCGACCCGCCCGGACTCGTGGAACGACACGACGGGCTCGGACGGCTCCGTCAGCCAGTACCGGACGGCCGTCATCCTGCTCGAGTTCCAGGACCAGCCCATGCTGGTCACGCAGCCGGCCGGCTCGCATCCGTTCGGCAATCCGCAGGCAGGCTGGGCGCCGGTTCCGCGCGAGGACGTCGCGGACTGGTACTACGACTACTACGCCGTGCCGAACCAGTACAACGGCGGCCAGACGCTGCACGGATACTGGATGGAAGACAGCCACGGCCAGATCGGCGTCGACGTCGAGGTGTTCGGGCCGTACACGCTGCCCGGCAAGCTGCACGAGTACGGCATCCCCGACGGAAGTTTCAACGCCCCACGCGAGGCGTACTGCCCGCAGGGGGACAGCTGCACCAAGAACCTACGCACCGACGGAGGCGCGCTCTGGCGCGCCGATGTCGGCTGTGCGTCGGGTCTCTGCGAGTTCGACAACGGCTTCTACGTCACCGCCGGCCACGACGAGTCGTCGACGTGGCAGGAGTTCGGCGAGATGATGTTCCAGACGCGCGACGAAATTCCGGACGCCTTCGGGCCGCCGCGCAATCCCGACGGGAGCGCGCCGCTGAACCAGCTCGGGCAGCCGATGCCGAATTGGGCGGACACACGCTACGTCGACTGGACGTCATGGAGGGCGGCCGCCAACCACTGGCCGAACGCCGGCGGCGGCACGTCGACGCAGGCCGAGAGCTCGGGACTCAGCGTCTTCGCCCATGAGTTCAGCCATCTCCGCGGTCTGCCGGACAACTACAACAACCCGTTCGCCGACAACGAGCGCAACTTCACCGGCTACTGGGAGATGATGAGCCGAGGTACGTTCAACGGCCCCGGTGGCACCCACAACCGCTGGCAGGTTCCGAACCAGGGCGGCTCGGGGCTCGGTCCTCACCACCTGCTCCACTTCAAGAACCAGCTCGGCGTGCTCACCGCCGCCGATCAGGTAACGCTGGAGCGCAACACGCTGGCGACGCAGGGGATTGCGGTCGTCGAGCTGAAGGCCCGCGAGTCCGCACCGGGCGGCGAGCTCGTCGGTCTCACGGTCAACTTCGGCACCGGCGGCGACCTCGCCGGCACGTGCGCGAACCAGGGCTACACCGGCGCGGACGTCTTCTATTGCCCGAACCGGGTCGGCCCGAGCTACCTGCACTATCGGCTGGAGGTCGTCGACCGGGTCGGCAACGACTCGTTCGCACCCGGCCACGGCGTGCTCCTGACGAAGAGCCGCAACAGCAGCCTGCCGCGCGTGTGGATGATCGACCCGAACCCGCAGGACATCGGGATGATCGACTTCTACCGGCCCGACGGGACGCCGGTGGCGGTCGTCCGCGGCGATCCGCGTCAGCTGAACGATGCGACCTTCCACGCCGGCACCGGCTCCGGGAGCGCGTACGAGTACGTGGACACGTTCAACAAGCTCCACTTCTACGTGCTCGGCACCCGCCGCGGCGCCGACGGCGTCCTCCGCTACCGGGTCGCCGTGCGGCGGACCGGCGAGGGCGACCCGTTCGCCCGCGGCGTCGGCCTCGGCGATCCGAGCAAGCAGGGTCAGCGGCCGGGGTTCCTGGCCACCTGCAGCTTCCCGCTCACGAACACGGGTGCTGGCAGGGGCAGGCAGCTTCGACTCCGACGTGTACCGCGTCTCGGCGACGTCGAGCACCGTCGGCTGGAACGTAACCCTGCCGAACGCTCTGGCCGCGGCGAAGGCGGGCGAGACCGTGCAGGTGCCCGTGCACGTGCTGCGGGACAACAAGGCCGACGACAAGAGCACGCGCACGACCGTGACGCTTGACGGCGACGTCGGAGAGCGATCCGACGAAGACGGCGACGCGGACGTGCGCCGTCCACGTCAAGGACACGACTCCGAACTGAGTGTCGGCGAGCCGGGGGCGGGGCCGCGAGGTCCCGCCCCCGGCTGTCTAAGGTGGCTCGCATGCGCCGCCTCCTCGGCCTGCTGGTCCTGCTCGTGCTCGCCGGCTGCGGCGGCGACGACGAGGTGGCGGGCGGCGCCGGCGACCTGCCCGGCCCCGTGCCGGCCGACGTGCGGTTCAGCGAGCCGCCGGCAGGAGCTCTGGCGGCGCCTGACTTCGCCGGCGAGTTGCTCGACGGGACGTCTGTGACCGCGAGCGACCTCTGGGACGATCGGCCGGTCGTGCTCGTCTTCACGGCCAGCTACTGCGAGCGCTGCGCCGATCTCCATCGCGCTGCGGCGGAGGCCGTCGACGAGCACGGCGGTGCGGTCGGCCTGCTCGGTGTCGTCGGCGAGGACGACGTCGAGGGCGGCCGCGACTACGCCGACGAGCTCGACCTCGGCCATCCCGTCGCCGTGGCGAGCGAGCGGGTCTGGCTCGACTACGCCGCGCGTGAGCCCGGCCTCGTCGTGCTCGTGGCCCGCGGCGGCAAGGTGCTGCGCGGCTGGCCCGGCGGCGCGACGGCGGCCGAGCTTCGTCCGCGGCTCGAGGAGCTCCTCGCCCGGTGAGGCTCGCGGCGTGCTGCGCGCTCGCGCTCGTGCTTTCCGGGTGCGCCGTTACCGGGGACGACACCGGGGAGGCGCGGATCCGGCTCGTGATCCCGGACAACAACATCCGCGAGGAAGGGATCGAGTGCGCGGGCGCGCGGCCGTTCCGCCAGATCCGCCGCGGGACCGAGTTCACGGTCGAGGCGGAGGACGGCGAGGTCGTGGCCGACGGCGAGCTTCCCGCCGGCCGTGCCGAGAACGCCGATCCGAGCGTCGACTGGGGCGTCGACCGGATCCCGACCGTGTGCGTGATGGAGCTCGAGCTCGAGCTGCCCGAGCGCTCCGCCTACCGGCTCGTGCTGCCCGACGCCCTGCCGCTCGAGTTCGACGCGTCGCTGCTCGAGCGCGAGCAGCCGCTGCAGTTGATCGTCGGCGGCTAGGCGATCACGCGCGCACGAGCGGCTTGTACTTGATCCGGTGCGGCTCGAGCGCGTCGGCGCCGCGCGTCTCCTTGACCCAGTCGGCGTACTCCTCGTAGCTGCCCTCGAACCACGTCACCTGGCTGTCGCCCTCGAAGGCGAGGATGTGCGTCGCGATCCGGTCGAGGAACCAGCGATCGTGCGAGATCACGACCGCGCAGCCGGCGAAGTCGAGCAGCGCCTCCTCGAGCGCGCGCAGCGTGTCGACGTCGAGGTCGTTCGTCGGCTCGTCGAGCAGGAGCACGTTGCCGCCGCTGCGCAGCAGCTTCGCGAGGTGAACGCGGTTGCGCTCGCCGCCGGAGAGGTCGCCGACGCGCTTCTGCTGGTCGGAGCCGCGGAAGTTGAACCAGGAGACGTACTGGCGCGAGTTGACCTCCTTCTTGCCGAGCTCGATCACGTCCTGGTTGCCGGAGATCTCCTTCCAGACCGTGTTCTCCGGCGTCAGGTCGGCGCGCGCCTGGTCGACGTAGGCGAGCTCGACGGTGTCGCCGACCCTGAGCGCCCCCGCGTCCGGCTTCTCCTCGCCGGCGATCATCCGGAAGAGCGTCGTCTTGCCGGCGCCGTTCGGGCCGATCACGCCGACGATGCCGCCCGGCGGCAGCGAGAACGTCATGTCCTCGACGAGCAGGCGGTCGCCGAAGCCCTTGCTGACGCCCTCGGCGTCGACGACGACGTCGCCGAGCCGCGGCCCGGCGGGGATGTGGATCTCGACCTTGTCGAGCTTGACGTTCTGGTCGTCGGCGAGCAGCTTCTCGTACTGCGTCAGCCGCGCCTTTGCCTTCGCGTGCCGCGCCTTCGGGCTCGCGCGCACCCACTCGAGCTCGCGGGCGAGCGTGCGGCGCCGCGCCGACTCCTGCTTCTCCTCGACCGCGAGCCGCGCCTGCTTCTGCTCGAGCCAGGACGAGTAGTTGCCCTGGAACGGGATCCCCTTGCCGCGGTCGAGCTCGAGGATCCAGCCGGCGACGTTGTCGAGGAAGTAGCGGTCGTGGGTGACGGCGACGACGGTGCCCTTGTAGGCCTCGAGGAAGCGCTCGAGCCACGCGACCGACTCGGCGTCGAGGTGGTTCGTCGGCTCGTCGAGCAGGAGCAGGTCGGGCGAGGAGAGCAGCAGGCGCGCGAGCGCGACGCGGCGCCGCTCGCCGCCCGAGAGCGTCGTCACGTCGCGGTCGCCGTCCGGCAGCCGCAGCGCGTCCATCGCCCGGTCGAGCGTCGCCTCGAGGCTCCAGGCGTCGGTGCGGTCGATCTGCTCCTGCACCTTCGCCTGCTCCTCGAGCAGCGCGTCGAAGTCGGCGTCGGGCTCGGCGAACTGCGCCGAGATCTTGTTGAAGCGGTCGAGCAGGTCGCGCAGCTCGCGCACCCCGTCCTCGACGTTCTCGCGCACGTTCTTCGCCGGGTCGAGCTCGGGCTCCTGGGCGAGCATGCCGACGGTCGCGCCCGGCGCGAGCTCGGCGACGCCGCTCGACGGCTCCTCGAGCCCGGCCATGATCCGCAGCAGCGTCGACTTGCCGGCGCCGTTCGGGCCGAGCACGCCGATCTTGGCGCCCGGCAGGAAGCTGAGCGAGATGTTCGCCAGCACCTGCCGGTCGGGGCCGTAGAACTTGTCGGCCCGGTACATGGTGAAGACGTAGTCGCTCACGACCGGTCACGATAGCCGCATGCCCGACCTCCACTTCGAGGACTTCGAGCCCGGCCAGGTCTACGAGCTCGGCAGCCGCACGGTCACGGAGGCACGAGATCGTCGCGTTCGCGCGCGAGTGGGATCCGCAGCCGTTCCACGTCGACCCGGAGGCGGCGAAGGAGTCCGTCTTCGGCGGCCTGATCGCGAGCGGCTGGCAGACGGGCGCGCTCTGGATGCGCATGTACGTCGACTCGATGCTCGGCTCGCCGCGCGCGCGGCTCGCCGGGGATCGAGGAGCTGCGCTGGCTCGCGCCGGTTCGGCCGGGCGACACGTTGAGCGGGCGACTGACGGTGCTCGAGACGATGCCGTCCGCGACCAAGCCGGACCGCGGCACGATCCGCATCCGCGGCGAGATGGTGAACCAGGACGGCGTCACCGTGATGGCGATGACCTCGCGCGGCCACTTCGGCCGCCGCGAGAACGCCTGAGTAGGCTTCGTCCATGAGCGAGCTCGGGCTCTTTCCGCTCGGAATCGTGCTCCTGCCGACGGAGCAGATCCCGCTGCACATCTTCGAGGACCGCTACCAGGAGCTGATCGGCGAGTGCCTGGCCGAGGAGCGCGAGTTCGGGCTCGTCTTCGCCGACGAGGACGGGCTGCGCGAGATCGGCACGCGCGCCGCGGTGACCGAAGTGCTCGACAAGTTCGACGACGGGCGGCTGAACATCGTCGCCGAGGGTCGCGATCGCTTCCGCCTCGTCGAGCTCACCGACGGACGGACGTTCCAGACCGGGATCGTCGAGGAGCTCGTGGACGAGCCCGACAGCGCCGACCCGGCCGACACCGAGCACGCACTCGAGCTCTACCAGCGCCTCGTCGACCTGACGGGCGCGGAGGTCGAGGAGCCGCGCCTCGACGTGCCGCAGCTCTCGTTCGAGCTCGCCGGCCGCTTCGAGTTCGCTCCGGAGCTGAAGCAGCGGCTGCTGCAGCTGACCTCCGAACGGAGCCGGATGAAGCTGCTCGCCGAGCTGCTCGAGGGCGCGGCGACCGCGGTCGAGCGCGAGCGGGAGATCGCCGAGCGCGCCCACGGCAACGGCAAGGTCGACCCCCGCGGGTGACACGTACCATGAGCGCATGGCCGTAACCGCCGACGCGAAGCTCGACGTCCAGCGCATCCGCGCAGACTTCCCCTACCTCGAGGAGCTCTCGAACGGCAAGCCCGTCGCCTTCCTCGACTCGGCCGCCTCGACACAGAAGCCGCGCCAGGTGCTCGACGCGATGCGCGATTTCTACGAGCACTCGTACGCAAACGTGCACCGCGGCGTCTACAAGCTCGCCGAGCGCGCGACCGAGGGCTACGAGGGTGCCCGCGAGAAGGTGCGTGCCTTCGTCAACGCGCCCGCGACGCGCGAGATCGTCTTCACCCGCAGCGCCACCGAAGGGATCAACCTCGTCGCGTACGCCTGGGGGCTCGAGAACCTCGGGCCCGGCGACGTGGTCGTGATCACCGAGCTCGAGCACCACTCGAACTTCGTCCCCTGGCAGTTCGTCGCGAATCGCACCGGCGCGAGCTTCCGGCACATCCCGATCGACGACGCTGGCGAGCTGCAGCTGGACGCGCTCGACGAGATCGCCGCCTCGGGCAAGGTCAAGGTCGTCGCCAACAACCTCGTCTCGAACTCACTCGGGACGGTCAACCCGGTCGACAAGCTGGCCGCGTGGGCCCACGAGCAGGGCGCGATCATGGTCGTCGACGCCGCGCAGGCAGCGCCGCACCGGCCGATCGACGTCCAGGCGCTCGGCTGTGACTTCCTCGCGATCTCGTCGCACAAGCTCTGCGGGCCGAGCGGCGTCGGCGCCCTCTGGGGCCGCGCTGAGCTGCTCGAGCGGATGTCGCCGTTCAACCTCGGCGGCGAGATGATCCGCTCGGTCGCGCTCGATCGCGACGAGCTGGAACGAGCTGCCGTACAAGTTCGAGGCGGGCACGCCCGCGATCGCCGAGGCGTACGGCTTCGGCGTCGCGATCGACTACCTCTCCGAGGTTGGGCTCGACGCGATCGAGCGGCACGAGCACGAGCTGACCGAGTACGCGATGGCGAAGCTCGCTGAGCTCGACTTCGTGCGGATCTTCGGTCCGCCCGTCGAGCGCCGCGCCGGGATCGTCTCCTTCGACGTCGCCGGGCATCCATCCCGCACGATGTCGCGCAGATCCTGGACTGGGAAGGCGTCGCCGTCCGCGCCGGCCACCACTGCACGCAGCCGCTGATGGCACGTCTCGGCGTCGCCGCGACGACGCGCGCGAGCTTCTACCTCTACACGATCCCCGAGGAGATCGACCGGCTGGTCGAAGGCCTGCACAAGGTCAAGCAACACCTGGGATGAGCGAGTTCGACCAGCTGTATCGCGAGGTCATCCTCGACCACTACAAGAACCCGCGCGGGCACGGGCTGCTCGACGCCGCCGACGCGCAGGCGGAGGGACAGAACCCGCTCTGCGGCGACGAGGTGACGGTCTCGCTCCGGTTCGACGGCGAGACGATCTCGGAGGTCGGCTTCGAGGGGCGCGGCTGCGCGATCTCGCAGGCGGCGACGTCGATGCTGACGGAGATCGTCGTCGGCCGGAGCGCGGAGGACGTCGCGCGGATGCCGAAGGAGGAGCTGCTCGAGGAGATCGGGATCCCGCTTGACGCCCGTGCGGCTCAAGTGCGCGATCCTCGGCCTCGGCGTCCTGAAGGTGGCGCTGCACAAGTCGAAGGGGACGCCGCTGCCCGACGAGTGGACGCAGGGCGACGACCTGACCATTACGTAGTGGCGAGCGTCGACGTCTGCCCGGTTGCGGAGCTGCCGCCGGGGCACGTGAAGATCATCTGGTCCGGCCCGCTCGCGATCGGGGTCTACAACTGCGACGGCAGTCGTACTACGCGATCGAAGACCGCTGCTCGCACGACGACGGGCCGCTCTGCGAGGGCGAGTGGGAGCCGGACGAGTGCGTCGCGATCTGCCCGCGACACGGCTCGCGCTTCGACATCACGACCGGCCGTGCGCTGACGCTGCCGGCCTACCAGCCGGTCGACACGTTCCCGGTCCGCGTCGAGGACGGCTGGGTCCGGGTCGAGGTCTAGAAGCTTGACGGGGCCGCGGCGCAGGTGCGCCGCGGCCCCGTCGCTTCCCGGCAAGACTCAGGCGCTGCCGGTGTACCTGAAGATGAACAGTCCGTGGTCCATGTCGCTGGCGGCCACGTACTCCTGGCGGGCGTGCTGGAAGACCTGCACGCCCCAGAAGTCGTTTCCGTGCTCGTCGATGTAGCGCCCGACCTCGACGAGCCTGTCGTTGACGATCTTGAGGACGCGGAAGCCGGCGGAGTAGTACGAGAAGTACGCCAGATCGTTCCGCGTCGGCGAGACCGCAACCTCGTGCACGGACAGGTCGCCGAAGCCCGATGCGTACGCCGGGTTCATCGCCTCCGGGATCGCGAACCGGTCGAGCTCCACGAGCTTGCCCGCGTTGTTCCGGTACAGGTGCACGTAGCCCCAGCCGTCGAAGAACGAGCTGAGGTTGACCCTGTCGCCCGGTCTCACCGAGCGCGACGCCCGGCAGCAGCTCCGTCGTGCCGGCGAGGCACGCCGCGAGGTCGAACCCGCTCCTGTCGAACAGGGCGAAGCCGTCGCTGCGCGGGATCGAGAGCGCCGGAATGCCGCCCTCGACCGTCATGCCGAAGACACCGCAACCGTCGGATCCCTCACGGTTGACGACGATCGCGGCCTCGTAGCCGGCGGCCTCGACGGTGGCGATCTTCTCCGTGAACGTGCACAGGCCGCGCGAGACGACGGCGACCGTCGCCCCGGCCGGAGCCGGCGGCGTGGGATCGCCGGGGCACGCACGACCGACGTAGCGCGTCAGACGATTGGTCAACGGCGTTCCGAGCGGGATCGCCGGGGTGCCGCTACCGGAACCGGCGCTGAAGGTGCCGGCGTCGTCGGTCGTGCCACGCACGCCCATCGGGTTGAAGTCCTCGTCCGCGGCGATGATGTAGTTCGAGTCCTTCGTGAACTCCGCTTCGTGCGCGTTGCCCTCGGGCGCCTCGCTGAGTCCTGCCTGCTCGAGGAGCTCCGGATCCGGGTTCGGCGAAGTCGGAGTCAGCCGACGTAGGTCGCGTTCTTCGGGTCGGTGACGTCGAGGGTCACGTAGCCGCCGTCCCAGTAGGAGACGAGCATGATCTGCCGGCCGCCGATCTGCTTGACGACGACGTCGTGGTGGAAGATCTCGACGAGGTTCGTCGGGGTCGCCTGCACGATCTGGGGGAACTTCTGGTCCAGGTCGTACTCGGCGATGACCGCCGGCTTCTTCGGGTCGGAGATGTCGACGATGTCGACGTCGGGCCCTTCCTCGTTGTCGACGATCACGGCGTAGGCCTTGACGCCGGCGTCCCAGGCGAAGATGCTGTGGATGTCGTTCGCCGCCTTCTTCCCCTGGCCGGCGACCGTCTCGTCGCCGAAGCCCTCCGCGAGCAGCGTCGGGTGGGCGGGATCGTCGACGTCGTAGATGTTCAGGCCGCCGAAGCCTGCCTTCTCCTTGCACTTCTCGTTGTTCGAGACGAGGACGTCGCCGTTGTACGACGCCGTGTCGATGTGGATCGTCTGGATGCCTTCGCCCGGAGCGCTGCCTTCCTTCGCCTGGATGAAGGCGACCTCCTTCGGCGCGGCCGGGTTCCGGATGTCCACGACGTGCACGCCGTTGTACTTGCACATCGCGCCGCCCCAGGCGGCGAGATACGCGTACCCCTTGAAGACGCCGACGTCCGCGATCTTGTCCGCGACGACGTTCTTCAGCTCGAGCTGCGAGACGAGCTGCACGTTCGCCGAGGTCGGCGGCAGGTGACCCTCGCTCGGGCCCGTGCTGACCGCCGTGATGTGCTGGCGTGATCTGGCGTTGTCGACCGCACCGTCGTTGCTCGACCCGCCGTCGTGAGCGATCGCGCCCGTGATCGCCGTCGCCGAGCCGATCACGACGAGCGCCAGGAGCACTTTGTGTCCTCTGAGCATGCTCTCCCCTCCCATGGGTGCGTGCGTCGCACGCTGCCGCTGGAGCTGCAGGACCGTCTTAACAGAGTTGCGGCCGTCGTGCCACGTCTCGGACGGGATGGTTCGTCGCCTCGCCCTGCTACATTCTCGATATCCGCGGAAAGGAGGTGGTCCGGCAGTGGAGATTTCCAGTACGGGCAGTGGAGGTGTCAGCCGGTAGGGACGTGCCCCTGGGACCTGCAAGGGGAATCGTCTAGCCAGCGTAGGGGGCCCGCGGATGATGCGCTGTCGAGACGGCACCTGACGCGCCGCTTCGGCAGGAAGCGTCTCTGCCAATACAGGCTGGTACCGAGGACCGAAGGGCCGCTCTCAGAGCGGCCCTTCGTCTGTTCAGGGACGTGTCCGTCGCGGACATGTGGGGTCCTGGCCCCGACATGTCGGGAACGGACTACGCCTCTTGGACGTCGCCCGTCTGAGCTGCTCGTCGAGCGGGACGAGCGGGAGGCCGAAGGTGTCGACCGCGTCCGAGTTCGAGACGACGTTGTCGCCGGCCGCGAGCATCTTCAGCTGGTCGCGCGTCACCGGTGGCTTCGGGAGGAGCTCGAGCACGGCCGCCTGCGCGCGCATCAGCCCGAACGGCAGGTGGATGCTGGGCCGACGGGACCCCTGCGCCTGCTTCAAGCGCGACCAGAACTCGTTCCAGGTGACCGCGTCCGGGCCGCCGAGCTCGAACGTCCGGTTCGCCGCCTCCGGCTTCTCGACGCCCGTCGCCGAAGTACGCGGCGACGTCCTCGACCCAGATCGGCTGGATCCGCTGCGTCCCCGGCCCGACGATCGGCGTCACCGGCGCCAGCTTCGCGATCTTCTTGAACTGCCCGAGCGCGCCGCCCTCGCGGCCGAAGACGAAGCTCGGCCGGAAGATCACGTGCTCGAGCCCGGACGCCTTCACGTCCTGCTCCATCTGCCACTTCGCGCCGTAGTAGGGGACGAGATCCTTCGTCTCCTCGTCCGTCCCGAGCGCCGACATCAGCACGAACCGGCGCACGCCGGCGTCACGCGCGGCCGCGAGCAGGTCGCGCGTTCCCTGCTCCATCACGCTCCGGAACTCCTCGGGCTTGCCGCTCAGGATCGCGACGAGATGAACGACGGCGTCCTGCCCCTCGACGGCACGCCGCAGGCTCGCCGCGTCGGTCATCGAGCCCTCGACCGCGTCCTGATTCGGGCAGCGCCGCGCTCGACCCAGAGGTGTGCTCGAGCACCCGCACCGTGTGCCCGTCCTCGACGAGCCGCTGCACGATCGAGGGGCCGACGAACCCGGTCGCGCCGGTGACGAGGACTCTCATGACTCGAAGTTCTTCCAGTAGCGGCTCGGCGTCGGGCCCTTTCTGGCCCTGGTACTTCGACCCGAGCCCGCCCGACCCGTACGGCTTCTCGGCGGGCTCGCTCAGCTGCACGAAGGAGAGCTGGCCGATCTTCATCCCGTGGTAGATCGTGATCGGGAGGTTGGCGACGTTCGAGAGCTCGAGCGTGACGTGGCCGTCCCAGCCCGGGTCGATGAACCCGGCCGTCGAGTGGATCAGCAGGCCGAGCCGCCCCAGCGAGCTCTTTCCCTCCAAGCGCGCGACGAGGTCGTCGGGCAGCTTCACGCGCTCGAGCGTCGAGCCGAGCACGAACTCACCGGGGTGGAGGATGAACGGCGTCTCGTCGTCGATCTCGACGAGCTCGGTCAGCTCCTCCTGCTCCTGCTTGACGTCGATGTACGGGTAGCGGGAGTTGCGGAAGACGCGGAAATAGCGGTCGACGCGCACATCGAGGCTCGACGGCTGCATCAGCGAGTCGTCGTACGGCTCGACCTCGATGCGCCCTTCGCCGAGCAAACGGCGGATCGTCACGTCGGAAAGGACCACCCGAGGATTCTATGGTCCGTTGCAAAAGGGACGTTTTCCACATACTGTTCCCCGCCCGTGTCGATGCTGTTCGAGCAGATGGAGCCGAACGAGCGCTTTCGCGCGCGGCGTGAAGACGCACGCCGACGTCGCCGGCGCCGCCGCGCCGTCGCATTCGGCCTCCTACTCGGCGTCACCGCGACGGCCACGCTCGGGGCCCGCTTCGTCATCGACGACGAGAGTCCTGCAACGGCCGGCACGAAGCCGACGCCCGCAGCGACACCTGCGGCCAAGCCCGTCGCGGTCAAGCAGCCGCGCGCGCTCCCGGACGAGGTGCGCGGCATCCACGTGACGATGGCGCTGGCGTCGCTCGACGGCAAGCTCGCGGAGTACCTGGAGCTCGTCGACGAGGGCATGAACACACTCCAGCTCGACGTCAAGGACGAGAACGGCGAGATCGGCTTCATCCCGTCGGCGGTGCCGCTGGCGACGAAGGTCGGCGCCGCCCGGCCGTACTACCGGCCGCGTGAGGCCGCGAGGCTGGCCCACCGCAAGGGCGTCTACCTGATCGGCCGCGTCGTCACCTTCGAGGATCCGCGCCTCTCGGAGGGCAAGCCCGAGTACGCGATCAAGAACCCGGACGGCTCCGTGTGGCACAACCATGCCGGCCTCGGCTGGACGAACCCGTACGACAAGCGCGTCTGGGACTACAACGTCTCGATCGCGGAGGTCGCGGCGCGCGCCGGCTTCGACGAGATCCAGTTCGACTACGTCCGCTTCCCGACCGACGGCGACGTCGACGTCGATCGTCTACCCGAAGCAAGACGACGACGGCGCCCGGCTGGGTGATCGCGCAGTTCGTCCACTACGCGCGGGAGCGCCTGAAGCCGCTCGGCGTCCGCGTCTCGGCCGACGTCTTCGGCCTCGCCGCCACGCGCGACCTCGGCATCGGCCAGGTCCCGCGCCGGCTCTCGAAGTACGTCGACGCGATCTACCCGATGGTCTACCCGTCGCACTACGGCGCCGGGCGAGTACGGCCTCGAGGATCCGAACGCGGCGCCCGGCGCCACCGTCGAGTGGTCGCTCGCCGACTTCCGCCGAGAGATGAAGCAGGGGAAGGCGGAGCTGATCCCGTGGCTGCAGGACTTCTCCTACGGACGTGAGTACGGGATCTCGGAGGTGAAGGCCCAGATCGAGGCCGCCCGCCTGATGGGCGCCCGCGGCTACCTGCTCTGGAACCCGCTCGGCGTCTACACGCCGGGCGCCCTGGCACCGGCCTCGTAACACGCGTTACACTCGCGGCCGAATGGCGATCGGCGACGTGATGAGGACGCGTGTCGTGACGGTCGAGCCGGGCGACTCCGCGCGCCTCGCGGTGCTGCGAATGCTCGAGGAAGGCGTCGGCTCGGTCGCCGTCTCCGACGCGGGCAGGCTCGTCGGCATCTTCACCGAGCGCGACGTGCTCGCACTCGCCGGCGACGGCACCGATCTCGACGCGGTGAACGTCGGCGACGTGATGACGCGCGATCCGGTCACGGTCGAGGCCGACGTCCAGATTCTCGACGCGGCCCGGCTGATGGGCGACCGCAAGATCCGCCACGTGCCGGTCGTCCAGGGCGACAACCTGCTCGGGATGATCGGGATCCGCGACGTCCTCGGCAGCCTCGTCGAGCGGGCCTGGCAGGCCCGCGACACCGACGCGCACGACACCGCGCGCTCGCTCTTCAAGCGCGACTGAGCGCTAGGAGGGTTTGGCGGACTAGCGGCTGTGCCGCCGGGCCGCGCTGGTCGTCCCGCTGCTGCGTCCTCAGTCGCGCCGATAGCTTCGGCTATCGGCGCTCCCTGCGTCCTTGCCTCGGAACGACCATCGCACCCCGGCGACGAGCGCCACTCCGCCAAACCCTCCTAGGTCCGGGGCACGACGAGGCCCGGACTCGTAGGCCGTGACGACCGCCTGCGCCCGGTCGCGCAGCCCGAGCTTTCGCAGCACGTGACTGACGTGCGTCTTGACGGTCTCGTCGCTGAGCACCAGACGTTCGGCGATCTCGTGGTTCGAGAGGCCCTCGGCGACGAGGCCGAGGATCTCGGTCTCGCGCGGCGTCAGGACAGCGAGCGCGTCGGGCCGAGCCTGCTGCCGGGGACGAAGCCGCGCGAACTCGGCGATCAGGCGGCGCGTGATCGCGGGAGCGAGCAACGCCTCGCCCGCTGCGATCACGCGCACAGCTTCGAAGAGCGTCTCCGCCGGGACGTCCTTGAGCAGGAAGCCGCTGGCGCCGGAATGGAGCGCGTCGTAGACGTACTCGTCGAGGTCGAAGGTGGTCAGGATCAGGATGCGCGGCCCGTCGCCGTCGCGCGCGCAGATCTGCCGGGTCGCCTCGATTCCGTCCAGCACCGGCATGCGCACGTCCATCAGCACGACGTCCGGGCTGTGCTCGCCGCTCAGCCGGACCGCCTCGGCGCCGTCGGCGGCGGCCGCGACGACGGTGATGTCCGACTGTGTGTCGAGCAGCGCCGAGAACCCCGCTCGCACGACTTCCTGGTCGTCCGCGACGAGCGCGCGAATCACGACGTCGTCTCCGCGAGCGGCAGCGTTACCTCGACGGCGAAGCCCGCTCCGTCCGCTGGACCGCACGAGAACGTGCCGCCGGCAATGGCTGCGCGGTCGCGCATGCCGACGAGCCCGTGGCCGGCGGCCAGCTCGCCGTCCGCAGGCCCGGGGCCGTAGTCCCGGACGCGGAGCTGCAGCGCGTCGTCCCCGTAGGAGACCTCGACGTCGACGTCGGCGCCGGCCGCGTGCCTGCGCGCGTTCGTCAGCGCCTCCTGGACGATGCGGTACGCGGCGAGATCGATCCCCGCCGGCAGTCCGACGACCTTGCCCTGCAGGATCAGCCTGATCGGCGTGCCTGCCTCGCGCGCCGTGTCGATCAGGGCGGGAAGCTCGTCGAGGCCCGGCTGCGGCGACCGGTCGGCCTCACCGCCGACGTCCTCGCGCAGGACGCCGAGCAGGCGGCGGGTCTCGGTGAGCGCGTCGCGCGCGGTCGCCCCGATCGCCTCGAAGCGGCTGCGCGCATCGGCGGAGAGCTTGGGCGACGTCAGTCTCGCCGTCTCGGTCTGGACAGCGATCACGGACAGGTGATGGGCGACGATGTCGTGGAGCTCGCGCGCGATCCTGGCGCGCTCCTCCATCGCGGTCTGTTCGCGCACGCTCTCGGCCATCGCCTCCTGCGTGGCGTCCAGCGCGGCGATCGCCTCGGAGCGCGTGCGGGTCGACTCGGCCACGAGCGCCGCGCCGACGACGAACAAAAGGGGTGCGACACTCGGCACGCCGGCGTCGCCGCCGTCGGTGGGTGCCAGGGCATGGATGAGATAACGGCAGCACGAGCGGCGCCGCGAAGATGAGCCCGCGCCGGACGACCAGGTAGCCGATCGCGTAGAGCAGGACTCCGAAGGCGCTCAGCGTGACCGGCGCCTCGGGAGCGGCGAGCAGCGCCAGGGTCGCGAAGGCCGAGACGGCGGCCGCGAGAAACGGGAAGTACGGCAGGGCCGCGAACGGAAGCACCGCGAGCACGTTGGCCAGGACGGCAAGCGTCTGGTCTCCCTGATTCTCGAACTGGAACTCCGACGAGTTCTCCGGCGTGTAGAGGCTCGCCTCGACCGTCGCCGTCAGGACGAGGACGAGCGTCAGCGCGATCCGGCCGTCCCGGCCGGAGAAGAGGCGCTGGGCACCGTCGAGCACGCGTTGGCTCTCGCGCGCGAGGTCCATGCCGCCATTGTCGTCTCAGCCGTGCCCAGGCGCCTCCCGCGTGGACGGGATCTTCACCCTCACCCGGGATGGTGAGACGCGCTCGTGTCTCACCATCGGGTGGGAGCTCGAAGACACCGCTCGCGCGCGACGCGGCGAGCGCCACCGCCTCGTACCGTCGTGGCATGGACCTGACGGTCGAGACCCGCGGCCTGACGAAACGCTACGGCTCAACGGTCGCCGTGGACGAGCTTTCGATCGCCGTGCAGCCGGGCCGCGTCACCGGGTTCGTCGGCCCCAACGGCGCGGGCAAGACGACGACGATGCAGCTGCTGCTCGGGCTCGCAGCGCCGGAGTCGGGTGAGGCGCTCGTCGACGGGCGGCGCTACGCGACGATCGTGCGGCCGCTGACCGTGGTCGGCGCCCTGCTCGACGCGGGTGCCCTCCATCCGAGCCGGTCCGCCAGAAGTCACCTGCGCTGGCTCGCCCAGAGCAACGGCGTCCCTACCCGCAGGGCGGACGAGGTGATCGGTCTCGTCGGGCTCTCCGGGGTCGCCGGCCGGCGTGCGGGCGCCTTCTCCCTCGGAATGAAGCAGCGCCTCGGAGTCGCGGCGGCACTGCTCGGGGACCCTCCGATCTTGATCCTCGACGAGCCGACGATCGGACTCGACCCGGAGGGGATCCAGTGGATGCGGGAGACTCTCCGAGGCTTCGCAGCCGAGGGTCGGACAGTTCTCATGTCCAGCCATCTGATGAGCGAGCTCGAAGGCACCGCCGACCATGTGATCGTGATCGGCAAGGGGCGGTTGCTCGCGGACATCTCGGTCGGCGAGCTGATCGCAACGGTGTCGGGCGACCGGGTGGAGATCACGACGCCCGACACGACGACTGCCATGACCGTCCTCGCGAATGCCGGCGCCACCGTGATCTCGAACGGTCGCGACCGGATCGCCGTCGACGGGATCGCCGCGGCGCGCGCGGCCGAGCTTCTCGTCTCCCACAGCGTCCGGCTCGAAGGGCTCGCTTCGAGTAGGGCGACGCTCGAGGAGGCCTACTTCCAGCTCACGCGCGAGACGGCAGTGCACAGAGCCGTCTCGATGGCGCCGGAGCGACCGGACGCATGACTGCGACGCTGCGGAGCGAGTGGACGAAGCTCCGCACGCAGCGCGGCACGCTCGTCGCACTCGCGCTGACGGGCGTGCTCATGGTCGGGATGACGGCGTTCTTCGCCTCGCAGACGGAGACGGACGCTACGTTCGGAGGCGACGACGACGTCGTCCAGCTCGGCCTCGCCGGCATCGTCTTCGCGCAGATCGCGGCCGTCGTCGCGGGTGCGTCGCTGATCACGTCCGAGTACGCCACGGGCATGATCCGGACGACGCTGACGGCGACGCAGGGACGTCTCCGCGTGCTTCTCGCCAAGGCGATCGTGCTGAGCCTCGTGACCTTCCCCCTCGCACTGATCGCGTCCGCGGTGGGCTTCGTGATCGCGCAGTCGCTGCTCCACGGTCGCGGCTACGTCGGGCCGGCGTACCCGCCGGTCTCGATTACCGACGGCCCGGCGGCGCGGGCGGTCTTCGGAACCGGTCTCCTGCTGACCGTGTACGCGCTGATCGCGCTCGGCATCGGGACGGTGCTCCGCCACTCCGGCGCCACGATCGCGACCGGCGTCGGGCTGCTGTTCGTGCCCGTCCTGTTCCTGGGGGCGTTCCCTGAGCGGATTGCGACGCGGATCATGCAGCTGACGCCGCTTGCAGGCATGGCGATTCAGTCAACAACCGACCGGATGCTGAGCCCCTTCGACGGACGCGGAGAAATGCCGGTCGGCCCGTGGCAGGGTCTCGGCGTCGCCTTCCTGTGGGCGGCCTGCCTGCTCGCCCTGGGCTACGTGCTCCTCCGCGTCCGCGACGCCTAGGGTGCGAGCCGCTCGCGGCGCCAGTCCCCGTCTCGGCGCTCGTAGCGAACCCGGTCGTGCAGCCGGTCGTCGCCGTGCTGCCAGAACTCGTACTCGTCCGGGACGAGCCGGAGACCGCCCCAGTTCGGCGGCAGCGGCACGTCGTCGCCGAAGCGCTCGACCGCCTTCGCGTAGAGGCGCTCCAGCTCCGCCCGGTCGGCCAGCGGCCGGCTCTGCGGCGACGCCCACGCAGCGAACCGACTGCCGAGCGGCCTCGTGCGGAAGTACGTCTCCGACTCGGCGGCGTCCACCCGCTCGACCCGGCCCTCGACCCGCACCTGCCGCCCGAGCGGCGGCCAGTGGAAGAGGAGCGCCGCGCGTGGGTTGTCCACCAGCTCACGGCCCTTCCGGCTCTCGTAGTTGGTGAAGAAGGCGAAGCCGCGCTCGTCGGCGCCCTTCAGCAGCACCATCCGCACCGACGGGCGGCCGTCCGGTGTCGCGGTCGCGAGCGCCGCCGCCTCCGGCACGTCCACGGCCGCGCCGGCGTCCGCGAACCAGCGCTCGAACTGGCGCAGCGGATCGGGATCGAGATCGCGCTCGTCGATCGCACGACCATAGGGATCGCTGAGCTACCCTGCTCCACCGATGGCCACGACGAAGACGATCGACATCCGCACCGCGATTCCCGGCCCACGCTCGCAGGCGATCCTCGAGCGAAAGCAGCGCGTGATCGCGAACGCGAAGTCGATCGCGCTGCCGATCGTCGCGCACGAGGGCCGCGGCGCCACGCTCACCGACGTCGACGGGAACACCTTCATCGACTTCACCGGCGGCGTCGGCTGCCTCAACACCGGCCACTCGCACCCCCGCGTCGTCGAGGCCGCCACCGAGCAGCTCGCGCGCTTCGCGCACACCGACTTCACCGTCGTCCCCTACGAGCCGTACGTCGAGCTGGCCGAGCGGCTGCTCGCGCGGGCGCCGTTCCGCGGCCCGGCGAAGGCGGCGTTCTTCAACGCCGGCACCGAGGCGGTCGAGAACGCGGTCAAGTTCGCGCGCCTCGCGACGAAGCGGCCCGCCGTGATCGCGTTCGAGGGCGCCTTCCACGGCCGCACGCTGCTCTCGATGACCCTGACCTCGCGGCCGCATCCGTACAAGCTCGGCATGGGCCCGCTGGCGCCGGAGGTGTACCGGGCGCCGTTCCCGTCCGACTACCGCGGCCCGACCTCCGAGGACGCTCTTGCAGCGCTACGTCGGATGTTCTCGGTTCAGGTGGCTGCCGAGCAGGTAGCGGCGATCATCGTCGAGCCGGTTCAGGGCGAGGCGGGCTTCCTGCCCGCGCCGAAGGAGTTCCTCGAGGGTCTGCGCGCGATCTGCGACGAGTACGGCATCTGCCTGATCGCGGACGAGGTGCAGACCGGCTTCGCGCGCACCGGCAAGCTCTTCGCGATCGAGCACTCCGGCGTCGAGCCCGACCTGATCACGGTCGCGAAGTCGATCGCCGGCGGGCTGCCGCTCTCGGGCGTGCTCGGGAAGGCGGAGATCGTCGACGCCGCGCACGACGGTGCCGTCGGCGGCACGTACGTCGGCAACCCGGTCGCGCAGGCCGCAGCGATCGCCGTCCTCGACGTGATCGAGGAGGAGAACCTCTGCGAGCGCGCCGTCCAGATCGGCGAGACGATGCGTGCGCGGATGCTCGGCTGGCAGGAGCGCTTCGCCGCGATCGGCGACGTTCGCGGCGTCGGCGCGATGCTCGCGCTCGAGCTCGTCGAGGACCGCGCGACGAAGCAGCCGGCGCCGGCGCTCGCGCAGGCCGTCGTCGAAGCGTCGATGCAGCGCGGCCTGCTGCTGCTGAAGGCGGGCGTGCACGGGAACGCGATTCGGGTCCTCTGCCCGCTGGTGCTCTCCGACGCCGAGTTGGACGAGGCGCTGGGCGCCTGGGAAGACGCGTTCGCGCACGTCCTGGCGTAGGTTTTTCGGGCGACGGGAACGGTACGTTGGTGGCTGTGAGCCAGGTGATTGCGGACCGGTATGAGCTGAAGGAGACCGTCGGCGCGGGCGGGATGTCGACGGTCTACTGCGCGTTCGACACGCTGCTCGAGCGGAACGTGGCGCTGAAGATCCTTCACGACCAGTACGGCAAGGACGAGGAGTACGTCGAGCGGTTCCGGCGCGAGGCGCGCGCGGTCGCGCAGCTCTCGCACCCGAACATCGTCACCGTGATCGACCGCGGCGAGGAGAACGGGAGACAGTTCATCGTCTTCGAGCTCGTCGACGGCGAGAATCTGAAGGAGCTCGTCGACCGCGGCGGACCGTTACCGGTGCGGCGGGTACTGGAGCTCGGGCTCGAGGTCGGGCGTGCGCTCGCGTTCGCGCACGCGCAGGGCCTGGTCCACCGCGACGTCAAGCCGCAGAACGTGCTTCTGAACGGCGACGGGCGCGCGAAGGTGACCGACTTCGGGATCGTCCGCTCGCTCGACGCGGTCGGCCACACCGAGACCGGCACCGTGCTCGGAACGAGCCACTACATCGCGCCGGAGCAGGCCCGCGGCGAGCGGGTCGACGCGCAGACCGACGTCTATTCCTTTGGCGTCGTCCTCTACGAGCTCCTGGCCGGCGCCGTGCCCTACCCCGGCGACAACTTCCTCTCGGTCGCGATGAAGCACGTCAACGAGCCGGTGCCGAGCGTGCTCGACGCGCGGCCCGACACGCCGCTCCGCCTTGCGACGCTGATCGAGCGCTCGCTCGCGAAGCAGCCCGCCGAGCGCCCCGCGTCGATGGACGAGGTGGTCGCCGAGCTGGAGGCGGTCCGGGTCGAGCTTGACGCGAAGGGCGGCGACGAGGGGACGATGATCATGAAGCGGCCCGCCGCCGTGCCGCAACGGCCGCCACGGCAGCGCCGCGAGAGCTCACGTCGCCTATCCGTGCCGGCGCTGTTGCTCCTGCTCGGCGTGATCGCAGCCGCCGCCGTCGGCGGCTTCCTGCTGCTCCGAGACGACGAAGGCGGCGACCCGTCCGCAGCACTCGGCGACCCCGTCGAGCTGAGCGGTGTCGGCGCCTACGACCCCGACGGCGGCGACGGCGAGCACGACGATGAGGCCGGGCTTGCCACCGACGGCGATCCGTCGACATTCTGGCGCACCTCGACGTACCGTTCGCAGCTGAGCGCGTTCAAGTCGGGCGTCGGGCTTGTGCTCGAGGCCGGAGGACAGCCCGAGCGGGTGGTCGTGACCAGCGACACGCCCGGCTTCACCGCCGAGATCCAGGCCGGGAACTCGGCGGAGGGCCCGTTCGAGACCGTCGGCGCGAGCAAGGTCGTCGGATCGACCTCGACGTGGGACCTCGACGAGACCGACGCCACGCACTTTGTGGTCTGGATCACGGAGCTCGTCGGGGCCGCGCACGTCAACGAGGTGAAAGCAACCTAGAACCACGTCAGAATGCGCGCGTGGAGGCCGCCGAGCGCAAGCTGGCCACCGTGCTCTTCGCCGACCTCGTCGGCTCGACGGCGCTCGGCGAGCAACAGGATCCGGAGCGGACGCGCGTGCTGCTCGAGCGCTTCTACGACGCGATGGCCGACGAGATCGGCGGCGCCGGCGGCACGGTCGAGAAGTTCGCCGGCGACGCGGTCATGGCCGTCTTCGGCGTCCCCGAGGCGCACGAGGACCACGCCGAGCGGGCGTTGCACGCCGCGCTCGCGATGCGGCGCCGGCTCGAGACGCTCTTCGACGGGACGCTCGAGCTTCGGATCGGTGTCGACACCGGCGAGGTCGTCGCCGGCCGAGCGCGCGAAGGCAGCTCGTTCGTCACCGGCGACGCCGTCAACGTCGCCGCCCGGCTCGAGCAGTCGGCCGAGCCCGGCTCGATCGTCCTCGGCGCCCGCACAGCCGAGGCGGTCCGCGGCGCCTTCGAGCTCGGACCGGCTGTCGAGGTCGCTGCGAAGGGCAAGGCGGACCCGGTCGTCGCCCATACGCTCGTCCGGGCGCTGACCCTGATGCGACCGCGAGGCCTCCGCGGCGGCGCGCGTGCGTTCGTCGGCCGCGACACCGAGGTGGCGCTGCTGCAGGCGATCTACCGGCGCGCCGTCGAGCAGCGCGAGCCGCACGTCGTCACGTTGATGGGCGACGCGGGCGTCGGCAAGACGACACTCGTGCGGGAGCTCTGGCGCTGGCTCGCCGAGCAGGCGCCGCAGCCGCTGCAGCGCACGGGCCGCTGTCTCGCCTACGGCCACGTCACCTACTGGGCGCTCGGTGAGATCCTCCGCGAGCAGCTCGGACTGCTCGAGCACGAGGAGCAGGAAGCCGTGCGGCGGCGGCTCGGCGATCGCGAGATCCTCGGGCTCGCCCTCGGCCTCGACGCGGCCGGCGACGCCCACCCGCTCGCCGTGCGCGAGCTCTTCCAGGAGGCCTGGGTGGAGCTCCTGAGCGAGCTGACCGCGGAGACGCCGACGGTCGTGCTCGTCGAGGACCTGCACTGGGCCGAGGAGCCGCTGCTCGACCTGCTCGAGCGCGTCTCGCGCGACGTCCGCGGCCCGCTGCTCGTGATCGGCACCGCACGCCCCGAGCTGCTGGATCGCCGGCCCGCGTGGGGAGGCGGCCGCCGGAACGCGTCGCTCGTGTGGCTCGACGCCCTCTCGCCGCTCGAGTCCGGGGCGATGCTGGACGAGCTCGTGCCCGGCGAGCTCCCCGAGGAAACGCGTGGCGCCCTCGTCGCGCGGTCGGAGGGGAACCCGTTCTTCCTCGAGGAGTTGCTCGCTGCCTACGTCGAGTCCGGGATCGTCGTGGAGGAGCTGCCCGACTCGGTGCATGCGATCCTCGCTGCGCGTGTCGACCGGCTCGCGGGTGGAGAGAAGGCGGCGCTCCAGGCAGCGTCGGTGATCGGCCGGATCTTCTGGAGCGGCCCGACCCGGGAGCTTGCCGCGGGTGAGCAGGTCGACTGGGCCGCGCTCGAGGACAGGGACTTCATTCGGCGTCGTCCCGGCTCGTCGCTCGGCGGCGAGACGGAATACGCCTTCAAGCACGCTCTGACACGCGAGGTCGTGTACGGCAGCGTCCCGAAGGCGCGGCGGGCGCGGCTCCACGCCGACTTCGCAGCGTGGCTCGAGCGCACCGGCGGCGGACGGGACGAGGACGCGGCACTGCTCGCTCACCATTACGCCCAGGCCGCGGGGCCCGAGGACGCCGATCTCGCGTGGGCGGACGCGCCGGACGAGCTCGAGCGGCTGCGGGCGTCCGCCGTCCGCTGGCTTCGCCGTGCGGGTGAGCTCGCGATCAGCCGTTACGACCTCGACGAGGGCATCGCCGGGTTCCAACGCGCGCTCGAGCTCTGCGAGCCGCGCGAGCGCTCCGGGCTCTGGCGGGAGATCGGCCGTGCGAACGCCCTCAAGTTCGACGGCGAGCGCTTCTGGGAGGCGATGAAGCGGGCGCTGACGCTGACCGACGAACCGGAGGAGCAGGCGGACATCCTCGCAAGCCTGGCCGTCCAGACCGCCATTCGCTCCGGGATGTGGCCTCGTCGCCCCGAGCACTCGGAAGTAGAGGGCTGGATCGACCGGGCGCTCGACCTCGCGAAGGTCGGCAGCGCCGCACATGTCCAGGCGCTGATCGCCCGCGCGTACTGGAATCCCTCCGAAGAGCACGCCGCGGCCCAGGAGGGCGACGCACTGGCCGAGCAGTCCGGCGACCCCGCCCTGCGCTCGTACGCGTGGGGCGCCCGCTCCTCGGCGGCGTTCGCGGAGCGCGAGTACGAGGAGTCGTTCGCGTGGGCGCAGCGGCGAGTCGAGTTGATGCCGCAGATCGCGGATCCGGATCACCACACCGAGATCTACGAGGAGCTGATCCCGCCCTGTGCGCTGATCGGCCGCTTCGCCGAGGCGCTCCGGTTCGTGGAGGCTCATGCCGAGCTCTCACGGCGGCTGACACCACATCATCGGATCCATGCGATCGCGATGGAGCTCGAGGTGAAGGAGCTGATGGGCGACTGGGCGTCGATCCGGGAGCGGACCGCGGTCGTCGAGCGCCTCGTCGCCGAGAACCTCGGCACGCCGTGCATCCGCAACGCCCGCTCGCTGCTGGTCGAAGCGGTCGCGCACGCGTACGGCGGCGGCCACGAGGCGGCGCGTCAGCTCGAGGAGCGAGCGCTCGAGATCGCCCTCGAGGGCTTCGGCTTCCGGCTCTTCGGCCCTCGCGTCCGGCTGGCACTCCTTCGCGAAGAGCTCGAGACCGTCGAGCACATGCTCGGCGAGGACGTTGCCCGCCGCGGCCACGACTGGATGTTCACCTCGGCGATGGTCTCGACCCGTTTCGACGGGCTGCTCGCCCTCGGGCGGCTCGACGAGGTCGAGCGTGAAGCAGCACCGCTGCTGTCGGTCGAGGCGGTACTGCGTCCGTTCGCGCAGCGCGCGCTCGGGCTCGCCAGACAGGACGACGTCCTCCTCCGCGCTGCGCTCGAGGGCTTCGAGAGCTACGGCCTCGACTTCCACGCCGAGCAGACGCGGCTAGTACTCCAGGCCTGAACGCCGTTCGTGCCGCTCGAGCGCGAGCTCGATCAGCCGGTCGAGCAGCTCGCCGTACGGGATCCCCGACGCCTCGAACAGGCGCGCGTAGACGCTCGTCGAGGTGAAGCCGGGGATCGTGTTGATCTCGTTGACGACGACCTCGCCGCCCTCGCGGACGAAGAAGTCGACGCGGGCCATCCCCTCGCACTCGGTCGCGATGAACGAGTCGACCGCGAGCTCCTGGACGCGCCGAGCGGTCTCCTCGGGGATCCGAGCCGGGACGATGATGTCCGAGCCGCCCTCGTCGTACTTGGCCGCGTAGTCGTACCACTCGGCGTGCGGGACGATCTCGCCGACGACGGAGGCGAGCGGAGCCGGGCGGACGTTCCCGAGCACCCCGCACTCGACCTCCGTGCCGGCGACGAACTCCTCCACGAGCACCTTCTCGTCGTGGCGCCGCGCGAGCGCGACGGCCGCCTCGAGCTCGGCCTCGTCGTGCGCCTTCGAGATCCCGACCGACGAGCCGAGCCGGGCGGGCTTGACGAAGACCGGGTAGCCGAACGGGTTCTGGACGTCGTCGCCGAGCCGCAGCGTCACGTTGCGCGCGACCGGGATGCCGCGGTCGCGCAGCACCGCCTTGAACAGGTCCTTGTCCATGCAGAGCGCCGACGCGGCGACGCCGGCGCCGACGTAGGGGACGCCGGCGAGCTCGAGCAGTCCCTGGACGGTGCCGTCCTCGCCGAAGGGCCCGTGCAGCACGGGCAGGACGACGTCGACGGCGCCGAGCGCCTCCGCCGGCTTCGAGTCGGCGAGCACCGGCAGCGTCTCCGCGATCTCGCCTTGTAACAGTCTGTTACTTGGCGCCTCGAGGGCCCAGTGGCCGTCGCGGCCGATCGCGATCGTCGTCGTCTCGTACCGCTCGGGGTCGAGCGCCGCGAGTACGGAGCGAGCCGAGGCGAGCGAGATCTCGTGCTCGCTGGAGCGGCCGCCGGCGACGACGGCGACGCGGATTCGGCCGCTCACGGGCCGCACGGCCCGTGAGCTTTAGGGGGTGTGGGGGAACTTGGAAGTTCCCCCACGCAGCAGAAGAAGGGGGCTCGTGGGGGAAACATGGTTTCCCCCACGGGAGCGAGCCGCAGGCGAGCGACGCTCATTCGTCGGCGGGCGGCTCGAAACGGCCGACGACGATCACGACAACCGTTCCCTGCTCGGCGTCGGAGCCGCCCTCGGGATCCTGTGAGAGCACGAGGCCGTCGAGGCTCTCGTCCTCGGTGATCTCCTCGACCACCTGCACCTCGAAGCCCGATTGCCGCAGCTGTGCGGTCGCGTCCGCCTCCGTCAGGCTGGTCACGTCCGGAATCTGCGACGTTTGCGGCCCCTCCGAGACCTGGAGCGTGATCACGGAGCCCTTCGGCTGCTGCGTGCCCGCGGCCGGGGTCTGGCCGACGACGATGCCCGCCGGCTGGTCAGCGTCCTCGACGTCGTTGCGGCTGACGGCGAAGCCGAGTCCCTGGAGCTGTGACTCGGCGCTCTCGAAGGCGGTGCCGATGACGCTCGGCACCGCGATCGGCTTCGGCCCGATGGAGACGTTGACGCGAACGGTCGTGCCGACGATCACCTCGGTGCCCCCGGCGGGCGCCGTCGCGAGCACGGTGTTGACCGGCTGCAGCGAGTTGACCGAGACCACGTTTGGCTCCAGCCCGGCCGCGGTCAGCTGGGAGACGGCCCGGTCGCGGCTCTCACCGACGACGGTCGGTACCCGCACCTTCGACGGGCCGGTCGAGACGACGATCGTGACGAAGTTGCCGCGCTCGATCCGTTCGCCGGGCTGCGGATCCTGCTCGAAGACGATCCCCGGCTTGACGCCGTCGTCGTTCGACCGCCGCTCGACGAGCTCCTTCAGTCCCGCCTCCTGGATCTCCTGCACCGCGAGGCGCTCGACGCTGCCCTCCACGTCGGGAACCGCCACCGGCTTCGCTGCGTCCAGCCGCGACTCGAGCTCCTGCCACGCGAACCAGCCGCCGACGAGCGCGAGCGCCACCAGCAGCGTCCCGAGCAGCCAGGGCCAGATCGCCCGGCGGCGTGGCGGCTCGTCGTACTCGTAGTAGCGGCCCGGCGTGTAGGTCGCGGCGGTCCCGACCGTCGTCGCCGCCTCACCGACGTCCGTGCGCGAGAGCACCGTCGTCGCCGCCTCGGCCGTCTCGGCGGACACGCCGATCCCGCGCGCGATCCGCTCGAGGTCGGAGTCCATCTCCTCGGCCGAGTGGTAGCGGTCGGCCGGATCCTTCGCGAGCGCGCGCAGCGCCACGTAGTCGAGGTCGCGCGGGATCTCCGGCCGGTGGGTCGAGGGCGCGGCGGGCACCTGCGAGAGGTGCTTCATCGCGATCTCCACCGGCGTCTCGCCGTTGAACGGCACCGTGCCGGTGAGCAGCTCGTAGAGGACGATCCCGGTCGAATAGAGATCGGAGGTCTGGTCGACGGGCGCGCCGCGCGCCTGCTCGGGCGAGAGGTACTGCGCCGTGCCGATGATCGAGCCCGCCTCGGTCATCTGGCTGGCGGCGCCGGCGCGGGCGATCCCGAAGTCCATCACCTTGACGCGGCCCTCGCCGTCGACGATCACGTTGTGCGGCTTGATGTCGCGGTGGACGATCCCGTTCCGGTGGGCGAAGCGCAGCGCGGAGAGGATCTGGCGCGTGTAGTCGATCGCGATCCCGAGCGGGGAGGGGCCGCGCGCGACGAGCAGCTCCTTCAGCGTCCGCCCCTCGACGTACTCCATCGCGATGTAGTACGTCCCCTCCGCCTCGCCGCGGTCGTAGACCGAGACGATGCTCGGGTGCGAGAGGCCGGCGGCGTTCTGCGCCTCGCGGCGGAAACGCTCGACGAACTGGTCGTCGCGGGCGTGCCGGTCGTCGAGGATCTTGA
Organism: uncultured Gaiellaceae bacterium; assembly: GCA_963738795.1. GTDB lineage: Bacteria > Actinomycetota > Thermoleophilia > Gaiellales > Gaiellaceae > Gaiellasilicea. Next base: position 261,603 of record CAVTXQ010000001.1, on the reverse strand, counting down.
TCGCGACGCGGCGGCCGAGCTCCTGGTCGGAGGCGAGGTAGACGTTCGCCATCCCGCCGGAGCCGAGCTTGCGGATGATCTGGTAGCGACCGTCGAAGAGGGTGTCGATGAGGGTGTCGCTGGAGGCCATAAAAGGACAGGTTAGGAGTTCGCCGCCGACCCCAGGAGAGCCTGCAAGACCTCGCGGGCGACGGGTGCCGCGGTCTCGCCGCCGGTCGAGTTCTGCTGCTCGACGACGACCGCGATCGCGACCTCGGGGCGGGTCTTGCCGGCGTAGCTGATGAACCAGGTCGTGTTCAGGCCGGCGATCCCGGTCTCGGCCGTGCCCGTCTTGCCGCCGACGTTCACCCCCGAGATCCGCGCCGCCGTGCCGGTGCCCTCCTCGACCGCGTCCTTCATCATCGCCGCGACCGCTTGCGCGGTCTCCGGCTTCACGGCGCGGCCGAGCTCCTCCGGCTTCGGTGCGGACGACGACCGAGCCGTCGGGCGCGACGATCCGGTCGACGACGTACGGCTCCATCACGAGGCCGTCGTTCGCGATCGTGGCGGCGACCATCGCCATCTGCAGCGGCGTCACGAGCAGCCGCTCCTGGCCGAAGGCGAACCGGCCGGGGTCGACCTCCGAGTCCTCCTGCGGGTCGAAGAGCTCGGTGCCCTTGTAGAGGCCGCTCGCCGTGCGCTCGTTCGCGGGCGTCTCGAGCGGCGGCTTCTCGTAGAAGCCGAACCGCTTCATGTACTCGACGAGGTACCTCGCGCCGAGCTCCTTGCCGATGTTGCAGAAGACGGAGTTGACCGAGTTGACGAGCGCCGTGTGCAGGTCGAGCGAGCCGAAGGGCCGCGTCGTGTCGTAGTTGTTGACCCGCTTGCCGTAGACCTCGCAGTAGCCGGGGTCGACGAAGTCGGAGTCGGGGGTGTAGCGGCCGGAGTCGATCGCCGCGGCCGCGGTCACGACCTTGAAGGTCGAGCCCGGCGCGTAGAGGCCGGCCGTGGCGCGGTTCAGGAGCGCGTCGGGGCGCCTGCAGTCGGCGCGGACGCCCGTCACCTGGTCGAAGTCCTCCTCGACGAGGTTCGGGTCGTAGGTCGGCGATGAGTACATCGTCAGCACCTTCCCGGTCCGGACGTCGAGCGCGACGACGGCGCCGCAGCGGCTGCCGAGCGCGTTCTGGGCGGCCCGCTGCGCCCGCGGGACGAGCGTCAGGCGGAGGTCGTTGCCCTGGATCGTCGCGCCCTTCGCCTTGTCGACGAACGTCTCGAGCACGGTCGAGAGATTCGCGTTCTGGCCGGTCAGGTAGTCGTTCATCGACCGCTCGAGGCCGGTGCGGAAGCGCGACTGCGTCGAGTAGCCGACGACGTGCGCGGCGAGCCCGCGCGTGCGGGTACTCGCGGAAGAAGAACGTCCGGCCGGCCTTCTTCTCCTCCCGGTTCGTGGCCCAGGTCACGACCGTTGCCGCGGATCTCGCCGCGCTCGATCGTGAACTGCGCGACCCGCTGGATCTGGTTGTCCTGCCGGTCGGCGAGATCCCCGGCGGCCCAGGCCTGCCAGTACGTCGTCGCGACGACGAGCGCGACGATCATCCCGAGGCCCGTGAGCGCGAGCCGCGTGATCTGTTTGTTCACGTCCTGCCCCTCGTCGCCTGCATGTTGGCGCGGTTCGAGACGTGCAGGAGCAGCGCGAGCAGGATGAAGTTGGCGACGACGCTGGAGCCGCCGTAGGAGACGAACGGCAGCGTGATCCCCGTCAGCGGGATCACCCGCAGCACGCCGCCGACGATGATGAACGTCTGCAGCGCGAAGCCGAACGTGAGCCCGGCGGCGAGCAGCTTCGAGAAGCCGTCGTCCGCGAGCAGCGCCACCCGGAAGCCGCGCGCGACGAAGAGCATGAAGACGAGCAGCAGCCCTGCGGCGCCGACGAGCCCGAGCTCCTGGGCGATCGCGGAGAAGATGAAGTCGGTGTTGAGGTAGGGGATGATCGGATCGCCGTTCGTGGTCGTGAACGTGCCCTTGCCGAGGCCCGTGCCGGCGAAGCCGCCGTTGCCGATCGAGTAGAGGCTCTTGACGAGCTGGAAGGAGCCGCAGTCCTGGCGGAGCGCGAGCTCACCGGTCTGCGCGCAGAAGACGGGCTCGTCGGTCCAGGGGTTGAGCCAGATCGTCACGCGCTCCTGCACGTGGCCGACGTAGCGGTAGACGAAGGCGGCGCCGGCGACGAAGAGCGCCAGCCCGGCGAGCGCGTACGCGGCGCGGCCGGTGGCGACGTAGAGCATCGCCAGGAAGATCCCGAACAGGAGCAGCGCGCTGCCGAGGTCGTTCGTCTGGACGAGCACGAGCATCGCGGCGCCCCAGATCAGGAGCAGCGGCCCGAAGTCCTTCAGCCGGCCTTGCGCCAGCACCTCGCGCTTGTCGCGCAGGTAGCCGGCGAGGAAGACGATCAGGAAGATCTTCGCCAGCTCGCCCGGCTGGAACTGGAAGGCGCCGACCTTCACCCAGAGGCGGGCGCCGTTGATCGTCTGGCCGATGCCCGGCAGCGCCGGCAGCATCAGCAGGACGATCGCGGTGATCCCGAACAGGTACTTGTACTGCTCGAGGATGCGGTAGTCGCGGCGGAACGCGAGCAGGGTCAGCGCGAAGAGGGCGACGCCGATCACGATCCAGAGGCTCTGCCGGAACGCGTCGTCCGGCTCGAGCCGGTAGATCAGCGTCACCCCGATCGCCGAGAGCAGCGCCGCGAGCGGCAGCAGCACCGGGTCGGCGTACGGCGCGGCGTAGCGGACGACGAAGTGCGCCGCCAGGTAGAGCGCCATGAAGATCCCGGCGTAGGTGAGCGAGCCGGCATCGACCTCCGACGGCTCCGAGCCGGCGATGTAGACGCTCGCAAAGCCGATCGCCGTGAGCAGGCCGACGGCGATCAGGTTCAACAGCTCACGGTTTCTGAAGCTCAGCGCGTCAGCCCCCAGACGGCGAGCGCGACGAGCGCGACGAGGAGGACGATCAGCAGCACGAGCGGCAGGATCGCGGCGGCGTGGCTCGTCGCCTCGACCTGCTGCAGGTGCTCCTGCGATCGCGGCGGCCGGGAATCACGGCGGTGTCGACTGCGGGCACGGCGTCGAGCGGCGAGAGCGTGTCCTCGTCGTCGTCCGGCGGCTCGGTCGGCCGCCGCCGGCAGCCGCGCCGTCTCGCCGGCGGCGGCGTCGTGCCGTCGATCTGGAAGAGGACGACGGTGATGTTGTCCTCGCCGCCGCCCGCGTTGGCGGCGTTCGACGAGCGCGCGGGCCGCGTCGTCGAGATCGGTGCTCGCCTCGACGGCGGCGAGGATCTCGCGCTGCGAGACCATGTCGGTGAGCCCGTCCGAGCAGAGCAGGTAGATGTCGTCCGGCTCGGCCTCGACCGTGAAGGTGTCGACGTCGACGTCCGGCTCGGTGCCGAGCGCCCGCGTGATCACCGAGCGCTGCGGGTGCGTCTCCGCCTCCTCGGGCGAGAGCCTGCCGCTGCGCACGAGCTCGCCGACGAGCGAGTGATCGTCGGTCAGCTGCTCGAGCTCGCCGCCGCGGACGCGGTAGGCGCGCGAGTCGCCGACGTGGCCGAACGCGATCGTGCCGTCGCCGTTGTCGACGAGCGCGACCGTCATCGTCGTCCCCATCCCCGAGGTCGCCGCGTCCTCGTTCGAGCGCTGGAAGACGCGCCGGTTCGCCTCCTGGATCAGCGATGCGACCCGCTCCTCGCCGCGATCGTCGCCGCGTCGCCTCCGTCGAGGACGGCGGCTGCGAGCCCGGACGCGACCTCGCCGGCCTGGGCGCCGCCCATCCCGTCCGCGATCGCGAAGAGCGGCGGCTCGCGACGTAGGCGTCCTCGTTCCGCCGCCGGCGCCGGCCGGGATCGGTGACGCCGGTGTAGCCCGCCAGCATCAGACCTCGACCCTGAAGTCGGTCTGGCCGACGCGGACGACGTCGCCCTTGGCGAGCCGCCGCGGCGTCGTCACGCGGGCGCCGTTGACGAAGGTGCCGTTCGTCGAGCCGATGTCCTCGACCCAGAGCCCGTCGCGCTTCGACTCGAAGCGCGCGTGCTGTGCGGAGGCGAACTCGTCGCCCTCGAGCGGGATCTCGTTCTGGCCGCCGCGGCCGATCGCGACCGGCAGCGTGTCGACCGGCACCTCCTCGCCTGCGTCGAGCGCCGGGCTCTTGAGGACGACCAGCTTCGCGCGCTTCGCCGGCGCGAGCGCCGAGGCTCGCGGCCTCGCCGGGGCGATGATCATGCTCTCCTGCGCCGGGCCGACGCGGAGGTCGCGGCTCGCGCTGCGGACGATCCGCCAGATGAAGAGGTAGAGCAGGACGATGAAGCCGATCTTGCAGGACGAGAAGCGCCTCGTCGACGTTGATGTTCAACCGCCGACCTTCCGCTTGCCGAAGACGAGGTCGGAGGCGCCGAGCGTGATCGTGTCGCCGTCGTCGAGCTTCGACCGCTTGACGCGCTTGCCGTTCAGCTCGGTGCCGTTCGTCGAGTCGAGGTCGACGAGCCACCAGGCACCGCCCTCGCGGCGCAGCTCGGCATGCCGGCGCGAGACGTTGGCGTCCTCGACCTGGATGTCGCTGTCCTTCGAGCGCCCGAGCACGACCTTGGCGCCCTCGAGCGCGTGCGTGCGGCCGTTCATCGTCAGCGAGAAGGTCTCCTCCTCGAGCCCGAGCTCGGCCGGCGAGACCGCCTCGGTCGGCTGCGGCGGCTTCGCCTTGTAGATCATCGTCGCGCCCGGCTCGACCTGGGCGTCGGGCTCGTCGAGCTGCGGCCCGCGCTTGCCCTCCGGCTGCACCATCCGCGTCGCGATCCCGAACTCGCCGATCGAGAGGTCGGCGTCGGTCAGCATCAGCACCCGCGGCGGCGTCAGCATCGCGTAGCTCTCCCGCCGCGCGTGCTCGGTCAGGTGATCCTGCAGCTCGCCGACGAGCGAGCCCTCGTAGCCGGTGAACTGCTCGCGGTCGGCCTCGGACAGGTAGACCGAGTACTCGTTCGGGACGTAGACGCGCGAGACGGAGATCGTCCGGTGCTCGTCCATCTCCTTCGCGAGCTTGCGCGCCAGCTCGACCGGCTGCACGTGCGTGCGGAAGGCGCGGCCGAACATCCCCTCGAAGAGGCCTTCGATCTTCTGCTCGATGCTCCGGAGGACACTCATGGCGAAGGGGATGATGCCCCCGGGCGCCGAGTCTAATGCTCGGACTTGCAGTGCCAGCACCGCGACGGTGAGCCAGGCGGCGAGAACGAGCGGCAGCGCGGGTGCGGCCGGGACGAGCAGCAGCGTGGCCGCGAGCAGGGCGACGCCGATGCCGGCGATCCGCCAGGGCGTGCGGGCGTACGGGAGCGCGACGGCGACGGCGGCGAGACCGCAGCGCGGAGAGCGCCAAGCCCGGCGGAACGGCCTCGACGAGCGAGCGGGCGGCGCCGGCGGCGCTCTCGACGCCGGCCAGGTCGAGCGGCGGCGCCGTTCCCTGGGCGAACGGAAGCTCGATCCCGCGCAGCCCGGCGACGATCGCCGCGACGACAGACGGCGGCGATGGTGTGAGCGCCCGCCGGACGGGCCCGGCTCGCTCCTGCGACCGCGAGCGGGACGAGCGCGAGCAGCCCGACGGCCGCGAGTGCGGGCCCGGCGAGGAACGCGAGCCCCCAGCGGGCGTCCCGCCAGGAGAGAGCGAGCCAGGCGAGCGCGAGCACGCCGTAGAGCAGCGCCAGCCCGAGGGCGTGGTTGCCGAGCGGCAGCACCGGCGCCGCGAGCGCGAGCGCGAGCCCGGCGCGCGGCGAGCGGAACGCCGCGAAGGCGGCGGCGGCCGCCAGCGCGGGCGCCCAGCCGGTCGGATAGAACGGCAGCGCCATCCCCGCCGGCGAGCGCAGCGGCTCCTGCGAGCACGGCCGGAGCGACACGCGGGACGAGAGCTTGTGTTGAAACAACACTTTCGGCCTTCGTCGAACGCTTGCCGCCGGCGAGCGCCGACCGCAGCTCGTTCGCCAGCGCCGCTGCGGGAGGGCGCTTGCCGGGTCGTGCGCGACCGCGTGCGAGATCGCGGCGAGCAGCCGCTTCGGCAGGTCCGGCCGCTCCGGCTGGAGCGGCGGGCAGCCGGACTCGATCGTTCCCGCCATCTGCGGCAGCGGGACGCCCCAGAACGGATGCTTGCCGGCGAGCGCCTCCCAGAGCAGGATCCCGACCGCCCAGACGTCGCTGGCCGAGCAGGCCTCCTCGCCGCGCAGCCGCTCGGGCGAGATGTAGGCGAGCGTGCCGGGGACGTCCCCGACCGCGGTCAGCGTCTCGGCCTCGTCGAACTGCGCCAGGCCGAAGTCGAGCAGCCGCACCGAGATCGCGTCGTCCTCGGCGAGCAGGACGTTCGACGGCTTGACGTCGCGGTGGACGATGCCGCGGCCGTGGGCGTGCGCGAGCCCTTCGAGGATCTGCGCCGCGGCCTCGATCGCCTGGCCGTCCCGCAGCTCGCCGGCGCGCATCGCCTCGCGCAGCGTGCGGCCGCCGACGTACTCGTAGGCGATGTAGACGTGGCCGGAGTCGCTGCCGAAGCCGTACGCGCGCAGGCAGCGCTCGTGCCGCAGCCGCGCCGCGGCCTCGGCCTCGCGCTCGGCGCGGTGCGCGGCCTTCCCCTCGCGCGGGACGATCTTGAGCGCCACGTCGAGCCCGTTCCGCTCGTCGCGGGCGAGCCAGACCGAGCCTGAGCCGCCGCTGCCGAGCGGGCGCAGCGGCCGATAGCGGTCGAGGACGAGCTCCCCGCGAGGAAGCGCATGAGCAGCGGCGGACACGAGTTCTCCCGGTTTGGCCGCCGCACGGGCGTTTCCTGCCGTCGGACCGGCCGATCACGGCCGAAGCACCCGTTACAGTGGCCGGGTTCCACCGCTTGCCATGAGCAGTCGCGACACTGACTTCGAGTTCGACTTCTTCGAGGAGCCCGAGACCCAGGAGGCGCCGGGGCGGAGCGACCGCACGCGCCGGGGCCCTCGGACTGCCGCGCGGCCCGATGCGTCCCCGCGCCGGGCTTCACGCCGCTGCTGCGGCTGCTCGGCCTGATCGCGTTCGCGATCCTGATCGTCGTCCTGCTGCTGCTCTGGGTGCAGAGCTGCCAGGAGGACGCGAAGCGCGACGCGTACAGCAGCTACATGACCGACATGTCCGCCGTCGCGCGCGACTCGGAGCGGATCGGCCGCGAGCTCAGCGACGTGCTGACGACGCCGGGGATCAAGCCCGCCGAGCTCCAGAAGCAGCTGGCCGGCCTCGTCCAGCAGCAGGAGATCGGCGTCGAGCGGGCGCGCAAGCTCGATCCGCCAGGCCCGCTCTTCGACGCGAACGAGCGTGCGATCGACGTCGCTCAACTTCCGCGTCGACGGGCTCGCGGGGCTCGCGGAGGCGTTCCGGCGGACGCAGGGCTCGAAGGACGCGGCCGCCGCGGGCGCGCTGCTCGCCTCGCAGGCGGAGCGGCTGACCGCGAGCGACGTCGTCTGGGACGACCTCTTCAAGGAGCCGTCGGTCGTCGACGCTGCGCGAGGAGGAGATCACCGGCGTCGAGGTGCCCGACTCGAACTTCGTCCAGACGCCCGATCTCGCGAGCACCCGCTCGATGGTGCCGATCTGGGAGCGGATCAACGGCTCGCCGCGTCCGGCTCGACGGGCGGCACGCCGAGCGGCCTGCACGGGACGAACATCGAGCAGGTCACGGTCGTTCCCGGCGGGCAGGTGCTCTCGGAGTCGGCGGAGAACACCGTCGAGGCCTCGACCGACCTCGCGTTCGCGGTCGCGGTCGCGAACGGCGGCGACAGCCAGGAAGTGAAGATCGAGGTGACGCTGACGATCCAGCAGAGCCCGACCCCGATCGTGAAGAAGCAGACGATCGACATCATCAACCCGGACGAGACGAAGACGGTCGTCTTCCGCGACTTCCCGTCGGTCGACTTCGGCGAGCGGCGGATCATGCGGATCGACGTCGACCCGGTGCCGGCGAGGAGAAGACCGACAACAACTCCGCCGAGTTCCCGGTCATCTTCTCGCTGGGAGCGTAGATTCTGTCCGTCGAGCTGATCGTCGCGATCGCCGCGGCGGCTGCCGCCGCGGTCGCGCTCGGCGTCTGTTTCTGGCTCTGGATCCGCGTCCGCAGGCTGCGAAACGCACAGCGGGTGCTGCTCGGCGGCGGCCGCTCCGACCTCGTCGACTTCGCCGTCTCGCTGCAGGGCCGGATCGACGACCTGCACCGCGCCGTCGACGAGATCGCGGCCGGGCTGTCGCGCGTCGACCGCCGCGTCGACGGCTCGCTGACGAACACCGCCGTCGTCCGCTACGACGCCTACGCCGGGACGGGCGGGCACCAGTCCGCCTCGTTCGCGTTCCTCGACGACAACCGCACCGGCACCGTCGTCACGGCGATCCAGGGCCGCGACTACGCGCGCCTCTACGTCAAGGAGCTCGACCGCGGCCGCGCGCCGATCGCGCTCTCGCCGGAGGAGCTCGAAGCCGTCGAGCGCGCCATGGCCAGATAGCGCGGACTACGCCGCTGCTCGCTGGTACTCTCTGTTCGAGTTGCAACAGGTACTCGTCCTGAATGCGAGCTACGAACCGCTGAACGTCTGTTCGGTGCGGCGGGCGCACGTGCTCGTCTGGAAGGGCAAGGCCGAGGTGCTCGAGAGCCTGCCGAAGGGCCTGCGCTCCGCGACCGACACCTACGTCTGGCCGCACGTGATCCGGCTCGTCCAGTACGTCCGGGTGCCGCGCGCGATCCAGCGCAAGATCTCGCGGCGCGCGCTCTTCGCCCGCGACGGCTGGCGCTGCGTCTACTGCGGCACGTCCTGCGGCCGGCTCACGCTCGACCACGTGATCCCGCGCTCGAAGGGCGGCGAGTCGATCTGGGAGAACGTCGTCACGGCGTGCGCTCCGTGCAACCTGCGCAAGGGCGACCGGCTGCTCGAGGATTCGGGGCTGCATCTGCAGCGGCCGCCGAGGCCGCCGGCGCCGGTGCTCTTCATCCACCTCGCGACACCGACGATCCCGCAGATCTGGCAGCAGTACCTCCCGGGCTCGGCGACCGCGGCGTGACCTTCGCCTGCGACGTCTGTGGCGAGACGCACGCGGGCGAGACGCGCGACATCAGGCTGGGCCTGCCCGATCCGATCTTCCGCATCGACGAGCCCGAGCGCGACGAGCGCGCCTGGGTCGGCGAGGACTCCGCCGTGCTGCGCGACGGCGACGGCGGAGCGGTTCTTCGTGCGGGCGCTGCTCGAGCTTCCGGTCGACGGCGAGGAGGGCTACTTCGGCTACGGCAGCTGGATCGAGGTCAGCCCCGGCAGACTTCGAGGCGCTCGGCGAGCTCTGGCACGACGCCGACGGCTGGCGGAGCGGCCCGTTCACCGGCACGCTCGCCAACGAGCTCCATCCCTACGCGTTCACCGAGGGCCTGCCCGTGCGGATCCGGCTGCGCGACGTGCGCCTGCTGCCGCTCGTCGAGCTCGACGAGACCGACCACGAGCTCGTCCGCGCGCAGCGGAACGGGATCTCGGCGCACCGCGCGCACCAGCTCGCCGAGACCGTCTCCTAACCGCGCTCGACCGGGCCCGAGCGCGTACCACTCGCTGAACGAGCCCGGGATAGAGGCGCGCGTCGTCGCGCCCGGCGAGGTGCAGCTCGTGCAGCACGGCGCAGGCGGTGACGCCCGAGCCGCAGTAGACGACGAGGTCGGGCGCTGCGAGCAGCTCCGCCGGGAGCGGCGACTCGTCGAGGAAGAAGCGGTTGCGCGCTCCCGGGATCCGCCCGGCGACGGGGTCGATCGGCTCCGTCTCGCCGCGCCAGCGCTCCGGTGCCCGCGCGTCGACGAGCGTCAGCGACGCGTCGTCGAGCCGGCCGAGGAGCTCGGCGGCGTCGGCGGTGTCGTCCGTCCGCGGGCCGCGGCGACGAACGTCGCCGGCGCGATCTTCTCCTCGCCGGCCGCGAGCGGCCCGTTCCAGGCGTCGAGCCGGATCACGCCGGCGGCGTCGTGGCCGAAGTGGCGCAGCAGCCACCAGAGCCGTGCCGCCCAGCCGGTGCCGTCGTCGTAGGCGACGACGAGCGTCTCCGGCCCGATCCCGGCCGCCGAGGCCCAGGCCGCGAACGCGTCGGCGCTCGGCAGCGGGTGGCGGCCGCCGCCGATCGTCGCCGGTGAGGTCGCGCTCCGGGTCGGCGTGCGCGGCGCCCGGGATGTGGGCCGCGAGATAGGCGTCGCGCGGCCGGCAGTCGACGAAGCGGGTCTCCACGCGTGGCAGCCTAGCGTCTGCATGAAATGCAGCTATAGTGCATAGTATGCATTCAGCCACGAGGAGCGAGATGAACAGGATCGCGGTGGTCGCCTTCTCCGGCGGCCTCGACACCAGCTGCATCGTCAGCTGGCTGAAGGAGGACTGGTACGGCTTCGACGAGGTCGTCGCCGTGCTCGTCGACGTCGGCCAGGAGTTCGATCTCGAGGCGTCGATCGAGCGCGGGCGTGCCGCCGGCGCCGACGACGTCATCCTCGTCGACCGCAAGGCTGCCTTCGCCGAGGAGCAGTGTGCGCGCGCGATCAAGACGAATGCGCTCTACGAGGGCAAGTACCCGCTCGTCTCGGCGCTCTCGCGCCCGGTGATCGCGCAGGCGGTCGCCGAGCTCGCGGTCGAGCTGGGCGCCGAAGCGGTCGTGCACGGCTGCACCGGCAAGGGGAACGACCAGCTCCGCTTCGAGCTCTCGTTCAAGGCGGTCGACCCCGGCCTGCGCGTGATCGCGCCGCTGCGCGACCGGATCTGGACGCGCGACGAGGAGATCGAGTACGCGCTGGCCAAGGGGATCCCCGTCCAGGCGACCCAGGCGGCGCCGTTCTCGATCGACGAGAACCTCTTCGGCCGCGCGATCGAGGCGGGCGTGCTCGAGGACCCGTGGAACGCGCCGCCGGAGGAGCCGTACGCGCTCACGAGCGACCCGGCCTCCGCGCCCGCGCCGGCCGAGGTGACGATCGGCTTCGAGGCCGGCATCCCGGTCTCGCTCGACGGCGACGAGCTGCCGCTCGCGGAGCTGATCGCGCGTCTGAACGCGCTCGCCGGCGGCTACGGGATCGGGCGGATCGACATGATCGAGAACCGCGCCGTCGGGATCAAGAGCCGCGAGGTCTACGAGGCGCCGGCGGCGATCGTCCTGATCGGAGCGCACTCCGCGCTCGAGGACGTCGTCCTGACGAAGGACGAGGCGCGGATCAAGCGCGGCCTCGAGCAGCGCTGGACGGAGCTCGTCTACGAGGGGCTCTGGTTCACGCCCGCGCGCGAGGCGATCGACGCGTTCGTCGACGCGACCCAGGCGCTCGTCGAGGGCGAGGTCCGCGTCGAGCTGCGGCCGAACGCCGCTGTCGTGACCGGTCGCCGCTCTCCGAACATGCTCTACGCCGAGCAGCTGGCCTCGTACGGCGCCGGCGAGACGTTCCCCCACGCGGCCGCAGAGGGCTTCGTCAAGATCGCGTCGCTCGAGCTCGAGCTCGCAGCCGCCCGCAAGCGGGCGACGACGAAGGCATGAGCCTCTGGTCGGGCCGGGTCGGGCGCGCGCTCGACCCGGCCGTGGCCGCGTTCCTCCGTGCCGACGACGCGGAGCTGCTGCCGTACGACTGCGAGGCGACGGCCGTCCACGCCCGGCGGCTCCACGCCGCCGGCATCCTCGACGACGGCGAGCTCGCCGACGCCGAGTCGCGGCTCGCCGAGATCGCGACCGGCGGCGGGATCGAGCCGGACGACGAGGACGTCCACACCGCGATCGAGCGGCTGCTCGGCGACGTCGGCCGGAAGATTCACGCCGGGCGGTCGCGGAACGATCAGGTCGCGGCGGCGTTCCGGCTCTACGTCGCCGACGCGTGCGGTCGAGGCGCGGGCGGCCATCGCCGAGCTCGCCGGTGCGCTCCTCGACCGTGCCGACGAGGACGCGGAGACGCCGATGCCCGGCTACACGCACCTGCAGCGGGCGCAGCCGATCACGGTCGGGCATCACCTGCTCGCCTGGGTCGAGATGCTCGAGCGCGACCTGGGCCGCTTCGCCGGCGCGGCCGCGGCGGCCGGGCCCAGCCCTCTCGGCGCCGGCGCGCTCGCCGGCTCGACGCTGCCGTTGCCTCCGCCCGAGAACCAGCTCCGCAACTCCCTCGACGCCGTCGCCGACCGCGACTTCGCGCTCGACTACCTCTACGCGACGGCCGTCTGCTTCGTTCACCTCTCGCGGATCGGCGAGGAGCTCGTGCTCTGGACGACGGCCGAGTTCGGCTTCGCCCGCCTCGGCGAGGACAGCGCGACGGGCTCGTCGATGATGCCGCAGAAGCTGAACCCGGACGTCGCCGAGCTCGCGCGCGGGAAGGCAGGCACCGCGATCGGGCGCCTGACCGGCCTGCTCGCGACCGTGAAGGGCCTGCCGCTCGCCTACAACCGCGACCTGCAGGAGGACAAGGCTCCGGTCTTCGCGGCGCGGGCGGATCTCGCCGGCGCCCTCGCGGCCTTGACCGCGCTCGTCCGCGGCCTCGAGCTCGACCGCGGGCGGCTGGCGGCCGCGGCCTCCGATCCGCTCCTGCTCGCCACCGACGCGGCCGAGGCGCTCGTCCGCGAGGGCACGCCGTTCCGCGACGCGCACGAGCAGGTGGCCGAGTCGGTGCGGGACGGCAGCTACGAGTCTCCTCGCTCAGCCGAGCGGCCCGCGCCCGGCCCCGGCGGAGTGACCGCAGCGGTCGCTGCCGCCCGCGCCCGTCTCGCAGCCGTGTGACGCAGCCGCTCGCGGCGGCGTAGACACGGCATGAAAACTCGAATCCTCCCCATCGCAGGGCTGCTGACGTTCGTTGCCGTCTTCGCGGCCATCTCGCTCCCCGGGTCGGCCTCGAGCGCGGCAGCCGAGACCGGAGGCATCACCGTCCAGGGCACGGCGGCCGTCGTCTCCGTCCCTGACCGGGCCGAGCTCTCGTTCGGCGTCGAGAGCCAGGGCCAGACGGCCCGGGCCGCGCTGTCGGCCAACGCAGCCGAGATGCGCCGCGTGATCGCCGCCGTCAAGGCGGCCGGCGGCACGGACGTGAAGACGCAGTCGGTCTCGCTCTCGCCCCGCTACAACGAGCGCAACGAGGTGCAGGCGTTCGTCGCCACGAACACGGTGTCGGCCACGATCAAGGAGATCGGCAAGGCCGGAGCCCTGATCGACGCGGCCGTGACCGCGGGCGCGAACCAGGTCTACGGGCCGTCGCTCTCGCGGGGCGACCAGAGCGGGCTCTACCGCGACGCGCTCAAGGCGGCGATCGCGGACGCCCGGGCAAGCGCACAGGCGCTTGCCTCGGCTTCGAACCTGTCGCTGGGCCGCATCACCGCGATCGTCGAAGGCGGCGGTGCCCCGCAGCCCCTCCCGTTCGCCGCCGAGAAGGCGATGGACGCCGGCTCGACGCCGGTCGAGCCCGGCACGCAGCAGGTGAGCGCGGTCGTCTCGGTCACGTTCTCCGTCTCGTAGTGCCTGCAACGGACGTGTCCCAGGGACAGTCCCTGGGACACGTCCGGAACGGCCGTTTGCCCTCGTCCGGCTGCTGCTCTAGGGTGAAGAGCAGATGCGCACCGCGACGACGAACCGGCTCTCTCTCCGCTTCCTCGTAGCGCGCTCGCTCGTGCGCTAGCCGGCGCTCCCTCATCCGCCCCGCCGGCTAGGTCGCGTCACCAGGCGGATCAGTCCTTTCCGTTTCTTCCGGCCCGAGGGGGCGCTGTGTCACCGTTCGACCAGATCCGCGCCGAGCGCGACGCGTGCGGGATCGGCTTTGTCGCCGACGCCCGCGGCCGCGCCTCGCAGCAGATCCTCGACGCCGCGCTCGAGGGCCTGGCGAACGTACGCCACCGGGGAGCCGTCGCCGCCGACCGTCGCACCGGCGACGGCGCAGGCGTCCTGCTCCCGATCCCACGGGAGCTCGTCTCCGGGCCGTGGCGCGGGCTCGCGCAGGTGTTCGTCCGCGACGCCGCCGCGCGCACGGCGATCGAGGAGGCGTGCCTCGCCGAGGGGATCGAGACGGCCGGCTGGCGATCGGTGGCTGTCGAGCCGGACGCGCTCGGCGAGGGGGCCCGCGCCACGATGCCGCGCGTCGAGCAGCTCGTACTGCTCCGGCCGTACGGTCTCACGGCCGACGAGGCGGAGCTGCGCGCGTTCCGCGCACGCCGGCGCGCCGGCGCGATCGCCGGTGCGTACGTCGTCTCGCTCTCCTTCCGGACGATCACGTACAAGGCGCTCTGCGCGGCCGACCAGCTCGGCGCCTTCTACCCCGACCTGCGCGACCCGGCGCTCGAGGTGCCGTTCGCGATCTTCCATCAGCGCTTCTCCACCAACACGAGCCCTTCCTGGGAGCGGGCGCAGCCGTTCCGCGTGCTCTGCCACAACGGCGAGATCAACACGATCGAGGGCAACGTCCGGGCGATGCGCGGCCGCGAGGCGCGGCTCGGGCTCGACGGGCCGGCGCTCGAGGAGGACGGCTCGGACTCGGCGCTCCTCGACAACGCGCTCGAGCTGCTCGTTCGTACCGGCCGCGACGTCCGCCATGCCGCCGCGATGCTGTTGCCGCGCGCGTGGCAGCACGATGCGGAGCTCGACGAGGAGGCACGCGCGTTCCACCGCTACCACGCCGGCCTCGTCGAGCCGTGGGACGGGCCGGCCGCCGTCGTCTTCACCGACGGCCGCGTCGTCGGCGCCGCGCTCGACCGGAACGGGTTACGGCCGCTTCGGATCGCAACCGCCGGCGGCATCGTCGCCTGCGCGTCCGAGGCCGGTGCGATCCCGCTTCCGGACGCTCCGCGCGTGCGCCGCGAGCGGGTCGGGCCCGGCCAGATCTTCGCCGTCGATCCCGGCGCCGGCGTCGAGCACGACGGGCCGCTCCTTCATCGGCTCTCGCGCCGGCGCCCGTATGGGCGCTGGCTGAAGTCTCGGACTCCGCTCGATCCGGGGCAGCCGGTAGCGCTGCCCGAAGATGACCTGACGCGCCGGCAGCTCGCCGCGGGCTGGACGCGCGAGGACCTGACGCTCCTGCTCCGAGCGAGCGCCGTCGACGGACACGAGCCGGTTTCCTCGATGGGCGACGACACGGCGCTCCCTCCGCTCGCCGGCCGGGCTCGGCCACTCTTCTCGTACCTGCGCCAGCGCTTCGCCCAGGTGACGAACCCGGCGATCGACCACCTCCGCGAGCGATCGTTGATGTCGTTGCAGACGCTGATCGGCCCGCGGGCGCCGCTGCTCGAGGAGAGCGAGGACGCCGGCCGCCTGGTCGAGCTGGAGAGCTTCTTCCTCTACCCGTCGGCGGTCGCGGCGCTCCGCGGGACCGAGGTCTCGACTGCGCTCGGGCCGGACGAGACGCTCCGCGAGGCGTGCGAGCGGATCGCGGCGGAGGCAATCGACCGCGCCGTGCAGGGAACGCCGGTTCTCGTCCTCACGGATGCCGGCGCCGTGCCCGCCGTGCCGTGCCTGCTTGCGGTCGGCGCCGTGCAGCAGCGGCTCGTCGCGGCCGGCCGCCGAGCCGACGTGTCCCTCGTCGTCGTCAGCGACGAGCCGCGGGACAGCCACCACGTCGCCTGCCTGCTCGGGTTCGGCGCCGACGCCGTCTGTCCGCGCCTCGCGCTCGAGACGACGGCGGCGCTCGCGGCGGCCGACCGTCTCGGCGGCGACCGGCCCTCGCCGGATGCAGCGCAGCGCCGCCTTCGCGACGCCGTCGAGGACGGCGTGTTGAAGGTCATGGCGAAGATGGGCATCGCCGACGTCGCGTCATACCGCGGCGCCCAGCTCTTCGACGCGCTCGGACTGGCGCACGAGGTCGTCGATCTCTGCTTCACCGGTGTGGCGTCCGTGCTCGGCGGGATCGGTTTCGACGAGCTCGAGCGGGAGCTGCGCTCGCGGCCGGAGGCGGCGAAGCTGGAGGCACCGGGCTACGTCAAATACCGGCCCGGCGGCGAGCCACATGCGACGACGCCGGCGGTGGTCGAGTCACTGCAGGCGGCCGCGCATGCGCTCCGCCGCTCCGTCCGCACCGGGGCGACCGCGGAGTACGCGCGCTTCGCGGCGCTCGTCGACGGGCGCGAGCCGCTGGAGCCGCGTGACCTGCTCGAGGTCGTCGCAGCGGGGCCGCCCGTGCCACTCGTAGAGGTCGAGCCAGCCGAGGAGATCCTCCGCCGCTTCTCGAGCGGCGGCATGTCGCATGGCTCGCTCTCCGCGGAGGCGCACGAGACGGTCGCGATCGCCTTCAACAGGCTCGGTGCACGCTCGAACTGCGGCGAGGGCGGCGAGGATCCCGCCCGCTTCCGCGACGAGCGCAACTCACGGATCAAGCAGGTCGCGTCGGGACGCTTCGGCGTCACGCCCGAGTACCTCGCCTTCGCCGACGAACTGCAGATCAAGGTCGCCCAGGGCTCGAAGCCCGGCGAGGGCGGGCAGCTCCCGGGCCACAAGGTGACGGCCGAGATCGCTCGGCTTCGGCACACCCAACCGGGCGTCGGTCTGATCTCGCCGCCGCCCCACCACGACATCTACTCGATCGAGGATCTGGCGCAGCTCGTCTTCGACCTGCGTCAGGTGAACCCGCGGGCTGCGGTCTCCGTCAAGCTCGTCGCCGAGGCGGGCGTCGGGCTCGTCGCCGCGGGCGTCGCGAAAGCGCTCGCGGACGTTGTCCACGTCGCCGGCAGCGACGGCGGCACAGGCGCGAGCCCGCTCGCATCGATCAAGAACGCGGGCGTGCCATGGGAGCTCGGGCTCGCGGAGACGCAGCAGACGCTCGTCGCGCAGGGCCTGCGCGGACGCGTCCGCGTCCGCGTCGACGGTGGCCTCAAGACCGGACGCGATGTCGTCCTCGCGGCGCTGCTCGGCGCCGACGAGGTGTCGTTCGGGACGGCGCTCCTGATCGCCGAGGGCTGTCTGATGGTGCGCTCCTGCCACCTCGACACGTGCCCCGTCGGCATCGCGACCCAGCGGCCGGAGCTCCGCGCAAAGTTCGCCGCGACTCCGGAGCACGTCGAGGCGTACCTGATCCAGCTCGCCGAGGACGTGCGGCGACGGCTGGCTGTACTCGGCTTCCGCTCGTTCGCGGAGGCCGTCGGCCGCGTCGACTGCCTGAGTCCGCGCAGCGGACTCGAGGGCCGTGCTCGACTGCTCGATCTCCGCGGCCTGATCCGCGGCAGCCCCGGCCCGTCGGCGTTCGCGGACGAGCCTCACGTGGAGGCGCCGGGCGGCGAGCTCGGCGCAGAGCTGGCCGAGGCTGCAGAGCCCGTGCTCGAGGGGACGACCTTGCTCGAGCTGCAGCGGGCTGTGACGAACCGCGACCGCGCCGTCGGGTCTCGGCTCGCCGGCACTGTCGCAGCCCGGTACGGCTCGGGCGCGCCACCGGGCCGCGTTCGCGTCGAGCTGCGCGGCTCCGCGGGCCAGAGCTTCGGCGCCTTTCTCTCGCGCGGCGTTCGGCTCGTCCTCGACGGCGACGCGAACGACGGCGTCGGCAAGTCGATGGCAGGCGGCAGGATCGTCGTACGGCCGCCGGCCGGCGACGGCGGCGACCCGGTCTTGATCGGCAACGCCGCGCTCTACGGCGCAACGGGCGGCGAGCTTCTCTGCGCCGGTGCGGCCGGCGAGCGCTTCGCGGTCCGCAACTCGGGCGCCGTTGCCGTCGTCGAGGGCGTCGGGGCGCACGCCTGCGAGTACATGACGAACGGGACGGTCGTGATCCTCGGCGAGACGGGCCGGAACCTGGCCGCGGGCATGAGTGGCGGCGAGCTCTTCGCTCACGATCCCGCCGGCGTGGTGCCCGTGCGGCTGAACGAGGAACACGTCGTGTCGCGTCGTCTCGACACGACTGCGGCGGAGAGGCTCCGCGCACAGCTCGAGCGCCACCTCAAGCACACGGGATCCGCGCGCGCGGCGGCGCTGCTCGAACGGTGGCCAGCGGCGGTGGCGGAGTTCGTGCAGATCGTGCCGCGCGTGCTGCCGGCCGCCGAGGCACCCGAGCCGCTCGAGGCGACCGGCACCTGACGCGTCGCGTCCGGAAACGAGGGAAGGCGCCTCGCGGCGCCCTCCCTTTTCCCTGACGGCCCGCTCTGATCAGGCCGATGGCTCGAGCGCCGTGGCACTCGAGACGGCAGGCACCGACGCCGGCCGCGGCGCGTGTGCCAGGCCCAGGTGGCCGTGGCTCTCGGTCCCGTAGCCGCCGGGCACGGGGATGTAGAACTCGGGATAGCCCCACATTCCGTGCTCGGAGACGTCGAGCCCGGCCGTCTCCACCTCGTGGTCGACGCGGATCCCGAACGTGGCCTTCATCAGCCACAGGGCCGCGAACGACGCGGTGAAGGTGAAGGCGCCGACGGCGACGAGGCCGAGGGCCTGCGTGCCGAGCTGGTCGAACGAGCCCGTGTACCAAAGCCCGCCCGTGCCGGTGGCGAGGTTCTCGGCGAGCGCCGGCACGGCGAAGATTCCGGTCGCGAGAGTGCCCCAGACCCCGGCCATGCCATGCACTGCGACGGCACCGATCGGGTCGTCGATCCCGATCCGTTCGACGAAGAGCACGCCAACCACGGCGATCGCGCCGGCGACGAAGCCGATCAGGATCGCCGCCCACGGGGCGACGAAGCCGCAGGCGGCCGTGACGGCGACGAGGGCGGCGACGACGCCGTTCAGCATCATCGAGAGGTCGGGCTTCTTGATCACGAGCCAGGAGACGAGGACGCCGCCCAGGCCGCCGGCAGCGGCGGCGACGTTCGTCGTCAGCGCGACGTAGGCGAAGTACCCGAGCTTGTCGCCGCTCGCGATCCCCATCGTCGAGCCGGCGTTGAAGCCGAACCAGCCGAACCAGAGGATGATCACGCCGAGCGTCGTGTAGGCCATGTTGTGGCCCGGGATCGCGTTTGGCTTGCCGTCGCTGCCGAACTTGCCGAGGCGCGCCCCGAGCAGCAGCGCCCCGGCGAGTGCCGCGAGGGCTCCCTGGTAGTGCACGACCGTCGAGCCCGCGAAGTCCTGCATTCCCTTCGCGAAGAGCCAGCCGTCGGGATGCCAGATCCAGTGCGCGACGACCGAGTAGATCAGCGTGAAGACGATGCCGAAGGCGAAGTAGACCCAGAGCTTCGTCCGCTCCGCCATGGCTCCCCAGACGATCGCCAGCGACACCGCCGCGAAGACGACCTGGAAGAAGTACGCACCGGCCGCGGGCACCGTGCCGAACCAGCTGAACGGCTCGGCGCCGATCGCGAGCAGCGTGTCCACGTCCGGCGCGAAACCGCTGCCGCCGATGAAGCCGTTGCCGCCGTCCCCGAACGCGATCCCGAAGCCGACGACGTAGTAGACGATCGAGGCAATGCCGAGGACGAGCACGTTCTTGGCCGCGATGTGACCGACGTTCTTCATCCGCGTCAGCCCGGCCTCGAGGAACGCGAAGCCGGCCTGCATGAACATGACGAGGATCGCCGCGAGGACGACCCAGATCGTGCTCGCTGCGATTACGAGCTGCTCGGTCGTCATGCGACCTCCACCTCCTCCAGGCTCCTGCCCGTCCGGTTGTGCGTGACATGGAGGACGGGCGTCGCCCAGCAGATGCCGTCGCCCGACTCGTGGCCCGTACGCGCGGCGTCGGCGATCGCCTCGATCACCGGCTCGGCGAGCGCGTCGGGCACGACGAACGTCAGGTGCGCCTTGGGCAGGAACCGCGACTCGAAGATGCGGCCCCGGTACTCGTGCGTGATCCCGCGCTGCCGGCCGTGGCCGACCGCCTCGATCACGGTGACGCCGACGTGCCCGGTCTGCTCCTCGACGGCGTCCATCACCGTCTCGACCCGGTCGCGCACGACGACGGCTTCGACCTTCATCATCGTTGCCTCCTCAGCAGTCGTAGTAGAGGCCGAACTCGGCCGGGTGGGGGCGGAGCCGGACAACGTCGACCTCGTGCTCGCGCTTCCAGTCGATCCACGTTCGGATCAGGTCTTCGGTGAAGACGCCGCCGCGGAGCAGGAACTCGTGGTCTGCCTCGAGCGCGTCGAGTGCCTCGGCGAGCGAGCCGGGCACCTGCGGCACGTCACGGCCGGCCTCCTCGAAGAGGTCGTAGTCGGCGGGCGCGCCCGGGTCGAGCCCGCGCTCGATCCCGTCGATACCCGCCATCAGCATCGCCGAGAAGGCGAGGTACGGGTTCGCCGCCGCGTCGGGGCAGCGGAACTCGATCCGCTTCGCCTTCGGCGAGTCGGAGTACATCGGGATCCGGATGCAGGCCGAGCGGTTGCGCTGCGAGTAGACGAGGTTGACCGGCGCCTCGTAGCCCGGCACCAGCCGGCGGTACGAGTTCGTCGTCGGCGCGCAGAACGCGAGCAGCGCGGGCGCGTGCTCGAGCAGTCCGCCGACGTAGGAGCGCGCGAGCTGCGAGAGCCCGGCGTACCCCGACTTGTCCGCCATCAGCGGCGTGCCCTCCTTCCAGAGGGACTGGTGGCAGTGCATTCCGGAGCCGTTGTCGCCGAAGATCGGCTTCGGCATGAACGTGACCGACTTGCCGTGCGCGTGCGCGACGTTCTTGACCACGTACTTGTAGGTCATGACCTGATCCGCCATCCGGGTCAGGCTCTGGAAGCGGAGGTCGATCTCGCACTGGCCGCCCGAGGCGACCTCGTGGTGGTGGAACTCGCACGGGATCCCGAGCCGCTCGAGCGTCAGCACCATCGCGGTCCGGAGGTCGTGCAGCGAATCGTGCGGCGCGGTCGGGAAGTAGCCCTCCTTCGGCCGCGACGTGTAGCCGAGTCCGGGCTTGCCCGAGTTCCAGTAGCCCTCGCCCGAGTCGACCGAGTAGTGCGACGCGTTCGGGCCGAGCTCGTAGCTGACCTCGTCGAAGACGAAGAACTCGCACTCGGGGCCGACGAAGCAGGTGTCCGCGATCCCCGTCTCGCGCAGGTACGCCTCCGCGCGCTTCGCGACCTGGCGCGGATCGCGCGAGTAGCCCTCGCGCGTGATCGGGTCGGCGATCTCGCAGATCAGCGAGAGCGTCGGCGCCTCGGTGCCGGGATCCAGGATCGCCGAGCTCGGATCCGGCAGGAGCAGCATGTCCGACTCCGAGATCCCCTGCCACCCGCGGATCGAGGAGCCGTCGAAGCCGAGCCCCTCCTCGAACGCCTCCGCGCCGAACGCCCGCAGCGGCAGCGTCATGTGCTGCCACGTCCCGAGCAGGTCGCAGAACTTGAGGTCGACCATCGAGACGCGCGTCTCGGCCGCCCACTCGAGCGCCTCGCGGGCGTCGGGCAGCGTCTCGCCGCCGTTCTTCAAGTAGTGCCTGTCTTCGAGCTCCGACATCCCCCGCTCCCTTCCGTTGGACCACAAAAAAAGCGCCCGCAGCTCCGAATGAGCTGCGAGGCGCCATAGCCTCGGATCCACCTTCGCCGGCGGAACCTGAGCTCACCGTAGCCCAGCGGCCGGACGAAGGTCAAGGCCGGAATTTCTCTGGCGTCCCCACCGAACGGCTGGTATCGTCGGCGCCGGATGAGATTCCTGGCCCACATCTAGGACACCCGTTGCCGCGGCCCGCCGTAGTAGCGGGCGTCGCGTGCTGTGTTCTGGAGTTTCTGTGAGCGAAGGAGTTTGGAATGTCCGAGGTAATCGAATTGCAGCGTCCGTCTCCTGCCGTGGAGGTCCGCGACCTCCGCAAGGAGTTCTCGCGCCGCGACAAGAAGGCGGGCCGGTTCGCGCGCAAGAAGCGGGCGGCGTTGCAGGGCGTCACGTTCACGATGGCGCGGGGAGAGTGTGTCGCGATCCTGGGTCAGAACGGCTCGGGGAAGTCGACGCTGGTCCGGCTGCTCTCGACGCTGCTGTTCCACGACGGCGGCAGCGCCGAGGTCTTCGGCCACGACGTCTTCACCGAGCCGCGCCCGGTCCGCAAGCTCGTCAACCGCGTCTCGGTCGAGGCGAGCTTCTTCAAGAAGATGTCGGCCGGTGAGAACCTGCACTACGCCGCGCGCTACTACGGCATGGGGCCGCGAGAGACCCGCGTCAAGATCCCGGCGATCCTGACGAAGGTCGGCTTCCCGATCGACCGGCGGAGCGAGCCGATGGAGAATCTCTCGCGCGGGATGCAGCAGAAGGTCGCGCTCGCGCGGGCGCTCCTCACCTCGCCGGTGCTGCTCCTGCTCGACGAGCCGACGACCGGGCTCGACCCGCGTTCCAAGCTCGAGGTGCAGGACTTCGTCCGTGAGGTGCGGCAGACGCACGACGCGACGATCCTGCTCTGCACGCACGACCTCGCCGAGGCGGAGGCGCTGGCAGACCGCGTCGGCGTCCTCGACCGCGGCGAGCTGCTCTTCCTCGAGACGGTGCCCGAGATCCTCGAGCGCTTCGGCGTCGAGACGCTAGAGCTGGCCTTCTTCGCGGCGACCGGCCGCGAGTTCGAGTCCGAGACCGACGAGGAGGAGGACGAGGAGAGAGGGGTGTTCGCCTGATGCGCGGAGCTGCCGCAACCTTGAGAGCAGAGCTGATCGGCCTCGGCGGCGTCGTCGAGCGCAACGTCTACCTGACCCGCCGCTACATCTGGTGGGACGTCGCCTTCATGGTCTGGACGATCGCGAACACGCTCACGATCGTCTTCATCGCGAAGGGGATCGAGGCGACGGGCGGCGAGATCGACGTCACCCGCACGACCACTCAGCTGCTGATCGGCGCCGTCGTCTGGGCCTACCTCGGGATCCTGTTCGAGTTCATGACCGAGACGGTCGCGTGGGAACGCTGGGAGGGGACGATCGAGTACACGTTCATGGCGCCGCTCTCGCGGGCCATGCATCTCGCCGGCGCGGGCTTCTTCGCGGTGCTCTACGGACTGATCCGCGCGATCATCCTCTTCGTCGTCGTCGCGTTCTTCTTCGACCTCGAGCTGCCGCAGGCCGACTTCTTCGCCGCCTTCGTCGTCCTCGTCGCGGGCTCGCTCGCCTTCATCGGGATCGGGATCATGACGGCGGTGCTGCCGCTGATCTCGCCCGAGAAGGGGGCACAGCTCGGCTTCGTCGCGCAGGGGATGCTGCTCGTGGTCTCGGGCGTCTACTACCCGGTCGAGGTGCTGCCGCAGTGGATGGAGTGGCTCTCGGTGATCTCGCCGGCGACGTACGTGCTCGACGGGATCCGCGAGGCGATCCTCGACGGCGCCGGGCTCTCGACGATGTGGGACGAGATCTGGCCGCTGCTGCTGATCGGCGCGGTCGCGGCTCCGGTCGGCCTCTTCGTCTTCCGGCGCGGCGAGATCTACGCGAAGAAGCACGGCAAGCTGAAGCGGTCGGGGTAGGCATGTCGACCTGGCATCACGGGCTCGTCGCCCGCTGGTGGGCGGAGTTCAATCACGGCGGGCCGGAGGTCGAGTACTTCCGGCCCTTCGTCGCTGCGGGGCAGCCCGCGCTCGACGCCGGCTGCGGCACCGGCCGGCTGCTGCTTCCGTACCTCCGCGACGGGCTCGACGTGGACGGCTGCGACGTCTCGCCGGACATGCTCGCCGAGTGCCGCAGGCTCGCGGCGGCAGAGGGTCTCGAGCCGACGCTGTACGCGCAGGCGCTGCACGAGCTCGAGCTGCCGCGGCGCTACGGGACGATCGTCTGCTGCGGCACCTTCGGGCTCGGGAGCACCCGCGAGCAGGACGCGCAGGCGCTCGTCCGGCTTCACGACCACCTCGAGCCGGGCGGCCTGCTGGCGGTGGACGTCGAGGAGACCGGGAGCGAGCTGGCCGAGGAGCCCCACCCGGAGCCGCTCGACCCGCCCGCCCAGCGGCGGCAGGGATCCGACGGCTGCGAGTACGCGCTGCGCAGCAGGTTCCTCGCCGTCGACCGGGCGGAGCGCCGTGTGACGAGAGCGATCCAGGCGTGGCAGTGGCGCGACGGCGAGCTCGTCGCCGAGGAGGAGCACGTCCTCACCGAGTCGGTCTACGACAGGGTCGAGCTGACCGCCCTCTTGGAGCGCGCCGGCTTCGTCGACGTCGAGGTGCGGGACGGCGAGTCCGCGTGGGGTCACGAGATGACCGTCTTCCTGGCGCGCCGTCCCGTGGTGTAGACTCGCGCGGTCTTTCGCGGCGACGCTGCCTCGGATGCGGACTCGTCCGCGCCGGGGCTTTTTTCGTTCTCAAAGGAGGAAAGAGCGCATGGCGATGATCGAGAGCAAGCACCGGGCGACGTCCGACCCCGATGCGCGCAAGCACGTGCTGAAGGAGATCGAGAAGCAGAAGGTGGAGTACGTCCTCTTCTGGTTCACCGATCTCGAGGGGCACCTGAAAAGCTTCGCGATCACCCCGAGCGAGCTGGAGGCGGCGCTCGACGACGGGATGGGCTTCGACGGCTCGTCGATCACCGGCTTCAACGCGATCGAGGAGTCCGACATGGTCGCGATCCCCGACCCCGATACCTTCCGGATCATGCCCTCGCGCGAGGGCGAGACGATCGTCGGCCGGATGATCTGCGACATCGTCAGGCCGGACGGGACACCCTACGAGGGCGACCCGCGCTACATGCTGCGCCAGGCGCTCGAGCGGATGACGAGCATGGGCTTCGACACGTTCAACATCGGCCCCGAGCTCGAGTACTTCCTCTTCGAGGACAACAAGGGCACGGAGACGCTCGACGAGGGCGGCTACTTCGCGATGACGGCGCTCGACGCGGCGACGGAGCTCCGGAACGAGACGATTCAGGCGCTCGAGTCGGTCGGGATCCCGATCGAGTACCACCACCACGAGGTGGCGCCGTCGCAGCACGAGATCGACATGCGCTACGCGCCGGCGCTCGACATGGCCGACGCGACGATCACCTACCGGCTGATCGTCAAGGAGGTGGCGGCGAAGAACGGCGTCTACGCAACCTTCATGCCGAAGCCGCTCTTCGGTGAGAACGGCTCGGGGATGCACACGCACATGTCGCTCTTCACCGACGGCCGCAACCAGTTCTTCGACGAGAGCGATCCGCACCACCTCTCGCCGACGGCGAAGGCGTTCATCGCCGGCCTGCTCCGGCATGCGCGCGAGCTCTCGGCCGTCTTCGCGCAGTGGGTCAACTCGTACAAGCGGCTCGTGCCCGGCTACGAGGCGCCGGTCTACGTCGCCTGGTCGCAGCGGAACCGCTCCGCGCTGATCCGGATCCCGCTCTACAAGCCGGGCTCGGAGCAGGCGACGCGGGCCGAGATCCGCTGCCCCGACCCCGCCTGCAATCCCTACCTGACGTTCGCGGCGCTGCTGCACGCGGGGCTCGAGGGAATCGAGAAGGGCTACGAGCTCGAGGAGCCGATGGACTCGAACCTCTACCACCTCTCGCCGACGGAGCGGGACGAGCGCGGGATCGTCGCGCTGCCGGGCACGCTCGGCGAGGCGGTCGAGGAGCTCGCCGGCTCGGAGCTGATGAAGCGCGCGCTCGGGGAGCACATCCACGAGCGCTATGTCGAGATCAAGCGCAAGGAATGGGACGAGTATCGGATCCAGCTGACGCAGTGGGAGCTGGACAAGTATCTGGCGGTCCTGTAGACACACGGGTCGCCAAAGGCGCATAATCGTCGCAGGGTTGTGGCGCAAGGCGAGCGCCACACCTCAACTGACGGCCGATCGCGGGCTCCTTACGGAGCCCGTGGTCGTTCAGGTCGCGTGCGTCACCGCACGACGGATCGGAGAGGGAGCGAAGCGACCCTTCAGGGGTCTTCGCGATGTCCGGGCTTTGCCCGGACATCTGCGGGCCAACTACAGGAACTTGCGGATCGACTCGCGCATGACGCTGAGGCCGATCACGCGGGAGCCCTGGTCGATCTCGCCGATCGCCTCGGCCGGCACGAGCCGGCGGCCGCGCATGAACCCGCCGCGGACGGCGAGGGCGTCGGGCACGTCGGGCTGCGAGCCGTACATCGGCGACTCGACACGGCCGATCACGCGGCCGCGGACGTCGGCGACGAGGAAGCCCTTGACGCTGCGGAGATCGAGTTCGACTGAGCTCATCTGTCCGAGAACCTATGCCCGTCTCTTGAAGTTTCTTCGGCTGCTGCGGTAAGGAGTTTGTTAAGTGCGTCGGACGGCGGCGCCTAGAATCAGCTCGAGTGGACGCGACTGCCCGCCACCTCCGGCTGCTGACCGAGACCATTGCCGCGGTCAACTCGACGCTCGACCTGGAGGAGGTGCTCGCGCTCGTCGCGAGCAAGGTCGCCGAGGCGCTCGAGGCCGACGCCTGCTTTGTCTACCTCTACGACGAGCACGCCGACGAGCTCGTCCTGCGCGCGACCCACGGCACCAGAGTCGAGGAGATGACGCGGCGGCCGCGGATGCGGCCCGGAGAGGGGATCACGGGGAGCGCCGCGGCCGAGCGTGCACCGATCGCGATCGCAGCGCGCGCTCATCTCGACCCGCGCTTCAAGCTCTTCCCGAACCTGCCCGAGGACGAGTACGAGTCGATCCTCGCGGTGCCGATCCTCGCCCGGGAGGAGCTCGAAGGTGCGCTCAACGTCCGCACGCGCGAGCCGCGCGAGCACAGCGAGGCGGAGATCGACCTACTCGTCGCGATCGCCTCCCAGGTCGCCCAGTCGATCCAGCACGCGCGCCTCTACGCCGACGCGCAGCGGCGCGTCCACGAGCTCGAGGCCCTGGCGAAGATCTCGGAGGCCGTCTCCGAGTCGCTCTACCTGGAGGAGTCGCTCGAGGCGATCGTGAAGACGACGATCGCCGCGGTCGACGCGACCGGCGCCGCGCTCGTGCTCGAGGACGGTGAGATCGCGTGGCCGGAGGGCCGCGCCGGCGCCCACAACGTGCGGCTGCCGCTGCGCTGGAAGCGGCGGCAGATCGGCGAGCTCGTCTGCGACCGCGACACGCCGTTTTCGGACGAGGACCGGGCGCTGCTCGAGGCGATCGCCCACCACGCCGCGGTCGCGCTCGAGCACGGCCGCGCGGTCATGCGCGGCGTCCTCGCCCAGGAGATCCACCACCGCGTCAAGAACAACCTCCAGACCGTGGCGTCGCTGCTGCGGCTGCAGGCGCGCGCGCCCGACGTCGACCCGCGGCGCGCGCTGACCGACTCGGTCAACCGGATCCTCGCGATCGCGGCCGTCCACGAGGTGCTGACCGAGCACCGCGAGGACGACGTCGACCTCGCCGAGCTGATCGAACGGCTGCGGGCGATGCTCGTGCAGGGACTCGTCGCGGGCAAGACGGTCGAGGCCGAGCTCGAGTCGGTCTCGCTCGCGGGCGACCGCGCGACCGCGCTCGCGCTCGTCTTCAGCGAGCTCTTCCAGAACGCGCTCGAGCACGGCGGCGGCACGGTGCGGATCGAGCTCGAGCGCCGTGGCGACGAAGTCGCGCTCGCGGTCGCCGACGACGGCGCCGGCCTGAACGGGAACGGCGACGGCACCGGCCTTTCGATCGTCCGCGCGCTCGTGCGCGAGGAGCTGCAGGGCACGATCGAGCTGACGAGCGCACCCGGCCTGCGCGCCGAGGTGCTCTTCCCGGCGTGAAGATCCTGATCGCCGAGGACGAGACGATCATCCGCATGGACCTGCGGTCGCTGCTCGAGAGCGCGGGGTTCGACGTCTGTGCGGAGGCGCGCGACGGCGAAGAGGCGGTCGAGCTCGCCCGCAAGGAGCAGCCCGACCTGGCGGTGCTCGACGTGAAGATGCCGCGGCTCGACGGGATCGAGGCCGCAAAGCGGATCCTCGAGGAACGCCCGATCCCGATCGTGATGGTCACCGCCTACGGCGAGCGGGAGCTCGTGGCACGAGCGGTCGAGGCGGGTGTCTTCGGCTACCTCGTCAAGCCCTTCCGCGAGACCGACCTGCTCCCCGCGATCGAGACCGCCCGCGCCCGCCACGAGGAGCTGACCGCGCTGCGCGAGGAGGCGGAGTCGCTCGCCGACGCTCTCGCCGCGCGGAAGGCGATCGAGCGGGCAAAAGGTCTGCTGATGGCGAAGGAAGGACTGTCCGAGCAGGACGCGTTCGCGAGGCTGCGCAAGGCGAGCCAGGTCTCGGGCAAGCCGCTGAAGGTCGTTGCGGAGGCGGTCGTCGCCACGCTCGACGCCGGCTGAGTTCCGCACGCGTCGCTTGGCGGCGCGCTCGGCCCGTGCGACGATTTCCCTCATGGCCGGAGCCGATCTCCGCCTGCTCGTCGAGGAGCAGGCGGCCCTGAAGCGCGTCGCCGTGGCCGTCGCAACCGAATCGGCGGCCGAGCGGGTCTTCGACGTCGTCACCGAAGAGGTGGCCCGACTCGTCGGCGCCGACGCTGCGAACCTCGTCTGCTTCGGGCCGACGCCGGACGAGGGGGTCATCGTCGGCAAGTGGAGCCAACCGGGCGTCAAGATCCCCGGCGCCGGCACGGTCATCCGGATCGAGCCGGGCGCAGCGCTCGCCGAGGTGGCGCGGACCGGCGAGCCGGTCCGAATGGCCACGGACGACCCCCGCGTGCCTGCGGAGCTCCACGAGCGGCTGATCGCGCTCGGGGTCACGTCGCTCGTCGCCGCTCCGATCGCCGTCTCGGGGGCGATCTGGGGCGGCCTCGTCGTCTCGGTTACGCGCGACCTGACCTTTCCGGCCGACGTCGAGGAGCGGCTCGGTCAGTTCGCCGGCCTCGTCGCCGTCTCGATCGCGAACGCGCAGGCCCGCGAGGAGCTCGCGGCCCTCGCCGAGGAGCAGGCTGCGCTCAGCCGCGTCGCCGTCGCCGTCGCGACCGAGGAGCGCCCGGAGCGGCTCTTCAGCGTCGTCTCGGAGGAGATCGGGCGGCTGTTCGGCGCCGACGAAGGCGCAGTCGTGCGCTACGTCGACGATCAGGACGGGGCGGTGATCGTGGGCGCCTGGCAACGGGACGGCGTCGATGCTCCGCTCGGCGTGCCGCGTCCGCTTCCGTTCCAGGGCGGCGGGATCGCACGCGTTGCCCAGACGGGCAGAACGGCGCGGATCGACCTCGAAACGTCGTCGCCCGAGCTGCGGGAGGGCATGCTCGCCGCCCACGTGAGCTCGGCAGTGGCTGCTCCGATCGTGGTGTCGGGGCGGCTCTGGGGCGCCACGGCGATCTCGAACGGCGGCGACCTCGGCCGGTTTCCACGCGTGGTCGAGGAGCGGCTCGAGAAGTTCACGAGCCTCCTCGCGGTCGCGCTCGCCAACGCGGAGGCGCGCGAGCAGCTGACGGCGTCGCGTGCTCGCATCGTCCAGGCCGGCGACGCCGAGCGGCGGCGGCTCGAGCGGAACCTCCACGACGGTGCGCAGCAGCGCCTGGTCTCGCTCAAGCTCCGGCTCCGCATCGCCGAGTCGCGGCTGGCCGAGGATCCGGCGGCCGCGGCGGAGCTGATCGCGGAGGCGAGCGACGAGCTCGCGCTCGGTCTCGAGGAGCTCCGTGAGCTCGCCCGCGGGATTCATCCGGCGATCCTCACCGACCACGGGCTCATGCCCGCCCTGGAAGCGCTCGCCACGCGGGCGACGCTCCCGGTCGAGGTCACGGGCCTGCGGCCGGAGCGCCTCTCCGAGCCGATCGAAGCGGCCGCGTTCTACGTCGTCTCGGAGGCGCTTGCCAACGTGGCCAAGTACGCCTCGGCGAGCCGCGCCCGGGTCGACCTCGCCCGCGACAACGGCGTCCTGGTGGTCGAGGTGTCCGACGACGGCGTCGGCGGTGCGGACGCCGACGGAGGAACCGGCCTACGCGGGCTGTCCGACCGGGTGGAAGCGCTCGGAGGGCACCTCCGTGTCTCGAGCGAGCTCGGCCGGGGCACCACCGTGCGTGCCGAGTTGCCGCTCGACGCCTCCTAGTTCTGCTCGAGCAGGCGGGCAGTCTCGCGCCGGCGCAGCAGGCGCACGACGAGCCAGACGAGGACGCCGAGGAGCACGAACGGGCCGACGACGACGAGCACGTAGAGCGCCGCGATCGCCTCCCACGCGAGCACGTCCTTGACGTCGTCGAGGCGGCTGCCGCCGACCGGCGACGCCTGGATCTCCTCGGTCGTGAGCGAGACGTACACCGTCGAGGTAGCCGCTTCGGCGCGCGTGCTCTTCATCGCAGCGCGGAGGTCGGTCAGCTTCTGGCGGTTCGACGTCAGCCGCGACTGGAGGACGACGCGGTTCTCGTCCGAGAGCGTCGGGCTCCCGAGCTGCGCCAGGATCTGCGCGATCCGGCGCTGCGTCTGCTCGATCTGCGTCTGCAGGCTGTCGGCCTGCTGCTGCAGGTCCTGGATCCCGTAGCGCTGGCCGACGATCGTGCCCAGCTGCGACAGCTCCGCCAGCGCGCCTTCGACCTCGGCGGTCGGGATCCGCAGCGTGATCTGGGACGTGCCGACTCCCTGGCCGGGAGCGTCGTAGGACAGCGAGGAGACCGTGCCGCCGTGGTCGCGCGCGATCTGCTGCGCCTGCTTGGTCGCGTCGGAGAGCGCGTCGACGTCGTCGACCCGGAGGCTGAGCTCGGCCTCGAAGCGCTGGAGCTGGCCGGGCACGGGCGCGACCGCGCCGCCCACGGGCGCGCCTGTGTTGTCCTTCGCGGCCGGCGCGAGCGCGCGGGTGCTCGGCGGCGACGCCGCCTCCGACTGCGCCGCGTCCTCGCCGAAGGTCTCAAGCGCCGTCGCGGCCTGCTCGTCGCGGCTGCCGACGTCGCTCTGCGTGAGGCCGATCACACCGGCCGCGAGCAGGGCGACCAGCACGGTCGCCGGTGCGACGAGGACGAGCCGCTTCCAGCCCCACGTGAAGCGGATCCGGTCGAGCAAGGGCTCCCGCGCCGGCTCCTGGACGCTCAGCGCGCGCACCCGCTCGCGCAGCGCGGACGGCGCCTCGGGCCTCGTCGCGCGGATCTCGTTCAACAGCGTCTCAGACATGGATGCTCACCTTCTCCTCGAGCTTCTTCAGGGCTCTCGACAACCGCGTCGAGACCGCGGTGGGGCTGATTCCGAGCACGTGTGCGGCCTCGTCGCCGTCGAGCTCGAGCAGGACGCGCAGCGCGATCACCTCGCGCTCGCCGGCGGAGAGCCCGCGCAGCGCGGCCTCGAGCTCCGGGGACAGGCCCTCGGCCATGGCGCCTTCGAACCGGTCCGGAACGGCCGCGCGCTGCTCGCGCCGGTGCCGGCGCTCCTCGGCGCGGAACCAGTCGAGCGCGGTCGTCCGGGCGATCTGGCAGAGCCAGGTGCGGGCGCTGCCGCGGCTCGGGTCGAAGCGGCGCCAGTGCTTCAGCGCCTTCTCGAACGTGTCCGCGGCGAGATCCTCGGCAAGCGAGCGGTCGCGGGTCAGGTAGACGAGATAGCCGTACACGTCGTCGAGGTGCTCCTCTGCGGTCGCGGCAAAGGACGCCGACCAGGCCGGTTGCCTGCGTGGAAGCGTCATCGCCTGCACACCGTGTCTACGCCGCCGGACGGCGAGCGGTCACACCTGCTGGGCGGCCTCGAACAGCTCCTCCCAGCGTTCGAGGAGGACGTGCAGGTCCTCGCGAGCAGTGGTGTGAGCCGCCAGCGTCTCCGCGTTCCCCCAGTCATCGGCCAGCTGCCGCTCCAGCTCCGCGAGCTCGAGCTCGCGGGCCTGGATCGCCGCCTCGATCTGCTCGAGCTCGTTCGGGCGCGGCTTGATCGGCCTGGGCACGCGCGGCTTCTCCTTCCGCACCTTCGGCTGCGGCGGCGGTGCGCCCTCGTCCTCGCGGATGCGCACGTAGTCGGCCCAGCCGCCGTCGTAGGAGCGGAGCCGGCCGTCCTCGACCGCGACGATCCGCTCTGCGACAGCGTCGAGGACGGCACGGTCGTGCGAGACGAGCAGGACGGTGCCGGGGAACGCCTCGAGAGCGGCTTCCAGTGCCTCGCGGCTCTCGAGGTCGAGGTGGTTGGTCGGCTCGTCGAGGACGAGGAAGTTCGCGCCCGACGCGACCACGAGTGCCAGTGCGAGCCGACGCCGCTCGCCGCCGGAGAGTGCGACGACAGGCTTGTCGTGGTCGTCCCAGCCGGAGAAGAGAAAGCGCCCGAGCAGCGTCTGCGCCTGAGAACGCTGCAGGCCGGTGGCGCCCATCGCGCACTCGAGCACGCTGCCGCGCTCGTCCAGCTCGACTTCGTGCTGGGAGAAGTACGCGACCTCGACCCCGTGTCCGATCCGGCCGACCGTGCCGCCAACGACGGCCTCCAGCAGCGTCGACTTGCCGGAGCCGTTCGGCCCGATCAGGGCGACGTGCTCGCCGCGCTCCAGCACCAGCTCGGCGTCGGCGAGCAGCGGCTTCGATCCCGCTGCGAGGTCGAAGCCCTCCGCTTCGACGACCATGCGGCCGCTCCGCGCGGGCTTCAGGAACTCGAAGCCGAGCGTGCGGCGGCTGCCCTTCGGCGCCTCGACGCGCACCGCCTCGATCCGCGCGATCTGCTTCAGCTTCGCCTGCGCCTGCCGCGACTTCGTCCCGTAGCGGAAGCGGGCGACGAAGCGGTCGAGCCGTGCTATGTCCTCGGCCTGGCGCTCTGCGAACTTGGCCTGCATCGCCAGCCGCGCCGCCTTCTCCTGGCGCCAGACGTGCCACTTGCCCGGGAAGTAGGTCGACTTGCCGCCCTCGAGCTCGAGCACGGCGGTGCCGACCGACTCGAGGAACCAGCGGTCGTGCGCGACGAGGATGACGGCTGCGTCGATCGTCGAGAGCTCCTGCTCGAGCCACTCCATCGACTCCATGTCGAGGTGGTTCGTCGGCTCGTCGAGCAGAAGCAGGTCGGGGCCGCCCGAGAGCGCGCGCGCCAGCGAGGCGCGCGTCAGCTCGCCGCCGGAGAAGGTCTCGAGGCCGCGGTCGAGGTCGCCGTCGGCGAAGCCGAGGCCGCGCAGCACCGACGTCGCGTGGTCGCGCCAGCCGTAGCCGCCTGCGTGCTCGAGCCTGGCCTGCGCCTCGCCGTAGCGGCGGAGCGTCTCGGGCGCGTGGTCGCCGGCTGCCATCGCCTCTTCGAGCCGGCGCAGCTCGCGCTCGGCGTCGATCAGGTCGCCGGCGCCGGAGAGGGCGTAGTCGCGCAGTGTGAAGCCGCCGAGCCGGGGCGGCCGCTGGTCGTGCAGCGCGACGCGCGCGCCCTTCTCCCAGGCGAGCTCACCGCCCGCGAGCTCGGTCTCGCCGATCAGCGCGCGCAGCAGCGTCGTCTTGCCGGCGCCGTTCGGCCCTGCCAGCGCGAGCCGGTCGCGCCGCTCGACCTTGAACGAGACGCCGTCGAACAGCGACTCGCCGGAGAACTCCTTCCGGAGCGAGGACGCGATCAGAACTGCCATCGAGAAGAGGTTAGGTGACGCCGACGCGCACGAGCTCGCGTGCTGCCTGCTCGATCGCGGCCGCGTCGATTCCGGCCGCTGCGAGCAGCTCGGCGGGCTTGCCCGAGTGCGGGAGACCGGCGACGGCGAGCTTGACGACGCGCGGCCGCTCGTCGGCGTCGGCGATGGCGCCGAGCACGGCATCGCCGAGGCCACCCTCTGGCCAGTGGTCCTCGACTGTCACGATCGGCATCGACAGCGACCGGAGCGTCTCCGTGTCCACCGGCTTCACCGAGTAGAGGTCGATCACGCGCGCCTCGATCCCGTCCGCAGCGAGCGTCTCCGCCGCAGCGAGCGCCTCGTGAAGGGTGATCCCGGCCGCGACGATCGCAACGTCGTCACCCTCGCGGACGGTCTTGGAGCCTCCGACTGGGAATTCCTCGTCGGGGCCGTAGATGACCTCGGTGTCGGCGCGCGTGGTGCGCAGGAAGGAGATGCCGTCGACGTCGGCCATCGCGCGCACGAGCTTCGCCGTCTGGTTGCCGTCGCAGGGGTAGAGCACCGTCGAGCCCTGGATCGCGCGGAACTCGGCCAGGTCCTCGAGCGCCATCTGCGAGGGGCCGTCCTCGCCGATCGAGACGCCGGCGTGCGAGCCGCACAGCTTCAGCGTCGCGCGGCTGATCGCGGCCATGCGGACGAAGTCGTAGGCGCGGCTCATGAAGGCCGCAAAGGTGGAGACGAACGGCTTCCAGCCGAGCACCTGCATCCCGACGGCGGCCGCCACCATTTGCTGTTCGGCGATGTACATCTCGAAGAAGCGCTCCGGGTGGGCGTCGCGGAAGATCTCGGCGTAGGTCGAGTTCGAGACCTCGCCGTCGAGCGCGACGACGTCTCCCCGCTCGCCGCCGAGCGCCGCGAGCGCGTCGCCGTAGGCCTTGCGCGTCGCCACTTTGGAGCCGAGCTCGTAGCTCGGCCACTCGGCACCCGTGGGCTCGAAGCGGTGCGGCTCGCCATGCTCAGGCTTCGGCACGTCGACGACGATGTTGCGGATGCCGCCGAGCTCGGCGATCGCCTCCTCGGCGTCCTCCTGCGAGCTCGCCTTGCCGTGCCAGCCGCCCTGGTCCTCGAGCTTCGAGTAGCCCTTGCCCTTGATCGTCTTCGCGACGACGACTGTCGGCTTGCCGGTCGTCCGCTCCGCCTCCTCGTAGGCGGCATGGATCTGGTCGACGTCGTGACCGTCGATCTCGAGCGCGTTCCAGCCGAAGGCCCGGAAGCGGTCCGAGTACGAGGAGAGATCCCAGCCGTGCATCGTCTCGCCGCGCTGGCCGAGCCGGTTGACGTCGACGATCGCCGTCAGGTTGTCGAGCTCGTAGAACGCCGCGTGCTCGGCCGCTTCCCACATCGAGCCCTCCGCCATCTCGCTGTCGCCGCAGATGACCCAGGTGCGGAACGGGAGCCGGTCGAGCCGCTTGCCGGCGAGCGCCATCCCGACGCCGATCGGGAGGCCCTGACCGAGCGAGCCTGTGGCGACGTCCACCCAGGGCAGCACCGGCGTCGGGTGCCCCTCCAGGCGCGAGCCGAACTGGCGGTAGGTGCCGAACTCCTCCTCGGAGAGGACACCGGCGGCGCGAAAGAGGCCGTAGACGAGCGGCGAGGCGTGGCCCTTCGAGAAGACGAGCCGGTCGTTCGCCGGGCTCTTCGGCCGGTCGTAGTCGTAGCGGAAGTGCGCGGCCAGCAGCACAGCCGCGAGATCGGCTGCGGACATCGACGAGGTCGGGTGCCCGGAGCCGGCCTTGGCGCTCGCGCGGACCGCGTCGACCCGCAGCTGCTGCCCCAGCTCAGCCCAGAGCTCGCGGTCTTCCATTGCCGTAACCTAGCGAGCGATGGAGGTCGCGGTCGCATTCGACCATCGAGGTGTGAAGCTGCGCGAGCGCGTGCTCGAGGAGCTCGCGGCGCTCGGCCACGGGATCGTCGATCTCGGTACCGACACGGACGCCGAGCGGGTCGACTACCCGGACAAGGCCCGCGAGCTCGGCGAGGCGATCCAGCGTGGCGACGCCGAGCGCGGGATCCTCGTTTGCGGCTCGGGAGTCGGAGCCTCGATCGCCGCCTGCAAGCTGGCCGGGATCCGCGCTGCGATCTGCCACGACGTCTACTCCGCCCACCAGGGCGTGGAGCACGACGACATGAACGTGCTCTGCCTGGGCTCGGAGGTGATCGGCGCCGAGCTGGCCGTCGATCTCGTTCGGGCATTTCTCGCCGCGCGCTTCGACGGCGGCGACCGCTACGTGCAGAGGTTGGAGAAAGTCCGCGAGCTGGAAAGGACATTGCATGGCCACATCGAGACTGCATGAGCTGTCGGAGCGGGGGCAGTCGGTCTGGATCGACTCGATCTCCCGCGAGTGGCTGCGCGAGGGCTTCCTCGCGAAGCTGATGCGCGACGACGCCGTCGTCGGCGTCACCTCGAACCCGACGATCTTCCAGAAGTCGCTCGCCGAGGGCGACTGGTACGACGAGCAGCTGAAAGACGTGCTCGCCGAGGAGGACGAGCCGAAGGAGATCTTCTACCGGCTCGCCGTCGAGGACATCAAGGACGCGTGTGACGAGCTACGCACGGTCTGGGACGAGGGCAAGGGCAAGGACGGCTACGTCTCGATGGAGGTCGATCCGACGCTCGCCTACGACCAGGAGGGCACGATCGCCGAGGCGTTGCGATTCCACGAATGGATCGACAAGCCGAACCTGTTCGTCAAGATCCCGGCGACCGAGCCGGGTCTCGGCGCGATCGAGGAGTGCATCGCGCAGGGGCGCTCGATCAACGTGACGCTGATCTTCGGGCTCGACCGCTACGCCGCCGTCGCGGAGTCGTACATCCGCGGGCTCGAGCGGCTCGTCGAGGCCGGCGGCGACCCGGCTCCGGTCGCGTCGGTCGCGAGCTTCTTCGTCTCCCGCGTCGACACCGAGGCCGACAAGCGGCTCGACGCAGCGGGCTCCCGAGCTGAGCGGCCGCCTGGCGGTCGCGAACGCGAAGCTCGCCTACCAGCGCTACAAGGAGCTCTTCTCCGGCCCGCGCTGGGAGGCGCTCGCCGCGAAAGGTGCAACGCCGCAGCGCTGCCTCTGGGCCTCGACGTCGACGAAGAACCCGGACTATCCGGACACGCTCTACGTCGACGAGCTGATCGGGCCGGCGACGGTGAACACGATGCCGCTCGAGACGATCGAGGCGTTCCAGGATCACGGCACGGTCGCCGACACGCTCGAGGCCGGCCTCGGCGAGGCGCGGGAGCTCTTCGCCGAGCTGGAGCGCGCCGGCGTCGACTACGACGACGTCACCGACACGCTCGAGCGGGAGGGTGTGCAGAAGTTCAGCGACTCGTTCGACGAGCTGCTCGACGGGATCAAGGCGAAGCGCACCGAGCTCGCTCCGGCGTGAGCTCGATTGTCGAGCGGATCTGGGGCTACGACGCGTCGCTCTGGACCGGCTCGGACGAGGACCGCTGGCTCGGCTGGCTCGACGTCGTCACGCGCGTGCGCGGTCACGTCGACGAGCTGAACGCATTCTCGGAGGCGGCGAGCGAGCAGTTCCACGCCTGCGTCCTGCTGGGCATGGGCGGCTCCTCGCTCGCCCCAGAGGTGCTGCGGCGGACGTTCAACGTCGAGTCGTTCCACGTCCTCGACACGACGCATCCCGAGGCCATTCGCCGGCTCGAGCGGGACGTCGACCTGGAGCGGACGCTCTTTCTCGCCTCGTCGAAGTCCGGCTCGACGATCGAGACGCGCTCGCAGCTCGAGTACTTCTGGGAGCGGACGGGCGGCCGCGGAGCGCAGTTCGCCGCGATCACCGATCCCGGCTCGGAGCTCGACGACCTCGCGCACGAACGCGGCTTCCGCGCCGTCTTCGCGGGCGAGCTGGAGATTGGCGGCCGCTACTCGGCGCTCTCGATGTTCGGGATCGTGCCGGCGGCGCTGATGGGCGTCGAGGTCGACCGCTTCCTCCAGATCGCAGCGGAGATGGCGATCGCGTGTCACGAGGATGACGGCAACCCGGGCCTCGAGCTCGGGCTCGAGCTCGGCGAGGGGTGGAAGGCGGGCCGGGACAAGGTCTGCATCGACGAGTCGGCCACCGGCTTCGGCCTCTGGGCCGAGCAGCTGCTGGCGGAGTCGACCGGCAAGCTCGGGAAGGGGCTCGTGCCCGCACCGGGCGAGTCGCCGGACGGCCCTGACCGCCAGCGCGCCGAGCTCGATCTCGTCGACCGCTACGACCTCGCCGGCGAGCTCTACCGCTGGGAGTTCGCGACCGCGGTCGCGGGTCACGTGCTCGGGATCAACCCGTTCGACCAGCCCGACGTGCAGGCGGCGAAGGACAAGACGAACGAGGTGCTGGCCGCGGGCGAGTCGGAGCTCGAGCCGCGCGGGTCGCTCGACGAGCTGCTGGCGCAGGCGCAGGCCGGCCGCGACTACGTCTGCATCCAGGCCTTCGTCGATCCGGCCCGCGAGGACGAGCTGGCGCCGCTCGTCGAGCGGGCGCACGAGACCGGCTGCGTCGTCACGCAGGGCCTCGGCCCGCGCTATCTGCATTCGACCGGCCAGCTGCACAAGGGCGGCCCGGACACCGGCCTCTTCGTCCAGGTCGTGGACGAGACAGGCGACGAGGTGCCGATCCCCGGCCGCGAGTTCGGCTTCGGCCGCCTGATCCGCTCGCAGGCCGCCGGTGATTTCGCCGCGCTCGAGGAGCGCGGGCGCCGGGTGATCCGACTGAGACTGGAGGACGTCTAGATGCAACTGGGCATGGTGGGCCTCGGCCGGATGGGCTCGGGGATGACGAAGCGGCTCGAGCAGCACGAGATCGAGATGAAGACATTCGATCCGAGCGTTGCCTCGACGGCGAAGACGATGCGCGCGCTCGCGAAGCAGCTCGACGCGCCACGGCACGTCTGGCTGATGGTGCCGTCGGGAGAGATCACCGAGGACACGTTCCAGAAGCTGATCGGCATCCTCGAGCCGGGCGACACGATCATCGACGGCGGCAACTCGAACTTCCGCGACTCGGAGCGCCGCTACAAGGAGGCGCGGAAGCACAAGCTCGCCTTCATCGACGTCGGCGTCTCCGGCGGCATCTGGGGGCTGGAGATCGGCTTCTGCCTGATGGTCGGCGGCGACAAGGGGCCTGTGAAGCGGCTGGCGCCGGTGTTCGAGGCGCTCGCGCCCGAGAGCGGCTGGGCGCACGTCGGCACCTCCGGCGCCGGCCATTTCACGAAGATGGTGCACAACGGGATCGAGTACGGGCTGATGCAGGCGTACGCCGAGGGCTTCGAGCTGATGCATCACTCCAAGTTCGAGCTCAACCTCTCGGAGATCGCCGGGATCTGGCGGTACGGGTCGGTCGTCCGCTCGTGGCTGCTGGAGCTGCTGCACGAGGCGTTCGAGCAGCAAGGCGACGGTCTCGACGACATCGCGCCGTACGTCGAGGACTCGGGCGAGGGCCGTTGGACGATCAACGAGGCGATCAACGCGAACGTGCCGGTGCCGGCGATCAGCGCCGCTCTCTTCGCCCGCTTCGCGTCGCGGCGGGAGATCGACTTCTCGGCCAAGGTGCAGGCGGCGCTT
Source organism: uncultured Gaiellaceae bacterium (assembly GCA_963738795.1). GTDB lineage: Bacteria > Actinomycetota > Thermoleophilia > Gaiellales > Gaiellaceae > Gaiellasilicea. The sequence continues at coordinate 222,872 of CAVTXQ010000001.1, read as the reverse complement.
CGCAACCAGTTCGGCGGCCACGCCGTCAAGGCCGTGAAGGCGGCGAAGAAGGCGCCCCACCCGAAGTGAGTTCCGCCGCCGACGGCAATCCGCTGCTCGAGGGACTGCGGCTCCGGCGCAGCCCCGACTCGTGCGCGCTCGTGATCTTCGGCGCGACCGGCGACCTGACGCGGCGGAAGATCTTCCCGGCGCTCTACGCGCTCGCGCTCCGCCGCCTGTTGCCGGAGCGCTTCGGCGTCGTCGGCGTCGCTCGCACCGAGCAGACGACGAAGCAGTGGATCGCGGAGATGAAGAAGGGCGTCCGCGAGTACGCCCGCGACGACTTCGACGCGACGGTCTGGAGCGAGCTGGCCGCGGGGATGCAGTACGTCGCCACCGACTTCGCCGCCGACGCGGGGCAGGACCGGGTCGTCAACGCCCTGAACGAGCTCGACGAGCAGCGCGGCTGCGCGGGCAACCGTCTCTACTACCTCGCCGTCCCGCCGGCCGCCTTCGAGACGATCGTCAACGAGCTCGGCGAGCGGCGGAGCACCGGGGGCTGGATCCGTCTGATCGTCGAGAAGCCGTTCGGCCACGACCGGGCCTCGGCGCACCGGCTGAACGAGATTCTCGAGCAGCACTTCAGCGAGGAGGAGATCTTCCGGATCGACCACTACCTCGGCAAGGAGACGGTGCAGAACATGCTGGCGCTGCGGTTCGCGAACGGCATCTTCGAGCCGATCTGGAACCGCCAGTTCATCGACCACGTCCAGATCACCGTCGGCGAGTCGATCGGGATCGAGGGCCGTTCGGCGTTCTACGAGCAGGCCGGGGTGATCCGCGACGTCTTCCAGAACCACCTGCTCCAGCTCGTCGCGCTGACGGCGATGGAGCCGCCGATCGACTTCACCGCCGACTCGGTCCGGAACGAGAAGGTGAAGGTGCTCCGCTCGCTGCACACGCCGGGCCCGAAGTCGGTCGTGCGCGGCCAGTACGGGCGCGGGTACGTCGAGGGCGAGGAGGTGGCGGGCTACCGCGAGGAACCCGGTGTCGCAGGCGACTCGGCGACCGAGACCTACATCGCCGCCAAGCTCTACGTCGACAACTGGCGCTGGGCGGACACGCCGTTCTACGTCCGCGCCGGCAAGCGGCTGCCGCGGCGCGAAACGACGATCGCGATCCAGTTCCAGCGTGCGCCGCACCCGCCGTTCGCCGAGATCGCAGGCGAGGGACTGCGGCCGAACGTGCTCCTGATCCACGTCCAGCCGGACGAGGGCGTCTCGCTCGCGATCGGCGCGAAGGTGCCAGGCGCCGGCATGTCGATCCGGACCGTGCACATGGACTTCCTCTACGGCGGCGCCTTCCGGACGAGCCTGCCCGAGGCGTACGAGCGCCTGATCCTCGACGCGATGCTCGGCGACGCGACGCTGTTCACCCGCTCGGACGAGGTGGACGAGCAGTGGGGTCTCGTCGACGCAATCGTGGCGGCGTGGAAGCGCGACCGGCCGAACTTCCCCAACTACCCGGCCGGCAGCTGGGGCCCCGCCGGCGCCGACGAGCTGATCCGGCGCGACGGCCGCAGCTGGAGACGCCATTGAGCCCGAGCATCGTCGCCCAGGTCGAGAAGCGCCTCGGCGAGCTGCGCGTGCACCACGCCGAGGGGACGCGGACGAGCGTGATGACGCACGTCGCCTGGGCGCCGCCGCAGTGGGCTGCCGCCGCGAAGCGGACGCTGGCGGGGCTCGAGGAGCTGCACCCGTCGCGGACGATCCTGCTCTTCCCGCAGCCCGGAAAGGCCGACGCGATCGGTGTCGACGTCGAGCTGAAGTGCTTCACGATCCCCGGCTCGAAGCGCGAGGTCTGCTCGGAGGTGATCCAGCTGCGGCTCGGCGGCGCGCGCTCCCACGTCCCGGGCTCGATCGTGCAGCCGCTGCTGATCACCGACCTGCCGACGTTCTGCCGCTGGCGCGGGCTGCCGCCGTGGGGGAAGCCGGAGCTGGAGCAGCTCGTCGACGTCTGCGACCGGCTCGTCGTCGACTCGTCCGAGTGGCGCGGGCTCCCGGGGGCGTACGCCGAGCTCTGCACCCTTTTCGACCGGATCGCCGTCTCGGACATCGCGTGGGGACGGAGCGTCGGCTGGCGCGGCCGGCTCGCGGCGCTCTGGCCCGACGTGAAGTCCGTCAAGACGCTCTCGGTGACCGGGCCGAAGGCCGACGCGCTCCTGCTCGCCGGCTGGCTGCGCTCGCGGCTGAAGCGGCCGGTGAAGCTGTCGCACCGCTCGGCCGCCGAGCTCGAGCGCGTCGCGGTCGACGGCGAGCCCGTTGCCCCGCCTCGCGGCGCGACGGCGAGCGCGAGCGACCTGCTCTCGGCCGAGCTCGACGTCTTCGGCCGCGACCGGGTCTACGAGGCCGCCGTCAGCGCAGCCCGCTGACGTCGAGCCGCCCGTTCCAGGAGGTGGACTCCTCGTAGCGGCCGCCCGCCTCCTCGACGATGATCTTCATCGGCGCCCAGTCCCAGATCTTCAGGCCGGATGCGTCGACGGCGGCCTCCGCGGCGCCTTCCGCGACGAGCATGTGCGCCCAGAAGTCGCCGAAGCCGCGCAGGTGCCACGCGTCGTAGGCGCGGGCCGGCGGCGGCCGCTCGAGCCCGTAGAGCAGCGTCGCGTCCTCGAGCCGGTCGATCGCGGAGACGCGCATCGGCTCTCCGTTCGCGAACGCGCCCGCTCCGCTCTCGGCCCACCAGCGCTGCCCCAGCGCCGGCGCCGAGACGACCGCGACGCGCCAGGCGTAGGCGATCAGCGTCGCCCAGACCGGGATCCCGCGCGTGTAGTTCCGGGTGCCGTCGATCGGGTCGAGGATCCAGCCGCTCGTATCGTCGCCGCCCTCCTCCTCGCCGAGCACGGCCTCACCAGGCCGCTCGTGGGCGAGCCGCTGCCGCAGCGCCGCCTCGGCCGCGCGGTCCGCCTCGGAGACGGGCGTCAGGTCGGGCTTCGTCTCGACGCCGAGATCGGCCGCTCGAAAGCGGGCGAGCGTGATCGCGTCGGCGTCGTCGGCGAGCGAGAGGGCGAGCTCGAGGTCGGGGCTCACGCCCCGCAACCTAGCGTCAGCTCGTGAAGCGGAGCGTGCGTGCGGCAGCGCTGAAGCGCGCTGCGTCCAGCCGGCGCTTGGCGAGCGACCCGGCGTACGTGAGCGTGTACGTCACGTTCCGGTGCTGCAGCATCAGGAGGACGCCGGCCGTCCGCGTGCTGCCGGAGCGCACGGTGAGCGCGCACCGGACGCCGGCGCCTGCCCCAAGCGACACCTGCGCGCACGTGACCGCGCCGACACGGCCGGGAGCGCGCTTGGCGGAGCTGACCGCCCTGCGAACCCAGGCGGAGTGCGACGAGGAAACGCGGTCCGGCGACGTCTGCACGAAGAGCGCTGCGCCGGTCGCGGAGTCGCGCGCGGTCAGGCGAATGCGCGCGGAGGAGGGCCCGAGCGGCCGGAGCTGAGCTCCGTTCGCCGACGTGGTGCGGGAGGTGAGCCGGAACGACGTCGGGACGTCGAGGCGGAGGCCCGCGGAGGCCGAGCTCAGTGTCCGGGTCTTCCGCGTTGCGTTCGACGCGCCGTCCCGAACGACCGCGAACATCGGCCGGGTCGCGACCACCTTCTGAGGCTCCGACCACGACATCGCCTGCGCACCCTCCGGCAGCGAGTAGTCGTAGCCGCGGACGCGGTAGTACCAGGTGCCAGGCTCGAGCGGCAGCACGGCCGAGGTGTTCAGCGTCATCATCCCGAGCGCCCCGGTGGCCGGATCGGCAGCCGGGACGAACGGCTGGCGCGTCCTGCTCCACTGCACCGCGTACGTCTCGGCGCCGAGTGCCGACGTCCAGGCGACCAGCGGGGAGCCGTAGAAGGCGGGCTGCTCGTCTGCCGACTCGAGCTTGCCGTCGGGTGACAGGCCTGAGACGAACGCTTCTCCGCCGGCCGTCAATGTCGGCTCGCTCTCCTTGCCGAAGCGCATCACGCGCCCTGCCGCGCACACGTCCTGAGCGAGCTCGACGTCGCGGTACTGAATGTTGCCGCTCGTGCGCACGACCGGCTCACTGGCGCCGTGCGCCATCTTCAGCTGAGTAGCGATCCCGATGGAGCCCGCTGCGACCGATGTCACGGTGGCCGCCTCCACGTTGCCGGGGTTGCCGACAGAAATCGTGTCGCCGACGGCAAAGCCGCTCGAGTTCGCCACCGGCAGGGACACCGCGCCGATCGCAGCACCGGCGCCGGCGAGGCTCGTCGAGCTCGCGCCCGGAGCCTTCGCCTCGACCGGGATCACAGTCCAGTAATAGCCGCCGCCGCTCGACCAGTCGGTGTCCCACAGCCCGACCGGAGGGCCGAGTTTGGCGGGAGCCTTCAGCAGCTCGACGACACCGGCCGGAGCGGCAGGAGCGGGCGCGGGCGTGGCGGAGCCGGAACCGGAGCCGGGGCTCGAGCCGGAGCCGGTGCGGGGGCTGCGGCCGGAGGAGCGGCGGCGGCAGCCGCTCCCGACGGCAGGCCGACCGTCGGCTTCACCGCCGGCAGCGACTCGTTCGCCTCGAGCGACTCACCGTCGAACGAGAAGCTGGGCCCCTCGTCGCCGTCGGCGAGGTAGGACGAGCGCGCCGCGGCGATCGCCTCGCCCGAGCGCGGAAGGGAGAGCGGCCCGGTGGCGCGAGGGGCGTATGCCGGGCTGCCGACGATCGCGCTCGCGTAGACGCGGTTGATGCAGCGCTTGTCCGTGAACACCTGGACGCGGTAGAGCTCGGCAGCGGCGCCGAGTAGCGGCTGGTTGCCGCCGAAGACGAAAGCGGGGGTCAGCCGGTGTGCGGGCGAGGACGCGGACCCGGAGGTGACGACGTCCGAGACGGTTGCGGTCGGCTTGACCGGGCCGACGGCGAAGGGCGGGTTGACCGAGCTGTAGACCGGGCTCCAGGGGCCGTACGTCACTGCCGGCAAGCCGTTCGCGCGGCTGTTGAAGTCGTCCCGCAGCGCTCTGATCCGCCACCGCACCTGACCGAGCCAGGAGGCGGACTGATGGAAGGAGTAGAACTCCCGCTGGTCGACGACGTTCGTCTGCGTCGTCACCGTCTTCGGCAGGTCGACGAACCAGACCTGATAGGCGACAGCGCCGTCGACCGGCGTCCAGCGGAGCAGGCCGGGATACGACGGGAGCGGGCTCGGAACGGCTGCAGGCTCCATGTCGAAGCCATACGCCGCGCTCCAGGGCGTCGTCGTGTCGTCGAGCACCGCGCGGACGCGGGCATAGAGGGCGTGCGGTGTCCCGTTGATCCACGGGAGCGTCAGCGCCGGCGAGGCGACGGGGCTCGTCAGGCTCGTGTCGGAGAAGATGACGCCGCTCTCACGGAACGAAGCGCTCGTCGAGAGCTGGAACTCGTACCGCTGCGCGCCCTTCACGGGCTTCCAGGCGAACGCCGGCGTGCGCGTGAACGACCGGCTCGCAGGCTCGTCGACGCGGAGCAGGAACGGCTTCAGCCCGGTCGGCGCCGCGCTCGTGCGCGCGTCGGCCGCCGTGGAGCCGACGAGCCCAGCGACGGCGAGGCAGACGACGAGGATCTGGACGAGGCGAGTCATCAGGGCTCCTAGCGGCGCTTCTTGGGCTTGGGCTGGCTGGTGACGGTCACCTTGCGGACGACGGTGGCGCCGCGTGCGCCCTCGGTGGAGACGCTCGTCAGGCGAAGGGAGGACGCGGTCGCGCGAGCGGAGGCCGTCTTGCGGAGAGCCTTGACCGCCGAAGCCGGAAGGCGGAGGCGGACGTCGTTGTTGCCGGACCGCAGCGCGAACGTGCCGAGGGGCGAGTTGCCGAGTGCCGCCTCGAGCTTCCCGGGACCGCTCGAGAAGACGATCAGCCGGACCGCTCGAGTCGCCGCTGACACGCGGACGACCTGGGCGCCGTAGACGAGGATGGCGGGGGCAACCTCGCCGGACGGGCTCGGCACGGTCGCTCCCGTCCAGAGCGGATCGGGGGGTCCGAGCGGTGTTGCGATCTTCGTCGTGTCGACGGTGAGCGTGCCGCTGACGACGAACTCGCGCGCGTCCGAGTTGAGACTCGGATTCGGCAGCGACAGGTAACCGTCGTAGCCGCCGAGGCACGTATCCCACGGCACGACCAGCGACGCCGTGCTGCCGTTGATCGACAGCGGCACGGCCGCGGAGCCGAGCGAGCGGGAGAAGAACGAGGGCCGGGCGTTGATCCCGGCGGGCAGGCCGACCGTGAGAGTGAGCGTCGCGGCGTGGCATGCACCCGTCGTGGAGGCACCCCGCTTGAGCTTCAGGTAGCGGGTGGCCAGGTGGTTCACGGCCACCTTCTGCACGGGCAGCGCGCCGGAGGCCGCGCCCGTCGAAACGGTCTTGTGCGTGATCGGCGGAAGCCCCGCCAGGCCGGGCGCGTCGTAGCCGCCGACGAGGTTCACGTTCACGTAGTCCGCGAAGACGTCGCTCAGGGTCGTTCCCTTCGCAGCGAGCGTTGCGTTGAGCAGCGACGCGCCCGTCTGGAGCGGGTCGGCGAGCGACGCACCCTGGGCGAGCACGTCCTTGACGAACGCGACGCCGAAGCGGTCGCTCATGTACTCGAAGAAGGTCCAGCGCGAATAGCCGTCGGTCTCGTAGAGGTCGTTGCCACACGCCGGGCCGACGCAGTTGAGAGACATGTCGGGGAAGTTCCTCGTGTTCTCGATCGAGCCGCCGAAGGGCTGGTAGCCGCTCGCGGTGAAGCCGGCCCACTCGGCCGTGCCCTCGAGCAGCCACGAGTCGGCGGGAATCCACTGGCCGAACTGGATCAGGTGCATCAGCTCATGGGCGATCACAGCCTGCGACGTCGCCGCGCCGACGTCGATCGAGAACCAGCCGGTCGCCGTGTTGCCGGGCGCGTCGGGGGCCGCCATGCCGATGACGTCGTCCCCGAGTTCCTGAATCCAGATGTCGGTCAGGCCGTCGCCGTCGTTCAGCGGTGCCGGGTAGCCCCAGTCGCCGACGAGCGTGGCGTAGGCCCGCTCGGCGTGGGCGGCGAGGTCGCCGGCGATCTGATACGTCGTCGCGTTCGCATCGATCGGGTCGATCAGGTCGCCCAGGAAGTGGACCTGGAAGTGCTCCGTCGTGATCGTCTCCGGGTAGAGCCCAGCCGGTCGTGCATCCGCCGGCGCCGAGTAGACGCCGGCCAGGGCGGCGATAACGGCGAGCAGGGCAAGACGGCGCGCAGAAAGCATGACCGGCCTTTCATCGGCGACCACGCAGCGAAGCTTTAGTGCAGAGGCTCGAGCAGCCGACCTGCGGCGAGCACGAGCCCGTCGGCGCCCGCGCGGCCCGCGATCTGGAGCGAGGCAGGGAGTCCGCTCGGCCTCACCGCACGGGAGCGCGAGCGCCGGCCAGCCGAGTGCCGAGAAGGGATAGGTGAAGCGGATCAGCGCCTCGCGGACGTCGAGGTCGCCGGGTCCGACTCCACGGCGGAGCGGCGGCGGCACGATCGGCAGCGTCGGCGTCAGCACCAGGTCGAGCCCGTCGAGCGCGGTCTCGACCTGCTCGCGGTACTCGCGGCGCAACCGCTCGGCCCGCTCGACGTCGGCGTCGCGGACGGTGAAGCAGCGCTCCAGCTTCAGCCGCACGTCCTCGCCGTAGAGGTCGGCGTTCTCGGCGAAGAGCTCGCGGTGGACGTCGGCGACCTCGCGACTGAAGAGGGCGTAGGTCTCGTTCGGGACGAGTGGGAGCTCGACGGGGCGCCGGCGTGGGAAGCGGGCGGCGGCCTCCTCGACCCGCTCGCGGACGAGCGGGTCGGCGAGCTCGGTCCAGGCGACGCCGACCTCGAGCTCCTCGAGCGACTCGAGCCCGACCACCTCGTAGTCGTCGACGAGCACCGCGAGCATCGTCTCGCACTCCCTCGACGTCGCCGGCGATCGGACCCGCCGTGTCGAAGCTCGCCGCGAGCGGCCAGCAGCCGTCGAGCGGGACGCAGCCCGTATGTCGGCTTGTGCCCGACGACGCCGCAGCACGCGGCGGGGATCCGGATCGAGCCGGCCGAGTCGGTGCCGAGAGCCGCGTCCGCGAGCCCGGCGGCGACGGCCGCCGCCGAGCCGCCGCTCGAGCCGCCGGCGACGCGTCCCGGGAAGCGCGGGTTCGGCACGTCGCCGAAGTGCGGGTTCTCGGACGTCGTGCCGTACGCGAACTCGTGCAGGTTCGCCTTGCCGACGTTGGCGTAGCCGGCGTCCTCGAGCAGCCGCACCGCTGCGGCCGTCTCGCGCGGCACGTGCCCGGCGAAGATCGCCGAGCCGTAGGTCGTCTCCAGCCCGGCCGTGTCGAACAGGTCCTTGACCGCCAGCCGGATCCCGGCCGCGGGCGGCTCCGGCTCGGCGAGGAAGATCGTCACGCGCCGATCCGAACCTTGTGTTTCAGAAACACAAGCCGCGTTTCGCCGCCGTGATCGCACGGAACCGTGCGGTTGACGACGAGCTTGTGTTTCAGAAACACAAGCTCTGCCCGCGCGCTAGTCGAGGGCCAGATAGAGGAGCGCGACGCCGACGGTGCCGGCGAAGAGGAGCAGGAAGACCCCGAAGAGGGCCCAGCCCAGGATCAGGTTCTTGCGCTCGAGCTCGGGAGTGATCTCTTTCACAGCAGCACCGGGTTCAGCGCCGCCGCGACGAAGAGCAGCGCCAGGTAGAGGAGCGAGTAGTGGAAGAGGACGCCGGCGTTGCGCCGCGTCGGCGCCCGGCGGAGCTGCCACGCCATCCCGAGGAAGACGGCGCCGAGCACCGCGGCGGCCGCCGAGTAGATCGGGCCGAGCCAGAGGCCGACGGCGAGCGTGAACGCGACCATGACGATCGAGTACCAGACGATCTGCTTCGTCGTCTCGGCCTCGCCCTTCACGACCGGCAGCATCGGCACCTTCGCGGCCGCGTAGTTCTCCTTGATCAGGAGCGCGAGCGCCCAGAAGTGCGGCGGCGTCCAGAGGAAGACGATCAGGAAGAGCCAGAGCGCCGGCAGGCCGAGGTTGCCGCTCGCGGCCGCGTAGCCGACGAGCGGCGGCACCGCGCCGGCCGCGCCGCCGATGACGATGTTCTGCGGCGTCGAGCGCTTCAGCCAGCGCGTGTAGACGACGACGTAGAAGAGATTGCCGACGAGCGCGAGCGCGGCGGTGAGCACGTTGACCGTGCTCGCGAGCAGGACGAACGAGAGCGCCGAGAGCGTCAGCCCGAACTCGAGCGCATGCGCGGGCGTGACGCGGCCGGCGGCGACCGGCCGCTTCTCCGTCCGCTTGCCCATCAGCCGGTCGATGTCGGCGTCGAGGACGTGGTTGAGCGCGCTGGCGCCGCCGCACGCGAGCGCGAGCCCGGTCATCGCGGCGACGAAGAGCGAGAGCGGCGGGACGCCCTGGGCGCCGACGAACATCCCGGCGGCGCCGGTGACGAGCAGCAGCGACATGATCCGCGGCTTCGTCAGCGTCACGTAGTCGCGCCACGGACCCGCGGCGACGGGCTCGCCGCGGAAGCACTGCGCGGCCGAGACGGCGGCTGCGGCGAGCGCGGCCGAGGCGAGCGCGACGTGGAATCCGTCCGCGGTCACGGCCGCGGCGGCGCCGAAGAGCACGCAGCGCGAGCGTCGACGGCGCGAGCAGCCGGCGGTGCGCCCACCAGGCCGCGACGACGACCGCGGCGAGCGGCGGCACCGCGAGCGCCGAGACGACGTCGTGCCCGACGCCGAGCGTGCCGGAGACGACGGCGAGCAGCGTCGCCGCGACGCCGCCGAGCGCCGCCAGCTGCAGCCAGAACCCGGGACGGGTCTAGAGCTCACCGCGCTCCTTCAGCGCCCGGCGCAGGTCGTACAGCGGCCGCGCGCTCGTCACGTAGGGCACCTCGTCGAAGTTGTGCGCCGGCGGCGGCGAGGTCGTGTACCACTCGAGCGTGTCCGCGAGCCAGGGGTCGTTGCCGGCGCGACGGCCCTTGCGCGAGGCGAACGCGTTCCAGACGAAGAGCAGGATCCCGAGCCCCATCACGTAGGAGCCGATCGTCGAGGCGAGGTTGTACTCCTGCAGCAGGCCGGTGTCCTCGTAGGTGTAGACCCGCCGCGGCATCCCGAGCAGCCCGAGCATGTGCTGCGGGAAGAAGGTGACGTTGAAGCCGACGAAGACGAGCCAGAAGCTGATCTTCCCGAGCCGCTCGTCGAGCATCCGCCCGAAGAACTTCGGCCACCAGTAGAAGAGGCCGCCGAGGATGCCGAGGATCGAGCCGCCGAAGAGCACGTAGTGGAGGTGCGCGACGACGTAGTAGGTGTCGTGCACCTGCCAGTCGATCGGGAACGCGGCGAGGAAGATCCCCGAGAGGCCGCCGATCGTGAAGACCGAGAGGAAGCCGAGCGCGTACAGCATCGCCGTGTCGAAGTGGAGGTTCCCGCGCCAGAGCGTCGCCAGCCAGTTGAAGATCTTCACGCCGGTGGGGACGGCGATCACCATCGACGAGACCATGAAGAACGCGTTCAGGAACGCCGGCATCCCGACCGTGAACATGTGGTGCGCCCAGACGAGCATCGAGAAGAAGCCGATCGCGACGGTCGAGAAGGCGATCGCCTTGTAGCCGAAGATCGGCTTGCGCGCGAAGACGGGGAGGATCTCCGAGATGATCCCCATCACCGGCAGGATCATGATGTAGACCTCGGGGTGGCCGAAGAACCAGAAGGCGTGCTGGTAGAGGACGGCGCTGCCGCCCTCGCTCGGGACGAAGAAGTTCGTCCCCGCCTGCCGGTCGAGCAGCAGCAGCGTCAGTCCGGCGGACAGCGTCGGCAGGACGACGATCAGCAGCGCGGCGTAGATCTCGATCGCCCAGACGAAGAGCGGCATCCGCGTCCAGCTCATCCCGCGCGCCCGCAGGTTGTGGATCGTGACGACGAAGTTGATCGCGCCCGCCAGCGACGAGATCGTCAGCACGTGCAGCGAGAGGATCCAGAGGTCCTGGCCGTTCCCCTGGCTGTAGACGGAGTTCGGCGGGTAGCTCGTCCAGCCGCCGCGTGCCGCGCCCTCGTTGGCGAAGAACGAGAGCAGCAGGATGATGCCGCCGAAGAGGAAGAGCCAGTAGGAGAGCGCGTTCAGGCGCGGGAAGGCCATGTCGCGGGCGCCGATCATCAGCGGCACGAGGAAGTTGCCGAAGCCGGCGAGGATCGGGACGACGACGAGGAAGATCATCGTCGTGCCGTGCATCGTGAAGAGCTCGTTGTAGCCGTCGCCCTCGATGAAGGTCGCAGTCGGCCTGCGCGAGCTGCGTCCGCATCAGCAGGGCCATGATCCCGCCGGCGAGGAAGAAGAACCCGCTCGTCGCGAGGTAGAGGATCCCGATCCGCTTGTGGTCGACGGTGACGAGCCAGCTCGCGACGCGGCCGCGCTGCCAGGTGGGGACCGGCGTCTCGGCGTTAGCCGCCAAGGAGCTCCTCCTCCAGGTAGTCGGTCAGCGCCTCCATCTGCCGGTCGTCCCAGTCCTTGCCGACCGGCGGCATCTCGTTGCGCCCGTTCCGGACGACCTGCTCGACCGCCTCGCGGTCCTCGAGCAGCTGGTTGCCGGCGAGGGTCGGGCCGATGTCGCCCTCGCCGGCGAGCCCGTGGCACTTGGCGCAGGCGCCGCGGAACGTCTCCTCGCCGAGGTCCGAGGTTCCGGCCTCCTGCGCCTCCGCCTCGGCTTCGAGCCACTCGTCGAACTCCTCGCGCGGCATCGCCTCGACCTCGGCGCGCATCACGGCGTGCTGCGTCCCGCAGAACTCGGCGCACTGGCCGCGGTAGATCCCCGGCGCCTTCGGGTTGAACCAGGTCTCGTTCGTCACCCCGGGAATCGCGTCGAACTTGCCGCCGAGCGCGGGGATCCACCAGGAGTGGATCACCTCGAAGTCGGGCGCCGACACCTCGAGCCGCGTCGTCTGCCCGACGGGCGCGCGCAGCCGGTCGACCGCGATGACGCCGTTCGGATAGGTGTAGTTCCAGTAGTAGCGGTAGCCGTCGACCTTCACCTCGACCCGGTCGGCGGCGGGCACGTTCTGGATCCCGGGCAGCTTGTAGAAGACGAACGAGCCGATCGCGACCAGGATCAGGACCGGCGCGACCGTCCAGGCGAGCTCGAGGTTCGTGTTGCCGTGCACCTGCGCCCCGTCCGTCTCGCGTGCGCGGCGGTCGGCGCGGTAGCGGACGATGAACCAGACGAGCGTCCCCTGGACGAGCAGGAAGATCGCGCCCGTGAAGATCGCGACCCAGAAGTAGCTGTCGTTGATCCGCTCGGCGTTCGGCGAGGCCGGCTCGACGGGGGTGAAGCCCGGTTCGCCTGCGAAAGCTGCGCCCGAGAGCGCGAGCGCGCACAGCACGACAACGGCGAGAGAGCGGCCCAGCACCGCAGGCATTCTATGAACGTGGCCAAGGGAGTGCGCAGCGGAACCCACGTCGCGCTCCCGCCCGGAGTCGAGCGGCCGACGGAGGTGTACGTCAACGGTGTCGCGCAGCGTGCGGGTGCCGACTACCGGGTCGAGAACGGCGCCCTCGTCTTCGCCCGCGAGCTTCGCCAGGAGGGCAAGCTCGGCTTCTGGCGCTGGACGTCGATCGTCTTCGGCGTCGCCGGCACCTACCGCCAGAACGACGTCGTCGACGTCATCTACGAGGCAGCCGGCGGCGGCCGGGCCGTCGCCAGCAACCTCCCGGTCGAGACGGGCTAGTTCGACCGGGGGTCGAGCTCCTCGACGAGCTCGCCCGGCTCGCCGTGCTTCTCGACCACCCACCAGGCGTCTGTGCGCTCGATCACGACCTCGATCTCGGGGAGCGAGTGCTCAGGCGCGACCAGAAACCTGTCGCCGTGGGCACGAACGGCCTCGTACTCGGCGAGAGTCGTCCGCAGCTGAAAGGTGCAGTCCGTGTTCGAGCATTCGCAGAAGAACTCGTAGACGTGTGCGTCACGACCGTGCACCGTTGCAATCGCGCGCACGCGTTCGTTCACCTCGCGGAACAGCGCTTCGTTCCGGGCGAGCCTCTCCTGACGGGCGTCCACCGCACGAGCTTAGCGCCGGGCGGCAGCCGTCACCGCTCGCAGCCGCGTCGCATGCTCGTCCGTCAGCTGGCCCGGCTCGAGCCTCCACTTCCAGTTGCCCGTCGGCTGTCCGGGCGTGTTCATCCGCGCCTCGCTGCCGAGCTCGAGCACGTCCTGCACCGGCACCATCGCGAGCGCGGCGCGGGAGGAGAGCGCCTGCTCGATCAGCCGCCACGTCTTTCGACGCGGGAAGTGGCCGCGGAGCGTGTCGGTGTCGTGCGTCGTGGTGTAGATCACCTGCTGCTCGCGGTGGTTCTCGAACCGGTGCGGGCTGTCTCGCCTTGCCCTGGAAGGCCCAGAGCAGGACGACCATCCCCGGATACCCGAGCCGGTCGCGCAGCGCGTCCACGTCGGGCGTGATCAGGCCGAGGTCCTCCGCGATCACGGGCAGCGGCGCCGAGCTCGGCCTCGGCGGCCTCGAAGACGGCGGCGCCCGGTCCCGGGAGCCAGCTGCCGGAGCGCGCGTCGGGAGCGCCCTTCGGGATCGCCCAGAACTCGGCGAAACCGCGGAAGTGGTCGACCCTCGTCAGGTCGAAGAGCGCCAGCGTTCGGCGGAGCCGCTCGATCCACCAGCGGTAGCCGTCGCGTGCGGCGGCGTCCCAGTCGAAGAGCGGGTTGCCCCAGTGCTGGCCGAGCGGCCCGAGCTTGTCCGGCGGCGCGCCCGCGACGAGCCGGGGCAGGAAGAGCTCGGGGTGCGCTCGGTGGTCGACGCTGCCCTGGGCGACGTAGATCGGGACGTCGCCGATCAGCCGCACGCCGCGCTCGGCGGCGTAGGCGCGCAGCGCCGACCACTCGCGGTCGAACCGGACCTGATCGTCGAGGCTGCCGCCGGCGTCGACCCAGTCCTCGATCCAGAACGCGTTCGCGCGGCGGAACGCCGTTCGCTCCCGCGCCGAGACGCGTGCCTCCGGGTCGGCGAGGAAGCCCTCCCAGGCCGCGAACGCGGACGCGGACGCGTACGGCGAGCCGGCCTCGTCCGGCGGCCCGAGCGGCAGCATCTGCCACCAGCTGCTGGCCGGCGGCCGCGAGCCAGTCGACGAACGCGTACGCGTCCGCGTCGAGCGTGCCGCTCGGAAGCGAGGTCGGGTGCAGCACGACGCCGCTGGATCGTTGAAGCTTCATCGCCTGTTTGAAGTTCGCCGTTCGCTGAAAGTCACCGAACCGTGCCCAAGCCCTCCGCCACGAAACCGCCGCCCAGGATCCAGATCCAGGACGTGCGCCCGCAGGTCGACTGCGGACGGTATCCCGTCAAGGCGACCGACGGCGATCCGGTCTCCGTGGCCGCGACGATCTTCAAGGACGGCCACGACATCCTCCGCGCCGTCGTCCGCTACCGGGCGGCAGGCTCGCGCAAGTGGCTCGAGGAGCCGCTCGAGCCGCTCGGCAACGACCGCTGGGCCGGCAGCTTCCGGCCGGCGGGGCTCGGCCGCTGGCAGTTCACGGTCGAGGCGTGGGTCGACCGCTACGCAACCCTGCTCGACGAGCTCGACCGCAAGCTCGCGGCCGGCCAGACAGAGCTCGCCGGCGAGCGTCTCGGAGGCCGAGGCGCTGTTCGGCATGTCTGTAAAGTCGGAGCCGAGCTCGAGTCGTGGCGCGAGGCGGCCGCGAAGCGGGGCGCGAAGGACCGGCACGGCAAGACGTCGCTCGACAAGCCGCTCGAGGTGGACGTCGAGCGGCTGCGCGCGCGGTTCGGTGCCTGGTACGAGCTCTTCCCACGCAGCTGGGGCGGCTTCAAGGGCGTCCAGAAGGTGCTGCCGCAGCTGGCCGAGCTCGGCTTCGACGTCATCTACCTGCCGCCGGTCCACCCGATCGGCGAGACGAACCGCAAGGGGCGCAACAACGCGCTCGAGGCGGAGAAGGGCGATCCGGGCAGCCCCTGGGCGATCGGGGGCAAGGAGGGCGGCCACGACGCGATCCATCCCGAGCTCGGGCACGCTGAAGGACTTCGACAACCTCGTCGCGGCCGCGCGGAAGGCCGGGCTCGAGATCGCGCTCGACTTCGCGATTCAGACCTCGCCCGACCACCCGTGGCTGACCGAGCATCCGGAGTGGTTCAACCGCCGCCCCGACGGCACGCTCAAGTACGCCGAGAACCCGCCCAAGCGCTACCAGGACATCTACAACGTCAACTTCGACTCGGAGGACTGGCCGGGGCTGTGGGAGGCGCTGCGCGACGTCGTCCTCCACTGGTGCCGGCACGGCGTCCGCGCCTACCGCGTCGACAACCCGCACACGAAGTCGGTGCCGTTCTGGGAGTGGCTGATCGCCGAGGTGCGCGCCGAGTTCCCGGACACCGTCTTCTTCGCCGAGGCGTTCACGCGGCCGGCGATGATGACGACGCTCGCGAAGATCGGCTTCAGCCAGTCGTACACCTACTTCACCTGGAAGAACACGAAGGCCGAGCTGCAGGAGTTCCTCCACCAGCAGCTCGAGTGGTCTGCCGTACTACCGCCCGAACTTCTTCGCGAACACGCCGGACATCCTCCACGAGTACCTGCAGCAGGGCAGGCCGGCCCGCCTTCGAGCTGCGGCTCGTGCTCGCGGCGACGCTCTCGCCCTCCTACGGGATCTACTCGGGCTACGAGCACTTCGAGAACGTGCCCGTCGCGCACGGGAGCGAGGAGTACCTCGACTCGGAGAAGTACGAGGTCAAGCAGCGCGCGCTCGACGGGCCGCTGCTGCCGCTCGTGCGGCGGCTGAACGAGGTCCGCCGCGCCGAGCCGGCGCTGCAGCGCTTCGACAACCTGCGGCTGCTCGACACGCACGGCGAGGCGGTCTTCGCCTACTTCAAGGGCCCGGACATCGCGGTCGCGGCGAATCTCGATCCGACGACCCCTCGCGAGGACGTCGTCGTCGTCCCGCACGGCCTCGGGCTGCCGGAGGAGTTCCCGGTCCGCGACCTGCTCACGGGCGAGCGCTACCGCTGGCGGATCGGCCGCAACTACGTCGGCCTCGCCCCCGGCGGCGCGCATGTGATGAAGATCGGCGCATGAGCGGCTCTGAGCAGGCGCTTTATGCGTTCCGACGCCACAATTGGTGTCAGAGACGACTCTGACACCGTGTCAGAGACGAGTCCGACACCGTGTCAGAGACGAGTCTGGCACGAGTCTGACACCGTGGGTTCGGACGTGACCGAGGTCGAGCGCCACGAGCAGCAGCCCGTCCACTGGTTCGAGTCGAATCCGAACTGGTTCAAGACGGCCGTCTTCTACGAGATCCACACGCGCGCGTTCTTCGACGGCAACGACGACGGCTCCGGCGACTTTCGCGGCCTGCAGCAGAAGCTCGACTACCTGCAGTGGCTCGGGATCGACTGCATCTGGATGCTGCCGTTCTATCCCTCGCCGCTGCGCGACGGCGGCTACGACATCGCCGACTTCTACGGGATCAACCCCGACTACGGCACGGTCGAGGACTTCCGCGCCTTCGTCGAGGCTGCGCACGAGCGCGGCATGCGCGTGATCGTCGACCTCGTCATGAACCACACCTCCTCCGACCACCCGTGGTTCCAGGCCTCGCGTGAGGATCCGGACGGGCCCTACGGCGACTTCTACGTCTGGTCGGACACGGACGAGCCCTACAGCGACGCGCGGATCATCTTCATCGACACCGAGGTCTCGAACTGGACGCACGACCCCGTCCGCGGCCAGTACTACTGGCACCGCTTCTTCAGCCACCAGCCGGACCTGAACTACGAGAACCCGGCGGTGCAGGACACGATGATCGAGGTGCTGCGCTTCTGGCTCGACGTCGGGCTCGACGGCTTTCGCCTCGACGCCGTGCCCTACCTCTACGAGGAGGAGGGGACGAACTGCGAGAACCTGCCGCGCACGCACGAGTACCTGAAGCGCGTCCGCGCCGAGATCGACGCGAACTACCCCGACCGGGTGCTCCTGGCCGAGGCGAACCAGTGGCCCGAGGACGTGGTTGCATACTTCGGTGACGGGGACGAGTGCCACATGGCCTTTCACTTCCCCGTGATGCCGCGCATGTTCATGTCGCTGCGGCGGGAGGAGGCGCAGCCGATGATCGAGATCCTCGACCGGACGCCCAAGATCCCCGACAACGCGCAGTGGGGGCTCTTCCTCCGCAACCACGACGAGCTGACGCTCGAGATGGTCACGGACGAGGAGCGCGACTACATGTACGAGGAGTACGCGAAGGATCCGCGGATGAAGCTCAACCTCGGGATCCGGCGCCGGCTCGCGCCGCTGCTCGACGGCGGCCGCGACGAGATCGAGCTGATGCACGCGATCCTCTTCTCGCTCCCTGGTTCGCCCGTGCTCTATTACGGGGACGAGATCGCCATGGGCGACAACGTCTACCTCGGCGACCGCGACGGCGTCCGCACGCCGATGCAGTGGACCGGCGACCGCAACGGCGGCTTCTCGCGCGCCGACTTCGCGCAGCTCTACCTGCCGCCGCTGATGGATCCCGTCTACGGCTTCCAGGCGGTGAACGTGGAGGCGCAGCTGCGGCTACCGACCTCGCTGCTCCGCTGGCTGCGCCGCTTCGTCGAGCTGCGCAAGGAGCATCCGGTCTTCGGCGTCGGCGACTACCGCGTGCTCCGGCCCGAGAACCCGAAGATCTTCGCGCACATCCGCTCGTTCTCCGAGGACATCATCCTCTGCGTCCACAACCTCGCCCGGACGGCGCAGGCGGTCGAGCTCGACCTCTCCGCGTTCGAGGGCCGTATCCCGGTCGAGATGTTCGGCAACACCCGCTTTCCGCGGATCGGCGAGCTGCCCTACCTGCTCACGCTCGGGCCGCGCGGCTTCTTCTGGTTCCAGCTCCAGGACCCGGCCGATGACGAGTGATCTGAAGAACCGCATCGAGAGCGGCGACCTCCACTTCCTGGACGGGCTCGTCCTGCTCGGGACGATCGCGTCGCAGCGCTGGTTCGGCGGCAAGTCGAAGGACGTGCTCGACGCGCGCGTCCTCGACGCCGGCGTCACGCCGGGCGACCCGCCGATCCTCGCGATCGCCATCGTCGAGGTGCGCTACGGCCTGCAGACGCACGACCTCTACCACCTGCCGCTCGGCTTCCGGCCGGCGGAGGAGGGCTGGAGGGCGTCCGCGATCGCCGAGACCGAAGGCTGGGTCGCCTACGACGCGATCGCCGATCCCGAGCTCGCGCGCCGGATCTTCGAGCTGATGCGGACCGACACTGCGCTGGACACGGGCGAGGCGACGATCGTCTTCCGGCCGACCGGCGAGCTGCCGCCGGAGATCGAGTCGGCGCGGCCGATGGGGGCCGAGCAGTCGAACAGCTCGCTGGTGCTCGACGAGCGCTACGCGCTCAAGCTCTACCGCCGGCTCGCGCCGGGGATGAACCCGGAGCTCGAGGTGCTGCGCTTCCTCACCGAGCGCGGCTTCGAGCACACCGCCGCGCTCGAGGGCTACATCGCCTACGAGGGGAGGCCGCTCGAGGCGACGCTCGCGATCGTGCAGGAGTTCGTTCCCGCCAAGGGCGACGGCTGGGAGCTCGCGCGCGAGACGCTCGCCGGCGGCGAGCCCGGCTGGCTCCCGGAGCACGCCCGCCGGCTCGGCGAGGTGACCGCGCTGCTGCACAACGCGCTCGCCTCCGACCCGGCCGACCCGCACTTCGCGCCGGAGGAACCGAGCACCGAGGCGCTGGCGCTCCTGTCTGCCTCGATCGACGAGGAGATCGAGCAGGTCTTCACCTCCCTCCCCGAGATCGCCGGCGCTCGAGGACGTCCGCGGCCGCGGCGAGGAGGTGCGCGACCACCTGCGCCTGCTGACGAACATCGGCCACGTCGGCCGCGTCATCCGCACCCACGGCGACTACCACCTCGGCCAGGCGCTCTGGACGGACGAGGACGACTGGCTGATCCTCGACTTCGAGGGCGAGCCGGCGCGCTCGGTCCCCGAGCGGCGCCGCAAGACCTCGCCGCTGCGCGACGTCGCCGGGATGCTGCGCTCGTTCGCGTACGCAGCCTCGGCCGCGAAGATCCGGCGGAACGTCGATCCGCCCGAGGACTGGGAGGAGCGCTGCCGGACGGAGTTCCTCGACGGCTACCTCGACACCGCCGAGCCGTCGCTCTTGCCGTCGAGCCGCGACCAGGTCGAGCGGCTGCTGACGGTGTTCGAGCTCGAGAAGGCGGTCTACGAGCTCCGCTACGAGCTGCACAACCGGCCCGACTGGGTCGCGATCCCCGTCGCCGGGATCCTCCGGATGCTGGAGCAATGAAGCTCGGCGAGCTCGACCTGCACCTCGCCGGCGAGGGCCGGCACGAGCGGATCTACGAGCGCCTCGGCGCGCACGTGACCGACGACGGGGTCGCCTTCGCGGTCTGGGCGCCGAACGCGCGCGGCGTCGCCGTCGTCGGCGACTGGAACCTCTGGGACGGCCGCGCGCAGCCGCTCGAGCCGCAGGGCTCGTCCGGGATCTGGGCGGCGCTCGTGCCCGAGGCGTCCGAGGGAGACGCGTACAAGTTCGAGGTGCACGGCGCCGACGGGCAGCTGCGCCTGAAGTCCGACCCGTTCGCGTTCCACGCCGAGATCCCGCCGAAGACCGCGTCCCGGATCTACCAGTCGCGCTACGAGTGGGCGGACGACGACTGGCTCGAGCGGCGCCGCAGCTTCGACCAGCTGCGGGAGCCGATCTCGGTCTACGAGGTGCACCCGGGCTCGTGGCGGCTCGGGCTCGGCTGGAAGGAGCTCGCCGAGCAGCTCGTCGCCTACGCCGGCGATCTCGGCTTCACGCACGTCGAGTTCCTGCCGGTGATGCACCACCCGTTCTCGGGCTCGTGGGGCTACCAGGTGACCGGCTTCTACGCGCCCGTCTCGACGCTCGGCGAGCCGGACGAGTTCCGGGCGCTCGTCGACGCGCTCCACCAGGCCGGGATCGGCGTCATCCTCGACTGGGTGCCGGCGCACTTCCCGCGGGACGAGTTCGCGCTCGCGCGCTTCGACGGGACGGCGCTCTACGAGCACGAGGACCCGCGCCGCGGCGCGCATCCCGACTGGGGCACGCTGATCTTCAACCTCGGCCGCAACGAGGTGCGCAACTTCCTGCTCGCGAACGCGCTCTACTGGCTGCGCGAGTACCACGCCGACGGGCTGCGCGTGGACGCGGTCGCGTCGATGCTCTACCTCGACTACTCGCGCAAGCAGGGCGAGTGGGTGCCGAACGTGCACGGCGGCCGCGAGGATCTCGAGGCCGTCTCGTTCCTGCGCGAGCTGAACGAGGTCGTCTACGGCCGCGAGCCGGGCGTGATGACGATCGCGGAGGAGTCGACCGCGTGGCCGGGCGTCTCGCGGCCGACCTACCTCGGCGGCCTCGGCTTCGGGCACAAGTGGAACATGGGCTGGATGCACGACACGCTCGAGTACGTCTCCAAGGAGCCCGTGCACCGCCGCTTCCACCACCACGAGCTGACGTTCTCGATGGTCTACGCCTGGAACGAGAACTTCGTCCTGCCGCTCTCGCACGACGAGGTCGTGCACGGCAAGCGCTCCCTGCTCGGGAAGATGCCCGGCGACCGCTGGCAGCGCTTCGCGAACCTGCGCGCGCTCTACGGCTACATGTGGGCGCACCCCGGCAAGCAACTGCTCTTCATGGGCGGCGAGTTCGCGCAGGAGAAGGAGTGGAGCGAGCCGGCGGGATCGCTCGACTGGCACCTGCTCGACCAGGCCGACCACGCCGGGATGCTCGCGCTCGTCCGCGACCTGAACGCGGTCTACGCGGAGGAGCCGGCGCTGTGGCAGCTCGACCACTCGCACGAGGGCTTCCTCTGGCTCGAGCCGAACGCGGCCAACGAGAACGTGCTCGCGTTCGCGCGCCGGACCGAGGACGGGAAGCGCTGGGTCGTCGTCGCCTGCAACTTCTCGCCGGTCGTCCGCGAAGGCTGGCGGATCGGGCTGCCGAAGGCCGGCACGTGGCGCGAGGCGCTGAACA
The DNA here is from genome assembly GCA_963738795.1 of uncultured Gaiellaceae bacterium. Classification (GTDB taxonomy): domain Bacteria; phylum Actinomycetota; class Thermoleophilia; order Gaiellales; family Gaiellaceae; genus Gaiellasilicea. The sequence goes on along the minus strand of CAVTXQ010000001.1, from coordinate 201,903 downwards.
CCGACTCGCGCTTCTACGGCGGCGGCGACGTCGGCAACGGCCTCGGGATCGAGACCGAGAAGACGCCGTGGAACGAGCAGAAGCAGTCGGCCGAGATCACGCTCCCGCCGCTCGGCGTCGTCTGGCTCGTGCCCGACCGCGGCTAGGCTGCTTCGCGTGGAGCGGGCGAACAGCATCGAGGTCGAAGGGCTCGTCCGCGAGTTCAAGAAGGGGCCGCGGGCGGTCGACGGGATCGACCTGCGCGTCGAGCCGGGCGAGATCTACGGCTTCCTGGGGCCGAACGGCGCCGGCAAGTCGACGACCGTGCTGATGCTGACGACGCTGCTGCCGCCGACGTCCGGGACGGCGCGCGTCGGCGGCTACGACGTCGTCGCGGAAGGCCCGAAGGTGCGGAGCGTGATCGGCGCCGCGCTCCAGGAGGCGGCGCTCGACCCGATGCTGACCGGCCGCGACCACCTGCGCCTGCAGGCGACGCTGCAGGGGATCTCCCGCGCCGAGCGCAAGGAGCGCGCACAGGAGCTGCTCGACCGCGTCGGCCTCGACGAGGCGGCCGATCGCAAGGTCGGCGGCTACTCGGGCGGGATGAAGCGGCGGCTCGACCTCGCGCTCGCGCTCGTGCACCGGCCGCGGATCCTCTTCCTCGACGAGCCGACCACCGGGCTCGACATCCAGAGCCGCACGGCCCTGTGGGACGAGGTCGCCCGGCTGGCCCGCGAGGACGGCGTCACCGTCTTCCTGACGACGCAGTACCTCGAGGAGGCGGACGTGCTCGCGAACCGGGTCGGGATCATCGACCACGGCCACATCGTCGCCGAGGGGACGCCGCAGGCGCTCAAGGCCGAGATCGGGCTGCCGAGCGTCCACGCGATCCCGGCCGAGGAGGCCGACCGAGAGCGGCTCGTCTCGGCGCTCGCGCCCTACGGCGAAGCGCTCGACGGCGGCACCCGCGACGTCGCCGTCCGGCTGCGCGAAGGCCTCGCCGGGCTGCCGGCGGTCGTGCGCGCCGTCGACGACGCGGGCCTCACGCTCGCGAGCCTCGAGATCCAGGCACCGTCGCTCGACGACGTCTTCCTCGCCAAGACCGGCCGCTCGCTCGAAGGCGCCGAAGAGGACGAGCCGGACGCGGCCGACACGGCCGCATGAGTGCCGCCCTGCCGCAGGTCGGCGCGATCGCGCGGCGCTCGGTCGTGCGCACGAGCCGCCAGCCGGCGGCCGTCGTCTTCCCGCTGATCTTCCCGATGCTGCTCCTGCTCGTGAACTCGGGCGGGCTCGAGGCGTCGACGCAGCTGCCCGGCTTCCCGACCGACTCCTTCGTCGCGTTCGCGCTGGCGGTGCCGTTCATCCAGGGGGCGCTCTTCTCGACGATGAACGCCGGCACCGACCTCGCCCGCGACATCCAGACGGGCTTCCTGAACCGGCTCTCGCTGACCTCGATGCGCGGGCTCGCGCTGATCGCCGGCCTGCTCGCCGGCGCCGTCGTCCTCGGGCTCGTCCAGGCGGCGTTCTACATCGCGGTCGGCCTGATCATCGGCGTCGACTTCGCGGCCGGCGCGCTCGGGATCCTCGTGCTCTTCCTCTTCTCGGCCGTGATCTCGGTCAGCTTCGGCGCGATCGGCCTCTTCCTCGCGCTGCGCACCGGCTCGGGCGAGGCGATCCAGGGCCTCTTCCCGCTGCTCTTCGTCTTCCTCTTCCTCTCGTCGATGAACACGCCCCGCGACCTGATCGACGTCGACTGGTTCCGCTTCGTCGCGAGCGTGAACCCGGTCTCGTACCTGATCGAGTGCGTCCGCAGCCTGATCATCACCGGCTGGGACGCGCAGGCGCTCGCGCTCGGCTTCGGCATCGCGGTCGTGATCGGGATCGTCGCGATCACGCTCGCGACGTTCGCGCTGCGAGCAGCGGCTGGTGCGGACGTGAGGATCTGGCCGGTCGCCTCGGGCGTCGCGTGGCGGACGCTGAAGAACGTCTTCACGAACCCGTCGCTCCTCTTCCCGTCGCTGCTCTTCCCGCTCTTCTTCTTCACCGCGTTCGCGGGCGGGCTCTCGCAGGTCGCGAACGTGCCGGGCTTCGACTTCCCGCCCGGCTACACGGCGTTCCAGTTCTGCTTCGTCCTGATCCAGTCGGCGGCGTTCGGCGGCGTCTTCACCGGCTTCGGGATCGCGCGCGACTTCGAGTCCGGCTTCGCGCGCCGGCTGCTGCTCGCGGCGCCGAACCGGACCGGGATCGTGCTCGGCTACGCGCTCGCGGCGCTCGTGCGCTGGGTCGTGACGGCGACCGTGCTGACGGTGGTCGCGCTCGCTCGCCGGGATGAACGTCTTCGGCGGCGCCGTCGACGTCGTCGGCATGTACGCGCTCGCGCTCCTGATCAACGTCGCCGGCCTGCTCTGGGCCTGCGGCGTCGCGATGCGCTTCCGCACGATCCAGGCCGGGCCCGATCATGCAGATGCCCGTGTTCCTGATCCTCTTCTTCGCGCCGGTCTACGTGCCGCTGGCGCTGCTCGACCGGCTGGATCGAGGCGGTCGCGACGCTGAACCCGCTCACGTACGTGCTCGAGGCGGTGCGCGGCATGCTCGCGGGCGAGGAGGTCTACGTCCTCTCGGCCTTCGTGATCGCGCTCGGCCTCGTCGCGCTCTTCGCGCTCTGGTCGCTGCGCGGCCTGCGGAAGGCGGAGGCGGCCGGGTAGAGAGGTCGGCTACCGTCGCGCCGTGCCCGTCGCGACCAACTCGACCCTCGGAGCCGTCCCGCGCCCGGACGGCCGCACCGCGTTCCGCGTCTGGGCGCCGAACGCGCGCAGCGTTGCGGTCGGCGAGCATGAGCTCGAGCAGGCCGGCGGCGGCGTCTGGGCGGGCGAGGCGCCGCTGCGGCCCGGTGACGACTACCGCTTCGTCGTCGACGGCGAGGCCTGGCCCGATCCGTGCTCGCGCTGGCAGCCCGACGGGGTGCGCGGACCGTCCCGCGTCCTCGACACGAGCGGCTTCGAGATCGCGCCCGGGCCGAGGCTCGAGCTCGACGAGCTCGTCCTCTACGAGCTCCACGTCGGCACGTTCTCGCCGGCAGGGACCTTCGACGGCGTCGATCCCGCGGCTCCGCGCCGCTCCGCGAGCTGGGCGTGACGGCGATCGAGCTGATGCCGGTCGCGACCTTCCCCGGCGAGCGCGGCTGGGGCTACGACGGCCTCTACACCTTCGCGCCGCACCGTGCCTACGGCGGCCCGGAGGGGCTGGCGCGGCTCGTCGACGCGGCGCACCGCGAGGGGCTCGGCGTGATCCTCGACGTCGTCTACAACCACATCGGCCCCGGCAACGAGGCGCTGCGCGCGTTCGGCCCGTACTTCACCGACCGGCTCGGCGAGACGCCCTGGGGCGACGCGCTCGACTACGCGCAGCCGGGCGTGCGCGAGTGGGCGATCCAGAACGCGGAGCTGTGGGTGCGCGACTACAGGATCGACGGCCTCCGCCTCGACGCCGTGCACGCCGTCCACGACGACTCGCCCACGCACGTGCTCGCCGAGCTCGCCGACCGCGTTCGCGCCGCTCAACCCGGACGCGCTCGTGATCAGCGAGATGGGCGCCGCCGACTTCCGGCCGCTGACCGACTGGGGCCACGACGCGATGTGGCTCGACAGCCTCCATCACGCGCTCCACGTCGCGCTCACCGGCGAGCGCGACGGCTACTACGCCGAGCTTCGACGGCTCGATGGCCGAGATCGCCGCCGAGCTGCGCGCGGCCGGAAGGGCCGCGGATCGTCGCGGCCGCCCAGAACCACGACCAGGTCGGCAACCGCGCGCTCGGCGACCGGCTCCCCGACGCGAAGCGGCGCGTCGCCGCCGCCGTCGTCCTCTTCAGCACCTTCACGCCGCTGCTCTTCCAGGGCGAGGAGTACGGCGAGCAGGCGCCGTTCCGCTTCTTCACCGACCACATCGACCCGTTCATCGCCGACGCCACGCGCGAGGGCCGGCGGCGCGAGTTCCGGCACTTCGCCGGCTTCAGCGGCGAGGTGCCCGACCCGCAGGACGTCGAGAGCTTCGAGCTGTCGAAGCTCGCGCCGCGCGAGCCCGAGCAGCTCTACGTCGACCTGCTCCGGCTGCGGCGCGAGCTGCCGCGCGAGCTCGAGGTCTCCTTCGACGAGGACGCGCGGACGCTCGAGCTCCGGCGCGGCCGCGCGACGCTGCGCGCCGACTTCGCCGAACGAGACAGTGGAGCTCCGCGCATGAGGGTCTGGCCGGGGAAGCCGTTTCCGCTCGGCCCGTCGTGGGACGGCGAGGGCACGAACTTCTCGCTCTTCTCCGAGCACGCCGAGAAGGTCGAGCTCTGCCTCTTCGACGCGACCGACCGCGAGACCCGCTACGAGCTGACCGAGCGCACCGCGTTCAACTGGCACGGCTACCTGCCGGGAATCGGGCCCGGGCAGCGCTACGGCTACCGCGTCCACGGCGCCTGGGCGCCCGAGCAGGGGCACCGCTTCAACGCCGAAGAAGCTGCTGATCGACCCGTACGCGAAGTCGATCGAGGGCGGGATCCGCTGGGACTTCGCGAACACGCTCCCGTACGTGCCCGGCGACGAGGACGCCGACCTCGAGCGCGACGACGAGGACGACGCCGAGGCGATCCCGAAGGGGATCGTGATCGACGAGCGCTTCGACTGGGAAGACGACCGGCCGCTGGAGACGCCGTGGCACGACACCGTCATCTACGAGGTGCACGTGAAGGGCTTCACCAAGCGGCTCGAGAGGTGTCCGCGAGGAGCTGCGCGGCACCTACGCCGGGCTCGCCTCGGAGGCGTCGCTCGAGTACCTGACCTCGCTCGGCGTCACCGCGATCGAGCTGCTGCCGATCCACCACATCGCCGACGAGCAGGCGCTCGCCGACAAGGGGCTGACGAACTACTGGGGCTACAGCTCGATCGGCTACCTCGCGCCGCACGCCGGCTACAGCGCGACCGGATCGACGCGGCGACCAGGTGCGCGAGTTCAAGGGGCTCGTCAAGGCGCTGCACCGGGCCGGGATCGAGGTGATCCTCGACGTCGTCTACAACCACACCGCCGAGGGCAACCACCTCGGGCCGATGCTCTCGTTCAAGGGGATCGACAACCTCTCCTACTACCGCACCGTCCCGGGCGACACGCGGCACTACATGGACTACACGGGCACGGGCAACTCGCTCAACCCCGTGCACCCGTCGGTGCTGCGGCTGATCATGGACTCGCTCCGCTACTTCGCGATCGAGTGCCACGTCGACGGCTTCCGCTTCGACCTCGCCTCCGCGCTGGCGCGCGAGTTCCACGAGGTCGACCGGCTCTCGGCCTTCTTCGACATCATCCACCAGGATCCGATCCTCTCCCAGGTGAAGCTGATCGCCGAGCCGTGGGACGTCGGCGAGGGCGGCTACCAGGTCGGCAACTTCCCCGTGCTCTGGACGGAGTGGAACGGGATCTACCGCGACACGATGCGCGACTTCTGGCGCGGCCAGGCGCCGGTGAGCGAGTTCGCGTAGCGGTTCACCGGCTCGAGCGACCTCTACCAGCACGACGGCCGGCGGCCGTTCGCGTCGATCAACTTCATCACCGCGCACGACGGCTTCACCCTGCACGACCTCGTCTCCTACAACGAGAAGCACAACGAGGCGAACCTCGAGTCGAACCGCGACGGGGACAACCACAACCGCAGCTGGAACCACGGCGTCGAGGGGCCGACCGACGATCCGGCGATCAACGTGCTGCGCGAGCGGCAGCAGCGGAACTTCCTCGCCACGCTGCTCCTCTCGCAGGGCGTGCCGATGCTGCTCGGCGGCGACGAGATCGGGCCGCACGCAGGGCGGCAACAACAACGCCTACTGCCAGGACAACGAGATCTCCTGGTTCGACTGGGAGCTCGACGAGCGGCAAGAGCACCTGCTCGCGTTCACGCGGCGGCTGATCGACTTCCGGGCGCGCCACGCGGTCTTCCGGCGGGCCGACTTCCTCACCGGCGAGGAGCGGCTCGGCTCGGGCTCGCCCGACGCGTGGTGGTTCCGGCCCGACGGCCGCAAGATGACGCAGCGGAACTGGCAGGAAGCGACGCACACGCTCGGCGTCTTCCTGAACGGCGCCGAGATCCCGACGCTGAGTCCGCAAGGTGCGCCGGTGATCGACGACACCTTCCTGATCCTCTTCAACGCCCTGGCGGAGGACGTCGTCTTCACGCTGCCGGCGGTCGCCTATGGGCGGCGGTGGGTGCACGAGCTCTCGACGGCGGAACCGGACATCGAGCCGGGGTCGGAGCTCTTTCCGGCGCGCGGGATCGTCGCGGTCGAGAACCGCTCGCTCGTCGTTCTCCGCCGCGTCGCATGACCGAGCTGCGCGCGACCTACCGGCTCCAGCTGGGGCCGGACGCTCGGCTTCCGGGCGGCGGCAGAGCTCGTCCCGTATCTCGCGGAGCTCGGCGTCTCGCACCTCTATCTCTCGCCGTCGCTCCAGGCCCGGCCCGGCTCGACGCACGGCTACGACGTCGTCGACCCGACGAGGGTCTCCGAGGATCTCGGCGGCGAGGACGGGCTGCGCTCGCTCTCCGCGGCCGCGCAGGCGTCGGGCCTTGGGATCGTGCTCGACATCGTCCCGAACCACATGGCGGCGACGGACGAGAACCCGTTCTGGCGCGACCCGCTCTGGCGCGCGAGGTTCTTCGACCTCGACTGGCGCACGGGCGTCCACCGCCGCTTCTTCGACGTCGGCGAGCTCGCGGGCGTGCGGATGGAGGATCCGGAGGTCTGGGAGGTGACGCACGCCAAGGTCGTCGAGCTGGCGCAGGACGGCGTCGTCGACGGCGTCCGCGTCGACCACCCGGACGGGCTCGCGAATCCGCGCCGCTATCTCGAGCGGCTGCGCGAGTCGGGGATCGAGCGCGTCTGGGTCGAGAAGATCCTCGAGCCGGGCGAGCGGCTTCCGGCCTGGCCGGTCGAGGGGACGACCGGCTACGAGTTCCTGAACGACGTCACGGCGCTCTTCGTCTCGCCGGCGGCGGAGGAGCCGCTGACCGCGCTGTACGAGGAGCTGACCGGCGAACGGCGCTCGTTCGCGGAGGTAGCGGCCGAGGCGAAGCGCGAGCAGGCGTCGGCGACATTCGCCGAGGAGGCGGCGCAGCTGGCGGCGAAGCTGCCCTTCGACGCCGACGTGGAGCGGGCGCTCGCGTCCTTCCACGTCTATCGCACCTATGTCGAGCCGGACTCCGGCGAGGTCGCGGACGCCGACCGCGCCGCGATCGCGGCGGCGGCGCTGCCGGACGCGCTCGCGCGGATCCTGCTGCTCGAGGAGCGCGGGCACGATGCGTTCGTCGTCCGCTTCCAGCAGACGACGCCTGCCGGTGCACGCGAAGGGCGTCGAGGACACGGCGTTCTACCGCTGGAACCGGTTCGTCGCGCTGAACGAGGTCGGCGGCGACCCGGGGCGCTTCTCGCTCTCGGTCGCCGGCTTCCACGAGGCGAACCTGGCACGGCCGCCCGGCGGCCTGCTCGCGACGACGACGCACGACACGAAGCGGAGCGGCGACGTGCGCGCGCGGCTCGACGCGATCGCGGACGAATCCGGCCGAGTGGGAGGCGATCGTCCGGCCGCGGCTCGGCGGCTGGCGCGATCCGAACGAGGCGTACCTGATCCTGCAGACGCTCGTCGGCGCGTGGCCGCTGACCGCCGAGCGGCTCGAGCAGTACCTCGAGAAGGCGCTCCGCGAGGCGAAGGTGAACACGAGCTGGATCGACCAGGATCACGAGTGGGAGGCCGGCGCGAAGACGTGGGCGGTCGGGCTGCTCGACGACGAGGAGCTCGGTGCCTACGCGGAGCGGCTGGCGCGGCGCGCCGAGCGGATCGTGCTCGGCACGACGCTGCTCAAGCTGACGGCGCCGGGCGTACCCGACGTCTACCAGGGCGACGAGCTCCCGTTCCTCGCGCTCGTCGATCCGGACAACCGGCGGCCGGTCGACTGGGAGCTGCGGCGACGGCTGCTGGCCTCGTCGGAGGAGCCGCCGAAACTGCGCCTGATCCGGGAGACGCTCGCCCTGCGCGCGCGACGGCCTGCCGCGTTCGCAGGCGCCTACGAGCCGGTCGATGCCGGCGAAGACGTCTGTGCGTTCACCCGCGGCGGCGAGGTGCTCGTCGCCGTCGCCGTTCGCGGCGAACTCTCGGCGTTCAAGCCGCCACCGGGCCGGTGGCGCGACGTCGTGCGAACCGAGACGCTCCTCCTGTCCGAACGGGCTATCCCCTGTCCCGACGGGCCGTGCCGTCGGTAAAGATTCCGCGCCTCCTTGTCCACATCCCGTCCCGCCAGCCATGTCCGGGGACAGTCCCCAGACATGTCCACCGCGGACGCTGGCCGAACCGGCCACCTTGCGGCGGCCCGCGATGCGCGGCACGGTTCACGGCGTGAACGAGTCGCTGATCGAGCGCGACGAAGTCGCGGCGCTACTGTTCGCGGTGCACGACATCAACGCGACGCTCTTGCGGATCGAGCGGTACTTGTTGGAGGAAGACGGTGAAGAGGAAGAAGATGAGTGACGAGGATCGGGCCGCCCGCGAGCGGGCGCTTCGGAACAACAAGCGCCTTCTGGCCCTAGCTGAGAAGGCACAGGCCGAGCTCGATCGCCGCAAGCAGGAGCGCGAGTCCGCTTAGCGGAAACGCTTGCCTGTGCGAGCGTGCTCTCGCTCGAACGGACTAAGTGGGCGCGGGGGCGTGCTCGAGCACGCGGAGGCAGACCTCGACGACACGCGGGTCGAACTGCGAGCCCGCCGCCTCCTCGAGGCGATGCAGCGCCTCCGCTGGGTCGAGCGCGCTGCGATAGGGCCGGTCGGTCGTCATCGCGTGGAACGCGTCGCAGGCGAAGATGATCCGCGCCTCGAGCGGGATCTCCTCGCCGGCCTTCCGGTCGGGATAGCCGGCGCCGTCCCAGCGCTCGTGGCAGGCCCGCACGATCCCGCAGACGTCCTGCAGCTGGTCGATCGGGGCGATGATCTTCGCCCCCAGCTCGGGGTGCGTCTCGATCAGTGCTCGCTCTTCCTCGTTCAGCGGGCCGGGCTTGAGCAGGATCGAGTTCGGGATCCCGATCTTGCCGATGTCGTGGAACAGCGCTCCGAGCTCGAGCCGCTTCAGCGTGTCGCCGTCGACGCCGAGCTCCTGCCCGACGAGGAGCGCCGTGTCGGTGATCCAGCGGGCGTGCGAGGACGTGTACTCGTCGCGCGCCTCGAGTGCGTTCGCGAGCGCCTCGACGGTGGAGAGGAACGTGCGCTCGAGCCCTTCGAAGCTGGAGGCGTTCGCGATCGCGAGCTTCGCCTGGTGCGCGAGCCCGCCGAGCAGCTTCAGCTCGCGGTCGCCCCACTCGGCGTCCGGCCTGCGAGGCGACGACGATCGCGCCCCAGCGGCCCTCGACGGTGAACGGCGCGACCGCAGCCGCCGGTTCCTCGTTCGCGAACGGCTCCGTCCGCTCGGTCACGGCGTCGCACGCGATCCGCTCGCCGGTGCCGGCTCCGGCGCGGACGACGATCGAGCCCCGAGGTGCATCCTCGAGCCAGAGGGACGCAGAGGGTGCGCCGGTGAGCTGCGCGGCGCCCTCGACGACGCGCTCGAGGACACGCTCCAGCCCTTCGGCCGCGGCGAGTTCGCGCCCGAACTCGAGCAGTGCCTTCGCGCTCTCGGCCTCGCGGCGCTGCGCCTCGTAGAGACGGGCGTTCTCGAGCGCCACAGCCGCATGGCCGGCTAGCACCTCGAGCAGGCGCAGGTCGTCCGCGTCGAACTGGCTCAGCCCCAGCTTCGAGATGACGATTGCGCCGGTGACGCGGGAGCCGTAGTGGAGCGGCACGGCGATGATCGACTCCTCGATCTTCGCGGTGCCCTCGATCTCGACCGCGAACTCGCACGCCGACGCGTCGTCGAGCAGGAGCGGATCGCCGGTCTCGACGACGCGCCCCGTCAGCCCCTCGCCGACGCGCGTCCGGAAGACCTGCGCCGCGGTCCGGTCGTGCCCGGTCAGCTCGCCCTGGAACGCGATCGGCGTCAGCTCCTCGCCCTCGCGGATGAAGACGCGGCAGTTGTGGTAGTCGATCAGCTGCCGCAGCTCGTTCGCGATCGCCATCCCGATCTCGCGGACGTCGTTCGAGCGGTTGAGCTTGCCGCCGAGGGACTGAAGCATCTTCAGGTGCGCGATCGAGCGGATGTCCTCGCCGCGGGTCTGGCGGCCGGCGGGGCGCTCGGTGTCGGAGTCGTCGAAGAAGACGACCTGACTCTTTCCGCGCGCCTTCGCGGTCATCATCGCCGCCTCCGCGCACGCGACGAGCTCGCGCGGGTTGGCCGCATGCTCCGGCCCCTGCGCGATGCCGATCGAGACGGCAATCCGGCCCGCGAGCTCCAGCTCGACCTCGTCGAGCCGCTCCGCGAGCCGGCGCGCGAGCGTGATCGTCCGCTCCGCGCGGCTGTTGGGGACGATCACCGCGAACTCCTCGCCGCCGATCCGGCAGACGATGTCGCCGGAGCGGACCGTCGCGCGGAGATGGTCGGCCAGCTCGGCCAGCACCTCGTCGCCGACGGCGTGCCCGAAGACGTCGTTGACCTTCTTGAAGTCGTCGATGTCGATCATCACGACGGCGACGTTCGTGTGGTCGGTGGAGGCGAGCGTCAGCTCGCGTCGGAGGCGCTCGTGGAAGTAGCGGTGGTTGTACAGGCCGGTCAGCGAGTCGGTCTGCGCCTCGCGCTCGAGCCGGGCGCGGATGTGCGCGTTGTCGAGGGCCAGCGCCGCCGCGTCGCCCAGCCGCTGCGCGAGCTCGAACTCGGCGTCGCTGAACGAGGCCTGCTCGCCGATCCGGTAGACGTTCAGCGTCCCTTTGAGGACGCCGCGCGCGATCAGCGGCACGACGATCAGCGCTTCGGGGTCGACCGGCGTTCCCGGCACGAACGCGACGCGGGGATCGAGGTGCGCCTGGTTCGAGAGCACAGGCTCGCGGTGCTCGACCGCCCAGCCGGTGATCCCGACGCCGAAGGGGAAGGTGTCCTCGAGGATCTCCTCCGCGTAGTCGCTGCGGACGAGTGTCGGCACGAGCTGGCGCTTGGGCTCGTCCGCCTCGTAGATGTGGAGCGCCTCGTAGGGGACGATCTCGTCGAGCGTGTCCGCGATCCGGACGAGCAGCGAGTCGAGGCTCTGCTCCGAGAGCAGATCGTGGAAGACGTCGGCGAGGCGCCGGTAGGACTCGGCCGACGGCGTCGCGCCCGGCCCGGCGCCGGCCGAGACCAGCCGCATGCGCGGAGCGCCGAGATCGGGGACTGTGCGTGCCGGTTCGTCCATAGCTGGGGAGAGCGGGCGGCCGCGATGGTACGCCGCAGAGCCCACCGGACGGATCATCGTGACAATCACGCTTGCGGCTCTCCCTCTTTCGGGTGAGAAAGCCCTTGCTTGACAACCGTGGTGCCGCGTCTGTTGTATGGCGTTGCGAAGTGGTAACGACGGCTGAGAGTTCCGCCCCTGCGGCGACGACGGACCCCGTCGTGCGGCTCGAGGCCGTCCACAAGAGTTTCGGCGACAACCACGTCCTGCGCGGGATCGACCTCGAGGTGCGGAGCGGCGAGGTGCTGACGATCATCGGGCCGAGCGGCAGCGGCAAGAGCACGCTGCTGCGCTGCGTCAACCTGCTCGAGCCGCTCGACTCGGGCCGGATCTTCCTCGAGGGCGACGAGATCACGCGCAGGGGCACGGACGTGTCGGCCGTGCGGCAGCGGATCGGCATGGTCTTCCAGCAGTTCAACCTCTTCCCGCACCTGACCGTGATGGACAACCTGACGCTGGCCACACGGCGGATCCGGCGGCGGCCGCGGGCCGAGTCGGAGGCGCGCGCACGGCTGCTGCTCGAGCGCGTCGGCCTCTCCGAGAAGGCCGGCCAGCACCCGCACCAGCTCTCCGGCGGCCAGCAGCAGCGGGTCGCGATCGCCCGCGCGCTGATGATGGACCCGCACGTGATGCTCTTCGACGAGGTCACCTCGGCGCTCGATCCGGAGCTCGTCGGCGAGGTGCTGATCGTCATGCGCGACCTGACGCGCGACATGGGGATGACCATGCTCGTCGTCACCCACGAGATGCAGTTCGCGCGCGAGGTGGGCGACCGGCTGATCTTCATGGACGAGGGCCTCATCGTCGAGCAGGGCGTTCCCGCCGACGTGCTCGATCGTCCGGAGGAAGAACGGACGCGGCGGTTCCTGCGCCGCTCGCTTCAGCTCGCAGGTTCGCTCGAAGAGTTGTCAGTCACCGACGAGGAAGGAGCACGTGCATGAAAAGGATTCTCCTGGCCACGGCGGGCGTCGCGGTCGTAGCGGTCTTTGCCGCCACGATCGGCTTCGCCCAGCCGAGTGCCACAACGGGGGTGGTCAGCGCTGCTGCGCCGGCGCCGCTGCCGAAGCTGCCGGCGAACATCAAGGCCCGGCAGCGGTTCGTCGTCGGCGTCAAGTGCGATGCGCCGCCGTTCGGCTACATCAACGTGCAGGGCAAGAACGCCGGCTTCGACGTCGAGATCGCGAAGTGGTTCGCCCGCTACGCGTTCGGCCGTGAGAGCCGCGTCTCGTACGTCTGTGCGCCGACGCCCGCCCGCGAGCCGCTTGCTGACGACCGATCGTGTCGACCTCGTCATCTCGACGTTCACCTACACCGCCGACCGCGACACGCGGATCGACTTCTCGCGCCCGTACTACAAGGCGACGGGACGCCTGCTCGTGAAGAACAACGGGCCGGTTCAGACGCATCGCCGACATCCGCAATCGGAAGGTGGCGACGACGAGCGGCTCGATCTACGACCGCTGGCTGAAGCGCTGCCACACGAGCACCGAGGTGACGGTGACGGACAGCTTCACGAACGCCCTGCTCGCCTTCAACCAGGGCCGGGCGGACGCGCTGATGTGGGACGACACCGTCCTCGTCGGCGTCGCGGCTGCGGATCAGTCCGCGAAGCTGACGAACGACACGTTCCTGGCCCTGCCGTACGGGATCGGGATCAAGCAGGGGAACACCGCGCTGAAGCGCTGGGTCGACTCGCGGCTCGAGCTGATGCGCAAGAAGGACACGTTCATGGCGATGCTCCGCAACAACGTGCCGGGGCGTTTCGTCGCCGGCTTCTCGAAGAACATCCTCCGGCCGAACAACACGTTCGCGTACGCGCCGGCGGGCTCTCCGAGCGCGGACACCGTTTGCTAGCAGCGGTCGACCGCACCACCACGACCACAGGAAGCGGCCGCGAACACGCGGCCGCTTCCTCGTCGTGCCGATGACGCTCGCCGTCACGTACGACCTCTGGGCGTTCGTCTCCGAGAACCACGAGGAGCTGCTCGACGGCCTCGTCAACACGCTCAAGGTCTCGGCGATCGGGATCGTCGGCGCCTTCGTGATCGGCCTCGTGCTCGGCGCCGCCCGCGCGCATCGGATCCCGGTGGTCAGCCAGTTCACCGCGGTCTACGTCGAGGTGATCCGCAACACGCCGATCCTCGTCCAGATCTTCATGATCTTCTACGCGCTGCCGCAGTTCGGGATCGTCTTCGACCAGTTCACGGTCGCCTGGCTCTCGGTGATGATCTGGGGCGGCGCCTTCAACAGCGAGAACTTCCGGGCCGGCTTCGAGGCGGTCTCGCACCGCTACCGCGAGGCCGGCTCCGCGCTCGGCTTCGGCCGGCTGGGGACGTTCCTGAACGTGACGCTGCCGATCGGCGGCCGCATCGCGCTCCCGTCGTCGATCAACACCTACATCTCGGTGCTGAAGAACACCTCGCTGATGTACGTGATCGGCTACGCCGAGCTGACGACGACCGCGCTGAACATCAGCAACCTGACCCTCGAGACGGCCGAGTCGCTGACCGTGCTCGCCGTCACCTACCTGACGCTCGTCTGGTCGCTCTCGGCGCTGATCCGCCTGCTCGAGTCGCGCCTCGCCCTCCCGGAGGCCCGCTGATGTCGACCTGGCTCCGCCGGGCGCTGGGCGTCGTGCTGGCGGTTGGCCTCGGTGCGCTCGCCGTCTATACCTGGCGCGCGATCCAGGACTCCGAGTGGGCCGAGCCCGTCTGGCGCTACATCCTCTTCGAGGGCCTGCCGGGGACGCTCAAGGTCTCCGCGGCGGCGGTCGTCGGGAGCGCTCTGATCGGGATCACGTTCGGGACGCTGATGACGATCAAGCTGCTGCCGCTGCAGGCGGTGATCCGCCTCTACATCGAGGTCTTCCGCGGCCTGCCGATCCTCGTCACCGTCTTCATCGTCTTTTTCGGTCTGCCGTCCGTCTGGACGAGCCTCGAGTTCGAGGCGCTCACGGCCGCCTCGATCGCGCTCATCCTCTGGGGCAGCGCGCAGGTGGCGGAGGCGACGCGCGGCGCCGTCCAGTCGATCCCCCGCGAGCAGCACGAGGCCGCGTCGGCGCTCGGCTTCGGCTGGGTCGGCCGGCACGGGTTCGTGATCCTGCCGCAGGCGCTGCGCCGTCTGCTGCCGCCCTTCGTCAGCCTGCTCGTCAACATCATCCAGAACTCGACGCTCGCGCAGGTGATCGGCGGGCTCGAGGTGCTGGAGGCGGCGGAGCGGCAGAACGAGCGGATCACGGCGATCCCGCCGATCGGCCTCGGCGAGATCAAGGCCTTCCAGATCTTCGGCGGCGTGATGATCCTCTTCTTCCTGATCTCGTTCCCGCTGACCCGGCTGGCCGCGCGGCTCGAGAAGCGACTGGTCTAGCGCAGGGCAGCGAGCTCGGTCGCGGCGCTGGTGGCGCGCCGCTTCAGACTCGCGCCCGTCGTCGCGTCGAACCAGTAGAAGCCGTCGGGATCGACCGCGAGCTGGAGCGTTTCGCCGGGCCGGGCGGCCGTGCGGGCGTCGACGCGGGCGTTGAAGACGGCGGTGTCGGTCAGCGTTGTCTCGTCGTCGTCCGCGGCCCGGCGCACGTCCTCCGTGTCGACCCGCGGCGCGTCGATCGGGAAGATCACGTGGGTGTCGGAGCCGAGGTCCTCGACCACGCCGACGGTGACGTCGAGCCGCGGCAGCGCGGCGTCCGCGAAGGCGGCGTCCTGGAAGCTCTCCGGGCGGATTCCGAGCACGACGTCGCCGGTCCGGTCGGGACGTTGACGCGGGGCGAGCTGAATCCTGACGCCGCCGAACTCGACGGCGTCCCGGTCGAGCCTGGCGCCGACGAGGTTCATCGCGGGGGAGCCGATGAACGCAGCGACGAAGAGGGTGGCGGGATCGCGGTAGAGCACGTGGGGGGTGTCCACCTGCTGGATCCGCCCGTCGCGCATGACCGCGACCCGCTGGCCGAGGGTCATCGCCTCGACCTGGTCGTGCGTGACGTAGACGGTCGTGGCGCCGAGGCGCGCGTGCAGGCTCGCGAGCTCGGCGCGCATGTTCACGCGCAGCTTCGCGTCCAGGTTCGAGAGCGGCTCGTCCATCAGGAACGCGAGCGGCTCGCGCACGATCGCGCGGCCCATCGCCACCCGCTGGCGCTGACCGCCTGAAAGCGCCGCCGGCCGCCGGTCGAGCAGGTCGTCGAGCCGCAACAGCTGCGCGACACGCTCCACCCGCACCGCGACCTCCGACTTCGACGATTTGCGCACCTTGAGCCCGTAGCCGAGGTTCTGGCGGACGGTCATGTGCGGATACAGCGCGTAGCTCTGGAAGACCATCGCGATGTCGCGGGCGCGGGGCGCGAGGTCGGTGACGTCGCGGCCGCCGATCCAGACGGTGCCGGCGGTGACGTCCTCGAGGCCGGCGATCAGGCGCAGCAGCGTCGACTTGCCGCAGCCGGACGGCCCGACGAGCACCATGAACTCGCCGTCCTCGATCTGCAGCGTCACGTCCGCGACCGCGGTGACCTTGCCGGAAAACTCCTTCGTCAGCCGCTCGATCAGGATCTCGGCCACGTTACGCCGCCACCAGGTCCTGGCCGCCGACGAAGACGGTGCGGATCTCGAGCGCGTCGTCGAGCACGACGACGTCGGCGGCGCCGCCGGGGCTGAGGCTGCCGAGCTCGGGACGGCGGACGACCGACGCCGGCACCCTCGTCGCAGCGCCGACGGCCTCCGCGAGCGGCACGCCGAGCGCGTGCAGCCGCCGGACGGCGCCGATCAGCGTCAACGAGCTGCCGGCGAGCACGCCGTCGCCGCGGCGGGCGACGCCGTCGCGCACCTCGACGTCGACGTTGCCCAGGCGATACGAGCCGTCGCCGACGCCGGCGGCCGCGATCGCGTCCGAGACGAGCGCGATCCGGCCCGCTGCTGCGCGCCAGACGACGCGCGCCGTCTCCTCGGCCAGGTGGTTGCCGTCGAGGATCACCTGCACGATCACGTCGTCGCGCGCAAGCGCCGCCCCGGCGATGCCGGGGTCGCGGTGACCGAGCGGCCGCATGGCGTTGAAGAGATGCGTCACCGTCGCGGCGCCGCGGTCGAACGCCCGTCCGGCCTGCTCGGCGGTCGCATCGGAGTGCCCGCACGACGCGACGACGCCGCGTGCGCCGAGCAGGTCGATCAACTCGAGCGCGCCGTCGAGCTCCGGCGCCAGCGTCATCTCCGAGACCCGGCCCGTGTCGAGCAGGCGCCCGAGCAGGGCCGGGTCCGGGTCGCGGCGCGCGGCAAGGGGGTGCGCGCCGAGCCGCAGTGGCGAGAGGAACGGTCCTTCGAGATGTGCACCGATCACACGCGGGCCGATCGGCTCGCGCGGAATCTCGTTCAGCCCCGCGACGAGCTCGTCCTCCGGCGCGGTGATGAACGTCGGCTGGAACGCGGTCACGCCCGACTCGAGCAACGCCTCGCCGGCGCGCCGGTAGCCGGCGAGGTCCGCGGCCGCGAAATCGACGCCGCCGAAGCCGTTCACCTGCAAGTCGACGAGGCCGGGGATCGCGATCCCGCTGCCGCCGCCTCCGTTGACGCCGACGGCGGCGATGCGGCCGTCCTCGACCGTGACGTCTCCCTGCAGGAGCACGCCGTCGACGACAGCCGCAGCGACGCCAAGCCTCATGACTCCACCGCTCGCCGAATTTCGCCGCCGACCGCGTCGAGTCGGGCGCGCGCGTCGGCCGCGTCGAGCCCGGCCAGGATCGAGACGATCGCGACCTTGGCGTCGCCGTCTGCAGCTGCGAGGGCCGCGTCGACGTCCGCCTCGGAGACGTCCGTCGCCAGCTCGACCGTCCGCCGCGCCCGCGCCTGGAGCTTCGCGTTCGTGGCGACGACGTCGACCATCAGGTTCCCGTAGGTCCGGCCGAGCCGGATCATCGACACGGTCGAGATCGTATTCAGGACGAGCTTCTGCGCCGTGCCCGCCTTCAGCCGCGTCGAGCCGGCGACGACCTCGGGCCCGACAACGGCAACGATCACGTGCTCGGCGGTGTCGGCGAGCGGCGCGCCGTCGGCGCAGACGACCGCGACCGTGAGCGCGCCTGCGTCGCGGGCGGCCTGAAGCGCGCGGACGACGAACGGCGTGCGGCCGCTCGCTGACACAGCGACGACCGCATCCGCGGGCCGGATTGCCGCTGCCGCGACGGCCGCTGCGCCGGCAGCCGCGTCGTCCTCGTCGGCCTCGTCGGTGACGGCGAGCGCGAGCACCCGGTCCGCGTCCAGCCCGAAGGTGGGGACGCACTCGGCGGCGTCGGCGAGTGCGAGCCGGCCGGAGGTGCCTGCGCCGAGGTAGACCAGCCTGCCGCCGTCCTGCAGTCGCCCGACGATTGCGTCGATCGCCGCCGCGAGCTCGGCTGCGGCCTCCCGCACGGCGGGAGCGACCCGCGCGTCCTCGTCGTTGATCAGCTCGACGAGTTCGAGCGTCGAGCGGAGGTCGATGTCAGCGTTCCCGCGTGCGCGCTCCTCGGTGACGGGTCGGCCTGGATTCATGCACGCGAGTGTAATACCGCTCGCCGCTGGAAACAAGATTGGTATTGACCAATTCGGATCGACCAGTCTAGGATGGGTTCACGGTGGCGACGAGCTCGCAGCGGACGACGAAGCAGAGCCAAACGCGCGATCAGGTGTTCGACCTGATCGAGCAGACCGGCGTCGGCCACGCGATCCCCTCCGAGCGGCAGCTGAGTAACGAGTTCGGCGTCTCACGGCTGACGGTGCGCGCCGCGATCGACGAGCTCGCCCGCGAGGGCTACCTCGTCCGCCGCCGCGGCAGCGGCACGTTCGTCTCCGAGCCGAAGATCGCTCAGGAGCTGACGATGTCCTCGTTCAGCGAGGAGATGCGCCGCCGCGGGCTGCGACCGGGGAGCCGGACGCTGTCGCTCGAGGTCACGCACGCCGGCGCGTACCTCGGCCGCTGCCTCCACGTCTCGCCGTCCGAGCGGATCGTGGTCGCGAAGCGACTGCGGCTGGCCGACGAGGAGTCGATGGCGATCGAGACCCTGCACGTTCCCGAGCCGCTCGTGCCCGGCCTGACCGCCGAGGACTTCGACCGCACCTCCTTCTACGACCTGCTGACCGAGCGCTACGGAATCGAGATCGTCGGCGGGCTCCAGACGATCGAGCCGACGGTCACGAACGAGGAGGAGTCCGCAATCCTCGGTGTGCCGCTGCACTCACCGGCCTTCCAGTTCGAGCGCACGACGCGCTCCGAGAGCGGCGAGATCGTCGAGTTCGTCCGCTCGATCTACCGCGGCGACCGCTACCGGCTCGTCACCGAGCTGAACCGCCGCGACCGCGCCCTCGTGGCCCCGGTCTTCATGCCCCGCGAGCAGAGCCCGTGAGCTCGGTTCCCGTGCCGCGGCAGACGCCGGACGTGCCGGGAACCGTGCTGCTGAGCGAGATCTACGAACAGCCGGCCGCTCTGCGCCGGCTCCTCGAGCACGGTGACGAGTATGCAGCGGTGGCCCGCACGCTCAGCGGGCGCTCGCTCGAGCTCGTGCGCATGGTCGGCCACGGATCCTCCGACAACGCCGCCTCGTACGGGGTCTACGCCTTCGGCCTGCTGCCCGGCTGGACGGCGATGCGAGACTCGATCTCGCTCTCGGTCTACTACGGCGCCCAGGTCGACCTCCGCGGCTCCTGCGTCGTCGCCCTCTCGCAGTCGGGCGAGACGCCGGACGTGCTCGAGTACGTCGAGCGGGCACGGCGGCGCGGCGCGTACACCGTCGCGATCAGCAACGAGCAGGGCTCCTCGCTCGCAGGGGCGGCCGACGCGCTGCTGCCGCTGAGCGCAGGGCCAGAGTTCGCGATCGCAGCGACGAAGACGTATCTCGCGCAGGTGGCCGCACTCGCGCTGCTCGCCGGGCACGCCGCCGACCGGGGCGCCGAGGTCGCGGAGGGGATCCGCCGCACGGCCGACCTCCTGGAGGAGCTCCTGCCGCAGCTCGAGCGGCGCGTGTCGGAGCTCGCCGTCTCACTCGCCTTCGTCGGCCGCATGTTCGTGATCGGACGCGGCCCTGAGTTCGCGACCGCCCGCGAGATCTCGCTCAAGCTGCTCGAAACGTGCCGCGTCGCCGCCGAGCCGCTGACCGCGACCGACCTCGTCCACGGCCCGGTCGCGGCGCTCGACGGGCTCTTCCCCGTCTGGACGATCGCCTCGGCGGACGAGAGCCTCCCCGCGGTCAAGGAGGCGGCCGCACGGGCGAGGGAGACCGGCGCGATGCTGATCGCGAGCGGCACCGCCTCCGACGAGATCGAAGGAGCCGCGCACCGGCTGCCGGTGCCGGCGCCGCCGCTCCCGCTGCTGACGCCGCTGCTGACGGTCACCGCGGGCCAGCTGCTCGCCTGGGCGCTCGCGCAGGCGAAGGGGCTCGACCCGGACCACCCGGCCGGCCTGAGCAAGATCACCCTCGCGCGCTAGCCAGCGGTCAAGACCAGTTGGCGTGACCTCGCCGCTGAAACACGTATGTTTGAGGCATTGACACCACATCTTGACTTTGGCGGTCCGGTATGCAAGCCTCCGCGTGTGCCCAAGTGGTACAGACCAATCCATTTTTCGTCCCGACTCGACTCCTAGGAGGGTCGCAATGAAGCGAAGGCTCACAACAGCAGCAATCCTGGTGGCGCTGCTCGCACTCGCGACCGCGTCGGCGACCGGCGCGAGGCCGGACGCCACCCAAGCAACGGACATCACCGTCTGGTTGATGAGCGATGCGCAGAGCAACTGGCCGGAGGCCGTCGCCGCCGCAAACGCCGCCTTCAAGCAGAAGCATCCGGACGTGGACGTCAAGGTGCAGTACCAGAGCTGGGGCGACTACAAGACCAAGTTCGAGGCCACTCTCGCCGCGGGGAACGCGCCGGACGTGATCGAGTTCGGCAACACCGACACACCGAAGTATTCGGCAGCAGGTGCCCTCGCGCCGCTCACGAAGGCCAGCTTCCCGAACTCGCGCACGTGGCTGTCCGGGCTTGCCGCGGCCGGCGTCTACAACGGCCGCACGTTCGCCGTCCCCTACTACGCCGGCGCTCGCGGCGTCATCTACCGGACCGACCAGTACAAGGCGGCGGGGATCAAGTCGACCCCGAAGTCGCTCGCCGAGTTCATGGCTGCGGGCAGCAAGCTAATGGCCAAGTACGGCGGCAAGAAGGACCCGACGTACTCCGCGGTCTACTACCCCGGCCGTTACTGGCATGCAGCGATGTCGTTCGTCTACGACTACGGCGGCGCGATCGCCAGGTTCCGCGACGGCAAGTGGGCCGGCACGCTCGACTCGCCCCAAGCCCTTCAGGGCCTGACCGCGTGGCGGACGATGGTGCTCAGGCTCTCCCGCGCCAATAAGACGGGTGACGAGAACAAGCCGCAGCAGGCGCTGGTCTTCGCCAAGGGCAAGGTCGGCTCCATCATCGCGAACGGCTGGGAATGGGGCTACTCCCTCGACCCGAAGGTCGGCAATCCGAAGCTCGAGGGCAAGATCGGCGCCTATCCGATGCCGAGCCACACGTCTGGCAAGTACATGCCCACCTTCCTTGGCGGATCGACGCTCGGGATTCCAGTGACGAGCAAGGAAAAGGCGCTCGCGACCGACTGGATCGCCGCCTATACGAGCACGGCCAACATGACGCGGATGGCGAACCAGGGCGGTGTGATTCCGAACACGACCACGCTCGCTGCGATCCACGCCAAGAAGCCGACCCTCGCCCCGTTCGCAAAGGCCGCGACGTCGAGCTGGTTCGTCCCTTCGACGCCGAACTGGGCGAACGTCGAGAGCGCGAACGTGCTCCAGACGATGCTCAGCGGCATCCTCCGCAGCCCGGGCAAGACGAACGCGCTCGCAGGTCAGGCGAGTGACCGGATCGAGCAGATCCTGAACGCCCGCTCGTAGACTCACGCTCCGAAGTGAGCGCAGAGTCAGCCCTCCACGCCGAGCCGGCCGCAAGGCCGGCTCGGCGCCGGTCTCGACGTCGAGCCGGGCGGGCGCTCGCACCGTACGCGCTGCTCTTGCCGGCGCTCGCGGTGATCGTGGCAGTGCTCGGCTACCCGCTCTACAAGCTCGTGGCGCTGTCGTTCCAGCAGTACGGCCTCGTCGAGCTGCTGGCGCACAAGGGTCAGTGGGTCGGCTTCGACAATTACTCGCAGATCTTCCACGACCACGAGTTCTGGACCGTGCTCGGCCGCACGATCGCGTTCACCGCCGTCACGGTCGGTCTGACCATGCTGCTCGGGACGCTGGTGGGGCTCCTGCTCGCGCAGCTCGGCGGGTTCATGCGCCTGCTGATCACGACCGGTCTCGTGCTGGCCTGGGCGATGCCGCCCGTCGTCGCCGTCAACATCTGGACCTGGATGGTCGACTACGAGTTCGGGGTCGCCAACTGGACGCTCGCGCGGCTCGGGCTCGACTACTTCGACCATCACGACTGGTTCGTCAACCCGTGGGAGGGGTTCGCGGTGATCACGGCGATCGTCGTCTGGGGGGCGATCCCCTTCGTCGCGATCACGATCTATGCGGGGCTCACGCAGGTACCTCGCGAGCTCGTCGAGGCTGCGTCGATCGACGGCTCGAACGCGTTCAAGATCTTCCGCGACATCACGCTGCCGATCCTGAAGCCGATCTTCGTCATCCTCGCGAGCCTGTCGGTGATCTGGAACTTCCAGGTCTTCAGCCAGATCTGGATCATCCGCGGCAACCGGCCCGAGTCCGACTACTTCGTGATGGGCATCTACTCGTTCGTCACCTCGTTCGGGGTCAGCCAGTACGGCCTCGGCTCGGCGATCGCGCTCGTGACTGTGGTCGTGCTGCTCGCCGTCACGTTCGTCTACATCCGCCAGATGGTGCGGATCGGAGAGATCGAGTGAGCGCCGTCGCGGAACGCGCTCCGGCGCCGCGGCGTCGGCGGAGCCGCCGGAAGGCGCTGCGCCGCGTCGCACTCAACCTGACCGGCCTGCTCGTCTTCCTCGTGATGGCGTTTCCCGTGTACTGGATGGTCTCGACCGCGTTCAAACCGGGCGCCGACGTGCTCAGCTACGACCCTCAGTGGGTTCCCGAGCGGCCGACGCTCGCGAACTTCCGCGACGCGATCGGGCGGCCGCACTTCTGGGACAACGTCAAGAACAGCCTGATCGTCGTCGGCGCCGTGGTCGTCGTCTCGCTCGTGCTCGCGTTCCTCGCGGCGCTCGCGCTGGCGAAGTTCCGCTTCCGCGGGCGGCAGGCATTCGTCGTCGTGATCTTCGCCGTGCAGATGGTGCCTCTCGTCGCGCTGATCATCCCGCTCTTCATCGCGCTCAGCAAGTGGCACCAGGTCGACAAGCTCTCGGGCGTCATCATCACCTACGTCGCGCTCGTGCTCCCGTTCTGCGTCTGGACTCTGCGCGGCTTCGTCGCCGGGATCCCCAAGGAGCTCGAGGAGGCGGCGATGGTCGACGGCTCGACGCGCTTCGGCGCCTTCGTCCGGATCATGCTGCCGCTGGTCGCGCCCGGCCTCGTGGCGACGTCGATCTTCGCCTTCATCCAGGCCTGGAACGAGTTCATCATCGCCTACGTGCTTCTCTCCTCGCAGGAGAACCAGACGCTGACGATCTGGCTCGCGAACTTCACGACGTCGCGCGGGACCGACTGGGGCTCGCTGATGGCCGCCGCAACGCTGACGGCGCTGCCCGTCGTCGCTTTCTTCGTGATCGTTCAGCGGCGGATCGCGTTCGGGCTCACGGCCGGCGGCGTCAAGGCGTGAGCGGCGTCGAGCGCCTGGCGGCTGCCTGCCTGCTGCCGAGCTTCCCCGGCGACGACGTGCCGGACTGGGTGCTCCGGCTGCTCGAGCGCGGACTCGGGGGGATCACGTTCTTCGCGTACAACGTCCGCGACGCTGACCAGCTCGCTCGGCTGACCGCGCGGCTGCGGGAGGCCGGGCGACGTCCTGCTCGCGATCGACGAGGAGGGCGGCGACGTGACGCGGCTGGAGGCGTCGGCCGGCAGCTCGTTCCCCGGCAACCTCGCGCTCGGCGTCGTCGACGACACCGCCCTGACGGCCGACGTCGCCGCCGCGATCGCCGGTCGGCTCGCCGCCTGCGGCGTGAACATGAACCTCGCGCCCGTCGCCGACGTGAACACGAACCCCGACAACCCGGTGATCGGCGTGCGCAGCTTCGGCGCCGATCCGGAGCTCGTGTCCCGGCACGTGGCGGCGTTCGTCGAGGGGACGCAGCGCCAGGGCGTCGCCGCGTGCGCGAAGCACTTCCCGGGCCACGGTGACACCGCCGTCGACTCGCACGTCGGTTTGCCCGTCGTCGCGGGCGACCTCGAGGCGGCGCTGCTCCCGTTCCGCGCCGCGATCGCTGCGGGCGTGCAGGCGGTGATGACCGCACATCTCGTCGTGCCCGCCCTCGACGAGGCACCGGCGACGCTCAGCCCGCGGATCCTGACCCGGCTCCTTCGCGAGGAGCTCGGCTTCGAGGGGCTCGTGATCACGGACGCGCTCGAGATGCGCGCGATCAGTGCCGGCGTCGGCATCGAGGAGGGCGCCGTGCGCGCGCTGGCTGCGGGCGCCGACGCGCTCTGCGTCGGCCACGACGTGCACGACGACGCCGTCGAATCGATTCTCGCGGCGATCGTCGCCGCGGTCGGCGAGGGCCGGCTCTCGCGCGAGCGCCTCGAGGCAGGCGGCGGGCCGCGTCGCCGCCACCACCGCCTGGGCGTCCGCGCCCACAGTCGTGGGTGCACCCGGGCCCGAGGTCGGCGCCGAGGCCGCTGGGCGCGCGCTTCAGGTCCGCGGTGCACCCACGCTCGACGGAGCCGCCGTTCGTCGTCGAGCTCATGCCCGAGGCGAACGTCGCGGCGGGCGAGTTCGACCACGGCCTGGCGGCGCTCTGGCCGGGGGCGGACGGGATCCGGGTGACCGAGAGCGCCGGTGCGGTCTCCGTGCCGGACGATCGGCCGCTCGTCCTCGTCGTCCGCGACGCGGCCCGGCACGCCTGGCAGCGGGAGCTGCTGCGGCGCTGGCCCGACGCGATCGTCGTCGAGACGGGGATCCCGGGCGCCGAGGCCGCGATCGAGACCCACGGAGCCGGTCGCGCCAACCTCGTGGCCGCCGTCGACGTGCTCACCTCACCCGTTCGAGTGACGCATTCGGGGGATGGCTAGTACACGAACGGGGGAGGGGGCGTCACCCCTTTCTGGCGATCCTGAGCAGGACGGTTCCTTGCGGCAGGAGCGAGAGTTTGGCGGCAGCGGCACAACCTTCGACGAAGCAGCGCGCCCGAAAGGGGCGGCTTCGCCGTTTCGGCCCGACGGCGGTCCAGGTCGTCGCGGCGGTCTTCGCCTGCACGCTCTGGGCCGGCGTCGCCTCGCCCGGCCTGCAGCTGCTGCCGGGGCTCGACGGGCTGGCGGACGACAGCATCTCGATCTCGCTGCAGAGCGCCGTGCTCGGGATCGACGACGGCAGCAACCGCCCTGCCGAGGAGCGCGCGCGCGATGCCGCCGCGGTGCTCGGCCTCACCTACGCCGAGAGCCTGCTCTCGCCGAACGCCTTCCGCTACGGCGCCGCTGCTCTCAGCCGTGGCTCCACGACATCGGGGGTCGTCTCACTCGGCGAAGTCGTCGCCGGCGAGCTCGCGACGGCGTCCGTTCCGGACGAGCCGGTCGAAGCGAGCGCGCCGGTCGTCAGCGCGCAGTCAGCTCCCGCGCCGGCCGCTCCGCCGCCGGCTGCACCCGCCGCACCCGCTCCGGCGACGCCGCGGCCGCCTGCGCCCGCCGCTTCGCAGACGCCGCCCGCCGTGGCTCCGGCTCCGACGCTCGTCTCGCAGGCGGTCGAGTTCACGTCGGACGCTCCTGCCTCTGCACTCGTCGGCGGGGCGTACACGGCCGCCGCGAACGCGAGCTCGGGACTGCCGGTCAAGCTCTCGATCGCCGGCAAGAAGGACGTCTGCAAGCTCTCGGGCTCGACCGTCTCGTTCCGCGAGAGCGGCACCTGCGTCGTCGAGGCCCATCAGGCCGGCAGCTCCAAGTACAAGGAGGCGCGGGCGCAGCAGTCGTTCGCGATCGGCCGCGCGCCGCAGGCGATCGTCTTCAGCTCGACGCCGCCCGCACAC
The DNA here is from genome assembly GCA_963738795.1 of uncultured Gaiellaceae bacterium. Lineage (GTDB taxonomy): Bacteria > Actinomycetota > Thermoleophilia > Gaiellales > Gaiellaceae > Gaiellasilicea. The sequence continues at coordinate 176,473 of CAVTXQ010000001.1, read as the reverse complement.
GCCGTCGCCGGCGGACCGGCGTACACCGTCGCCGCCGTCGCCAGCTCGCGCCTGCCGGTGAGCTTCGCCGCCGGAGCGGGGAGCGGCGGCGTCTGCACGGTGTCGGGATCGACGGTCTCGCTCGTCGGTGCAGGCACCTGCACCGTCGAGGCCGACCAGGCCGGCAACGGCGGGTACGAGCCCGCTCCCCGCGTGCGGCAGTCGTTTGCCGTTCTCCCGGCGGCCGTGGCTCCGAGCCCGCAGTCGATCACGTTCACCTCGACGGCGCCGGCCCTCGCCGTCGTCGGCGGCCCGATCTACTCCGTCTCTGCCACCGCGAGCTCCGGCCTGGCCGTCAGCTTTACCGCCGCCTCGGGCAGCGCCGGCGTCTGCACCGTCACCGGCTCGGTCGTGACGTTCGTCGGCGAGGGGACGTGCACCGTCAAGGCGCATCAGGGCGGCGACGATCTCCACCTGGCGGCACCGACCGTGCAGCAGGCGTTCCCCGTCGACCGGGCGCCTCAGGCCGTGAGCTTCCTCTCCTCGCCGCCGGTCGGCGCCACCGCCGGCTCGACCTCGTACACCGTCACCGCCGCCGCGACCTCGGGGCTGCCCGTCGCTCTCGCGGTCGCCCAGTCGAGCGCGTCGGTCTGTGCGATCGCCGGCGCCACCGTCACCGCGCTCGACGCGGGCACCTGCACGATCGAGGCGAGCCAGCCCGGCGACGCGACGTTCCACCCCGCCGCGCCGGTGCAGCAGTCGTTCGCGGTCGGCAGCCCGGCCCCGTCGCTCAGCGCCCAGACGATCAGCTTCACCTCGACGCCGCCGGCGGCAGCGACGATCGGCGGCCCCGACTACGCCGTCTCGGCGTCCGCGAGCTCCGGCCTCCCGGTCGCCTTCTCGGCGTCGGCCGGCAGCGCCGGTGTCTGCTCGGTCTCCGGCTCCACCGTCGCGCTGCTCGGCGCCGGCACGTGCACGATCCTCGCCGACCAGGCGGGCTCGGCCGGCTATCACCCGGCGCCGCAGGCGCAGCAGTCGTTCTCGATCGGGCGCGCATCGCAGGCGATCAGCTTCTCGTCGACGCCGCCGGTGCCGGCAGCCGTCGGCGACCCGGACTACGCCGTCGCCGCGTCCGCGAGCTCCGGCCTGCCCGTCACGTTCGCCGCCGCACCTGCCAGCGCCGGCATCTGCTCCGTCTCCGGCTCGACGGTGTCGCTCGTCGGCGCCGGCACCTGCACCGTCGTCGCGAGCCAGGGCGGCAACGCCGTCTACGACCCGGCCGATCCGGTGCAGCAGTCGTTCACCGTCGGCCCGGGCGCGCCGACGCTGAGCCCGCAGACGATCAGCTTCACCTCGACCGCTCCCGGCGGCGCGGTCGTCGGCGGCCCCGACTACACGGTCGCCGCCTCGGCCAGCTCGGGCCTCGCGGTCGTCTTCACGATCGCCTCGGCCAGCGCGGGCGTCTGCACGATCTCGGGCGCGACGGTCTCGCTCGTCGGCGTCGGCACTTGCACGGTCAACGCCAACCAGGGCGGCAACGCGAGCTACGAGCCGGCGCTCGAGGTGCAGCAGTCGTTCTCGGTCGCGGCCCCGCCGCCGGCGGCGCAGACGATCAGCTTCACGTCGACCGCGCCCGGCTCCGCCGTCTTCGGCGGGCCCACGTACACCGTCTCGGCCACCGCCACCTCCGGTCTCGCGGTCGCCTTCAGCGCGGCCGCAGGCAGCGCCGGCGTCTGCACGATCTCGGGCTCGACGGTGACGATCGTCGGCGTCGGCACGTGCACCGTCAACGCGAACCAGGGCGGCAACGGCTCCTACCTCCCGGCCCCGCAGGTGCAGCAGTCGTTCACGATCGCGCGCGCGCCGCAGACGATCAGCTTCACCTCGACGCCGCCGGTCGTGGACGAGGACGTCTGGCTCTACCACGTCACTGCGACCGCGACCTCCGGCCTCGCCGTCGCGTTCAGCATTGCCTCGCAGAGCTCAGGTGTCTGCGGGATCTTCGGCGCGTGGGTCTTCTTCCACGGCGACGGCACCTGCATCGTGCGCGCGAACCAGGGCGGGAACGCGAACTACCTGCCGGCGCCGCAGGTGCAGCAGACGATCGCCGTCACGGGTCACGACGACTGATGATCACGCTGACCCGTCACCCGACCGGGGGAGACCCGCGCCTGCTGATCGGCCGATGTCTGGTCAGGAGCTCACGTTCGACGGGCTCCGTGGAGAAAGGATCCGATGTGGCCGGGCGACCTCGTGCGAGACAACTAGCCGCAACTCCAGTGGCCCGCTATGCGGTGCTCGTCTTCATGCTCGCGGCTGCACTCGTCGTCGCCGTCGCACTGACGCTCGACCGCAACGCGCGCCGCAGCAGCTGGCAGGAGCACACGACCGCTCTCGCCGGCGGCGCCCGTGTCGGCGCCTCCTCCTTCGAGTCGCTGCGTGCGAATCTGCGCGTCCAGGCGACGCAGCTTGCGACCTCGCTGCCGCTCCAGCGCGCCGTCGTCACCGGCAACGAAGCCGAGTTGCGGCGGATCGCCGACACGCGCCACGCCCGGATCAACCTGCGCGGCCGCACGATCGGCGCGCTCACCGGCACGCCCCGGATCTCCTCCAGCGCGTCGATCACCGACGGCGTCCGCGTGCTCGCGACGGTGACGATCGCGCTGCCGCTGGGCGACGAGGTGCTGACGCTGCTCCGACAGGCGACCCCGCTTCCCCGCCACGCCGGCCTGCTGCTCGTGCGGGACGGACGCGTGATCGCCGGTGGGCCGAAGGGCGAGGAGGTGCGAATCCGCGGCGGCCGCGTCGAGTTGCGGCAGACCGAGTTCGCCGCTCAGTCGGTGCCGCTGCGCGCTGCCGGCACGTCGCTCGTCGCCGTCGAGCCGGTCTCGGCGATCGACGCGCTCTCCGAGCGCTACCGGCGCTTCGTCTTCCTGGCTGCCGCGATCACGCTGGCGCTCGTCGCGGCGCTCGCGAACCGGCTCGCTCGGCCGCTCGCCCAGGTCGTCGGCGATGTCGCACGCCTCACGCGGCAGGCGCACACGGACGCGCTCACGGGTCTCGCCAACCGGCGCGAGCTGACCGCCAGGCTCGAGGACGAGCTCGAACGCGCCGGCAGGAACGGCACGAGCCTCTCGTTCGTGATCGCGGACATCGACGACTTCAAATTGGTCAACGACGGCTTCGGCCATCAGGCGGGCGACGAGGTGATCAAGGCCGTCGCGTCCGTGCTCGCCGGGTCGGTCCGGGAGACGGATCTGCCGGCCCGCTTCGGCGGCGAGGAGTTCGTGATCGTCCTCCCCGGCGCGCGGCTCGCGAACGCGAGGCGGACGGCCGACGCAATCCGGATGGCGATCGCGGAGTTGGAGGTCACCGGCGCACGGCACGAGCCGATCAGCGTCACGGCGAGCTTCGGCGTCGCGGAGTTTCCGACGTACGCGACTCCCGAGGCGCTGCTCGCGGCCGCGGACGCCGCTCTCTACCAGGCAAAGCGCGCGGGCAAGAACCGCGTCGCAACGTCGACGGTGCACGACGACGGCCAGGCCGACGGGCCGGGCCTGCCGGCCCCCGTCGTCTAGCCCGCGCAATCCGGCCGTCTCTCCTTGACGAGGGATCGTCCGCACCGGGTGATGCCCAGGGGCCTGCGGAAGCGGAGGATCCCCGCATGCTCCAGGCATTCGGCCTGGGCCTGCTGGGCGCGTCGTCGCTGCTCCTCGCCGGCCTGTTCGCCTGCTGGGTCGACGTTCCGGCCCGGGTCGTCGGCGTCCTGGCCGGCTTCGGCGCCGGCGCGCTGATCGCGGCGATCTCCTTCGACCTCGTCGTCGAGGCCGAGGACGTGCTCGACCGGTGGCAGTTCGCCGTCTGGATGCTGGTTGGCGTCGCCGTCTTCCTGCTCGCCGACCGGGCGGTGGAGTCGCGCTTCGGCGAGGCGGGCGTGGGCGGCGCGATGGGCATCGTCGTCGGCTCGGTCGTCGACGGGGTTCCCGAGTCGGTCATCTTCGGGATCCAGGTCGGCACGGGCCTGCCGATCAGCCTCAGCTTCATGGCCGCCGTCTTCATCTCCAACATCCCGCAGAGCATCGCGCCGTCGGCCGACCTCGCCGCGGCCGGCTGGAGCGCGCGGCGCGTCGGGATGCTCTGGCTCTGGGTCGTCCTCGCCTGCGGCGTCGCCGCGGCGCTCGGCTTCCTCGCGACCGACCTGACCTCCGACGTGCAGGGCGGCCGTGCTGCCGCTCTCGCCGCCGGCGGGCTGCTCGCGATGCTGACGAACTCGCTGATGCCGTTCGCCTTCGAGCGCGGCGGGGCGCTTGCAGGCGCCGCCACCGCGGTCGGGTTCTGCGTCTCGCTGCTCGGCAGCAGCTGAGCGCCGTCCGTTCTACTGGCGCGCCATCGCGACCCGGAGCCGCTCCTCGGGCGTGATCAGGTGATCCATGTCCTCTGCGGCCGCGTCGATGTCGATCTGCACCCAGCGAACCTTCCCCGTGAACTCGCTGTCCTTCGGGCCGTAGTCGTCGCTCACCGGCGTCGCGGTGTCCGAGCCGACGTCGGTCGTCTCGTCGGCGGAGAAGAGCATCGGCACCGTGCCGTCGATCCGGCCGCTGCCGACCTGCTCGCCGTCGAGGAAGAGCGCGACGTCGCCGCCCTTCCCGAGGCCGCCGCCGTCGTAGGTGAACTCCATCCGCACCTGGTGCTCGCCGGCGGGGATCTTGCCCGTCTCCGTAGACCTTGAACCGCTGCAGGCCGAAGAGGTTGTAGCAATACGCCGGCTTGCCGTCGTTGACGTAGAGCGCGAAGCCGCCGAAGGCGCCGCCCTGGGAGACGATCACTCCCTCGGCTCCGCCCTCGGGCACCTCCAGCTCGGCCGTGATCGAGAACGACTTGTTCTTGTTCACGATGACGGAGTTCTCCGTCAATCGCCCCATCGAGCCGAACAGCAGCTGCGAGTTGCCGCGGACGAGCTGAGGCCGACCTGCCATGTCGGGGTTGAAGCGCTCGAAGCGCCGGTCGTCGAGCGGGAGGACGTTGTACTTCCCCGCCTCGATGATGAACTGACGCTGGAGCTCGCGGAGCTTCTCCGGGTTGTCGGCGGCGAGGTCGTAGGCCTGCGACCAGTCGTCGGGCGCGTAGAGCTCCCAGACGTCGTCGTCGAACGCCGGCATCTCGGTCAGCACCCAGGGAGTGCTGTGCCGCGTGACCGCGGTCCAGCCCTCGTGGTAGATGCCGCGGTTGCAGAACATCTCGAAGTACTGCGTCGTGTGGCGGTCGGCCGCCGTCGGCGTCGTCGAACGTGTACGCCATCGAGACGCCCTCGAGCGGCCGCTGCTGCACGCCGTTGACGCTGAGCGGCGCCGGCAGGCCGGCCGCCTCGAGCACCGTCGGCGCGACGTCGATCACGTGGTGGAACTGCGAGCGGATCTCGCCCTTCGCCTTGATCCCGTTCGGCCAGTGCACGATCGTGCCGTTCCGCGTCCCGCCCCAGTGCGAGGCGACCTGCTTCGTCCACTGGTACGGCGTGTCCATCGCGTGCGCCCAGCCGACCGCGTAGTGGTTGTAGGCGTCCGGCGTGCCGAAGTCGTCGATCTTCGAGACCATGAACTCCGTCGTCTCGAGCCCCGCGGCGCCGTTCAGGACCATGAGCTCGTTGAAGCAGCCGGTCGGCGTGCCCTCGGCGGAGGCGCCGTTGTCGCCGATGATGTAGTAGACGAGCGTGTTCTCGAGGATCGTGAGCTCTGCGAGCGCGTCGAGCAGCCGGCCGACATGGTGGTCGGTGTGCTCGAGGAAGCCGGCGTAGACCTCCATCTGGCGCGCGAGCACCGGCTTGAGGTCGTCGGGCATGTCGTCCCACGCAGGGATCTCGTCCGGGCGCTCGGTGAGCTCCGCCTCGGGCGGGATCACGCCGAGCTCCTTCTGCTTCGCGAACGTCCGCTCGCGCAGGGCGTCCCAGCCGTCGTCGAACTTGCCCTTGTACTTGTCCGACCACTCCGGCCGCACGTGATGGGGGGCGTGGGTGGCGCCCGGCGCGTAGTAGACGAAGAACGGCTTGTCGGGCATCAGCGCCTTCTGCTGGGAGATCCAGTCGATGGCGCGGTCGGTCATGTCCTCGGTGAAGTGGTAGCCCTCCTCGGCCGTCCGGTCCGGCTCGATCGGCACCGTGTCCTGGTAGATCGCCGGCGCGTACTGGTTCGTCTCGCCGCCGATGAAGCCGTAGAAGTGCTCGAAGCCCGAGCCGGTCGGCCAGGCGTTGAACGGCCCCATCGGGCTCGTCTCCCAGACCGGCACCTCGTGGCACTTGCCGAACTGCGCGGTCGAGTAGCCGTTCAGCTTCAGCGTCTCGGCGAGCGGCGCGCAGGTGTTCGGCCGGATCGAGTTGTAGCCGGGCGCCGAGGTCGCGATCTCGGTGATCCCGCCCATGCCGACCGAGTGGTGGTTCCGTCCCGTGAGCAGGGCCTGGCGCGTCGGCGAGCAGAGCGCCGTCGTGTGGAAGCGGTTGTACTTGAGGCCGTTGGCGGCGAGCCGCTCGGCGACCGGTGTCGAGATCGGGCCGCCGAAGGCGCTCGACGCGGCGAAGCCGACGTCGTCGAGCAGGATCACGAGCACGTTCGGCGCCCCCTCCGGCGGCCGCAGCGGCTCGATCGGCGGGAACGACGTCGCCGGATCCTTCGCGTCGTACGTTGTCAGCCCGACAGGGGTGACGTCCGGCACGGGTAGAACGTCGCGCCGCTGCGGCCTCTCAGGCATCTCTTCCTCTCCTCGGTTCTCGCGTTGTCGTGGGTCCTCGGTCTCAGAGACCGAGGACCTGCTTCTTCTTCGCCTCGAACTCCTCCGGGGTCAGGATCCCCTGGTCGCGCAGCTGCGCCAACTGCGTCAGCTCGTCCATGTAGTCGGGCTCTGCCGCAGCATCTGCGACCACCGGCGCCGCCACCTGCTCGACGTACGCCGCATCCTGGTCGACGTACTTCGCCTGCTGCCGCCGTTGCGACCCGTCCCGAGACGGCGGTCGCCGTCCCGGCGACGACCGCTGTTCTCGCCGCCATGCCCACAAGTCCCGGCCCTCTGCGTCCTGGCATCGTCGGTTCTCCTTTCGCTAGCTGTTTGAGAGCACGGCTTCGCGCGCGGCCTGGACGACCTCGTGCGGCAGCCGCTCGAAGTCGAGCAGGATGCCGCCGGCGTCGCGCATCTTCTGCGCGACGTCGCGGGCCCACACGTTCTCCCACACGAGCAATGCGGCGGAGGAGTTCGGCTCGAGCTCCTCGCCTGCGGCCATCAGGTCGTCCTCGTTGAAGAGGCCCTCGACCTCGATGCCGAGCTTCTCGAAGCCTGCAGCGATCTCGGGATCGAGCTCGGTCAGCTCGAAGGCGACGATCTCGCCCGCCGCGTTCTTGCCGACGAAGGCCAGATCGATGATCCGGATCGTGCCGTTCTCCGTGAGCTCGGCGAGCGCCGGCGCGATCTCGCCCCGGAAATCGTTCCCGGGAAACGCGACGATCATGTAGTCGACTGGGCCGATCTCTTTCATGGTGCGTGTCTCCTCTCGGTTACGCGAGGGCCTTGGCCTTGATCGCGTCGAACTCGGACTGGCTGATCGCGCCGCTGTCGAGCAGTCCCTTGGCCTTCTCGATCTCGGCGGCCGCGCCGCCGCTGCCTGCGGTCGTGCGGACGTAGTCGTCCATCTCGGCCCTGGCGGCCTCTGCAGACTCGATGTTGCGTCGCGCCATGTCGTCGCCGTTGGCGATCAGGTAGATGAAGACGCCGAGGAACGGCAGGAACAGCACGGTGATCAGCCAGAGCGTCTTCTTTGCTCCGCTTGCGTCGCGGCGGCGGAAGACGTCACCGATCACGTGGAACAGCAGCATGAACCAGCTGATCCACAGAAAGATGATGAGGATCGTCCACAGCACGTCGAGAAACGGGTAGTCCGCGGCTAGCAGCATTTGTTGGCCTCCTCTGGATTTCGAGCGCGGGCGGAGCGCCCGGACTCCGCAAACTTCTCGCGCCGGCGCATCTGGGTCATCGTGCGGATCGGGTGATTCGGCCCCGGGCTGCAGCGGTCAGGATCCCTGCCCATGTGGGGCGCGTTCTTTTGGGGCCTCTTCGCCGGGTCGTCGCTGATCCTCGGCGGCGCGATCGCGCTCGTGTTCTCAATCCGCGAGCGGCTGCTCGGCCTGATCATGGCGTTCGGCGCCGGCGTCCTGATCAGCGCGGTCTCGTTCGAGCTCGTGGCGGAGGCGTTCGAGACGGCGGCCGGGAGCGGCAGCCTCGCAATCGGCCTGGCGGCCGGCGCGCTCACATTCTTCGTCGGCGACGCGATCGTCGACCGGATGGGCGGCGAAGGGCGGAAGAAGATGAGACCCGCCGCCGGAGCGGCGGCCGGCTCGGCGCTCGCGATCGTGCTCGGGATCGTGCTCGACGGCATCCCGGAGTCGGCGGTGATCGGCGTGGGACTGCTGGACGGCGCGGGCGTCAGCGTCGCCGTGATCGCCGCCGTCTTCCTCTCGAACCTTCCGGAGGCGATCGCGGCCACCACCGGGCTCGACGCCGGCGGCTGGAAGCGCGGCAGGATCATGGGTCTCTGGGTGGCCGTCGCGGTCGTCTGCGGCCTTGCATCGATGCTGGGCTACGTGGCGCTCGACTCGGCCGGCCCCGAGGCGCTCGCCTTCGTGCTTGCGTTCGCCGGCGGCGCGATCCTGACGATGCTTGCCGACACGATGATGCCGGAGGCTTTCGAGCACGGCGGCAAAGCCGTCGGGCTCGTGACGACGCTCGGCTTCGGCCTCGCGTTCGCGCTGACGATCCTCGAGTAGCCAGTCGAGACCTGGCGGCTCGTCCGCCCCGCGGCGCTTAGGCGCTGAGCCTGGCGGCGGACTCTGCTGAGGCGCCGCGACGGCGCAACCGGCGGGTCCAGCGAGCTAGCGACCCCGACGGTCGCTTAGCCGCTCGAGCGCGTTGATGCGCCGTCTGAGGTCCGCGATCGAGCTCTGGAGGGAGTCGATCGCACTCGTGACGCGCGCCCTATGCGTGGAGACTGCGGTCACGAGGGCTGTGACGGCGTTTTGGATCCGCGGCGTTCGTTCGGCTTCCGGCAGGGCATCGATCGACGCCCTCAGCTCGGCGAGCTGACGGTCCGTGGAGACGCTCATGCTCCGGAAGCGGCCTTTGACGGCGTCAGCCGGTACCTGCACTGACTTGACTCGCGATCCGAGGTCGGCGACGTTCGTGCTCTGCAACGACCCCGCCGCGCCCTGCACCGACCCCGCGGCGCCCTGCATCTTCGCGATCGCCTGATCCGCCTGATCGAGCAGGTCGTTCGCGTCCGCCAGCGTCTGATTCGTCGTCGCGAGGGCCTCATTCGTCGCTGCGATGGTCTGATTCGTCGAGTCGAGTGCGGCCTGGGTATCGGCAAGCAGGGTCTGCATCCCCGTCACCGCGGTCTGCGTCTTGGTCTTCAGCGCATCCATCTTGCTCGTCGCTTCGTGAGCCCGGTCGAGCAGGCGCTTCATTCCCGCCAGAACCACCGCCTGCCTCCGTTCGGAGTCGTCCGACGTCTCCTGATTGCTCGCAGCCTTGATGGCAAGTGCACGGTTTTCGTCCTGGGCATCGGAGAGCTCGTGCGCGAGATAGATGCTGGTGGCGCCGCTGACGAGGACCGCGAGTAAGACGGCGAAGACGACTGCGATCCTGACGAGCGCCGGACCCTGGCCGCCACCGTCGGCCGCGCCCGAACCCCGATCCGTGTCGGGTGATCTCGTGGCGTTGGCTTCGTTCTCCATGGTCATGACTGGTGGCGCTCCGAGCGGCTTTCTCACCACTACTAGCGGCGGGTGATGAGCCCGGTGCCGCCCACTGACGCCAGGTTTTCACGTCCTCGCAGACACGTCATCGCCCATTGGGATCGTTCACCCGGGTGGACCGATCGTCGTTGGGCCGGCCTTGTGAGGTGCTCCTAGTCGCTCCGTCCAGGCGAGGGCTCGTCCGAGGAGAACTCGAGCGCCTGAACCGCGTCCTCGACACGCCCGAAGATGAGCTCCCGACCCACGGCGTCTGCGACGCCGGTCCGCTCGAGCAGGTCGAGCACGGGCCGGGTGGACGTGCGCCAGCGCGAGCCGGATCCCGGCCCCTCGCAATCGCGCGGCGAGTGTCGTCAGCGCATCGCAGGCCGGGACGTCGATGTCGTTGGTCGACTCCAGATCGAGGACGACGGCGCGAGGCGGGGGCGTGCTCTCGGTCGCCGCGGCGTAGACGTCGTCCACGAGCGAGTCGGCGTTGGCGAAGAAGAGCTCAGCGTCGAGACGGACGATCAGTGTCGCCGAGTGCGGACGGGCGTCGGGGTGACTACGCAGATCCGCGAATCTGCCGTCGGGCAGCTGGCCGAGACGGCTGACGGGCGCTCGGGCCGCCCGAACGATGAGCAGCGCGACGGAGAGCCCAACAGCGAAGACAAGCGCGGCGAGCGTGTCGAGCGACAGCACCGCGAGCAACGCCGCCGCCGCCAGGACGAAGTCGACCTTCCGCAGGGCATAGAGCTCCCAGATCCGCCGAGTCTTGACCATGCCGCTGACGGCCACGATGACGATGCCGCCGAGCGTCGCCTCGGGGAGGCCCTGAAAGAGGCCTGTGAGGAAGAGCGCCACCAGGATCGTCCCCCCGGCCGCGACGATCCCAGCCATCTGCGTCTGCATTCCGGCACCGTCGGCAGCGGAGGACTTGGAGAGGCTGGCGCCGACCGCGAACCCCTGGAAGAGCCCGGCTCCGACGTTCGCGGCGCCGAGGCCGACGAGCTCCTTGTTCGAGTCGAGCTTCCTCCCATCCCGGCGGGCGAACTCGCGCGCGACGCTGTTGGCCTCCGCGAAGTTGACCAGGAAGATCCCGAGCGCGGAGGCCGCAAGGAGGGAGAGTTCAGTCAATGCGACGTCAGGCACTTCCGGGCCGACGAGCCCGCTCGGTATCTCTTCGATCACCTCGACGCCCCGCTCGGCGAGATCGAAGAGCCGCGAGATAGCGATGCCGACGACGAGCGCCAAGAGCGCAGCCGGCAACCGGTGCGCAAAGCGCTCGACCGCGACCATGACTCCGATCGCGATGAGACCCACCGCCAGCGTCGTCGAGTGCACTTCTCCGAGGTTGACCAGGATGTCCCAGAGGCGCTCCCAGAAGTCGCCCTCGCCCGACTCGATGCCGAGGACCTTCGGCACCTGCTTGATGGCGATGACGAGCGCCAGGCCGCTGACGAAGCCGACCAGTACCGAAGGGGAGAAGAACTGCGCGATCAGTCCGAGCCGCAGGAGGCCGGCGGCGACGGTGATCGCGCCGACCAGAATCGCGAGCGCCGCCGTCAGCTCCGCGTAGTCAGCGGTTCCCGGCGGAGCGACAGCGGCTACCGCCGCAGCCGAAAGCGCTGCTTGTGTCGCCGAGACGACAACAACAAGCTTGTTCGAGCTCGCGAAGACCGCATAGAGGAGGAGAGCGGGTGGAGCGATGTAGAACGCGGTCTCGGGTGGCATGCCGGCGATCTGCGCATACGCCATGCCTTCCGGGACGAGCAGGCAGACGATGATGACTCCTGCGAGCAGATCACGGCCGAACCAGCCACGCTCATACGTCGGCAGCCACTCGAGGATCGGGAAGATCCGAGCCCAGCGGCCTGTGGTCGGTTTGGCGTCTGCAGAGGGTGGCCGCTCGTCCATCGCGTTTGTCCTGGCCCGTCGTCACACCGCGCTGGTCCCCCGGCGGTGGGTCGCGTGCAGGGACCCACCGCCGTCACAGGACAGCTCTCTAGCTGTCGAGGACCTGCTGCTTTTGCTGCACGAACTCCTCTTCCGTAAGAGCACCGGACTCCCGCAGCTTCGCGAGCTCCTCGATCTCGTGGATCTTCTGATCCATGGACGGCGTCGCCGGGGGCGGCAGCGCCTCCTCGGCGGCCGGCGCGACGGGCTGCGCCTCGGGCTCGGTCGGCTGTCCGTCCGCCCGGTGGCTCGCGATCATGGCTCCCCCGACCACGGCTCGGCGCCTCATCCGTCGTCTTGGTCCTGGCATGCCTACCTACCTCCTACGATTGGATTGCTCGGTCGTGCTTCCGGCTTTCGACCGTCAGCACCGGACGGGCTCCTCGACTCGATCTCCTGCTGCATCGCGGCACCCGTCGAAGGCGTCCCGCAGAGCGGGTCCATCCACTCCATCGTGTGTGCCGATGGCGATGATGCGGGTGCGGCGGTCTCGGCCGTTCCAGCCTTCCTCGACGGCGAGGTCCACTCGCTTGCCAACGACCTGAAGGATGGTCCTTCGGTCTGGCTCGTCGGCGGTATGCACGACGCCTTTGCAGCGGTACACGCCGGCCGGGAGCTTGCGCGCTGTTTCTCGCAGCGTCTCCACGGAAAGGGGCTCGTCGGTCTCGTAGCTCCACGTCCTGAAGACCTGCGCGTGATCGTGCCGATCTCCATGAGTGTGATGCCCGCAGTCGGGACCATCACAGTCATGAGCCAGGCTGGACTGGTCGGGTGAAGGCGCGCCGTCGAGTCGGGAGGGGTCGAACCGGCCGACCGACAGCAGGATCTCCAGAGGGACGTTGCCGCTGGATGCCTCGACGAGCCGGTAGCGGTAAAATCGGTCGTCGAGCCAGGCCTTGATCTGCTCGATCTCTTCCGGAGTGACGAGATCGACCTTGTTGAGGATGAGCATGTCCGCGAAGGCGATCTGGCGGAGCTTCAGCTCCATCATCTCCGGCGCAGCAAATACCTGCTCTGCATCCAGGACGCACATGATGCTGTCCAGCCGGATCCGGTCGCGCATACCGTCGTCCATGAAGGTGAGTGCGATGCTCGACGGCTCGGCCACTCCGCTGGCCTCGAGCAGGACGTACTCGGGCTGGTCGGGACGCGTCAGCACCTGCGTCACCGCTGCGACCAGATCGTCGCGGACGTTGCAGCAGACGCAGCCGTTGGCGAGGCTGATGATGTCTCCTTCGCTCTCCACCCCGACGACGAGGTCGGCGTCGATGTTGATCGAGCCGAAGTCGTTTACCAGGACGGCGATACGAAGGCCGTGATCGCCGGTGAGAATGCGGTTCAGCAGCGTCGTCTTGCCCGCCCCGAGGAATCCCGTCAGCACGGTGAGTGGAACAGCCTGGCTGGACAGATCGGCCTCAGCCATTCCCACTCGCTCCTCAGGGCGAGCAACAGCGAAAGAGACGTCGTCGACCATCAGGTCCGAACCGGTTCGACCGGCTCGGCCGCTTCGGCCGCCTGAGCCTGCTCGATTGCATCGACGACGTGCGACAGCTGATCCTGCTTGGCCGCCAGCTTCTCCTGGATGTGGCGGAGCTTGACGGCGGCGATCTTGCCGACGTCGATCGTGACGCCCGCCGGGAAGTTGACCACTTGCTCGCGATCCAGATCCGCCGGGTAGTACTTCTTGGGATCGATCTGCCGGTCGAAGACCTCCTGATCCAGGACGTCGGCAACCGTGTGCTTCGGTGTCGGGAACGTCACCTTGAGGTTCGTCGGCGACAGGTCGAACAGCTGCGCCGCCTCTCTCGGGTTCGGGCGTGCCATGTTGCCCGCGTCCGGAATCACGGCCTTCCGTGTCCAGATCGAGTCCTTGTTGACGTTGACGACCACGACGTCGGGCGCGCCGAACTGGAACAGCCCGTTGTAGTGGTGGCGAATCCCGGCGACGATCTCCGGGACGAGCTCCTCGTCGAAGGACACGTGCGTCACCATCGCAAGGCGCGGCTGGATCTTGTCGAACATGTAGCCGACCGCGTAGTGGACGCTGTGAGCCTGGTCGATCGTGTTCATCAGCATCAGCGGCGGCATGCCGAACTTCAGCGACTGGAGGTTCGCCGTGTCCGGCTGCACCTCGGTCACGAAGACGTCCACGCCTTTCGCCAGCTCCAGCGAGAGCTCGTCCGGCCGGCCGTCCCCGGTCCAGACGAACGACAACCCGTTCCAGTCGAGCCGGTAGGCCGAGGCGCCGTCCTTGGTGTGCGACCGCTGCCAGTGGCGGATGGTCACGCCGTCCTCGTCGTAGCAGATGCCGTTGTCGTCACGGAAGTCGAACTCGTTGACCTCGACCTCGTAACCGTCGCCGATCGGGCAGGCGTTGAAGGAATCCGTGTGCCAGTGGGTCATCATCTTCATGCCCTCGATCATGTGCCCGATCCCGTCCTGCGGCGTGCGGCCCGACGGTCCATGCACCCGCAACGGCTTCCAGCGCCCCACCCACGGCGCGAACGCGAACAGGTAGGGGAGATCCGCGTAGTGGTCCACGTGGAGGTGGGTGAAGAAGATGTCGTTGACCGTCGGCAGCGGAACCGCCATCGCGATGATGTTGCGCATGCAACCGGAGCCGAAGTCGAAGAAGAACCGCTTCCCGTTGCCGAGCTCGACCATGATGCAGGTGCCGGCCTGTGCGCGGGTGACCGGGATCGGCGTGCTGCCGATGAAGGAGATCCGCATCTCGTCCGGATTGAGCTCCTCCTGCCCCGGGTAGTAGAGGTTGTTGCTGGCGAGGTCGGGCGTCGGCTTGTAGTACGGCGGAAGTGTGATCCCACCGCTCGGCACGCCGCCATAGGGATTCCCGATCTGGGGCTTTCCGTTCTCAGTCATGGTCGTTGCCGCTCCCTCCGTTTGTGGGGTTGGTTTCGTAGGCAGTCGCTAGTTGACGGCGGTCGAGGGGGACCGTTCGCTGGGCGGCGTCGGCGCCGGCTTGGTCGCGTCCTCGAACAGCCCTGTCACGAAGGCGCGGTGCTCCGGCTTCGCGGCGACCTCGATGTCGGCTCCGTCGGCGACGAACCCGATCACGATCGGCTCGTCGCCCAGCCGCTTCACCTCGTCGTTCGCCTGACGCTCATGCGAGATCCGGGTCACCGCCACCAGTTGGTTGGTGAGCAGGAGCGGTGCCTTGTTCCAAACAAGGACATCGCGCACCCAGTGGCCTGTGCCTCGCTTCCATTTCGGCCCGAGGCCGTCGATCTCACCGCCGGTGACGCGGATCGCTCCGGAGAATGCGCCCGGCTGCCGTTTGACCCAGCGTTTGCGGCCGATTGACAGCGTCGCGAAAGCGACGATCACGATGAGCTCGACGCCGAGCGCGATGAGGAGCGCGATCACCATGCTGCGCCGAGATCACGAGCGAGCAGCTGAGTGGGGCCGATCTGCATGCGAAGCTCCTTCCATCCGTTGTTTCGAGAGCGACGCTAGCGCCGGCGAAATCGAGGGTCATCGCCCAGAACCCGCTTTCACCCGGGTGAACGGCGTGATCCCGATGTGGGCACACGCACGCTGAACGCTCCAAACCGCCGCCTCGTTTTGCCCCCGACGACGTTCACCCGGGTGACGGCGAGAGACGGGCGATGACGAAACACGTCACCGCTTCTAGCATCGCGCCCGAGACGCGTCGCCTGGCGTCGGCGTCGAACCGGCACGAAATAGACGGGAGCGGAACATGGCGGTCGATCGCGAGCAGCAGGAGCCGTTCTGGAGACGACACCTTGTTTCGCTCATCGTTGGTGGATTTGCTGCCCTGCTCGTCGTGATCGCCGCTCTCCAGGTCCTTGAGCAGGGCGACGTGGCCGAGTGGTTCGCAGACGTGCCGGAGCAGTGGGCCTACGTCCTGTGCTTTCTGCTCGTCTGGTTCGACGCGGTCATTCCGATCTTCCCCGGCGAGACGACGCTGAGTGCCGCTTCGACGCTCGCCGCAGAGGGAAGTCTCGAGCTCGAGCTCGTCATGGTGGCCGGTGCGCTCGGCGCGATCGTCGGAGACTCATCGTTGTTCTGGATCGCCCGCAAGAACGCCCACAGGGTGCAGGGCCAGCTCGACAAGGCGTTGGAGAATCCGAAGATCCGGGCCGGTTGGGACGCCCTCGACCGCTCTCCCGGCCTCTTGATCGTCGCAGGGCGCTACGTCCCCGGAATGCGCTTTGCCGTCAACGCATCCATGGGACTCTCGGACATTCCGTATCGCCGCTTCCTCCCCTGGTCGATCCTCGGCGGCGTCCTCTGGTCGGTCTACACGTGTGGGCTGGCCTACAACGTGGCGACCACACTCGCTGGCTTCCCGCTCGCGTCGCTCGTCATCTCCTCGCTGATCACGTCCGCCGCGCTGGCCGCGATCTACTTCGTCGACAAGCGCAGGAGGAGACGTGGGGAGGTAGCAGCCGCGGGTGCCGGCGTCGAGCCGGCGGTCCCGGCGGGCCGCGGTTACGACGAGTCATGACTCGAACGCCAGCGTCCGCCTCGAGCGTGTGAGAGGCGGCGTGGAATCCCAGCGCCCGTTGCCGGACTGGGCGACCTGATCCAGCCGCTCACACACCCGTTCACCCGGGTGAACGAGTGGCTTGGGCGATCCCTTCGTGCGGACGGCGTGCGACCGTGCGCATGTCACTGCCGTCCGACTGGGCGGCCAACGAAGGAAGGGAAGAGATCATGTGGTGGGCAATCGGCATCGGCGGGATCGTGTACGTGATCTTGGTGTTCACGCTCGGGATGACCACGCTTCGGAACGGCCATGGGTGGCTGTTCTTCTTCGGGATCTTCCTCCCGGTGCTCTGGGTCATCGGCGCCTTCATGCGGCCATCCGAGACGGCGGTGAAGGTCGTGTGAGCCGCGTCGGCCTTCTTACGTGCTCGTCCTGGTCACGGTGGGTCTCACCACTCTTTCGAAAGGCCACGGCTGGATGTTCGCCCTCGGATTCCCATTCCCGTTGCTCTGGCTGATCGGCGCTCTCATGGGGCCGGCGAGGGGCTACTAAGGTTGTCTGCGCGGCGCTGCGATACCAAGTCGACCGGCGTGCTCACGGCCCGAGGGAACTGCCTCCCCGAGCCACGCACCGGCGGAGACTGAGCAGTGGGCGGCTCGGGTCTCGTCGCAATTACGCTCCTCGTGCTCGCGTACGCGGCGGTTTCGCGACGACTTTCGGGATCCCTAATCACTGCTGCGATGGTGTTCGTCGCAGGCGGCATCCTCGTGAGCGACGAGGTCCTGGGCTGGCTCGACACGACGATCCAGAGCGAGTCGGTCCGGATCGTCGCCGAGGCGACGCTGACGCTCGTGCTGTTCTCGGACGCATCGCGGATCGACCTTGGCGCGCTGCGGCGTGAGTACGCCTTGCCGCTCAGGCTGCTGGCGATCGGGCTGCCGCTGACGATCGTTGCCGGCGCGCTCGCAGGCGTCGCCGTGCTCGGGGAGCTGGTGATCATCGAGGCCATCGCGCTTGCGATCGTGCTCGCCCCGACGGACGCTGCGCTGGGACAGGCTGTCGTCACCGATCCGCGGGTTCCGTCACGCGTGCGTCAAGGTCTGAATGTCGAGAGCGGGCTCAACGACGGCATCTGCGTGCCACTTCTCCTGATTGCGATCGCCATTGCCGAGGCGGAAGAGGGTGCAATCGGCAACGGCGCGGCGTTTCACCTCGTGCTCGAGGAGATCGGCTACGGATGCATCGGCGGAGTCCTCGCGGGCATCGCAGCCGCAGCGGTGATCAGGCTCGGAGTCCCGCGCCGCCTCGTCGACTCGATCTGGCTCCAGGTTGTGCCCGTCGCCGGTGCCGCGCTCGCCTACGGGTTGGCCGTGTGGATGGGTGGCAGCGGGTTCATCGCCGCCTTCGTCGCCGGCGCCGTCTTCGGCGGCTTGCGGCGGGAGGTCGGTGGCGAGGTGACGCTGTTCCTCGAAGAGGCGGGCAGTCTCCTCGGCGGAGTCACGTTCATCCTCTTCGGCGCGGTCATGCTCGTTCCCGTGCTCGACGACCTCACCGGGGCGGTCGTCCTCTATTCGCTGCTCAGCCTGACGCTCGTCCGCATTGTTCCGGTCGCGCTCGCGATGCTCGGAACCGGCGCCCGACGGCCGACGGTCGCCTTCCTGGGCTGGTTCGGGCCGCGAGGTCTGGCATCGATCGTCTTCGCCGTGATCCTCGTCGAGGATGCCCACCTGGCCCACGAGTCGGTGCTGCTGAACACGATCTTTCTCACGGTCGCCCTCTCCGTGCTCCTGCACGGCTTGTCGGCAACGCCGCTCGCCGCCCGCTACGCGGCGTGGTTCGCGGCCCACCCGCGCGACGCGGCGCCGGCGTTCGAGAGTACGCCGGTTTCGGAGCGAGCGCCCACACGGATGGGCAGCCGGGCCGCGGGACAATCGCCGCGATGCCGGGGACGCTCCGCCCGAGTCGCCACCCGTTGCCGCCCCGTAGTTCGAGCCGCATCCGGAACGGACGGGCTTCAGATCAGCTGAATCTCACGAGCCTGCGCGAGAGCCTGCTCCCGGGAGCAGGCGTCGAGCTTGCGGTAGATCGACTTCGTGTGCGAGTGGATCGTGTTGTACGAGAGATAGAGCGCGCGGCCGATGTCGCGCTTCGTCCGTCCCTCGTCGAGCAGCCGCAGCACGTCCAGCTCGCGGTCGCTGAGCTCGTCCGTGTCCCTCGTCCGTTGCGTTGGCCTACCCAGGATCACCTTCGTCTCGTCGAGACGCCCGCGGAGCATGCCCGGGTCGACGCAGACGTCGATGGTGCGTGCTGCTTCCGCGAGCAGCTCACGTGCTTCATCAGGCCGTCCGAGAGCTCGCCGAACCGGGGCCAGCGCCAGGAGGCACTCGGCCACGGGAAGGTCGTCATGGCACGCCCGTAGTCGCTCGAGAGCCTGAGTGAGCGTGGAGTCCGCTTCGTCATGCTCGCCTCTTTGGGCGAGCACCTTGCCCAGAACCAAGAGCGGCTGGCCCAGCCGGTCGAGGTGCGCGAGCCCCCTCGTCTCGGCCAGGGCGAGAGCATCGCGCGCGTATTGCTCGGCCAAGTCTGGGTCGTCCTCGCTCAGCGCTGCGATCGCAAGCACACACCTGGCATCGACTGCGATCAGCCACATTCCGAGTGCCTGGGCTTCGTCGGCTGCTTGCTCCACGAGCGACCTGCTCTCGAGGGGCTCACCGGCAAAGTAACTGGCCAAGCTGAGGGACACCTGTGCCACCGACTGCCACACAGCTGCGCCGTCGGCCTCCAGCTCGAAGCCGAGCTGGGCCGCTCGCAGCTGCTCGGAAACGTCGCCGCCGACGAAGCCGGCTCGGATCAGGCTCGTGGCGGCTTCGACGGACGCTGCTCCATCCGGAAGGGGGCCAGACCATTCTGCCGCCAGAGCATCCCGGATTGCCTGCACCGCTCCACGGTGATCCCCGCGTAGTCGCAGCAACCACGCCCGCGTCACGCAGAGGGCGGCATCCGCTCGGACGACGTCCCTCGGAAGCTCGTCGATCCACTCGAACAGTGTCCCCTCCGAGCGAAGCCCGGCGAGCTCGAGCCAGTTCGAGGAGATGAGCCTGGAGGCTGCGCCGTAGTCCCGTGCCGCCAGAGCCTGGTGAAAGGCATCGTCGAGCTGTCCTTCGCGCAGCAGCCACTCGTAGGCGCGCCGCCTGAGCTCTTGGACACGCTCCGGGAGACGAAGTGTCAGCTCGCGGTAGAGAAATTCGCGGAAGACCGAGTGGTAGCGGTACCACTCGCGCCGTTCGTCGAGTGGGCTGAGGAACAGATCTTCCTTCTCCAGCTCAGCAAGCAGCTGCGTCGATCCTTCGCGCTCCAGAACCGCGTCACACAGCGGGCCGGACATGCGCTCCAGGATCGACGTCTCGAGGAGGAAGGCGCACCGATCGGAGTCGAGTTCGTCGAGGACGACCTCAGTGAGATAGTCGACGACGAACCGATTCGAGCCACCGAAGCGTTCGAGGGCAACCTCCCGATCGTCGCGCTCGCGAAGTGACAGGCCCGCGAGAGTGACGCCGGCCGGCCAGCCTTCGGTGCGATCGTGAAGCAGGGCGAGGTCTTGAGGCGTCAGATCCATTCCCATGCCCGTGTTCACGAGCTCGTCGACCTCTTCGAAGCGGAACGCGAGCTCGTTCGCACGGAACTCGAGCAGGTCACCGTTCGTGCGGAGTCGACCAACGGAGAAGGGCGGGTCGTGTCGCGAAACCACGGCGAGCTGAACGCTGGGCGGCATGCGCTGCAAGAACGAGCCGATGGAAGCGTGCAACGCGGGGTCATTCACGGCGTCGTAGTCGTCCAGGACGATGACGATCTCATCGTCGATCTCCTCGAGCGCCTCGGCAACCCGAGCTGCTGCCGTGGTCGGGTCGCCATCGGGCAGCCCCGATTCCAGGCGCTCGGCTGTCGGAGCGAATCTCGGCTCCGCGCGGCCGACCGATTCGACGATGTAGCGCCACAGCGCTGCCGGGTCGTCTGTGTCCGAGCCCAGCAGAACCCAGGCGAAGAGCCGTTCGTCGTGCTCCTGCCACTGGGACAGGAGCGTCGTCTTGCCATACCCAGGCGGCGCGACGACCAGGACGAGCCGTTCGCGTGACTCCACGAGCCGCGTCGTCAACCGGAATCGCTGAACTCGATCCGGAGGCGCGATTGGTGGCGCGTGTCTGAAGCTGGACGCTGTGAACGCTGTCCGCTGCTGCGCGATCGTGCTCATTGTCAGCCGCCGTTCGGTTGGGGATAACACCAATCTGGCGGTTGTGGCGTTCGGCACCAATGGCGGGCGCACCTCAGTGGATGGGCGAGTGCATGCGGATTACGGGGATGCACGCGCCACCTCTGCCGGCGCGCCCGCAGGTGTACGACGCTCTCACCCGGGTGAACTCGCCCGGCGGGCGATGCCTGCAGGACGCTGAAGCGCGACCATTTGAACAGCACAGGTAGTACCTAGCCGCGAACCCTTGAGGAGGGCGCGATGCGCACACTGGAGTGCGGGCAATGCGGCCAGATCGTGACCGCGGAGAACGACGAGGCCCTCGTCCGGGCAGCGATGGATCACTTCTCCGACAAGCACAAGTTCGTTCCTCTTACGGAGGACAAGATCCGAACGACCGTGGCCGCACAGGCCCGCGACACTTAGCCGGAGTAGCGTCGACCGGGGCATGGGACCCTCGCGATGCCTGAGGTCTAGCTGCAGGCAGAAGTAGCCACCCACCGGAGCGCCTCGATCGAAACATAGCCCAGATTGATCATGCCGAAAGGATGATGCCCGTCAGCTCTGCGTTCGCCAGAGTGACAGGGACGCGGGGTCCGCCTGTGCAGGAAGGAGGTCCGTCGATGCTCCGGACCCGCATCGGAGCGCCTGTTTCGGAAGCCAATCGCAGCGGCGCCTCGTCGCATCTGAGACATCCTCCGCCGGAGCGCGATCGGCGGCGTGATCGAGGTCGAGTTCCATGACTGTCGCAGAGGCAACGGGCCGCCGCGAATCGACGAGTCTCGTCCGGCTTCCGGCGCCGAGCCACCTGGCGGTGCTCGGCGCAGTACTGGGCGTCGCCGGGACAACGCTGGTAGTGACGAGCGAGCACCTCGCCCGGCCGGGCGCGTACGGGCTGTTCATCGCCAATCTGGTCATCGGCACATTCCTGGTCGCCTACTGCTGGCTGCAGCAACGGCCCGGCGATCGGATGGGGCTCCTGCTCCTCGCGCTGGGATACGCCAACCTGGGCATGGCGCTCCAGGGCGCTTCCAATCCGCTGTTGCTCGGTGTCGGCAGGCTGTTCGAGCCGCTCATCATCATCCTCGGCTTCTACGTGGTCTTCGCCTTTCCATCAGGACGGTTGGCGCATCGCCTCGACAGGATCGCGATAGCGGCCGTCGCGGTGGTCACCATCTGGAAGACCTTCCCGTTTCTCTTCTTCACGCCGGTGGTCGGGAGCGGCATCCATCTGGGGGCATGCAACGCTGCTTGCCCCGACAACGCGATCATGATCGCCGACCGCCCGGCATTGGTAAACCTGAGCAACGACCCGGGCTCCTACGCTGCCGCCGCGCTGATGATCGGGATCGCCGCCATCCTGATCTTCCGCCTCGTGACCGCCTCAGCTCCGAGGAGACGCATGCTCGCCCCGATCTACGCGCCGGCACTGCTGCTCGCCCTCGTGATCGCGACGTCTCAGGCGGCGGTGCTCGACCTCGTGACGCTCGATGCCGGTTCCTACCTGGCCCTCGCCTGGGCTCTCGTCATCGCGCGGTCTACGTGGGCATACGGATTCTTGCTGGCGCTCCTGTTCGCAAACATGGCAGCTGGCGTCGCCCTGAAGCGGATGGTGGCGCAGCTCGGTCCGAACGTGAGCGCGCACCGCCTTCGATCGGTCATGGCCGACGCACTGGGCGATCCGTCGCTCGAGCTTGGATTCCGGATCGCCACCGATGGCGGCGACCGCAGCTTCGTCGATTCGAGGGGTCGTTGGATCGAGCCGGCCAAACCCGGACCGGGCCGCATGGCCACACCCGTGGAGAAGGACGGACAGACAGTGGCGGTGATCCTCCACGACGACGGTCTCAATCGAGACCCAGAGCTGGTCAGCAGCGCGGGACGCGTGCTGCAGCTCGCCGTCCAAAACGACCGGCTCGAGCGGGACCTCGAATCGACAGTAGGCGAGCTGCGGGCGTCTCGCGCTCGGATCGCGTCCGAGCGTGACACCGAGCGACGGAGGATCGAGCGCGATCTCCACGATGGGGCGCAGCAGAGGATCGTGGCGCTTCGCATCAAGCTCGGACGCCTCGGCGAAACCGTTCGCAGCGACCCTGATCAGGGTGCGGCGATGCTCGACGAGCTCGGAACGGATGTGGAGGAGGTGCTCGAGGAGGTCCGCTCCCTTGCCCACGGCGTCTATCCGCCGTTCCTCGCCGAGAAGGGCCTGGAGGAGACGGTTCGCGCCCTCGCTCGCCGGACGCCGATGGCGACGACGGTCAAGGTGGTAGGCGTCGAGAGATACCCACCGGAGATCGAAAGTGCCGTCTACTTCTGCTGTGTCGAGGCGCTTCAGAACGTGGCCAAGCATGCCCTCGATGCCCGATCGGTTTCGGTCTCTCTGGTCGCGACCGACACGCTCGATTTCGAGATCAGGGACGACGGGCCGGGTTTTGCCCAAAGCAGAGCAAGACCGGGGGCTGGCTTCACAAACATGCGCGACCGGCTCGACGTCGTCGGCGGAAGGCTCGACGTCCAGTCTCGACCAGGGGCCGGGACGACCGTCCGCGGCACGATTCCTCTCCCGACGCCGGTGGGGAGAGGCTGACGAGCTTGCGGTCGGCATGAGCCGAGCCGCAGCCACCACGTCCAGTCGCGCCCACGCGCAGGACGGTTCCGCGCCGATCAGGGTGGCGCTTGCCGACGACAACGTCCTGATCCGGGAGGGTCTCGAGCAGTTGCTTGCCGCGGAGGCGGAGATCGAGGTCGTAGCCTCGTGCGTGGATCTCCCCTCACTCTTGGCGGCGATCGAGGCGGAGAGCCCAGATGTCGTGCTGACAGACATCCGCATGCCACCGTCC
The DNA here is from genome assembly GCA_963738795.1 of uncultured Gaiellaceae bacterium. Classification (GTDB taxonomy): domain Bacteria; phylum Actinomycetota; class Thermoleophilia; order Gaiellales; family Gaiellaceae; genus Gaiellasilicea. The sequence continues at coordinate 153,217 of CAVTXQ010000001.1, read as the reverse complement.
CACGGCGACGAAGGCATTCAAGCTGCGACTCTCCTGCGCAGAGACCATCCCGAGATCGCCGTCATCGTGCTCAGCAACTACACCGATCCGGATCACGCACTGGCGCTCCTCGAGCTCGGATCCGAGCGTCGCGGCTACATGCTCAAAGAGCGCGTCCACGACCGGGCGCAACTCGTGTACGCGATCGAGACCGTCGCAGAGGGCGGCTCGGTCATCGACGCAGGTGTCGTGGACGTCCTCGTCGCAGCCCGCTCGCGCGCCGCCACCTCACCGCTCGCGGAGCTCACGCCACGCGAGCTCGAGGTCCTCGGTGAGATCGCCCAGGGCAAGAGCAACAGCGCCATTGGTGCGTCGCTGGTGCTCACGAAGGGGGCCGTCGAGAAGCACACCAACTCGATTTTCCTGAAACTCGGGCTCTCGAACGCGGAGGACGTCAGCAAGCGCGTGAAGGCTGCTCTGCTCTTTCTTGCCGCAGAAGGCGATGGGCCTGCAGACCCTACGGCCCAGAATTCACCCAGGTGAACGCGGGCAGCGGGTGATGCGTCGTGCCACTTCCGGCGGCACATTGTCCGAGTGAAGTCTGATCTCACGGCGAGAGCCGGAGTCAGCCCTCTCGAGGTCGGTCGCAAACCATCAGAGGAGCAGGACATGGCAACAGAGACAGAGCAGCAGACGTCAGCCGCATCGCTCGATCAACTCGGACCGGTCGACTATGTGGTGGTCGAGTTTCCGGCGGGAGCGAGCAACTTCACGGGCGAGATGGCGGACGCGTTGGTCGCATTGGTCGAGGATGGGACCATTCGTCTGATCGACGTCCTGATCTTGACCAAGAACGAGGACGGAACCGTCGATGCGATGGAGCTCTCCGAGCTCGAGGAGCTGGGGGAGCTTCAGGCTCTCGAGGCCCAGCTGGCGGAGTTCCTGGCCGAGGATGACGTGGCCCACCTCGCCGCTGCGATGGAGCCCGGAAGCGTCGCCGGAGTCCTGATCTGGGAGAACCTGTGGGCTGCGCCATTCGCGTCCGCGGCCCGGCGTTCGGGTGGCCAGCTGATTGCAAACGGACGGATTCCGATCCAGGCGATCATCGCCTCAATCGAGGCCGACGAGGCCTCAACGACCCAAGGAGACTGAAATGCCGCTCGGACCAGGACGTGCAGGACGCGTCGGCGTTGTCGGCGCACCGGTAGCGAGAACTGCCGTGGTGGCCTCAGCTGTTACCCCGGGCCCGTCGCCGGTCGCCAAGACGGCGGTGGTGGCTGCTGCCGTCACCCCGGGACCCGGTCGTCGTCGGAGAATCTAGGTCAGTACGTCTGGGCGCTTCCCCTCCAAGCGCTTCGCGTTGGAGGGGCGCCGAGATGTTGTCACGACGGCGCGCAAGCGCTGTCCTCAAGGGAGGGTGTGATGAACGAGAGGTCGATGGCAGGGTGGATCGGATTCGCCGGCCTGTTGATGCTGATCATCGGCTCCATTGACGTCATCCAGGGCGTCATCGCCCTGATCGAGGACGAGTACTTCGTGGTCACGACTTCGGGCTTCCTCGCCGTCGACCTGACGACGTGGGGCTGGGTCCTGCTGATCTGGGGCTCGTTGATGATCGTGGCGGGACTCGGACTGATCGCGGCGCAGTCGTGGGCGCGGTGGTTCACGATCGTCCTCGTGTCGTTGAACTTCTTCGCCCAGCTCGGCTTTCTCGGCAACAGCCAGTATCCGCTCTGGGCGCTGACCGCTTTGACGCTGAATGTCGTCGTGCTCTACGCGCTGACGGCCCGCTGGCAGGAGAGCAAGGCCGACCTCGCCACCACAGCATGAGTCCGGACGTGCCCGAAGCTGCTGTCCTCCGGATCGTCCATCAAGCCCAGGCATATCGCTTTCGACGTCGACACGTAGGCCGAGTCCACGCTGCTGACCAAGCCCGGAAAACCTCAGCCGGCGAGCCTTGACTCGATCTGGCGGAGCCGCTGCTCGAGCGCCGCGATCGCCTCTTTCGTCTCGGACAGCCCGTCAACGACCATCCGAGTGTGTCGCTCGCTCTGCTCGCGCTCCGCCTGCGCATCCTCGATGCCTCCACGTTTCACGACGGTGCTGGTCACCCCGGCAGTGACAAACGCGATGAACGAAACGCCAAGCACCATCTCGATGCCACCGACCACTCGTCCGGCGGTGGTAGTCGGGACGACGTCGCCGTACCCGACCGTCGTGACCGTCTGCAGTGCCCACCAGAGCGCGGTGCCCAGGGAAGGGTAGTCCTGCTGGTCAACGATCCGCATCACGATCGCGCCAACCAGCGCCAGCACGACGAAGACTGCAGCGAGACCGAACGTGACGGAGCGCGCGTTCACGATGCGTTGAACCTGGCGCTCGACGAGAGCGGGTTCTCCTCTCGGCACGGGATCGTTGCTGCTGCTCATCTGTCTGGGGGTTCAACGACCGGACAGTCTTTCCTCGCGGCCGCAACCATCCCCCGGAGGCCGCTAGCTGAGACGGATTCCGCGTGCCTAGTGTGATGCCCCCGACAAGAATCGAACTTGTGCACGCGGTTTAGGAAGCGGCCTGCCGCGTCTCGAAAGCCCTGCAAACGAACCGTACTGAGCGATGGCTGCCTAGTGCGCGCCAGTGATTGCGCCAGTGGATTACTCGCGTGCCCGAACCCGGCGGAGCCGCCGGCCACCGCAAAAAGCGGAGCCCAGGTGACACGATCGTTCGCGGAGCACAGTACGGCCTGATGTGAGAGGGAGGCGCGTCAGCTTCGAAGGCAAAGGGCGGCGAGGTCCATGCCCCAGACGGGGTGGTACACCTGACAGCCCATCCGCGCCGAGAAGAAGTCGCGGCTCGCGGTCACTGCGAACGCGGCCGCCGGGACGAAGTCACGCTGGAGCTCGAGCGCGAGCCGCGCGGCCGCCGAGTAACGCCTTGCGCCCGAAAGTTTTTCGACGGCGTGAAGCTTGCGATTGAAGACAGGATCGTCGAAGTGCGAGATGTTGCCCGAGCCGACTCCGTCGCCGTCGAAGGTCCACGCCATGTTCTGCACCGGATCGGAGGAAAGCCAGTAGCCGCTGACGGCCAGGTCGAACGGTTCGTTGCGTCGGACGACGCGCGTGAAGAAGTCGCCGAGCGGGAACTCTTTCACCTGCACATCGATCCCGAGCGGCTTCAGGTTGCGGCGCACGATCTCCGCCTCCTCCAGCCACGGTGAGATGTTCGGCGTGTACATGACCGCCGTCGCCTGCCTGCGGCCGGCGATCTGCTTCGCTCGACGCAGATCGGGGCCGTTCACCGGATACAGATGGAAGTCAGTGGCCCCGGCGGCGGCCGGCGGAATGTAGTCGTCCGTGGGTGCGCCTGCGTTGAACGGGTTCGTCTCGGCTGCCCGTCGTCCCTGCGCCGCCAATGCGGGCCGGTCGATCGCGTAGTTCACCGCCCGCCGCAGGCGCACGTCCGAGAACAGCGGCCTGCTCGCGTTCATGTGCAGGATTCGCGCGCCCAGCGCCTCGCTGATGAAGTACCGAGGGTCTCCCGCCGCAGCCTTACTGCCGGGGCCGTACGCCGACTCCAGCCGCTGCCCCGCCTTGCGGGGCAACTCGAGAGCGTAGTCGGCCGTCCCTGCTTCGACCTGCTCGAGAGCGCGCGCGGGGTGGACCCCGATCGCGACCAGCATCTGGTCGAGGCGTTGTGGACGAGCGCCGTGGTAGTTCGGGTTCCGCTTGAGAACCAGTTGCTGCCGCGGCGTGTAGGAAGCGATGTAGTAGGGGCCGGCGGAGGGGATGTCGTTCATCCCGCCCGCAGCGGGCGTGTTGCGAGGAACGGCGCAGGCCGTGCCGCTCGCGAGGTCGACGAGGAAGCCACCGTCCGGCTTGGCCAAGCGGATCGTGAGCTCGCGTCCCCGGGCGTCGATGCCCGCGATCTCGCGCGCCTTGCCCTTCACGTAGGCGTCGTAGCCCACGATCCCGCTGAACCGACCCGCCAGCGGCGCCGCCAAGCTCGGGTTGGCCACTCGCTCGATGGTCGACTTGAACGTCATTGCGGTGACCTTCTCGTTCGACGGCGGGGAGAAGCGGAAGCCGGACCGGATCCTGAAGGTGTACGTCGTTCCGCCGGCCGTTGGCACAGGGATCGCTGCGGCGACCTCCGGGACGATGCGCGATCCCTCCGGTGCAGGCTTGTCGGGGTACGTGACCAGGTTCGCGCACGTCACGTGGTGCAGCCACAGCCCGAACGCCGGATCGAGCGATGTGAAGTCGTGCCGCGTGGTGAAGCGAGCACCGCCGGGCGGTGGCGACTGTGGAGGCGGCTGCGCGATCGCAACCCAGACCAGCCCGTCGGCGGCCGCGAGCGCGCTGGGGGTGCCGCCCAGGCGGATCGTCTTCGACACTTCTCCGGAGTCGGGATCGAGGCGCATGACCGTGCCGTCGCGGGCGTTTGCAACCCAGAGCGCGGTAGGCGTGGCGAGGACAGCCTCCGGCCCATCGCCGACCGGGGTAGTCCCAGCGACGGCGTTCGTCTCCGTGTCGACCCGTACGAGTGTGTTGTCACCCGCGTTCGCGATCCACGCACCGGCGGCGTTCACTGCAACCGCGGCTGGACCGTTGCCGACGTGGATCTCTTCTGGCACGAGCGTCTTCGGGTCGATGCGCGTCACCGTTCCGTCGATGGTGTTCGTCACCCAGATGGAGCCTGCTCCGGCCGCGATCGCCGACGGAAGGTTTCCGACGGCGACGGAGTCCACGACCTGCATGGAAGCGCGGTCGACTCGCAAGACGACCCCGTCGGGGCTGACGATCCAGATCGACCCGAACGCCGCGAGCACAGGCCGCACGATTCCACCGAAGAACCCCACCGAGGCCCGGAGCGGCTTCGTGACGGCAACGCGGTCATAGCTCGTGTCGATCCTCGAGACGTCGCCGGTGCCGTCGGTCACCCAGACGGCGGTCTCAGTGGCGGCGAGCCCCGTCGGCGTGTCGCCGATCGGAATGTGTCGTACGGCCTGTCGTGACGCCACATCGACCCTCGTCACGCTCTGGTCGTCGAGATTCCCAACCCACAGCGCGCCCGCGCCCGCCGCAATTGCGACTGGTCTGGCCCCAACCGCGACGGTCGCCGCGATCGAACCGGATGGGTTGAGGGCGACGATCGAGTTCGCCGCCATCGCCGCCTGCGACTCTTCGTCGCTCCGCGTCGCGACGATGCCCGCGACCGCTACTGCGCTCAGCGCGAGGGTCACTGCCACGACGACGCTCTTCCGTGACGCCACGCCGGCACCTGGGCTCTTCGAACGGCGCTCGGCACCGGCGGGTGCCGCCTCGGCTGTCGCCGTTTCGACTCTCCGGGCAGAAGGCGCTTCGAGCAGGCCGCGGTAGATCGATTCGGTCTCGGGCGACGGGTAGGCCCCGAGCTCGTCGGCGAGGAGCCGCCGGCATCGCTCGTACACCCTGAGCGCCTCCGCCCGGTTGCCGGCGACGGTGTGCGCGTCCATCAGGCGTCGGTACCCGGTCTCGCTGTACGGCTCGAGCGCGATCGCCTGCTCGGCCCACTTCACGGCCTCGGCTGCGTCACCTGATTGAAGACACGCATCGGCGAGTGCGGTCAGCGCGCGGCCACGGACGTCGGCTAGCTCACGCCGCTTTACCTCGACCCACGCCCCCTCCTCTCCGGGCATGAAGGGCTGCTGTACGAGCGTCGTCGCCAGCGCGCCGGCAGCTCTCGCCTGGTCCAGGTCGCCGGCCGCAAGCGCATCCTCGGCCTCCTGCGCTGCATTCGTCGCCACGATCACGTCGACCCAGCTTCCTTCGGGGAGCTCGAGCCGATAACAACCGAAGGCGCCCGTAACCGCGGTCGATCCGTCCAGGCCGATGTCTGCGAGCAGAGCCCGCAGCTTGCTCACGACCACGGTCAGCGCCTTGTCCCAGGTCGCGGGCGGCGACTCTCCCCACAGGGCCTCCGCGAGCTCGTCCCGCGGCACCGGTCTGCCCTGTTCGGCCACCAAGTAGGCGAACAGGAGCCGGCCTTGCCGCCCCGGGAAGCGCCCCTCGTCGATCACGACACCGTCGGCCTCCACTGCGACCCGACCGGCGAGGAAGACCTTCAGGTGCACGCCCTTTGCCATCCGCCTATCCGCATCTTGCCTCGATCTAGGGGCACTTTCCTAGCCTCAGCCTCGAGATGGCGGACAGGGTGCTTCATTGCGACTGCGGGTTCGAGGCGAGCGCCGCGGACGAGGACGAGCTCGTCGCGGCAGTGCAGCGGCACGCCCGGGAGTCGCACGGCATGGCTCTCTCGCACGACGAGGCGCTGCTCCTCGCCTTTCGCGCCGAGTTGAGCGAGAACGCGCCGCCGTCAGTTCCTCCGCGGCAACCGACGGAAGGAGGACCGACGTGAACAAACAGCTGTCAAGGCAATCCCTACGAGAGAGGAGTAGGACATGAGAATCCGTAACGGCGTAGCTGCGGCGCTCGTGCTCGTAGTCGTCTTCAGTGTGGGTTCGACCGGTACGTCTGCTGCTCCGGCGGCGGCGCCGCCGACAGAGAACGCCGTCCTCCACTGGAGCGGCGTCGCCGCGAATGCGATCGTCATCGGCCGGTCACCGGCCAGCAGCGCTGTGCTTGGCGGCATGGTGCACGGGGCGATCTACGACGCCGTCGCCGCGATCGAGAAGGGACTCAAGCCGTTCGCAACCGGCGTGACCGCGCCTCCGGGAGCGTCGGCGGACGCCGCGGTTGCGCAGGCGGCACGCGACGTCCTCGTCGCCCGCGTCCCTGCACAGGCTGCGACGGTGCAGGCCGCGTACGACGCCTACATGGCCGGGATCCCCGACGGGCTCGCGAAGGACGGAGGCAAGGCGGTCGGCACGGCCGCCGCGGCCGGCATGATCGCGATGCGGATCGGCGACCGCTACGACGACCCGAACGTGTACATCCAGAAGCCGCCGGGGCCGGGCGTGTTCGAGCCGATCGCGGCGACGCCGCCGGTCGATCCGAAGCTCGCCTTCGTGCGGCCCTTCACCTACGAGTCGCCGTCCGACTACCGGCCGGGGCCGCCGGTCGAGCTAACGAGCAAGCAATACGCGGAGGATCTGGAGGAGGTGCAGAGGATCGGCAGGATTGACAGCACCGCTCGGACGGCCCTGCAGACCGAGACTGTTCGTTTCTACACCGAGCAGACCTATCTCCAGTACAGCCGCGCGCTTCGGGATCTGGCTTCGAGGAATGGGCTGAGCCTGCGTGAGTCGGCCCGGTTGCTCGGCTACGTGAACGTCGCGACGGCGGACACGGCGATCGCCTGCTGGGAGGCCAAGTACCACTACAACTTCTGGCGTCCCAACCACGCGATCCAGAGAGCCGACACGGACGGCAACCCGGCGACGACGAAGGACGCGACCTGGCTGCCGCTGATCGTCGGCAACCATCCCGAATACCCGTCCGGCCACTCCTGCTTCACGAGCTCGGTGACCGAGTCGCTGCGGCAGTACTTCGGGACGAAGAAGCTCAAGTTCGTGGTCACGAGCTCGGTCGCCGGCGCCGGCCCGGCGCGGACATACGAGAACCTCGACGATCTCGTCACCGACGTCGAGAACGCCCGCGTCTGGGGCGGGCTGCACTACCGCTGGACGGTCGAGAGCTCGACCAAGTACTTCCCCAGGATCGCCAAGGACGTCGGCAAGCGCCACTTCCTCGGCGGCCGCGACGGCGGCGGCGGCATCGTCGGCTAGGGGAAGACGACAAGGAGCAGCGCCCGTCGTGCCGGGCGCTGCTCCACGTCAGGGCCGGGGAAGCCGTTCGAGCAGGTCGAGCAGCTGGGCGATGGGAACGCGCGCGGCGAGGCCCCGCAGCAAGTCTGCGAGCCTGGGATCGAGCTGGTTCGCGCGCTCCGCGTCGTCGAGGGCGCGCCTGAGACCCGCGCGCGCCAGATTCTCGAGCTCCTCCGCCGAGTCGCCGTGCTCCTGCGGCGAAGCGCTCGAGCGAGGCACGGCTCGAGAAGGCGAGGACGATCTGCTCCCGCGAGACGCCGAGCTCGCAGGCGGCGCCGTCGAGCGCCGACAGGACGATCTGCTCGGCGACCTGCTCGAAGCCGTCCGGGTCGCGCCCTTCGCGAGGTGCGCAGGGATCGGCGACGGCAGCCGGCGCGTAGGACGCTCCGCCGAGCGCGAGATAGACGCCCACGAGCGCAACGGCTCCGCCGGTGGCGACGGCAATCGCGCGCATCAGACGGTCAGGTCCCGTCGACCGAGCAGGATCGGGACGAGGGCGAGCAGGGCGAGGAAGGCGGCGGCGAGAAAGGAACGCGAGAAGGCGTTCGTCACGGCTCGGTCGAGCTGGTCCTGCAGCGCCGACACGAGCTGGTCGTAGGCCGGGTCGTCGCGATCGCCGACCACCTCGTCGACCGCGGGAATGCGTGCCTCCTCCTTCGCCTCGTCGACCGCGGCCAGGACTCTGCGCGCGACTCCGAGCTTCTCGAGTGGCGGGATGCGGCTGTCCAGCACGGCTGACGTCCCGGCGGCGAGCGCGTCGTCCTCGTTCCGCTCCAGACCCGCGGTGAAGATGGGCGTGAGCAGCAGCAGTCCCACGACGACCCCGGCGTGGCGCGCGGCGATCGTCCAGCCGCCGTGCACCGCCTGCGCCGAGCGTCCGGCCAGCGCTCGCTCCGTCAGCGCGGAGAGCGCAAGCCCGAGACCTGCCCCGATCGCGAGCTGCGGCGGCACCGTCCAGGCGGCGTCGGCGCGAGGAAGCAAACCCAGTGCAGCGAGGCCTCCCGCGATCAGGATCACACCGGAGGCGGTTCGCGCCCACGGAGGAGTGATCGTGTGTCCTCGGCGCGCCGCCACGATCGCCGCGAGCGGCATGACGGTGACGACGAGGCCCGCCGCGAGCGGCTCCAGGCGCCAGCCGTTGATCAGGAGGATCACGAGCAGGAAGAACGCGGCGACGAGCGCGCCGGAGATGAGCAGCAGCGCGGCGTTCGCAGCGACATGCGGCCGCTCGATCGGCCGCGAGTCCGCCACTGCCCGGGCGCCGCGGAGCGTCAGCAGTGCGAACAGCACCACGGGCGCCTGGACGAGGAAGATCGACTCCCAGCCGAACAGCTGCGTCAGGACACCGCCCGCCGCGGGGCCGAGGGCTGCGCCGAGCACGCCGGCGAGGGCCCAGATGCGGGCGGCCGGCGCGTCCCCGCCCGCAGCGTCGGCCAGCAGGGCGAGCGCACCGCAGACGACCGCGGCGCCGGCGGCACCCTGGGCGGCGCGGGCGGAGACGAGCAGCTCGAACGACGGGGCGAAGGCGCAGACGAGCGATGCCGCTGCGAAGAGGACGATGCCGACCCCGAAGACCCGAATCGGACTGCGACGCGCCAGGAAGGCCGCCGGCAGAGCCGCGAGCGCGAGCGCCAGGTTGTACGAGGTCAGCGCCCAGGCGAGCGTCGCGACCTCGACGTCGTAGCGAGCCAGGATCTCGGGCAGCGCGATCGTGACGACCGACGAGTCGGCCAGGACGAGGCCGACCGAGAAGCCGAGCAAGGCGATGCGGGTGCGCGCTTCCGAGCTGCCCTACTCAGTCGCCGATCGTGTCGACCTGCTGCCGGAACGAGTCGCAGGCCGCGGCATCCTCGAACCCGTCGCGTAGCTCCTCGCCCCCGTCGAGCGACTGAAGGCTCTCGAAGGTCGACGTCACGGAGGACGCCGCCGCGGAGAGCGCGCTGGTCACGGCGACGAGCGAGAGCGAGCCGGTCTCGGCCGCCTGTTCGACCTCGTCGAGCTGCTGCCGCAGCTGCGTCCCGAGCTCGTCGAGCTCGCTGCGTGCCTGGCTCGCCGGCCTCGGTCTCGGGAGATCCGAGGTCAGCGAGGCCGTCGACGAGCTCGTCGGTCGCACCCTTCACGTCCTCGGTGGCCGCCTGCACGGCGGCCTTGTCGAGCGAGAGCGCGTTGGCGGTGAGCGACGTGACCACCTCCTCGACGCTGGTGACCCAGGTGCTCAGCTCGCTGCAGACATCGCCCGCCCATTGCTCGCTCGCGTTCTCCTCGTCGCCGCCGCAGCCGGCGACCGCGGGCATGGCCGCGAGTGCGAGGACAACGGCGAGCAAGCCGATGCGACGGGGCGCCACCCCTGAGATTCTGCGCACGCCGGGTGTGGGGCGCAAGCGAGGCGGGGCCGGCCCACGGAAGTTCCATCAGCTTGCGCGCGGCGCGCCAGCGTGTGCGCCAGCCACCTGGGGATCAATCGCGCGGGGCGAGTGAAGAACCAGCTCGCGCTTCAGCTGCCGCAGCCTGCATCCTTGGATCGTGCGTAGGGTCGGCGTACACGGGAGGGCAACCGTGGTCGATGGCTTCGGGGCGCAGTTCGTAGTGCCAGGGTTCGTTGCCGTAGATCTGGCACAGCCCGTACGCGGCGCCGTGTTCGGACAGCCACGCCGTGGCATCGAGGTGCCCGATGTCGACCGCGTCCCCCGACACGTGAGGGGACGTCTCCGGGGTCGCCACCCATCGGGCAGCTTCCTCTTCTCGAGCCGTACTTCGAAATCGCTTCTTGAAGGAGTTGTCGTTGGTACTCCGGGGAACGCCAGCCGCTCGTGACGTACAACTCGACCCCGTCGTCCGCGGCATCAGTTGCAGCTTGGCGCAGGGCACCGACGAGAGCCCGGTCGAGGTTGGCTGCACCCCGGATCGTGGTCAGAGACTGTCGTGGCGTCGGGACGACATCGTCAGGCGCGCCACGGTGCTCGCTTCGAAGGACGACGATGGGTGATGCGGTCGTCGAGGACGAGGACGCCAGCAACTGGTAGCCGAGGGCTGCGGCGATTCCGGCGCTGACGACGAGCAGGCCGGCGACACGGTTCCTGCGAATCCGAATCCGACGGGTCGTTCTTCGCCCGTGTGCTGGAGGTCATACCTCCAGTCAAGGCAGCGTGGTGTTGCCAGCACGTATTTGGTTTTCGATATGCCGACGACATGCGCCAGCTCGTAGCATCGGAGCATGCGTGTGTTGATCGTTGAGGACGAGCCCTATATGGCGGAAGCCATCCGCGATGGCCTACGCTTGGAAGCGATCGCGGCAGACATCGCGGGTGACGGCGACACCGCTCTGGAGCTGCTGAGTGTCAACGCCTACGACATCGCCGTCCTCGACCGAGACATTCCGTGAACCTTCCGGTGACGAGATCGCCAACCGCATCGTCGCCTCCGGCAGCGGTACGCCGATCCTCATGCTCACCGCTGCCGACCGTCTCGACGACAAGGCCACAGGGTTCGAGCTCGGCGCCGACGACTACCTCACGAAGCCGTTCGAACTCCAAGAACTCGTGCTCAGGCTCAGAGCACTCGACCGCAGGCGTGCACACCACAGGCCGCCGGTGCGAGAGATCGCAGGTCTGCGCCTGGATCCGTTCCGCCGCGAGGTCTACCGCGACAGCCGCTACGTTGCGCTGACCAGGAAGCAGTTCGCAGTGCTCGAAGTCCTCGTCGTTGCCGAAGGCGGAATCGTCAGCGCCGAAGAACTCCTAGCGCGAGCATGGGATGAGAACGCACGACCCGTTCACCAACGCCGTGCGCATCACTGTCTCGGGACTGCGCAAACGTCTCGGCGAACCCTGGATCATCGCTACCGTGGCCGGCGTTGGGTACCGCATCGACACAGAACCCGACACCGGGCGTGAGGGAGGCGAGCGTGGATAGGACGCCTGGGTCGAGCGTTCGCCTCAAACTCACCCTCAGCGCTACGCCGGGTTCCTCATGCTCGCAGGTGCCTTGATGCTCGCCGCCGCGTGGCTCGCCGGCCAGCCCGGGCAATCGTCTGCGTTCCTCCTGCGATACGTACCCGACGGTGTGATCAGCGCCATCGGTTACTTGGTGCCCGGGAATAACTCCTTCCTCCTGCGCGCTTTCGCTCCGGCCGCGGCCATCGTGCTGGCGTTTCTGCTGGTGTTCGGTCTCCTGGGAGGATGGCTTCTCGCCGGCCGGATGCTTGCCCCCTGACTCGAATCACAGATGCCACCGCGCGTCGCCCGCGACCGGATCGCTCTCCCATCGAATCCGGCTTCCGGGCCGCAGAGACGAGTTCCGCGAACTCGCCGATGCCTTCGACACCATGCTCACACGGCTCGAAGCACACGTCAGCCGAACAGCAGAGATTCGCAGCCAACGCCTCCCACGAACTACGCACCCCACTGGCGATCACTCAGACTCTGCTCGACGTCGCCAGCAATGATCCGAATCGCGACACCGGCGAGCTCGTCGAACGCCTCCACGCCGTCAACACCCGAGCGATCGACCTCACCGAGGCATTGCTCCTGCTCAGCCGCACCGACCATCGATCCTTCACCCGAGAACACGTCGACCTGTCCCTCATAGCGGAAGAAGCCACTGAAACACTCCTCCCCCTTGCAGAAAAACGCGGCCTCACTATCGAGACCTCCGGCGACATGACCCCCACCATCGGCTCACACGCGCTCCTGCTGCAGTTGGGTACGAACCTCGTGCAGAACGCGATCGTCCACAACCTGCCTGAACAGGGCACCGTGTGGGTCACGACCAGCGTTCACCCCAAGAGTGTGGTGCTCACTGTCGAGAACACCGGCGAGAAACTCACCCAACAGTTGGTTTCCACGCTTGCCGAGCCGTTTCTTCGCGGCACCAAACGCATCCGCACCGACCACGCAGGTGTCGGTGTCGGCCTCGGGCTGGCAATCGTCAAGAGCATCACCCGAGCACACGACGGAACCCTCACCCTCACCCCCCGGACCGCTGGCGGGCTCCGGGCCACGGTGCAACTACCCGCCGCGCCGACGCACACCGGCAGATGACCTTCGGCTTCGTGGCCGCAGCGGCACAGTGAGTCAACGGACAGGGGTGCCAACAATTCATTTTCAAGCCGCGCTGTACACGATCGACAAGTGGACAGTTTTGCGCCTGACTGAGAAAGCGAGCGGGAAACTGCCGTCGCGGGGGCAGGTGGCAGTTCAAGGAACGATCAATGGCCATGGGTTCCAGACGGTGTTGGAACCAGACGGCTCTTTTGGCCACTGGATGAGGATTGATGGAGAGCTACAACAGACGGCTGCTCTAAGCGCGGGTGACACTGCCACGCTCGAAATTGAGCCACTCAAATACTGGCCAGAGCCGAACGTGCCACAGGATCTCGAGACGGCTCTGGCAGCTGCCCCTCAGAAGATCCAGGACCTCTGGAAAGACATTACGCCGATGGCGCGTTGGGAATGGGTTCGCTGGGTCAATGCAACCCGAAACCCTGATACGCGCAAACGACGGGTCGAAGTAAGTGTCTCGAAAATGAAGAGCGGGAAGCGACGGCCCTGCTGTTTCAACCTTGCCTCATGCACCGACCCGAACCTGTCGAAGAGCGGCAGGCTTATTGAACCAGCCTGATTTGTTACAGGGGCGGTCGCTGCGTCTTCGCCGCTCTAGCAAGCGGATGCCCCCGACAAGAATCGAACTTGTGCACGCGGTTTAGGAAACCGCTGCTCTATCCACTGAGCTACGGGGGCGTGGGCCGCTTACTGTAGCCCTCGCTGATCGCGCACTTGGCGACCGCGCCGAAGCGTCGTACGGTGTGGCCGAGGAGGAGTGGGGATGAAGGCGTTGTTGGTCTGCGGAGCGGCGGTCGTCGTCGGGCTGGCACTGGCCGAGCCGGGTCGCGCGTGCTCGCGGCCGGTGGCGCTGACGCCGACGGAGCCCCGAGCCGTCATCGCGGAGGCCGATGCGGCGTTCATCGGGACGCTTGTCGCAGTCACGCCCAAGGAACCGCGGTCGCTCAGCTCGGCAGCGCCGTATGTCTTCACCTTTGCGGTCGAGGAGCAGTTCAAAGGGGAGCTCGGGAACCGCGTCGAGGTGACGAGCACGCGTGATGGCGGTACGTGCGGTCTCGACGCCACGATCGGACGACGCGGTGCGTTCGTGCTCTTGCGGCGCGACGACGTTTGGGGGCCATGGGGCACGACCGAGGTCAGCGTGGACACGTTGCGTCGCGGCGTGCTTCCTCTGCCGAAGCCCGACGGCGTCGGGCCCCCGGCGTTCGTCGCGGGCGGCCGCTTCGGCCTGGTGCGCTCCGCGATCCTCGACGCTCGCGGACGGACGCTTCGCTACGGCGTCGGTGCCGGTGCTGTGACCGCGCTCTCCGTCTGCCCGGGCCGCAAGGTCGTGGTGGAGCTCGTCTGGGTGGGAGAGAGCGTCCGGATGGCTCTTCGGGCGCTTCCGAGCTTGCGCGTGCTGCGGGAGACGGAGATCCGTGACGCGGGCTACGGAGAGACCGTCGCCTGTCGCAGCCGGACCGGGTCCGACGTCATCGCAGTCGTCCAGGTTCGCGAGCAACCGGAATGGGAGACGCAGCTCTTGCGCATCTCGCCCGTGGGGAAGCGGGTCCTCGAACGCGCGCCACAGTTGGCAGCGGCGGTTTACGGGAAGCGCGTGTATGTCAGCGCAACCGATGGTCGGTTCGTCATGCGTGACCTCGAGAAGGGAACACGCCGGGCGGTGTTCCGAACCGCTCAACTTGTGAGAGGCATGTCGATCAGCCCCGACGGTCGCCTTGCCGCCGGGTTCATGGGCGAGCGGCTCGTTCTGGCCGACTTGCTGAGGGGTACGACGAAGGCACGACTCTGGAGCGGCCATGCAAGCCAGACCCGATGGACGGGTCAGACCGGTTTCGCCGCCTGGTCGCGTGGCTCGGGTCGGCTCGAGCTGTTCGATCGAAACCTGCGCAGGTCGAGTCCCCCGTCGTCGTGGACTGCCCACACGACCACAGCCGGCAGCTCCGGTCTGTTCGGCGTCGACTGGTCCGGAAGGCTCTTGACGGAGAGAAAGGGCTCCATCGTCCGGCTCGGCCGCGTCTTCAGTCCCGCAGTCAGCGTGCTGGAGCCGCTCTAGCCGATGTGCTTCGACCGCGACTCGCTGCCGCCGATTCCGGTGCTCTCCGGCGCGGCCGTCTCGCACGACGACCTCGTGCTCGAGGCCGCCGACGGCAACCGGCTTCGCCGCGTTCTCCGCGACGCCCGACGAGCCGAGCGGCGTCGGGATCGCGATCCTGCCCGACGTCCGCGGGCTCTACCGCTTCTACGAGGAGCTGGCGCTTCGCTTCGCCGAGCGCGGGCACGCTGCGCTCGCGATCGACTACTTCGGCCGGACGGCCGGCGTCGAGCAAGCGCGGCGACGACTTCGAGTACATGCCGCACGTCGCAGCAGACGACGCCCGGAGGCGTGCAGGCGGACGTCGCCGCGGCCGTCGCGCGCTTGCGAGCCGACGGTGCGGCCGGCGGTCTTCACCGTCGGCTTCTGCTTCGGCGGCCGCCACTCGTGGCTCTCCGCCGCGGGCGGCCACGGCCTCGCCGGCGCGATCGGCTTCTACGGCCGGCCCGGTCCCGGTCGCGACGGCTCGCCGGGGCCGACCGAGCGCGCCGCCGAGCTCGACGCGCCGATCCTCGCGCTGATGGGCGGCGCCGACCCGGGCATCCCGGTCGAGGACGTCGCGCGCGTTCGAGGCAGCGCTCGACGCGGCCGGCGTCGAGCACGAGATCGTCGATCTACGACGGCGCGCCGCACAGCTTCTTCGACCGCAAGTTCGAGGAGTTCGCCGACGCGTCCGACGACGCGTGGCGGCGCGTGCTCGCCTTCGTCGCGCAGCCACAGCGGCCCGACGCGCTAGTTTCCGCGCCGTGTCCTACGTGACCGCCGACACGGTCAGCTGGTGGCAGCGTGCGAGGGGGGAGGACGACGATCTGCTCGTCGCCTACTTCAGCATGGAGTTCGGGATCCACGAGCGGCTGCCGATCTACTCCGGCGGCCTCGGCGTCCTCGCCGGCGACCACCTCAAGGCAGCGGCCGAGCTCGGCGTCCCGCTCGTCGGCGTCGGCCTCCTCTACACCGGCGGCTACTTCCGCCAGGGCGTCGACAAGTCCGGCCGCCAGACCGAGGACTACCAGCCGGTCGACCCGGAGGCCGTCGGGCTCGTCCGCGAGGACGTCTCGGTCACGGTCGACCTCGCCGGCGAGACGATCGAGGCCGGCGGTCTGGCGGAAGGACGTCGCCTCGGCCGTCGGCGTCGTCCCGCTCTACCTGCTCGAGGTCGACTGGCTCACCGACGCGCTCTACGGCGGCGACCGCGAGCACCGGATCCGCCAGGAGCTGCTGCTCGGCGTCGGCGGCGTCCGCGCGCTCGCCGCGCTCGGGATCGAGCCGAACGTCTTCCACCTGAACGAGGGCCACTCCGCGTTCCTCCAGGTCGAGCGGCTGCGGGCGCTCGTCGCGGCCGGCGCGGAGACGGACGAGGCGCTCGAGTCGATCCGCCGCTCCTCCGTCTTCACCACGCACACGCCCGTCCCGGCCGGCAACGAGGTCTTCGACGAGGAGCTCGTGATCCGGTACGTCGGCGACCTCGCCGTCGAGGCGGGTCTCGACCACGAACGGCTGCTCGAGCTCGGGCGGTTCGGCGACGAGCCGGGCTTCGGCCTGACCCCGTTCGCGCTTCGGCTCGCCGCGTACGCGAACGGCGTCTCCGACCTGCACGGCGAGGTCGCACGCGAGATGTGGGCGCCGCTCTGGCCGGGACAGGAGACGCCGATCGGCCACATCACGAACGGCGTCCATCTCGGCACCTGGCTCGATCCCGCGCTCGCGGAGCTGCTCCGCTTCGCCGGCGTCCGCCCCGACGCGCCGCCGGACGAGGCGAACTGGGAGGCGGTGCGCGACGCCCCGCCGGAGGCGATCTGGCGCGTGCACGCCGCCGCGAAGGCGCGCCTCGCCGAGCGCGCCGGCATCGACCGCGACCGGCTGACGATCGGCTTCGCGCGCCGCTTCGCCACCTACAAGCGCGCCGGGCTCGTCTTCTCCGACGTCGAGCGGCTGCTGGCGCTGCCGGTCCAGATCGTCGTCGCCGGCAAGGCCCATCCCGCCGACGCGCAGGGCAAGGACGTGATGCAGGAGATCGTCGCGCTCGCGCGCAGCCGCCGCGCCCAGGGCCGCGTCATCTTCCTCGAGAACTACGACATGCTCGTCGCGCGCGCGCTCGTCCGCGGCTGCGACGTCTGGCTGAACACGCCGCGCCGCCCGCTCGAGGCGTCCGGGACGAGCGGGATGAAGGCGGCCGTGAACGGCGTCCTCAACCTCTCCGTGCTCGACGGCTGGTGGGCCGAGGGCTACTCGCCCGACGTCGGCTGGGCGATCGACGGCGAGTCGGACGACGCCGACCGCGAGCAGCTCTACCGCCTGCTCGAGGAGCAGGTCGTGCCGACCTACACCGAGAACCGCGAGCGCTGGATCTGGATGATGAAGGAGTCGATCGCGCAGCTCTCGCCGCGGTTCTCGATGCAACGCGCCGTGATCGACTACGTCGAGAGGTACTACCTCTCGACGCAGGCGCGCACGCGCTAGCCCGCGGCTGCGAGCGCCTTCGCCTTCTTGCTCTGGCTCGACTGGCGCTTCGACGCGTCGAGCTCGACCTTGCGCAGCCGGACGCTCGCAGGCGTCACCTCGATGCACTCGTCCTCGCGGATGAACTCGAGCGCCTGCTCGAGCGACATCGGCCGCGGCGGGATCAGGCGGACGAGCTCGTCGGACGTCGACGAGCGCATGTTCGTCAGCTTCTTCTCCTTCGTCGCGTTGACGTCGAGATCCTCGGCGCGCGCGTTCTCGCCGACGATCATCCCCTCGTAGACCTCGGTCGTCGGCCCGACGAAGAGGGCGCCGCGCTCCTGCAGGTTCATCAGCGCGAACGAGGTCGCGGGGCCGCGGCGGTCGGCGACGAGCGAGCCGGTCGGGCGCGTCCGCAGCTCGCCGTGCCAGGGCTCGTAGCGGTCGAAGACGTGGTGGAGGATGCCGGTGCCGCGCGTCTCGGTCAGGAACTCGGTGCGGAAGCCGATCAGTGCGCGCGCCGGGACGAGGTACTCGAGCCGCACCCAGCCGGTGCCGTGGTTGACCATCTGCTCGAGCCGTCCCTTGCGCAGCGCGAGCAGCTGCGTCAGCACGCCGACGTAGTCCTCCGGCGCGTCGATCGCGAGCCGCTCGACGGGCTCGTGCACCTTCCCGTCGACGAGCTGCGTCACCACCTGCGGCTTGCCGACCGTCAGCTCGAACCCCTCGCGCCGCATCAGCTCGACGAGCACGGCCAGCTGGAGCTCGCCGCGTCCCTGCACCTCCCAGGTGTCGGGCCGGCCGGTCGGAAGGACGCGGAGCGAGACGTTGCCGACCAGCTCCTGGTCGAGGCGGCCCTTCAGCATCGATCGCGGTCAGCTTGTCGCCCTCGCGCCCGGAGAGCGGCGAGGTGTTGATCCCGATCGTCATCGAGAGGCTCGGCTCGTCGACGGTCGAGACCGGCAGCGGACGCGGATCGTCCGGGTCGGCGAGCGTCTCGCCGATCGTCACCTCCGGCAGGCCGGCGACGGCGACGATCTCGCCCGGCCCGGCTTCGTCGGCCTCGACGCGGTCGAGCGCCTCCGTCACGTAGAGCTCGGTCACCTTCGCGCGCTCGATCCGGCCGTCGGCGCGGCACCAGGCGATCTGCTGGCCCTTGCGGATCGTCCCGTGCTGGACGCGTGCGAGCGCGAGCCGGCCGACGTACGGGGAGGCGTCCAGGTTCGTGACGAGCGCCTGCAGCGGGTGCTCGGGATCGTGCTCGGGCGCCGGGATCGTCTCGAGCAGGAGCTCGAAGAGCGGCTGCAGGTCGTCGGCGAGCGTCTCCGGCTCGAGGCCGGCGCGGCCTTCACGCGCGTTCGTGTACGCGATCGGGAACTCGATCTGGCTCTCGTCGGCGTCGAGGTCGAGGAAGAGCTCGTAGACCTCGTTCACGACCTCCTCGATCCGCGCGTCCGGCCGGTCGACCTTGTTGACGACGAGGATCACCGGCAGCTTCGCCTCGAGCGCCTTGCGCAGGACGAAGCGCGTCTGCGGCAGCGGCCCCTCGCTCGCGTCGACGAGCAGGAGGACGCCGTCGACCATCGTCAGCCCGCGCTCGACCTCGCCGCCGAAGTCGGCATGGCCCGGCGTGTCGACGATGTTGATCTTCGTCTCGCCGTAGCGGAAGGCCGTGTTCTTGGCGAGGATCGTGATCCCCTTCTCCCGCTCCAGGTCCATCGAGTCGAGCACGCGCTCGTTGACGTCCTGGTTCTCGCGGAAGGCGCCGGACTGCCAGAGCATCGCGTCGACGAGGGTCGTCTTGCCGTGGTCGACGTGCGCGACGATGGCGACGTTGCGGAGATCGGTGCGGCTTGCCACCGGGCCACAGTAGCGACCGTCAGTGGAAACCGGCCGCAAAGCGGCCCTTTAGGGGTCTTGCGCGACTGAGTATCCGCTTCTGCGGATGATCAGTCCTGCGCGGAAAATTCAGAGTGGCGCTCGGCCACGCAGGCCTCGGCCCACTGCTCGGTGATCAGGAGCGGGCGCTGCAGCTCACTGTCCTCGGCCAGCTCGATCCGGATCTGGTGCACCGACGCCTCCATGTCGCGGTCGGCGACGGTGCGCTGCTCGGCGACGATCGTGATCGCCTCGACCTCGTCCAGGAGTGCGTTGGCGAGCTCGTCGATCTCGGCCCGCGTTGCCTCGCGGCCGGCGAACATGCCGAAGTTGACGCGGATGTCACCGTCGTCGTCGACGAATGCGATCGGGGCGATTTTCTCCATCGCAAGCAGGTACCCCGCGTTGTAACTCCTCTAACGTTCGCGCGGCTCCCAGCCGAAGCGGGCGCGGGCGACGAGGTAGCCGCCGGCGCCCCAGACTGCAATGACGGCGACCGCGCCGAGGTGCTCCGTGATCGGCTCGCCGTCGACGTAGGTCGCGAGCACGAGGTCGATCAGGTACTTGAGCGGCAGCACGTCTGCGACGAGTTCGAGCACGGGGGGGAGGTTGTCCGTCGTGCCGAAGGCGCCCGAGAGGAACGACATCGGCAGCACGATCACGTTGACGACCGCGGCGACTGCGTCCTGGGAGCGGATCAGGGCGGCTGCGGCGAGGCCGAGCCCTGCAAACCCCGCGGCGCCGATCACGAGCACGAGGACGAAACTGAGCGCCCGCTCGGGGAGGTCGGCGTCGAAGAGAAGCACGCCGAGGCCGATCACCGTCAGCGACTGGAGCACGACGATCAGCAGGTTCGAGAGCAGGACGGTGGCGAGGTAGAGGCTGCCCGGCAGCGGCGTCGAGCGCAGCCGCTTCAGCAGCCCCGACTCCCGCCGGATCACGAGCGTGATCGCGAGGCCGCCGAGCGCCGTGTTCGCGACCGCGTAGCCGATCAGGCCCGCGACGAGATAGCTCGAAACCTGCCGGCCGTCCTCGATGCCGTCGCCGAAGACCGAGGCGAGCAGGACGAAGAGCAGCGGCGGGAAGAGGAAGACGAAGATCACGGCCTCGCGGCTGCGCCAGACCGTCAGCTGCTCGGCCCGCAGCTGATGCCAGAAGAGGATCATGCGTCCTCCTCAGCGATCAGGTCGAGGTAGACGTCCTCGAGCGTCGCGCGGCGGATCTCCAGCTCCTCGAGCTCGAAGCCCTCGGCGAGCGCGCGGGTGGTCAACTCGTGCAGCGCGCGCGTGGGCTCGTCGGTCTCGAGCACGACCTGTTCGCCGAGCCGTTGGTAGCGGATCTGGATGCTCGCGCTTGCGGTCAGCTCGGAGGGCTTGCCGATCCTGACGATCTCGCCGGCGCGTAGCACGGCGACGCGGTCGGCCAGCTGCTGCGCCTCGTCGAGGTAATGCGTCGTCAGGAGAATGGTCTTTCCCAGCGCGCGGAGGGAGCGGATCAGCTCCCAGGCGTTCCGCCGCGCGGCCGGGTCGAAGCCCGTCGTCGGCTCGTCGAGGAAGACGAGGTCGGGGTCGCCGACGAGCGCGACGCCGAGATCGAGACGCCGCTTCTGGCCGCCCGAGAGCGTCTTCACCTGCGCATCCCGCTTCTCCGCGAGACCGACCAGGCCGATCACCTCGTCGGCGTCGCGGGGGCGCTTGTAGTAGCCGGCGAAGATCCTGTGCACCTCTCGCACGGTCAGTACCGGCCAGAGCTCGGACTGCTGCAGGACGACTCCGATCCGCTCGCGGAACGCCCGCTCGGCGCGGCCGGGGTCGAAGCCCAGCACGGACACGTCGCCTCCGTCGCGCTGGCGGTAGCCCTCCAGGACCTCGACGGTGGTCGTCTTGCCGGCGCCATTCGGACCGAGCAGGCCGAAGACCTCGCCCTCCTCGACCTCGAAGTCGATCCCGCGCACCGCCTCGACCCCGTCGTACGACTTGCGCAGGCCGGTGACGGAGATCGCGCTAGACATATCTGACAGATAGGTTAGTATGCATCTGGTAGATATGTCAAGTCTCAGCCCGACAGCGCGTGTGATCCTGGGCCTGCTCGCCTGGCAGCCCCGGACCGGGTATGAGATCAAACAGGTCACCGACCGGTCGACGCGGTTCTTCTGGGGCGCCAGCTACGGCCAGATCTACCCGGAGCTGCGGCGGCTCGAGGACGCCGGGCTCGTCGGCTCGCGCGAGGAGCCGCGCGGGCGGGTGCCGCGCCGGATCTACAGCCTGACGAAGGCGGGGCGGAGCGCGCTCGACGCGTGGCTCGAGGAGACCGACGAGTCGTACGAGGTCCGCGACGAGGGTCTGCTCAAGCTCTTCTTCGGCGACCTGATGCCGGCCGAGCAGCGGCTCGACCTCGTGCGGCGGCGGCGAGCGTGGTACGAGGAGACGGCGAAGCTCTTTCGCCGGATCGGCGAGGAACTGGGTGAGTTGGACGAGACGGGCGACACCGTGCTTCGCTACGGGATCGAGCTGATGGAATGGGACGCGGCCTGGTGGCGCGACCTGGAGCGCCGGCTCAGCTGAGCTCGAGCTCGTAGGAGCCGGCGGTCGGGAAGCCCGGATCGGCGCCGGCAAGTGCAAGCGCGATCTCTGAGCAGTCCGGCTGGTGGCCGACCGTGACGACCGTCTCGCCTGCGTCCTCGACGGCGGCGAGGACGTCGTCAGCCCCGGCGCCGGGCGCCAGCCGCTCGTCGATCCTGAGCTCGACCCCGGCGGCCTTCGCGATCGCGGCGGCGGTCTCGCGGGCGCGCAGGAGCGGGCTCGAGACGACGGCGTCCGGTTGCTCGGCCGCCAGTCGCTCGCCGAGCGCGCGCGCCTCCTCGCGGCCGCGGTCGCTGAGCGGGCGCAGCTCGTCCGGCTCGCCGGACTTCGCGTGGGCGTGGCGCACGAGAATGAGACGCACGACGCCGGAGGATAGATTCCGGGCGATGCGCACGTTCCGCTACGTCCTCGCCGACGTCTTCACGGACACGCCGCTCGCCGGCAACCAGCTCGCCGTCTTCACCGACGCACGCGATCTCGACGAGCTGACGATGCAGGCGCTCGCGCTCGAGCTCGGCCTCTCGGAGACCGTGTTCGTACTGCCGCCGCGCGAGGGCGGGACCGTCCGCGTGCGGATCTTCACGCCGGTGAACGAGCTCGCGTTCGCCGGGCACCCGTGCCTCGGCGCCGCGTTCGTGCTGGGCGCGCCTCTTCAGCTCGGCACGATCGCGCTCGAGACCGGCAACGGGATCGTCCCGGTCGAGCTCGAGCGCGACCCGAGCGGCAGGATCGTCTTCGGTCGGATGACGCAG
Organism: uncultured Gaiellaceae bacterium; assembly: GCA_963738795.1. Lineage (GTDB taxonomy): Bacteria > Actinomycetota > Thermoleophilia > Gaiellales > Gaiellaceae > Gaiellasilicea. Next base: position 130,670 of record CAVTXQ010000001.1, on the reverse strand, counting down.
CCCGTGCCGACGGTGGCGCCGTACGAGCGGGCGAACGAGCTGGTCGCGGCGCTCGGCGTCTCGTCGTCGGAGCTGCCGGTCGAGGTGTACGACAACGGGATCCGGCACGCGTACGTGGTGCTGCCGTCGAAGGAGGATGTGGCCGGGCTGCGGCCGGACTGGAACGCGCTGATGGAGCTCGATCTCGTCGGTGCGCTCGCTGCGGCCGGGGCCGGCGGCGACTGGAAGGTGCGCATGTTCTCGCCGCTCGACGGCGTCGGTGAGGATGCCGCGACCGGCTCGGCGGCAGGCCCGCTCGCGTGTCATCTCGGACGGCACGGCGTCGTGCCCTGGGGCGAGGAGATCGAGATCGAGCAGGGGACCGAGATCGGCCGGCGCTCGACGCTCTACGCCCGCGCGACCGGGTCGGGCGACACGATCGAGTCGGTCGAGGTCGGGGGCTCGGCGGTCACCGTCGCCCGCGGTGAGTTCAAGGTGCCGTGATGCCGCTCAGACCCGCTGCAGGTGGGTGTCCTTGAAGCCGCTCGGGTACTTGAGCCCGTAGCCGACGGCGCGGTCGACGCCGATGTGCGTCAGCCAGATCAGCGCGAGCGCGAGCGCCGTGTCGGAGTCCCAGATCACGCCGGCCGTCGCGAGCAGGACGGGCAGCACGTAGGTGTGGACGAGGTCGTAGGCAACGGCGCCGGTGCGCGCTCCCGCGAGATAGCCGAGCATGGCCAGGTCGGGGGCGAGCGCCAGCACGAGCAGGAGCCACCAGTCGAAGCCCTCGTGGAAGTAGAGCGTCACCGCGGCAACGGCGACCGCAGCGCCCTCGGCATGGAGCAAGAGCCGCGGCAGACGGTCAGCCATTGCTCGACCCTAATCGCTCCAGGCGACTGCTTCCACGTCCGGCAGCTCCGGCGCGAGCGAGCGCCAGAAGCGGCCGCCGTCGGTGGAGAGATAGAGCCGGTTGCGCGCCGCGAAGAGGACCCGGTCCGGGTCGGCCGGGTCGACGGCGACGTCGTAGCCCGGCGGCAGTCCGCCGCCGGCCTCGTTCCAGGTCGCGCCGGCGTCGTAGGAGACGACGAGCGGCGGCCGGCGGTCGACGACGGCGACGATCGTCGCCCCCGCAGCCGACGCGGCGACCACCCGCGGCAACTCGAGCTCGAGCCGCTCCTGGTCGACGACCGCGTCGACCTCCCCGAACACGACCTCGGTCTCGACGTCGACCTGGAAGACGCCGTCGGCGGTGCGGACGAGCGCGATCATCGAACGCTTGTGTCTATCAGACACAAGCTCGGCGCGTTCCGCTCAACCATGCGGTGCGAGGGTTGCTTGTGTCTATCAGTCACAAGCTCACGCCGCCGGCGCGGCTGTCAGCTCGAGCACCCGCGCGGCGGTCGTCGCCGCGTGGCGGGCGGCCGACGCCGGGCGATGGCCTGCCGCGCGCGACCACACGTAGGCGGCGAGAAACGCGTCGCCGGCGCCGGTCGGGTCGACCGTCTCGATCCGCCGTACGGGAATCCGCTCGCGAACGTCGCGGCTGATCAGCAAGGCGCCGGTCGAGCCCCGCGTCAGCAGCAGCTCGGGGACGCCGAATTGGGTGACCTGCTCCTCGCCGCCGAGCACCTCGAGCTCCTCCTCGTTCAGCTTCAGCGCCGTCACGTGTGTCAGCACGGCCGGGTCGAACTCGGCGTCGAGCCGAAGCAGCCCGGCGGCAGCGGGCCGGACGAGCGCCTGCCCGTCGAGCGCAAGCCGGTGGTCGCGCGCGAGCGCGGCGAGCACGTCCGGCGGAAAGTCGCCGCGGGTAAGTCCGCCGACCTGCACCCACTCGGCCCGCCCGACCGCCTGGGCGTCCTCGAGCGTCCACGGCGAGCCGGGGTCGCCGATCGTCATCTCCCGCTCCTCGCCGTGGTAGCGGATGTCGAACGTCGTCGTGGCCGGCGCGGGGAGCCACGACCAGCGGACGCCGAGCGCCGCCAGCGGTCCGACCAGCGTGCGGCGATCCGCCTCGGCCGAGCGGCCGACGATCCGCGAGCTGCCGCCGAGGAGCCGCAGCGCCCGGGCGGCATGGAAGGGTGCGCCGCCGGCGCGCGGGCGGCCGCCGTCGACCGTGTCCATCGCGAGGTTCCCGATCGCCGCCACGCCGCGCACGGCACCAACTCTAGAAGCGGCGTCTCCCCAGCGTCGCGACCGCCAGCCCGAGCGCGAACGCGACGGCGAAGCTCGGCAGCGTCGCGCCGATGCCGAGCCCGGCCCCCTCGCCGATCGCGTCCGTCCACCACGACGGCCCGACCGGGTGCAGCCACTGGTAGAGCGCGAAGCCGGCGATCCAGGCGGCGAGCATCCCCCAGCGCACCGCCGGCCCACCGAACACGTCCCGCTCCCCGTAGCGCGAGCCGGCCGCGAGCCAGTCCGCCAGCAGGACGCCGAAGAGCGGCACGAAGAAGGAGCCGAGCATGAGCAGGAAGCTCTCGTACGAGAGCAGGTCGATCGTCAGCGCGCCGATCGTGGCGGCGACGGAGACGGCGACGACGAGCAATCGCTGCGGCAGCGCCGGCGCCAGGTTCTGGATCGAGACCGAGGCCGAGTAGGCGTTCGCGAACGCCTCGTCCGTCTCGTCGACCGTGACCGCGAGCAGCGCCAGGACGGCGCCGAGCCCACCGGCGGCGACCGCGACCGGCAGCGCGGCCGGATCGGTGATGTCGCGCGAGAAGAAGAGGACCGCGCCGAGCAGCCAGAGCCATGTGCCGGCGACGAAGTAGCCGGCCGCTGCTCCCCAGAACGCGCTCGAGCGATCGCGCGCGAAGCGCGTGTAGTCGGCGACGAGCGGGATCCACGAGACGGTGATCGCGACGACGAGGTCGACGCCGTCCAGCACGCGAAGCCGCCGTCGCCCTCGCGATCCCAGAGCGAGCCGAACCCGGAGCCGTCGAGCGCCCACCAGGTCAGGTAGAGCAGCGACGCGAGCACGCGCCCAGACGGCGAACTTGCGGACGAACTTGCGCACGAAGCCGATCGGGCCGAGCAGCGCGAGCGCGAGCGCGACGCCGCCGAACAGGATCGTCCAGAGCCACTGCGCCCGGAAGCCGAAGAGCTCGTCGGAGAGCGCGGCGACCGCCGTCGCGATGATCAGCAGCTCGAAGATCGCCCAGCCGATGCACTGGGCCGCGTTCAGCACCGTCGGCGCCCAGGAGCCGCGCTGCCCGAGCGGCGCGCGCATCAGCACCATCGCCGGCACGCGCGCGTCGGCGCCGATCATCGCGGCGGTGCCGAGCATCGCGTTCCCGATCAGGCCGCCGATCACGATCGCGAGGAAGGCTTCCGGGAGCGAGAGCGCCGGGACGAGGTACGTCCCCGCGACGAGCACGAGCAGCGAGACGCCGAGGTTGCTCCAGAGCAGGCCCTGGTCGAGCAGGCCGAGCACGCGCAGGCGCGGCGGCACCGGCTCGATTCCCCAGGCGGGTGTGTCGTCCATCGTCTCTCGCTCCTCCCTTCGCCGGCATTACCCGGATCAGGTCAGCGGGTGTGTTCTCAGCCCCATCGGTTGGGCACCCCGGTCGGCGCACTCTAAACGAACGGGGCGGGGCGCCACGCGGGCGCCTCACCCCGTTCCCCCTCCCCAGCAGCGCCGAGACCCCGTTGGCGCCAGGAGGCGGGCAGCGTAGCCGCGTCCCGCCGAATGTCAATTGCAACCGGTAGTCAGGCGGCGAGCAGGCGGCGGAGCACGTACGGGAGGATCCCGCCGTGGCGCAGGTACTCGCGCTCGCGCGGCGTGTCGAGGCGGACGCGCGCGGTGAAGGTCGTCTCGTCGGCGCGGACCGTCACCTCGCTCGCCTCGCCGTTCTCGATCCCTTCGATCGCGAACGTCTCGCGGCCGGTCAGGCCGAGCGTGTCCGGGGTCTCGCCGTCCCGGAACTGCAGCGGCAGGATCCCCATCATCAGCAGGTTCGAGCGATGGATCCGCTCGTAGCTCTCCGCGATCACCGCCTTGACGCCGAGCAGGTTCGGGCCTTTCGCGGCCCAGTCGCGCGACGAGCCGGAGCCGTACTCCTTGCCGGCGAGCACGATCGTCGGCGTCCCCTCGGCGAGGTAGCGCTCTGACGCGTCGTAGATCGTCATCTCCTCGCCCGACGGCACGTGCACCGTCCAGGTTCCCTCCGAGCCGGGGACGAGCAGGTTGCGCAGCCGCACGTTTGCGAAGGTGCCGCGCACCATCACCTCGTGGTTGCCGCGGCGCGAGCCGTAGGAGTTGAAGTCCTTCCGCTCGACGCCGTGCTCGGTCAGGTACAGCCCGGCCGGCGAGTCGGGCTTGATCGAGCCCGCCGGGGAGATGTGATCGGTCGTGACGGAGTCGCCGAGCCGGACGAGGCAGCGAGCGCCGGCGATGTCCGCGAAGGCGCCCGGCGCCGCGGGCATCTCGGCGAAGTACGGCGGCAGCCGGACGTAGGTCGAGTCGGGCTCCCAGGCGAAGAGCTCGCCCTCCGGCACCGGCAGCTCGCGCCAGTCGTCGCCGCCGGTGAAGACGTCGGCGTAGGTGGAGCGGAACATCTCCTGGGCGATCGAGCTCGCGATCGTCTCCTGCACCTCGTTCGCGGTCGGCCAGATGTCGGAGAGGAACACGTCGGTCCCGTCCTCGCCCTGGCCCAGAGGCTCGTTGGCGAGGTCGATGTCCATCCGGCCGGCGAGCGCGTAGGCGACGACGAGCGGCGGCGAGGCGAGGTAGTTCGCCTTCACCTCGGGATGGATCCGCGCCTCGAAGTTGCGGTTGCCCGAGAGGACGGAGCAGACGACGAGGTCGCCGTCGTCGACCGCCTTCGAGATCGGCCCGGCCAGCGGGCCCGAGTTGCCGATGCAGGTCGTGCAGCCGTAGCCGACGGTGTGGAAGCCGAGCTGCTCGAGAAACGGCGTCAGGCCGGAGCGGTCGTAGTACTCGGTCACGACCTTCGAGCCGGGCGCGAGGCTCGACTTGACCCACGGGCGGCGCTCGAGCCCGCGCTCGACGGCCTTCTTCGCGAGCAGCCCCGCCGCGATCATCACGGCCGGGTTGGACGTGTTCGTGCAGGACGTGATCGCCGTGATCACGACGCTGCCGTGCTCGATCGAATAGTCCTCGCCCTCGACCTGGACGCTGTGGCGTTCCGGTTCGGCCATGGCGACCGGGGTCGCGTCCGGCTCGGGCTCGGGGTGGCCGCCCGGCGCCTGCTCCGTCGTCGGGTCGCTCGCCGGGAACGTGTCCGCGACCGCCTTGTCGCTGCTCCCGTTCGTCAGCGGCGATTCGACCCCGAACGTCCCCAGTGAGTCGAGGAACGCTGTCTTGGCGTGCGTGAGCGGGATCCGGTCCTGCGGCCGGCGCGGGCCGGCCAGGCTCGGCTCGACCGACGAGAGGTCGAGCTCGACCACCTGCGAGTAGGTCGGCTCCTCGCCGGGCTCGTGCCAGAGCATGTTCTCCTTGCAGTACGCCTCGACGAGCGCGATCCGCTCCTCGTCGCGGCCGGTCAGCCGCAGGTAGGTCAGCGTCTGCTCGTCGACCGGGAAGAATCCGCACGTGGCGCCGTACTCCGGCGACATGTTCCCGATCGTCGCGCGGTCGGCGAGCGGGAGTGCCGCGAGCCCGTGCCCGAAGTACTCGACGAACTTGCCGACGACGCCTGTCTGGCGGAGGATCTGCGTCACGGTGAGGACGAGGTCGGTCGCGGTCGCGCCCTCCGGCAGCTCGCCCGTCAGCTTGAAGCCGACGACCTGCGGGACGAGCATCGAGAGCGGCTCGCCGAGCATCGCCGCCTCGGCTTCGATCCCGCCGACGCCCCAGCCGAGGACGCCGAGGCCGTTCACCATCGTCGTGTGCGAGTCGGTGCCGACGAGCGTGTCGGGGAACGCCTGGCCGTCGCGCTCCTCGATCACGCGCGCGAGGAACTCGAGGTTGACCTGGTGCACGATCCCGGTCCCGGGCGGCACGACCTTGAAGTCGCGGAAGGCCTTCTGGCCCCAGCGGAGGAAGGCGTAGCGCTCGCGGTTGCGCTCGAACTCGAGCTCGACGTTGCGCGCGAAAGCGGTGTGCGTGCCGAAGACGTCGACCTGCACCGAGTGGTCGATCACGAGCTCGACCGGGATCAGCGGGTTGATCTGCTCCGGGTCGCCGCCGAAGTCGGCCATCGCGTTTCGCATCGCGGCGAGGTCGACGACGGCCGGGACGCCGGTGAAGTCCTGGAGCAGCACGCGGGCGGGCGCGAAGGAGATCTCGCGGCTCGGCTCGTCGGCGGCGACCCAGCCTGCGACCGCCTCGACGTCGTTCGCGTCGCCGTTCCGGAGCACGTTCTCGAGCAGGATCCGCAGCGTGTAGGGGAGCCGCGCGACGTCCCACTGCGGCTGGAGCGCGTCGAGCCGGTGGATCTCGACGCTGCGGTCGCCGACGGTGAGGGTTGAGCGCGCTGCAAGCTCGTCGGCCATACCTCGAATCTATCGAACCCGCTCCCAGGAGGGTCTGGCGAAATAGCGGCTGTGTCGCCGGGCCGCGCTGGTCGTCCCGATGCTGCGTCCTCAGTCGCGCCGATAGCTTTGGCTATCGGCGCTCCCTGCGTCCTTGCCTCGGAACGACCATCGCACCCCGGCGACGAGCGCCATTCCGCCAGACCCTCCTAGCGCACGCGGGCGCGCGCGACGACGAGCGACGGCCCGACGTTGCCGGCGCGGTCGATCGCCGCGATCGAGACCGGGCCGCTGACCGTCGCGCGGGCGATGGTGATCGTCGGCTTGCGCACGCTCAGCGTCCTGGCGCCGATCCTGACGCGGTAGGAACGCAGGCCGCCGGCATCGCGCGCGGCCGGCCACGTCAGCACGGCCAGCTTCGGCATCCGCTTGATCGTGACCCGCGCGATCGCCGCCGGCCGCACGGTGTCGCGGATCAGGCGGCCCCGTTCGTCGACCATCCCGACGTCGGGTCGGAAGCGCACGCTCACCGGGGCGCTCAGGCGTCCGACCGTGTCGGCCGCGCGAACCGAGTAGAGCGCCGTCGTGTCCGACTCGGGCAGGAGCACCGAGGTCGTCGCGATCTGCCGGACGAAGTCTCCGTCAGCGTAGATGCGGTAGGCGACCGGGCCGACGTCGTCCGTCGACGCACCCCACGAGAAGCGGACGAAGCCGCTCGGATCGTCCCCGACTCGGAGTCCGGCCGGAGTCGTCGGCGGCGTCCGGTCGGGCGAGTCGAGCCGCTCGAGGAAGGTCGAGTCCTGGACGTCGGTCCAGCTGCCGGCATGGCCGTAGTAGTCGTTGCGGGCCGAGTCCAGCACGTGCTCGTCGAGTTCCTCGCCGGTCAGGATGGCCGTCATCAGATCGAGCTCGAAGTCGCAGACGTGGCCGCTCTGGCAGGAGCTGGGTGCCGATCGCTCGACCGCGCCGAACACGTGCACGAGCTCGTGCACCGCCACGACCGGCCGCAGCGAGTCGCCCTCGTCGGCGTCGCAGGAGTCGAGGTAGACGACTGCCATGCCCGGCAGCCCGAAGCTCGCGCGCGCCCCCTGCCCACAGACGCGCTCCTCGCCGGACTGGCCGGTCGAGCCGTCGAAGTAGACGAGATAGGCCTTCTCCGGCTCGTCGAAGCCCGCCTCCGCGGAGAGCTGCTGTCGGAGCTGCTGGAAGGCGACGCCGATCCCGCCGATCGAGTTGGGCAGCAGGACGTTCGAGATGTCGAGCGCGCCGAACGCGCTCGCGCAGCCCGGAGCGGGGAAGAGGTCGAAGCGCGGCGTCCGCGTCGGATCCTCGCGCCGCCACCAGGCGTCGAACGCGGCCGTGTCGCCGACGATCCGAGGTGCGAACTCGGCGAAGCGGTCAGGCGCGCCCGGCGTCCGGACATAGGCGACGTGCACCGCGTATGCGGGCGTCATGTCCGGGAGGCGATCGATGCCGGACGAACTGGTCCCGCACCAGGGGATCGGCGTCGAGGCGTGCGCCGGCAGGGCCGCAACGAGCGCGACGATGGCCGCCAGCGTCGCAAGCCCGAGCTTCACGCGGGACAGGGTACTCGCCCGAGGTAAGAACCGGGTAAAAACATCAGCGGCGCAGGCGGCCGAGCCCACGCTCCGTCCAGGTCTTGCGCTCGGGGTCGAAGTGCCCGGCGACGGCGTCGCGGTACGGCTCCGAGATCCGGCGGTAGTAGCCGGCGAACCCCTCTCCGCGCAACGGCGTCCAGTCCTCACGGTACGGCGTGACGAGCTGCTCCCGGCCGAGCTTGCGCGCGGAGAGGAGGAAGGCGAGCCCGATCCCGGACGAGACCTCGAGCAGTGGGCGCCGCTCGCGGGCGGCCGTCCGCCGCAGGCCCGCGTACAGGGCGGCGAGCTCCTGCGGAGACGGCAGCTCGGCCGCGCTCCTGGCGAGCTCGGCCAGCGACGCGCGCAGCTCGGCCAGCTCGAGCGGCGGCAGGTCGACGAGGCGAGCGGTCGTGCCCGACGTTCCCTCGAGCGCCGACAGGACGTCGTCGACCGTCGTCAGCCTCGCCTCCTCCGAGAGCACGCCGGCGCGCTTCAGCTCCGACACGAGCGCGTCCAGGTAGACGCGGGAGCCGTGCGAGATGTCCGAGGCTCCCGCCAGCAGCCAGAGCGGCGAGAATCCGAACGCCGCGATCGAGCCGAGCTCGACGACGTTGCCGGCCGTCTTCCGCTTCAGCAGCTCGTCGGCTTCGGGCTGGCCGGGCGGCGGCTCGCGCTCGACGGCACCGATCAGCTCGATCGCGATCCGGAGCAGGTTCTTCGCCGTCGCCTCGTACAGCCGCGAGCGGCGGGCGAAGCGCGGCAGAGTCACCTCCGCCGTCTCGTGCACGGCGCCGCCGACCACCGCGATCAGTGCTCGGACCGTGCGTTCGGGAAGGGAGAGGAGGAAGGAGCCGGTGCGCCCCACGGCTACGATGATCCCATGGCCGTCACGGAGACGCTCGAGTCGCTTCTGCGCGACTCGTTCCCCGACGCGAGCGAGCTCGCTGTCGAGGATCGCACCGGCGGCGGCGACCACTTCCAGGTGACGATCGCGAGCGGCCGCTTCGACGGGCTCTCGCTGGTCGAGCAGCACCGGCTCGTTTACGAGGCGCTCGCGGCGCCGCTCGGAGACGGGTCGATCCACGAGCTCCGGATCAAGACGAGAGGACAGGAATGAGCGAGCTGGGCGAGCAGATCAAGGAGATCATCGAGAACGAGCCGGTGACCCTCTTCATGAAGGGCACCCCGCAGCTCGTCATGTGCGGCAACTCCGACCGGGCGCTGCGGGCACTCCGCGCGGCCGGCGCTCCCGTGACGACGGTCGACGTGCTGCCCGATCCGCAGATCCGGCAGGAGCTGTCGGCGCTCTCGGGCTGGCCGACGATTCCGCAGATCTTCATCAAGGGCGAGCTCGTCGGCGGTGCCGACATCGTCGAGGAGCTGTACGCGAGCGGTGAGCTGCAGGCGAAGCTGGACGACGCCCTCGGCGCCGACCGCGAAGCGGCGGAGCGCACGGCCGTCCTCGCGTGAGCGGCACGCTTCCCGATCCGGTTCCGCCCGTTCCACGGCCCGATCCACGGCCGGATCCGCTGCCGCCGCGCCCGCCGGATCCCGACTCCTAGCGCGGGACGAGGCTAGGCGCTCGCGACGAGGCGCAGCGTCGCGTCGACGGCCTGCCTGCGCGAGAGGCCTTGCCGGCGGACGAGTGAGCGCCAGGTCTCGAACTCGAGCGCGTGGCCGATGGCGGCGCGGACGGTCTTTCGACGCGGCCAGCCGCGCGCGAGGTCGTCGGCGAGCTCACGCTCCGCCGCGGTCGTCTCGGCCATGATCTCCGCTTGTGCCGCGACGAGCGGCGCATCGCGCAGGAGGACATCGAGCTCGGACTCGACGGTCTCGTACCAGGCGTAGAGGTCGGAGAGCACGCCGCGGAGACGCTGCTCGGGGACGTCCAGCTCGAGCCAGCGTTGGACGTCCGGTCGTGGGCGTTGGCCGCGCCAGTGGGTGGAGCAGGCGCGAAAGAGCGCTCGGTCATCGGGGAAGTGGGCGTAGACGGTGTGCCGCTCGACGCCAGCTCGCTCCGCGATCGCCGAGATCGTCGTGCGTGCCGGCCCGACCGACGTGTGCAGCTCGACGGTTGCCTCGACGATCCGCTGCCTCGTCTCGGCCTGACGTCGTGCGCGTTCCTTCAGCTCATACTTCCGCTTCATTGCACAGCAGTGTACCTCGATCTTGACAAGCGCGCTAGCTCCTTCTAATATCGCTGCACATTACTGTGCAACGAAAGGAGCCTGACGATGTTCACGTTTGATCTCGATGACTTCGAGCTCGCACCGACCGGCCCTGGCCTGCGGGTGAGCTTCCCTGTTCACAGCGCGACCGGAACGGCGAGCACAGCGACCGTGCTGTTCGAGCTCGACCCCGGCGCGGAGCTTCCCGTGCACACGGACAGCGCAGAGGAGCTGCTGATCATCGTGCAGGGGACAGCCGAGGCGCGCGTCGGAGACGAGGTGGGCCGAATCGGGAAGCACGAGGTCGCGCTCGTGCCGCCCATGGCGCCGCACGGCCTGCGAAACGTCGGCGACGACGTGCTTCGCGTCTTCGGGACGTTCTCGGCCTCGACCAACGTCGCGACGTTCGAGCGGCCGTTCGAGCCGGGCGGCCCGCAGGTGTTCGTGATCGGAGCGCCGATCGCGCTCGCGGCTCACCTCGAGGAGGCGGTGCTCGCGTAGGCACTGCCGCCTCCGCAACGGAGGCTTAACGCCCCTCACATCGGTCTTTAAGACCTGCGGGGTACAACGATCCGGTGAGCCGTGCAACTGCCACGCATGCCGCTGCGCTCGGTGCCGCCTCCCTTCTCGGCGGGCTGATCGCGCTCGGCGGCGTGGCGATGTCCGGCGACCTGGGCGGCGGCACGACGACCGTGGTGAGGTCTTCCCCTGCTCCCACCGCCGCCGCCCCGGTCGCCGACGACGGCCGGCTCACCGTCAGCGAGATCTACGCGCGCGCCGCGCCCGGAGTCGTCCAGATCACGTCGACAGCCTCGGCGGCCGACAATCCCTCCTCGTTTCCTTTCGAGCAGCAGGCAGCCCCGCAGCAGGCGCTCGGCTCGGGCTTCGTGATCGACAAGGCCGGCCACATCGTCACGAACTACCACGTGATCGAGGGGGCCGACCAGATCGAGGTCAGCTTCTCGAACCGGGACACGCTCAGCGCGTCGATCGTCGGCAGCGATCCCTCAACCGACCTCGCCGTCCTGCGCGTGCAGTCGAGCTCCCGCGGCCTAGCACCGCTCGCGTTCGGCAACTCCGACAACGTCCGCGTCGGCGACCCGGTCGTCGCGATCGGCAACCCGTTCGGGCTCAGGCGGACTGCGACGGCAGGCATCGTCAGCGCCGTCCAGGAGCGGACGATCACGGCGCCGAACGGCTACCCGATCGACCACGTGATCCAGACCGACGCGCAGATCAACAGCGGCAACTCGGGTGGCCCGCTGCTGAACGCACGCGGCGAGGTGATCGGCGTCAACTCGCAGATCGCGCGCGCGGACGGGTCGACCGGCAATGTCGGCATCGGCTTCGCCGTCCCGGCCAACACGGTCAAGGACGTCGTCGCGCAGCTGACGGCGACCGGCCGCGTCGACCGCGCCCACCTCGGCATCTCCGGCAGCACGATCACGGCCGAGCTGGCCCGCGTCTTCCGGCTGCCGGTCGACGAGGGCGTGCTGGTCGAAGGCGTCGCGGCAGGCAGCGCAGCGGCGAAGGCCGGGCTCAAGGGCGGGACGACGGACGTCGTCGTCGCCGGCGAGAGCCACGTAGTCGGCGGCGACGTGATCGTCGCGGTCGGCGGCAGGCGCGTCGGCTCGACCGACGAGCTGCGGGACGCGCTCGCGCGCCACAAGCCCGGTCAGAAGGTGAAGATGCAGTTCCACCGCGGCACGAAGATCGACACGGTCACTGTGACACTGGGCCGCCAGCCCTCGACGCCCTAGCGGCTCAGGAGGCCTGCTCGAGCAGGCCGGCGTCGTAGGCGCGCAGCTCGGCGTCGGCCGCGTCCCAGCCGCGGCGAATCAGCGCCCGCTTGGAGTGCTCGGACCACTGCGGGCTCTCGCGGAGGCCGTGCTCGAGGCTGTCGGTGCCGGCGGAGCCGCGGACGACGACCTGCGGCACGCTCCGGGGCAACCTCGTCTGCGCGAAGCGCTCCTCGACCGCCTGCGCCGCCCGTGTGCGCCGGCCCGGCCGCGCGTGCTCACGGGCGATCCGGACGAGATCCGCGCGCAGCGCCTCCAGCTCGCGGCACGCTGCCTCGTGCTCGGCGGCGAGCTGCTCCTCGAGCGCCGTGTTCCGCTGAATCGCCACCCGCATCAACCGGACGATCATGTCGCCGAAGTGCACCGGCTCGCCACGCTCGGCTCTGGCCTCGGCCTCGTCGAGCTGGGCGATCAGCGCGCGGACCGGCGGCACTGCGCGGAACCGCTGCAGACGGTGCCGCAGCCGGAGGAGCGGCTCGATCCCGACGCGCGGATAGTGCGGGACGTGGCGGAAGGCGACGACGAGCTCGACGCCCGGCCGCTCGAGCGCGTGGCCGAGCGGAAAGTTCCGCACCCAGCCGCCGTCGGTCGCGATCCGGTCGCCGACCGGCAGCGGCAGCACGAGCGCGCTGATCGCCGCCGACGCGAGCACCGCCTGCGCCATCGTCTCGGCCGGAGTCTCGTGCGAGGAGTAGGCCAGCTCGTACGAGGTCTCGTCGTAGCCGGACACGTCGGTTGCGAACGCGATCACCTCGATCGGCGCGCCGGCGAGCGCCCGCGCGAGCTCGGTCGGCTCGATCAGCCGCTCGGCCATCGTCGCGGGCAGGGCGTAGTGGTGCAGGCCGTTCAGCGGCAGCTGCCACAGCCGCTGCGGCGCGAAGACGTCGCGCGGCTGCAGGCCGAGCATGAACTCCTCCAGCGCGTCCAGCCGGTCGAGCGCCGCCATCGAGCCGGTCAGCGCCCCGGCCGAGGTGCCGTAGATGCAGCAGATCCGCGGCCACAGTGGGCTCTCGCGCAGCCGCTGCAGGAACCCGAGCTCGAGCAAGACGCCGTTGACCCCGCCGCCTGAGAGGACGATCGCGACGTCCCGCTCGCTCATGTGTTCATTGTGACCACGCACCCCGCCGGACACACTGGCCATGCGTCTAACCTTCACCCGTGGAATCGCAGGAGCCGCGGCGGGGGTCGCTGACCATGGAGCACGATCTGCTCGACGAGCTCGAGCTCGTCTGGGTCGACGACACCGACGGCGGCCATGCCGGCTGGTACTGCGTCCGCACCGATCCGTTCCCGTGCCCGGCCAACGGCTGCACATACGTGGCCGATTTCATGACCGCGGCGCACCTCGTCCTCGTCTGGGAGGAGCGCGACGACCCAAACCTGCTCTGGCACGCGCAGCGCGCGATGGAGGTCGGCCGCAACCCGCGCATCGTCCCGTACGAGAACGGCTTCGGGCCGAGCGCGTCGTACTACGCGTGGGAAGCCGCAGGTAGGCCGGTCCACGCCGTTCGTGGCCGATAACTTCGGCCGCAGCCTGACGCTCGGCGTCGAGGAGGAGCTGATGCTGCTCGACCCGGAGACGCTCGCGCTCGCACCGGGCGTCGAGCGGCTGCTCCCGCACGAAGGGCTGAAGACAGAGCTCTTCTCCTGTCTGATCGAGACGAACACGCCGGTCTGCGAGACGGCCGGCGAGGCGCGCGACGAGCTCGTGCGGCTCCGGCGGCTCGTCGTCGAGCGCGCGGCGAGCGAGAGCCTCGTCGTCGCCGCGGCCGGTTCCCATCCCTTCTCGATCCCGGAGGAGCAGCGGATCGTCGACGAGCCGCGGTATCGGAAGATGGTCAAGGAGCTCGGGACGGTCGCCAAGGGCCAGCTCGTCTGCGGACTCCATGTCCACGTCGGGATGTCGAGCTTCGACGCCTGTCTCCGGACGCTCGCCGGAGTCCGGCCCTGGCTCGACGCCCTGCTGCTCCTGTCGGCGAACTCGCCGTATCTCGCCGCCGAGCGAACGGGCGCGCTCTCCTCACGGCTCTCCCGGCTGCGAAGGCTGCCTCGCGGAGGCCCGCCGCCGCTGCTGGCGACGGTGGCGGACTGGGAGGCGGAAGTCGCCGCGGCCGAGGTCGACTACACGCGGATCTGGTGGGACGCCCGTCCGCATCCGCGGCTCGGGACGCTCGAGGTCCGGATCGCCGACCAAGCGACGTCCGTCGACCGGGCGGCCGCGCTCGTCGCGCTCGTTCAGGCGCTCTGTGCGGAGCCGCCGGAGCCGGGGACGGATCTCCTCGCTGCGGTCGAGCCGGCGTCGCGGGAGCTCGGCACCTGGGAGCTCGTCGAGACGTTGCGTGAGCCGGTGGAGGCGCTGCGGCAGCTCGAGATCGGCCGGCGGGACGGGCTTGCGGCGGTCGCGGCCGATCTCGTGGCACGCTCACGCCCATGAGGAGTCTCCGCGCCGCGCTGTATCCGCTCCGGCTCGTCGGCGCCCGCCTGAGCCGGAGGAGCGCACCGGTCGTCCTCGTCGTGCTCGGGATCGCCGCCGGCGCCTCGGTCGTCCTCGGCGGCCGCGCGGGGGCGCTCGTTGCCCAGGACCGGGCCGTCGCGCAGGCGGTCGAGCGGATCGAGGACGGCCAACGGTCGGTCCGCGCCGTCTGGTTCGGCATCCCGGGTCAGAGCGACGAGCCGCAGCCGACGCTCGAGCGGCGTGCCCGCGCCGCGCTGGCGCGAACGGGTGCCGGCAGCGCGACGTCGCTCGTCCTCTTCCGTGAGACCTCGGTCGGCGGTACGTTCGCCGGCCTCGGGGGCGTCGAGGACATCGGACGCTGGGTGACGCTCCGGTCAGGTCGGCTCCCCCGGACCTGCACGCCCAAGCGCTGCGAGGTACTCCGGCTCCGCGGCGCCGGCCGCCTGCCCCGACTCGAGGGGATCGACCTGGTCGAGGTGGGCGAGGGGATCCTCGAGAATCGCGTCCTCTTCGGCGACTTCCTCGCGCCGACCGACAACGCGCTCGAAGACGCCGAGGTGAGCCCGTCGCTCGCCCGCGCGGCGGGCTACCACCGGCCGCCGCCGCCACCGCTCTTCCTCGCCGAGGGCGTCGCCGCCCTGGCCGGCGCGCCCGCGCTCGAGCGCGTCTACCGCAGCTACGCCTGGGTGGCTCCGCTCGCGCCCGGCCGGCCGCGCCTCTGGGAGGTCGACGACCTGGCTGCTGCGGTGACGGACGCCCGCTCGGAGCTCCAGGTCGTCACGACCGGCTTCGATCTCGTCGCGCCGGTCGAGGAGCTGCGCGACGCGCAGGCGACGAGCCGTGCGGCGGGCTGGCGGCTCGGCGTCGTCGGCGGCGAGGCTGCCGCGCTTCTGTTCGCCTTCGCGCTGCTCGCCGCGATGACGCTGCGTCCCGACCTGCTCGCCGCCCGCCGCCGGCTTGCCTGGTACGGGGCGCGCGGCTGGCAGCTTGCGCTCGTCACCGTCGCCGAGTCGGCCGCGCTCGCGCTCGCCGGGACCGCGATCGGCCTCGCGGTCGCGCTGATCGGCGGCGCGGTCGTGGCGGAGCGCGCGGGCGCCCCGGTCGCCGACGTGCTCACGCGCAGCGTCGCCTCGGGTGAAGGGCTCGCGCTGGCGCTGCTCGTCGCCGCGGCCGCGACCGCCGTGCTCGTGGGTGCCGTGACCGCGCGCGCGTCGCGGTCGCGCTTCGGGCTGCTCGACGCCGCCGCCGTTGCCGCTGCGGCGCTCGTCGTCGTCGAGGTCTGGCGTGGCGACGGCGAGGGAGATCTCCCGCTGCTTCTTCCCGCGCTCGTCACGTTCGCCGCTGCCGTCCTTGTCACCCGGCTGCTGCGTCCCGCTCTCCGGCTCGTCGAGCGCCTGGCCCGCGGCCGATCGCTCGGGCTTCGAATTGCGTCGCTGACGCTCGCCCGCAACCCGGGCTACGCGATCACCGCCACGGCCTTCCTCGTCGTCAGCTTCGGGCTGGCGCTTTTCGCCGAGAGCTACCGCTCGACGCTCGCGCGCGGCGAGCGCGACCAGGCGGCGCACCAGGTGCCGCTCGACTACGTCGTCCGCGAGGACCTGCGGCGCTTGATCCCCGTGCAGGACGCGGCGTCGCTCGCACGGTTTCGCCGGGTCGACGGCGTCGAGGCCGCGCCCGTGCTGCGGCTGACCGGCGGCGTCGGCCGGCTCGAGGGGGAGAGCGGGATCACGCTGCTCGGTCTCGACCCCGCCGAGCTCGTCCACCTGCACGGCTGGCGTGAGACCGAGGCGCGGGCGCCGCGGCAGGAGCTGGCGTCGCGGCTCGAGGCGATCGCAGCCCGCAACGGCCCTCGCCTCGGGCAGACACTGCGCGCGAGCAGCACCGGCGACCCGGTGCTGCTCTTCGCCGAGATCGAGGGGCCGACGGGCCGGTTCTCGCGCGTCCCGCTCGGTGATGCGCTGCCGCCGGTGGCCCGCGGGGGCAGGCTGGCCGGGATCGCGATCGAACCGGACACGCGTTTGCAGGAGCGCGGAGCCGACGCAGGGCAGGCGCAGACGGGCTCCGTCGAGATCGAGCTCCCCGACCTTCCCGGCGGCATCTCCGATTGGGTCGGCGTCGGCGGGGCGAGGATCGACGGCTCGACCGTCCGCTACACGCTCTCCAACGCGATCGTGACGCGGATCAGGCCGCGCCAGCCGACCGAGCCGGTGCCCGTGCTCGTGACGCCGCGCCTCGCCGCCGCTGCGGACGACGCCGGCCTGCTGCCGCTGCAGATCGCCGGCGAGCGGCTGACCGTGCGGGTGGTCGGAACCGTGGGCCGCTTCCCGGGCGTCGACGGCCAGGCGGTCGTCGGCGATGTCGAGGCGCTGGCGGCGGCGGTGAATCTCGAGCGTCCCGGTGCAGCGCGCGTCAACGAGGTCTGGCTGCGGCTGCGCGAGCCCGGCGCCGCCGTCGAGGTCGACCGCGCACTGGCGGCGAAGCCGTTCGACGTCCTCACCGTCCAGTCACGGCACGCGCTCGAGGCGGATGCGCGCCGCGACCCGATCGCGCACGGGACGCTGCTCGCGCTCGCCGTTGCGGCCGCCGTCGCGCTCGGGCTGGCGCTCGCCGGGATCCTGCTGACCGTGCTCGGCGACCTGCGCGACGAGAGCGGCGAGCTGCTCGACCTCGAGGCGCAGGGTGCGTCGCCGTCGCTGCTGCGGCAAATCGTGCGGCTGCGCGCGCTCACCGTCGCCGTGGCGGGGCTCGTCGCGGGCGCGCTCGCGGGACTCGCCCTCGCCGCCGTCGTCACCGACCTCGTCGGCCTGACCGCGCGCGCGACCTCGCCCGAGCCGCCGCTCGTGCTCGACGTCGACGCCGCCGTCGTTGCGGCCGCGGTTGTCCTCTACGTACTCGCGGCCGGCGGGCTGATCCTGCTCGCGACTCGGCGGGCGTTCTCCGCGCCGGCACCCGCTCGTGCGGAGGTGCTCGAGTGACAGCGCTCGTCCAGATCGACGATGTCTTCCGCGTCTATCCCTCTCCGGAAGGCGGCGTCGCCGCGCTGCAGGGGCTGAGCCTGGCCGTCGACCAGGGCGAGCTCTGCGTCGTCCTCGGGCCGAGCGGCTCCGGCAAGTCGACGCTGTTGCGAATCGTCGCCGGCTTCGATCACGCATCGGCGGGCTCGGTTCGCGTCGCCGGCGTCGACGTGGGTGCGCTGGGAGGCTGGGCGGCAGCCCGCTTCCGGTCGCGCGCGATCGGCTACGCCGACCAGCACTACTGGCGCGCGCTCGCGGGCGAGCTGACGGCGCGCGAGCTCGTCGGGATCCAGCTCGGGCTGGCAGGCGAGCCTGGCTCCGTGCGCGATGCACGGGCCGACGAGCTGCTCGAGCGGGTCGGCCTCGGTGACCGCCGCGACGCTCATCCGCGCGAGCTCTCGGGCGGCGAGCAGCAGCGGATCGCCCTCTGCGCGGCGCTCGCGAGCCGGCCGGCGCTCCTGATCGCCGACGAGCCGACCGGCGAGCTCGACGCGGCGACCGCGCGCGAGGTGCTGGCGCTGATCGCCGAGCTCGTCCGCGAGTCGGACGGTACGGCGCTCGTCGTCAGCCACGACCCCGCTTCGGCCGAGCGGGCCGACCGCGTCATCCACGTCCGCGACGGCCGCATCTCCGACGAGCGGATCGCGGGCGCTTCCGGCGACGGCGCGATCGTCGTCGGCCGCGGCGGCTGGCTCCGCCTCCCGGAAGACGTTCTGAGAGCGGCCGGAATCGACCGCCACGCGTCCGCCGAGCTCCGAGCCGGCGAGGTCGTCCTCCAGCCCCCGCAAACCGGCGAGCGAGAAAGTGTGACTGTGTCACAAGCCCTCCAGCCCGCTTCCGAAGCTGCGTTGCGAGCTTGTGTTACAGAAACACAAGCTCCGATCGTCGCTACGCGCGGTCTCACGAAGCGGTTCGGCTCCTCGGCGCCGATCGATCGCCTCGACGCGGAGTTCGTGCCCGGGCGGCTCACTGTCGTGACCGGGCCGTCGGGCTCCGGGAAGACGACGCTGCTGCTCCTGCTCGCCGGGCTCGAGCTGCCGGACGAGGGCGACGTGCTGCTCGGCGGCGTTTCGCTCGCCGGGCTCGACCGGGCGGGACGGGCGGAGCTGCGGCGGACGAGCCTCGCGTTCGTCGGCCAGACCGCCGGCCTCGCACCCTTCCTCGACGCCCGAGAGAACGTCGAGCTCGCGCTCGAGCTGCGCGGCCTCCCGAACGACAGCGCCGCCGCGGAAGCGCTGGCGGCCGTCGGCCTCGCCGAGCACGGCGACCGCCCGGTCGCCCAGCTCTCCGCCGGCCAGCGCGAGCGCGCCGCCCTTGCCCGCGCAATCGCCGTGCAGCCGCGCGTGATCGTCGCCGACGAGCCGACCGCCAGGCTCGACGGAGCGAACGCACTCGCGCTCGGCGCCCTCCTCGCAGACGTCGCCCGCACGACCGGAGCGACCGTGATCTGCGCGACGCACGACCCGCTCCTGATCGAGCAGGCGGACGCGGAGCTCTCGCTAGGCTAGGACGCGATGGCCACCGTCAGCGACGTGATCCAGGTCAGCGGCGTCCGCTGCGAGCGCTGCGTCGGCCGGCTCGCCGGCACGCTGCGGCAGGTCGACGGGATCGAGGCCGCGAACGCGAACCTGATGGGCGAGGTCTCGCTCAGCTGGGACGACGCGCAGACGAGCCGCGAAACGATCGTCGAGACGCTCAAGCGCGGCGGCTTTCCAGAGCTCGAGCAGGTCTGACGAGGGAATAGACGCCCTGCCGGGGGCGTTCTTCACCCCGTTAGACCGATTGTTAGGGTGGCCGGGTGAGTGAGTCCGGCGCAGCCGAGCCAGAGGAGGACGCCGGGCGCAGAATCGCTGCAGACGCCCGGGAGCGTGTCCACTTCGAGGAGGAGGCGCTCGGGCTCGCCGACCAGGTCTACCGCGTCGCGCGCCGAATGGTCGGTACGCGAGAGGAGGCCGAAGAGTTGGTTCAGGACACCTATGCCCGCGCATTCCGGAGTTGGCGCTCGTTCACGCCGGGGACGAACATGCGCGCGTGGCTGCTGCGGATCCTCACGAACCTGAACACCGATCGCGGCCGCAAGATCCAGCGCACGCCCGACCAGCAGCCGCTCGAGGAGAGCGACTACTACCTCGCGAACCGCCTCGCCGCGGTCGAGGGCGAACAGGCGCTCGACCAGGAGCAGGTCGTCGAGCGGCTCTCGCAGGGCGGCGTCGTCAACGCGCTCGCCGACCTGCCGCACGACTTCCGCGACGTCGTCGTCCTCGTCGATCTGGGCGAGTTCAGCTACGCCGACGCCGCGCAGATCCTCGACATTCCGATCGGGACCGTGATGTCGCGCCTCCACCGCGGTCGCCGTATTCTGAAGAAGACGCTGGCGGAGGAGACGCTGACATGAGCGACGCCGACTGCGAGAAGTGCGAGGAGCTGCTGCAGGGCTACCTCGACCGCGACCTGACCGAGGCCGAGGTCAGCGTCGCCGAAGGGCATCTCAACGGTTGCGACTACTGCCGCCGCCGCTACCGCTTCGAGGCGCAGCTCCGCCGCTACATCCGCACGACCGCCACCGAGCGCATGCCCGCCGGGCTAATGGCGAAGCTGACCGAGCTTCGCGGCCCGACCGCCGACGGTCTCTAAGGCCTAGCCGGGGCCGCGGTGCGGGCCGACGATCACGACGAGCCGGTTCGGGTTCGCGCCGCCCGGGAGCGGGCGAGTGACGAAGCCGAGCTGGCGAGCGAGGCGGATCGCGATCAACCGCCCGCCGGGCGAGTAGTAGACGGAGCTCTGCGGGTAGTCGAAGCGATCGGCGCGGCCGACCTTCTTGACCGTGTAGGCGAGCGACTGGATCTTGCTGCCGACCTGACGCGTCCAGTTGATGTCGCCGGCGCCGTTCAGCACCTCGACGTGGATCTGCCACGGCTTCGGCAGCGTCGCCGCCTGCGCCACGACCGGATCGACCGCCGCCGGCGGCGCCGGCTTCCCGGCCACGGCGGGCACGAGCACGAACGCGACGAAGGCCATCAGCGCCGCCGACAGGGCGGCGACACCGACGAGGCGCGCCGCGGGATTGGCGTCGAGCGGTTGCAGCGGCACCGGGAGCCCGGCGAGCTTGCGCGCCTCGCGCTGGCCGACCTCGAGCGCCGAGGCGAGCAGCAGCGTCGCCTCGATCGCGTGGTCGGTGGACGGGAAGCGGTAGACGCGGCCCTCCTCGAGCCACTCGACCTGATCCGGCGTCAGCCCCGCGCGCCGCGCGGCCTCGTCGACGGTCAGGCGGCGCTGCAGGCGTGCCGAGGCCAGCGCGCTGCGCGTCGAGACGAGCTCGAGACTCTGGGGGACGGGGCGGGCGAGCTCCATTGCGTTCTACATCGGTTCGTCGGCGCCACTCCTGAACCTCTCCGGCAGATCCTCGGGATAATCGACGTCGCCCGGCTCGCCGAGGTCGTCGCACGGCACGAGCCGCGGCTCGAACGCGCGCAGCCCTTCGTCGGGGATGTCGGCCCACGCGGCGCGGTCGACGACGAGCGGGTGGCCACGGTCGCCGCCGTAGCTCGCGGCGACGATCGGCGCACCGCTCTCGCGCCACTCGGCGACGACGCGGTCGATCGCTGCCGGCGCGAGCGAGGGCCCGTCGGCGAGCACGACGACGGCCGCCTCGACCTCCGGCCTGAGTGCTGCGAGACCGCAGCGGAGCGAGGCGCCGGGGCCGCGCTCCCAGTCGGGGCAGTCGAGCGCGCCCTCGAGCGGGTAGGCGCCGGCGACGACGACGACCTGGTCGAGCCCCTGCACGTGCTCGAGCACGGCGGGAAGGAGCAGTCGCTGCTTCGGCGCGCCGAACCGCGTCGCTGCACCGGCAGCGAGGACGACGGCTCCGACCACTAGCTCTTGTCGACCGTGACCTTCTCGACCACGACCGGCTGCGACGGCGGACCGTCGCCGACGCCCAGCGCCTCGATCGCGCTCACCGTCTCCATCCCCTCGGTGACGGTGCCGACGACCGCATAGTCGGGCGGGAGCCCGGCATCGGGCGCGGTGACGACGAAGAACTGGCTGCCGGCCGTCCCCGGCGGCTCGTTCCCGGCCTTCGCCATTGCGACCACGCCCTCCAGGTACTGGGTGTCCGTGGGTGGCGCGTCGACGGTCTGGTAGCCGGGACCGCCGGTACCGGTGCCCGTCGGATCGCCGCCCTGAATCACGAAACCCGGTACGACGCGGTGGAATGTCGTGCCGTCGTAGAAGCCGTCCTCGGCGAGAGCGACGAGCGATGCCGACGTCTTCGGCGCCCGCGTCGGGTCGAGCGTGATCGTGAAATCGCCGCAGTTCGTTTCGACGACGAGCTTGTACGTCGTGCCCGCCTCGAGCGAGTCCGTCGGCGCCGTCTGGCCGCCGTCGGGCTTCGCCTCGGGCTCGTCGACCGTCTCGCACTCGCTGTCGACCGCCGGCTGCTGCTCGGTCGTCCCGACGATCGCATCCGAGTCGGAGTCGTCGCCGCCGCCGCAGGCAGCGAGCGAGACCACGAGCGCGAGCAGGACGGGAACGAGGATGCGCCGCATGACGAGCGCGATCGTATCTAGAGCGCAGCCAACGCCCGGGCGACGAGCGTGCGCGCGATCTCGACCTTGAACGCGGTGCCGGGAAGGGGCGTGGCGGCGTCGAGCTCGTTCGGCGACGAGAGCAGCCAGGGAATCGGTGCGGCACCGGCGAGCGCGATCCGCGTCACGCCGCCGACGCGCGCCGCGGCGACGCCGACGAGCGCGAACGCCCAGCGCTGCCGGTCCATCGCCTTCAGGTAGGTGCTCGCTTCGACCTCCGGCAGGTCGAGCTCGAGGATCAGCTCGTCGGGGGCGAGCGTCGTCGTCGAGCGGTCGTCCTCGGTCGGCAGACGGTAGAGCTCCGCCAGCTCGAGCTCGCGCCGGTCGGTGCGGATGCGGGCCCCGAGCGCGAGCAGCGCCGCTGCAGGGTCGGACGGGTGCGCCGAGGCGCAGAAGTCGTTCCCGAAGAATGCGTGCTCGCGGTGCTGGCCCTCGCGCGCATGGCAGGCGTCGCCGCCGTGCAGCCGGCAGGGGAACTTGAGCCGCCAGTACCAGCAGCGCGTCGCTTGCAGCAGGTTGCCGCCGATCGTGCCCACGTTCCGCAGCTGCGGCGACGCCGCCAGCCGGCAGGCCTCCCGCAGCGCCGCCGGGATCTCGGACGACGCCTCGAGCTCCGCTAGCGTCGTCCCGGCCCCGATCGTCCGTCCCGAGATGCCGCGCGGCACGGCCTCGCGTACGTCGACGAGGCTGTCGGCCGAGACGATCCCGTCGCGCAGCAGCGGCACGAGCTCCGTGCCGCCCGCGAGCGCGCGTCCACCCGCGAGCGCCGCCACCGCTTCGGCGGACGAGCTAGGCCGCTCCAGCTGCAAGGGGTTCCTTCCTCCCTCTAGCTTCGGCCTCGCGCAGTGCGCGCAGGATCTCCTCGCGCGTGATCGGGAGCGAGGTGACGTCGGCGCCGGTGGCGTCGCGGATCGCGTTCGCGATCGCGGCGGCCGTCGGCACGATCGGCGGCTCGCCGAGTCCTTTCGAGCCGAGGTTCGTCAGATGCTCGTCGGGCACGTCGACGAGGTCGCAGACGATCTCGGGCACGTCGGCGATCGTCGGCACCTTGTAGGCGTCGAGCGTCTTCGTCAGCACCGTCCCCGTGCGCGGGTCGTCGAGCCGGTGCTCCGAGAACGTGTGCCCGAGCGCCTGGATGATCCCGCCCTCGATCTGGCTGCGGGCGCCGAGCGGGTTGATCACGCGGCCGACGTCGTGGATCGCGACGACCTTCTCGACGCGCACCTCGCCGGTGCCGACATCGACGGCCACCTCGGCGAGCTGGATCCCGAACGTGAGCACGCGCATGCCGGTCGGGTTGGGGCCGCGCGAGCCTTTGCCGAGGATCTGGCCGTTCTCGAGCAGGCCCGTGATCTCTTCGAGCGGCCAGCTGCCGCCGTCGGTGCAAACGATCCGCCCGCCCTGCAGCGACAGCAGCCGCTCCTCCCGATCGTAGCGCTGTGCTGCCAGCTCGACCACCTGCCGCGCCGCGTCGGCCGCGGCCGACCTGACCGCCGGGCCCATCGACGGCAGCGTCGACGACCCGCCGGAGATCGATGCGAACGGGCCGCGGGCCGAGTCGCCGACTTGCACCGTGACGTGGTCGAGCGGCAGGCCAAGCTCCTCCGCCGCGATCATCGCCATCGCCGTGCGCGTGCCGGTG
The DNA here is from genome assembly GCA_963738795.1 of uncultured Gaiellaceae bacterium. Taxonomy (GTDB): domain Bacteria; phylum Actinomycetota; class Thermoleophilia; order Gaiellales; family Gaiellaceae; genus Gaiellasilicea. Next base: position 107,000 of record CAVTXQ010000001.1, on the reverse strand, counting down.
CCGATGTCCTGCATCGCCGTGACGACGTTCGCGCGCCCGTCCGAGCCGAGCCGGACCCACGCGTAGCTGGGCGGGCCGCCGCCGCCGTACCAGATCTGGCTCGCCATCCCGATCCCGCGCTTCCAGACCTCGTCCGAGCGCGCGCGCACCTCCTGCCGCCGCGCCCAGTGCGGCTCCGCGCGGCGGTAGCACTCCATCAGGCTCTTCGACGAGTACGGCCGGCCGTCCATCGTGTCGGTCTCGGCGTAGTTCAGCTTCCGCAGCTCGAGCGGGTCGATTCCGAGCTGCGCCGCGAGCTTGTCGAGCAGGCACTCGAGCGACCACGTCCCCTCGACGAAGCCCGGCGCGCGGAAGGCGGCCATCGGCGGGATGTTCAGCTTCGCGCCGTGCTCGACCGTCTTCACGTTCTCGCAGGCGTAGAGGAGCTGCGTCGGCCCGGCAGTCGGCGGCAGCCAGCCGCTCCAACCGAGCGCGCACGTGTACTCGCCGCCGAGCGCCGTCAGCGTCCCGTCCGCCCGCGCCGCCGCCGTCACCCGCTGGCGCGTCGCGTTGCGGTTGCCGCCGACGACGTTCTCCTCGCGGCGGGAGAGCGCGCAGCGCACCGGCCGACCGGTCCGCTTCGCGAGCTCGGCCGCGAGCAAGAGGTAGTTGCCGAGCCCGTTCTTGGCGCCGAAGCCGCCGCCCATGAACTCGCAGATCACGCGCACCTTGTCCTGCGGCAGGCCGAGCTGCGCGGCCAGGTCGCGGCGGAGGCCCCAGATGTACTGCGTCGACACGTAGACGTCGAGGCTGTCACCCCGCCACTCGCAGACGCACTGGTGCGTCTCGAGCGGGTTGTGGTTCAGCGTCTGCGTCGTGTACTCGGCCTCGACGACTGCGTCCGCCTCGGCGAGCCCGCGCTCGTAGTCGCCGCGCTCGTAGTGCACCGACTCCTGGAGCAGCGAGCCGCGCGCGACCGCCTCGTCGGCGTCGAGCAGCGGCTCGAGCACCTCCCATTCGATCTCGACCAGCTCGGCCGCGGCGCGCGCCTGCGCGAGCGTCTCCGCCGCGACGCCCGCGACGGCTGCGCCTTCGAAGTGCGCCTCCTCGTCGATCCCGGAGACCTCGCCGGGGCCGACGACCGCGAGCACGCCGGGAGCCGCTGCCGCGGCGGCCAGGTCGATCCGCGCGACGCGCGCCCGCGCGTGCGGGCTCCGCACGAGCGCGCAGTCGATCAGCCCGGAGAGCTTGACGTCGCCTGTATACCGCGCCTCGCCGCGGGCCTTCTCGTAGCCGTCGACCCGCGGTGCGTCCCGGCCGATAACGGTTCCCGGACCGGCCGGCCACTGGACGAGCGCGTCCTCCTCGACGAGCGTCCAGACCTCCTCGTAGCGGCCCTCGACCTCCTTCTCGGAGCGGATCAGCCTTGCCACGAGCCGATCGCCTCCTCGATCCGGGGGTAGGTGCCGCAGCGGCAGAGGTTGCCGGCCATCCGATGCCTGATCTCCTCGCTGGACGGCGACGGGTTCTCGGCGACGAGCGCGGCAGCCGAGACGATCTGGCCCGGCGTGCAGAAGCCGCACTGGAGCGCGTCGGTGCGGACGAACGCGTCCACGAGCGGATGGTCCTTCAGCCCTTCGATCGTCGTCACCTCGCGCTCGCCGACGGTGTGGACGAGCGTGATGCAGCTGAGCACGGGGACGCCGTCGAGCTGAACCGTGCAGGCGCCGCAGTGTCCCTCGCCGCAGGCGACCTTCGTCCCCGTCAGGCCGAGGCCGTCGCGCAGTGTCTCGGCGAGCGTCTGGCCGACCGGCGCCTCGAACGAATGGTCGTGGCCGTTGACCCGCAAGCTAGACAGGCGAGGTCACCGCCGTGATGTTCGCGAGGTGGACGAGCCGGAAGGCGATCCGTGCCGTGCGGACGCGCTCCGCCTCGTCCTCGGCCTCGGGGAAGACGCGCCAGAGATCGCGGGCGGCGCTGAGCAGCTCGCGGATCTGCTCCGTCTCTTCGCGGTGGCCGTTCGAGCGCTCGTCGCAGGCGTTCAACGCGAGGCCGAGCACGCCAATCGTGTCTGCCTGGCGCATCCAGAGGAGCGGCGTCGCCATCGAGAGGTACTGGTGGATCCGGGCGAACGTGAGCGGGTGGGCGACGTCCTGCGGACCCCGCGGCGGCGTCAGCGGCAGCGCCTCCTCGCCGGCGGCGATCCGGCGGGCGCTGCCGCCGAGCATCGCCCGCAGCTGCCCGTCGTCGAGACCGGCCATCCGCGCCGTCCTGAGCGAGGCGAGTAGCGAGCCCGGCTGCGTCCCGTAGGGATAGTCGGACGCGTAGAGCACCTGCTCGGGCGAGACGAGCCGGTAGAGGTCGAGCAGGTCGAGCGGGCTCCAGACCGAGGTGTCGAAGAAGACGCCCGGCCGGCCGGAGAAGTGGCGTGCGAGCGCGGCGAGGTCGGCGATGCCCGCGTGCGCGACGATCAGCTGCGGCTCGTACGCGTCCATCAGCCGCGCGAGCGCGTCGGCGATCGGCGGCAGGCCGCGGCCGCCGTGAATCAGGATCGGCACCTTGCGGTCGGCCGCGAGCTCGAACACCGGCGCGAGCCGCTTGTCGTCGAGCAGGAACTTCTGCGCGCGGGGGTGCAGCTTGATCCCGCCGGCGCCGCGGTCGAGGCAGCGGACGGCCTCCTCGATCGGGCTCTCGGTCAGGTCGAGCCGGACGAAGGGTACGAGTTGGCCGTCGCTCTGTTCTGCGAACGCGAGCGTGCGGTCGTTCGGCGCCCTGAAGCTGGGACGCCGGTCGGGCTCGTCGAGGCAGAACATGAACGAGCGCGAGATCCCGTGCGCCTGCTGGATCCGCAGCAGCTCGTCGAGATCGCCGCGCATGCCGTCGATGTCGAGCCCGAGATGGACGTGAGCGTCGAAGAGGTCGGCGTCCGGCGGCAGCTCCGCGCGCGCGAGCTCGTCGAAGCTCTCGACGAGTCCCAACGCGCGGCGAAGCACGTCCTCCACGAGCGTGAGTCTACGGACGCAGCGTGGTCGGAGACTTTGTGTTTCAGAAACACAAGCCCTCTCGTCCCGCGTAACGGTGCGGGTGGACGGGCGCTTGTGTTTCAGAAACACAAACTCTCTTCGCCGTCCTCGACGACTAGCGTACGACGCGCGAGAACGACCGCGACGCCTTCTGCGAGCCCACCGTCGCCTGCACCACGCCTTGAAATCGCTTGCCCTTCGAGCCGGCTGGGAGGCGCCAGCGGCAGCGGGCGGAGCTCGCCGCGAACGAGGTCGAGACTGCGCGGAGCGCACGCGCGCCGAGCTGACCCGTGCAACGAGCGGTTCCGGTGACCGCCGGTGTGTCGTCCAGCGTCACCTCGAGCCGCACCTCGAACACGCGCCCCGGCCGGGCGCGGGCCGGGATGACGAAGCGCGACACGGCGAACACCGGCGGCGGCGGTGGATTCGAGGTGAGGTAGGGGCTGCGCGCGAGGTCGGCGCAGTCGGTCCGGCCGTGTCCGTAGTAGTCGTCGCGGCCAAGGTCGAGGTGCGCCGGGAAGCGCCAGGGCTGGCTTCCCGCCCACATCAGGTCGTTCGAGAAGTCGGAGACGTGGCCGGCGAGGTGATGGTGCGGCGCGCACGTCGGCACGATCCCGAGCCCGTGCAGGATGTCGTGCAGCATCGCGTACTCCCAGTACGTGGGCGGCGACGACGCAGCGGCGAAGCCGTTCGACTCGCAGGGAACCGATCCCGGCGGCCGGCCGCGGAGGTACATCACGACCGCGTTCCCGTTCAGCTGCGGCGGCCAGAAGGCGCCGCCGCATGCGTACGTGCTCGAGCCGTCGTAGTAGACGGCGTAGAGCCGGTCGGGCCGGTTGAAGCCGGCCGCGCGCAGCTCCGCCTCGACCGCCTCGCGCACGAACGCGCCCCGGGCGGCGACGGCGGCGTCGGTCGCCGCGAGCCTGAAGAAGCTGACGTCGAGCGAGCCCTGGTAGGTGTCGAGACGCAGGTTCGGCCCGCCGGTCTCGGCCGCGAGCCACGCCTGGAAGGAGCCCACGGATCCCTCCAGCGCGCCGGTTTCGTCCAGTCGCCGGTCGGCCCCGTCCGCAGGCACCGCATAGACGACATGGATCTGCGGGCCGCGAGCCTCGTCGAGCCGGTCGACCGTCGAGCGCGGCAGAGCCGCGTCGGCAGGTGCGGCGAAGACGCCGGCAGAGACGAGCGCCACCAGACCCCGACGCATGCGCCGGATTCTACGCCGGTTGGAGCCTATGCCGGCTGCAAACCTGCGACCTTCGAGCGCAGGTACGCGAGGTACGGCTGCGGGTCGATCTCGTCCGCGCCGATCGCGCGCTCGAGTGTCTCCCGCGGCGTGAACTTGCGGCCGTGCCGGTAGATCCGTGTGCGCAGCGACTCGTAGAGCGGGCCGAACTCGCCCGCCTCGAGCTGGGCGTCGAGGTCCGGCAGCTCCTCCTCGACGGCGCGCCAGATCTGCACCGAGAGGACGTTCCCGAGGGCGTAGGTGGGGAAGTAGCCGTAGGCGGCGCGGGTCCAGTGGACGTCCTGGAGGACGCCGCGCGCGTCGTCGGGCACGTCGACCCCGAGCAGCTCCTTCATCTTCGCGTTCCACGCCTCCGGCAGGTCGTCGAGCGCCAGCGAGCCGGCGACGAGCTCCTGCTCCAGCTCGAAGCGGAGGATGATGTGGAGGGAGTAGGTGACCTCGTCCGAGTCGACGCGGATCAGGCCCGGCGCGACGCGGTTGATCCCGCGGTACCAGGTGTCGAGGTCGACAGCGTCGAGCTGGGGGAAGAGCTGCTGCAACTCGGCGAGGCGGCCGCGCCAGAACGGCGAGCGAGCGGCCGACGAGGTTCTCCCACGTGCGGCTCTGCGACTCGCCGAGGCCGAGCGAGGCATTTCCGTACAGCGGCGAGCGCGCCAGCGACGGCTCGGTGCCCGCGGTAGGTGAGCCCATGCCCCGCCTCGTGCATCGCGGCCCAGAGCGCGCGCAGGTTGGTCGGCTTGTAGCGGGTCGTCATCCGGATGTCGGTGCGCGAGAAGGTGGTCGCGAACGGGTGCACGGTCGGATCGAGCCGGAACGTGCCCTCGTCGAACCCGAAGTCGCGGAGGACGCCGTCGAGGAACTCCTGCTGCGTCGCGACCGGGAAGTCGCCTTCGAGGAAGGAGTCGTCGGCGGGCTCGCCGGCCTCCCGCACGATCGCGGTCAGCTCCGGGCGGAGCACGTCGAAGACCGCCTTCACCTCGGCCGTCGTCATCCCCGGCTCGTACTCGTCGAGGAAGGCGTCGTAGGGCGAGTCGCCCTGCTCCATGTACTCGGCCCAGCGGAGCGCGACGTCGTGCACGCGCTGGAGCGCGGGCCGGAAGACGGCGAAGTCGTTCGCCTCGCGCGCCTCGAGCCACGCGACGTGCGCCTTGCCGCCCTCGCGCGCCCAGTCGGCGGCGAGCTCGGCCGGGACGCGGCGCGCCTTCTCCCAGTCGCGGCGGGTGACGCGGATCAGGCTCGCATCGTCGGAGTCGTAGTCGCGCTCGTCCTCGAGCGGCGCGAGCTCGTCGAGCAGCCGGCCGACCTCGTCCGCCGTGAACCGCTCGTGCGCGATCCCGGAAAGCGTGGCGGACACCTCCGAGCGGGCCTCGGCGCCCTGCGACGGCATCATCGTCCGCTGGTCCCAGCCGGCGATCGCAGCCGCCTTCTCGAGGTCGTAGACCTCGGCCAGCCGCTGCCTCAGGTCTGTCAGCGCGGTGCTCACCGGGACGCAACCTACCCGTAGCATCCGAGCCGTGGAGCGGCGACAGCTCGGCGCGGACGGACCTGAGATCACGGTCGTGGGCATCGGCACGGCGCCGATCGGCACCATGCCGGTCGGATCAGCCCGGGAGTGGGTCTACTGGGGCGGCCAGGACGAGCGCGAGGCGGTCGAGGCGATCCGGGCGGCGCTCGACGCGGGCGCGAACTGGATCGACACGGCGCCGTTCTACGGCTGGGGCCGGGCCGAGGAGATCGTCCGCCGCGCGCTCGAGGGGAGGCGCGACGACGTCCTCCTCTTCACCAAGTGCGGCACGGTGCCGGACAGCGAGCGGGTCTCGCGGATGGACAACCGACCCGAGGCGATCCGCGCCGACCTCGAAGCGAGCCTGCTGCGCCTCGGCGTCGACCACGTCGACCTGCTCCAGATCCACGACCTCGACCGCTCGACGCCGATCGAGGAGTCGTGGGGCGAGCTGCAGCGGCTGCGCGAGGAGGGGAAGATCCGCTGGGCCGGGCTCTCGAACCATCCCGCCGAGCTGGTCGAGCGCGCGCACGCGGTCGCGCCGGTGACGTCGTGCCAGGAGTCGCTCAGCCTGCTCGAGGGACCGAAGCACCCGGACGTGCTCGAGGTCGTGCGCCGCCACGGGATCGGCCTGCTCTGCTGGGCGCCGCTCGCGAGCGGGTTCCTCGTCGACGGCTTCTCGACGGACGAGCTCGAGCCGGACGACTTCCGCCGCTCCTCGCCGCTGGCGGAGCGGAGCGAGGAGATCGCAGCGCACGCGCGTGACGCCGCCGCGCGCGGCCGCACCCTGCGCCGCCACGCCGTCGCCTGGGTGCTCGAGCAGCCCGCCGTCACCGCGGCGATCGTCGGCGTCCGCAACGCGCGCGAGGGGTCGGAGCTGCCGGCGCTCGCGGCTGACTAGGATCTGGCCCGTGCCCGACGTGCTGATCATCGCCGACACGATCCGCGCGCCGGAGCTGCGCCACGAGGTGCCGCTCGCCGTGCCGGATCCCTTCTTCTACGCGGAGGTCGGCGGCAAGCGAACGGTGGTCGTCAGCTCGCTCGAGTCCGGCCGCATCGCCGAGCTCGGCACCGACCTCGAGGTGCTGACGTTGGAGGACGCAGGCATCGACGCGCTGCTGAAGCGCGGGCTCGACAGCTACGAGCTCGACCGCGAGCTCTACCTCGGCGCCTGCCGGCAGCTCGGCCTCGAGAGCGCGACGACGCCCGGAGGCTTCCCGCTCGAGTACGCCGACCACCTGCGCGCGAACGGGATCGAGCTCACGTCCGACCAGCGCTTCTTCGACGAGCGCCGGCGGGTCAAGAACGAGCACGAGCTGGCAGGGATCCGCCGTGCGTGCCGCGCCGTCGAGGCCGGGGTCGCCGTCGGCGTCGAGCTGCTGCGCAGCGCGTCGCGCTCGAACGGCGTGCTCACGCTCGCCGGCGAGCCGCTCACCTGCGAGCGGATCCAGCTCGAGGTCGAGCGCGCGTTCGGCGAGCACGGCGCCGCCGCGGAGGAGTTCATCGTCTCGCACGGCCCGCAGACGGCGGTCGGCCACGACGGCGGCTCCGGCCCGATCGCCGCCGACGACGTCGTCCTCTTCGACCTCTTCCCGCGCGACCGCGAGTCGGCCTGCTACTCCGACTTCACGCGCACGTTCTCGCTCGGCCCGCCCTCCGACGAGCTGGCCGAGTTCCACCGGCTCGCGAAGGAGGCGCTCGACCTGGCGGTCGCTGCGGTGAAGCCGGGCGTGAAGGGCAGCGACATCCACCGCCAGGTCTGCGACTTCTTCCACGAGCACGGGCACAAGACGCAGCTGCACAAGGAGGAGGGCGAGTCGCTCGTCGACGGCTACTTCCACGCGACCGGCCACGGCGTCGGGCTCGAGGTGCACGAGCGGCCGGGCGTCGGCCGGGTCGAGAGCGAGCCGCTCGTCGCGGGCGACGTGATCGCGCTCGAGCCGGGTCTCTACCGCCACGGCTACGGCGGTGTGCGGCTCGAGGACCTGATCCTCGTCACCGCCGACGGCGCCGAAGTGCTCACCGACTACCCCTACGACTTCGAGCTGTGAGCGACCAGACGATCGAGACGATCTTCGTCGAGGACCGGCGCTATCCGCCGCCGCCGGACTTCGCGGCGCTCGCGGTCGCCCGGCCCGACATCTACGAGCGCGAGTTCGAGGAGTTCTGGGAGAGCGAGGGCCGCGAGCGCGTCAGCTGGTTCGAGCCGTTCACGGAGCTGTACGAGTGGGAGCTGCCGTACGCGAAGTGGTACCTCGGCGGGAAGCTGAACGTCGCCTACAACTGCGTCGACCGGCACGTCGAGGCGGGGCTCGGCGACCGCGTCGCCTACCACTGGGAGGGCGAGCCCGAGGGCGAGCGCGGGTCGCTCACGTACGCCGAGCTCCAGGCCGAGGTCGTCCGGATGGCGAACGTGCTCAAGGAGCTCGGCGTCGGCAAGGGGACGAAGGTCGCGATCTACATGGGCATGGTCACCGAGCTGCCGATCGCGATGCTCGCCTGCACGCGGCTCGGCGCGCCGCACACGGTCGTCTTCGGCGGCTTCTCGGCCGACTCGCTCTCGGACCGCGCCAACGACATGGGCTGCGAGGTCCTGATCACCCAGGACGAGGCGTGGCGCCGCGGCACCACGGTGCCGCTGAAGCAGACCGCCGACGCGGCGATGGCAGACGCGCCCGGGATCCGCGCGGCCTCGTCGTCCAGCGCACCGGCAACGACGTCCCGATGCAGGACGGCCGCGACCGCTGGCTGCACGACTTCGACGTCTCCGACGACCCGGCCACGTGCCCGCCGGAGCCGATGGACAGCGAGGACCTGCTCTTCCTGATGTACACGTCCGGCACGACCGCGAAGCCGAAGGGGATCGCGCACACGACCGGCGGCTACCTCGTCGGCGTCGCCTCGACGCACGCGCTGATCTTCGACCTCAAGCCGGAGGACGACGTCTACTGGTGTGCGGCCGACATCGGCTGGATCACCGGCCACAGCTACATCGTCTACGGCCCGCTCTGCAACGGCGCCACTTCCGTCCTCTACGAGGGGACGCCCGACTTCCCGGACAAGGACCGCTGGTGGGAGATCGTCGAGCGCTACGGCGTCTCGATTCTCTACACCGCGCCGACGGCGATCCGCGCCCACATGAAGTGGGGGCCCGAGCATGCCGCGAAGCACGAGCTGGGGTCGCTGCGGCTGCTGGGCTCGGTCGGCGAGCCGATCAACCCGGAGGCGTGGATGTGGTACCGCGAGCACGTCGGCGGCGACCGCTGTCCCGTCGTCGACACGTGGTGGCAGACCGAGACCGGCATGGTGCTGATCACGCCGCTCCCGGGCGTCACGACGACGAAGCCCGGCTCGGCGACGAAGCCGTTTCCCGGCGTCGAGGCGGCGGTCTTCAACGAGGCCGGCGAGGAGGTCGGCCCGGGCGGCGGCGGCTATCTCGTCCTGAAGAAGCCGTGGCCGGCGATGACGCGCGGGATCTACGGCGACGACGCGCGCTTCCGCGAGACGTACTGGTCGAAGTACCCCGGCGTCTACTTCGCGGGCGACGGCGCGCGGATCGACGAGGACGGCGACTTCTGGCTGCTCGGCCGCGTCGACGACGTGATGAACGTCTCCGGGCACCGGATCTCGACGATCGAGGTCGAGTCGGCGCTCGTCGACCACCCACGCGTGGCCGAAGCGGCCGTCTGCGGCCGCGCCGACCCGCTCACCGGCCAGGCGATCGTCGCCTACGTGACGCTGAAGGGCGGCGACGACGGCTCGCTCGAGATGCTCGAGGAGCTGCGCAACCACGTCGCCGCGAAGATCGGCCCGATCGCGAAGCCGGCCAACATCGTCTTCACCCCCGAGCTGCCGAAGACCCGCTCGGGCAAGATCATGCGCCGGCTCCTACGCGACGTGGCCGAGAACCGGCCGCTCGGCGACACGACGACGCTCGCGGACGCAGCAGTCGTCCACGAGATCGCCGACCGCGCCGCCGCGGACGCGTCGGACGAGTAACGCCCGGGCGAAGATCACACTGGCCCAGGCGACTCCGTTGTCAGCGTGGTGGAGCTGTACGTTGAGGGGGTGAGTGCTGCACCGCTTTCGGATCTGCTCGGGATCGAGCATCCGATCGTTCAGGCGCCGATCGGCTCGGCGGCGGTACCGCGGCTCGCGGCCGCGGTCTCGAACTCGGGGGCCCTCGGCATGCTCGCGCTCACATGGATCCCCGATGTTGCCGGTGTCGTGCGACAGACCGGTGAGTTGACGGATCGGCCGTTCGGCGGGAACCTCGTGCTCGAGTGGGATCAGCACCGACGGCTCGACGAGGCGCTCGAGGCCGGGTTACGGATCGTCTCGCTCACGTGGGGCGATCCGGCGCCGTACGTCGAGCTCGTGCACGCAGCAGGCGGCCTCGTTCTGCAGACGGTTGGAAGCGCCGAGGAGGCGCGGCGGGTCGTGGCAGCAGGGGTCGATGTCGTCGTCGCGCAGGGCTGGGAGGCGGGTGGCCACGTGAGGGGCCAGGTGGCGACAATGCCTCTGGTACCGGTAGTCGTTGATGCTGTCGCCCCGACGCCTGTGATCGCCGCGGGTGGAATCGGTGACGCGCGCGGCGTCGCCGCGGCGCTGGCGCTCGGTGCGCAGGCGGCATGGCTCGGGACCCGCTTTCTGCTCGCAGAGGAGGCGCAGGTGCACCCGGTGTACCGGCAGAGGCTCGCCGCGGCGGCGGAGACGGATGCGGAGTGGTATGCGACCCTCTATGACGTCGGCTGGCCGGACGCGCCGCACCGCGCTCTGCGCAATCCGACGTCCGAAGGGTGGGACGCCGCCGGTCGACCCGAGTCGGGCCACCGGCCCGGCGAGGGCGAGTCGATCGCGACTGATCCTTCCGGGAACCCTGTCGTCCGCTACTCGTCGGCGATGCCGGTCGAGAGCACGACCGGAGACATCGAGGCACTCTCGCTCTGGGCGGGGCAGAGCGTGGCGCTCGCGACACGGGTGCAACCCGCAGCGGAGATCGTGGCCAGCCTCGTCTCGCGCATCTGAGCACCCGCGCGCTGGTCACGGTCGCTGCATGTGGCATTCCTGAACACTGGGCCAGGGCATGGGTCGTCTCACGGCCTAGGATCTGCTCGTGGTAGACCGCGACCTGGCTGCGACTGGCTCGCGTCGGCGAGGCCATCGCCTTTCACGCATCCGACGGCGGCGGGCGCTGGGAGCTCGTCCGGGTCTTCCGACCAACGAGCGCGGCGCCACGCATCGGCTTCGTCTGCCAAGCCCCGGCCGGCCCCGGCTGCATTGGGACCTTCGACGCAATCGCCTTCAGTGCCCGCTCGCTCAGCGACATTCGCGACGGCAGCTGATGTCGGACGAGTAACGCCGTTCATCCCACCCGGGTGAAGTCACCTGGCGCCTCGCCGTGCGAGCGTTGAGGCCTCGCATCGACCAGGGGAGGGACGCATGGCGCCGTCGGACAAGCCGAACATCCTCGTCATCTGGGGCGACGACATCGGGATCACCAACCTGAGCTGCTACAGCGACGGCCTGATGGGCTACCGGACGCCCAACATCGACCGGATCGCGGACGAGGGGATGCGGTTCACCGACTCGTACGGCGAGCAGAGCTGCACCGCCGGCCGCGCGTCGTTCATCACCGGCCAGAGCGTCTACCGCACCGGGCTGAGCAAGGTCGGGTTCCCCGGCCTGGACATCGGGTCTGCAGGCCGAGGACGTGACGATCGCCGAGCTGCTGAAGCCGCTCGGCTACGCGACGGGGCAGTTCGGCAAGAACCACCTCGGCGACCTGAACAAGTACCTGCCGACGGTGCACGGCTTCGACGAGTTCTTCGGCAACCTCTACCACCTGAACGCGGAGGAGGAGCCGGAGCAGCCGAACTGGCCCTCGCCCGACGACTTCCCTCACTTCAACGAACGTTTCCGGCCTCGTGGCGTCATCCACTCGTGGGCGACGGACGAGGACGACGACGCGGAGGACGAGCGCTTCGGCCGCGTCGGCAAGCAGCGGATCGAGGACACCGGCCCGCTGACGAAGAAGCGGATGGAGACGATCGACGACGAGGTGCTCGCCCACGGGCTCGACTTCATCGAGCGCCAGCACGCAGCCGGCACGCCGTTCTTCGTCTGGCTCAACACGACGCACATGCACCTGCGGACGCACACGAAGCCGGAGAGCCTCGGGCAGGCCGGGCGCTGGCAGTCGCCCTACCACGACACGATGATCGACCACGACAAGCTGGTCGGCGCGGCTGCTCGACAAGCTCGACGAGCTCGGGCATCGCCGAGAACACGATCGTCATCTACTCGACCGACAACGGGCCGCACATGAACACGTGGCCGGACGGCGGCATGACGCCGTTCCGGAGCGAGAAGAACACGAACTGGGAAGGCGCGTTCCGCGTCCCGGAGCTGATCCGCTGGCCCGGGAAGATCCCGGCCGGCGATGGTCTCGAACGAGATCGTCCAGCACCACGACTGGCTGCCGACGTTCCTCGCCGCCGCCGGCGAGCCGGACATCGTCGAGAAGCTGAAGGCGGGGCACGACGTCGGCGACACGACCTTCAAGGTCCACATCGACGGCTACAACCTGCTGCCGTACCTGACCGGCGAGACCGACAAGAGCCCGAGGCCGGGCCTCGTCTACTTCTCGGACGACGGCGACGTGCTCGCGATCCGGTTCGACAACTGGAAGGTCGTCTTCATGGAGCAGCGGGCCGCAGGGGACGCTGCGGATCTGGGCGGAGCCGTTCGTGCCGCTGCGCGTCCCGAAGCTGTTCAACCTGCGCACCGACCCGTTCGAGCGCGCCGACGTGACCTCGAACACGCTACTACGACTGGTTCGTCGACAACGACTACATCGCGCTGGCCGCGACGGCGATCGTCACGCAGTTCCTCGAGACGTTCAAGGAGTTCCCGCCGCGGCAGGAGGCGGCGAGCTTCACGATCGACCAGGTCGTCGAGAAGCTCGAGGCGGCGCTCGCGGTCGGGACGCTGACGTGGGCGAGCCGCTCGCGTCCTGGAACGACGGGGCCGCGAAGACGGCCGTGCTCGACTTCGTCGAGCGCGTCGACGCCGAGGGCGTCCTACCGCAGGAGCGCGTGGCCGTCTTCGACAACGACGGCACGCTCTGGTGCGAGAAGCCGCTGCCGATCCAGGCCGACTTCATCCTGCGCCGGCTCCACGAGATGGCGGAGGCAGACCCGGCGCTCCGCGAGAAGCAGCCCTGGAAGGCGGCGTACGAGCGCGACTACGCCTGGCTGGGGCAGGTGATGGTGGAGCACTACGCCGGCGACGACACCAACGTGCGGACGCTCCTCGGCGGCGTGATCGCCGCCCACGCCGGGATCAGCGTCGACGAGTTCGAGGAGCAGGCGGACTCGTTCCTGCACACGGCGCAGCATCCGACGCTCGACCGCCGCTACCTCGCGTGCGGCTACGCACCGATGGTCGAGCTGCTGCGGTACCTGGACGCGAACGGGTTCTCGAACTACATCGCGTCGGGCGGCGGCCGCGACTTCATGCGGCCGATCAGCGAGGAGATGTACGGGATCCCGCGCGACCGGGTGATCGGGAGCTCGACCGCGCTCGACTACCGCGACGGCGGACGATCATGCGCAAGCCGGAGGCCGACGTCCTCGACGACGGCCCGGAGAAGCCGGTCCGGATCTGGAGCCGTGTCGGCCGCCGGCCGATCCTCGCCGCAGGGAACTCGAACGGCGACATCCAGATGCTCGACTTCACCCGGCACGCGGACAAGCCGACGCTGCGCCTGCTCGTCCTCCACGACGACGCCGAGCGCGAGTTCGCCTACACGGCGGGCGCGGAGACGTCGCTCGAGCGCGCGCGGTCGGAGGGCTGGACCGTGGTCAGCATGGCGAACGACTGGTCGAGCGTCTTCTAGTACTCGTCGTGCTGCGGCAGGTCGTCCGTGATCTCGAACCACGGCGCCTTCGAGCCGACGAAGATGTGCTTCGTCGGGCGGATGCCCGGGTCGTCGACGAGCGACCCGAGCGCGACGTGCACGTAGGCGCCGTCGCGGACGACGGAGTAGAGGAGCGATCCGCACGCGGCGCAGCGCGTGTCGTTGAGGTCGTCGTCTCCGCGAACGAGTAAGCCGTCCGCGCCGGCCGTCAGCTCGAGCTTCTCGCGCTCGATCCCGGCGAACGCCTTGAACGCCGAGCCGGTCGTCGCGCGGCAGCGCGAGCAGTGGCAGTTCATGGCATAGAGGAACGCGTCCTCGACCCGATAGCGGACGGCGCCGCACTCGCACCTGCCGGTCAGCACGGGGCCGACCCTACCGGCGTCGAAGTTTTGGTTGACAAGACCAAAACCGCGCGCTAGGGTAAGAGTCATGGCGACCAAAACACCGTACGACCCGTCGCAGTTCCCCGCCTTCGCGGTCACGGTCGACATCGTGATCCTGACCATGTCGGAGGGCCGGCTCCACGTCCTGCTCGTCCGCCGCGGCGAGGCGCCGTACGAGGGCATGTGGGCGATCCCGGGCGGTTTCAAGCGCCCGAACGAGACCCTGGACGAGGCGGCGAAGCGCGAGCTCGTCGAGGAGACCGGCGTCGACGCCGCGAGCCTGCTGACCCAGTTCGGCGCCTACGGCGATCCGGGGCGCGACCCGCGCATGAACGTCGTCACGGTCGGCGTACCTCGCCGTGCTCCGCGACGTCGGGGCGATCGTCGCCGGGACGGACGCAGCCGAGGCTGCGCTCGTGCCGATGGCGGACGTGCTCGACGGACGACGTCGAGCTGGCGTTCGACCACCAACAGATCGTCCGCGACGCGATCGAGCGCGTGCGCGTCGAGCTCGAGGTCACCGGCGTCGCCACCGCGTTCGTCGGCTCGACGTTCACCCTGGCCGAGCTGCGGGCCGTGTACGAGGCGATCTGGGGCGTGCAGCTCGACGCCGCGAACTTCCGCCGCAGCGTCGTCTCGGAGGACGGCTGGGTGATCCCGACCGGCCGCCGCGCGCAGCCCGGCCCGGCCGGCGGCAGGCCCGCCGAGCTCTACCGGGCCGGGCAGGCGTGGGATCACGGCGGCCCGATCCATCGTTTCCCCCGATCCTGGGAGGTCAAGGCATGAAAGCGGTTGTCCACGACCGGTTCGGCCCGCCGGAGGTGCTGCGCATCGAGGATGTCCCGGCGCCGGTCCCGAAGGACGACGAGGTCCTCGTCGGCGTCCGCGCGACGACGGTCAACCAGACCGACTGCCACGTGCGCCGCGCGAGGCCGATCGTCTGGCGTTTCATGATCGGTTTCTTCCGCCCGAAGTGGAGGACGCTGGGGAAGGAGTTCGCCGGCGAGGTCGAGGCGGTCGGGCCGGCAGTGACCGAGTTCGCCGTCGGTGACCGCGTGTTCGGGATGAAGAATCACGGTACGAACGCGGAGCTGGTGACCGCTCGCGAGAGCCGCCTGGTTGCACACCTGCCCGAGGCGCTGAGCTTCGAGGAGGGCGCGGCTGTGATCGACGGCGCATATCAGGGGCTGGTGGCTCTGCGGCGGGGGCGCGTCGGCAAGGGCACACGCCTGCTCGTGTACGGCGCCTCGGGCTCGTGCGGAACGGCGTGCGTGCAGCTCGGGCGTCATCTCGGTGCGCACGTGACGGCGGTGTGCGGCACGAAAAACGTCGAGCTGATGCGCTCGCTCGGCGCCGACGTCGTCATCGACTACCAGCGCGAGGACTTCAGGAAGGGCGGCGAGAAGTACGACGTGATCGTCGACGCGGTCGGGAAGATCGTCGGGTTGCGGTATCGCAGCTCGCTCGTCCCAGGCGGGATGTTCGTGCTCACCGACGGGTTCTGGAACGTGCTGGGAGTCCTCCTGACCCGCTGGAGCAGCCGGAGGATCGTCGCCGCGTGGCCGCGGTACGAGAAGGAGGATCTCCTCCTCCTCAAGCGGCTGCTCGAGACTGGCGAGTACCGCGCGGTGATCGATCGCACGTATCCGCTCGAGCGGGTCGTCGAGGCGACGACGTACGTCGAGACCTGGCAGAAGACCGGCAACGTCGTCCTCACCCTGAACGGCGGGCAGCCGCGATGAGGGCCGTCCTCCACGAGCGGTACGGCCCGCCGGAGGTGCTTCGCATCGCGGACGTCGAGCCGCCCGCCCCGGCGGCGGACGAGGTGCTCGTTCGCGTCCACGCATCCAGCGTCACCCGCAGCGACTGCGGGCTCCGCGACCCCTCCGACTACTTCTTCGCGCGCATCTTCATGGGGCTCGTCCGGCCGAAGCGCACGATCGCGGGGATGGAGTTCGCCGGCGTGGTCGAGGACGTCGGCTCTGCCGTCACGCGCTTCGCCGCCGGCGACGAGGTCTTCGGGATCAAGGGCGGCGCGAACGCGGAGTACGTCTGCGTCCGCGAGTCGGGCGTGATCGCGCGCAAGCCGTCGAGTCTCAGCTTCGAGGAGGCCGCCGGTAGCGCGGACGGCGCCCTCTCGGCGTTCACGATGCTGCCGGCGCTCGGGCCGATCGCCGGCAGGCACATCGTCGTCTACGGCGCCGGCGGCTCGATCGGGACGGCGGCGGTGCAGGTCGCGAAGCACTTCGGCGCCCGCGTCACCGCCGTCTGCGGCACACAGCAGATCGAGCTCGTGCGCTCGCTCGGCGCAGACGAGGTCGTCGACTACCTGCACGAGGACTGGACGCGCACGCGGCACGTACGACGGCGTCCTCGACGCGGTCGGCAAGAGCTCGTTCCGCAAGGCCCGGCGCGCGCTGAAGCCGGGCGCCGCGTACGTCTCCGCCGACCTCGGCTATCTCTGGCACCTGCCGCTGCTGATCCTCCCGACGCGCTGGTTCGGCAGCCGCAAGGCGAAGCTCGGGCTGGCGCGCTACCGGCAGGAGGACCTGATTCGCCTGCAGGAGCTGATCGAGGCCGGCGGCTACCGGCCAGTGATCGACCGCACCTACCCGCTCGAGGACGTCGTCGAGGCGACGCGGTACGTCGAGACCCGGCAGAAGACCGGCAACGTCGTCCTGAAACTGAATGGCGGCGCGCGGTGAAGGCCGTGGTCCGGCAGCGGTACGGCGGGCCCGAGGTGCTCGAGCTCCGGGACCTCGAGCAGCCCGTGCCGGCCGACGACGAGGTGCTGGTGCGGGTGCGGGCGGCGTCCGTCAACCGCGCCGAGTGGTACAGCCTGAACGGGCGGCCGTACGTCGCTCGCCCGACGGAGGGACTGCGCCGGCCGAAGAGCGAGCGGCTGGGCGTCGACTTCGCCGGCACCGTCGAGGCCGTCGGCAAGGACGTGACGACCTTCCGGCCCGGCGACGAGGTCTTCGGCGGCAAGGACGGCGCGTTCTCCGAGTTCGTCTGCGTCCGCGAGGAGCGGGCGATCGTGCCGAAGCCGGCGAACGTGACCTTCGAGCAGGCGGCCGCCGTCGGCGTCGCCGGTCTCACGGCGCTGCAGGGGCTCCGCGACAAGGGCGGCGCTCCAGCCGGGTCAGAAGGTCCTGGTCAACGGCGCGTCGGGCGGCGTCGGCACGTTCGCCGTGCAGGTCGCAAAGGCACTCGGAGCCGACGTGACCGCCGTCTGCAGCACCGGCAACGTCGAGCAGGCCCACGCCCTCGGCGCCGACGACGTCGTCGACTACACGACGGCCGACTTCACGCGCGGCGGTCGCCGCTACGACCTGGTCTTCGACGTCGCCGGCAGCCGCTCGTGGAGGGAGCTGAAGCGGGTGCTCGAGCCCGAGGCGACCGTCGTCCTCGTCGGCGGCTCGATGTCGAACCGCTGGCTCGGGCCGCTCGGTCACGTCGTCCGGCTGAGCCTGGCGTCGCTGCCGGGAAGCCGGAAGACCACCTTCTTCATCGCAAAGTTCAACAAGCCCGACCTGGAGGTCCTGCGCGGGCTGCTCGAGACGGGGCAGCTGACCCCCGTCGTGGACCGGCAGTACCCGCTGGCCGACGTCGCCGAGGCGTTCCGCTACCTGGGTGACGGGCACGCGCAGGCGAAGGTGGTGCTGACGCCGTGAAGGCGGTCGTGTGCGACCGGTACGGGCCTCCGGACGTCCTGCGTCTCGAGGCCGTCGAGCGCCCCGTCCCTGCCGACGACGAGGTTCTCGTCCAGGTCCGCGCGACGACAGTCAACCGCTCGGACTGCGGTGCTCGCAGCGCCACGCCGTTCTTCACGCGCGTCTTCCACGGGCTCCGCCGGCCGAAGCGGCGGATTCCCGGGATGGAGTTCGCCGGCGAGGTCGCAGCGGTCGGCTCGGCCGTCACGGAGTTCGCGCTCGGCGACGAGGTCTTCGGCGTCAAGGGTGCCGGGGCGCACGCCGAGTACACCTGCGTCCGGGAGAGCGGCCCGATCGCACACAAGCCGGCCGGCCTGAGCTTCGAGGAGGCGGCCTCCTTGCCCGACGGGTTCATCATCGCGCTCGCCTGCGTGCGCAAGGCGGAGCCGCGGCCCGGGACGGAGCATCCTCATCTACGGCGCCACCGGATCGATCGGCACCGCCGCGGTGCAGCTGGCCAAGCACTTCGAGGCGGACGTCACCGCTGTCGGCGACACGAAGAACGTCGAGCTCGTCCGCTCGCTCGGCGCCGACGTGGTGATCGATCGCCTGCAGGAGGACTTCACGAAGAACGGCACGACCTACGACGTCGTCTTCGACGCTGTCGGCAAGCATTCGTTCCGGCGGTGCAGAGGCTCGCTGAAGCCGGGCGGGATCATGATCGAGACCGACCTCGGCTTCATCTGGCACGTGCCGCCGCTCGCCCTGGCGACCCGGTGGATCGGCGACAAGCGGTTGACGATCCCGATCCCGAAGTACACGAAGGAGAACATCCTCCTGCTCAAGGAGCTCGTCGAGGCGGGGCGCTACCGGCCGGTGATCGACCGCACCTACCGCGCTGGAGGACGTGGTCGAAGCGACCCGCTACGTCGAGACGGGCCAGAAGACCGGGAACGTCGTCCTGACCGTCTGAAGCTCAGTCGACGATCTCGATCCCGGCGGCGAGCGCGAAGAGCGCGCGCGTTCTCGAGCACGTCGGTCCACGGCATCCGCACGCCGCGCAGCGCCTCGACGCCGCGGAGGCCGGCCAGGTCGCAGCCGCGCAGCTCGACCCGCTGCAGCGCCGCGGACGTGAAGGTCGCCTCCCGCAGCTCGCAGCGCTCGAAGAGCACGTCCTTCAGCGCTGCCTCCTCGAAGTCGCATTCGCTCATGCGGCAGTCCCGGAAGACGACGCGCTCGAGCGTCGCGAAGCGCAGGTTGACGAGGTCGAGGCGGCAGTCGTCGAAGGTGACATCGCTCAGCGCGGCTTCCGCGAGCTCGGCTCCGGTCAGGCGGCAGGTGCGTAGCTCGGCCCGGCGGGCGGCGAGGCCGCGCACCGGCCGGCTGTTCGCCCAGTCGACGGCGGTGACGGTGACGTCGACGAGCTCGCCGAGCTCCGCCGGAACCTCGGCGTCGTCCTCGGGTTGCGGTGGGTAGGGCGGGAGCGGTGCCTTACTCGGCGAGGCGTTCCTCCAGCTGGATCGTCGCAGTGTCGCCGGCCTCCTTGCCGATTGCACGGCGGATGTCGGCCTTGATCGGCAGCTTGTGCGTGCCGTCGCCCATCGCCATGAACGCGCTCTGGAACGGGTGCCCGTCAATCGAGCCCCGCACCTTGACGAGCCCGCGCGTGCCGAAGAACTCGACCGACTCGGGCCAGACGACGTACGTCCAGCCGCCTTTGGCGGGGCTCTTCTGCAGGACCGCCGTGAACCGCTCTGCCAACAGCGTTGCCATCTCGTCCTCCTGTCGTTGTCAGTTCAGACTGCCGGCGGCGGCGAAACTCATCGCACTAGCTCTTCCGCGCGACGACGAGCAGGTACTCGTAGTGGTACTCGGACGGGCCTTCGGGCTTGCCCCGGTTCTGCCGTGTGGCGAATGCGAGGAAGTCGGCATCCACGCCCGGGTCGGCGGCGTACGCCGCGACGGCCGGGCCGAAGGTCTCGCGGTAGAAGTCGCAGTACGCCCGCGGCCCGCCCGCGCTGCGTTCGACGAGCCACCGCCGCTCGAGCTCGAGCGACGCACGGGAGCCGAAGAGGTCGCCGACGTGGGCCTCGTCGCCCCAGAGCACCGGTGCGACGGCGCCTGGCGGCGGCGCGGGGAGATACGGCGCGAAGACGCCGAAGAACTCGCCGACTCCGCCTTCCGGCGTGAAGCTCGCGAGGCCGATCGTGCCGCCGGGCCGGCAGACCCGCAGCAGCTCGTCGGCCACGGCTCGATGGTCCGGGGCGAACATGGCGCCGAACGAGGACGTGACGACGTCGAACTCGGCGTCCGCGAACGGCAGCGCCTGTGCGTCGGCCACGACCCAGTCCAGCTCGAGCCCGAGCGATTGCGCCTCCCGCTTCCCGGCCGCGAGACTCTCGGGCGTCAGGTCCGACGCGACCACGTCCGCGCCCGCCTCGGCAGCGCGGATCGCGACGTTGCCGGTTCCCGCTGCCACGTCGAGCACCCGCTGCCCGGGCCCGATCCCGCAGGCGGCCACGAGCTCGGGGCCGATGCTCCACACCATCTCTTTCGCGAACCGGTGGTAGTCGCCGAGCGCCCACACCGTGCTCGGCGCCGTCGTCTGAGTCTCCATCGTTCCTCCGATCTCCGCGATTCGAGCGAGCGCGGCGGCCTCGGCCATGAGTCTGGTTCCGCCTCGCTCCATCGCCCCGACGCTAGTTCCGCCGAAGCTGAAGCGCTTCGCCAGAACCGGCCATCTTGCGCGGGCGCCCGAGTGGCCAGAACGGGCTACAACCCGGCGCGAACCGCATGCGCGGCCGCCGCCGCCCGCGACGGCACGTCGAGCTTGCGGAGGATGTTCGTCACGTGCCGGTGGACGGTGTGCTCGCTGACGACGAGACGAGCCGCGATCTGGCGGTTCGTCAGGCCCTCGGCGAGCAGCGCGAGGACCTCGCGCTCCCGCGGTGTCACCGACCTGTCACGGTCGCGCACCACGCCAAGCGCGCGGAGCGTCTCCACCGCTGTCGCGGTTTCCGCCGCGGCGCGGTCGTTCCGGCCCAGCGACGCGAGCGTCGCGGCGAGCTCTGCACGCGCCTCGGCGGCCTCGAACGGCGCCCCGCTCCGGTCGTAGCCGTCCACCGCGTCCTCGAGCAGCGTCCGCGCGCGCCCGTGGTCGTCCCGCGCGGCGGCGAGCATCCCGTCGGCCAGGTCGGCGGCGGCCCGGAGCGCGCTCGTGCTCACCAGCTGTGCCAGGGCCCGAAGCTCGCCGGCCGCCGACGCCGCTGCGTCCGGCGCGTCGCGGCTGATCTCGGTGCGGACGAGCAGCTCCAGCATCGGTGCCTGACTCAGGCCGGGGTCGCCGCGGCGCAGCCGTTCGAGCAGTTCGGCCGCAGTCCTCGCGTCGCCGGCGTCGAGCGCCAGCCGCGCCTGGCAGAGCCGTGCGCCGTCCGAGCCCAGCCCCTCCAGAAGCGTGGCGGCCTCCACCGTCCTGCCCTGGCGGCGGCGAAGCTCCGCCAGCTGGACGATCGGGCCGGGCGTGTACGCCGGGCGCGAGCGGGAGAATGCTTCGATCGCGCCCTCGAGCAGCTCCTCCGCGTCGGCCCACCGGCCGCGCCAGACGTGCACGGCCCCGTACTCCGCCCGGCAGAAGCCCAGCATGTAGCGGCTGCCGTAGCGCTCGGCGAACTCGGCGATCCGGTCGCACCACTCGGACGCACGCTCGAAGTCCTGCACCGCCGCGCACGCGGTGACGAGGAAGCAGCAGGTCCAGGCGCTCGAGATCGGGATCGTCGCGTCACCGGCCAGCGCCGCCGCCGTCGCCTCGTCGAGGCAGCGCATCCCCTCCTCGACGTGGGCGGACGCCACGAGTGCCGCACCCTGGAGTCCGAGCCCGAGCATCTCCAGGTCGGGGACGTCGAAACGGCGCCCGATCTCGGCGGCTGTGATGGCGAGCTCGATAGCGCGGGAGCCGTCGCCGCCCGCGTGGGCGACGTAGCCCTCGTGGAACGCGAGCCAGCCGTGATCCGGGCCGGTATCGATCGGCTCGAGCAGCCGGCGGGCCCGATGAAGCCAGCCGCCCGCGACTGCTGCGGCGCCGTTGAAGTCGAGCTGGTCGGACGCGAGCCAGGTCGCCATCCGCGCCGCAGCGGCCGCATTCCCGTCTTGTCGATAGAGCCGGTACGCCCGCTCGCGGGCGTCGAACACCGCCTCGGCGTCGTCGAGCCACCACGCTGCCCAGCTCAGCCCTTCGAGTGACTCAGCGGTTTCGTCGGCTGCCTCGAATGCGGCGCGTGCCTCCTGCCAGCGCCCCTGGCGGAGATCCGTCCAGCCGGGCCCATCTGCCATGGCCCAGATTGTCCCTCAGCGGTCGATCGAGCGGTACTTCTGCACCGCGAGCGGCGCGAAGACGACGAGCAGCCCCGTCGTCCAGACGAGCGAGAGGAAGATGGGATGCTCGCCCGGGAAGCCGGACGTGAACGGGTTCGGGTTGCCGAAGAGCTCGCGCGTCGCGGCCGTCAGCGCGCTGAACGGGTTCCACGCCGCGATCGGCTGCAGCCACTCCGGCAGCGTCTCGACCGGCACGAAGGCGTTGGAGACGAACGTCAGCGGGAAGATGATCAGGAAGCCGAGCTGCTGCCCGACCTCGACCGACGGCACCTGCAGCCCGATCCAGACGCCGATCCAGGCCATCGCGAAGGTGAAGTAGAGCATCAGCAGGACGGCGAGCAGGAAGTCGGGGAGGCCGTTGTGGACGCGCCAGCCGACGAGCAGGCCGGACAGCATCAGCACGATCAGGATGCCGATGTTGTAGACGACGTCAGAGACCGTGCGGCCGCTGAGCACCGCCGAGCGCGCCATCGGCAGCGAGCGGAACCGGTCGATCAGCCCCTTCGCCATGTCGTCGGTGACGGCGATCGCGGTCGTGATCGAGGCGAAGCCGAGCGTCTGGATGAAGATCCCCGGCATCAGGTATTCGCGGTAGGAGCCGCCGTCCGGAAGCGGGATCGCGCCGCCGAAGACGTACGCGAACAGGGCGACGAACATGATCGACTGGAGGATCGCGAAGATCGCGAGCTCCGGGATCCGCGGCACGCGCTTCAGGTTGCGCCAGGTCATGACCAGGCCGTCGTTGACGGCGACGCGCAACTCGGTCATGCAGCCACCTCCTCCTCGTCCTGCAGCTCTTCGGCCGCGTGGCCGGTCAGCTCGAGGAAGACATCGTCGAGCGTCGGTCGCCGCAGCGCGATGTCGTCGATCTTGATCCCTGCCTCGCCGAGCCGGCGCACGACCTCGACGAGGTGGGTGGCGCCGCCGTGCGCGGCGACCGTGATCCGGCGTGTGTGCTCCTCGACGCTCGCCGTGCCGTCCGGGGCGAGCAGCAGCGCCGCCCGCGGGAGCTCGGCGAGATCGTGCGCGACGACCTCGATCCGCTCGCCGCCGACCTGGGACTTGAGCTCGTCCGCCGTGCCGCGGGCGATGACCTTGCCCTTGTCGACGACTGCGATCTCGTTCGCGAGCTCGTCGGCCTCCTCGAGGTACTGCGTCGTCAGCAGCAGCGTCGCGCCCTCGCGGACCTGGGCGCGGATCACGTCCCACATCCCGAGCCGGCTGCGGGGATCGAGCCCGGTCGTCGGTTCGTCGAGGAAGAGCAGGCGGGGCCGGCCGATCAGCGCCGCAGCGAGGTCGAGCCGCCGGCGCATGCCGCCGGAGTACGTCTTCGCGACGCGGTCGGCGGCGTCCGCGAGGTCGAAGCGCTCGAGCAGCTCGTCGGCGCGCTTGCGTGCTTCGGGGCTCGAAAGGTGGTAGAGGCGGCCGAACATCCAGAGGTTCTCGCGGCCGGTCAGGTTCTCGTCGATGGCCGCGTACTGGCCGGAGAGGCCGATCGCCTTTCGCACCGACTGCGGCTCGCGGAGCACGTCGAAGCCCGCCACGCGCGCGCTGCCGGCGTTCGGCTTCAGCAGCGTCGCGAGGATCCGGACCGTCGTCGTCTTGCCGGCGCCGTTCGGGCCGAGCAGCCCGAGCACGGTGCCTTCGCGCACCTCGAGGTCGACGCCGTCGAGCGCGCGCACCTCGCTCTTGCGCGAGCTGTAGACCTTGACGAGGCCTTCTGCTTCGACGGCGGCCATCCCGTTCAGCCTACGTACTCGGTACAACGTTGCGCATGCAGAGGCTCGCGCTCCTGCTCGCACTCGTCGCGGCGCCCCTGCCGGCGACCGCGGCTGGCGGCGGTCTCGAGGCGGTCAAGGCTCGCTATCTGCCCGCGGTGCAGGCTTCCTACGCCAACACGCCCGACGGGGCGCAGGCGCGCTACGACGCCGGCCGTGACCTTGTCGAGGCGGTCGTTGCCGTCGGCCCTGTCGGCGCGAAGCAGCGCCCGCTGCGCGCCGACCTGCTCGCGCGCGGCCGCGCGCAGGTCGCGCGGGCCGAGGCGCTCGACCGCGACGACGGCTTCCGCAGCACGGCGCCGCTCGCGCCGCTGCCGCAGGCGGCGGCCGGCGTCGGTCCGCGCCGCCCCGACGCGACGCTCGCTCGGCGGCTGGCCGCGGCCGCAGCGTCCGCGAACGGCGCCGTCGGGATCTGGGTGCACGACCTGACGACGGGCCGCTACGCGGGCCACCAGCCGGAGACGCGCTTCGCGGCCGCGTCCACCGTCAAGCTGGGAGCGCTCGTCGCCGGGCTGCGCGCGTCGCCACGGGTCGAGCGCAGCCGCTGGTGGTACGACGTGCGCCAGATCGGCTTCTGGTCGTCCAACCTCGGCGCGAACCGGCTGCTCGCGAAGCTCGGCTACGGCGCCGTTGCCGACGGGTTGCGACGGCTCGGGATGACGTCGAGCACGTACCCCGGCCCGTACCGGGCGACGACCGCACTCCGGCCGCCGGGCCCGCACACACGCGTGACGACCGCGCACGACCTCGGCCGCGCGCTCCACCGGCTCCACGCCGGCGCGCACGGCGACGGGCGGGCGCTCGGTCTGCTCGGCCTGACGCGGCAGCAGGCCGTCGCCGCGCTTCGAGTCCTCGCGTCGGCGCAGCCGGTTGCCGACAACGCCGGCCTCCTGCGACCCTGGCTCGGGAGCGCGACGGTCGCGGAGAAGAACGGCTGGCTCTCCGACACGCGCACGACTGCCGCGATCGTCTACGGCGGCGGGCGCGCGACGATCGTCGTCGTCGAGCTCTACCGGCCGGGCGTCACCTACGCCGAGGCGAAGCAGCTGGGACGCCGCGTGCTGGTCGCGGCGGGTCTGCTGTGACGACGCCGGCCGCCTTGGCCGCCTGACTGTCCAGCGCCTGCTTCAACTCCCGGTAGAGCGCGCTCGCCTCCTCCGGGGTGTCGCCGATCGCGGTCAGACCGATCCGGCCGGCGACCGCGAGCGCGCTGACCATGTGCAGCGCGACCCCGGCCTCACGCTCGGCGTCCCAGCCGAGCGAGCGCTCGGCGACGACGTCGAGCAGGTCGTCGGGCGTCAGCGCCTGATAGGCGGGCGCGTCGAGATGGTCGGTGGCGACGTAGTGCTTGAGGTCGCCGAGCCGGGTGCGGAACTCGCCCGCGAGCGGGTCGTAGATGCCGTCCGTCAGCGTCGAGATCGCCATGAAGGGATGCGTCGTGCCGCCGCAGCGGAGGTTGATCTCGATCGCGTACAGCTCCCAGTCGCGGCGCGGGCGGATTGCGACGAAGTCGACGGCGCAGCGGCCGATCACGCCCTCGCGCGCGAGCCGCCGGCCGATCTTCAGCGCCTCGACCGCGATCTGCGGCGCGTACTCCGGGTCGGCGGGGAAGCGGCAGCCGAAGTAGGTCTGGCCGTTCGGGCCGCCGAGCACCTGATCGTGGGTGGAGAGGATGTCGACCTGCCCCGACGGGCTGATCCGCAACTGCGCGCTTGGGCTGCGCAGATCCTCGCCCTCGATCAGCTCCTCGACGATCCCGCCCTGATCCTCGAGCGCGGCGAGATAGTCGCCGACGTCGGCCTCGGTGTCCTCCAGCGAGAGCGCGTCCGCGAGCGCGCCCGCGCCGAGCGCCCGCGGCATGTCGACGAGCGCGTTGCCGAGGCCGCTGACGCCGCGGTCGAGCTTGAGGATCGCCGTCGAGCCGCGCAGTTCGCGCATGCGCGCGAAGGACGTCGTGCTCGCCGGCGACGTTGTAGCCGCGCGCGTGCGGAACGCCTTCGTCGGCGAACACGCGCCGGCTGCCGGTCTTCGTCCCCAGCCACTCGAGCGCGGGATCGGCGCCGTAGAGCGGGATCCCGAGGCGAACGGCGAGCTCGACCTCGTCGGGCGACGTCGCGAACGGCAGCAGGAAGGCGAGCTCGGGCTGGGCGACGAGCGCCCGGATCCGCTCGATCGCGCCGGGCCGCGCCAGCAGCTTCTTCGTCAGCGGCAGGTTGCGGCCGTCGACGAGCGAGACGACCGCGAAGCGGCTGCGCGCCTCGGGCGTGTCGAGCTCGGGGACGAGGCCGAAGTAGTAGTCGATCAGGCGCGGCAGGATCGGCTGCGACGTGACGTAGACGACGCGCGAGTTGTGCGAGCGGAGCAGGCCGAGGACGAGGCAGAGGAACCGTTCCTCGTACGCCGGGAAGACGGGGATCAGCTGGTCGGGGACGTCCATGCTGAGCGAGTGGACGACCACGATCGTCCGCTCGACGTCGCCGATCGAGCGCAGCGTCACCGACGGCCACAGGGCGCGTAGCCGCTGCTGGAGCTCGGCGAACTCGCCGTCTGCCATGAGCGAAACGTAACGTAGTGGTCAAGGGGTGTGGCGTCGCCGCGGCCACCAGCCGGGCACAGACCGCCGGTACTCCTCGTACTGGTCGCCGAACCGCCGGCGGAGCGTGGGCTCCTCGTACCAGCGGACGAACGCGTAGACGACAAGGGCGAAGCAGGCTACGTAGACGAGCAGCACGACTTGGCCGAGCGCGAGCGCCTGCCCCACGATCGTCGCCGTCACGGCGAGGTACATCGGATTCCGCACGTAGCGGTAGAGGCCGCCGACCACCAGTCGCTCGGGCGGCGCGACGGGCGCCGGAGTGCCGACACCTTCCGCGACGAAGCGGACGAACGCGGAGAGGAGCACGACGACGCCCGCAGCGATGAGTGCGACGCCCAGGATCCGAGCAGGCAGCCAGAAGGGGAGCGCCTCCCACCCGGTGAGCCACCACGGGATCAGACCCGCGACGGTGCCCGGCGCGACGACGAGGAACAGCAGCGATCCGGCTGCTGCTCGGGCCTTCAGCCGCGAAGCCCCCGGCTCGTCCCGATCGCGATCACCGGCGCGTCGGCCGGCCGCAGCCAGCGCAGCACCGCGCGCAGCTGGTCCTTCCGCAGCGAGATGCAGCCGATCGTCGGTCCGCCGGTCTGCGCGTGCAGGAAGATCCCGGAGCCCTTGCCGGGGACGACGGGGCGCATGTTGTACTCGATCACCGCGAGATAGGGATACGGCCGCGGCTGCTGCCACATGCCCTCGCTGCCGCCGCCGAACGGCGGCGTCGTCGCCGCAGCGGACGTGCTGGAAGGAGTTGTAGGTCGGTGAGGAAGGATCCTCGTCCCACCAGTCGCCGCAGCGAAGGCGGCGGTAGCGGAAGCGGACGCCCGGATTCGCCTCGTTGCCGTACATCGTGCGGCCGATCCGGTAGGTGCCGGTCGGGGTCGTCCCGTCGCCCTCGCGCCGGTTCGACGAGAGGCCGTTCCTGCCGAGGCGCGCGCTGTACGCGCCCGCGGCGGCGACCCAGCAGCCGTCGACGCGGCGCCAGGTGCGAAGGGTCGCGTAGGTCGTTCGCGCGACCTTCGCCTCGACCGTGACGAGCTGCCGCGCCGTCGCGGGCGTCTCGAGCCCGCTGGCCAGGTTCTGCGGACAGGCCGCAGCGAACGTGGAGGCGAGGACGGCGAGGGCGAGCACGGCCTCAGAGTAGATTGCGGCGATGCGGATCGCGCTCGTGACGCTCGCAGCCGCCGCGATCGGACTTAGTGTGACAGTCACACTAAGTCGGGCGGCGGCGCCCGCCTTCACGTCGACGGTCGAGCCCGTGCGCTGGGCGGATCTTCGCTTCTCGTATCGGACGGGCTGCCCGGTCGGGCCGTCGCAGCTGCGCACGGTGTCGGTCTCGCACTGGGGCTTCGACGGCAAGCCGCGCGTCGGCCGGATCGTGGTCGCGAGGCGGCTTGCGCCCGGCCTCGTGACGGTCTTTCGGACGCTCTGGGACGCGCGCTTCCCGATCCGCCGGCTGCGGCCGGTGTCGGCGTACCGCGGCAGCGACGACGCGCTCGATGGCGGCCGACAACACGTCCGGCTTCAACTGCCGCTTCGTCGGCGGCACCTCCCGCTGGTCGATGCACGCCTTCGGCGAGGCGATCGACGTCAACCCGGTCGAGAACCCGTACGTCCGCGGCTCGACCGTCTCACCACCCGCAGGCCGCGCCTACCTCGACCGGACGACGGTACCGCAAGGGCATGGCCGTCCGGGGCGGCGATCCTCGTCCGCGCCTTCGCCGCCGCCGGCTGGAAGTGGGGCGCCTCCTTCGGCGACTACCAGCACTTCTCGACGACCGGCCGATGAGCGACCCGCTGCGACCGCTCTGGGACTTCGACGATCTCGACGCGACCGAGGCGCGGTTCCGCGCCCTGCGGGCGGAGGCGCTGACGCAGCTCGCGCGCGTCCAGGGGCTGCGCGAGGACTACACGGGCGGCGACCGTCTCCTCGACGAGGTGACGGAGGAGGATCCGCGCGTGCGCATCCGCGTCGACCTCGAGCGCGGCCGGCTGCGCCGCTCCGGCGGCGACACGGCGGCCGCGCTGCCGCTCTTCGAGCGCGCGTTCGCGGCCGCGGTCGAGGCCGGCGAGGACTGGCTCGCCGGCGACGCCGCGCACATGGCTGCGCTCGCCGCGCCCGACCGCGACGGCTTCGTCGCCTGGACGAACCGCGGGCTCGAGCTCGCCGAGCGCTCGGCGGCCGCCGCCTACTGGGCAGGGCCGCTGCTGAACAACCTCGGTTGGGAGCACTTCGACGCCGAGGAGTACGAGCAGGCGCTCGCCGTGTTCGAGCGCGCGCTCGCCGTCCGCGAGCAGGATCCGGACAACCCGGTCGCGATCGAGCACGCGCGCGAGGCCGTCGCCGAGGCGCGGCAGGCTCTAGGCCAGTAGCTGCTCGAACCGCTCGGCGTCGTCGAACGGGCCGATCACGGCGAGGTACGGCCCGTCCTCGACGAGCTCCTGCGCGACCCGCTGGATGTCCTCCGCCGTGACGGCATCGAGCGCATCGAGCACCGCCTGCGGCTCCTCCGCGCGGCCCTCGAGCACCTCGCGGCGGAGGCCGAACATGATCGTCCCGTGCGGGCTCTCGAGCTGGAGCACGAAGCGGCCCTTGGCGAAGTTGCGCGCCTTCTCGAGCTCGTCCGACGGCACCGGCTCGTCGGCGAGCAGCCGGAACTGCTCGACGATCGTCGTCACCGCGTCGTCGATCCGGTTGATGTCGACGCCCGACTGCGCGTAGAGCGAGCCCGCGTCCGTGTAGGCGTGGTTCGTGCCGAAGACGTAGTAGGCGAGCCCGCGCCGCTCGCGCACCTCGGTGAAGAGGCGCGACGACATGCCGCCGCCGAGCACGGTCGCGAGCAGCTGCAGCGACGTAGCGGTCGGGGTCGACGAGCGGGCGGCTGCGGACGCCGAGGACGAGATGCGCCTGATCCGACTGCTTCGTGTGCACCTTGACGCGCGCCGTTCGTGCTCGGCTGCCAGCGGCGCGGCAGCTCCGGTCTCGGCCGCCGGGCAGGTCGCCGAGCAGCTCCTCGAGCCGCTCGTGCAGTCCGTCGCCGAGCTGCCCGCCGACGCCGACGACCATGCGGTCGGGCCGGTACCAGGTGCTCGTGTAGTCGAGGAACGTCTGCTGCGTCGCGCCGCGGACGGTCTCCTTGCGGCCGATGATGTCCCAGCCGAGCGGCTGGTCGCCGTAGAGGAGCGTCTCGTAGACGCCGCCGATGAAGTCGCGCGGCGTGTCGAAGTACATGTTCATCTCCTCGATGATCACGCCCTTCTCGCGCTCGATCTCCTCGGCGTCGAAGCGGGAGTTGCGGAGCATGTCGACGAGGACGTCGAGCGCGGTGTCGCGCGTCTCGGCGGCGCAGCGGACGTAGTAGCCCGTGTACTCCTTGCCCGTGAACGCGTTGAACTCGCCGCCGATCGAGTCGATCTCGCCGGCGATGTCGCGCGCCGTCGGCCGCCGCTCCGTCCCCTTGAAGAACATGTGCTCGGCGAAGTGGGCGATCCCGTTCGTGTCCGCCGTCTCGTAGCGCGAGCCCGCCGCGAGCATCACGAAGCACGAGACCGACTGCGCGTGCGGCATCGGCGCGGTCAGGACGCGGAGCCCGTTCGACAGCGAGTGGCGCTCGAAGACCCCCATCGCCGGCCATGGTATAGAGGCACCCGTGGCGGGCGAGAAAATGCGGAAGGCTGTCGCGGCACAGCCCGAGTGGCTGGCGCAGGTGCCGACCGACCAGCGGCTGCCGGAGGGCCGCGTCGCCGCCGTCGGCTGCGGCACGTCGTTCCACGCGGCGCAGACGAGCGGCAACGGCGTCGACGCGCTCGAGGCAGTGCTGTCGCCGCCCGACGCGGACGTGCTCGTGCTCGTCAGCCACGAGGGCGAGACAGCGCTGACGCTCGAGGCCGCGCGTGCCTTCGCCGGGCCGAAGTGGCTCGTGACCGCCAAGCCGGACGGGCCGATCGCCGAGCTCTGCGACGAGGTGATCGTCGCGACGCCCGAGATCGAGGAGAGCTACTGCCACACGGCGTCCTACACCTGCGCCGTCGCCACGCTCGCGGCGCTGCGCGGCGAGGACGTCGCGTGGCTGCCGGAGGCCGTCGCCGAGCGGCTCGCCGGCGAGCGCCTGCCCGTCTCGGAGCATCAGCGCTTCGTGGTCGCCGGCGCCGGCCGCGACTGGCCGACGGCGCAGGAGGCGGCGCTGAAGCTCCGCGAGGGCGTCTACGTCGCGGCCGAGGCGCACCAGCTCGAGGAGCTCCTGCACGGCCACCTCGCCGCGATCGACGAGAGCGTCCGCTGCTTCGTGCTCGAGGGTGAGGGCCGAGCGGCCGCGCGCGCCGCCCAGGCGGCCGCCGCGCTCGAGCTGCTCGGCTGCGACGTCACGCTCGTGCCGACGCGACATCCGGTCGTCGACATCGTCCCCTTCCAGCTGCTGACGCTCGACCTCGCCGCTGCCCGCGGCGTCGATCCGGACCTGATCCGCTGGGACGATCCGCGCTGGAAGGCCGCGCGGGACGCCTACGCCTGAGCGGTCCTACGCGGGATAGGAGCCGAAGACGGTGAACCGCTGCGCCTGGCTGCGCACCTCCGCGAGCGTCTCGCGGACGACCGGGTCGAGCGGATGGCCTGCGACGACCGCGTCGAAGCGGTAGCGCCACGGCGTCTGCGGGATCGGCCGAGAGGTCAGCTGGACGAGGTCGAGCTCGTGCCGCGCGAACGGCTCGATCGCCCGGTGGAGCGCGCCGGGGCGGTGGTCGGTCTGGAACGAGAAGGCGATCCGCCAGTCGGCTCCGTCGCCGAGCTGCGTCCGGTTCGAGATCGCGACGAAGCGGGTGAATGCCTCCGGGTGGTCGCCCACGTCCGCCGCCAGCACGACGAGGCCGTGCAGCGCCGCCGCCCGCTCGCTCGCGATCGCAACCTCGGTCGGGTCGGCGTCGCGCGCAACCTGCGCCGCCGCGTCGGCGGTCGTGCCGGCTGCGATCGCCTCCGCTCCCGGCAGCGAGGCGAGCAGGCGCCGGCACTGGTCGAGCGCCACGGGATGCGAGCGCACGACGCGGATCTCCGGCAGCGGCACCTCGGCGACGCCGACGAGGAAGTGCCGGATCGGCAGGATCGCCTGCTCGGTGATCGACGTCGCCGAGTCGACGAGCAGGTCGTGCGTCTCGGCGACCGGGCCGGAGATCGAGCTCTCGATCGGCAGCACGCCCGCGTCGACGCGGGCCGACGCGACCGCGGCGACGACGTCGGAGAACGACG
The DNA here is from genome assembly GCA_963738795.1 of uncultured Gaiellaceae bacterium. GTDB lineage: Bacteria > Actinomycetota > Thermoleophilia > Gaiellales > Gaiellaceae > Gaiellasilicea. The sequence goes on along the minus strand of CAVTXQ010000001.1, from coordinate 75,313 downwards.
GCAGCGCCTGAGCGTCATCCTCCGGGAAGAGCAGCGCGCACGCGGCGGCGCTATGAGCGCCCTCGCGGCCGGGATACGCGACCTTCACCGCTTGCGCCAGGCCGCGAGCAGCTCGGCTTCGCGCTCGGGCGTCAGGCCGACGCCGTCGACGGCGGGAGCCTCGGCCGCGCCCGCGAGCGTCTCCGCGACGGGACGGAACCGAAGCCCTGCGTTGACGGCCCGGCTGATGACGGTGTGGTGCATTCCCGCCCAGGCCGGGTCGGCGATCCAGAGCGGCAGCTCCATCCACTCGCCGACCTCGTGCTCGATCAGATGCTCGGAGGAGACCCACGTCACGTCGGCCCCCGCGAGCAGGTCGCCCCAGCGCACGCCTTCGTTGGTCGCGTTGAAGACGCCCGTCACCCGGCGCTCGACGCAGAGGACGAGCCAGTCGGCGAGATCGCGGACGTCGACGAACTGGGCCCGGTTCTCCGGGGGGCCCGGCGCGAGGATCTCGCCGCCGCGCTGACGCCGGTGCGCCCAGTAGGTGAAGCGCCCCGTCGGGTCGTGCGGGCCGACGATCAGCCCAGGCCTGACGATCAGGCTGCGCTCGCGGAAGACCTCCGCGACCGTCCGCTCGCAGAGCGCCTTCAGCGCGCCGTAGTTCGAGAAGTCCTCCGCGAGCTCGTCGGCCGAAGCCTCGCCGAGCTCGGCGCACGCGCTCTCCTCGTTCGGCCCGGTGCTGAAGTCGGCGTAGACGGACACGCTGGAGACGAAGGCGTACAGCGCGGTGTCGCGCAGCAGCTCCGCCGAGGCGCGCACGACCGACGGCACGTAGCCCGACGGATCGACGACGGCGTCCCAGCTGCGGCCCTCGAGCGGGGCGAGATCGCCCGCGCGGTCGCCGCGCAGCTTCTCCACGTCGGGAAAGAGGTCGGCGTTCGTCTCGCCGCGGTTGAAGAGGGTCAGTTCGTGCCCGCGTGCGAGCGCCGATTCGACGAACGCGCGCCCGAGGAACTTCGTCCCGCCGAGCACGAGCACCCTCACTGGAACCTCTGCACTGCGCGCCAGACCGCCTCGGCGCCGAACTCGAGTGCAGCCGCCGGAACGCGCTCGTCGGCCGCGTGGATGTACTGGAGGCCGACGAAGTCGTCCGGCATCCGCATCGGCAGGAAGCCGTAGCTCTCGATCCCGACACGACCGAAGAAGCGCGCGTCGGTGACGCCGATCTGAAGGAACGGCACCGGGATCCCGTCCGGGTCGAGCTCACGCAGGACTCCGGCGAGCATCTCGAACAGACCGAGATCCGGCTCGGGTGGCCCGGGGTCGTGCCGGACGAGCTCGAGCTCGACGTCCCGGCCGACGATCGCCTGCACCTCGGCGATGAGGTCGGCCGGCTCGAAGCCGGGTAGCAGCCGGCCGTCCAGCTCGACGACGATCTCGCTCGGGACGACGTTGATCTTCTCGCCGCCGCGGACGATCGTCGCATTGACGGTGTTTCGGAGCATCGGCTCCGTCGTCGCGGCCCGTTCGCCGATCAGCCGCAGCGCCGTATCGGTGAGCCGCGGCTTCAGCAGCGAGCGCATCACTGTCGCCTCTTTGCGCGGCAGCTCGGCGGCGATTCGCTCGACGAACTCGCGCACGACCGGCGTCACGTGCACCGGTGTCCGCTTCCGGTCGAGGTCGCGCAGCAGCTTGCCGAGGCGCGCAACCGTTTCGCCGCGGTGGACGAACGCGCCATGACCACCCGGCCCGCGGATCGTCGCCTTCAGCCAGCAGATCTGCTTCTCGACGACCTGGATCGGATAGAAGCGCTTCCCGCCGATCAGGACGCTCGTACCGCCGAACTCGCCGAGCCCGTAGCGGATGCCGGCGAAGAGCTCGGGATGCTCTTCCGCGAGGAAGCGCGCGCCCTCGTCGCCGCCGTCTTCCTCGTCGGCGAGGACGACGAGGACGAGGTCGCCGGGCAGAGCGACGTCCTCCCGCTTCGCCCGCAGGAACGCGTTCACGAGCATGGCGACGCCGCCCTTCATGTCGAGCGCGCCGCGGCCCCAGACGTACCCGTCGACGAGCCGGCCCTCGAACGGCGGGTGCGTCCAGCGCTGCCCGCTCGTGGTGACGACGTCGACGTGGCCCTGGAGGAGAAGCGGCGGCGCGTCGCCGCCCTCGAGCCGGGCGACGAGGTTCGGCCGGCCCGGCACCCGCTCGAACGTCTGCGTCTCGCAGCCCTCAGCTTCGAGCAGGCCGCGAACGAACTCGATGCACTCGGCCTCGTTGCCGGGAGGATTCGTCGTGTCGAACCGGATCAGCGACTGCGCAAGCTCGACGACGTTCACGCCAGCTCGTCGAGCGCCGCCAGCAGCCTGTCGACCTCGCCGGGCGTGTTGTAGTGCACGAAGCCCGCCCGCACCGCGCCGGTGCCCTCGAGCCCGAGCAGCTTCATGATCTCGACGGCGTAGTAGTCGCCGTGCCAGACCGCGATCTCCCGCGCCGCCAGCTCGGTCGCGACCTGCTCCGACGAGCGGCCCGGCAGGTTGAACGCGAACGTGGGCACGCGGCCTTCCATCGTCCGCAGCCCGTAGAGCTCGACCGCGTCGGGCAGCCCGTCGAGGAAGCGCTGCCCGAGCTGGGTCTCGTGGCCGACGATCGCCTCCCAGCCGAGCGACTCGACGTACTCGACGGCGGCGACGAACCCGGCAAGCAGCTCGTGCTGCTGCGTCCCGTGCTGGAAGCGGTTTCCGACCGGCCGGTTCTCGGACGGGCGCACCTTGTAGGGCCGCAGGCTCTCGAGCAGCTCGCTCTTGCCGAAGGCCATCCCCAGGTGCGGGCCGAAGAACTTGTACGGCGAGCAGAGGAGCACGTCGACGTCCCAGCCGGAGACGTCGATCCGCCCGTGCGGGCCGTAGTGGACGGCGTCCGCCCAGGCGAGCGCGCCGGCGCCGTGCGCGAGCTCGACGACGCGTGCCACGTCGGGCGTCGTCCCGACGGCATTCGACGCGATCGGGAAGGCGACGACGCGCGTGCGCTCGGACAGCTGCGACTCGAGGTCGTCGAGGTCGAGCGAGAGGTCCTCGTGGACGCCGGCGAAGCGCACGACGACGCCGAGGTCCTCCTGCAGCGCCAGCCACGGGGAGACGTTCGCGTCGTGGTCGAGCCGCGTGCAGACGATCTCGTCGCCGCGCTCGAGCTGCCGGCCGAGCGCGCGCGTGAGCAGGAAGTTGAGCGACGTCATGCTCGGCCCGAACGCGACCTCGTCGGGATGGCAGGAGAGGAACCGGCCCGCCGCGACGCGCGCCCGCTCGATCAGCTCCATCGTGCGGACGCTCGTCTCGTACGGCGCGCCGATGTTCGCGTTGTCCTCGCGCAGGTACCGCGCGATCGCGTCGATCACCTCGTCCGGGCACTGCGTCCCGCCGGGCCCGTCGAAGAAGGCGAGCCCGCGGTCGAGCGCGGCGAAGCGCGCGCGGACGGCCTCGACGTCGAGCAGGGTCGTGCTCATGCGATGTCCTCTCCGTTGACGGTCCAGCGGTAGCGCGGCTTCGCGGTCAGCGACGCGCCGACGAAGCAGTCGCGCTCGGCCTTCGAGAGGAGCTCGCGGACGTTCTGCGGGGCCGGGTCGAGCGTGACGTCGAGATCGACCTTGATCCGCACGAACGCGTAGCGGCCGTCCGTCGTCCGCTGCGTCACCTCACCGCTCGCTGCGGCGCTGCCGCCGCTCGCGATCTCGACCCGCCGCGCGTGGTAGTCCAGGCTCGTCAGCGTGCAGCGCGCGAGCCCGGCGAGCACGAGGTGCTCCGGCGACCACGCATCCTCGTTCGGCAGTGCCGACCCGCCCTCGTCGCTCGTCGCCGCACCGTCGCGGTCGAGCGAGACGGCATAGGAGAACGTCTTCGCCTGCGTGGCCACGGCTCGCAACCTACACTCGCGCCCATGGCGCTCGCGATCCTCGGCGTCACCGGCTTCACGGGCCGGCTCGTGCTCGACGAGGCGCGGCGCGCGGGGCTCGAGGTGCGGCTCGTCGGCAGGCGGCGCGAGGCGCTCGAGGAGCTCGCCGGGGCCGGGGAGGATGTTCGCGTCGCGGACGCGCGCGACGAGTCTGCGTTGCGGGACGCGTTCGACGGCGCGTCCGTCGTCGCGTCGCTCGCCGGCCCGTTTCTCGAGCTCGGCCTCGCGCCCGTTCGGGCAGCGATCGCCGCGGGCGCGCACTACCTCGACACGAGTGGGGAGCAGGAGTGGGTCGCGCGCCTGCATGCGGAGCTCCGACCGGACACGGTCGTGGTGCCCGCCTTCGGCTTCGACTACGTCCCGGGCGACCTCGCCGCCAGGCTCGCCGCCGAGCAGGTCGAAGGCCCGCTCGACGAGCTCGTCGTCGCCTACTCGGTCAAGGGCGTCGGGCACGAGCCGGGGCACGCGCCGCACGATCGGGCACGTGATGGGACAGCGGCAGGTCGCCTGGGAGGACGGACGGCTCGTTCCCTCGCGCTTCGGTGCGACGACGCGCACGGTGCGCTTCCCGTTCGGCGAGCGCGACGTCGTCGAGTGGAGCGGGACCGAGCCGCTGACGGTGCCGCGGCACACCGACGTCCGCAACGTGCGCTCCTACATCCGGGCTCCCGCCCTCGCGGCGAGAGCCGGGGGCGTCGGCCGGCTCGCCGCGCCGTTCGTCCGGCTCGGCTCGCGGCTCGGGCCTGCCGGGCCGTCGGAGAGCTCCCGGCGCAAGAGCCGGTTCGCGGTCGTCGCGGAAGCCCGCGGGCCGGGTGGAGAAGGGAGAGCCGTGGTCGAGGGAACGGACGTCTACGGGCTCACGGCCCGCCTGATCGTCGTCGGTGCGCAGGCGCTCGACGCAGGGGAGGCGCGCGGCACCGGCGTCCTCGCGCCGGCAGAGGCGTTCGACGCCCGGACGCTCGCCGGCCGCCTCGAGCCGTTCCTCACGATCGCTGACTGATGTCGTCCGGCCGCCCGCTTACGGTGCGGGTCAATGCAACGGCTCCGAACCTTGAGCGAGGCCGAGTGCTACGCCCGGTGCTACGGGTGGCGGGGGGACGACGCGGTGCGGGTGATCACAGTCGTGCCCCGGCGTCCCCGCTACGAGACGCCCGTCTCCGGCGAGCTGCTCCGCGCCCTGTTCGAAGACAAGCTCGATTCGCCGGAGAACCCGAAGCCGCCTGAGCTCGGACGTCCCCGACGTCCTCGGCCCCGGCCTGACGGCGATCTTCTGCGGGATCAACCCGGGACGCGTCTCCGCCGCCGCGAACGCCCACTTCGCCAACCCGCGCAACGACTTCTGGCGGCTCCTGCATGCCGCGGGCTTCACGCCGCGGCTCTACGAGCCGAGCGAGCAGTTCGAGCTGCTCGCGCTCGGGATCGGCGTCACGAATGCCGCCTACCGCACGACGCCCGGCTCCGGCGATCTGCGCAAGAGCGACTTCGCCGGTTCCGCCGAGCGGCTGGAGCGAATCGCGCTCGAGCTGCGGCCGCGGGCGATCGGCTTCGTCGGCAAGGAGGCGTACCGCGGCGCGTTCGGCGAGCGGCCGGAGCTCGGCCCGCAGGAGCGCCGCCTCGGCGAGACGGCGCTCTACGTGCTGCCCTCGACCTCGCCCGCCAACGCGGCGGTGCCGTGGGCCGAGCGGCTGCGCTGGTTTCAGGCCTTCTTCGCGCTCTCGACGAAGGTCGCGAGCACGACGTCCCAGCCGCCCGAGTAGCGCTCGCGCGGATCGGCGCCGGCGAAGCCGCGGTGCTCGAGGACGACCCGGCTGCCGGGACCCTCGGGCGCGAACGTCACCTCGACCTCCGTGCCGCGGGCTTCGCCGATCTGCCAGTCCAGCAGCAGCCGCGTCGGCGGCTCCCACGCGAGGACGCTGCCCCAGTCCTGCTCGCCCTCGTCCGTCACCTCGTAGAGCCGGCCGCCGACCTGCGGCTCGAGGACGACGTTCTTGACGTCGTCGCCGCCGTAGGAGTGCGTCCGCACCGGCCACCAGGAGGCGATTCGGGCCGTGAAGAGGTCGAAGGCCTCCTCGGGGGTGAAGTCGACGAGGACGGTCTTGCGGATCGCCTCGGTCATCGTGGTGCTCATTCTCGCTCCTCTCGTGCCGCCGCGGCGAAGCGCCCGAGCGCCTCGTCCCAGAAGCTGTCGAAGTACGCGCGGATTCCCGCGAGCCCGTCCGGGTCGACGCTGTAGATCCGTCGCGCGCCGTCCTTGCGGTCGACGACGAGCCCGGCGTCCTTCAGCACCCGCAGGTGCTGCGACACGGCCGGCCGGCTGACGGGCATGCGCGCTGCCAGCTCGCCGACGGAGCGGGGGCCGCTCTTCAGCGCGTCGAAGATCTGCCGCCGCGTCCAGTCGCCGAGTGCATCGAGGACTATTCCGTTCGTACTCACTTACCGTAAGTATGAACTTACGCGTATGCTCTGTCAACCGCTCCAGCGGTTCGTGATCGGCGTCCGCCGATCGCGACCGAACGCCTTCGGCCGCAGCTTCACGCCGGGCGGTGCCTGCCGGCGCTTGTACTCGGCGCGGTCGATCAGCGCCAGCGCCCGTTCGACGACGCCGGGATCGTGGCCCTCGGCGAGCAGCTCCTCGCGCGACCGGTCGAGCTCGACGTACGCCTCGAGGACGCGGTCGAGCTCGGCATACGGGGGCAGCGAGTCCTGGTCGCGCTGGTCGGCGCGGAGCTCCGCCGAGGGCGGCCGCTCGATGATCGAGACCGGGATCAGCTCCCGCCCGGCGCGCTCGTTCAGATACCGCGCGAGCCGGAAGACGTCGGTCTTGTAGACGTCCTTGATCAGCGCGAACCCGCCTGCGAGGTCGCCGTAGAGGGTCGAGTAGCCGACCGACAGCTCCGACTTGTTCCCGGTCGCGAGCACGAGCCAGCCCTGCTCGTTCGAGAGCGACATCAGCGTCATCCCGCGGACGCGGGCCTGCAGGTTCTCGGCGGCGAGCCCCGTCGTCCCGACGCCGGCGTCGTGGAAGGCGCCGACCATCGCCTCGATCGGCAGCTCGCGGAAGTCGCAGCCGAGGTTCGCCGCCAGGCGCTGCGCGTCGGTCTGCGTGCCCTCGGACGAGTAGCGGGACGGCATCGAGACGCAGTGCACGCGCTCCGGCCCGAGCGCGTCGACCGCGAGCGTCGCGACGAGCGCTGAGTCGATCCCGCCCGAGAGCCCGAGCACGACGTCGCCGAAGCCGTTCTTGCCGACGTAGTCGCGGAGCGCCAGCACGAGTGCGCGCCTCATCTGCTCGAGCTCCGGCTCGAACGGCGTCAACTCGCCGTGCCCGCCGAGCTCGACGACGAGCAGGTGCTCCTCGAAGCCGGGCGCGCGCGCGACGATCTCGCCGTCGGCGTCGATGACGGCCGAGTGGCCGTCGAAGACGAGCTCGTCCTGGCCCCCGACGAGGTTGCAGAAGACGAGTGGGAGCCCGTTGTCGCGCGCTCGGGTCGCCAGCATCTCCTCGCGGCTCTCCGCCTTGCCGACGTGGAACGGTGACGCCGAGAGGTTGACGAGGAGCTCGGCTCCGGCGGCGGCGAGGTCGGCGGCGGGGCCCGGCTGCCAGACGTCCTCGCAGACGCTCACGCCGACGCGCAGGCCCGCGAGCGGCACCACGAGCCCTTCGGTGCCCGGCTCGAAGTAGCGCTCCTCGTCGAAGACGCCGTAGTTGGGGAGGAGGCGCTTCCGGTAGACCTCGCGGAGCTCGCCGTCGACGCAGACGGCGCAAGCGTTCGCGAGCCCCTCCTCGAACGCCCACGGCGTGCCGACGAGCGCGACGATCCCTTCCGTCGCGGCCGCGATCTCGCGCGCCGACGCCTCGGCAGCGCGCACGAACGCGGGGCGGAGCAGCAGGTCCTCGGCCGGGTAGCCGGTGACGGCGAGCTCCGGAAGGACGACGACATCGGCGCTCTCGGCACGCGCGTCCGCGAGAGCAGCCAGAATGCGGTCGCGGTTGCCCTCCAGGTCGCCGACGACCGTGTTGATCTGGGCGAGAGCAAGCCGCATCGGCACCGATTCTACCGGTTTGCGACTCTCAGGCGAAAACACCCTCACGATCGACCGGCGCTACCGCGGGCCGCTTCATTCCGGCAACGGCGGCTACACGGCGGGCCGGCTCGCCGCGTTCGTCGACGGCCCCGCCGAGGTGACGCTGCGCCTGCCGCCGCCGCTCGACCGCCCGCTGACCGTGGCCGAGGAGGACGGGCGCGTGCTCCTGCTCGACGGGGAAGCCCTGATCGCCGAGGCCCGGCCCGGCGCCCCCACCGTCGACGTGCCGGGGACGGTGACGTTCACCGAGGCCGAGGAGGCCGCCACCCGCCACGTCCGCTTCGCCGGCGAGAACTTCTCCGAATGCTTCTCCTGCGGCGTCCGGCAGGACGACGGCCTCTGCATCAACCCCGGCTCCGTTCCGGGCACCGATCTCCATGCGGCGCCGTGGATCGCGCACGACGTCTCGCCCGAGGTGGTCTGGGCCGCGATCGACTGCTCCGGCGCTTACGCCGTCGGCGGGCCCGGCCGCGGCGAGGTCGTGCTCGGCCGGATGGCGGCGGAGATCATCCGGCTTCCCGACGAGGGCGAGCGCTGCGTCGTGATCGCGTGGCCGCTCGGCGAGGACGGCCGCAAGCTCTACGCCGGCACCGCCCTGCTCGGCGAGGACGGCGAGCCGGCCGCTCTTGCGCGCCAGACCTGGATTCAGCCGAGAACGGGGTAGCGCGTGCGAACCTCGAGGCAGTCGGCGGCGAAGACCGCCACGCCGACGTCGCCGGTCCAGAGCGAGTAGCGCCCCTCCGCACGCTCGACCTGCCCGAGCGCATGGGCCGCGAAGCGCCGGGCGCGGTCGAGCCACTCCTCGTCGCCGGTGCGTTCGAACGCGGCGAGGAGCGCGTAGCCGTTGCCGGCGGTGCCGTGGCAGATGCCGGCGCCCTTCTCCTGCGTCGGCGGCCCCGCCCGCCACACGAGCTCGGCGCCCGCGAGCAGCAGCTCGAGGTCGAGGTAGTCGGCGGCTGCGACGACGATCCCAGGCGCGCCGGCACACCACTGCAGCCGGATCTCACCCGCGGCCGAGGCGAGCTGGGGCCGCTCGATGTACGCCCAGTTCGCGAGCCCGTCCTCGACGAACGCCGAGCGCGCGAGCAGCGCATTCGTGTCCCGCTCGAGCTGAGCGCGCCGCTCCGAGTCGAGGAGCGGCCGCAGCGCCTGCACGTTCCCGACGAGGCCGTGCGCCGTCCCGAGGCCCCGGTACTCCTCGCCGTGCAGCCTTTGCGTCCAGTAGCCCTCGTCGTCGCGGCGCGACCAGAGCGCGTCGACGCCCGCCTGGCAGCCGTGGCGCCAGCGCTCGTCGCCGGTGAGGTCGAGCATCTGCCGCGCGGCGACGAGCGTTCCCGGCGTGCCCCACATCACGTCCTCCGCCTCGCTCTGCTCGTTCTCGCGCACGCGCTCGTAGAGGTCGTCGGCGAGCTCGGCGTCGCGCGTCAGGGCGAACGCGACGAGCAGGATCCCGGTCTCGCCCGAGAGCAGGCCGGATTCCTTCGTCGAGGGCAGCTCGATCTCGGCCATGAGGTCGGGCTCGCGCCGCCACTCCGCGAGTGTTTCCTCGGCCGCGGCTTTGAGATCGGTCCGCGGCTCCGCGTAGCCGCGGGAGCGCAGGTCGTCGAGCGCCCAGATCACGCCGGCGGCGCCGACGTACAGCGACTTCAGCGGCGTCGGCGTCCGCCACGAGTCCCAGTCGTTCGCCGGCCAGAGCGACTCCGCGCCGAAGGCGGCATCCGCGTCGGCGACGATCGCCCGGATCCCGGCGCGCACCCGCTCCTCGTCCCAGTCTCCGTCGAGTGGCTCGTGCCACTCCGGCTGGTAGAGCATCAGGCTCGCCCGCGAGCTCGAGGAACGGGTAGCGGCAGGCCGCGTCGAGGCAGTCGGAGGCGAAGAGCTGCGGCCCCGATCCCGCCGAGCCAGAGCGAGTACACGGGCGGCTCGCGCTCGGCCTGGGCGAGCGCGTGGACGGCGAAGCGGCGGGCGCGTTCGAGCCACAGCTCGTCGCCGGTGCGCGCGAACGCCGCGAGGAGCGCGTAGCCGTTGCCCGCCGTCCCGTGGCAGATCCCGGATCCCTTCCGCTCCCGGTGCGCACCGGCGGTCCAGGTCAGCTCGGCGCCCGCGAGGAGGAGCTCCTCGTCGAGGTAGGGCGCCGCCGTGGTGACGATCCCAGGCGCGCCGTGGCACCACTGCACCTTGATCTCGCCGGTGCGGTGGTGCTCGAGGCGCTCCTCGGCGGACGGCGGCCAGTTGCAGAGCGCGCCCTCCCGGACGGCGAAGCGCGTGAGCGTGTCGTTCGTCTCCCGGCGGAGACGCTCCGCGCGCTCACCGTCCAACGCCGTCAGGAGCGCGTGGACGTTGCCGACGAGGCCGTGCACGGGCCCGAGGCTGCGCGTGTCCTTGAAGCGTCGCTGCGTCCAGAGACCGTCGGCGTCGCGGCGCGCGAGCAGGGCCGCGGCGCTGTCGTCGCAGGCGCGCCGCCAGCGTTCCTCGCCCGTCCCGTCGAGGAGCGCGCGGGCGGCGACCAGCGTGCCCGCGGTTCCCCACATCAGCTCGTCGATCTCGTCCGCGTCGATGTTGGCCCGCACGCGGTCGTGCAGGTCGTCGGCGAGCTCGGGCCGCCTGGTCAGCATCCACGCGACGAGCAGGACGCCCGCCTCGCCCGAGAGCAGCGACGACTCGCGCTGCGGCAGGTCGTCGTATCCCGGGAAGAAGACCGGCGCAGCCCGCCACGCTTCGAGCGCCTCGAGTGCGACCGTGGCCGGGTCAAGCGCTGTCTCGGCGTGGCCGCGCCGCTGCAGCGCGTCCAGTGCCCAGGCGAGGCCGGGCGCGCCCGCAAAGAGCGACGGCTCGGGCTCGCCCGGCCGCGACGGGCGAGTCGGACGGAGGCGGCCACAGCGGCTGACGCAGGTGGGCGTCGTCCAGCTCGGCGACGATCCGCGCGATCGCCGCCCTGACGCCGGCTTCGTCCCAGCGCTCGGTGACCGGCTCGAAGTCGTCCGGCCGGTAGAGCATCAGGCCTCGCGGCGGAGCCGAATCGCGTTCAGATCCTCGGCCAGGATTCGGTCGATCCGCTGCTCGAGCTCGTCGACCGGGTCGTGCTCGGCGTGGATGTAGCGGCCCGAGAGCGCGTCGAAGCGGCCGGACGCGAGCTCGCGGACGAGCCGCGGCGCCAGCTCGGGCGGCGTCCACGGCGCGTCGTCGGAGAACCAGTCAGCCGTCATCTCCGTGCGCACGAGCCCGGGGCTGATCACGAACACGGGGATGCGGCCGTTCAGCGCGTTCGCGAGCGTCTCGCCGTACCGGCAGACGGCCGCCTTGCTCGCCGTGTAGGCGGTCGCGCTCGAGCCCGGCAGGTACGAGGCGCCGCTGCCGGTGATCACGATCCGCCCGCGGCCGCGCTCGAGCATGCCCGGAATCACCGCGCGGCAGGAGAGGTGGACGCCGAGCACGTTCGTCTCGAAGACGTGCCACCACTCGTCCAGGTCAGCCTCCCAGGCGGTCTCCTCGCGGAGTCCGACGCCGGCGTTCGCCACGAGCAGGTCGAGCGGATCCGCCGCGGCGACCATCCGCTCGACGTCCGCGCGGTCGGAGACGTCGCCGACGACCGCGCCGCCGCCGATCTCGGTCGCGACGGCCTCGACCTGCTGCGGCCGTCCGGCCGGTGACGGTGACCTGCCAGCCGTCGCCGGCGAGCTCCCGTGCGATGTCGGCGCCGATCCCGCGGCCGCCTCCGGTGACAAGTGCTCTAGACGGCATTCGCGATCTCCTCCAGGGTCTCGGGGTTCTCCAGGGTCGAGAGGTCGCCGGGATCCTCGCCGAGCGCCTTCGCGCGCACCGCGCGCCGGACGATCTTCGCCGAGCGCGTCTTCGGCAGCGCCGAGACGAAGAGGACGCGCTCGGGCGCGAACGCCTTGCCGAGCGCGGCCGCGACGGCTGCCTTGATCCCGTCGGCATCCTCCTCGGCGCCGGGCTTCAGCGCGACGAAGATCCACGCCGTCTCGCCCTTCACCTCGTGCGGGACGCCGATCGCGGCCGCCTCGGCGACCGACGGGTGGTCGAGCGCCGCCGACTCGAGCTCGGCCGGCCCGATCCGCTTGCCGGCGATGTTGAGCGTGTCGTCGGAGCGGCCGTGCAGGTACCAGTAGCCGTCCTCGTCGACCGAGGCCCAGTCGCCGTGCGTCCAGACGCCGGGGAAGCGGCGCCAGTAGGTCTCGAGGTAGCGCTCGTCGTCGCCCCAGACGCCGCGCGTCATCCCCGGCCACGGCACGCGTGCAGACGAGCTCGCCGACCTCGCCGCGCGAGCGGCCTGCCTTCGGGCGAGTAGACGTCCATCGCCTGGCCGAGCGCCGGGAAGCCGAGCGAGCACGGGCTTCGTCGGCTCGGTCAGCGCGACCGAGAGGAAGCACGCGCCGACCTCGGTGCCGCCGGAGATGTTGACGATCGGGATCCGGCCGCCGCCCGCGACGTGCTCGTTGAGCCAGTCGTACGGGCCCGCGTTCCAGGGCTCCCCGGTCGTCGTGATCGCCCGCAGCGACGAGAGGTCGGCTGCCGGCACGCCCTTCGGGATCAGCGCCCGGATCAGCGTCGGCGAGACGCCGAGCATCGTCACGCGCTCCTCCTCGATCAGCCGCCAGAGCCGGTCGTCGGGCCGGTCGGGCGCGCCCTCCATGTAGATCACCGCCGCGCCGAGCGCGCCGGCGCCGACCACCGTCCACGGCCCCATGATCCAGCCCATGTCCGTGGCGAAGAGGACGCGGTCGCCGGCGCGGATGTCGGCCTGGTAGGCCGCCTCGCGGGCGATCGAGACGAGGAAGCCGCCGTGCACGTGCAGCGCGCCCTTGGGCCGGCCGGTCGTGCCGGACGTGTACGCGAGCAGGTACGGATGCTCCGCCTCGACCTCGAGCGGCGCGAGCTCGCCCGGCCCGAGCTCGACGCTCCAGGTTCTGTCGGCGCGCGACCACTCGACGACGTGCTCGACGCTCGGCGACTCGCGCAGCGCCTCCTCGATCGTCTCGCGCATCGGCATGCGTGCGCCGCGGCGGAGCGAGTAGTCGGCGGTGATCACGGCCTTGGCGCTCGGAGTCCTGCAGGCGCTGGACGACGGCGGGCGCGGCGAAGCCGGAGAAGATCGGCACCTGCACGGCGCCGATGTGCGCGCACGCGTGGGAGGCGACGGCGGCCTCGGGCGCCATCGGCAGGTAGATCGCGACCCGGTCGCCGGCGCCGACGCCGAGAGCGACGAGCGCCTCGGCGAGCCGCGTCACCTGGTCGGACAGCGCTGCGAACGTCCACTCGTCGCGCAGCCCGTCCTCGGTCCGGAAGACGGCCGCGACCGCGTCGGGCGTGCGCTTCGCCCACGCGTGCACGCACGCCTGGGCGATGTTCAGCCGCGCGCCGTCGAACCAGGTCGTCCACTCGATCCCGCGCGAGTCGTCGAGGACGCGGTCCCACGGCCGGGCGAGCTCGAGCTCGAGGTCGGCGGCGACGGCGCGCCAGAAGCGGTCGGGCTCCTCGACCGAGACGCGGTGGAGATCCGCGTAGCCCTCGCAGCCGAGCGCCCGCGCCAGCCGGGTGACGTTGGCGCGCCGCGAGCTGCTCCGGCGACGGCGTCCAGGCGAACTTGACGTCGGCGTTAGCGATCACTAACTTAGTGCCCGCTAACGTCAGTCGAAGGGACTCTCATGGCTCTCGCAATCTTCTCAGAGGAACGCCGGAAGTGGTGGACGCTGGCCGCCGTCTCGTTCGGCCTCTTCATGATCATGCTCGACAACACGGTCGTGAACGTCGCGCTGCCGGCGATCCAGGAGGACCTCGGCGCCGACCTTTCGCAGCTGCAGTGGATCGTCACCGGGTACGCGCTCAGCTTCGCGGCGCTGATGCTGATCGGCGGCAAGCTCGCCGACGCCTACGGCCGCCGCCTCATCTTCGTCATCGGCATCGTCGTCTTCACCGGCGCCTCGCTCTGGTGCGGCCTCGCCGAGCTCGGGCGAGATGCTGATCGCCGCGCGCGTCGTCCAGGGCGTCGGCGCGGCGCTGATGAACCCGGCGACGCTCTCGATCATCGCCGCGACCTTCCCGCCGAAGGAGCGCGGGATGGCGATCGGGATCTGGGCCGGCGTCTCGGCGCTCGCGCTCGCGATCGGCCCGCTCGTCGGCGGCCTGCTCACCGAGCACCTGAGCTGGCACTGGATCTTCTTCGTCAACGTCCCGGTCGGCGCGCTCGCGATCGCCGCGAGCTACCTGCTGATCACCGAGTCGAAGGACGAGACGCACGAGAGCCTCGACCTGCCCGGGCTCGCGACGTCGGCGCTCGGCCTGTTCGCGCTCACCTACGGCCTGATCGAGGCGAACGAGTACGGCTGGACGTCGGCCCGGATCGTCGGCTCGTTCGTCGTCGCGGTCGTCGCGCTGGCGTCGTTCGTCGTGATCGAGCGGCGGCGGCGCTCGCCGATGCTCGACCTGAGCCTCTTCCGCAGCGGCACCTACACGGGCGCGAACGTCGCGATGCTGCTCGTCGCGCTCGCGATGTTCGGCGTCTTCTTCTTCGTCTCGCTCTACATGCAGAACGTGCTCGGCTACTCGGCCGTCCAGGCGGGCGCGGCCTTCCTGCCGATGACGGTGCTGATCATCCTCGTCGCGCCGATCGCGGGGAAGCTGTCCGACAAGTACGGCTCGCGCTGGCTGATGACGAGCGGGATGGTGCTGCTCGGCGTGCAGCTGCTCTACCTCTCGCAGCTCGGCACCGACTCGACGCTTCTGGAACCTCCTGCCCGGCTTCCTCGTCGGCGGGCTCGGGATGGCGCTGGCGATGACGCCGACCGCCGCGGCGGCGACGCGCGCCGTGCCGGTGCACAAGTCCGGTGTCGGCTCGGCCGTGCTGAACGCGATGCGGCAGGTCGGCGGCTCGGTCGGCATCGCCCTGATGGGAGCGATCGTCGCCCACGAGGCCGCCGGGAAGCCCGGCGTCGAAGGCTTCATGGACGGCTTCGAGCGGGCGCTCATCGTCGCGGCGCTGATCGCGTTCGCCGGCTCGATCGTCGCCTTCGCGCTCGTGCGGCAGGAGCAGCCCGCGGGAGAGGCTGCCCCCGGTGGAGGTCGCCGCGTGACCCCGCTCGGACAGGCGCGGCTGCCGGCGGCGGAACGCCGGCAGGCGATCGTCGAGGCCGCGCTGACGGTCTTCTCGACCGGCAGCTACAGCGGCGCCACGACGGCGCAGATCGCCAAGGAGGCGGGAATCTCGGAGCCGATCCTGTACCGGCACTTCTCGTCGAAGCGCGACCTCTACTTCGCCTGCCTCGACGAGGCGTGGGAGCGTCTGCAGGAGGTTTTCGTCGAGAAGCTCGAGGGTGCGGGCGGGGCTTCGTCGGCGCCGGGCGACTTCGCGCTGCGGCGTGCGGCGAAACGTGCGCGTCCTGCCCCCGACCCTCTGGACCCAGGCGTTGACCGAGGCCGGGCAGGATCCCGAGGTCGCGAGCTACCTGCGGCGGCACATGCGGGAGGTCCACGACTTCGTCGCCGGCTCGATCCGGCGCTCTCAGGCGAACGGCTGGATCGACCGCGACCGAGACGCCGATGCGGAGGCGTGGATCTTCCTCGGGGGGATGCTCCTCCTTGCGGTAGCCGATCGGCTCGGCGACGTGCTCTCCGCGGACGACTTCGCCGCGATCGCGGCGCAGCGCGTCAAGTGGCTGTCAGGTGGCTGACGCGCCCCAGAAACTGAAACGTCCCCGGCTGCGGCTCCGGGGACGTTTCTTGAGGCAAGCTGCCACTGGGCGACTCTCCGAGTGACGTGACCCTGCGGCTCGATCACGACGCTGCGGTTGCGGCGGTCGCACCTTCGGTGGCGCGCCCTTGCACTCGAGCCTGGCGTCGGTCGGTGCAAGTTGGCCGCACTGTACGAGCACTGTCCGAAAAAGTCAAGTAGCTCGGTCAAGTGAATTGCTGTAGATTCACTTCACCATGCGCCTGGAGCCGCTTGACGCCCGAAAAATCCCCGCAAAGGGGTACGCGGTCTACTCCACTTCCCGCTTCACTCTGTCAACCCCGTTCGTGTGAACCGAGGTATGCCGTCCCCATGACCGAGACCACCGCCGCTCACCGCACCGCCGCAGCCCCGACCCCGTCGGGCGCGCGCCTGGGCGACCGCCTCCGCCTCCTCCGCGTCGCCGCCGGGCTGACGCAGACGGAGCTCGCCGGAGACCGCTTCTCGAAGGAGTACGTCAGCCAGATCGAGCGGGGCAAGACCCGCCCGACCGCCGAGACGGTCGAGTGGCTGGCGCAGCGCCTCAACGTCGATCCCACCTTCCTCTCGAGCGGCATCTCGACCGACGAGCGCAGCCGGGTCGAGGCACTGCTCGTCCGCGCCGAGGCGCTCTCGAAGGGCTACCGCTACAAGGAGGCCGTCGACGCCTACGAGGACGTGCGCGCCGCGGTGTCGGCGACGAACTCGGTCGAGCTCGACGTCCGCACCCGCTCGGGCGAGGCCTGGGCGCGGCTGCAGGAGGGCGACGTCCGCACGGCGATCGACCTGCTGAACACGGCGCGGGCGCTCGCCGAGGGATCCGTCTTCTCCGACGTCGACCGCGCGGAGATCGTCTTCCGGCTCGGCGTCGCCCGCTACAAGCTTGCGAGCACGTCGACCGCGGTCGCGCTGCTCGACGAGGCGCTTTCGCTCGCCCAGAGCTCCGACCTCCCGTGCGACGGGCTCCGGTCGGACATCTACCACTGGCGCTCCCGCTGCCACCGTCGCCAGCGCGACTTCGAGGCCGCGCGCGAGGACGTCGAGCACGCGCTCGAGCTCGCGCAGGGCGTCGACGACCGCCGCAAGATGGCGGACGCCTACTTCCAGGCCTCGCTCGTCGCCGAGCGCACCGGCCACTGGGTGCTCTCGCGCAACTACGCGGAGCGGGCCAAGAACCTCTTCCAGGAGCTCGACGACGAGCGCACGGTCGGCCGGCTGCTGAACAACCTCGGCGGCCTCAGCCTCCTGCTCGGGAAGCCGCACGAGGCGATCGAGCAGCTGAAGGCGTCGTTCGCCGTCGCGGTCGAGGCCGACTCGCAGGCGGACGCCGGCCAGGCCGTCAACGGCCTCGCGACGGTGCACCTGCGCCTGGGCGAATGGGAAGCGGCCGAGGAGAACGCGCGCGAGGCGCTGCGTCTGCTCGAGGGCCGCGAAGACTTCCTCGACGAGATCGGCCAGGCACAGATCGTGCTCGGCCGCTCGCTGCTCGAGCGGGAACGCTTCGACGACGCGGAGCAGTCGTTCCGCGCCGCCGATGCGACCTTCGAGCAGCTCTCGTCGATCAGCCACCGCGCCGGGGCGTGGGTGGCATTGGGAGACCTTGCTGCGCGGCGCGGCGAGGACGTTGAAGCAGCTCGGCTGTACCGGAATGCCGCCGAAGCTCTTCAGGACCTGCGGTTCTAGAAACGGAAAGGAGGAGGCAAATGAAGACTCGCCTGCTGTTCTTCGCACTGACGGCGTCGGTCCTCTTCGCCTCGTGGGGTGCGGCCGCCAGCCGTTTCCTCAGTTGGTCGGACGGAAGCTAGTCCCACCGGGCCTGGCTAGACTCGCCGCGTGCGACTCGCCGCGGCACTCGTTCTAGCCGCCTGCTCCATCGCGGCAGGCTGCGGCGGCTCCTCCTCAGCGCAGGAGGAGCCGAACGCCCCGACACTCGAGGCGCTTTGGCGCGCCCCGGGTGAGGACGTCGCGGTCGTTCCCGGCTCGGCCGACTTCGGGCCGGGAACGGTCCGCTTCACCTTTCTCGTCATCGACGGGCAGGGCCGCGTGGTCACGCGGCCGACCGCGAAGGTCTGGCTCGCCCGCGAGCCTCAAGGCGAAGCCGTTCGCGCAGACGACCGCCCGGTCCGAGTCGATCGGCGTCGGCGGGAGCGAGCCCGGTGAGCCCGAGGAGGTCTTCGTCGCGCAGCTCGAGCTGCCGCAGCCCGGCAAGTACTGGCTGCTCGCCGAGCCCGTCGGCGGCCGGAAGATCCAGGCCGTCGGCAACGTCGTCGTCAAGGACGACGACGTCGGCGCCGGACGTCGGTGCGCCGGCCGATCGCGTCGGAGACGCCGACGCTGGCGAACGCGACGACTCGAGCAGCTGACGACGTCGACGAAGCCGGACGAGGAGCTCTATCGCAGCTCGATCGCGGACGCGGTCGCCGCGAAGACGCCGTTCGTGGTCGCCTTCGCGACGCCGAAGTACTGCACGAGCCGCACGTGCGGGCCGGTCGTCGAGGTCGTCAGCGAGGTGCGCCGGCGCCACGCCGACGCCGGTCTTCGCTTCATCCACGTCGAGATCTACGAGGACAACGACCCGACGAAGGGCCAGAACAGCTGGGTGCGGGAGTGGAAGCTCCCGACGGAGCCGTGGATCTTCGTCGTCGGCGCGGACGGGAAGATCACCGACGCGCTTCGAGGGGACGGTGTCCGTGCGCGAGCTCGACGAGGCGGTCGGCCGGCTGAACTAGCGGCTAGGCGATCTTGCCGCTCGAGCCGACACGCTCGATCACGACCTGCGGCACCCGCGCGCGCGGGCTGAGCCGGAGGCACATGCGGACGACCTCGGCGCAGTCCTCGGGCTGGATCATCTCCTCGCCCGCCAGCCCGGCGAACTCGGCCATCGGCGTGTCGACGAAGCCGGGACAGATCGCGATCGCGCGGACGCCGTCGTCGTCGAGGTCGGCGTTCAGCGAGTGCGTCAGCGAGATCACCGCCGCTTTTGTCGCGGCGTAGATCGGCAGGATCGGCACCGGCTGCGTGCCGGCGATCGAGGCGAGGTTGACGATCCAGCCCTTCGTCTCGCGCAGGTGCGGGATCGCCGCCTGGGAGACGAGCACGAGCCCGCGCAGGTTGATCGCGAGCTGCCGGTCGATGTGCTTGAGCTGTGCGTCCTCGACTCGGCCCGCGATCCCGATCCCGGCCGAGTTGACGAGCAGGTCGAGACCGCCCGCCCGCTCGACGTGCTCGCGCACGACCCGCTCGCAGTCCTCCGGCTTCGAGACGTCGGCGGCGATCGCGGTCGCGCCGAGCTCCGCGCCCGCGGCCTCGATCTTCTCGGCGGTGCGGGATGCGAGCGTGAGCTCGAAGCCTTCGTCGCGGAGCATCCTCGCGATCGCGAGCCCGATGCCCGAGGAGCCTCCTGTGATCAACGCCGATGCCACGCGTTTCGACTATCTCAGAATTGCGCAAGGAGTCGTTGACAGGACCCCGAACCTGGCCCCAGATACCCAGGCTCCTCCTCTCCCCTGAGTGCGACGACGGCTCCCCGGCCGTCGTCGCGTATTTTGGAGGCGTGTCCCAGAGCCTCACGTCCCTCGCGCCCAGCGGCGGCTGCGCCGCGAAGTACCCGGCGGCGCGGCTGGAGGAGCTGCTCCGCGGCTTCGTCCCCGCCGAGGCGGAGAACCTGCTCGTCGGGCTCGCGCCCGCCGACGACGCCGCCGTCTACAAGCTCGACGACGAGCGCGCGCTCGTCTTCACGCTCGACTTCTTCCCGCCGCTCGTCGACGATCCGGCGCTCTACGGCCGCATCGCCGCGACGAACGCGCTCAACGACGTCTTCGCGATGGGCGGCTCGCCGCTGCTCGCGCTCTCGATCGCCGCGTTCCCCGAGAGCCTGCCGAACGAGACGCTCGCGGCGATCTTCGGCGCCGCGGACGAGCAGGTCCGCGCCGCCGGTGCGATCCTCGCCGGCGGGCACACGCTCCGCGACGACGAGCCGAAGTACGGGCTCGCGGTCGTCGGCACCGTGCACCCGAACGGCTTCTGGGCGAAGAGCGGCGCCAGGCCGGGCGACGCGCTCTTCCTGACGAAGCCGCTCGGCACCGGGATGCTGCTGCACGCGGCCCGCGAGGGCAGGCGGCACGACGAAGGGCTCGCTGCGGCGACCGACGCGATGACGACGCTGAACCGTGACGCCGCCGACGTGCTGCGGCCGTTCTCGCCGAACGCCGTCACTGACGTCACGGGCTTCGGCCTCCTCGGCCACGCGCACGAGCTCGCGGACCGGAGCGGCGTGCGGGTCGAGCTCGATGCGGCCGCGCTGCCGCTCTTCCCGGGTGCGCTCGAGCAGGCGGAAGCCGGGATCCGGACCGGCGGCGACCGGCGGAACCGGGACTTCGCCGGCCCGCACGTCGAGGCAGACGATGTGACCGAGGCGTTGCTCGCGCTCGCCTACGACCCGCAGACGGCGGGCGGGCTGCTCGTGTCGCTGCCGGCGGACAAGGGCGCGGTGTTGCAGGCCGAGTTCGCGTCGCGGAAGCTCTTCCTGTGCCGTGTCGGACGGGTCGTCGAGGGAGCCGGCGTCTCGCTGCGCTGATCGCGGCGGCCGCGCTCGCGGGCTGCGGCGGTGACGATCAAGCGGATCTCCTCGTGACGGCGCCGCGGCTCTTCGACGGCGAGCAGCTGATTCGCGACGGCGCCGTCGCGATTCGCGGCGACGAGATCGTTGCGGCGGGCTCCAGAGAGGACGTCGACGTCGACGCCGGGCGCACGATCGCGCTCCGGAACGCGACCCTGCTTCCCGGCCTGATCGACCTGCACACGCACGAGCTCGGTTTCGGTCAGGCCGGATCCGTCGTGACGACAGTGCGCGACGTCGGGACGGACGACCGGAACCTGCCGCTGCAGGGTCCGTCACCGGGGCCGCGGGTGCTCGCGGCCGGGTCCGACTGATCACCGCGCCGGGCGGCTACCCGATCCCGATCCACGGCCGCGACGTCGCACACGTCGTCCGGAACCCGGACGGAGCGAGGGCGTACGTCCGCTCGCTGGCCGATCGCGGCGCGGCGGTGATCAAGGTCTCGCTCCAGTTCGGGCTCCCCGTGATCACGTTCGCGACTCTCCGCGCCATCGTCGAGGAGGCACACGCGCACGAGCTCCGGGTGACGGCCCACGTCGGCGAGGGGCGTGGCGCGAGGATGGCGCTGCGCGCCGGCGTCGACGAGCTCGCGCACATGCCGTGCGGCGACGAGCCGGAGCTGATGGGCGAGCTCGCAAACGCAGGTGTCGAGATCGTCGCGACGCTGCACGTGATCGAGCTCGTCGTCGGCTGCGCTGGTCTGCTCGAGAACGCGACGACGTTTCTGCGCCGCGGCGGGATCCTGCTGTACGGCTCCGACTACGGAGTGTCCGGGATCCCGTCCGGGGTCGACGTCGCGGAGCTCGAGCGCCTGGCCGAGGTCGGTCTCGGGAAGCTGGGCGCGCTCCGCGCGGCCACGAGCAGTGCGGCGACGGTGCTCGCGATCGACGGGCTCGGGCGGATCGAGGAAGGGAGCCCCGCCGACGTCGTCGCCGTCCGCGGCGACCCGACGGAGGATCTCCACGCGCTCTCCGAGCCGATGCTCGTCGTCCGCGGAGGCGAGATCCAGGTCGGCGGCTGACGCCTAGACTCGACGCCGTGGAGACGACCGCGACAGGCACCGGCCGGCGCGAGCTGACCGCCGAGCGGTACGCGCGCCTCGCGCTCGCCTCGGCGATCTCGCTCTACCTGATCGTCCTCACCGGCGCGGCGGTGCGGCTGACCGGCTCCGGGCTCGCCTGCGAGTCGTGGCCCGGCTGCCAGGAGGGCGCCTTCTTCCCGGCCGTCGGCGAGCACTCGACGATCGAGTTCGGCAACCGCGTGATGGCGCTCTTCCCGATCGGCCTCTCGCTCGCGGCCTGGATCTTCGTCCTACCGCACGTCCGGGCCTCGGCCGCTGGGTGCGCTGGCTCGCCGGCTTCACCTTTCTCGGCACGATCGCGCAGGCGCCGCTCGGGCTGCTGACGATCCGGCTCGACCTGCACCCGCTGATGGTCGCCACCCACTTCCTGCTCGCGCTCGTCGTGCTCGCGACCGCGACCGTGGTCGCCGTCGAAGCCTGGGGGAACGCGCGCGGCCGGATCGAGTCGCCGGTGCCGCGGTGGCTCCGGCTCGTCGGCCTCGTGCTCGCCGGCGCCTGCGGGATCCTCGTCGTCACGGGGACGCTTTCGACGGCGGCCGGGCCGCATCCCGGCGACAGCGCCGAGATCGAGCGCTTCTGGAACCTGCTCGACGCGGTCTACGTCCACGTGCGCGCGACGGCGGCGTTCGGGCTCTCGTTCCTGCTCCTGCTCGTCTGGCTCTACCGCAACCGCGACCGGGCCGGCCTGCTCGCTCCCGGCGCCGTGATCCTGCTCGGGCTGCTGCTCGTGCAGATGGCGGTCGGAGAGCTGCAGTGGCGGAATCAGCTGCCCTGGTGGCTCGTGCTGATCCACGTCGGCCTCGCCGCGCTCGTGTGGGCGTGGACGGTCGGGCTCGTGACCGCCCTCTGGCGCACCCCACGTACAATCGGTAAATGAGCGAGCTGCGCATGGTCGGCAGGCCCGCGCTGCAGCGACCGGCACTCGTTGCGGCGTTCCGGGGCTGGAACGACGGCGGCCAGGGTGCGACGCTCGCCGCCGGCTACCTCGCCCGGATCTGGGACGCCGAGCGCTTCGCGGACATCGATCCCGAGAACTTCGTCGACTTCCAGGCGAACCGGCCGCACGTCTCGCTCGACGAGGGGCTGACCCGCCGGATCGAGTGGCCGGAGAACGCCTTCTACCACGCGCGCATCCCCGGCACCGAGCGCGACGTCGTCCTCCTGCTCGGCGTCGAGCCGAGCCTCCGCTGGCAGACCTTCTGCAAGCTCGTCGTCGACCTGGCACGCGAGCTCGACGTCGAGCTGCTCGTCACGCTCGGCTCGCTGCTGGCGGACGTGCCGCACACGCGGGCGGCGCCGGTGACGGGCGCCGCGAGCGATCCCGAGCTCGTCGCCAACCTCGGCCTGCAGCACTCCCGCTACGAGGGGCCGACCGGGATCGTCGGCGTGCTCCAGGACACCTGCCGGCGCGAGGGCATCGCGGCCGCGAGCCTGTGGGCGGCCGTGCCGCACTACGTCTCGCTGGCGCCGAGCCCGCGTGCGGCCCGGGCGCTCTGCGACCGGCTCGCCCAGCTGCTCGACGTCCCGATCGACACGACCGAGCTGGCCGAGGCGGAGGAGTCGTACGCCGAGCAGGTCAGCGAGGCCGTCTCGACCGACGAGGAGACGGCCGCGTACGTGGCCGAGCTCGAGAAGCGAACGGACGAGCTCGATCTCGAGGAGCACGAGGACCTGCCGTCGGGCGACTCGCTGGCCGCCGAGCTGACGCGTTTCCTGCGCGAGCGCGACGCCGAGAACGGCGACGACGCGCCGCGCGAGCAGTAGTCAGGCGGCTGCGAGCGCGGCGCGGCAGCGGCGCTCGACCTCGGCGGCGCCGACGGTTCCGGCGGTGCCGAGGCTGCTCCCCAGCCCGACCGCGAGCGCGCCCGCCTCGAGCCACGGCGCGACTCCTTCCGGCTCGATCCCGCCGGTGACGAGCAGCTGCAGGTCGGGCAGCAGCGGGCGGAGCGCGGGGAGGAAGCGAGGTTCCGGCGAGCGAGGCCGGGAAGAGCTTCGCGACCGTCGCGCCGTCCGCGTGCGCGGCCGCGAGCTCGTGGGCGGTGAAGCCGCCCGGGATCGCGTCGATGCCGGCCGCGCTCGCCGCGGCCACGAAGCCGGGCGGGTTCCAGAAGGAGACGACGAGCGAGGCGCCTGCCTCGCGCGAGGCGCGCGACGTCGCGCGCGTCGCGAACGGTGCCGACGGCGACGATCAGCCCGTCCGCGACGAGCGGCGCGATCGCGTCCTCGACGCCCGGCGTCGACATCGTCACCTCGACGACGCGGCAGCCGGCGGCGGCGGCGGCGCGCGCCGTCGCGAGCGTGTCGGCTGCATCCGCGCAGCGAAGCACGGGCAGGACACGCTGCCGGCCGAGCTCCTCGAGCTGCACTCACGTCTCGCTCGAGCGGGCCCAGAGGTTGATGTCGGACTCGGTCGCGTAGCGGTCGATCTCCGCCAGCTCGTCCTCGTCGAAGTCGAGCCGGTCGAGGGCGGCGACGTTCGCCTCGAGCTGCTCGACGCTGCTGGCGCCGATCAGCGCCGACGTGACGCGCGGATCGCGCAGCACCCACGCGATCGCCATCTGCGCGAGGCTCTGACCGCGCCCGGCCGCGATCTCGTTCAGCGCCGCACCTTCGCGAGCGTCTGCTCGTTCAGCTGGTCCGGCGAGAGCGAGGTGCCCTCGCGGCTCGCGCGCGAGTCCGCCGGGATCGCCGTCCAGATAGCGGTCGGTGAGCATCCCCTGCGCGAGCGGCGAGAAGGCGATGCAGCCGATGCCCTCGTCCTCGAGCGCGTCGAGCAGCTCCGGCTCGATCCACCGGTTCAGCATCGAGTACGACGGCTGGTGGATCACGATCGGCGTCCCGAGCGTCGCGCATGATCGCGGCCGCCTCGCGCGTCTTCTCGGCGGCAGTAGGAGGAGATGCCGGCGTAGAGCGCCTTGCCCTGCCGGACGGCCGTGTCGAGCGCGCCGATCGTCTCCTCGAGCGGCGTCTCGGGATCGAAGCGGTGCGAGTAGAAGATGTCGACGTAGTCGAGCCTGCATCCGCGCGAGCGACTGGTCGAGGCTCGCGAGCAGGTACTTGCGCGAGCCCCACTCGCCGTAGGGGCCCGGCCACATGTCGTAGCCGGCCTTGGTCGAGACGACAGCTCGTCGCGGTAGGGCGCGAAGGTCGTCGCGCAGCATCCGGCCGAAGTTCTCCTCCGCGGAGCCGTACGGCGGCCCGTAGTTGTTCGCGAGGTCGAAGTGGAGGATGCCGAGGTCGAACGCGCGGCGCGCGATCGCGCGGCCGAGCTCGTACGGCCGGTCGTGGCCGAAGTTGTGCCAGAGCCCGAGCGAGACCGCCGGCAGCTGGAGCCCGCTGCGGCCGCTGCGCCGGTACTGCATCCGCTCGTAGCGCTCGGGAGCCGCGGTGTACACGGCCGCGACCCTAACCGAACGTGAATGCGTAGGCCGCCACGCCCGGCGTGAAGCGGAGCTCGAGCAGGTGGTCGCCGAGCTTCGGCCGCTCGACGAGCGTGTAGAGCCGGTCGCCGCGCACGCGCACCGTCCGCTCGGGCTTCCCGTCGACGAGCACCTCGACGGCGCCTTTCCCGGTGAGCACGAGGAAGACGTCGCGGGCGCGGTACTGCAGGCGCAGGCCGGCGCTGAGGCCGGCGACCGCACGCTCGTCCTCGACGGTCCAGACGCCGCCGAACGCGAGCTCGTTCTCCGTCGAGCCCGCGCGGGAACGTGTACGCGTGCGGCTTGTCCTTGACGACGGGATCGCCGGCGTTCCGGTCGAGCCGCTCGTAGCCGAGGTAGCTCTCCGGCGTCCGGAGGCCGGTCGGGCTCTCGTCGGCGAGGCCCGAGGCGTCGGGCGCGTCGGCGCCGAGCAGCGTCCGGATCGCCTCCTCGGTCTCGGCGTAGTCGCCCTCGCCGAAGTGGTAGTAGCGGACGTGGCCCTGCTTGTCGATCAGGTACTTGGCGGGCCAGTACTGGTTGTGCCACGACTGCCAGGTGACGAAGTCGTTGTCGAGTGCGACCGGGTAGCGCACGCCGAGCTTGCGGACGTTCTCGCGCACGTTCGACTCGACCCGCTCGAACGCGAACTCGGGCGAGTGGACGCCGACGATCGTCAGCCCGGCATCGCGGTAGCGCTCGTCCCACGCGCGGATGTACGGCAGCGTCCGCAGGCAGTTGATGCACGAGTACGTCCAGAAGTCGATCAGGACGACGCGCCCCCGCAGCCCGCGCAGCGTCAGCGGCTCGGAGTTGAGCCAGCGCGCGATCCCGTGGAAGTCCGGCGCGGGGCCGTAGTCCTGCAGCGTCGCGGTGCCGGCGCCGGTCGCGACGGGATCGCGGCCGCCGGTCAGCTCGCGCAGCTCGCGCTGTGCGGCGTCCGAGCGCTCGAACCGCTCCTGCAGCGACTCGGTGTAGCCGGGCAGGGCCGTCTGGAAGTTCCGGTCGACGCCGAACGCGATCGCGAGCGCCGCCGCGCCGACGAGCACGCCCGAGACGCGGCGGACCGTCACGCGCGTGGGCGCGGAAGGCGTGGGCGGCGCGGGCCCCGGCGAACGCGATCGCGAGCATCGGCACCGCCGCCCCGACCGCGTAGGCGAGCTGTCAGCAGGACGCTGTCGAGGCCGACGTCGCGGCGGGCGGCGATCACGCTGACCGCGGCGAGCACCGGGCCGGCGCAGGGCACGAAGACGAGCCCGAGGCTCGCGCCGAGCAGGAAGCCGCCGCCCTTGTCGCCGCCGCTCCGCCGGGTCAGGAACTGGAGCGGCCGCGCGAGCCACTCCGCCACCTGCGGCACGAGCAGCGAGATCGAGACGAGGAAGAGCAGCGCGATCGCGAGGTTCCGGAGCAGGTCGTCGGGGAGGCCGAGCAGGTCGAGCAGCCACGCGGCGAAGAGCGTGAAGACGGTGAAGCTGACGACGATCCCCGCGACGATCGCGAGCGGCCGGCGTCCGGTGGCGCCGCCCGCGAGCACGATCGGCAGCACGGGCAGCACGCACGGGGAGAGCGCCGTGACGACGCCCGCGACGAAGCCGATCGCGAGCAGCAGGAGCATCGACCGATCGACGGTAGCCGCGGGCGGCTTACGAGGGTGTTACGGAGTCCGGCGGAGCGCGGCGTTCCCTCGGCCGAGCCGCTGCTCGGCCTGCGCCGGCGGCGGCGGCGCTTCGGCTTCGGCCTCGTCCGGCGGGCGGTGCGCGCGCCGTTCTCGCGGCCGAGCCTTCGGCCGCGGCTGCGCCTGGCCCGTCGCCCGGCTTCTTCTTCCGCTTGCGCCGCCTCGACTTGCGCGACGGAGCCTTCGGCGCCGGCAGGTTGTCGGCGAGCGCGTTCGCGATCTCGCCGATCGCGCCGATCTCCTCGCGCGCGCGGTCGAGCGCGTTGTTGGCGCGCGGCGTGTAGCCCTCGGAGGAGGCGAGCAGCGCGGCGCCGACGTCGAGCGGCAGCGCCTTCGCGACCTGGATCAGCTTCTGCACGTTCTCCTCGTGCCGGTGCCCGCGCGAGTTGGCGACGGCGCCGAGCAGGCGCTTCGCCTCCGGGAACTCGGCGCTCGCGCGGCGGTCCTGCACCTTGCGCGTCGTCTTCGCGAGCTTCCACGTCCAGCGCTGGAGGATCTGCTCCGGGCGCGTTCGCCTTGCCCTCGCCGATCGCCCGCAGCAGGATCCGGACGCCGGCGGCGCGGTCCTTGTCCCAGGGCGGCGCCTGGCTGACGAGCGTGACGAGATCGTCGAAGTCGGCGCGCTCGACGGTCATCGAGACGCGATCCTGGAGCGCGGTCATGCGCAGCCGGCGGTTCGGGTTCTCGGCCGCGCAGACCGAGAGGAACGTCTCGAGCGCGGCCTTCGAGGCGCGTGCCTCGGCGAACTTCTTCGCGAACTCGGCGCGCTGGTCGAAGCGGATCTGGCGGCCGGCGATCGTCGCCCAGTAGCGCTGCTCGTCCTCGTCGAGGAACTTGGGGTCGATCCGCTGCCACTCGCGCTGGATCACGGCGAGGCGCCGTGCGACGTCCGCGGTGACCGGGACGAGCCACGGCGCCGGCGAGAGACGGCGGCGGGCCCTGCGCTGGACGCGGCGGCGCGGCGCCGGCGTGACGCGGGCGCCCTCGCGGTAGAAGTCCGACTCGAGCAGCGAGTGCAGCGAGACGACGCGGTCGTTGTGCGTGGCCGACTTGGGCGTGAAGTCGACGACGATGCCCGCCTCCTTGCGCGGGTGCGTGCGCATGATCCGGCCGATCCGCTGCTGGTAGACGCGCTTCGACGCCGTCGGCGCGAGGTGCATGCAGACGGTCGCGCGCGGCGAGTTCCAGCCCTCGGCGAGCAGCATCGCGTTGATCAGGACGTTGATGTCGCCGCGCTCGTAGGCGGCGAGCGTCTCGGCGAGCTTGACCGGCGGCGTGCGGCCCGAGACCGCCTCCGCCTTCAGCCCGGCGGCGCGGAACTCCTGCGCGAGGTTGTAGGCGTGGTCGACGCCGGCGGCGTAGACGATCCCCGGCGTCGAGTCGAAGCGCTCGCGGTAGAGGCTCGCGGCGGCCTGGTTCAGAGCCTGGTGGTCGAGCGCGGCGGCGAGCGCGCGCTCCTCGAAGTCGCCGCCGACGATCGGCACCGCGTTGATCGCGGCGGCCGGCGGGACGCGCAGGCAGCGAAGCGGCGCGATCAGCCCGCGGCGCGCCGCGTCGGTCAGCGGCAGGTCGTCGACCGAGGCGGGGAAGACGTCCGAGACCTGCTTCGCGATCAGCTGCTCGGTCGCGGTCATGCCGATGTAGAGCGGCTCCGAGAAGCTGCGGATCGCGGCGCTCGTCTTCTCGCCGAGGGCCGTGTGCGCCTCGTCGCAGATCACGAGCTGGTAGGCGTCGCGCGAGACCGAGTCGGCGTGGCGCGCGAACCAGGCGTACGTCTGGATCGTGATCGGATTCTCGCGCGTCGCCGTCTGGCCGCGCTCGATCGCGTCGACGAACCGGTCGCCGTAGCCCTCCGTCGTCAGGTCGCGCTGGAACTGGGAGACGAGCAGCCGGCGGTGGGTCAGGATCAGGATCCCGAGCGTCTGCGCGGCCTCGACGAACCCGGCCGCGGCGATCGTCTTGCCGGACGCCGTCGGGTGGCGGAAGCGGTAGCGGCGAACGGCGCCGGGATCCTCGCCGGTGAAGCCCGGCTCGTCCTCGGCCTCGGCGTCCTCGTCGGCCGGCTCGAGCTCGTCCTCATCGTCGGCGTCCTCGGGCTCGTGCTCCGGCTCGGCGTGGCCGTTCCCGTTGCCGTTCAGATCCTCGGCCTGGCGCTGGTTCGCGGCGATCAGCTCGGTGAGCATGCCGGCGAGCGCGTCGATCTGGTGCTTGCGCAGCTCGGTGCCGGCGGCGGTCGCCGGCGGCTTCGAGGAGAGCACGCGCTCGAGCCCGAGCAGGAGGCCGAAGCGCACCTTCCAGCGCGGCGACGGGGCGCGCAGGCCGCCCTCGATCTCGGCGAGTGCATCGTCGAGCGCGGCGCGGCGGGCGGTTCCGGGCGCAAGCGCCTCGGCCGGATCCTCGCCGGGATGGAGGAAGGGCTCGCCTGCCCATTCCTGCGCACGGAGCGCGTCGCCAGTCAAGCCAGCCGCCGCGTCCGACGTGAGTGTCGGGTTCAGTATCGCTTCAGACATCTGCGCAGCACGAAGACCGTGGTGCTGCTTTCCTCAGGAGTGCGCCCTCGTGCTGGTGCCCGGAAGCGGACGAGCGGCGCAGTTCGCAGCATATCCGATCTTCCGGCCGCCGGTAGGCCTATTCTCGGAGCCGTGCCGAACTGGGATGAGCTGGGGCGGCGCGCCCGGGAGCGCTACGAGGACGGCGCCGCCCGGCTTCCGGACGATCCCGACGCGCGCCAGAGGCAGTTGACGCGGATGGGAAACGCGGCCGGGGCGGCGGGCCTGGCGGAGCTGATGGGCGGCCGCGACGGTCGTGAATGGTTCGCCCGCGCGGCCGAGCGCTACCGCGAGAGCTTCGAGCACGCGCCTCCGGAGAGCTGGGGCCGCCCGATCGGCGCGATCAAGGCGCGGCTCCTCGCCGGCGACTGGGACGGCGCGGCCGACGACGCTCGCTGGGCGATCGACGCTGGGCGCCGGCGTGACCGAGTCTCCGATCGGACGCTACGCCGCGGCGCTCGCGTACGGCGTGCTCGGCGACTGGGACGACATGCGCGTCCACGCCGACTATGCGCGAACGCACGAGACCTTCCCGAGCGAGGTCGCCGACGCGCTGGCGTTCGTCGCGGCGGAGGACGTCGTCGGCTACGTCGAGGCGGTCGAGACCGTGCTCGAGTCGTTCGAGACGCGGGACGAGTACCTCGAGGACATGCCCGTCGCGGACACCGTGCTCGTGCTCCAGGCGCTCGCGGGCCGCCGCGGCATGGCGGCCGAGCTCGAGTCGGAGCTGCTGCCGTGAAGCGTCCGGTCGTCCTGTACGACGGCAACTGACGCTTCTGCCGCTTCGTGGCGCGTGTCGCCGCGCGACTCGACCGGGGCCGGCTACGGCTGGCTGCCGTTCGACGACGAGGCCGCGCAGCCGCTGCTCGCGCAGCTACCGGAGGCGACCCGCTACGAGAGCGCCCACGTCGTCCGCCGCGACGGGTCGATCTGGAGCCCGTCGAGCGCGCCCTACCGCCTCGTCGCCCGCAACCGCCATCGCCTCGGCCCGCTCGTCCCGGACGGCCCCGGGCCGCGCCGCTACCCGTGAGGAGACTTTGTGTTTCTGAAGACACAAGCGCGGTTTTCGCGCGTTGCAACGGCTTGGTTGCGCGGGCCAGGAGAGCTTGTGTTTCTGATAACACAAGCTCTCATCAGAGCGCGACGCGGCGGCGGCGTCGAGGATCGCGATCGTCTCGACGCCGCGGATCAGGCTCGCCGGGGTGTCCGCGCTCGGCTCCTCGGCGAAGGCGCGGCGGACCGCCTCGGCCTTCGACTCGCCGGTGACGAGGTAGACGAGCAGGCGCGTCGCGCCGAACACCGGCGGCGTCAGCGTCACCCGCTCGACGAAGGGCTCGAGCCCCGGCTCGGCGGCGACGGCACGCCGCTCGCGCTCGTCGAGGGCCGGCGCATTCGGGAAGAGCGACGCCGTGTGGCCGTCTGAGCCGATCCCGTTCAGCGCCAGGTCGAGCGTGACGCCGTCGAGCTCGCGCTCGTAGAGCGCCGCCGCCTCGGGAGCGCCGAGCTCGCCCTGGATCCGGTGCAGCTCGGGCTGCAGCCAGAGCCGGTCGAGCAGCGTCTCACGCACCAGCCGGTAGTTCGAGCGCTCGTCATCCGGCGGCACAGCGCGCTCGTCGCCGAACCAGACGTGTGCGCCGGGCCACTCCGCCAGCAGCTCGGCCGCGAGCTCGTACGCCCTGCCGACGGTGCTTCCGCCCGAGAGTGCGATCTGTGCGCCCTCGGAGGCGAAGCGGGCTAGCCAGCCGCCGGCGAGCCGCTCCGGCTCCTCGACGACGTGGATCGCGACGCCGTTGAGGCTACGAATCGCCACGAGCAAGCTCGCGCGAGCGGTCCATCGCCGCCTGGATCGCGTTCAGGAACGCGGCGCGGACACCCGCCTGCTCCAGCTCGCGGATCGCGGCGATCGTCGTGCCGCCCGGCGAGGTGACCATCTCGCGCAGCTCCACCGGATGCATGCCGAGGTCGCGCAGCTGCTTCGCCGTCCCCAGCATCGTCTGGACGACGAGCTGCGTCGAGATCTCGCGCGAGAGGCCGAGCAGGATGCCGGCCTCGATCATCGCCTCGGCGAGCAGCGCGAAGTACGCCGGGCCGGAGCCGGAGACCGCCGTGACCGCGTCCATGTACGGCTCCGAGACGCGGACGACCGCGCCGAGGTGACGCAGCGCCTCCTCGGCGAGCGTCAGGTGCTCCTCGCCGGCGTGCGAGCCGGCGCAGATGCCGGCCATCCCCTCATGAACGACCGCGGGCGTGTTCGGCATCGCCCGGACGACCGGGACGCCGCTGCCAAGGTGGCGCTCGATCGCCGCGGTCGGGATCGCGGCCGCGATCGACAGCACCGTCTGCTCCGGTTGGATCAGCGGGCCGATCTCGCCGAGCAGCGCCTCGATGTCCTGCGGCTTGACCGCGATCACGACCAGCGCCGCGGTCGCGGCCGCCTCGGCGTTCGAGAGCGTGACGGAGACACCGTGGCGCTCGCGCAGCTCGGCCGCGCGCTCCTCGCGCCGCGTCGAGGCGGCGAGCTCGGACGCGCTCCGCCAGCCCGAGGAGAGCAGGCCGCTGATCAGCGCCTCGCCGATCTGGCCGGCCCCGAGGATCGCGATTCTGCGCTCGTCGACTGGCATCCGCGAAGTGTAGGCGGCCTACAACTCCGGGATGTCGACGCGGTCCTGCTCGCCGATCTCCCGCTGCACTCTCGCCGGGTTGCCGAATGCGACCACGCCGGCCGGTAGGTCGCGTGTGACGACTGCGCCCGCCCCGACGACGGTGTCGTCGCCGATCGTGACGCCGGGGCAGACGATGACGCCGCCGCCGAGCCAGACGTTGTCGCCGATCGTGATCGGCTTCGCGTACTCCCAGCCGAGCCGCCGCGGCTCGGGGTCGATCGGGTGCGTCGCCGTCAGGAGCTGCACCCCGGTCGCGAGCTGGCAGGCGGCGCCGATCCTGATCGGGGCGACGTCGAGCATGACGCAGTCGAAGTTGACGAACGTCCCCGCGCCGATCGAGATGTACGTGCCGTAGTCGCAGCGAAAGGGCGGCCTGACGACGACGCCATCGCCGACCTCGCCGAGCAGCTCGCGCAGGAGGCGGTCCCGCTCGTCTTGCTCCGCGTGGCGGGTCGCGTTGTAGCGCTCCATCAGCTCGTGCGCGCGGGCCTGGTCGGCGGCGATCTGGGGGTCGTCGGCGTGATAGAGCTCGCCGCGCAGCATCCGCTCTTTCACGGCGGGCCTAGAGCGTCGTCGGTGCGAGGCGCTCGGCGAGCGCGCTGAGGACGCCGACCGCGATCTGCGGCGAGTGGTCGAGCAGCTGCCGGAAGGCGCGGTCCGTGATCACGAGCGCCCGCACCGGCGACGTCGTCGTGATCGTCGCGTTCCGCGGTGTCTTCGAGATCAGGGAGATCTCGCCGAAGAAGTCGCCGTCGCCGATCGACGCCACCTTCTTGCCGCCGCGCTCGACGTCGGCCGAGCCCTCGACCAGGACGAAGAACTCGCGGCCCGAGTCGCCCTCCTTGATCAGCACCTTGCCCTCGGGCAGGTCGATCTCGTCGGCGATCGACGCGATCTCCGCCAGCTCCTGCTTCGACGCGGAGGAGAAGAGCGGCACGCTCTTGATCAGATCGATCTTCGTGTTGTGCCCCAGCTGCACGGTCCGATCCTATGCCAGTGTCACGCCGCGCGGCAACGCGCGAGGCGGGCGAGGTCGGCGTTGGCGCCCGGAACGAGGCCCGCGCCGAAGCCGCGCATCAGGTAGACGCCCGCCAGTCCGGCCCACTCCTCGTACGGGGCGAGCAGCTCGGCGGTCTCGTAGATCTCGACCCAGCGGCCCCACAGCGCCGCGCAGAGCTTGACCAGACCGAGGTCGCCGACGAGGCCGTGACGGAAGCTCCCGAGCCCTTCCAGGGCGATCACGCCAAGCGACCACGGTCCGAGCCCACGCTCCCGCAGCAGCCGCGCTTCGACTGCCTCGATCGGCCGTCCGCGCAGGCCCTCGAGGTCGAGCGATCGGCAGACGCGGACCAGCGTCGAGGCTCTGTGCGTGGCCAGCCCGAGCCTGCGCAGCTGCGCCGGCGAGAGCGCCGCGATCGCCTCGCGCCGCGGAGCGGGGTCGCCGATCGCCCGCAGGATCCCCCGTTCGATCGCGAGCGCCCGCTTTGCCTCGATCAGCTGGCCGCAGATCGCCCGCAGCAGCGCGTGCGCGACGGTCGGCCGTCGCAGCGGCCGCAGCCCGTGCAGGCGTCGGATCGACGGCCCGAGCAGCGGATCGTTCCGGAAGCGGCGCGAGAACTCGGTCGTGTCGGCGTCGAGCGCGAGGCAGAAGCGAAGCAGCGCGAGCCCTTCCTCGTCCGGCGCGCGCAGGTGGACGAGGCCGTCGGAGCGCTGCCAGGCCTGTCCGCGGCCGCCGCCGGGGAGCGGCCGCTCGAGCTCGCGGCCGTACGTCATCAGCTTCAGGCGATACGGGCCGCGCGGTCTGACGACGTCCTCGATCACCGATCCGCACCTTACTCTTGCCTCCTGATGGGGCTCGCCGACCAGATCTCGCTCCGCTCGCGCCGGCGCAAGTTCGGCCTCTTCATGGAGACGATGGCGCCGACCGCTGAGACGACCGTCCTCGACGTCGGCGTCGACGACTTCGCCTTCGGCGAGCTCAGCGTCAACGAGGGCAGCTGCGGGACGCTGAACTTCTTCGAGGAGATGTACCCGTGGCCGCAGCAGGTGACCGCGCTCGGGCTGCACGAGGGCGACCGTTTCCGCTCCAGCTACCCGGATGCGCGCTACGTCCAGGGCGACGCGCTCGCGCTCCCGTTCGAGGACGGCTCCTTCGACGTCGTCTTCTCGAACGCGGTAATCGAGCACGTCGGCGGCGAGGAGGAGCAGCGGCGCTTCGTCGCCGAGGCGCTGCGCGTCGGCCGGCGGGCGTTCATCACCACGCCGAACCGCCTGTTCCCGGTCGAGGTGCACACGCGCCTGCCGCTCGTCCACTGGCTGCCCGATGCCGCCTCTCATCGCGCCTACGACCTCGCGCGCAAGCCGTGGGCGAAGCAGAACCGGCTGCTCGGGCCGCGCTCGTTCGCCCGCCTCTTTCCCGGCGATGTCCGGATCGTCAACCTCGGTTTGAGCCTGGTCGCCGTTGTCGATTGACCGGGTCCCCCGCTGGGCGCTCTTTGCGTTCATCGTCGTACTGCCGCTCCACAACCTCGTCATGGCCGGGCTCTGGGACATCGGCGTGCGCGATTTCGCGCTCGACGTCGTCTCGGCCTGGAAGGAGGTGCTGCTCGCTGCCGCGCTCGCGGCGGTCATCTGGCGCCGTCGCGGGATCCCGTTCAAGGCGACCGCCACCGACTGGCTCGCGCTCGTCTACGCGGGCTTCGTCGTCCTCTACGCACTGATCCCGCAGAGCTGGCTCGGCGGCGACGCCTCGGCGGAGGGGATCCTCTTCGGGCTCCGCCACAACCTGACGCCCGTGGCCTGCTACTTCCTCGGCCGCGGCATCACGCTCACCGCGCGCGACCGGAAGCTCGTCGGCGGCCTGATCCTCGGCGCCGCCGCAGTCGTCGCCGCGTGGGGGCTCGTCGACATCTACACGATCTCGCTGCAGACGTGGCGCGACTCGGGCGTGCCGGGCTGGTTCAGCGAGCAGCTCGGGCTCGACTACGGCGCCGGGCTCTCGGGGCTGCCCGAGAACTGGGTCTACAACCCCGGCGACGAGCGGCCGCTGCGCCGGCTCGTCTCGACCTTCCTCAGCCCGCTCGCGACCGCCTACATGCTGCTGGCCGCGATCCTGGTCGCCGCGACCTGGCAGCGAGGCTCGCGCCGGCTGCCCGTCGTGACGGCGCTGCTCGCGATCGGGCTCCTCTTCACCTACTCGCGGACGACGATGGCCGCGCTCGCGGTCGGTCTCGTCGCGCTCGGCTACGCGCTCAGGAGCTGGTGGCCGGTCGCGGCCGCAGTGGTCTTCCTCGCCGCAGCGTTCTTCTTCGTCCGCGCCTATCCGGACCTCGCCCCCGAGACCCGCTACACGGCCGCCGAGCTCGAGATCCAGCGCGCGGGCGGCCAGGAGGAGGAGACGAGCGGCGACCCGTTCGACCCCGATGAGGCCTCCTTCGACAGCCACCTGGACAACATCCGGGACGGCCTGCGGACGATCGTCGAGCACCCGCAGGGCTACGGCGTTGGCAATGCCGGCGTGACGGCGAAGCGGACGGGCGGGGAGATCAAGGCGGGCGAATCGACCTACATCGAGCTCGGCGTCGAGCTCGGCCTGCTCGGGATGCTCGCGTTCATCGCCTGGAACGTCGCGCTCGTGCGGCGCCTGCTTCAGGTCGAGCCCTGGCTCGGGGCGGCGCTGACGGCGGTGCTGGTGCTCGGGATCCAGACCGACGTGATCGGCGTGCATTGGCTTGCCTTCGTGCTCTGGACGCTCGCCGGTGAGCGTGCCTGACCCTTCAGGCCTTCCAGGTTTCGGCCGATAGAGGGTTGGTGGACGCGGCACCCGATACGCGGCGGCAGCTCGGCCAGATCATGGTCGACGAGGGCTTCCTGACGGAAGACCAGCTTCTGGACGCCCTCGCCGAGCAGAACCGGAGCGGCACGCCGCTCGGGAAGGTGCTCGTCGATCTCGGCTTCGTCTCGCCCGGCGCCGTCGCGAACGCGCTCGCCGAGCAGCACGGCGGCCTGCTCCGGACCGAGTACGGCACGAGCGCCGGCCTGCGCGAGATGGCCGGCCGCGCGGCGATCCGCACCGAGGCGCCGCAGCCCACACTGCCGACGCCGGCAGCCACTCCGGCCCCGCAGCCTCCGCCCGCGGCCCCGCTCGGCTCCGGCCTCCGGCTCGCCGGCGCCACACCTGAGACCCCTGCAGAAGCTCCAGCACCGCCGGCACCCGCACCCGAGGCGCAGCAGGCTCCTCCGCCGCCCGCGCAGGAGCCTGCGCCCGCGCCGCCCGAGGCTGCGCCCGAGCCCGAGCAGCAGCCCGAGGCCGCGCCGGCGCCTGAGAGCAGCGATCGGATCGAGGAGCTCGAGTCGAAGCTCCACGCCGTCCTGACGGAGCGGAACTCGCTCGCGCAGAGCTTCAACGAGCTGCAGGCGCGGCTGAACGAGGCCGCCCAGTCGCACGAGGCCGGAGTCAACGCCGAGGTCGCACAGCGTGTCGGTGCACTCGAGGCCCAGCTTCAGGCCGCCGCCGCGAACCGTGAAGAGCTCGAGCAGGCGCAGCGGCAGGCTGCAGAGCGGATCGCCGAGCTGGAAGGCCACCTCGCCGAGACCGCCGAGAACCGGCACGGGCTCGACAACGAGCTCGAGACCCTTCGCACGGCTGCGGCCGACCGCGACGCGGCGTTCGAGCGCACGGCTGCGCTCGAGGCCGAGCTCGAGCAGCTCCGAGCCCGGGAGAGCAAAGAGGATTCGAGCGCGCAGCTCCAGGAGCTGGCCCAGCTGCGCGACGCCGCCGAGGCGCACGTACACGCACTCGAGCAGGATCTCGCGCAACTGCGCGAGCAGACCGAGTCAGAGGCAGCCAGAGCCGAGACACTCGCAACGGAGCTCGCCAATCTGCGCGAGCAGTCCTCCGGCGAGGACGAGGGACTCGCCGCACGCGTTGCCGGCCTCGAGGAGTCGCTGCGGGGCCTCACGGCCGAGCGCGATGCGGCGGTCGCACACGCCGCCGAGCTCGAGCCCGAGGTCGCCTCGCTCCGCGAGCGGATCCGCGACGCGGGGACTCCCGCCGCGGGCTCGGCCGCCGAGGTCGCCGACCTGCGCCACCAGCTCGCCGCGCGCGAGCGGCGACTCGCCGAGAGCGTCGGTGAGATCGCGAAGATGAACCGCGAGAACCGCGCCCTGCTCCAACTCGTCGAGCGCCAGTTCCAGCTCGAGGACACGACGACGTCGATGCCGGAGCCGAAGAGCGAGACGGCGCACGTTCTCTTCGTCCCGGCCGCCTCCGGCTACACGCTGGTCGAGCGGGACGGGATCGCGCCCGAGGCAGGCGACATCGTCGAGGTCGACGGCGGCCGCTACGTGGTGCGCCGGCACGGCCCTTCGCCGCTGCCCGGCCCCAGGCGCCGCTGCGCCTACCTCGAGCGGGCCTGACGCTTCTTCGCAGCCGGCTTGGGCTTCGGCTCGACCTCGGCCTGCGGCTCATCTCGGGTGATCGGCGCGTCCGTAGCCGTGACGTCCTCGACCGTCTCGGGGTTGATCACCTCGGTCGGCACGACCGTCGCGCGCCCCTTGCGCGACTGCCGGCGCGCTCCCGCGACGGTTCGCTGCAGCTCGCGCTCGTTCGCCGCCATCCGCCCGTCGAGCGCCTTCGCCGCCGCCTTCAGGCCGTCTGCGCGGCCGTCGTCGGAGTAGAAGGACGTGCCGAGCTCGCGGACCTTCGCGTCGCGCTCGCGCCGGAGCCGGAACTGCTCCCTCCGCAGCCGCACCACGTTGCGGCCGGCACGTGACCACGCGGAAATCGACTCACCGGCGACGCCCGCTTCGTCGCGCACCCGGTCGGCGGTGCTGACGCCCATCTGCGCGACCCGCGTCTCCGGCCAGCGCCGCGCACCGGCGAGGAACGCCGGCAGCAGACAGACCGCGACGGCGAGCGCGACCAGGCCGGCGAGCAGAGGCCCGGTGACGATCAGGACGATCCCGAGCACGAGCAGCACGCCCGCCGCACCGAGGATGAAGACCGGGGTTCCGAGCCCGAAGTAGCGCGGCTCCGCGTGCTGGACCTCGATCGGGATCTCGCGCTCGGTCACAGGCGGGGCGTCGGTACGGCGGCCGCAGGACGGGCAGAAGGTCGCATCTGCGGGCAGCGTGCCGCCACAGTGGGAGCAGGAGTCCACGCGGGCCTTTTCTCACAGTGCGCGCAGGTCTAAACCTGTCTCATCTTGCTCTCATCCGGCGCGGGACAATGAGCCGATGCGGATCCTGGTCGTCGAGGACGAGCCGAAGCTGGCGCGCCTGCTCGAGCGCGGGCTTGTCGAGGAGGGCCACGCCGCCGACGTCGCCCGCACCGGCGAGGACGCGCTCTGGATGGCCCGCGCGGTCGAGTACGACGCGATCGTGCTCGATCTGATGCTGCCCGGGATCAACGGGGTCGAGGTCTGCCGCACGCTGCGCGAGAGCGAGGTCTGGTCGCCGGTGCTGATGCTGACGGCGCGGGACGCCGTCGCCGACCGCGTCGCCGGGCTCGATGCCGGCGCCGACGACTATCTGCCGAAGCCGTTCGCGTTCGACGAGCTGCTCGCGCGCCTGCGCTCGCTCGCGCGACGGGGGAAGCCGGAGCGCCCCGCCGTGCTCGAGGCCGGCGGGCTGCGGCTCGACCCGTCCACGCGGAAGGTCTGGCGTGGCGAGACCGAGATCGAGCTCTCGACGAAGGAGTTCGCGCTCCTCGAGACGTTCATGCGCCG
This sequence comes from uncultured Gaiellaceae bacterium, assembly GCA_963738795.1. Lineage (GTDB taxonomy): Bacteria > Actinomycetota > Thermoleophilia > Gaiellales > Gaiellaceae > Gaiellasilicea. The sequence continues at coordinate 36,847 of CAVTXQ010000001.1, read as the reverse complement.
GCCGGGGCAGGTGCTCTCGCGCTACCAGCTGCTCGAGCACGCCTGGGACATCGCCTACGAGAGCAAGTCGAACGTCGTCGACGTCTACGTCCGCTACCTGCGCGAGAAGGTCGACCGGCCGTTCGGCGTCGAGTCGCTCGAGACGGTGCGCGGCGCCGGCTATCGGCTGCGGGTGGAGCCGTGAGCCGCTGGCCGCTGCGGCTGCGCCTGGCGATCGTCTTCGCGGCGGCGAGCGCGGTCGTGCTCGCGGCCGTCGGCGTCCTCCTCTACTTCAGCGTCAAGGAGGTGCTCGACGAGCAGATCACCGAGCCGCCTGCGAACCTGCAGGACGCGCTCGGCGACCGCGACGAGGTGCTCGCGTCGCTGCTCGGGCTGATGCTGGTCGTGGGGCCGCTCGCGCTGCTGCTCGCCGCGTTCGCCGGCTACCGGCTCGCCGGCGCGGCGCTGCGCCCGGTCGAGTCGATGCGCCGCGAGGCGGCTGAGATCTCCTCGGAGACGTCGGGCCGGCGGCTGCCGGTGCCGGAGGCGCGCGACGAGGTGCGGCGGCTGGGGGAGACGTTGAACGAGATGCTGGAGCGGCTCGACGAGGGCCTCGCCCGCGAGCGCCGCTTCGTCGCCGACGCCGGCCACGAGCTGCGGACGCCGCTCGCGCTCCTGCGCACCGAGCTCGAGCTGGCGCTGCGCCGCGAGCGCTCGCCCGAGGAGCTGGCTGACGCGATCCGCTCGGCGACCGAGGAGGTCGAGCGGCTGATTCGGCTGGCGGAGGCGCTGCTCGTGCTCGACCGCACCGGCGACGCACCGCTGCGGCTGGAAGAGCTCGGCGCGCGGGAGCTGCTGGAGGCGGTCGCGCGCAGGTTCTCCGCCCGCGGCGCGATCGAGATCAGCGGCGGCGGGACGTTCCGGGGCGACCGCGACCGGCTCGAGCAGGCGCTCGGCAGCCTCGTCGACAACGCGCTCACGCACGGCGAGGGGACGGTGCGGCTCGCAGCCGAGCGCGTCGAGGACGAGCTCGTGCTGCGCGTCAGCGACGAGGGCCCCGGCTTCCCGGACGACTTCCTGCCGCACGCGTTCGAGCGCTTCAGCCGGGCGGACGAGGCGCGGACGAGCGGCGGCGCCGGCCTCGGGCTCGCGATCGTCGACGCCGTCGCTCGCGCGCACGGCGGGCGTGCTTCGGCGGCTGGCGCGACGGTGACGCTCGTCCTGCCCGCTCATGGGGCTCTCATCGACGCGTCCTAGCCTCCGGGCATGGCTCGAATGCTCCTCCTCTCGCTCGTCCTCCTCGCCGCCGGCTGCGGCGCAGAGGAGAAGACCGCGTTACCGCAGGGTGGCGACCCGGTCGAGATCGACCCGTCGCGGTTCAGCGCCGAGATCGACCATCCGTTCTGGCCGATGACGCCGGGAACGGTCTGGGTCTACCGCGAGGGCGACCAGCGCGTCGAGGTGACGGTGACCGACCGGACGCGAACGGTGATGGGCGTCGAGACCCGCGTCGTCCACGACCTCGTGACCGAGAACGGCGTGCCCGTCGAGGACACGTTCGACTGGTACGCGCAGGACGACGAGGGCAACCTCTGGTACTTCGGCGAGGACACGACCGAGTTCGAGGACGGCAAGCCGGCCAGGCATGCGGGCGCGTGGGAGGCCGGTGTCGACGGTGCGCTGCCAGGCATCCTCCTGCCCGCCGACCCGGAGGTCGGCATGACCTACCGCCAGGAGTACTACGCCGGCGAGGCCGAGGACCGAGCGGAGGTGCTGAGCCTCGACGAGCCGGTGAGCGTCCCGTTCGGCGACTTCACCGGCGCGCTCCAGACCGAGGACACGACGCCGCTCGAGCCGGACGTCGTCGAGCAGAAGTTCTACGTTCGCGACATCGGGCCGGTGCTGGCGCTGAAGGTGAAGGGCGACACGGGCCGCGAGGAACTGATCAGCCACACACGCGGATAGCCGCGCTATGGTCGCCGCATGGCGAGCATCGACCCGCGCGTCGACATCGGGCACGTCCACCTGAAGGTCGCCGACATCGAGCGCTCGCTCGGCTTCTACGTCGGCGTCCTCGGTTTCGAGCTGCAGCAGCGCATGGGCGACCAGGCCGCGTTCATCTCCGCCGGCGGCTACCACCACCACATCGGCCTGAACACGTGGCAGAGCCTGGGCGGCAGCCCGCCGCCGCCCGGCACGACCGGCCTCTTCCACACGGCGATCCGCTATCCCGACCGCGCGCAGCTCGCCGATGCGCTCCGCCGCGTCGTCGAGGCCGGGATCCCGATCACCGGCGCGTCCGACCACGGCGTCAGCGAGGCGGTCTACCTGAACGACCCCGACCTGAACGGCGTCGAGCTCTACTTCGACCGTCCCGAGGCGGAGTGGCCGCGTGATCCCGACGGCGGCGTCGCGATGATGAGCATCCCGCTCGACCTCGACGCGCTGCTCGCGGAAGCACCGTGAGCGACCGCTGGTCGCAGTGGCTGCTCGAGCGCCGGCACGGCGGCGACGAGGCAGCGCTCGCGGAGATGCTCCACTTCCTCGAGCCGATCCGCGACCGCGTGCTCGAAGACGCTTCGATCGAACCGGGCGACACCGTTCTCGACGTCGGCTGTGGCGATGGTCTGATCGGCTTCGGCGCTCTCCGCCGGGTCGGGCCGAACGGGCGCGTCATTTTCAGCGACGTCTCGCAGGAGCTGCTCGACCGCTGTGCGGAGATCGCCGGCGGGGACGAGCGCTGTAGCTTCGTGCGCGCGGCGGCCACCGAGCTCGGTGAGATCACGGACGGCTCCGTCGACGTCGTCACGATCCGCTCGGTACTGATCTACCTCGACGACCGCGACGCCGCGTTCGGCGAGTTCGCGCGCGTCCTCCGCCCCGGCGGGCGGCTGGCCTGCTTCGAGCCGCTGAACTCCTTTGAGTATCCAGGCCCAGGCGACCGCTGGGGCCCGTGGGACGTCACGCCGGTGCGCGAGCTGGCAGACCGCGTCAAGAGAGTCTTCAGGGCGATTCACGACAGCGCGGGCAACTCGATGCACGACTTCGGCGCCGAGGACATGGTCGGCTGGGCTGAGCGCGCCGGATTCAGCGAGGTGACGCTGAATGCCTTCTACGCACTCACGCCGGCCCGGCCGCGCACGACCTGGGACGCGGACGAGCGCCAGGCCGCGAATCCGCTGGTGCCGTCGCTGGCCGAGGCGATCGACTCCGTCCTCGACGAAGAAGAGGCCGTTCGCTTCCGTCGGCACCTGCGCGGTAAGGCGGAGGCGGGCGACGGGATCGAGCGCGGCGCGCACGCGCACCTGCGGGCGGTGCGCTGATGCCGCGCGGCTACATGGAAGGCCCGGCGGCCGACGAGGCCGAGCGCCGCCTCGACGAGCTCGAGCGCGGGGTCGAGGAGCCGACCGCGGAGCGGCTCGCCGTCTTCGGCTCGACCGCCGACGACCCGGAGAAGCACTTCATCGGCTGGCGCGACGACGTCGATCCGGACGAGCTCTTCGAGTCCGGCAAGGCGTGGGGGCTCTCGGTCGTGCGCCGGCCCGCCTAGGCCGCGCGCAGCTGCGCGGCGCGGACGTGCAGCAGCGAGACCGCGCCTGCGCTCCCCGAGAAGGGGTTCGCGACCGTCTCGCGGGTCTCGACGTCGATCGCCGCCTCGATCGACCCCTCGACCTCGGCGAGCAGCAGCGGCCCGCGCGGGACTGGGCGCTCCTCCAGCTGCGCGAGCAGCTCGACGGCGGGCTCGTCGCCGTCCTGGAGCGGCCGGATCGTGATCGTCTCGGGCTCGAGCGTCGCCGTGCCCTCGTCCTCGAGCTGGAGCCCGTCGTGGTCGTCCTTCAGCCGTTCGCTGGCAAAACGTGAGTGGAGATCGGGTTGCACGGGGGTCCTCCTCGGTTCGCTTGCTTCCCGATCACCGTAGAGATTTCTCCCCGGTCAACGCTCGTTTCGAGCGTCACGCATGATGAGCTACAACTAGGGCATGGCGAAAGCCGTCGAGCAGCTCGACCGCGTGATCATCCGCTTTGCGGGCGACTCGGGGGACGGGATGCAGCTCACGGGCGACCGGTTCACGAGCGAGACGGCGATGATGGGGAACGACCTGGCGACGCTGCCGGACTTCCCGGCCGAGATCCGCGCGCCGGCCGGCTCGCTGCCGGGCGTCTCGGGCTTCCAGCTCCACTTCGCCGACCACGACATCCTCACGCCCGGCGACGCGCCGAACGTGCTCGTGGCGATGAACCCGGCGGCGCTGAAGACGAACCTGGGCGACCTGCCGAAGGGCGGGACGCTGATCGTCGACACCGACACCTTCAAGGAGCGCAACCTCCAGAAGGCCGGCTACGAGGCGAGCCCGCTCGAGGACGGCTCGCTCGCCGACTACCACGTGCACGAGGTGGGGCTGACCTCGATGACGGTCGAGGCGCTGAAGGGGATCGAGGGGATCACCTCGCGCGAGGCCGAGCGCTCGAAGAACTTCTTCGCGCTCGGGCTGATGAGCTGGCTCTACAACCGGCCCACCGAAGGGACGCTCGAGTTCGTCGAGCGGAAGTTCGGCAAGCGGCCCGAGATCGCACAGGCGAACGCGACCGCCTTCAAGGCCGGCTACGCGTACGGCGAGACCTCCGAGGACTTCGCGGTCAGCTACGAGATCGCGCCGGCGACGATGCCGCCGGGCGTCTACCGGCAGATCAGCGGCAACACGGCGCTCGCCTACGGGCTGATCGCGGCCTCCAAGCTCTCCGGGCTCGAGCTCTTCCTCGGCGCCTACCCGATCACGCCGGCCAGCTCGATCCTCGAGGAGCTCGCGCGGCCACAAGTCGTTCGGCGTGCGGACGTTCCAGGCCGAGGACGAGATCGCGGCGGCCGGCGCGGCGCTCGGCGCCGCCTTCGGCGGCGCGCTCGGCGTCACCACGTCGGCTGGGCCGGGGATCGTGCTCAAGCAGGAGACGATCGGGCTCGGGATCATGCTCGAGCTGCCGCTGCTGATCCTCGACATCCAGCGCGCCGGCCCCTCGACCGGGATGCCGACGAAGCCGGAGCAGGCCGACCTGCTGATGGTGCATGTTCGGGCGCAACTCGGAGAGCCCGGTGCCGGTGATCGCGGCCTCGACGCCCTCGCAGTGCTTCCACGCCGCGATCGAGGCGGCGCGGATCGCGCTCAAGTACCGCACGCCCGTCTACCTGCTCAGCGACGCGTACCTCGCGAACGGCTCCGAGCCGTGGCTGATCCCGAAGGTCGACGAGCTGCCCGACATCTCGACGCAGTTCGCCGCCGCCGACGGCGAGGAGTTCATGCCGTACGCGCGCGATCCCGAGACGCTCGCGCGGCCGTGGGCGATCCCGGGCGTGCCCGGCCTCGAGCACCGGATCGGCGGGCTCGAGAAGGCGGACGTCACCGGCTCGATCTCCTACGACCCCGACAACCACGACCTGATGACGCGCCTGCGCGCCGCGAAGGTCGCCGGGATCGCGAACGACATCCCCGAGCTCGAGGTCGACGATCCGGACGGCGCCGAGACGCTGGTGCTGGGCTGGGGCTCGACGTACGGCCCGATCGGGGCGGCGGTTCGCCGCGTCCGGGCCGACGGGCACAAGGTCGCCCGCGCGCACCTGCACTACCTGAACCCGTTCCCGCGCAACACGGGCGAGGTGCTGCGCCGCTACGACAAGATCCTGATCCCGGAGATGAACCTCGGCCAGCTGCTGAAGCTCGTGCGCGCCGAGTTCCTCGTCGACGCGGTCGGCTACAACCGGGTGCGCGGGCTGCCGTTCAAGGCGTCCGAGCTGCAGGAGGCGATCACGGCGCTGGTGGAGTCGTGAGGCCGAAGAAGAAGACGCCCGACCGGCGCGGCGTGCTGCTGAAGGAGCAGCCGTTCACGTTCCGGCAGCGGAAGGACGGCACGGTCGCGATCTTCTGGAACCGGGTGCCGGCGACGGTGCTGACCGGCAAGCTGGCCGAGAACTTCCTCGCCGCCGCGCCCGAGTGCACGGGCCAGGAGCTGCAGCTGCTGATGGCGAAGGCGACCGGCAACTTCAAGCGCGGCAACGAGAGGCGGCGTAGGTGAGCGAAGGCAACGGCAACGGCGGGCTCGTGCAGCTGACGGCGAAGGACTTCAAGTCCGACCAGGAGGTGCGCTGGTGCCCGGGCTGCGGCGACTACGCGATCCTGGCCGCCGTCCAGTCGTTCATGCCCGAGCTCGGCCTCTCGCGCGAGCGGATCGTCTTCGTCTCCGGGATCGGCTGCGCCGCGCGCTTCCCGTACTACATGCAGACCTACGGGATGCACTCGATCCACGGCCGCGCGCCGGCGATCGCGACCGGGTTGAGCGTGTCCCGCCCGGACCTGTCCGTGTGGGTCGTGACCGGCGACGGCGACTCGATGTCGATCGGCGGCAACCACCTGATCCACGCGCTCCGCCGCAACGTGAACCTGAAGATCCTGATGTTCAACAACCAGATCTACGGGCTGACGAAGGGCCAGTACTCGCCGACGAGCGAGCTCGGCAAGGTGACGAAGTCGACGCCGATGGGGTCGCTCGACCAGCCGTTCAACCCGCTCTCGCTGGCGATCGGCGCCGAGGCGACGTTCGTCGCGCGCGCGATCGACACCGACAAGAAGGAGCTGACCGAGGTGCTCCGCGCCGCCGCGCACCACAAGGGGAGCGCCTTCGTCGAGATCTACCAGAACTGCAACATCTACAACGACAACGCGTTCGACTTCGTGCGGGAGCAGAAGGAGAACCGGCTCTACCTGCGGCACGGCGAGCCGATCGTCTGGGGCGACAAGGGCGTGCGGCTGCTGCCGGACGGGTCGCCGGAGGTCGTGGCGGCGACCGAGCCAGGGCTGCTGGTGCACGACGCGCACGCGCACGAGCCGGCGCACGCGTTCGCGCTCTCGCGGATGACGCAGACCGCGATCGGCGCGACGCCGATGGGCGTCTTCCGCGACGTCGAGCGGCCGGTCTACGACGAGCTGATGGCCGAGCAGATCAGCGTCGCGAAGGCGAAGGGCGAAGGCGAGCTCGAGGCGCTGCTCGGGAGCGGCGACACCTGGACGATCTGACGACAATCGGGATCTCGCCCGCCGAGCTGCAGGCGCGGCGCGACAAGCTCCTCGAGCACGTTCGCACTCAGGGGCTCACGGGGTGGGTGCTCTTCGACGAGCACTACATCCGCTACTTCACGGGCTTCGGTTTTCTGGCCACGGAGCGTCCGGTGGCGGTGGTCGGAGACGGCTCGGGGGAGCTGGCGGCCTTCGTGCCCGAGTTCGAGGTCGAGCGCGTCCGCGCCGAGACCGACTTCGAGCGGATCGAGTCCTATCCCGAGTATCCGGGGGTCGAGCATCCGATGCTGCTGCTGGCGCACGTGCTGCGCGACATGGGCATCACGGCCGCGGGCGCCGACCAGAACGGCTATCCGGGCATCCTCGGCTACGAAGGACCGCCGCTGAGCGAGGTCACCGGGGAGCCGGTGCAGCCGCTCGCGCCGTTCATCGAGAGCCACATGGCCCGCAAGAGCGAGGCCGAGGTCGCCCTGATCCGGGAGAGCGGAAAGTGGTGCTCCCACGCGCATCGGCTGCTGCAGGAGTACTCCGTTCCGGGCGCGACCGAGGCCGAGGCGAGCCTGCGCGCCGGCCACGAGGCGACGCTCGCCATGTTCGAGGCGCTCGGCTCGGCGGTCGGCGGGCAGGCCTCGTCGGACGGCGTCTCGGCGGGGTATCGAGGCCAGATCGGGCTGCGGAGCGCGTGGGCGCATGCGGTCGCCCACAACATCGAGTTCCAGGAAGGGGACGTCCTCGTCACCGAGACCGAGCGCGCCGGTGTGGGGCTACAACGCCGAGCTCGAGCGGGCGATGATCATCGGCGACGCCCACCGACGAGATGCGCCGCCTCTTCGACCACACGGTCGCGGCGCAGCAGGTGGCGTTCGACGCGCTGCGCCCGGGCGTGACGTGCGCCGACGTCGACCGCGCCGTCCTGAGCTACTTCGAGGCGAACGACCTGATGCCGTACTGGCGGCAGCACGTGGGCCACGCGATCGGGCTCCGCAACCACGAGGCGCCGTTCCTCGACGTCGGCGACCACACGAAGATCGAGCCGGGCATGGTGTTCACGATCGAGCCCGGCCTCTACTCGGACACCGTCGGCGGCTTCCGCCACTCCGACACGGTGGTCGTCACCCAGGACGGGATCGACGTTCTCACCGAGTACCCAAGTGACATCGAGAGCCTGACAATCCGCTGATCTCGCAGCGGGCTGAGCGCGCCGCACGAACCCGGCCGTCTGTCGCGGTCGTCTTCCGCTCCGAATGCGAGACTTATCGCGGTGATCACCGTCGCCGACGCAACCGAGATCGACGAGACCGTCTTCCGCGGCGACGTCGTCAGCCCGGCCGATGCCGGCTACGACCTGCACCGCAAGATCTGGAACGGCTCGTTCGACAAACACCCCGCGGTGATCGTCCGCTGTGCGGGCGTCTCGGACGTGATCGCGGCCGTGAAGTTCGGGCAAGAGAGCGGCCTGCCGGTCGCCGTGCGGAGCGGTGGGCACTCGTTCCCCGGTCTGTCGGTGGCAGACGACGCCTTGATGATCGACCTCTCGCCGATGAAGGGCGTCCGCGTCGATCCCGAGCAGCGCACTGCGCGCGTGCAGGCCGGCGTCCTGCTCGGGGAGCTCGACCGGGAGACGCAGGCGTTCGGCCTCGCGGTGCCGTCCGGCATCGTCACGCACACCGGCGTCGCGGGGCTCACGCTCGGCGGCGGGATCGGCTGGATCATGCGCAAGCACGGCCTGTCGGTCGACCAGCTCGTCTCGGTGGACCTCGTCACCGCCGAGGGCGAGTTCGTGAAGGCGAGCGCGGACGAGAACGCCGACCTCTTCTGGGGCGTGCGCGGCGGCGGCGGCAACTTCGGGATCGTCACGGAGTTCGAGTTCCGCTGCGTGCCGCTGGGGACGCAGGTGCTGGCCGGGCCGATCTTCTGGCCGATGGAGCAGTCCGGAGAGGTTCTGCGCTTCTATCGCGACTGGGTCGCGGACGCGCCGGACGAGCTGATGACGATCGTGATCCACCGCAAGGCGCCGCCGCTGCCGTTCGTGCCGGAGGAGCTGCACGGGAAGCCGGTCGTGATGGTGATCCCCTGCTGGGTGGGCGACATCGAGGCGGGCGAGAAGTTCATCCGTCCGCTGAGGGAGTTCGGCTCGCCGGTCGCGGATGTCTGCTTCCCGAAGCCGTTTCTGACGCACCAGGCGATGTTCGACCCCAGCTTCGTGCCCGGGCGTTGGTACTACTTCAAGAGCTGCGACGTCGCCGAGCTCAGCGACGAGATCATCGACATCACGGTCGAGCGCTCACTGCAGATCTCCTCGCCGCTGACCTCGTTCCCGATCTGGCAGAAGGGCGGAGCGGTCAGCCGGGTGGGCGAGGACGAGACAGCGTTCGGCGGCCGCCAACCGGGCTTCACCTACAACATCGGCGCCAGCACGGAGACGAGCGAGGGCTTCGACGAGGAGCGCGAGTGGGTGCGGGGCTTCTGGTCGGCCCTGGAGCCCTGGCACGACGGCGTGTACGTGAACTTCCTGGGTGACGAGGGCGCCGAGCGCGTGCGCCAGTCCTACGGCGCCGCGAAAGTACGACCGGCTGCAAGCCCTGAAGCAGAAGTACGACCCGGACAACTTCTTCCGGATCAACCAGAACATCTCGCCGAGCTAGCTCCCTACTGCGCTTTGCCGACTCAGGTGGTGCCACGGGCGCCACCAGCTCGTGAGGCTGACGTGGTCGCTCCCGCCTTCGCGGGCCGTGACGAGGACGTCACGATGAGTCGGCTGACCGAGACGCTGGTGGCTCCAGATCGATGACGGCGTCGTTGCCGTCGAAGTAGCAGAAGGCGACGCCCGCCGGGCTTGTCGCGACCGTGCAGCCACTGGAGCTCGCCGCCCCAGACGAATGCGTTGCAACGTCCGGTGTTCCGCTCGATGCCCTCGTGGCGCCCAAGCTCCGCGTCGTAGGCGGCCGCGAGGTCGTCGCCGGTCCGGTACGAGGAGATCTCCCAGCGGTCCGGCAGGCCGTCGGCGGGCAGGCACACGGCCGTCTGAATCGCGTTCGGCTCGGACACGGTCTGGAGGCGGCAAGCACATCCAGATCGCCGCAGGGACGATGGCGTCGAGCGCCGACATCTCGCCGCCAGCCTCCGACTCAACCGCGCGATCTCCCTGGCAGCGACGTCGTTCGAAGCCGACGGTGAGGCGCTGCCGCCGTCCGTGTGATCGCCGGTCGGTCGGTCGACAACCGTCGCAGCAGTGGCTGCGGCGACGAGAACGGCGGTCTTCATGACCACGGGCGCTACATCCAGCGTCAGCATCGACGCGCCGAAGAGACATCAGGACGACCATCGATCGCCTCGGCGCCGGCAGCGAGCTCTGGGTCGTCACGCTAGAACGATGCGTCCCGGGGTCGACGAGTTCGCCGAGATGGACTCTGGCCCCGATCGCGAACTGGATCCCGCCCGACGGGCCGGCGAGCCTCGCGCGCTGCTCGCTCGGTGCTCGATCACCCGCCGCCTTGCGCTCGCCCGCAGCAGGCGGGAGGTCACATTCAGGCGATGCGCGGTGACGGTGAGCTGCCGTCCGACAGTCGAACGGCCTCATCCCAAGTCGATGGCGATCCCGACCGAGCTGGAAGCGCTGACTCCGCCTCGGTCGCTCACTCGCCGAACCGAGGCCCTGGAGACAACTCCGGCGAGCGGATCGCCTGGCGCGCAGACGCGAACACCGCAGAGCCCCTCGTCGCCTCGGACCTCGATCGGGTGCCGCCGTGCGCCTCCATGCCCTCGCCGACACGGTCGACGACTTCAGAGAGGCTGACGGCTGACCTCCGTATCCTACTCCCGGGAGCGCGATCGCCAGCGTGATGCGATGAGGAACGTACGTCGGCCTGTCTGACGGCTCGTTCACCACCTGATCGTATGCCGCCGTCCCGCCCGAACCGTGCTCCGGTTTCGATCGCGCGAAGCAGCGTAGCGATCTGGCCGCTCGTAGCGAAGCCGGGCGCCGTCGTTGCCGAAGCGCTCGACCTCGGCAAGCTTGAAATGCGGTAGCGGGAACTCGCCGTCCGCGAGTGCCGGGCCCTGGCCGACGAGCGTCGGCGCGACCGTCAGGATCAGCTCGTCGAGCAGGTCGGCCGCGAGGAACTGGCCGGCCAGGTCGCCGCCGCCGACGAACCACGTTCGTTCGTGGCCGCGCTCGCCGATCAGCGTCACGAGCTCCGCCAGGTCGCCCGCGAACGCCTCCACGTCTGCACCATCGAGCGGCTCCAGCGTCTCCGCATGCGTGACGATCCACGTCGGCTTGTCGTAGGGCCACGAGCCGTGCAGAACCATGAAGTCCCACGTCCTCGCGCCCATGATCAGCGAGTCGACGCCCTCGTAGAACGTCAAGTAGTCGTTCCCGCCGTCGAGCGTCTGCAGGAACGACAGGTCGTGGTTCGGGCCGGAGATCCGCCCGTCGAGGCTCATCGCCGCGTAGTAGACGATCTGCGCCGGCATGCGGGAAGTCTACGAAGCAGCTACATCCACTTGAGCACGTCGACCGAGACGATCGCGACCGGATTGATGAAACGGTCGCCGATCATCGGCCACTCGCCATCCGGGACGCTCAGCTTCAGGATCGTCTTCTGCGCCAGGACGAGCGCTTCCTCGTAGGAGGGCGCGCCGCCGACGAGGATCGTCTCGCCGTCGCGGAGGCGGATCACCACGCGACGCTGGTCGAGCGCAGGGGCGGCTTTGAGCGAGTAGTAGTCGCCGCCGACCGGTATGGGGCTGACGGGGGGCTCGTCCGAGAGATCCATGCGCGTCTCCTACGTTGGCGGCTGGGAGCGACGCTCACTCCGTTTTCCTCACTCAGTATCGCCCGCTTCGGGTGATGCTCGTCCCCCGGAAGTGGGATCCCTAACGGCACCGGCCTCCGGAAGCTGGCTCCGGGACCGATGCCGCAGGCGTTCGTAAGAGCTAGTCGCGCTGGAGCACGTCGACAGACGCGATCGCGCCGAGGCGCAGGAAGCGGCCGTCGACCTCGGGCCACTCGCCGGAGGCCTCTGCCGCGCTGAAGCGCGCAACGAGCTCCTGCGCCGCTTCGACGGCGTCGTTGCGATCGTCGAAGTCGCCGAGCTCGACCTCCTCGCCGCCGAGCAGGCGGACGACGAGCCGGCGCGGTGTGTGAACCGTGATTTCGGCGACCGGCTGAACCGGAGCCGCCAGGAAGTCAGGAGAGTCCGCGCTGATCTCCGCGACCGGCGCAGGCGCCGAAGCGACCGAACCGACGAGACCGACAGCCGAAGCCGAATCACGCGCAATCGAATGCATGTGTGTACCCCTCTCCGGCCGCCACAGGGCCGGGGTCATTTGCCGCAACCGGCGCACTCTCTGCGCTCGGCGCCGCCGCCGCGTCCCTCTAGCGGGGGATCGTTCGCAAACGGCCGGAAGCGGCCGGGGCATCACTGCCTCCGGCCGCCTCGGGCCTCCTAGCAGGGGATGGAGGCTAGGAGTCGTCCCCGTCGCCGAGCACGGAGACGGACTTGACGGTCTCGCAGTTGACGTACACGTCGGTGGTCTCTTTCGCGTTCAGCCAGAGGACGTCGTTGCCGGGGCCGCAGTCGATCGTGTCGACCTGACGGTCGCGCGCGAGCGAGTGCAGGACGTCATCGCCGTCGCCGCCCTGCTGCCTGTCGGTGCCGCGGCCGGGCCACAGGCGGTCGTTGCCGGGGCCGCCGTCGAGGCTGTCGTCGCCCGGGCGGCCGCGCAGGATGTCGTTGCCGTCGCCGCCGGAGACGGCGTCGTTGCCGTAGCCGCCCCACATGCGGTCGTTGCCGCCGTCGCCGTTCAGCGTGTCGTTGTCGCGGTTGCCGTGGACGCGGTCGTTGCCGTCGCCGGCGTTGACCAGGTCGTCACCGGCACGGGCGACGATCATGTCCGCCCCGGGCGTGCCCGTGAGCGTGTCGGCCTTCATCGTCCCCTTGATGTGGACGATGCCGTGTGCGAGTGCGGCGCTTGCGGCGACGAGCACCGTGAGGGCCGCGACTGCACTGATCGTGAACCTGACCTTCTTCATCTGAGCTCCTCCTTGGGATCAAACTGATAGCCGCATCCTTTCCGGGGGCTGTCAGCCGGCAGTTCGCCGAACGTAAAACGCGCGTAAAACCGCTCAGGCGGGAGCGAGCTGGGTGTTGACCGGCTGCGGGAGCCGCACCGTGAAGACGGTCGGCTGTCCCGGCGAGCTCGAGACGGCGACCGAGCCGCCCATGCCTGTCGCCAGCTCTTTCACGATCGCAAGGCCGAGCCCGGTGCCGACGGGGCGCTCGCGGCCGTAGCGCGAGTAGAGGTAGAAGCGCTCGAACGCCCGCTCGAGATCCTCGTGCTCCAGTCCCGGCCCGGTGTCCTCGACGCGAAGCTCACCCGGGGCGACGACGATGCGGACGCGACCGCCCGCCGGTGTCAGGCGCAGGGCGTTCTCGACGAGATTCGAGACGATCTGGAGCACGCGGTCGGCGTCGCCGGTCGCCGGCGCTTCAGCTGGGCCGTCGAGCTCCAGCGTGACGTCGAAGTCGCGGGCCTGACTCTCGTAGCGGCGCAGAGCCTCCCGGCCGATCGCGGCCAGGTCGATCCGCTCGCGCCGGACGCTGAACTCCGCCTTGTTCATCCGCGCGAGGTCGAGCAGGTCGCCGACCAGCCGTTCGAGCCGTTTCGACTCGGCGACGATCGTCGCCGAGGCCTCGTCCACAGGAAGAGCTCCCTCGTGCAGCCCCTCGGCGTAGCCTCGGATCGCGGTCAGGGGCGTCTTCAGCTCGTGGCTGACGGAGAGCAGGAACGCCCGCTCCGCCTCCCGCGCCTTCGCGAGCGCCACCGCCACCTCGTTGAAGCTCTCCGCGAGCTGCGCCAGCTCCCGCGGGCCTTCGACGGGCACGAGCGGCGGCAGCTCCGACGAGCTTGCCAGCGCCCGCGTCGCCTCCGCGACTCGCTTGACGGGCCTCGCGATCGCCCGCGCGAGCAGGAACGCGATCAACGCCGCCAGCGCCGCCGTCGCGACGGCGGCGACGATCAGACCCTGGACGTGCGGGCGCCACGCCGAGTTGGTCGAGCTCGCCGGCCGCAGCAGCATGAACCCCTTGCCGCTGACGAGCCTGGCCGCGTACAGGTACCGCGTCCCGTCCGACTCGAGCGTTCCGTCCAGCTTGGCGCCGCGCCGCAGCTCGGCCGCGCGCTCGGGCGGCAGCAGCGGGGAGGTGCCGTCGAGCGAGACGCGCTCGACCCTCTGGTCCTGGCCCTGCCGGTCGAGGAACTCCTGCAGCGACCGGAGTCGCGAGAAGGGCAGGATCGTCTCCCTCTCCGACTCGACGAGCAGGTCGAACTGCGCCGAGACGTCCCGCAGCGTGTTCCGCTCGACCGCCCGGCGCGTCAGCACGGCGCCGATCGCGAGCGCCAGCGCCAGCGACAGGAGCGCGACGAGCGCGATCGCCGCGAACAGGCGCGCCCGCAGCGAGCTGAGCCTCACGGCCGGACGGCCTTGTAGCCCGATCCCCGGAACGTCCGGATTGCGTCCGGCCGGCCGAGCTTGCGCCGGAGCTGGGCCACGTGCACGTCGACGGTGCGCGTCCCGCCCGCGTAGCTCATGCCCCAGACCCGTTCGAGCAGCTGGTCGCGCGAGACGACGATGCCGGCGTTCTCGAGCAGGTACGCGAGGAGGTCGAACTCCTTGCCGGTCAGCTCGATCGTCTCGCCGGCGACGGTGACCTCGCGGGCGAGCGTGTCGACGGCGACGTCCCCGAGCTCGAGCCTCTCCTCGCGCACCGCCGGCTGGGTGCGCCGCAGCACGGCCTTGACGCGCGCCGCGAGCTCGCGGGGGGAGAACGGCTTGGTGACGTAGTCGTCCGCGCCGACCTCGAGCCCCGCCACCCGGTCGACCTCCTCGTCGCGCGCGGTCAGCATCAGGATCGGCACCGACGAGCGCGCGCGGATGCCGCGGCAGACGTCGAAGCCGTCCTGGCCCGGCAGGCCGATGTCGAGGATGACGAGGCTGGGGCGGAGCTGCTCCAGCTGCGCGAGCGCCTCCTCGCCGGAGCGCACCCACGCCACCCGGTAGCCGGTCTGCTCGAGGTACGCGCTGACGAGGGAGCCGATCGCATCCTCGTCTTCGACGAGCAGGAGCGCCGGCGTCGTCGCGGTCATCCCTTGCCGGCGCGAACCTCGGTTGCCGGAGCGTCGCCTTCGCGAATCACGGTCGCGACCATACCGCGGCGGAGCAGCGCGTACGACGCCGGCCTGCCGCCGATGGTGATGGCCGCGGCCGGCGAGATCGCGATCGTGACGTTGGTTCCGTCCCGCTCGCGCAGCTCGAGGCTGCCTCCGGCCTTGTTGCGGATCGTGCCGCGATCGACCCGGTAGACATGCAGCGCGCCGCCGTCCCTGACGAGGACGTCCGCGCGCACGAGCTTGGGGCCGAAGAAGTAGTTCCCCAGCTGACCCGGCAGCGCGAACCCCGGCTGGGCGGCGAGCAGCACCGCGTTGACGAGCAGCAGTGCGGCGACGGCCCAGAGCGCCTTCGATCGCTTGGTCTTCATGGGCGCATTGTCGCCGTACTTCGTCAGCCTGTCGTGGCCTCTGTGTTAGGGCGGTGTAAAACGCCGGAGGCCGAAAGCGTCAGGTGTCGGGCGGCCAGGACGGTCATCGCGAGCCCGGTCGCGCCCGCGACCCCGAAGCTGAGCTGCGTTCCGCCCAGATGGCAGAGCCAGCCGGCGAGCAGCCCTCCGAACGGCGCGAGACCCGCGAACGCCCAGAGGTAGAGGCTGACGATGCGGCCGCGGAGGTGGTCCGGCGCGCGCAGCTGCAGGATCGCGCTCGCGTTCGACGTCCAGAGCGTGAAGCAGACACCGGCGACGAAGAGCAGGAGCGCGCACGCCCAGACCGAGGCCAGCGGCGCGAGCGTGAGCAACGCGAGGCTGAAGCCGCCGGTACCGGCGACGAGCGCCTTCCAGCTCGCGCGGCCGAGCGACGCGGAGAGCAGAGCGCCGACGAGGGCGCCGCCGCCGAAGAATGCGGAGAGGATGCCGAACACCTCCGGCCCCGCATGGAGGGTGTCCGAGGCGAGCAGCGGCAGGATCACGTGGAAGTTGAAGCCGACCGTGCTGACGACGGTGACCATCAGCAGCACGAGCCGCACGTCGCGGGAACGGTACGCCCAGGCGAAGCCCTCGCCGATCCCGCGCATCATCGTCGGCGGCTCCCGCGATCCGCTCGACGGGCACGAGCTCGTCCTTCCGCATCATCAGCAGCCCCGCGAGCACGGCGAGGAACGTGATCGTGTTGACGACGAAGCAGACGCCGACGCCGAACGCCGCGATCAGGACGCCGGCGAGGGCGGGCCCGACGACGCGGGAGGCGTTGAAGAGGCTCGCGTTCAGCGCGACCGCGTTCGAGAGCTCGTCGCGCCCGACCATCTGGAAGGTGAGTGCGTGGCGGCCGGGGGCGTCGAAGACGATTGCGGTGCTGGAGAGGATCGCCAGCAGGTAGATGACCCAGAGCGTCTCGAGGCCGCTGAGCACGAGCACGGCGAAGAGCGCCGCGATGATCATCGAGGCGGTCTGCGTTCCGATCACGAGCTTGCGGTTGTCGATCCGGTCGGCGACGACCCCGGCCACGAGGCCGAAGACCGTGAACGGGAGGAAGCGGCAGAAGGCGAGGAGGCCGACCGCGAGCGGCGAGTGCGTCAGCTCGACGACGAGCCACGCGAGCGCGACGTTCTGCATCCACGTGCCGCTGACCGAGATGACCTGCCCCGTGAAGAAGAGTCGGTAGTTGCGGTGCCGCTTCAGACTCGCGAAGGTGCGTGCGTTGAGGGCGAGCAGAGCAGCGGTCAGAGGAGCCTCCCGAGCGGCTCGATCGCGGCCTCGACGGCGGCGAGCTCGTCGTCGTCCAGCCCCTTGAGGCGGTCCGCGAGCCAGGTGGTGCGGCGCGCGCGAACGCGCCTCATCAGCCGCTCGCCTTCCTCTGTCAGCGTCAGCCCGACGCGGCGGCGGTCGTTCTCGTCGCGGACGCGCTCGATCAGACCCACCTTCTCGAGCCGGTCGACGTGACCGGAGAGCGCCGGCGCGGAGATCCGCTCCTCGGCGGCCAGCTCGCGCAGGCTCAGGCCGGGGTTGACGCGGATCAGCCAGAGCAACGTCACCTGGCGGCTCGTGATCCCGAGCTGCTCCGTCTCCTGCCTCAGTTCGCGCGCCAGGCGCAGCAGTACCGGGCGGAGCTGGTTCGCGACGACAAGAGGGTCAGCGATAACGTCGTTAATCATTAATGAGATTAACGATAGCAGACGTTGCTGCTAGCTCTGGACGAAGCGGGCGATGCGCGCGCCGATCTCCTCGCCCTTGTCCTCCTGGAGGAAGTGGCCGGCGCCTTCGACGATCTCCGGCTCGAGCGCGCCCGGGATGTGCGCAGCGATCCGCTCGGCGTGGCGCGGCGAGAAGATCGGATCGGAGTCCGAGAAGAGGACGAGCGCCGGCTTCTCCCAGCGCGCGAGCTGCTCGCGGACGGCCAAATGCGCGGGTGTGTCCGGATGGTCGGGCGAGATCGGGACGAGCTCCGGGAACGCGAGGATCCCCGCCTTCGACTCGGGCACCGGCCACGGGGCGTTGTAGGCCTCCTCGATCTCCTCGCTCAGCGGCTGCACCGCCGAAAGCTGGATCAGCCGGCCCGGGATTATCTCCGTGCCGAGGCGCCGCATCCAGTCGCGGAAGCGCAGCCACTCCTCCGACGGCGGCCGGCCGCCGCCGATGCCGGTGTTCATGATCACGAGGCGGGCGACCCGGTCGGGTTGCTCGACCGCGAGCCGGAGGCCGATCGGCCCGCCCCAGTCCTGGACGACGACCGTGAGGTCGCGCAGGTCGAGCTCCTCGACGAGTCTGACGACCGAGTCGGTGTGGAAGTCGTAGCTGTAGTCCTCGCGCAGCAGCGGCTTGTCGGAGCGGCCGAAGCCGAAATAGTCGGGCGCGATCGCGCGCGCGGCCGGCGTCAGCTCGGGAATCATCCTGCGGTAGAGGTACGACCAGGTCGGCTCGCCGTGGAGGAGCAGCACGGGACGACCGGCGCCTTCGTCGAGGTAGTGCATCCGCAGGCCGTCCTGCTCGACGTAGTGCGGCGCGAAGCCGTAGCCCGGGAGGCCGTCGAACCGATCGTCGGGAGTCCGGTAGGCATCCATGTGGGGACTCTAGGCGCGGCCGGGGCCACCCGAGTAGAGTCGCGGCCATGTCGCAGCCTCCCGACCGGCCGCCGCCCGGCCCCGACGACGAGACCGTCGTCCAGGGCCCTGCCGAGCCAACCCCGGGGCCTGCGCGCCGCTGGCCGCCGCCGAACCTCGGCCGGTGGCTGCTCGCGCTGCTCGCGGTCGTCCTGATCGGGATCGGCGCCGCGGTGCTCCTCACCGACGACGACGAGGAGTCGTCGCCCACGACGACCGCTCAGACGGAGCCGGAGACCCAGACGACGACCGAGACCGAGAGCCGAAACCGAGACCGAGACCGAGACCGAGACGGTGACGACGACGGAGCAGACAACGACGACCGAGACGTCGACGACGCCCGCGCCGGGGTCGCCGACGACGGTCCCCAGCGTCGAGGGCCAGGACCTGGCCGACGCCGTGCAGACCCTCGCGGACTCCGGCCTGCGGGCCGGGATCGAGTACGTGCCCTCGGACCAGCCTCGCAACCGCGTCTTCGGCCAGGCCTTGCCCTCCGGGACGCAGGCGCAGCGCGGGGACAGCGTCGGGCTCACCGTGTCGAAGGGGCCGTCGCCGCCCGTCGAGGTCGTCGTGCCGGATGTGATCGGGCAGACGCGGGAGCAGGCGACGTCAGGCGCTCGAGCAGGTCCTGCTCGAGGTGCTCGTGATCGACGTCCCGGCGGTCACGATCGACCAGGTGGTCGCGCACTCTCCGCCCGCCGGGGTCAGGATCCCACGCGGCTCGCTCGTCGTCGTCTACGCCGGCGAGACCGGCTAGCGCTACTTCGGGGCGGGGTCGAGCTTGTAGCCGACGCCGTAGCGCGTCTGGATGAAGGTGTGCGCCGAAGAGCGCGCGTCCACCTTCTCGCGCAGCTTGCGCACGAACACGTCGACGGTGCGGTCGCGGTGCGATGCGCGCCGACCCCACACCCGTTGCAGGAGCTCGTCACGCGTGAGCACACGGCCCTGGTCGAGCGCGAGCGCGTAGAGCAGGCGAAACTCGGTCGGCGTCAGGTTCGCGCTGTCGCCGTCCACGTAGGCCTGCACGTTGCGGGGGTCGAGACGCAACTCCTCGACCGAGATCTCCTCGCCGCGTCTTGGCTCCTGCGCGCGAGTGCCACGCCGGGCGGCTGCGGAGACGCGCGCCGCGAGCTCCTTCATCGAGAACGGCTTGACCAGGTAGTCGTCGGCGCCGAGCTCGAGCGCGTTGATCCGGTCGTGCTCGGTTCCGCGGGCGCTGACGACGACGATCGGCGTGCCGATCCCCTCGCCGCGCGCCTGCTCGATCACGCGCCAGCCGTCGATCCCCGGGAGCATCAGGTCGAGCACGCACACATCGGGCTGCTCGTAGCGCAGCCGGGCGAGCCCCGTCTCGCCGTTCGCGACGCCGACGGCGTCGAACCCGGCGGCAGTGAGGTGACGCGCCATCCCCTGGGCGATGACGTCGTCGTCCTCGATGATCAGAACCTTCGCCATCTGGTGTCCGAATCATGAAGATCCGCCGGTGCGGCGGGGGCGCAGGGTGGTGAAGGGATGGTAACCAGGTGGTGAAGCAGCCGCTTCTGTTACAACCGAGCGCGATGGATCGGGAGGCGCTTACGCGGACGGATGCTCGTCGAGGAGAGCCGCGAAGCGGTCGTCGTCCTCGACGACGAGGACCGCGTCGTCGCCGCCAGCCGTCGTGCGCGCCAGGCGCACGAGGAGGTGCGCGAGGGCGAGCTGATGCCTGACGAGCTTCTGTCCGGACGGGACGGGCGGACGCCGATCGTGATCCCGTTCCCGGTCGGGGAGAGGACCGAGCGGCTCGTCTACCTGTCCGAGGCCGGCGACCTCGCAGCGTACGAGGAGCTGCGCTCGGGCTTCACCGCCGCGGTGTCGCACGAGCTGCGAACCCCGCTCGCCCGCCTGCTCGCGTTGCTCGAGCAGGCGAGCCTGCCGGGAGAGAACGTGGACGAGCTCGTCGACCAGGCCCGCAACGAGATCGACCAGATCCGGGAGCTGATCGACGAGGTGCTCTTCCTCGCCGAGCTGGAGTCGGGAACCCGCGTCGTCTCGCTCGGCGCCGAGCCGGTGCTGCCGGTCCTGCACGAGGTCGTGGCCGAGCTCGCGGAGCCGGCTGCCCGGGCTGGGGTGACGCTCCACGTCGAGGGAGATCCCGAGGCGACCGCCGAGGTGCGGCCGCGGATGCTGCGGGTGGTCGCGCGCAACCTGGCCGAGAATGCGATCCGCTACTCCGGGCACGGGCGCGAACGCGACGCTGTCTGTGCGGCGCAACAACGGCGAGGTCGTCCTCAGCGTCGTCGACGACGGGGTCGGCGTCGAGCAGGCCGACCTGCCGCGCCTGTTCGAGCGCTTCTACCGCGCCGACCGCTCGCGCGGATCGCGAGGGACCGGGCTCGGGCTCGCGATCGTCAAGCACGTCGTCACGTCCGCCGGCGGGACGGTCGAGGCGCACGGAGGTCGCGGCCGCGGGC
The DNA here is from genome assembly GCA_963738795.1 of uncultured Gaiellaceae bacterium. Taxonomy (GTDB): domain Bacteria; phylum Actinomycetota; class Thermoleophilia; order Gaiellales; family Gaiellaceae; genus Gaiellasilicea. The sequence continues at coordinate 16,140 of CAVTXQ010000001.1, read as the reverse complement.
TCGAGATCCGGTGTGCGTTCCCGCTGCGCGCCTAGAGGGTTCACCACCTCTTCACCACATCTTCACCATTCCGGAGCCACAACCGACCGCGTCGGTTGGAAGACTCGAGGCATGACAAAGCCAATGAAACTGATCAGAATCGCAGCCCTGCTCGGGCTGCTGGCACTCCTCGCCGGCTGCGGCGGCGGTCGCGGCGACGACGACGACGCCTCCGGCACCACCACGACTTCCTCCGGCGGCGGCAGCGACCTGTCGGGCCGGATCCAGGCGGACGGCTCCAGCACCGTCGGCCCCTTCGCGACCGCGGCGGCCGAGCGCTTCCAGAACGCGAACTCCGGCGTCCAGGTGACCGTCGGCGTCTCGGGCACCGGCGGCGGCTTCGAGCGCTTCTGCCGCGGCGAGACCGACCTCTCGAACGCCTCGCGCCAGATCGAGGACGACGAGGCGAAGCTCTGCGAAGACGCCGGCATCGTGCCGGTCGAGTTCCAGGTTGCGAACGACGCGCTCACGGTCGTCGTGAACAAGGACAACGACTGGGTGGACTGCCTCACGACGGCGCAGCTGAAGACGATCTGGGGCCCGGACTCGAAAGTCGAGCAACTGGAACCAGGTCGATCCGTCCTTCCCGGACGAGAAGCTGACGCTCTACGGCCCTGGGACGGACTCCGGAACGTTCGACTACTTCACCGACGTGATCAACGGCGAGGAGGGCGCGAGCCGCTCCGACTACTCGGCGACCGAGGACGACAACACGATCGTCACCGGCGTGTCGGGAGAGAAGGGCGGCCTCGGCTACTTCGGCTTCTCCTACTTCGAGGAGAACCAGGACACGTTGAAGGCGCTCGAGATCGACAGCGGCGACGGCTGCGTCGCCCCGAGCGTCGAGACCACGCAGGACGGCACGTACACGCCGCTCTCGCGGCCGCTCTTCATCTACGCGAAGAAGGAGGCGCTGCAGAAACCCGAGGTGGAGGCGTTCCTGCAGTACATCCTCGACAACGCGGTCGAGATCGCGGAGGCGTCGCAGTTCGTGCCGCTCACCGACGCGCAGCTCGAGAAGGCCCGGAGCGACCTCGAAGGCGCCACCGCCTAGGTGGCGGCGCCGGGTACCACTGCGGGCGCGGAGCCTCGGCTCCGCGCCCGGCGCAGGCGCTGGGGCGAGGACGTCGTCAAGGGCGTCCTCGGCATCTGCGCGCTGATCTCGGTCGCGACGACGGTCGGCATCGTGATCGCGCTGTTCGTGCCCGCGTTCGAGTTCTTCCAGGAGGTCTCGTTCGCCGACTTCATCACCGGCACCGAGTGGGCGCCGCTCTTCCAGCCGCCGCACTTCGGCGTCCTGCCCCTGATCTCGGGGACGATCAACGTCACCGTGATCGCGAGCCTCGTGGCGATGCCGCTCGGGCTCGGTGCCGCGATCTACCTGAGCGAGTACGCGACACCGCGGACGCGGGGGATCCTCAAGCCGGCGCTCGAGGTGCTGGCGGGCATCCCGACGATCGTCTTCGGCTACTTCGCGCTCACGTTCATGACGCCGCTCCTGCGCGACCTCGGCATCGAGGTGCAGGTCTTCAACACGCTGTCGGCGGGGCTCGTGATGGGCGTGATGCTGATGCCGACCGTCGCCTCGCTCTCGGAGGATGCGATGGGCGCGGTGCCGCGCGACCTGCGCGACGGCGCCTACGCCCTCGGCTCGACCAAGATGCAGGTGGCGACGCGCGTCGTCGTCCCGGCCGCCGTCTCCGGCATCGTCGCCTCGTTCGTGCTCGCGATCTCCCGCGCGATCGGCGAGACGATGATCGTCCTGATCGCGATGGGCCAGCAGCCGAACCTCACCTTCGACCCGCGTGAGGCGGCGGAGACGATGACGGCGTTCATCGCCGCCACCGGCGCCGGTGACATCCCGACCGGATCGCTCGAGTACAAGACGATCTTCGCCGTCGGCGCGACGCTGTTCGTCCTGACGCTCGTGATGAACGTCGTCGCGATCCGGCTCGTCCGCAAGTACCGCGAGGTCTACGAATGAGTCGCGAGCTGAAGGGGGACCTCTTCAAGGCCGGTCTGCTCCTGTCCCTCGCGATCGGGTTCCTGATGCTGATCGTGTTGCTCGTCAGCGTCTTCCAGGACGGCTTGCCCTACCTGGACATGACGCTCCTGACGAACCCGCCCTCGACCGATCCCGACGAGGCGGGCGCGAGGCCGGCGATCCTGGCGACGCTCTACATGGGCGCGCTGCTGCTCCTCTTCGTCGTCCCGATCGGCGTCGGCACCGCCGTCTACCTCGAGGAGTACGCCGACAAGACCCGCTGGTACAACCGCCTGCTCGAGATCAACATCCAGAACCTCGCCGCCGTGCCCTCGATCGTCTACGGCATCCTCGGCCTCGCGTTCCTCGTCCGCGGTATCGGCATCGGCCGGGCGCTGCTGGCCGGCGCGATGATCCTGACGCTGCTCGTCCTGCCGACCGTGATCATCGCGGCGCGAGAGGCGATCCGGTGCGGTGCCGGACGGGATCCGCCAGGGCGGCTACGCGCTCGGCGCCACGCAGTGGCAGGTCGTGTCGCGGCAGGTGCTTCCGGCGGCGATCCCGGGCATCGCGACCGGCTCGATCCTGGCGCTCTCGCGGGGGATCGGCGAGACGGCGCCGCTGATCCTGATCGGGGCGGTCACCTTCATCTCCTTCGACCCGACCATCCTGGGGCCGTTCACGGCCCTGCCGATCCAGATCTACCAGTACCTGCGGCTGCCGCAGGAGGAGTTCAAGCAGATCGCTGCGGCCTGCATCATCGTCCTGCTCGTGATCCTCATGACCCTGAACGCCTTCGCGATCTACATTCGAAACCGGTATCGGAGAGACTGATGACGACCGTGTCAGAGCAAGCAACTAGCATCGACCCCATGAGCCTGGCGGACATCGCGCAGCAGCACGGCGACGACGGGGTCACCAATCGCGAGGCGGTCTTCGAGGTACGGGATCTGTACGTGTCGTACGGCGGCAACGTTGCGATCAAGGACGTCAACCTCGACGTGCACAAGAACGCGGTCACCGCGTTCATCGGCCCGTCCGGCTGCGGCAAGAGCACGTTGATCCGCTGCTTCGACCGCATGAACGACCTCATCCCGAACGCGAAGGTCGGCGGCGACGTCCTCTACCACGGCAAGGACCTCTACGCGGACGACGTCGACCCGGTCGAGGTGCGCCGGCGGATCGGGATGGTCTTCCAGAAGCCGAACCCGTTCCCGAAGTCGATCTACGACAACATCGCCTTCGGGCCGCGCGTGCTCGGGATGAAGGGGGACCTCGACGAGCGCGTCGAGCGCGCCCTGCAGCGGGCGGCGCTCTGGGACGAGGCCAAGGGTCGGTTGAAGGAGTCGGCGCTCGGGCTCTCCGGAGGCCAGCAGCAGCGGCTCTGCATCGCGCGCTGCCTCGCGGTCGAGCCGGACGTGATCCTGATGGACGAGCCGGCGTCGGCGCTCGACCCGATCTCGACCACGCGGATCGAGGATCTGATGCACGAGCTCAAGCGCGACTACACGATCGTGATCGTCACGCACAACATGCAGCAGGCCGCCCGCGTCGCGGACATGACCGCGTTCTTCTCCGTCGAGGTCGACGAGGAGTCGGGCAATCGGAACGGGATCCTCGTCGAGTACGACAAGACGTCGAAGATCTTCACGACACCCGGCGACAAACGGACCGAGGACTACGTCACCGGGCGGTTCGGCTGATGAGGATCAGCTTTCAGGGTGAGCTGGACGAGCTCGAGACGTCGCTGCAAGGTCGAAGGCGAGCTCGTGCTGCGCTCGCTGCGCGGCGCCGTCGAGGCCGTGTGCTCGCAGGACCTCGAGCTTGCGGACGAGGTGATCGCGTTCGACGACGACATCGACGCGCAGTACTTCGAGGTCGAGCAGGGAATCGAGCTGCTGCTCGCCCGGCAGACGCCGGTCGCGAGCGACCTGCGGCTCGTGCTGGCGATGCTCAAAGACAATCTCCATCTGGAGCGGATGGGCGACCTCTGCGTCACGATCGCGAAGCTGACGAAGCTGACGAAGGGCCTGCCGCCAGACGAGACGTTGCTCGAGGGCTTCAAGGAGATGGGTGAGCGCGCCGAGCAGATGATCCGGGTCGCGCTCCGCTCGCTCGAGCAGCGTGACCGTGTCGCGGCCGAGTCGCTACTCGACCTCGACGAGCTGATCGACCGTGCGAACCGCCGCGTCGTCAACCGGTTGCTCGAGATCGGCGGCGACGTCGAGATGCGGGAGTGGGGGTTGCGGATGATCCTCGTCTCGCGGTGCCTGGAGCGGATCGGCGACCACGCCGTCGACATCGGCGAGCAGACCGCGTACCTCGTCACCGGCGAGTTTCGCGAGTTCACCGACGCCTCTCATTAGTCGGGTCGAGCTAGGTCGACTGATTGAACCCGGGAGCGAAGCGACCCTTTAGGGGTTTTGGCGCGATTTGGGATCCGCTCCTGCGGATCCCAAATCTTCTTGCGCCTCAACCAAATCGGCCGGTGACGTAGTCGTTCGTCCGGCTGTCGGTCGGGTTCGTGAAGATCTTCGAGGTCGAGTCGAACTCGATCAGGGTGCCGGTGCGGCGGCCGTCGACGTCATCGAGGCTGAAGAACGCCGTCATCTCGGCGACTCGCGCGGCCTGCTGCATGTTGTGCGTGACGATCACCAGCGTGTACTCACGCTTGAGCTCGTGCATCAGATCCTCGATCGCCGAGGTCGAGATCGGATCGAGCGCCGAGCAGGGCTCGTCGAAGAGCACCGCCTCTGGTTCGACTGCGATCGCCCGCGCGATGCAAAGGCGCTGCTGCTGGCCGCCGGAGAGCCCGAGTGCGCTTTCCTTCAGCCGGTCCTTGACCTCGTCCCAGAGCACGGCCTTGCGGAGCGCCCGCTCGACGCGACCGTCCAGGTCGTCCTTCATTCCGAGCACCCTCAGCGCGAACGCGATGTTGTCGTAGATCGACTTCGGGAACGGGTTCGGCCGCTGGAAGACCATCCCGATCCGGCGGCGGACCTCGACCGGGTCGACTCGCGAGCCGCGCAGGTCTTTGCCGTAATACTCGATCCGCCCCTCGACCTTGATCCCAGGGATGGCGTCGCTCATCCGGTTGAGACAGCGGATGAAGGTGCTCTTGCCGCAGCCGGAAGGGCCGATGACGGCGGTGACGGTGTTCTTCCGGATGTCCATCGTCACTCCCGCGAGCGCCACCGACTTGCCGTACCAGACTGCGAGATCCTCGATCGAGAAGACGGTGGGGCGGCCGGTGATCTCGGCGAGCGCCTCGGCGATCGCCTGCTCGGGCACGTCGATCTGCATGCCTTGCGTGACCGCTTTGCGGGTCTCGATCTCCATCGCGCAATTCTCGCCGGGCCGCCACCGGAGTGGGGCAAGGTCTGGTGAAGATCCGGTGACGAACATGTGAACGAAGGGTGACCCGTGTTCACCACTTCGACGCGCCGTGTTCACCACCATTCAGCCCCGGCTGAGCGATGCCCGCGGGAGACTCGTGCCCGACTGTGCATTCACTCAGAGGAGACAGACGAACATGAAGAAGACAGCTCTTCTGATCGCGGCGCTGGCTTGCGCTGCGATCTCACTTGCGGCTGCGGGCGTCTCTGGCGCGGCTGTCGACGGCGGCGCGAGGGCCACTGCGGGCACCCTGACCGGGGCCGGGGCGACCTTCCCGTTCCCGCTGATCTCGAAGTGGATCCCGGCCTACGACGGCGCCGCCGGGACCCAGGTCAACTATTCGCCGATCGGCTCCGGCGGTGGGATCGCGGCGATCACCGCCCGCACCGTCGACTTCGGCGCCTCAGATGCGCCGCTCTCGCCCGACCAGTTCGAGGCGTGCAAGGGCTGCGTCCAGATTCCGTGGGCGCTCTCGGCGACCGCTGTGATCTACAACGTCCCAGGTGCGCCGCAGGGCTTGAAGCTGAGCCCGGCTGTGATCGCGCAGATCTACCTCGGGTTCATCAAGAAGTGGAACTCGCCCTCGATCCGCAAGGACAACCCGGGCGTGACGCTGCCGGACCTGAACATCACGCCCGTCTATCGCTCGGACAGCTCGGGCACGACCTACAACTTCACCGAATTCCTCTCGAAGACGAGCGCTGGCTGGAAGTCCAAGGTCGGTAACAGCACCACGGTCAACTGGCCGACGGGCATCGGAGCCCGCGGCAGCGCCGGTGTGGCGGGAGTCGTCTCGCGCACCGAGGGCGGGGTCATGTACGCCGACGTCGCGTATGCCCTCGCCAACAAGCTCAAGTTCGCGCGGGTGAAGAACTCTGCCGGCAAGTGGACGCTGCCGGGCCTGCGGAGCATCAACGCCGCTGCCTCATCGGTCGAGAAGGTGACGGGCAACGGCGAGATCTCGATCGTCAACCCGGCGAAGACCCAGCCGCTGGCTTACCCGATCTCGACCTTCACGTACGTGCTCGCGCCGACGGCATCGCCGAAGGCGGCGGAGCTGCGGAAGTTCATCTACTGGGCGGTCACGGCCGGCCAGAAGTTCGGGCCGCCACTGCTCTTCGCACCGCTGCCGAAGAGCGTGCTGGCCTTCAACTACAAGCAGATCAAGAAGATCCAAGGCTCGACCTAGTAGTGACGACGACTGCGCACGACCAGCCCTCGAAGGGGCTCGAGGGCGGGCGGCTGCCGTGGCGCGTAGGAGACATTGTCTTCTACGCGCTCACGGCGGCCGCCTCGCTCGCAACGCTCGGCCTGGTCGTCTGGCTGGCGTACAAGGTCTTTGCGCAGGCGTGGAGCGCGATCGAGGAGTTCGGGCTCTCGTTCATCTGGACCGTCGGCTGGGATCCCGTCACGCAGAAGTTCGGCGCGCTCGACTTCATCTACGGGACCCTGGTCACCTCGGGCATCGCCCTGTTGATCGCGACCCCTCTCTCGATCGCGATCGCGCTCTTTCTCACCGACCTGGCGCCGAAGTGGATCCGCGGTCCCGTCGGCACGCTGATCGAGTTGCTCGCAGCGATCCCGAGCGTGATCCTCGGCCTCTGGGGGATCCTCGTCTTCGGCCCCTGGCTTGCCGAGCACCCCGAGCCCTGGTTGCAGGAGAACCTGGGCTTCGTGCCGCTCTTCGACGGCGTGCCGTCCCCGGCCGGCTATCTGCCGGCGGCGCTGATCCTGACGATCATGGTCGTCCCGATCACGTCCAGCATCTGCCGTGAGCTCTTCTCCCGCGTGCCGCGCGACCTCTCCGACGGCGCCCTCGCGCTCGGGGCGACCAAGTGGGAGACGATTCGCGGCGTCTCGATCCCGTACGCAGGCCCCGGCATCGTCGCCGCTGTGCTGCTCGGCCTGGGCCGCGCCTTCGGCGAGGCGATCGCGGTCACCCAGGTGATCGGCGCCGGTTCGGGGTTCCCCGGCTCGATCTTCGACACGGGCGACACGCTCGCCAGCCGAATCGCCTCGCAGTACCAGGGCGCGGTCAGCGGCCTTCAGGTCGATTCGCTCCTCTACCTGGCCGCGATCCTGCTCGTGATCTCGCTGATCACGAACGTCGCCGCCCAGGCCGTCGTGCGGCGCTTCGAGCGGTCGCGGGGGAAGATCGCGTGAGCACCTACGACGTCTCGATCAAGTCTGCCGGCCTGCGCCGTCGCCGGATCGTCGAAAAGATCTTCGCCGGCATCGCCGTGCTCAGCGCGGTCGCGGCCGTGGCCATGCTCGGGATCGTGATCGGGTCGGTCGTCTCCAAGGGCGGCTCCTCGCTGAGCCTCGACTTCTTCACGGAGCCGCGCGGGCTCTTCGGCGAACCGGGCGGCGTTGCCGACGCGATCGTCGGCAGCCTCCTGATCGTCGGCATGGCGACCGTGTTCTCCGTCCCGTTCGGCGTTCTCGTCGCGCTCTACCTGACCGAGTTCGGCTCCAAGTCGATCTCCACGGCGCTCCGCGTCGTGCTCGACGTGATGAACGGGATCCCGGCGATCGTCGTCGGCATCTTCGTCTTCGGAGTCGTCGTCGTGAACCGCGGTCAGAGCGCCGTCGCCGGGGCGTTCGCGCTCACGATCCTGATGATTCCGCTGATCGCGCGTTCCACCCAGGAAGTGCTGAACCTCGTCCCGGGCTCGCTGAGGGAGGCCAGTCTCGCGCTCGGCGTCAGCCGCTGGAGGACGATCGTCGGTGTCGTGCTCCCGACAGCGCTCGGAGGGATCGTGACCGGCACGGTGCTCGCCGTCGCCCGCGTCGCCGGTGAGACCGCGCCGCTCCTCTTCACCTCGTCGATCACGGCGAATGCGATCAGCACCGACGTCAGCCAGGCGCTCCCAACCTTGCCGGTGGCCATCTTCCAGTACTCCGAGTCGGCCGACCCGGGCGAGCAGGCGCTTGCCTGGACCGCGGCGCTCATCCTGATCACGTTCGTGCTGATCGCGAGCGTGATCGCGCGGGCGCTCTCCGCACGTTCGCGCAAGAAGATCACCGGCGAGGCCTGAGTTCCTTCACCACCCATTTACGGTTTCTGCACCTAGACTCAGACGGTGGCAGTCCGGGAGACGCTCGAGCGAGAGCTGAAGCTCCGCGCAGGTGAGGAATTCCACCTCCCCGAGTTCGGCGGCGAGGCGATCGAGCCGCGCCTGTTCGTCTCGACCTACCACGACACCTCGGACCACCGCCTGGCGCGGCGGGGCCTCACCTTGCGGCACCGGGTCGAGAACGGAAAGGGCCTCTGGCAGCTCAAGCTTCCGCGCGGCCCGGCTCGTCTCGAGCTCGAGCAGCCAGGCCCGCCCAAGACGGTTCCCCGAGAGCTCTCGCAGCTGCTGACCGGTCACTTGCGCGGCGCGGCGCTCGTGCCGATCGCGCGCCTGCGCACACGGCGCGAAGGAGTGCGTGCCGACGGCGCCGAGATCGTCCACGACACGGTCGCGGTCCTCGACCACCAGAAGGTGACCCGCAGCTTCGAGGAGCTAGAGGTCGAGCTCCTGGACGGGGACGAGAAGACATTGAGGCGGATCGAAAAGGCTCTTCGGCGCGCCGGCGCAGCCGACAGTGAGGCTCGCCCGAAGGTGTTCCAGGCGCTCGACCTCGACTTCCAGGCGGAACCGGTCGAGGAGCCTGACGACGGCTCGGCCGCGGCGACGTTGCGCAGGCGCCTGCGCGAGCAGGCGGAGCAGGTGCTCGCGCACGATCCCGGGACACGCCTCGGCACGGAGCCGGAGGAGTTGCATCAGATGCGGGTCGCCACTCGTCGGCTGCGCGCGTTCCTGCGCGCGGGCCACGAGCTGCTTGACCCGGTGTGGGCCGAGCGCATGCAGGAGGAGCTGCGCTGGTTGGGTGGAGTGCTCGGCCCGGTGCGCGACCTCGACGTCCTCGTCGGGCACCTCACGCCCGAGGTCGAGTCGCTCGGCGAGGACCTCCGCGGCGGCCGCGCACTTCTACGCGCCTTGAAACAGGACCGCCGCACGGCGCGGCGCCGGCTGCTGAAGGCGCTGGACAGTAAGCGTTACTTCGCCCTCCTCGACGCACTGGAGCAATCGGTCGTGACCATCGGCGAGAAACCCACCCTCGAGGAGATCCATGCCGCCGAGCACGACCGGCTCCGCAAGGCGGTCCGCGCGCTCGACGCCCGAGTCCTCGGACAAGGAGTTGCACGAGACGAGGATCAAGGTCAAGCGGGCGCGCTACGCGGCGGAGCTTCGCGGCGCGGCTCCGTATGTGGCGGCCGCCAAGAAGCTGCAGGATGTCCTCGGCGAGCACCAGGACGCGGTCGTCGCCCAGGAGCGGCTGCGCCGCCTCGCGCAGCGGCTGCCAGACGCAGGCGTCGCCGCCGGCCGGCTCGTCGAACGCGAACGCGAACGTGCGGATCGCAGTCGCGGCGAGTGGCAGGCGGCGTGGAAACGGCTGGCGAAGACGGCGTAGTGCAGGTCCGCGCCGCCGGCGGCCTCGTCATCCGCGGGGGCAAGGTGCTGCTCGTCCACCGCCCCAAGTACGACGATTGGACCTTTCCGAAGGGAAAGGCCGAGCCCGGCGAGAGCGACGAGGACTGTGCGCTGCGCGAGGTCGAGGAAGAGACCGGGCTTCGGTGCGAGCTCGAGGACGAGCTGCCGCAGACGCGCTACGTCGACTCGAAAGGCCGGCCGAAGCGCGTCCGCTGGTGGCGGATGCAACCCGTGTCGGGTGCGTTCAGGCCGACAGACGAGGTCGACGAGCTTCGCTGGCTCGACCAGAGCGACGCGTCGGCGCTGCTCTCGTACCAACGCGACCGAGCGCTGCTCGACGCGCTGTAGATCAGGCTGCGAGGCGGCTGTACGCGAGGCGGAGCGCAGCTCCCTCGCGGATGCCTCCCCGGGCGGGCCGGAAGGGCACACCGATGTGCCGCGAGACCTCAGCGAGGATAAGCGCGCCGGCCAGCAAGGTGCGAGCGCGGTCGGGACGCAGCCCCAGGGCGGCTGCGCTCTCGACGGCGGGTCGCCGAGCCAGTAGCTCCACGACGTGCTCGAGCTCTTCCGGGCCGTACTCCCGACCGACGACGCGGGCGACCGCGCGGGCGCTGCCGCCGGTTGCGAGCGCGAGCTCGGGCTGGGGCGGATCGAGGTCCGAGAAGGCGTCACGGACGGTCGCGCGCGCGGCTTCGATCTCGGCGGCTGAAGGTGGGTCGTCGCGCAAGACCGCGGCGGTCAGTCGCAGCGAGCCGATGTCGACCGACCGCACCCAGGCCGGGCCGAGCAGCCCCGTGCCGACGACCACCTCCGTCGAGCCGCCGCCGACGTCGCAGACCGCAACCACATCATCGCCGGGGTTCGCGCGGGAGACGGCGCCCTCGAAGGCCAGGCGGCCTTCCTCCTCGGCCGAGACGACCCGGACCTCGCCGCTCGTCGCGCGGCCGAGCGTGTCGAGCAATCGCTGCGGCGAGTCTCCCTGGCGGCCAGGCGCTGTGACGACCGTCTCGAGCTCGCGGACGCCGAGCTTGCGCGCGATCCGGGCGTAACCGCCCGTCACCTCGGCGACCTCGTCGAGCTTCCGGCGTCGAATGCGCCCGTGGCGCAGGAGCTCCTCGCCGAGGCCGAGGTGCTGCCGCTCCTCCCGGATGGTGCGAACGGCGCCACCGCCGACCGAGCCGACGAGCAGGCGCACGGTGTTCGACCCGACGTCGATGACCCCGACCCTCATGCCGGTCATTCTTGCGAGCACGCCGGTCAGACCCCGCGGAGGCTTCACTCGGTGCGGTTGCGCGCGCCGACCGCTCGGCGGGATCTCAGGCGGGCACGGCGCTGCAGATTGAGCTGGTGCTTGTGCGCACGCTCGCCCTTCGCGCGTTTGCGGCGCGTCCACGTCCCGTCCGCGGCGAGCTCCCAGGACGAGTCGGTGTCGGCGAAGGCACTGTCGAAGACCGAGGTCAGCTCCTGGCGCAGTCGCGCCTGCTCGACCGGGACGACCACCTCGACCCGCCGGTCGAGGTTGCGTGTCATCAGGTCGGCGCTGCCGATGAAGAGCTCTGTCTCGTCGCCGACCTCGAACGAGTAGACACGGCTGTGCTCGAGGTGGCGGCCGACGATCGAGCGGACGAGAATGTTTTCGCTCATCCCGGGCACGCCCGGCTTGAGCATGCAGATCGAGCGGGCGACGATCTCGATCCTCGCCCCGTGCTCCGACGCCGTGTACAGCTCCTCGATGATCGCCCCGTCGGTGAGTGCGTTCACCTTGAACCGGATCCGGGCCGGGGTGCCGGCGGCTGCGGCCATGCCGGCTGCCCTGATGCGCTCGACCAGGCGCGAGCGCAGGCTGAACGGCGCGACGAGGATCTTCCGGAAGCGCTCCGGGCGGCCAAATCCGGTCAGGTAGTTGAAGAGCGCCGCGATGTCCTCGCCGATCTCTGGATCGGCGGTGAAGAGGCTCAGATCCTCGTACGACCGGGCGGTGACCGCGTGGTAGTTCCCGGTCCCGACGTGGACATACCGTCGCAACCCGTCGCCCTCGCGGCGGACGATCAGCGTCATCTTCGCGTGCACCTTCAGGTCGGGGAAGCCGTAGACGACATGGACGCCGGCCTGCTCGAGTGCTCGTGACCACTCGATGTTGCGATGCTCGTCGAAGCGCGCCTTCAGCTCGACGAGGCAGACGCTCTGCTTGCCGTCCTCGGCGCACGCGATCAGCGCCGGGACGAGCGGGCTGTCGCCGCTCGTGCGGTACACGGCCGTTTTCATCGCGATCACGTCAGGGTCGTCGGCGGCAGCGCGGACGAAAGCCTCGAAGCTCGCCGCGAACGACTCGTACGGCTGGTGCACGAGGATGTCGCCGCGGCGGATCTCGGCGAAGAGTTCGCGCGGCTCCTTTGCGTGGACGAGCCGGGACGGTGTGACGCCCGGTGCGGACTCGTACTTCAGATCCGGGCGGTCGAGCGCGACCAGCTGGTCGAGATCGGCGAGGTCGAGCATGCCGTGGATCTCGTAGACCTGGTCGTCTGCGGCGCCGAGCCCCTGCTGGAGCCGTTCGCGCATGGCTCGCGAGGTCGAGCTCGAGACCTCGAGACGGACGACGTGGCCGAAGCGGCGGCGGCGCAGCTCGTCCTCGACCGCCTCGAGCAAGTCGTCGGCCTCGTCCGAGACCTCGAAGTCGGCGTCGCGAGTGACGCGGAAGGCCGACCGCTCGACGATCTCCATCCCCGGAAAGAGCACGTCGAGGAAGTGCGCGATCACGTTCTCCAGTGGGAGCAGCCGGCCCCCCGACCCGGAGTTGAAGAAGCGCGGCAGACCTTCAGGCACCTTCACCCGCGCGAAGCGCTCCTCGCCGCTCTCCGGGTCGCGGGCGAGCACGCCGAGACTGAGCGAGAGCCCGGAGATGTACGGGAAGCGCTGGCCCGGACCGACCCCGAGCGGAGTCAGGACCGGGAAGATCTCGCGCCGGAACCGCTCCTCGAGCCCCCGCAGCTCATCCGCGTCGAGATCGGCGACTGTGGCGACGACGACGTCCTCCGCGGCCAGTGCGGGCCGGAGTGCCTTCTTCCAGATCTTGGACTGCCGCTCCGTCAGCTCGACCACGCGCTCGCGGATGGCGGCGAGCGCGGCGAGGGGCGTCAGCCCGTCGACCGAGCGCACCGCGAGGCCGGCCGCCGCCTGGCCCAGGAGCCCGGCAACGCGGACCATGAAGAACTCGTCGAGGTTGGACGAGACGAAGCGGCACATCTTGACCCGCTCCAGGAGCGGCAGCGAGTCGTCGTTCGCGAGGTCGAGGAGCCGGTCGCTGTATTCGAGCGTGGAGAGCTCGCGGTTCAGCAGTCGGCTGGCAACTCCCCGCTGGGCTGTCACGGCCATCGGCCAAGCATGTCGTGATCCGCGTCATCGGTGGGTAAAGGACTGGTGAACAAATTAGGCCAGCGCATCGAGCAGCAGCCCCTGGAAGTGCGTGATCAGCCGCTCCGATTCCAGCATCAACCGGCCTTGCTCGAGCCCGCCGCCGCGCACGCCCTTCTGCACGCGCTCGACGAGAACCGTGTCCTCGGCGCCGACCTGGGCGTCGAACTCGAGCATGTCCCGGATCCAGTCCTCGTCGACATCGGGGCCGACGAAGTAGTCGAGAAAGCGCGACGTGCTTTCCGGTCCCGCCGGAACGACCGGGCCGATCGAGAGGTTCGGGTGGCCGGGCATGATGTTGATCGTCAGGTTCGGCCAGAGGAAGTGGAACTGGCCGCGCTCGATCGGGCCGCGCGGGTCGAAGTCACCCTTCCAGGCTTCGCGCACCGGGCCGTACTGGGTCGAGAAGAAGCGGCTCTCCTCGAGGACGTACGCGTCGACCGAGACGTCCACGACCTTCGAAAAGCCGGGGTGGGCGACCTGGCAGTGGTAGCACTCGAGGTAGTTCTCGCAGCAGACCTTCCAGTTCGCCTCGTACCCGGAGGTCGAGCGCTCGAGGAAGCGGAGCGCATCGAGGTCGACCCCGGAGGCCGCCACGAGCTCGGGCAGCTCGCCCAGCGTTTCTGCGAGCGGCGGCGCTTCGAGGTCCGGATTGACGAAGACGAACGGGCCCCACGCGTCGATGAGCACCGGACGCAAGCCCAGGCTCTCCTGGTCGAAGTCCGGCTCGCGCTCGGAGCGCGGCGCCGCCCGCAGCGAGCCGTCGAGGTTGTACGTCCAGGCGTGGTAGGGGCACTGGAGCGTCTCGCGCCGGCCCTCGCCCTCGCAGACGAGCGAGCCGCGGTGGCGGCAGACGTTCACGAAGGCGCGCAGGGTGCCTTCCTTGTCGCGCACGAGGACGACCGGGACCCCGCCGGTGTCGGCAGTGCAAAACGACCCCGGCTCGGCAACCTGGTCGGCGCGGGCGACGTACTGCCAGGCGCGGCGGAAGATCCGCTCCTGCTCGAGCCGCAGCACGGCCGGATCCGAGTACCAGTCGAAAGGAAGAGTCCGGCCGTCGGCGATCGTCGCCATCAGGCTGACTGTAGCCGCCGCTAGGCGGCGATCGGCTGCGAGTCGGCGTCCACCTGGGTGAGGAAGACCGGCCGTCGCGAGCGCAGATGCCCGACGACTGCTTCCTCGTGGCGCGCGCAGGGGATGACGCTCTTCCAGCCACCGAGGTGCTCGAGCCGGTGAAAGTCGCCGCTGGCGACGCACGGCAGGCCGGCCTTCGCGACCCAGGAGAAGAGCTGGGTGCGATTGAAGAGCTCGAGACGGTGTACTCGCGACGCGAGCTCTGGGTCGCGCGCGAACCGCCGCGTCAGCCGCCCTGGGCAGGTGGCCGGCTCATGGTCGTTGGGATGCGCGGCGACGAGTGCCGCGCCCGCGTCGGCGGCCAGCTCGATCGCACTGTCGATCCCCTCCGCCACCGAGACGAACCGGCGCAGGCCGACGGCGACCGCGTGCGCGGCTCGGACGGGGTCGGGATCGTTGAACGTCAGCTCGAGCCCTGGGAGCACGAGCAACCCGTAGGTCTCCAGCGCGCGCTCTGCCTCACGGTCGATCTCGGCGAGATAGGCGGCATGGTTCTCAGCCGTGATTCCCCTCGCGTCGCTGTTCGACGAGTGGTCGGTGACGCAGAGAACGTCGAAGCCCTGGAGCCCGTAGAGGTCGACGAGCCCACCGACGCCGAGCGCCCCGTCGCTCCAGGTCGTGTGCGCGTGCAGCTCTGCCAGGAGCGCCGCAGATCTCGATCGCACCATGCTCCTATTGTCGGCAACGCTGGGACTATTGAGGCTAAAAAGTGGTCGATTTCCAGGGAAGATCTAGATTTCGCGGTAGCGCGCCTGGAAGAGGCAATAGGCCGCGTAGGCGAGTAGGCCGGCGCCGACCGCGCCGAGCAGGATCCCACCGTACGGTTGCTGTGAGAGCTCGAGCAGCGCGCCGTCGAGGCCTCGCGCTTCCTTGGAGTCGAACTCCCAGGCCGCCTTGACGAGGAACGCGCCCACGAGGCCGAAGACGACCATGCGCGCGAGGTGGCCGAGGATGCCGACTCCGGTCGCGGCTTTCTCCTCGGTCTCGCTCATCTCGCCGGTCTTCAGCTTCTTGTTGAACTTGCAGGTCACGGCGCGGTAGCCGTTGAAGGCCCCGGCAGCGACGAAGGCGAGCCCGGCCGCGTAGACGAGATAGCGACCGAGCGGCCAGTCGAAGACGCCTGCCGTCGTCTCCTGCTCATTACCACCACTGCTCTCGTTGCCGGCGAGTGCGGACACCGTCAGGCCGCAGAGCACGGCGTACCAAACTGCCTGCGCGAGCGCGGTGGCGCGCTTCGCGAGGCCCTTCGGGCTCTCGCCCTCGCGGTCTCGGTCGAGGAGCGCCTGCGCGAATCGCCAGAGGGCGTAGCCCGCGAGCCCGAGCGCCAGCAGCACCAGGAGACCCTTGCCGAACGGCTGCTCGGCGATCGTGCGCAGCGCGCCGCCCTTGTCCGGGCTCTCCTCGCGCCCACCGCGTGCGACCTGGATCGCGAGCAGGCCGATGACGGCGTAGAGGACGGCCTTGGCGACGAGGCCGGCCCGGCCGAGCCGTTCGACCCAGGGGCTCTGGCCCGCCCGGCGTCCCTTCGCTGCGATTGCGCCACTGCTCATTCGAGTGTTGTGCCCGCGTTATGCGATCAACAATCAGTCTGGCCGCACGTCTAACTGCGGGATACCGTGTGTGCACTTGGAGCGCGCGGACATGAGAGAGGGAGACGTGGAGGCGAAGCCGCTTCGGGCAGCTGACGACGATGCG